>NZ_JNZA01000030.1 GCF_000717345.1 Streptomyces lydicus | reverse complement strand
GTGCCGGGGGGCGGGGTGCCCGGGCGGCCGGCCGGCGGGGTGGGGCCCGTGGGGGTGTGCGCGGCCCGGGGGGCCGGCGGGGCGGCGGGGGCGCCCGGTACCCGGCGCAGCACGGCGGTCCGGGGGTCCTGGTCCGCCGCGGACGCGGGCTGCCGGGGCGGCCGCGGGGGTATGGGCGGGACGTGCCGCGCATCGGCGAACTCGGCGTCGGTGCTCACCCGCGCTCCCCCTTGCGCCGTGGCCTCCCGGGCCCGATCCGCAATCGGGGCAGGGTGGTTCGTATCAGGACAACACGCCGCTGACCTGCTGGTTGCGGTGTCGAGCCACTCTAAGGGCTGGTGCCGTCGGCGCTCCAACCCCTGGCGGGCCGGTGTCCGCTCTGTCGCGATCTCTCCCCTATCCAGGGGTGGGGGCACCTCCCACGCCCTTTTGGCAGTGGGGGAGGTCTGGCAGGCTGCGGCCATGTCCCCGCACACAGTCGGTACGTATGGCCACAAAGCCCTTCCCCGAGCCGGGGAGACCCCGTTCGACCGGGCCACCGCCGCTCTCGACGCGCCGCTGGCCGTCGTCGACCTCGCGGCCTTCGACGCCAACGCGGCGGATCTGGTGCGCCGTTCGAAGGGCAAGCCGATCCGGGTGGCGAGCAAGTCGGTGCGCTGCCGGGCCCTGCTGGAACGGGTGCTGGCGCGCGACGGCTTCGCCGGGATCATGAGCTTCACGCTGGCCGAGTCGCTGTGGCTGGCGCGCTCCGGCTTCGACGACGTGCTGCTGGCGTACCCGTCGGTGGACCGGGCGGGGTTCGCCGAGCTGACCGCCGATCCGGAGCTCGCGGCCGTGGTCACGGTGATGGTGGACGATCCGGCGCAGCTGGAGCTGATCGACGCGGCCCGGTCGGGTGGCGCGGGCCGCGGCGAGGAGGTGCGGGTCTGCCTGGAACTCGACACCTCCTACCGGCTGATGGGCGGGAAGGTGCGGGTCGGCGCCCTGCGGTCGCCGCTGCGGCAGCCGGCCCAACTCGCCGCGCTGGCCCGGACGGTGGCGCGCCGCCCCGGCTTCCGGCTGGTGGGCCTGATGGCGTACGAGGGCCATGTGGCGGGGGTGGGTGACGAGGTCGCGGGCAAGCCGGTGTTCTCGCGGGCGGTCCGGATGATGCAGGCGGCGGCGCGCAAGGAGCTGGCGCAGCGGCGCTGGGAGGCCGTACGGGCGGTGCGGGAGGTGGCACCGCGGCTGGAGTTCGTCAACGGCGGCGGGACCGGCAGTGTGCAGCACACGGCGGCGGAGGCGGCGGTCACCGAGATCGCGGCCGGGTCGGGGCTGTACGTGCCGCGGCTGTTCGACAACTTCCGTTCGTTCAGCGGGCGTCCGGCGGCGCTCTTCGCCCAGCCGGTGGTGCGGCGGCCGGGTCCCGGTGTGGTGACGGTGCTCGGCGGCGGCTATCCGGCGTCGGGGGCGGCGGGCGCGGACCGGCTGCCGGTGCCGTATCTGCCGGCCGGGCTGCGCTACGACCCGCAGGAGGGCCCCGGTGAGGTGCAGACGCCGCTGCTGGGGCCGGCCGCGGACCGGCTGGCGATCGGCGACAAGGTGTGGTTCCGGCACGCCAAGGCCGGTGAGCTGTGCGAGCGGTTCGGCGAGTTGCACCTGATCGAGGGGGACCGGGTGGTGGACACGGTCCCGACGTACCGCGGGGAGGGCCGCACCTTTCTCTGACCGGTGCGGCCCTCCCCCTACGGAGCCGGTGGCTCAGTACACCGTGTCCTGCTGGTCCGGGATCACCGAGCCGTCAGGGCGGTGAATCGGGGCGAGGGTGCCGTCCGGCTGGACGGAGCCGGCGGTCGAGCACGGGTACGCGTCAGTCTTGCGCTTCTTCGGCTCGATGAACATCGGGTTGATGATCCAGCGGTGGTCGCTGTTGTCGTACGCCCGGCACATCAGCTCGGTCTTGTTGCGGTTGATGGCCAGGTGGCCGGCGGTGGCATCGCCGACGAACGTCACATCGGTCTCGGCGTCGCCCGCCGCGAAGGCGGCACGGTGCGCCGGGTCCTGCTTCTGCCACGCCTTGGCGCCCTTGACGTGGAAGATCTCCTGGTTGATCCAGCAGCGCTTGCCGTCCATGTACGTCAGGACCTCGCCGTTGGTGTCCTTGACGTCGCCGCAACCCTGGACGCCGGTGGTGAGCCGGCCGTCGCGGACGAGGTTGCGGATGCCGACGATGTGGTCACGGTCGATGCCCACACCGGGTGCCCAGGCGCGCACCAGCGGCTCGGCGGACGCCGAGACGATGTAGACGTCGAAGCCGGCCTTCTTGAGGGTGCCGATGAGGTCGCGCTGCTGCTCGTAATAACGGATGTATCCGGCCCACTTGTGCGTGCCGACCGTCTGCTCCGTACCGATCGGCGCGGCGAGGTTCTGCTTGCGCGCCTTGGCGGCGTACGAGGTCAGGGTGTCCGGGCTGTGCCCGGCGAACAGCTGGGTGATCCAGACGTAGGAGGGCACCGTGCGCCGGTGGTTCCACTCGCCCGCGAACGCGGGCTTGCCGTCCGAGGTCTTCTCGTCGTTGTAGACGTCGAGGATCTCGTCGGTGCAGCCGGTGTCGGTCGACGTCGGCAGCGGGTGGCCGGCGGGCACCTGCGTGCCGCACGCCTCGGTGAGCGCGCGGGCGGCGTCGTCGGTCAGCCACTTGTTGGTGGCCTTCCAGCTGGCGGGGCGGAGCACCTTGTCGTGCCGCAGCATCCAGGCCAGCGTGGCGTCGGAGATGTCGTTCTTGACGACGGTGTTGTCCCAGTCGAAGGTCGCGACCGGGCGCGCGCCGCCGGACCCCGAGCAGCTGCCCCGCTCGTCGATCATTTTCTGCAGCTTGGCACGGTTGTCGCCGTACCAGCCCTTGGTGACATGGAGGGTGGGGCACTGACGCGGTGCCGGGCCCGCCGTGGCCGTCTGGGCGGCCGCGACGCCGCCTCCCACGACCGCAAGGGCGGCACCTGCTGCCAACCAGCGACGTTTGGTGAGCATGGAACGCACTCCTGTCGAACGAAGAATCGAAGGCGGAGGCTAGCGCATGGTGGCCGGGCGCGGTGCGAAGCCCGGCCACCATGATGCTGAAGTGGAGGTGAACAACCAGTGGTTACACCGGGGTGACGTACGCGCCCGCGATGCCGCCGTCGACCAGGAATTCGGCGGCGTTGACGAACGAGGAGTCGTCGCTGGCGAGGAAGGCGACCGCGGACGCGATCTCCTCGGGCTCGGCGAACCGGCCGACCGGGACGTGCACCAGGCGGCGCGCGGCGCGCTCGGGGTCCTTGGCGAACAGCTCCTTGAGCAGCGGGGTGTTGACCGGCCCCGGGCACAGCGCGTTGACCCGGATGCCCTCCCGGGCGAACTGCACGCCCAGCTCGCGGGACATCGCCAGCACGCCGCCCTTGGAGGCGGTGTAGCTGATCTGGGAGGTGGCGGCGCCCATCACGGCCACGAAGGACGCGGTGTTGATGATGGAGCCGCCGCGTCCGGTCTGCTCGAACTGGCGCTGCATGTAGGGCAGTGCGTGCTTGCAGCAGAGGTAGACCGAGGTGAGGTTGACCTCCTGGACGCGCTTCCAGGCGTCCAGGCCGGTGGTGAGGATGGAGTCGTCGTCGGGCGGCGAGATGCCGGCGTTGTTGAAGGTGATGTCGACCGACCCGTAGGTGTCGAAGGCGGTCCGGTAGAGCGCCTCGACCTGCTCGGAGTCGGTCACATCGACCTGGACGAAGGTGCCGCCGACCGCTTCGGCGGCGGCCTTGCCGGCCGTCTCGTCGATGTCGGCGCAGACGACGTTGGCGCCTTCGGAGGCCAGGCGGCGGGCGGTGGCCAGGCCGATGCCGCTGCCGGCTCCGGTGATCACGGCGGTACGTCCGACGAGGCGGCGGCACACTGCGGTCTGGTCGGTCACTTAGCGCTCCTCTGTGCTGATGAAGATGTTCTTGGTCTCGGTGAAGGCGGCCAGCGCGTCCGGGCCGAGCTCGCGGCCGAGGCCGGACTGCTTGAACCCGCCGAAGGGGGTCCAGTAGCGCACGCTGCTGTGGGAGTTGACGGAGAGGTTGCCGGCCGCGACGGCCCGCGAGACCCGCAGCGCACGGCCGACGTCGCGGGTCCACAGGGATCCGGAGAGGCCGTAGTCGGTGGCGTTGGCGAGCCGGACCGCGTCGGCCTCGTCCTCGAAGGGCAGGACGACCGCGACCGGGCCGAAGATCTCCTCGACGGCCGTACGGTCCTCCGGCCGGCCCTCGAGAACCGTGGCCGGGTACCAGAAGCCCTTGCCGGCGGGCGCCTCGCCGCGGATCGCGGCCGGGGCGTCCTCGGGGACGTAGGAGCGGACCCGCTCGCGCTGGGCGGCGGAGATCAGCGGGCCCATCTGGGTGGCCGGGTCGGCCGGGTCGCCGACGGTGAACGCCTTGACCGCGGGCTCCAGCAGTTCCATGAACCGGTCGTAGACGCCCCGCTGGACGAGGATCCGGCTGCGGGCGCAGCAGTCCTGGCCGGTGTTGTCGAGGAAGGAGCCGGGGGCGGCGGCCGCGGCGGCCTCGACGTCGGCGTCGGCGAAGACGATGTTGGGGCTCTTGCCGCCGAGTTCGAGGGTGAGCCGCTTGGTCTGCGCGGCGCAGCGGGCGGCGATCTGCCGGCCGGTGGCGGTGGAGCCGGTGAAGACGACCTTGGCGACGCCGGGGTGGTCGACCAGCGCGGTGCCGGTGACCGGGCCCTCGCCGGGCAGGACCTGGAAGAGGCCCTCGGGGAGGCCGGCCGCCAGGGCGAGTTCGGCCAGCCGGAGCGCGGTGAGCGGGGTGGTCTCGGCGGGCTTGAGCAGGACGGCGTTCCCGGCCGCGAGCGCGGGGGCGGTGCCCCAGGCGGCGATCGGCATCGGGAAGTTCCAGGGGGCGATGACGGCGACCACGCCGAGCGGTTCCTGAACGGTGAGGTTCAGCCCGCCGGCGACCGGGATCTGGGTGCCGTTGAGGCGCTCCACTCCCCCGGCGGCGTAGTGCAGCAGGTCGCGGACGTTGCCGGCTTCCCACCGGGCGTTGCCCAGCGGGTGCCCGGCCTCCTGGAGTTCGAGTTCGGCGAGCGCGTCGATGTGGGCGTCGACGGTGTCGGCGAAGCGGCGCAGGATGCGGGCCCGGTCGCCGGGGGCCACCGCGGCCCACGCCTGCTGGGCCGCGGCGGCCCGGCGGACCGCGGCGTCGACCTCCTCGGGGGAGGTGGTCGGGACGGTGGCCACCACGTCCTCGGTGGCCGGGTTGATGATCTTCAGCTCGTGCAGCACGGGTGGTGGTCCTTACATGCGCTCGAAGGAGCGGAAGCGCTCCCAGTCCGTGACGGCGGCGTCGTAGGCGTCCTGTTCGACGCGGGCCATGTGGCGGTAGTGCTCGACGACCTCGTCGCCGAACGCCTCGCGGGCGATCGGGCTGTTCTCCCACCGCTCGGCGGCCTCGCGCAGGGTGGTGGGGACGTGCGCGGCGTCGCCGTTGTAGGCGTTGCCGGTGGTGGCGTCGGGGAGCTCCAGCTCGTGCTCGATGCCGTACACGCCGGCCGCGACCATGGCGGCGACCGCGAGGTAGGGGTTCACATCGCCGCCGGGCAGGCGGTTCTCCAGCCGGTGGCCGCGTCCGTGGCCGACGACCCGCAGGGCGCAGGTGCGGTTGTCCGGGCCCCAGGCGACGGCGGTGGGCGCGAAGGAGCCGGGGCGGAAGCGCTTGTAGGAGTTGATGTTGGGCGCGTAGAAGAGCGTGAAGTCGCGCATCGCGGCGACCTGGCCGGCGAGGAAGTGCCGCATGGTCTGCGACATGCCGTACGGGCCGGAGTCGTCGGCGAGGACGGGGTGGCCCTCGTCGTCCTGGAGCGAGAGGTGGATGTGGCAGGAGTTGCCCTCGCGCTCGTCGTACTTCGCCATGAAGGTGAGCGCCATGCCCTCCTGTGCGGCGATCTCCTTGGCGCCGGTCTTGTAGATCGTGTGCTGGTCGCAGGTGGTGAGCGCCTCGTCGTAGACGAACACGATCTCGTGCTGGCCGAGGTTGCACTCGCCCTTGGCGGACTCGACGGTCATCCCGGCCGCGCCCATCTCGTTGCGGATGCGGCGCAGGACGGGCTCCACGCGGCCGGTGCCGAGGACGGAGTAGTCGCCGTTCCACTGGTTGGCGGGTGTCATCTGGCGGTAGCCGCGGGACCAGGCGTCCTCGTAGGAGTCCTTGAAGAGCATGAACTCCAGCTCGGTGCCGGCGTACGCGTGCCAGCCGCTCCCGGTCCGCTCCTGCCCCAGCCGGCGCAGCCGGTCGAGCTGGTGGCGGAGGATCTGCCGGGGCGAGGCGACGACCGGGGAGCCGTCGTGCCAGCCGAGGTCGGCGGTGATCAGGGCGGTGCCGGGGTTCCAGGGCGTGCGCCGCAGGGTCCCGGTGTCGCCGTGCATGGCGAAGTCGCCGTAGCCGCGCTCCCAGGAGGACATCGCGTAGCCGTCGACGGTGTTGAGGTCCACGTCGACGGCGAGGAGGTAGTTGCAGCCCTCCGTGCCGTGTTCGAGGACGGTGTCGAGGAAGTACCGGGCCGCGAACCGCTTGCCCTGGAGCCGGCCTTGCATATCGGTGAAGGCGAGGACGACAGTGTCGATCTCCCCGGTGTCGACGAGGACTCTGAGCTCCTCGACGGAGAGCGGGGGCGTGCGGTCTGCCACGGTGTTGCCTCCTGTCACTGCATCCGGAGGTCATAAGGTAGGCACACGAACCATTGATTGGGAAGGGGTTCCGATGGACCGTGCGGCGGATCGGCTGGCACCTGTGCTGCGGCCGGTGCGGGCCGGCAACGGCTTCGAGGAGGCGCTGGAGCAGATACTGCAGATCGTCCGGCTCGGTCTGGTACCCCAGGGCGAACGGCTGCCCGCCGAGCGGGAGTTGGCCGAGCGGCTGCAGATCAGCCGGGTCACCCTGCGCGAGGTGCTCAAGGTACTGCAGGACGAGGGCCTGGTGGAGAGCCGGCGCGGCCGCTACGGCGGTACGTTCGTCCGCGTCCGCACCGAGAACCACGGCGAGGCCGAGCTGCGCCGCCGGATCGAGAAGATCGACGTCGAGGACACCCTGCGGTTCCGGGAGGTGCTGGAGGTGGGCGCGGCCGGGCTGTGCGCGGCCCACGGGCTGACCGACGAGCAGGCCACACGGCTGCGCGACGCGCTGGCGGCCACCGAGGACGCCCCGCTCGCGGACTACCGCAGGCGCGACACGCTGTTCCACCTCACCCTCGCGGAGCTGTCCGGCTCACCGTCGCTGGCCGCCCAGTACGCGGCGGTCCGGGCCGGCGTGAACGACCTGCTGGACTGCATCCCGCTGCTGGTACGGAACCTGGAGCACTCGCAGTCCCAGCACAGCGCACTGGTGGAGGCGGTGCTGGAGGGCGACGCGGACGGCGCGCGCGAGGTGATGCGGGAGCACTGCTGCGGGACCGCGGCGCTGCTGCGCGGCTTCCTTTCGTGAGGCTTGCGCACCTTGTGAGGACCCCGCAACCCGCCCGTTACGAGATTTTCCCGCCGGGGCCTTGCGCTCAGCCGAACCGGCGACAAAGGTATCGCCCCATACCTTTATTGCGGTAGCGGTTCGCCGAAGGCCGTACCCGCCGCGGATCATCGAGGCCCTCGGAGGCGTGGTGTCCATCAACGAGCACGCAGCAAACCCGGACCAGGAACAACAACCCCCTCAGCTCTCCAGCGACGAGCAGCGCCTCCACGAGCTCGGGTACGCCCAGGAGCTGGCCCGCTCGATGTCGGCGTTCTCCAACTTCGCCGTCTCGTTCACGATCATCTCGGTCCTCTCCGGCTGTCTGACGCTGTACGGCTTCGGCATGAACACCGGAGGGCCCGCCATGATCACCTGGGGCTGGCCGCTGGTCGGCCTCATGACGCTGTTCGTGGGCCTGGCGATGGCCGAGGTCTGTTCCAGCTACCCGACGGCGGGCGGCCTGTACTACTGGGCGGCGAAGCTGGCCCCCTCGCACGGACCGGCGTGGTCCTGGTTCACCGGCTGGTTCAACTTCCTCGGCCAGGTCGCGGTGACCGCGGGGGTCGACTTCGGCGCCGCGTCCTTCACGAACGCGCTGCTGGACCTGCAGTTCGGCTTCACCGCCACCCCGGCACACACGATCATGCTGTTCGGCATCGTGCTGCTGCTCCACGGCCTGCTGAACACCTTCGGCGTGAAGCTGGCCTCCCTCCTCAGCAACGTCAGCGTGTGGTGGCACATCCTCGGCGTGCTGGTCATCGTGGGCACACTGGTCGTGGTGCCCTCGAAGCACCAGTCCGCGTCCTTCGTCTTCACCCACTTCACCAACAACACCGGCTGGCACTCCGGCCTCTACGTCGGACTGCTGGGGCTGCTGCTCGCGCAGTACACCTTCACCGGGTATGACGCCTCGGCGCACATGACCGAGGAGACGCGCGACGCCGCCAAGGCCGGTCCCCGCGGCATCGTGATGTCGATCCTGGTCTCCCTGGTCGCCGGCTGGGTGCTGCTGGTCGGCATCACCTTCGCCATCCAGGACTACGACGGCGCGCTGGCCAGCAAGACCGGTGTGCCCCCGGCGCAGATCTTCATCGACGCGCTGGGCGCCACCGGCGGCAAGCTGCTCCTCCTGGTCGCCATCGGCGCCCAGTTCTTCTGCGGCATGTCGTCGGTCACCGCCAACTCGCGCATGATCTACGCCTTCTCACGGGACGGCGCGCTGCCCGGCTCGCAGCTGTGGCACCGCATCAACAAGCGGACGAAGACCCCGACCAACGCGGTGTGGCTGGCCGCCGGCGGCGCCTTCGTGCTGGGGCTGCCGTACCTGTGGAACGCCACCGCGTACGCGGCCGTCACCTCGATCGCCGTGATCGGCCTCTACATCGCCTACGTCCTGCCGGTCATCCTCCGCCTGCTGCAGGGCGACCGCTTCCAGCGCGGGCCCTGGCACCTCGGCCGCTGGAGCAAGCCCGTCGGCATCATCGCCGTCGGCTGGACGCTGGTCATCTCCGTCCTCTTCATGCTCCCCACCACCGGCCCGGTCACGGCGGAGAACTTCAACTACACCCCGCTCGCCGTCCTCCTGGTTCTCGGCTTCGCCGGCACCTGGTGGCTGGCGTCGGCCCGCAAGTGGTTCACCGGCCCGAAGGTCCAGGGCACGGCGGAGGAGCTGGCCGCTGTCGAGCACGAACTGGAATTCTGAAGACCGCGCCGGAACGCACCAGCACCCCATCGGAGGATCCGTGTCCCAGCCGCTCATCGGCATCAGCACCTATCAGCAGGAAGCCAGCTGGGGGGTGTGGACGATGCCGGCCGCGCTGGTGCCGGCCGGATATCCCCGGCTGGTGCAGCGCGCGGGCGGGCTGGCGGCGCTGCTGCCGCCGGGCGATCCGGCGACCGCGGCCGGGGCGGTCGCCCGCCTGGACGGGCTGGTGATCGCCGGCGGCGCGGATGTCGCCCCGGCGCGCTACGGCGCGGAGCCGGACCCGCGCACCGGCCCGCCGTCCCTGGACCGCGACGCCTGGGAACTGGCCCTGATCGAGGCCGCGTTGGCGGACGGCGTACCGCTGCTGGGCATCTGCCGCGGGATGCAGCTGCTGAACGTGGCGCTGGGCGGCACCCTCGTCCAGCACCTCGACGGCCACGCCGGGCCGCCCGGCGTCTTCGACCGGCACGCCGTCGAGCCGGTGCCCGGCACGCTGCTGGGCCGCACGCTGCCCGAGCCGGTCTCCGTGCCGACGTACCACCACCAGGCGGTGGACCGGCTGGGCAGCGGACTGCTGCCCTCGGCCCACGCGGCGGACGGCACGATCGAGGCGCTGGAGCTGCCGGCCGGGCGCGGTTTCACGCTGGCGGTGCAGTGGCACCCGGAGGCGGGGGACGACACCCGCGTCATGGAGGCGCTGGTGGCGGCGGCGCGTGGGACGTCCCCCGGCGAGTGAGCCGGCGGTGCCGGTCAGATCTCCCCGTGGTTGACCGTGCACATCATGGGGATCCAGCCCTTGATGCCGCTGTAGGAGATCTGCATCCAGTAGCTGCTGTGCTCCCCGCAGAGGGTGTACGAGCCGCCCGTGGCCGACGGGCCCGTGATGCACGCCTTCCTCCCCTTGGGGAAGAGGCCGAGGGCGGTGGCGTTCACCTTCTTGGCGTTGCGGATCTTCACGCTCTCCTTGGCCTCCGCGTAGACGCAGGAGGCGGCCGTCGCGGTGGTGGCCGCGGCGGTCGCGTGCGCGGTGCCCGGCGTGGCGGCCGTGGCCACCCCGCCGGTCAGCGCGGTGCCGAGCAGAGCCGCGGAGGCGATGATCCCGGCCGTCGTCTTCCTCTTCATGTGGCGTCCCCGTTGCGGTAGTTGATCCGTGGTCAGGTCCCGTCACGCGCGCACGCGATCAAGGATTCGAAAACATTAGCGCACGACCGACCGCGCCGACCGCGGATTCCGCCGGCCCCGGACGACATCGCCTCAGGACGTCCGGCGGGTGAGTCCCAGCAGATGACGGGCCGGGCCGGCGGGCCGTTGCCCGGCGGGCCACACCGCCCGCAGCTCCCGTCCCAGGCGCAGCCCGCGCACCGGGATCTCCACCAGCCGCCGGGCGCCCAGCTCCTCACCGACGGCGAGTTCGCTGAGCACGGACGGCGCCGCCTCGCTCACCACGGCGGCCTTGACGGCGGTGGTCGAGGCGAGTTCCAGCAGCGGCTCGGCCAGCCCGCCGTGCGCGGCCAGCGCCGCGTCCAGTACCTGCCGGGTGCCCGAGCCGCGCTCCCGCAGGATCAGCGGGGTGACCGCCAGTTCGTCGGCGGTCAGCTCACCGCGGCGCCGGGTCCAGGGGTGCGACGGCGCGGCGACGACGACCAGCCGGTCGTGCGCGATGACCGCGCCGTCCAGTCCCGCCGGCACCGCGAGCCCCTCCACGAAGCCGAGGTCCGCCTCCCCCGCCAGCAGCCGCTCGGCCACCACGCTGGAGTTCCCAGCCAGCAGCGACACGGCGGTCCCCGGCAGCTCGGCCCGCAGCGCGATCAGCCACCCCGGCAGCAGGTACTCGGCGATCGTCATGCTGGCCGCGACCCGCAGCCGGGAGTCACGCCGCCCCCGCAGCGCCTGGGCGCCCGCGTCGAACGCCTCAGCCGCCTCCACCACCCGCCGCGCCCAGTCCGTCACCAGCGCCCCGGCGTCCGTCAGCCGGGAGCCGCGCGGCGACCGCTCGACCAGCGCCACGCCCAACTGCCGCTCCATGGAACGGATCCGGCTGCTGGCCGCGGGCTGGCTGATCCCCTGCGCCCGGGCGGCGCGACCCAGACTGCCCAGCCGTGCGACGGCGAGCAGCAGCTCCAGCGCGCCGAGGTCCGGGACCCGGTGCGACAGCGGTACGGACGGCTCGGCCTCACTCATGAATCCCCCTGCACATAACCCCAGCTTATGCCCCCATAGACGCGACGTCCCTGGTGGCGGCCGTGCGGGGCGACAACGCTGGCCGCATGGCAACACTCGCGCAAGCACCTTCCCGCCCGGCCCCCGCCACCCCGCGCGTCCCGGGCCCCCTCAGCCGGCTCGGCCCGAACTGGTACGCCGCCGTCATGGGCACGGCGATCGTCGCCAACGCCGGCGCGGCCCTCCCGCTCACCGCACCCGGCCTGCGCACCGGCTACCGGCTGGTCTGGGCGCTGTCCGCGCTGCTGCTGCTGACGCTGCTCGCCGCCCGGGCCGTGCACTGGCTGCGCCACGGCGACCAGGCCCGCCGCCACCTCCTGGACCCGGCCGTCGCCCCGTTCTACGGGTGCCTGGCGATGGCGCTGCTGGCGGTCGGCGGCGGCACCCTCGCGGTCGGCCGGGATGTCATCGGCGAGCCGGCCGCGCTGGCCGCCGACGTCGTGCTGTGGACCGCGGGCACGCTCACCGGCCTGGTCGCCGCCGCGGCGATCCCGTACCTGATGGTGACCCGGCACCGCATCGAGCCGGGCAGCGCCACCCCCGTGTGGATCCTGCCGCTGGTCGCCCCCATGGTGTCGGCGGCCCTGGGCCCGGCCCTGGTCCCGCACCTCCCGCCCGGCCAGGGGCGACAGGCGCTGCTGCTGGCCTGCTACGCGCTCTTCGGGATGTCCCTGCTGGCCACCCTGCTGGTGCTGCCCATGGTGCTGTCCCGGCTGATCCACCACGGCCCGCTGCCGCTCGCCCTCACCCCCACCCTCTTCCTCGTCCTCGGCCCGCTAGGCCAGTCCACCACCGCGGTGAGCAACCTCGCGTCCGCCGCTCCGGGAGCCGTGGACGCCCCGACCGCCCACGCAATGGGCGCCTTCGCGGTCCTCTACGGGGTCCCGGTGACGGGCTTCGCACTGCTGTGGCTGGTCCTGGCGACCGCGCTGGTGGTCCGGGCCGCGCGCGACGGCATGGGCTTCGCGATGACGTGGTGGGGCTTCACCTTCCCGCTCGGCACCTGCGTCACGGGGGCCGCGGGCCTGGCCCGGCACACCGGCCTGGACGCCTTCACCTGGCTGGCGGCGGCGCTGTTCGCCGCCCTGGTGACGGCGGTGGCGGTGACCGCGAGCCGTACCGCGAGCGGGCTGCTGCGCGGGCGGCTGCTGGCGCCGCCGCGGTAGCAGCCGGCCCTCACCGGGCGGCGGCCAGCGCCCCCGCCAGCACGGCCGGGGCCTGCGCCAGCGACGGCCCGTACCAGGTCAGATGGCGGCCGCTGACCAGCGCGGCGGGCAGCGCGGGGAACGCCTCGGGGCCGTCCTCGGCGGTGAAGCGGTACGGCTCGTCCGGCAGGACGACGAGGTCGGCGGGGCAGGCGTGCAGCGCGTCGAGGGGGATCCTCGGGTAGCGGTCGGGGTGCTCCGCGTGGACGTTGCGGACGCCGAGCCGGGCGAGGAGGTCCCCGGCGAAGGTGTCCCTGCCGAGCACCATCCACGGGCGGCGCCAGACCGGCACCACCGCGGCCCGCTCCTCCCCCGCCGGGGGCAGCTCGCGCCAGGCGGCCTCGGCGGCGTCCAGCCACCCGGGCCGGGGCAGTCCGCAGCCGTCGACCAGCACCCGGTGCAGCTCGCCGAACGCCTGGTCCAGCGAGCGCACTTCCGTCACCAGGACCTCGATCCCGGCGGCCCGCAGCGCGTCGAGGTCCTGCGGACGGTTCTCCTCCTCGTTGGCGAGCACCAGGTCCGGCGCGAGGGCGGCGACCCCGGCGGTGTCGGGGTTCTTGGTGCCGCCGATCCGGGCGGCCGTGAGCCCGGCCGGGTGGCTGCACCAGTCGGTGACACCGACCAGCAGCCCGGGGGCGCTGACGGCCACCGCTTCGGTCAGGGAGGGCACCAGGGACACCACACGCCGTACGCCGCTGTGACGGGTCATCCGTCCACGGTACGGCCGTCGTCCGCGGTGGGGCCGTCAGGACTGCGCGACGGCACCGCGGCGGCGGAGCAGGTACGCCGCGCCCACGGCCAGCACCAGCAGCGCCAGCCCGCCGGCCGCCTGCGGGACGTCGACCCCCTCGACCCGGCCGCGCCGTACCGTCAGGGTCTCGGTGAACGTCTCCCCGCCCGCGGCGCACCTGATGGTGACCGTGTGGCGCCCCGGCGCCGCCCGCTCGGGGACCCGCACGTCGGCGGCCATGCCGTGGGCACCCGGCCGCAGTGCCACCGGCCCGAAGAGCGTCGAGACGGCTCGCGCGCCGCCGGCGGCGCCACACCGCCCGCCGTCACCGAGGTGCACCCGCTGGCCGGCTACCACCGGATCGGGCTCGACCCGCGCCGGGGCGGCGGGTGCCGCGGCGCCCAGCGCGGCGGCCCCGAGCAGCGCGACGACGGCGCGATGCGCGAGCTTCACGCTGCCCAGCGAAGCACCGGCCGCCCCGCCCCGCGAGCCGGACGCCGCCGCCCGGGTGATCGGGCCGGCCGGGAGCCGGGAAAGGGCCGAGCCCGTCCCCGGCGGTGGCCGGGGACGGGCTCGGGTGCTCGCGGGTCAACTACGCGCCGTGGGCGCTCACTTCACCGGCGCCATCTTGTCGACGATGCCCGGGTGGTCGGCGATCCACTTCTCGACGCCCTTGTTCTCGTTGCCCTTGCCGGCGTCCTGGATGTCCTTCTCCAGGCTGCCGAGCTCCTCGGCGTTCATCTTCCAGTTCTTCAGCCAGCCGGCGAACTCCGGGAACTTCTTCGGGAAGCTCTTGTTGCCGAGCGTCTTGATCTGGTTGTTGGCGCCCCAGGTGCCCTGCGGGTCGGCCAGCTTGGTGAGCTTGTACTTGCTGTACGCCCAGTGCGGCGACCACAGGACGACCGCGATGGGCTCCTTCTTGTGGTACGCCCGGTCCAGCTCGGCGAGCATCGCGCTGGTCCCGGCCGAGGTGACGTCGAAGTCCTGGAGCCCGTACGCCGGGGCGACGGTGTCCTTGAGCCGCTTCATCTCACCGGTGCCCGGCTCGATTCCGATGATCTTGCCCTTGAACTCGTCCTTGTGCTTGCGCAGGTCGTCGAGCGTCTTCACGCCCTTGACGTAGGACGGCACCGCGATCTCCAGCGACGTCTTGTCGTACCACGGCCCGACGTCGACGAGATCCTTCTTGTACTTGTCCCAGTACTGCTTCTGCGCCACCGGCAGCCAGCCGTCCGTCTCCACGTCGATCTGCCCGGTGGACAGCCCGGTCCACATCGGCCCGACGTCGAGGTTGCGGATGTTCGGCTTGTAGCCGCGCTTCTCCAGGACGTTCTTCCACAGGTAGGTGGTGGCGATGCCCTCGTCCCACGCGGGGTAGCCGATGTTCGGCGCCTTGCCGGCGTCCTTGCCCTTGGCGTACGTGGCCCCGGCGCCCGGCGCGATCTTGTCGACCAGGCCGGGGTTCTTCTTCAGCCAGGTGCGCACGCCGTCCTGCTCGTGGCCGTCGCCGGCGCTCTTGACGTCGTTCTCCAGGCCGGTGAGCTGCTTCTCGTCCAGGTGGAAGTTCTTCATCCACTTGGCGACCTCGGGCTCGTCCTTGGCGAAGCCCTTGCGGCCCAGCAGGTGCAGGCTGTCACCGGAGCCGAAGGAGCCCTTGGGGTCCTTGAGCTTGGTGAGCGGGTACTTGTCGTACGCCCAGTGCGGCGACCACAGGGTGACCGCGATCGGCTTCTTCCGGTGCACGGAGCGGTCCAGCTCGCTGAGCATGGACGCGGTGCTGGACTCCTGGACCTTGTACTCGCCGCCCAGGCCGTAGTCCTTGAGGACCTTGTCCTTGAGGATCTTCATCTCGCCGGCGCCCGGCTCGATGCCGGTGATCTTGCCGCCGAACTCGCCGCCCTTGCCCTTGAGGTCGTCGAGGGTCTTGACGCCCTTGACGTAGGACGGCACCGCGATCTCCAGCGACGTCTTGTCGTACCAGGCGCCGAGGTCCTCCAGGTGGTCCTTGTACTTCTTCCAGTACGAGGCGTGGGTGGTCGGCAGCCAGGCGTTGGTCTGGACGTCGATGTCGCCGCGGGCCTGCCCGGCGAACAGCGGACCGGCCTCCAGTGCCTGCACCTTGGGCTTGTAGCCGCGCTCCTCCAGGATCTCCTTCCAGAGGTACGTGGTGGCCTTGCCCTCGTCCCAGTTGACGTAGCCGAGGCTGATCGGGCGGCCGTTGCCGCCGCCGCCCTGGCCGCTGCCCTTGCCGGCCATGCCCAGCCCGCCGGCGAGCAGCGCCAGCACCACGACACCGACCATCGCCACGGAGGTGGCGGGCCGCCAGTGGAGGAACTTCAGCCCGCCGAGCGACGCCTGCGCCTTGGCCAGCGCGCGCCGGCCGAGCGGGGAGACCCGCTGGTTCAGCGCGCCGGTCATCCGGTCCAGGTACATGGCGAGGATGACCACCGCGAGGCCGGCCTCGGCGCCCAGCGCCACGTTGACCGAGCTGATCGCGTTGTAGACGGAGGAGCCCAGACCGCCGCCGCCGACCATGCCGGCGATGACGACCATGGACAGCGCGAGCATGATGACCTGGTTGATTCCGGCCATGATGGTCGGCAGCGCCAGCGGCAGCTGCACCCGGAAGAGCGTGCTGCGCGGGTGGGTGCCGAACGCCTCGGCGGCCTCGACCAGTTCCCCGTCGACCTGCCGGATGCCGAGCTCGGTCATCCGGACCGCGGGCGGCATGGAGAAGACGATGGTGGCGACGATGCCGGGGACGACACCGAGGCCGAAGAAGAGGATGCCGGGGATCAGGTAGACCATCGCCGGCATCGTCTGCATCAGGTCGAGCACCGGGCGCAGCGCACCGCCGACGACCCGGCTGCGGGCCGCCCAGATGCCCAGCGGCACGGCGACCACGACGGTGATCAGGCAGGCCACCAGCACCAGGGAGAGCGACTCGATCGTCGGTCCCCACTGCTCGATCGAGTCGATCAGCGCGAAGCCGAGGAAGGTGAGCACCGCGGCCGGCAGACCGCGCAGCCACCAGGCGAGCACCGCGAGGATGCCGGCCAGCAGCAGCGGTTCGGGGGCGGCCAGCACGGTGTGGATGGCGTCGTACAGGCCGTTCAGCACCTTGGTGAGGAGCGTGAACAGCCAGTCGAGGTTGTCCCGCAGCCAGTTGACGGCGTCGTTCGCCCAGCTGCCTATCTGGATCCTAGGCACCGGCGATCACCTTGTCCTCGGGCTCGTTCCTGCCCGGCTCAACCGGCTCGTCGTTCCCGGGCGTCTCGTCCACGGGGGCCTTCGCGGGGGTCTTGACCGCGGGCTGGGCGGGGACGCCGGGCGCGGGCTGCGGCTCCGCGGACTCGCCGAGCACCGCGAGCAGCCGCTCGGCCGGTACGGCTCCGACCAGCGCGCCCTTGTCGTCCGTCACCGCGACCGGGACGGTGCTGGCCGAGCAGGGGGTGAACAGCTCGGCGAGCGGCGTGTCCTGACCGACCGTGGCGGGCGCGGCGGCGCGGAACTCCGCCGCGGTGCCCAGCGTCCTGCCGTCCGGGGCGGTGGTGCCGAGCACCGTGCCGACCTCCGACATGACCGCACCCGCGGTCAGCACCCGGCTGCGGTCCACGTCCTGGATGAAGGAGGCGACGTAGTCGTTGGCGGGGCGCACGAGGATGTCCTCGGCGCTGCCGATCTGCACGATCCGCCCGTCCCGCATCACCGCGATCCGGTCACCGAGGCGCATTGCCTCGTTGAGGTCGTGGGTGATGAAGACGATGGTCTTCTTGAGGCTCTTCTGAAGCTCCAGCAGCTGGTCCTGCATGTCACGGCGGATCAGCGGGTCGAGCGCGCTGAAGGACTCGTCCATCAGCAGCAGATCGGCGTCGGTGGCCAGCGCCCGGGCCAGGCCCACGCGCTGCTGCATACCGCCGGAGAGCTCGTCGGGCCAGGACTTCTCCCAGCCCTCCAGCCCGGTGAGGGCCAGCGCCTCGGCGGCCCGCCGCTCCCGCTCGGCGCGGGGGACGCCCTGTACTTCGAGGCCGTAGCCGGCGTTCTCCAGCACGCTGCGGTGCGGGAAGAGCGCGAAGTGCTGGAAGACCATGGAGATCTTCTCGGAGCGGACCTTGCGCAGTTCCTTGTCGCTGAGAGAGGTGAGGTCCTGGCCGTCGAACCGGACGGTTCCCGCGGTCGGCTCCAGCAGCCCGTTGAGCATCCGCAGCAGCGTCGACTTGCCGGAACCGGACAGACCCATGACGACGAAGATCTGCCCTTCGTCCACCTCGATCGACGCGTCGATCACGGCGGCGGTGGTGCCGTCGGCCCGCAACTCGTCCCGGTCGGCACCGGCTTCGAGTTTGCGGACCGCGTCCTCGGGTCGTCTGCCGAACACCTTGTACAGGTGCTCGGCTTGCAGCCTGGACACATAAGCCTCTCTTGTCGCACGGGGAACGACCTGCCACCCCCGCCGGCAGGTCGTGGAGCGGGACGGGATCGGCCGCCTTCACCGCCGAAATAGTTGAAACTTTCAGCGGGTCCACTCCGCCTGCGCGCCTGCCCGTCTTTATGGGGCTCAAACACGACGGTGTTTCAGATCACATCGGTGTGACGTATGGGGCATACGGCATCATGCGAGGTGTGACTCGACGCCTGATGCTCCTCGACACCGCCTCCCTCTACTTCCGCGCCTATTTCGGGGTACCGGAATCAGTCAAAGCCCCGGACGGCACTCCGGTGAACGCGGTGCGCGGTCTGCTGGACTTCATCGCCCGGCTCGTCCAGGACCACCACCCCGACGACCTGGTCGCCTGCATGGACTTCGACTGGCGTCCCCAGTGGCGGGTCGATCTGATCCCCTCCTACAAGGCGCACCGGGTGGCCGAGGAGGCCCCCGCCGGCTCCGCGGAGCCCGACGAGGAGGAGATCCCCGACACCCTCTCGCCGCAGGTCCCGGTCATCGAGGAGGTGCTGGACGCGCTCGGCATCGCCCGGATCGGCGCGGCCGGCTACGAGGCGGACGACATCATCGGCACCCTGACCGCGCGAGCCGCCGGCCCGGTGGACATCGTCACCGGCGACCGCGACCTGTTCCAGCTCGTCGACGACCGGCGCGGGATCCGCGTGCTGTACCCCCTCAAGGGCGTGGGCACGCTCCAGGTCACCGACGAGGCGCTGCTGCGCGAGAAGTACGGGGTGGACGGGCCCGGTTACGCGGACCTGGCACTGCTGCGCGGCGACCCCAGCGACGGACTGCCCGGCGTCCCCGGGATCGGCGAGAAGACCGCCGCCAAGCTGCTCGCCACCTACGGCGACCTCGCGGGCATCCGGGCCGCCGCCGAGGACCCCGCCTCGAAGGTGACCCCCGCGCAGCGCGCCCGCCTGCTGGAGGCCCGCCCGTACCTCGACGTCGCCCCCAAGGTCGTCAAGGTGGCCACCGACGTCACCGTCCCCACCGTCGACCACACGCTGCCCGCCGAGCCGGCCGACCCCGAGCGGCTGGAGGCGCTGGCCGCACGGTGGGGCCTGGGCGGCGCCCTGCAGCGGCTTCTCGTCACCCTCCGCCGGTAACCTGTTAGGTTAGGTATACCTAACAAGCCGCATCAGGGGAGATTGCCGTGGCAGCAGAGCGTCCGTCCCGCAAGAAGCCCGCCCTGCACCGGGCCCGGGTGGAGCGCACCGAGCGCCTCACCCCGCACATGGTCCGGGTGGTGCTCGGCGGCGAAGGGCTGGCGGAGTTCACGGCCGGCGAGTACTCCGACCACTACGTCAAGCTGGTCTTCCCGCTGCCCGGCGTGCGCTACCCCGAGCCGTTCGACATCGCGCAGATCCGTGCGGAGTTCCCGCGCGACCAGTGGCCGCGGACCCGTACGTACACCGTGCGCGCCTGGGACGAACGGGCGCGCGAGCTGACCGTGGACTTCGTGGTGCACGGCGACGAGGGCCTGGCCGGCCCCTGGGCGGCCGCCGCCCGGCCGGGCGACGAGGTCTACTTCCTCGGGCCCGGCGGCGCCTACGCCCCGGAGGCCGACGCCGACTGGCACCTGCTGGTGGGCGACGAGAGTGCCCTGCCGGCCGTCGCGGCCTCGCTGGCGCGGATGCCCGCGGGCGTTCCGGTGCACGCCTTCATCGAGGTGGCCGGCCCGGAGGAGCGCCAGGAGCTGGACGCCCCGGCCGGCGCCACTGTCCGCTGGCTGTACCGCGGCGCGGCCCCGGTCGGCCGCGAACTGGTCGCCGCCGTACGGGACTTGAACTTCCCGGCCGGCCGGGTCCAGGCGTTCGTGCACGGCGAGGCGGGCTTCGTCAAGGAACTCCGCCGCCTGCTGCGCGTCGAGCGGGAGATCCCCCGCGAGTCGCTCTCGATCTCCGGCTACTGGCGCACCGGCCACGACGAGGACGGCTGGCAGGCCGGCAAGCGCGCCTGGAACCAGCAGGTGGAGGCCGAGCAGGAGGCGACGCCGGCCGCGGCTTCCTGACCGCTCGTCATCACCCGGGTGCGACCCGGCCGTTCCGGCGGCCGGGCCGCACCCGTGTCCGGCCCACCGACGCCTGGGCAGTGTCTTTCGGCCCGGCATGATCCGAAAGACACGGCCTACGCCGTCCCGGACGCGCCCGCCGGGCCTCCCGTCCCCTGCTCGTACCGGCGGGCCGAGGCGTCCACGTGCGCCAACCGCCGCATCGCCGTCAGGACCGCGTCCCCCAGGACCGTCCCCACCACGACGCTCTCCACCAGGCCGTCGACCTCCGCGTTGCGGCCCACCCAGGCCAGATCGGCTTCGGCCACCCGCTCGCAGGCCGCGGCGTAGTCGTCCACGACCTCCTCGAAGTCACCGTGGCCGATGCCCTCGAAGGTGGCCAGCGCCACGGCCAGCGCCTCGACGGCGGGGTTGTCGTCCCCCACCCGCCAGCCGCGCCGGCGGATGATCTCCGCGACCTTCCCGCGCGCCGCCTCCATGCCGTCCGGGGTCACCGCCGGCGGCGGGGTGATCGCCAGCTGGGCCGCGCCGAGGACCTTGTGCACCGGCTCCCGCGGCGAGTCGACGGCGGCCAGCACCTCGCGGACGGCCGAGACCGAGAGCCCGCCGACGTCCATCAGCCCGCGGATCAGCCGCAGCCTGCGCACGTGACCGTCGTCGTAACGCGCCTGGTTGGGGCTGGTCAGCCGGCCCGCGGGCAGCAGCCCCTCGCGGACGTAGTACTTGATCGTCGGGACCGCGACGCCCGTCGCGCGACTCAACTCCCCGATGCGCATCTGCCGCCCTTTCCCGCGCCGGGTTCCCACCCGGCGCCGTGTGCTTTCCGGGCGCCCTGCCCACTCCCGGCCTTGCCAATCCGGCCCTCATCTTAGATAGTCCTGCTATCAGATAGCGGTTAGCGCCACTATCCATACTCTCCGGGGGGATCCGTATGTCCAGATACCGTTCACTGCTCGCCTTCTCCTGGGCGATGGCCGCACTCGCGGCCGTCACCGCGGCCGGCCTGGTCCTCGACGACCGGGTGCTGGCCGGGGCACCGATCTGGTTCAAGCCGTTCAAGTTCGCGGTGTCGTTCGCCGCCTACGGGCTGACGCTCGCCTGGATGCTCTCCCGGCACCCGGCGCCGGGGCGGACCGGCCGATGGGCCGCCCGCACCGTCGTGGCGGCCGGCATCGTCGAGATGGCCGTCATCACCGGGCAGGCCGCCCGCGGCCGGCGCAGCCACTTCAACGTCGAAACCCCGCTGGACCGGGCGCTGTTCGTGGTCATGGGGCTCACCATCGTGGTCCTGTGGCTCGGCACCCTCGTCATCGCGGTGCTGCTCCTGCGGGCCCGCCTCGGCGACCGGGCCGTCACCTGGGCGATCCGGCTCGGCGCGCTGATCGCCCTGGCCGGCCTGCTGGTCGGCGGGCTGATGCTGGCCCCCACCCCCGAGCAGCAGGCCGCGGGCGCCCTGCGGACCGTCGTCGGCGCGCACAGCGTCGGCGTCCCCGACGGCGGCCCGGCCATGCCGCTCACCGGCTGGAACACCACCGGCGGCGATCTGCGCGTCCCGCACTTCGTCGGCATGCACGCCCTCCAGGCGCTGCCGCTGTTCCTCTACGGGATCGAGGCGCTGGCCGGGCGGGCCGGCCGGCTGCGGAGCGAGCGGACCCGGCTGCGCCTGGTACTGGTCGCAGCCGGCTTCCTCACCGGGCTGCTGGCGCTGGTGACCTGGCAGGCGCTGCGCGGCCAGGCACTGATCCACCCCGACGCCCCGACGCTGGGTGCGCTCGGCGTCCTGGTGGCAGCCACCGCGGCCGGGACGTACGCGGCCCTGCGCCGCCCGGCGGACGGCCCGGGCGCCGGCGCCGGCCCCGCCCTGTCCCCCCTCACCGCACCGGAGTTGCCGCGATGACCAACAGCACCCTCTTCGACCTGGCCTTCCTGCTCGCGGCACCGTTCTGGGCGCTGATGATCCTGGCCCCCGGGTGGCGCTTCACCGACCGGATCGCCGCCTCGCCGCTGCCGATGGTGCCGGTCCTCGCGGTCTACCTCGTGCTGGCCGCCGGGGTGTTCCCGCAGCTGTGGGCCGCCGTCAGCCACCCCGATCTGGCCGGCTTCCAGGAGTTGCTGCGGCTCGGCGGCGGGGCCGGCGCGATCTGGGCGCAGGTGATCGCCTGGGATCTGTTCCTGGGGCAGTGGATGTACCGGGAGGCCCGTACGCTGCGGATCCACCCGCTGGTCATGGGGCCGCTGCTGGTGCTGACCGTGCTGCTCTCCCCGTTCGGCGTGCTGCTCTTCCTCGCCCTCCGGGCCGTCGTCCGCCGCCGCACCCGCCGCGCCGCACCGCACCGCGCCGCACCGCGCCGCAAATAACGTTTGCCTGCCATCGGGGCGCTGAGTCACCTGGGTAGCCGTTTCTGAGCGGATGCCCGCGTGGCCTGGCGCGCCGTGGGTGCCGACAGGGAGCCGACAGATGACAATGCGGGTTGTAGGTGCCGTTCCGGCAGCACGAAGTGAGCGCGCAGAGAGGTTCCGGTGTCCACCGAGGAGAACAAGAGGCTGGTTCGCCGCTTCTACCAGGAGATCGACGAGGGCAACCTGGATGCCATGGACGCTCTCGTGGCCGAGGACTACCAGGACCACTCGCCGCCACCGTTTCCAGGGTTCGCACCCGGTCGTGAGGGACTCAAGCAGGCTTTCCGCCTGTTCTGGGACGCCACACCCGGAACCCACGAGATCGAAGACCAGATCGCGGAGGGCGACAGGGTCGTGACGCGGCTGACGGCTCGTGGAGTGCACGAGAGGGACCTCCCGGGCATCCCTGCCACCGGTAGGCCGATCACGATGACCGCGACAGTGATGCATCGCGTCGAGAACGGCAAGCTCGCCGAAAAGTGGTCGGACAAGGACCTCCTCGGCTTCCTCCAGCAGCTTGGTGTCATGCCGACGCCCGGCGGTGCCGCGGGATAGCCCAGGGCGGGACTGCGGTCCGGGCGGGCCTGCCAAGGGGGAAATTCGATGGCGCCCCTGTGGTGAACAACGTTCCAGGTCAATACACCTAGTCGTGGTGGAAGACCTCCCGCAGCGGCGTCCACCACTCCCCCGGCACCGCCCCCTCCGTCTGTTCCTGGCAGGGGGCGGTCAGCCGCCACCACCGCTGGGTTGCCGGGTCGGCGGCCATCGCGGCCATGTCGGCGGCGTAGTCGTCACCGACGTACTCGGCGTACGAGAACAGCAGATCGCCGTGGCGGAAGATCGAGTAGTTGCGGAGGTTGCAGGCGGTGATCGTGGTCAGTACCTCGGGCCAGACCTCCGCGTGCAGCCGCAGGTACTCCTCGCGGTGTTCCGGCCGCAGCCCGATGACCATGCCCAAGCGCCGCACCCCGGCCGCCCCTCCGCCACCCTGCGCACCCATGGACGCATCCTGCCCCGGTCGGCGCGTGCCTACGCGGCGCCCGCCCGCCCCGGGCCGTCCGGCGCCAACGGGGCCGCCCGCCACGGCAATTGGTTGACGGCGCATACATCTACCTGTTCCACTGAGCGCATGCGTCCTTCGCAGCGGCTCGTCACCCGCGACCACATCGACTTCGGTCGGGTGTGGTCGGCCTCCTGTTGCCGCTGACTTCTCCCCGCGCAGTGCTCCTGTCCGTACGGCTTCCGTACGCCCGCACGCCCGGCCCGCCCGACGGCTGCCGGCGCCTGCCCACCAGCGCCTGACCACGAGAAGACGAGGCCACCCATGCCTGTCGAGTTCCTCGGCATTGCCGCGACCCACGACGGTTCCGAAGTCAACCCGCGCTCCGGCGCGTCCTTCGACAAGGACTACACACTCAAACTCGCCCGCGCCCACGAGGACCACGGCTGGGACCGGGTGCTGTTCGCCTACGGTTCCGGCTCCCCCGACCCGTCCCCGGCCGCCGCCTTCGTCGCCGCCCGCACCGACACCCTGCAGATCCTGGTGGCGCACCGCCCCAACGTCTCGTATCCGACGTTCGCCGCGAAGACCTTCGCAACGCTGGACCGGATCAGCGACGGCCGGCTCGCGGTGCACTTCATCACCGGCGGCAACGACCACGAGCAGCGGCGGGAGGGCGACACCCTCACCAAGGACGAACGCTACGACCGCACCCGCGAATACCTCCGCATCGTCAAGAAGATCTGGACCACCCACGAGCCCTTCGACCACGAGGGCACCCACTACCGCTTCCACGACTTCGTCTCGGACACCTTCCCCGTCCAACAGCCGCATCCGCAGGTGTCGTTCGGCGGCTCCTCCCCGGCGGCGTACGCGGCGGGCGGCGCCGAGGCGGACATCTACTGCCTGTGGGGCGAGCCGCTGGCGCAGACCGCCGAGCAGATCGCCTCGGTGAAGGCGGCGGCACGCGCGGCCGGGCGCACCGACGTGCCCCGCATCCAGGTCGCCTTCCGGCCGATCATCGCGCCCACCGAGGAACTGGCCTGGGAAAAGGCGCACCGCACCCTGGACCGGATCCGGGCGCGCAAGGCCGGCGGGGCGCTCAGCCGCCGCCACCCGCTGACGAACCCGCAGAACGCCGGGTCGCAGCGGCTGCTCGCGGTGGCCGCCGAGGGCGAGCGGCACGACCGGGCGCTGTGGACCCCGACCGCCGCGGAGACCGGCGGCGCCGGCAACTCCACCGCCCTGGTGGGCACACCGGAGACCGTCGCCGCGGCCCTGCTCGACTACTACGACCTGGGCGTCGACATCCTCTCCGCCCGCGGCTACGACCTGCTCGACGACGCCATCGACTTCGGCCGCCACGTCATCCCGCTCGTCCGCGAGGAGGTCGCCAAGCGGGACGCGGAGCGGGCGACCCGTCAGGCGTCGTAACGGCCGCCCGGGTGGCGTAGGAGGCCGCCCGGACGAACGACGGCGCCGCGCTCCCGTCGTACGGGAACGCGGCGCCGTCGTGTGGTCCGGGCCCGGCCGGCCGGAGCCGCTCAGCCCACCGAGGAGTACGCCACCACGCCGCGCAGCACGCCGTCCATCGCACGGCGGGCGGTACGCGCCACCGAGCTGCCGGGCGGCGCGGCGGCCGCGATCTGGCCGAGGATGTCTACCAGCTGCTTGCACCAGCGCACGAAGTCGCCGGCGGGCATCTCCGCCTCGCGCAGCACCTCGTCGAGACCGAAGCCGGACGCCCAGCGGTACGCGGGCCAGGCGAAGCCGAGGTCCGGCTCACGCTGGCCGACGCCCTCTGCCTGGTTGATGCGGTGGTCCTCCTCCAGGGCGTCCAGCCGGCCCCAGATGCGGACCATCTCGCCCAGCGCCTCGCGGGCCTTGCCGGCCGGCAGCTTGGGCGCCATCGCGTCGTCCGCCTGCCGCGCCTCGTACACCAGCGCCGAGGCGCAGGCCGCGAGCTCCGCGGGGCCCAGCCCCTCCCAGACGCCCTCGCGCAGGCACTCGCTCGCCAGCAGGTCCAGCTCGCCGTAGAGCCGGGCCAGCCGGCGCCCCTCGTCGGTGACCGTGTCCTCTTCGAGGTAGTCCAGCTCGGTCAGCAGCGCGCAGATCCGGTCGAAGGTGCGGGCGATGGTGTTCGTCCGGCCCTCGATGCGGCGCTCCAACTGGCGGGTGTCACGCGCCAGTCGGTGGTAGCGCTCCGCCCAGCGGGCGTGGTCCTCGCGCTCGGCGCAGCCGTGGCAGGGGTGCGCGCGGATCGCCGTACGCAGCCGGGCGATCTCCCGGTCGTCGGCCGCCTCCGCACGGGGCTTGCGGTGCCGCGACGGGACCAGGTGCCCGGCCTTGGTGCGCAGCGCGGACGCCAGGTCGCGGCGCGACTGCGGGCTGCGGGCGTTGAAGGACTTGGGGATCCGCATCCGGTCCAGCGCCTCGACCGGCACCGGGAAGTCGATCGAGCCGAGCCGCTTGACCTGCCGCTCGGCGGTCAGCACCAGCGGCCGCGGGCCGTCCTGCGCGTCGAAGCCGCGGTGGCCGTTCGTCCGCCCCGAGGGCATGCCCGGGTCCAGGACCAGCGCCAGCCCCGCGTACTTGCCGGTCGGCACATGGATGACATCGCCGGGCTTGAGCTTCTCCAGCGCCGCCGCGGCCGCCACCCGCCGCTGCGCCGCGCCCTGCTTGGCCAGCTCCGACTCGCGATCCTTCAGCTCCCGCCGCAGCCGGGAGTACTCCTCGAAGTCGCCGAGGTGACAGGTCATCGACCCCCGGTAACCCGCCAGCCCCTCCTCGTTCTTCTGCACCTGACGCGAGATCCCGACCACCGACTTGTCGGCCTGGAACTGCGCGAAGGACATCTCCAGCAGCTCCCGCGACCGGTGCCGGCCGAACTGCGAGACCAGATTGACCGCCATGTTGTACGACGGCTTGAAAGAGGACCGCAGCGGATACGTACGCGTCCCGGCGAGGCCGGCCAGCGCACCCGGGTTCATCCCGCGCTGCCACAGCACCACCGCGTGGCCCTCGACGTCGATGCCGCGGCGCCCGGCCCGGCCGGTCAACTGGGTGTACTCGCCGGGGGTGATGTCGGCGTGCTGCTCGCCGTTCCACTTCACCAGCTTCTCCAGCACGACCGAGCGCGCCGGCATGTTGATGCCCAGCGCCAGCGTCTCGGTGGCGAAGACCGCCTTGACCAGGCCCTTGACGAAGAGTTCCTCGACGACCTCCTTGAACGTCGGGAGCATCCCGGCGTGGTGCGCCGCGATACCGCGCTCCAGGCCCTCCAGCCACTCGTAGTAGCCGAGCACATGGAGGTCGTCGTCCGGGATCCCGGCCGTCCGCGCCTCCACGATGCGGCGGACCTGCTCGCGGCCCTCCGGGTCGTTGAGCCGCAGCCCCGAGTAGAGGCACTGCTGGACGGCCGCCTCGCAGCCGGCGCGGCTGAAGATGAAGGTGATCGCGGGCAACAGGCCCTCGTTGTCGAGGCGTTCGATCACCTCGGGCCGGCTCGGCGTCCAGATCCTGGCGCGCTGCCTGCGCTCGCGCTCCCGGTCCGCCTCGCGCAGCGTGCGGCCCCGGCGCTTGTCCCGGCCGAACGTCGGCCGGCTGTTCTCCATACGGGCCAGCCGCTCCAGGTCGGGGTTGACCTCGCGGCGGCCGCCGCCCTGCCCGTCCCGCTCCTCGAAGAGGTCGTATATCCGGCGGCCCGCGAGCACGTGCTGCCACAGCGGTACCGGGCGGTGCTCGGAGACGATCACCGCGGTGTCACCGCGGACGGTGTCCAGCCAGTCGCCGAACTCCTCGGCGTTGGAGACCGTCGCCGACAGTGACACCAGCGTCACGGAATCGGGAAGATGGATGATCACCTCTTCCCAGACGGCGCCGCGGAAGCGGTCGGAGAGGTAGTGCACCTCGTCCATCACCACATAGCCGAGGCCGGCCAGCGACTGCGAGCCCGCGTAGAGCATGTTGCGCAGCACTTCGGTGGTCATCACGATCACCGGTGCGTCGGAGTTGACGCTGTTGTCACCGGTCAGCAGGCCGACCTTCTCGGCACCGTAACGCCTGACCAGGTCCTGGTACTTCTGGTTGGAAAGCGCCTTGATGGGCGTGGTGTAGAAGCATTTGCGGCCCTGCTCCAGGGCCAGGTGGACGGCGAACTCGCCGACGATCGTCTTGCCGGATCCGGTGGGAGCCGCGACCAGCACGCCCTTCCCGGCCTCCAGGGCCTCGCACGCCTCGATCTGGAACGGGTCCAGCTCGAAGTCGTACATCTCTCGGAAAGGGGCGAGTGCGGTGGCCTGCTCGGCCGCCCGGAGCCTGGCGGCGGCATAGCGTTCAGCAGGGGACATGTCCTCGGTCATCGTGCTTACGAGCCTACCGGCCACGTCTGACAACGACCCGATCTTTATGGCGGCCCTTTACCCGACGGTGGGCGAACGGCCCGGACGGGCAGCGCACCGGACGGGCGGGGACCGCCCCGGACGAGCGCGGACCGCACCCGACGGGCGTGCCCGCCCCGCGTACGCCGACGGCCCCGGCTCGTCGAGCACGGGGCCGTCACCACACGCCGTCAGGCGTCACGTCACGTCGTCGTAGCCGCCCCGGCGCGGCGGTTCGCCCGCGCCGTGCTCCCCGCTCGCCTGCTCGGGCAGCATCCGGCCGGACGACACCGACTCGATCTCCCCGATGTCCAGCGGCGTCAGGTCCAGCGCGGACGCCTCGTCGTCGTCCAGCGCCGCATCGGGGTTGCCCAGCTTGCGGCGGCGGTCGTTGAAGAGGCAGATGCCGGCCGCGCCGAAGTACAGCACCACGATGGGGGCGGCCAGCAGGCTCATGGTCAGCGGGTCACCGGTCGGTGTGGCGAGCGCCGCGAAGACCGTGATGCCCAGCACCATGAAGCGCCACCAGCTCATGATCCGGCGGCCGGTGAGCACCCCGCCGAAGTTCAGCAGCACCAGCAGCAGCGGCAACTCGAAGGCGAGGCCGAAGACCACGACCATGCGCGTGACGATGTCGAGGAAATCGTCGGCCGGGAACATGTTGGACCACTGGTCGGGGGTCAGGCCGACCAGCGCCCCGGCGGTGGTGGGGAGGACCGCGTAGGCGAGGTACGCGCCGCCGAGGAAGAGCGGGACGCCGGCGCCGACGAAGCTGAGCGCGTACTTCTTCTCGTGCGAGTGCAGGCCCGGCGCGAGGAAGGCCCAGAGCTGATAGAGCCACACCGGGCTGGCGAGGACCACGCCTGTGGTGAGCGAGAGCTTCATCGCGATCGTGAAGGGTGCGATCAGACCGTTCGCATAGATCTGCGCGCAGGGATGATCATGCGGGAGCTTGCCGCCGGGGGCAGCCTTCGGACAGCCCACCACGTCGAGCGTCGGCCCGGTGATGAAGTGCGCGATGTCCTTGTAGTAGAGCGCCGCGACGGCCGTGACCACACCGATGGCCAGCACCGACTTCAGCAGCCGGTTGCGCAGCTCACGCAGATGCGCCGCGAGCGGCATCCGCCCCTCGGGGTCCTTCTCCTGCTTGCGGGCAGACTTGAGCAACCCACTTCCTCGTCTCGTACATCAGCCGCGCGCGACCGGAGCCGGCGGCTGGGTCGGTTCGGTCAGCCCTGCTTGGTGGTGTGGTTCGGCTCGGCCACGGGGCGCGAGCTGCTCACATCACCGGGAGCCGCCTGGATCGTACGAGGAGCCTGCTGGGCGTCGGAGGGAGCCTCGGACGTCGTACCGGCCGCGGCACCGCCGTCGCCCTCGCCGTCCTTCTTCATCGCCTTGGCCTCGCTCTTGAGGATCCGGGCGGACTTGCCGAGCGAACGCGCCATGTCCGGAAGCTTCTTCGCGCCGAACAGCAGCACAATGACAACGAGGATCAGGATGATCTCAGGGGCCCTCAGGTTGCTGAGCATGTGCGACTACCTTCTCGCCGGGGCGGCGTCTGCTGTGGTGCCTGCCGATGGGGTCGGACTGGCGTCCTGGTGCTGATTCGATCGTAACGTTCGGTGGTGAACGCCGGGCAATCCCCTTGCGTACTCCCGATTGCCCCGACCGCCGCGCTGTGTGAACCGCGCATGCAGCCTACCTCTCCGCCGTCCGCGGCAGCAGGGTGCCGCCGCGTGCGGCAACCACCCGGCGCCCGCCGGCTCCGGACCCGCCCCGCCAGGCGGCCGCGCCGGTCAGTCCCGTCCGGCCTCGTGCATCCGGGAGGCCAGCGGGACCGCGGCCCGCTCCAGGTCCTGCGCGGCCCGCTGGATCCGCTCGGATGTCGCACCGACCTGGCGGGCCAGGCGCCGCACCTCGACGAAGACGCGGACGGCGAGGACGCCGAGCACGGCGAGCCCGAGGAAGCCGAGGGCGATAGCGATCATGGGCCAGAGCATGGGGCGAGCCTATCGGTCAGCCGGTGTGCAGCCGCAGCGTGCGCACCCCGCCGCCGGTGAGCAGCTCGACGATCCGCTCGCCGGCCGGCCTGCGCACCGCGCGGCGGCAGTCCGGGCAGGTGAAGGAGTAGAAGGTGGTACGGCTGCTGGCGCCGATCGCCAGCCGGAAGGCGTCCGAACCCAGCTCGAAGCGGCCCCGGCAGTCCGGGCAGGCCGCCTTGAAGAGCACCGGGGCGCCCGCGCCCGCCATCGTGGTCGTCATCCGTCGCTGCCTCCTCCTTCTCCCTGCGCACTGCGCGGTGCCGGTGCGCCGCGCCGCGCTCACGCGCCGTACGCCGCGAGCGCCTGCTCGGCGGCGCGCCGCGCACTGTCGGCGAGCGCCTGGGGCGCCACGATCCGGCCGTCCCGGCCCAGCCGCAGCGCGAGCCGCCGCAGCGAGGTCGGGTCGGGGGTGCGCAGGGTGATGCGCAGCCCGCCGTCCGGGAGCTCCTCGGCGCTGTCGTGCGGGTAGTACTCGGCGACCCAGCGGCCGCCCGGCCCGACCTCGACGGACACCTCGGGGTCCTCGGCGGCCGGCTGCACCAGCCCCTCGGACAGATCGCGCAGCTCGACCGGCGGCGGGTCGGCGGGCGCGTCCAGCAGCTTGATCTCGGCGACCCGGTCGAGCCGGAAGGTGCGCCGGGCCTCGGAGAGCCGGCACCACGCCTCCATGTAGGTGTGGCCGACGGCGAACAGCCGGATCGGGTCCACCTCGCGCTCGGTGAGCTCGTCGCGGGCCGGGGAGTAGTAGCGCAGCCACAGCCGGCGCCGCTCGGCGATGGCGCGGTCGACGTCGGCGAAGACGCCGCCCTCGGACTCGAAGGTGACCGAGAGCCGGGAGCTGGCGCCGGCCGCCTCACCGGCCGCCGCCTCCAGCTTGGCGGTGGCGCGCAGCAGTGCCTGCCGGTCGCCCTCGCGCAGCCCGGGCAGGGTGGCCACCGCGCGGGCCGCGACCAGCAGGGCGGTGGCCTCGTCGGCGGCCAGCCGCAGCGGCTCGGCGACGTCGTCGGGGTTGTGCCACCAGATCCGGTCGCCGTCGGTGTCGATGTCCAGCAGGTCGCCGCCGCGGAAGCTCGTCCCGCACATCGGCAGCACGTCGAGATCGGCGATCAGCTCGTCCTCGGTGATGCCGAAGGCGCGGGCGACGTCGCCGACCCGGGCACCGGGCCGCTCGCGCAGGTAGGTCACCAGCGACAGCATCCGCCGGGTCTGGTCGATCGCATTCGTGGCCATGCGTGTGTGTCCCGTCCCTCTCAGCCCTTGGCCACGGCGCGCAGCCGGTCGATGACCTCGGCGCGCAGCTCCGCCGGTTCCAGTACGACGACGTCCGGTCCGAACTCCACGAGCCAGGCGTCGAGCCCGTGGCCGTTGGGGATCTCCAGCTCGTCCCAGCCGTCGCCCACCGCGCGGACGGACAGTGCCCGGGCGCGCAGCGGATAGCCGTGCCCGGCGCGGAGCCTGATCCGGGCGGTGCCGGTCGCGGTCTCGCCCGCCCAGCTCTCGACGGTCTCGCGGACGGTGACGTGGTCGGGCACCGGCGCGGTGAACCTGCCCTGGCGGGAGCGGACCTTGCCGGTGATCCGGGAGAGCCGGAAGACCCGCTCCGCCTTGCGGTCGCGGTCCCAGCCGGCGACGTACCAGTGGCCGCGCCAGCACTCCAGGATCCAGGGTTCGACCTGCCGCTGCTCGGGGTGGGCGGCGGTGGACTTGCGGTAGTCGAAGACGACCGGCCGGCGGTCGCGGCAGGCCAGCATCAGCGGTTCGAAGGAGGCTTCGTGGGCGGGGATGCGGGGTTCGAGGGCACTGTGCGGCTGCCCGGCGTCGTAGTCCTCGCCGTTCTCGGCCAGCGGCATCCCGGCCGCGCGCAGCTTCTGCAGCGCGCCGCTGGCGGCGCCGGCCAGCCGGGCCTGCTGCCAGACCTTGGCGGCGAGCCCGAGCGCGGCGGCCTCCTCGGCGTCCAGGGTGATCGGCGGCAGCCGGTTGCTGTCACGGCGGGCGAGATAGCCGATGTCGCCGTCGATGCCTTCGACGGTCTCGATGACCAGGCCGAGTTCGCGCAGATCGTCCTTGTCCCGCTCGAACATCCGGTTGAAGGCGTCGTCGCCGCCCGTGTCGGCGGTTCCGTTGCCGAAGGCCATGGCGTAGCCCGGCCCGAAGGCTTCGACGTACGCCTCGATGGACGACCTGAGCTCGCGCTTGGTCAGCGGGCGTCGCGTCCCCAGCAGGCACAGCGCCAGGTTCATCAGCCGCTCGGCCTTGGCAATGGCCATCGACGCCCTTTCTCGTTGAACTCCCGATCGTGACCGTACCGCTCGGGGTGCGTGCGGCAAAAGCCGAGGGCCCGTGCCGGGATCGGCACGGGCCCTCGGGACTGCCTCACCGGCCGCCGGGCCGGGAGCTGCCCGGTGTCAGACGGAGACCAGGTCGCAGACGAAGATCAGCGTCTCGCCCGGGGCGATGCGGCCGCCACCGGCGCCGCGGTCGCCGTACGCGAGGTGCGCGGGGATGGTCAGCCGGCGGCGGCCGCCGACCTTCATGCCCTGCACGCCCTGGTCCCAGCCGGCGATGACCTGGCCGGCGCCCAGCTGGAACTGCAGCGGCTTGCCGCGGTTCCAGCTCGCGTCGAACTCCTCGCCGGTGCTGAAGGAGACCCCGACGTAGTGGACGGAGACGGTGTCCCCGGCCTTGGCGACCGGCCCGTCGCCCTCCTTCAGGTCCACGATCTCGAGCTCGGTGGGAGCCGGGCCCTCAGGAAAGTCGATCTCGGGCTTGTCGATGCTCACGGATGTGCTCCTACTTACGAATCTTTCCGATTACCGGGTCAGTCTCGCAGATCTTGCCGACGCCGCAGGTCAGACCGTGCCGACGATGTCGACCGAGAAGACCAGGGTGTTCTTGGCCAGCTGGTGCTGCGGGCTCGTGCCGTAGGCGAGCTTCGGCGGGATCACGATCTCCACCCGGTCACCGACGTGCTTGCCGACCAGCGCCTTGTCCCAGCCCTGGACGACCTGCCCGGTGCCGATCTGGAACGCGGTCGCGCCGCCGTGGTCCCAGGAGGAGTCGAACTTCTTGCCGTCCTCCCACTTCACGCCCGTGTACTGAGCGATCAGCCCGTCACCGGCCTTGACCTCGGGCCCCTTGCCCTTGATCAGGACCTGCTGCTCCAGGCCCTTCGGGGCCTTCTCCCCCTTGGGGACGGTGATCTGCGCGGCCTTCTCGTCGGCCGCCGTCACCTCGGGCATCCCGCTCTCCGGCGACGCCTGCTTCCCCTCGGCCTTCGCCTTCTTGTCGACCTTCTGCGCACCGACCACGTCGACGACCCAGACCAGACCGTCCCCCGGCTTGATCCCGGACTGCGGGTTGAGGCCCTCGCCGATCAGCGCCTTGGCGGTGCCCTCGACCTCGAAGCGGCTGCCGACCTTCTGCCCGGCGGCCGCGGACAGCACCTTCGGCGGCAGCTGCTGCTGGGTCATCTGGTCGGTGACCTCGGTGACGACCTGGGCACGCGGTGCGCCCGGCTTCGCCCCGGGCTGCGGCGTCCAGCTGCTGCCGAGGTTCTGGCCCTTCATCGTCTGGGCCGCGAAGTCCAGCCGGACCAGATCCCCCTTCTTGACGGTCGCGCCCTTGCCCTGCACGAGGGTCTTGGTGACGGCCGTGTCGGACGGCTTGGCGCCCTTGGGCACCGTGATCTTGGGCTGCGCCCCCGCCTTGCCCTCGACCTTGACGACCGCCCCGCCCGCCGCGCTCTTGCCGTCGTCGGACCCGCAGGCGGCGGAGAGCAGCAGAAGGGGCACGGTCAGCGCGGCCGCGGCGGCGCGACGGGTGCTTTTCGTGAACGAGCGGGGGTGCGGGGGTCGTGCCCCGGAGAGATTCAGCATCAGTCCAACTCGGGCTCGTGGGGTGGTGGGCAATGCCCGCCACTCTACGACCTGTCCCTGTGGACCTTCCCCGGTACAACACGGCGATGTGCCGGGAGCGGCTCGCTCCCGGCACACCCTCCGCATTCCCCGCGGGTCACATTCCGGCGATCAGCTTCTCCACCCGGTCGTCCACCGAACGGAACGGGTCCTTGCACAGGACCGTGCGCTGCGCCTGGTCATTCAGCTTGAGGTGGACCCAGTCGACCGTGAAATCACGGCGCTGTTCCTGGGCCCGGCGGATGAAGTCGCCGCGCAGCCGCGCCCGAGTGGTCTGCGGCGGCACCGATTTACCCTCGAAGATCTTCAAGTCGTTGCAGATCCGGGCCGCTTGTCCCTTCCGCTCCAGGAGGTAGTAAAGCCCCCGGCGGCGGTGAATGTCGTGATAGGCGAGGTCTATCTGCGCCACTCGCGGGTGGGACATGGTGATGTTGTTCTTTGTGCGGTACCGCTCGATGAGCTGATGTTTCATCACCCAGTCGATCTCGGTCGAGATGCGGTCGAGCTCCTCGTCCCGGATCGCCTCCAGGGTGCGGCCCCACAGCTCCAGCACGCGCTCGACGAGGCCCGTACGGATTCCGCGGCGGTCGCAGAAGTCCACGGCCTTCTCGTAGTACTCCTGCTGGACCTCCAGCGCCGAGGCTTCCCGGCCGCTGGCCAGCCGCACCTTGCGCTGCCCGGTGATGTCGTGGCTGACCTCGCGGATCGCCCGGATCGGGTTCTCCAGGGTCAGATCGCGCATGACCGTGCCCGCCTCGATCATGCGCAGGACGAGGTCCGTGGCGCCGACCTTGAGCATCATGGTCGTCTCGGACATGTTGGAGTCCCCGACGATGACGTGCAGCCGGCGGTAGCGCTCGGCGTCCGCGTGCGGTTCGTCGCGGGTGTTGATGATGGGACGGGAGCGGGTGGTCGCCGAGGAGACGCCCTCCCAGATGTGCTCGGCGCGCTGACTGACGCAGTAGACGGCGCCGCGCGGAGTCTGCAGCACCTTGCCCGCGCCGCACAGCAGCTGACGGGTGACGAGGAACGGAATGAGGATGTCCGCGAGCCGGGAGAACTCGCCGTGGCGCGCGACGAGGTAATTCTCGTGGCAGCCGTAGGAGTTTCCCGCCGAATCGGTGTTGTTCTTGAAGAGATAGACGTCGCCCGCGATTCCCTCCTCGTGCAGGCGGCGCTCGGCGTCGACGAGCAGACCCTCGAGAATGCGCTCACCGGCCTTGTCGTGGGTGACCAGCTCGGTCACGTTGTCGCACTCGGGAGTTGCGTATTCCGGGTGCGAACCCACGTCCAAGTACAGGCGGGCGCCGTTCCGCAGGAAGACATTGCTGCTGCGGCCCCATGACACGACACGGCGGAAGAGGTACCGCGCCACTTCGTCAGGCGACAGTCGGCGCTGTCCCCTGAACGTGCACGTGACGCCGTACTCGTTCTCCAGCCCGAAAATGCGGCGGTCCATGACTGAACATTACGCCTGATGGCCTGCTCTGAAACCGGGTTCGACAGCCCCGTTTCGATCATTTTCCGCCGGGGCCGCACCCGCCGTGCGCCGTACGGGCTCCCCAAGAAATCGCTTCGTCGACAAAAGGACCAGCAGTGCGGCGAGGCCGCCCGCGCCGGCCACCGCGAATCCGGCCGCCGCTCCGCCGCCCTCCACCGCCGGCCCGGCCACCGACGCGCCCACCGCCGATCCGACGCCGAACGTCGTCACCAGCCACGAAAACGCCTCCGTCACCGTGCCCTTGGGGGCGTGCCGGTCGACGACGACGAACGCACAGGCCAGCGCGGGCGCCAGGAACACCCCCGCGACGCCGGTCAGCGCCGTCATCCCCACCGGCCCGGGCACCAGCGCCAGCGGCAGATAGCCCAGCGCCAGCAGCCCGATGAGCAGCCGCAGCCGGCCCTCCGGCCGCCCCGGCCAGGTGCGCGCACCGTAGACGATGCCGCCGGCCAGCGCGCCCGCCCCGAGCGCGGAGAGCAGCCAGCTGGAGATCATCCCGCCGCCGTGCCCGTCGGCGTACGCCACCGCGGCGACCGCTATCGAGCCCAGCGCGAGGCCCACGAAGAAGAACGCGCCGAGCAGCACCAGCAGCCCGGCGGAGCGCAGGGCGCCCAGCCAGTGCGCCTCGCGGGGCCCGCTGCGCCACCGCCGGGACGGCTCGGAGACGACGACGGAGAGCGCGCCGAGCACCCCGGCCGCGTTGATCACCAGCAGCGCCGCGCCCGCCGACCGGATCGCCACGCACAGCGTCACCAGCAACGGCCCGACCGCGAACATCACTTCCTGGGCGACCGCGTCCAGCGCGTAGGCCGCGTGCACCTGGTCGGCGCGTTTGAGCACTCCCGGCCACAGCGCCCGCAACCCGCCCTCCAGGGGCGGGGTGAAGAATCCGGCGACCACCACGGCGGCGTAGGACAGCCACAGCACGTCCAGGCCGACGACGGCCAGCAGCGCCATCCCCAGGGCCGAGAGCACCGCGGCGGGCAGCATCACCCGCGGCTGTCCGTACAGGTCCACGGCCCGGCCGAGCAGCGGCTGGCCGATGGCGGTGCAGAGGCCGTAGACCGCCGAGAGCGCGCCGGCCAGCGCGTAGCTGCCGCCCTCGGCGCGGACGAACAGGACCACCGCCAGCGCCGCGGTGGCGTTCGGCAGCCTGCCCACCAGCGTCCCGGCCAGCAGCCGGGCGGCGTGCCGGGTCCTGAGCAGCTCCGCGTATCCGGCGGCCATCCCTGCCCCTTTCCGTCCGGGCCGAGCCCGACGTGTTACGTATAACTTCCGACGTTATACGTACCATGACGGCAACCCGCGGTCCACCCGCGGCGGCCGAAACGAGGAGAGCATCACCCGGTGACCAGCAACGAGGCCACGACGCCCCCCGGTGCGCGCACCGGCTCCACCGGGGCCGCGGACGCCGCACCCCCCGGCAGGCCGGCCGCCGATCGGGTCACCAGCCGGGACGTGGCGCGCGCCGCGGGGGTCTCCCAGGCCGCGGTCTCCCTCGTCCTCGGCGACAAATGGCGCGGCCGGGTCTCCCCCGGCAAGGCCCAGGCGGTCCGCGCCGCCGCCCGCGAGCTGGGCTACCGCCCCAACCTCGCCGCGCGCAGCCTGCGCACCGGCCGCACCCGCACCGTGCTCCTCGTCGTCCCCGCCCTGACCACCGAGTTCTTCGCCCGGGTCTACACCGGCGCGGCCCGGGTCGCCGCCGACCACGGCCTCGGCGTCGTCCTCTACCCCTCCTCCGAGGGCATCGGCCCGTCCCACCCGGCTCCCGCCACCACCCCCGGCGCGGGGCCCGTCCGGCCTCCTTCGGTTCCGGACCCCTTCGACTCCGCGGCCGCCACCCTCGACGGGGTGATCGCCTCCTCCATGGCCGCCGAGGCCCTCACCGCGCTGCGCGCCGCCGACCTGCCCCTGGTCATGCTCGACAGCGACCCCGACGACGACCGCGCCACCGCCACCGTCAACCTCGACATCGCCGACGGCGTACGGCAGTTGACCGGCCATCTGACCGCGCTCGGCCACCGCCGCATCACCCACCTCGCCGCCGACGTCCGCTCCTGGACGTTCGAGGTCCGCGCCCGCGCCGTCAGCGAGGCCCTCTCCCGGGTCCCCGGAGTCCGGCTGCGCCGGCTGCCCGCCGCCCTCGGCGTCGACGCCGGGCTGCGTGCCGCGCACACCGCGCTGACCGGCCCCGGCCCCCGCCCCACCGCGCTGCTCTGCGACGACGACATCATCGCGGCGGGCGCCTGCAAGGCCGTACGCCGTCTGGGCCTGCGGGTCCCCGAGGACGTCTCGGTCACCGGGTTCGACGACCTCGCGCTCGCCGTCGCCGTCGAGCCGGAGCTGACGACCGTACGGCTGCCCGCCGAGGACTTCGGCGAGGCCGGCATGCGGGCCCTGATGGCGGCGCTCGACGGCCGCCCGGACCGGGCGCCCACCCTGCCGGTGGAGCTGGTGGCCAGGGGCTCCACCGCCCCGCCGGCCGACGCCCCGGAAAACGCCGCGCGCCCCGGCGGGTGAGGACCCACCGGGGCGCGCGGTACGGGCAGCGGCCCGGACGCGATACGTCAGCGCGAGCGGTGCCTCACAGCGGCGGCTCGCCCTCGGTGTCGTCCTTGCCCTTGGCGCCCTTGCCGCCGGAGCCCTTGGCGCCGCCGGCACCCTTGCCGCCGGCGTCCTCGGCCGGGGTCCCGGACGTGCCTGCGTCGGCCTCCGCGCCGGCCGCCGGCTCCTCGGCGCCCGTCTCCTCCAGCAGGCGGGACAGCTGACGGCCCAGGATCCGCTTGAACTTGCGCTGCTGCGGCCGCGTACGGTCCAGCGTCGCGACCTCCAGCTGCTCGGCCGTCAGCGTGCGCTCCCCGCCGTTGTTGTCCCGCGAGAGCGACTCCACGGCCAGCTTCAGCGCCTCGGCCAGCGTCATGCCGTCGCGGTGCCGCTGGTCGAGATAGCTGCTGATCTGGTCCGCGTTGCCGCCGACGGCCACCGAGCCGTGCTCGTCGACGATCGAGCCGTCGTGCGGCAGGCGGTAGATCTGGTCGTCCTCCGGGGCGCTGCCGACCTCGGCGACGATCAGCTCGACCTCGTACGGCTTCTCGGCGGCGCTGGAGAAGATCGTGCCGAGGGTCTGGGCGTAGACGTTCGCCAGGCCGCGTGCGGTCACGTCCTCGCGGTCGTAGGTGTAGCCCCGCAGGTCGGCGTAGCGCACGCCGCCGATCCGGAGGTTCTCGAACTCGTTGTATTTGCCGACCGCCGCGAAGGCGATCCGGTCATAGATCTCGCTGACCTTGTGCAGGGCGCGGGAGGGATTCTCGGCGACGAAGACCACGCCGTCGGTGTACTGCAACACCACGACGCTGCGGCCGCGCGCGATGCCCTTGCGGGCGTACTCGGCGCGGTCGGCCATGGCCTGCTGGGGTGAGACATAGAACGGCGTCGACACCGGCTATCCGTCCCTTCCTGTCAAAAGCTCTCTCACTGGCGGCATTGCGGAACATCCGTCCCGTCAGAGCAGCGCGGCGCGCGGGCCGTCGGGCTGTTCGAGGCGGTGCTCATGGACGGCGCGGGCGATCTCCGAGACCTCGGCGTCGGTCAGCTTCTTGAAGCCCTCGTCGGTGATCACCGTGACGATCGGGTAGATCCGCCGCGCCATGTCGGGGCCACCGGTCGCCGAGTCGTCGTCGGCGGCGTCATAGAGCGCCTGGACCACGGCGGTGGCGGCCTGGTGCTCGGTGAAGTCCTCGCGGAAGAGCTTCTTCAGCGCGCTGCGCGCGAAGACCGAACCGGAACCGGTCGCCGCGAAACCGTGCTCCTCCGAGCGTCCGCCGGTCACGTCGTACGAGAAGATCCGGCCCTTCTCACGGTCGAGGTCGAAGCCGGCGAACAGCGGCACCACGGCCAGGCCCTGCATGGCCATCCCGAGGTTGCTGCGGATCATCGTCGACAGCCGGTTCGCCTTGCCCTCCAGGGAGAGTTGGGCACCTTCGACCTTCTCGAAGTGCTCCAGCTCCAGCTGGAAGAGCTTGACCATCTCGATGGCGAGGCCGGCGGTGCCGGCGATACCGACCGCGCTGTACTCGTCGGCCGGGAAGACCTTCTCGATATCGCGCTGCGCGATGACGTTGCCCATCGTCGCCCGGCGGTCACCGGCGAGCACCACGCCGCCAGGGAACGCCGCGGCCACGATCGTCGTGCCGTGCGGCGCCTCGATGGCGCCCTGGAGCGGCGGCAACGGGCGATTGCCCGGCAGCAGATCGGGCGCGTGCGCACCGAGGAAGTCCATGAACGACGAGGATCCAGGCGTCAGGAAGGCAGCTGGCAGACGCCCGGTGCTACGAGTGTTGGCTTCCACACGTTTCCTTCCGGATACTCGGCCGCCCGCCCAAGGCGTCCGGCCGATCCTTGAATTGGCTCAAGAGGCTGCGTTGCAGCTGAAGCACCGTACGCCCGGGACCCTACCCGTCTCCCGGGCGTGATCCACATGCCCGGGCCCGGCTCGGACACACCGGCCGGAAGGCGCCCGGTAACCCTGGGCACACCGGCCGGAGACCGTGCGCGGCGCCTCTCGGCACCGCGCACGGCACTCCGGCCGGCAGGAGGTCGGGCCGCGCCCGCTTCCGCTCCTACTGCCCGCCCTTTTGCACGAACGAGCGGACGAAGTCCTCGGCGTTCTCCTCCAGGACGTCGTCGATCTCGTCCAGCACCGAATCCACGTCGTCCGACAACTTTTCCTGGCGTTCCTTGAGGTCGTCCGTGGCCTGCGCGTCCTGCGCCTGCTCCTCGACCTCTTCCGTGGAACGCGTGGCCTTGGCCTGTCCGCCGCCGCTGTCCTTGGTCGCCATATCCCTCACCCCGCTCGGTTCGCCCCGCTCGATGTGACCTTCAAGATCCGACCCTACAAGCAGGGTCCGACATCGGCCTTGCAGTTGCTGCAACGCCCGGGAGTCACCTCGATGATTCCCGCACCGCGACAATTTCAGGCGCGGATCGGCTGTGCTCGCCGAAAGATTTCTGTCGTGCACCTGCCGTTGCTCAGCGCCCGGACAGCGTCCTCACCAGCTCCTCCGCGGTGCGGCAGCGGTCCAGGAGCTCCTTGACGTGCTTTCGCGTCCCCCGCAGCGGCTCCAGCGTGGGGACCCGTTGCAGGGAGTCACGGCCCGGCAGGTCGAAGATGACCGAATCCCACGAGGCGGCCGCCACGTCGTCCGCGTACTGCTCCAGGCAGCGGCCGCGGAAATACGCCCTGGTGTCCTCAGGAGGCTTCTGCTGGGCCCGCCGGACCTCGGGCTCGTCCAGGAGGCGCTTCATCTTCCCGCGGGCCGCCAGACGGTTGTACAGGCCCTTCTCGGGGCGCACGTCCGCGTACTGCAGGTCGATGAGGTGGAGCCGGGCCGCGTCCCAGTCCAGGCCGTCGCGGCGGCGGTAGCCCTCCATGAGCTCCCGCTTGGCGACCCAGTCCAGCTCGCCGGACAGACTCATCGGGTCGTTCTCCAGCCGGCCGAGGACGTCCTCCCACCGGGTCAGCACGTCCTTGGTCTGCTCGTCCGCATCCGCTCCGTAGCGGTCCTCGACGTATTTGCGGGCCAGCTCGAAGTACTCCATCTGGAGCTGCACGGCGGTGAGTGAGCGGCCGCTGCGGAGCGTGATCAGATGCTGCAGGGAGGGGTCGTGCGAGACACGGTGGAGGGTGCGTACCGGCTGCTCGACGGCCAGGTCGACGGCGATGAAGCCGTCCTCGATCATGGAGAGCACCAGGGCGGTGGTGCCCAGCTTCAGATACGTCGAGATCTCGGAGAGGTTCGCGTCGCCGATGATCACGTGGAGCCGGCGGTACTTCTCCGCGTCCGCGTGCGGTTCGTCGCGGGTGTTGATGATGGGGCGCTTGAGGGTCGTCTCCAGGCCGACCTCCACCTCGAAGTAGTCGGCGCGCTGGCTGATCTGGAAGCCGTGCTCGTGCCCGTCCTGGCCGATACCGACCCGGCCGGCGCCGGTGACCACCTGGCGGGAGACGAAGAACGGCGTCAGGTGCCGCACGATGTCCGAGAACGGGGTCTCCCGCTTCATCAGGTAGTTCTCGTGCGTGCCGTAGGAGGCGCCCTTGTTGTCGGTGTTGTTCTTGTAGAGGTGGATGGGCTGGGCGCCGGGGACCTGGGCGGCCCGCTCGGCGGCCTCGGCCATGATGCGCTCGCCGGCCTTGTCCCAGAGGACGGCGTCGCGCGGGTTGGTGACCTCGGGGGCGCTGTATTCGGGGTGCGCATGGTCGACGTAGAGCCGGGCGCCATTGGTCAGGATCACGTTCGCCAGGCCGATGTCCTCATCGGTGAGCTGGCTGGAGTCGGCGTTCTCCCGCGCGAGATCGAAGCCGCGGGCGTCCCGCAGCGGGTTCTCCTCCTCGAAATCCCAGCGGGCACGGCGTGCCCGGTGCATCGCGGCCGCGTAGGCGTTGACTACCTGGGATGAGGTGAGCATGGCATTGGCGTTCGGGTGGCCGGGGACGGAGATCCCGTACTCCGTCTCGATTCCCATTACTCGCCGTACGGTCATGCGGCCCTCCTTGCCCGGCGGCGCCCCCGGATGGGGTCGGCGCTCAAGTACCGCTGTGCCTCCGGTCCGTGCGCGTGCCCCACGCCCGCACAGCGTGACGCAGCGGTACCGAAGAGCCTAGAACGCCTTGGCGGCGCTGGGGAGATCATTACAGTCATTGCTCCAGTCCGGTTTTCCCTGGTCCATCGCGCCCTTTCGGGGACCTCTTCCGGAGTCTCCCGGAAAAGCGTCCGGCTGCGGACGCCCCGTGCAGGACATCCGCAGCCGGAGAGCGGTGTTACAGGTATTGGCCGGTATTCGCCACCGTATCGATGGAGCGACCGGTGTCGGCGCCCTGCTTTCCGGTGACCAGGGTGCGGATGTACACGATCCGCTCGCCCTTCTTTCCGGAGATCCGGGCCCAGTCGTCCGGGTTGGTGGTGTTGGGCAGGTCCTCGTTCTCCTTGAACTCGTCCACGCATGCCTGCAGGAGGTGGGCGACCCGCAGACCTTTCTGATTGTGTTCGAGGAATGCCTTGATGGCCATCTTCTTTGCGCGTCCTACGATGTTTTCGATCATCGCACCGGAGTTGAAGTCCTTGAAGTAGAGGACTTCCTTGTCACCGTTGGCGTAGGTGACCTCCAGGAAGCGGTTCTCCTCGGATTCCGCGTACATCTGCTCCACGACGGACTGAATCATTCCGCTGACCGCCGCCTTGCGCGATTGGTCGTGCTCGGCGAGGTCGTCGGCGTGCAGCGGGAGATTCTCCGTGAGGTACTTCGAGAAGATGTCCTTCGCGGCCTCCGCGTCCGGACGCTCGATCTTGATCTTCACGTCGAGACGGCCGGGACGCAGGATCGCCGGGTCGATCATGTCCTCGCGGTTCGAGGCACCGATCACGATCACGTTCTCGAGGCCCTCGACACCGTCGATCTCCGACAGCAGCTGGGGGACGATGGTGTTCTCCACGTCCGAGCTGACGCCGGATCCACGGGTGCGGAAGAGGGAGTCCATCTCGTCGAAGAAGACGATGACGGGGGTACCCTCGCTGGCCTTCTCCCTGGCGCGCTGGAAGACCAGCCGGATGTGCCGCTCCGTCTCACCGACGTACTTGTTGAGCAGCTCGGGGCCCTTGATGTTGAGGAAGAAGCTCTTACCCGCGGGCTGCCCGGTCACCTCGGCGACCTTCTTGGCAAGGGAGTTGGCGACCGCCTTGGCGATGAGGGTCTTGCCACAGCCGGGTGGGCCGTAGAGCAAGACGCCCTTGGGCGGGCGGAGTTCGTGCTCCTTGAAGAGGTCGGGGTAGAGGTACGGAAGCTCGACCGCGTCCCGGATCAGTTCGATCTGGCCGCCCAGACCGCCGATCTTGGTGTAGTCGATGTCCGGGACCTCTTCGAGGACGAGCTCCTCGACCTCGCTCTTCGGAATGACTTCGTAGACGTAGCCGGAGCGGGGCTCCAGGAGCAGGGCGTCGCCGGGGCGGATGGTGATGTCCAGCAGCGGCTCGGCGAGCCTCACCACCCGCTCCTCGTCGGTGTGCCCGATGACCAGGGCGCGCTCGCCGTCCTCAAGGATCTCCTTGAGGGTGACGATGTCCCCGGCGCTCTCGAACTCCATGGCCTCGACCACATTGAGCGCTTCGTTGAGCATGACCTCCTGGCCGCGCCGGAGGTCCTCCGTCTCCACGCTCGGGCTGACGTTCACCCGGAGCTTGCGGCCCCCGGTGAAAATGTCGACCGTGTCGTCCTCGTTCGCCTGCAGGAAGACACCGAAGCCGGCCGGCGGCTGCGCGAGCCGGTCGACCTCTTCCTTGAGGGCGACGATCTGGTCACGGGCCTCGCGGAGAGTATTGGCGAGACGCTCGTTCTGCGCCGAGACGCCGGCCAGGTTGGTCTGCAACTCGACGATCCGCTCTTCGAGAATCCTCGTGTGCCGCGGAGAGTCGGCGAGCTTGCGTCGCAGGACGGCGATCTCCTGCTCGAGATAGGCAACCTGGCCGGCGGGATCTTCAGACCCCCGCCCCGGCCGGATGCCGCGGTTGATGTCGTCGTCGTGGGCTGCCACGGTCCTCACCTCCTCCAAGGAGCTGGACGCTTCCTGACCCTACCTGGGCCGGTGCAGGTTGAAACCCCTAGATCGAAAAGACTGTCGGGGTGTGTCCGATCTTCACCCTTGCGCACGTCCTCACGCCAAGGGAATACCCACCCATCAACATCGGAAAGCGAGCGGTTGTATCGTCGAGTCGGTCAACACCCGTCAGGGCTGGCGCCACTTAGACAAAAACGGTTCACGTACGCAGGAACGGCAGGCGAGATGACCGAACAGGACGATGCCCCGGAGCTGGAAGTCTGGATCGACCAGGATCTGTGCACCGGGGACGGCATCTGCGCCCAGTACGCGCCGGAGGTCTTCGAGCTCGACATCGACGGCCTGGCGTACGTGAAGAGCGCGGAGGACGAGCTGCTGCAGGACAAGGGGGCCACAACGCCCGTCCCGCTGAAGCTGCTCGACGACGTCCGGGACTCGGCCAAGGAGTGCCCCGGGGACTGCATCCACGTCCGCCGGGTCAGGGACCTCGTCGAGGTCTACGGCCCGGACGCCGAGTAGCCCCCCGGGAGCGGAACGCTCCCGTCGGGCACCCCGGGCGACCGGTCAGGCACGCTGGGTGCCCATCGCGGCGGGAAGTTCGCTCTGGACGAACTTCCCGCCCTTCCATTGCCACTTGACGTCCTTGTGCACGTCCGGGCAGCAGCGCGGTACGTCGAGGGTGGAGTAGCCCAGGAGACCCGCGGAGATCACACCGTTCCCGACGGTGAGCTTCTGGACGCTGAGCTGCCGGGCGGGTGCGAGGAGTGTCGCCACGATCCGCGGGGCCGCCTTGCCGTCCGTGGGCCGGGCCAGGACGTAGACGCCGCTGGGCGGGGTGCCGGTCTCGCTGTGGCAGCGGACCACCGCGACGGTCTCGGCCGTCCCGTCGCCGTCGAGGTCGCCGGGGACCTTCCGCACCACGTCGAGGCGGTTGGGTCCGCAGTTGACCGGAAAGCTCACCCGTGCGGGGTCGGGCGCCGCGGCGGGCCGGCCGGCCCTGACGTCGTGGGAGGTCGTGGCGGTGGCGTCAGGGGGCTGAACGAAGGACGCGGCCGCAACGACCGCCGAGAGGGCGGTGGCGGTGGCGAGCCAGTGCATGGGGCGCGGCTGGGTGTGCAAGAGGTCCTGGCCTGCCATGGGCTGCACGCGGGGTAACTCCTGTGAAGTGCTGTGCCGGTGGGAGTGCCCAGCATCGTTCCACAGGAGCAGGGCGCAAGGAACCAGCTGGACCGGAGTTTTCGGTGCGGAAACGTGCAGATCCTGAGGGCGGAACGCAACGGCGCCGCCGGCGGTTCCCGGTGCGGGAACTCGTCGGCGGCGCCTGGGGATTCGATGGCCGGATCCGGCCGGCCGGACCGGGCCCTGGGAAGGGACCGTCAGTCGCGCCCGGAGGCCGCTGCCTGGTCCTTGCCGGGGCCGGTGTAGTCCTCGCCGTACGCGCCCTTCGCCGGGCGGCGGCGGCGCAGCGGGGGCTCCACACCGTCCGCGAGGCGGCGGGCGGTGAGCAGGAAGCCGGTGTGGCCGATCATGCGGTGGTCGGGGCGGACGGCGAGGCCCTCGACGTGCCAGGTGCGGACCATGGTCTCCCAGGCCGACGGCTCGTTGAACGTGCCGTGCTCGCGGATCGCCTCGACGGTGCGGGCCAGCTGCGTGGTCGTCGCGACGTACGCGCAGAGGATGCCGCCGGGGACCAGGGCCTTGGAGACGGCCTCCAGGCACTCCCAGGGGGCGAGCATGTCGAGGATGACGCGGTCGACCTCGGTGTCGGAGAGGTTGTCCTGGAGGTCGCCGACGGTGAGCGTCCAGGCGGGGTGCGGGCCGCCGAAGTAGCGCTCCACGTTCTGCGTGGCGATCTCGGCGAAGTCGGCGCGGCGCTCGTAGGAGTGCAGCATGCCGTCGTCGCCGATGGCGCGCAGCAGGAAGCTGCTGAGCGAGCCGGAGCCCACACCGGCCTCGACGACGCGGGCGCCGGGGAAGATGTCGGCCATCGCCAGGATCTGCCCCGCGTCCTTGGGGTAGACCACGGCGGCGCCGCGGGGCATGGACAGGACGTAGTCGGGGAGCAGCGGGCGCAGCGCGAGGTAGGCGACGTTCCCGGTGGTACGGACAACGCTGCCCTCGGGAGCACCGATCAGCTCGTCGTGGGGGAAGGCTCCCTTGTGGGTGTGGAAGCTCTTGCCCTCTTCGAGCGTGAAGGTGTAGTGGCGTCCCTTGGGGTCGGTGAGCTGGACCTGGTCCCCGACCTTGAAGGGCCCGCGACGGCGGGCGGCACCGGTCGGTTCGGACATGTGACCAGCCTACCGGCCCGCCGGGGCGCCGCCGACCAGCCGGGTCCCGGTCGGGCCGCGGCGCGCGCCCCGGAGGCGCACGCGCCCCGCTAGCTGGTCCGTGCCATGGCGGAGACGAAGGCGCGCTCGACGTCGGCGGTGGACAGGACGCCGTAGATGGCGCCGGTGTCCTCGACGACGAGGTATTCGGTGGCGGGTGTGGCGCGGAGGTATTCGAGCAGGTCCTCGCCGGCGAGTTCGGCCGGGACCCGCATGCCCTCCTTGAGGTCCTGGGCGAGGGTGCCCACCGGGACCCAGGGGCGGCGGTGGTCGGGGACACCGGCGATGGCGGCCTCCCGTACCAGGGCGGTCGGCGCGCCCTGGGGGTCGACGACGACCAGGGCGCGGGCGCCGGCGTCGTTGGCGCGGCGCAGCGCCTCGGAGAGCGGGGTGGCGGTCTCGACGGGGATGGCGCGCCGGGTCAGGGTGCGGGCGGTGAGGTCCGGCAGGCGCTCGCGCAGCCGGGCCATGCGCAGGCTGTTGCCGGCGCCGGTCCAGATGATGGCGGCGAGGATCGCGGCGAGCAGGGCGTCGGTGAGCGAGTCCGCGCCGCCGATCTCCGGGCGGGCGTTGCCGAGCGCTCCGGTGTGGGTGAGCAGCGGCAGGCCGATCAGCACGGTGACGGCGAGCGCGCGGCCGACCCAGGCGGCGGCGACGGTGCCGCTCATCGGCCGGCCGGTGATCTTCCACACGACGGCGCGCAGCATCCGGCCGCCGTCCAGCGGGAGGCCGGGCAGCAGGTTGAAGATCGCGACGATGAGGTTGGAGATCATCAGGCCGGCGAGCAGGACGCCGGGGACCGTACCGGGTTCGACCAGCTGCATCCCGGCGTAGAAGACGCCGGCGAGCACGAGGGAGAGCAGCGGGCCGACGAAGGCGAGGACGAACTCCCGGCCGGGGGTCTCGGTCTCCTTCTCTATCTCCGAGACGCCGCCGAAGAACTGGAGCTGGATGCGGCGCACGGGGAGCTTGAAGCGGAGCGCGGCGACGGTGTGGGCCAGCTCGTGGACGAGCACCGACGCGTAGAAGGCCACCGCGAAGAAGAGCGAGACGAGGTAGCGGGCGGCCCCGAGCTCGGGCAGCACGCGCTCCAGTTGGCCGCCGAAGACCCAGGTGATCAGGGCGGCGACGAGGAACCAGCTGGGGGCGACGTAGACGGGCACGCCGAAGGGACGGCCCATCAGGATGCCGCCCCCGCTGCCCTTCCTGCCGGGCGGGGGCGCCTTGGGCCCGCCGGGCTCCTCGGTCTGCCCGGGCGGCCGGTGCCGCCCGGACTCCTCGGGGTCCTGCGGCTTCCCGCTGTCGTCCACGGTGTGGCGTCCCCTCATCGGATACGGCATACGGCATACGGCATTCGCCCCTGCTCGGCCTGATATCTCGATCATGCAGGGCGAAGGGGTCCGGCGTCGATGGTATGCGGAGCGTCGGGGCCGCTTCCGCTGCGGGGCCCTTACGCTGCGTGCGCCCTCCGTCATCCGTCCGCGCGTGTCAGTGGCGGGCCGTAGGGTTTTGTGCCATGGGATGGAGCACGGAGCAGGACGGGGCGGCCGCGCAGGGCGGGCACGGCGCGGAGGCGGCCGGGGCGGGACCGGACGAGGGGGTGCGGGCGCGTCCGCCGGTGGCGCTCTCGCCGTCGCGGGCGAGCGATTTCATGCAGTGCCCGCTGCTTTACCGCTTCCGGGTGATCGACAAGCTGCCGGAGAAGCCGAGCGCGGCGGCGACCCGGGGCACGGTCGTGCACGCGGTGCTGGAGCGGCTCTTCGACGCGCCGGCCGGGGAGCGTACGGCGGCCGGGGCGCGCGCGATGGTGCCGGGCGAGTGGGAGAAGCTGCTGGCCAAGCGGCCCGAGCTGGCCGAGCTGTTCGCCGGGGACGCGGACGGCGAGCAGTTGGCGACGTGGCTGGCGGAGGCCGAGGCGCTGGTGGAGCGGTGGTTCTCGCTGGAGGACCCGACGCGGCTGGAGCCGGCGGACCGCGAGCTGTATGTGGAGACGGTGCTGGAGTCGGGGCTGCAGCTGCGCGGCTTCATCGACCGGGTGGACGTCGCGCCGACCGGCGAGGTGCGGATCGTCGACTACAAGACCGGCAAGGCGCCGCGGCCGCAGTTCGCCGAGGGCGCGCTGTTCCAGATGAAGTTCTACGCCCTGGTGATGTGGCGGCTGCGCGGTGTGGTGCCGCGGCGGCTGCAGCTGGTGTATCTGGGCAGCGGCGATGTGCTGACGTACGACCCGGGGGAGGCCGATCTGCGGGCCGTGGAGCGGAAGTTGCTGGCGCTGTGGGAGGCGATCCGGCTGGCGACCGAGACCGGTGACTGGCGGCCGCGGCCGACAAAGCTGTGCGGCTGGTGCGACCACCAGGCGCACTGTCCGGAATTCGGCGGCACTCCCCCGGTGTATCCGCTGGAGGCGCGCCCGGCGGACGGCGGTGGGGCCCCGCAGGGCAGAATGGAGGCGATCTAGCCTGTCCGGGCGTATCGAACGGGCGTAACGAAGGAGAGCTCGTGGCCATCCGCGTCCTGCTGGTCGACGACCAGCCCCTGCTGCGTACGGGATTCCGGATGATTCTGGAGGCGGAGCAGGACCTGGCCGTCGTCGGGGAGGCCGGTGACGGCCTGCAGGCGCTGGAGCAGGTGCGGGCGCTGCAGCCCGATGTGGTGCTGATGGACATCCGCATGCCCCGGATGGACGGGGTGGAGGCGACCCGGCAGATCACCGGTCCGGCCAAGGACGGGCCGGCGAAGGTGCTGGTGCTGACGACCTTCGACCTGGACGAGTACGTCGTCGAGGCGCTGCGGGCCGGGGCCAGCGGCTTCCTGCTGAAGGACGCGCCGGCCAACGAGCTGGTGCAGGCGATCCGGGTGGTGGCGGCCGGCGAGGCGATGCTGGCACCGAGCATCACCCGCCGTCTGCTGGACAAGTACGCCGGGCACCTGCCGTCGGGCGAGGAGGCGGTGCCGGACACCCTGCACACCCTCACCGAGCGCGAGGTGGAGGTGCTCAAGCTGGTGGCGCGCGGACTGTCGAACGCGGAGATCGCCGCGGACCTGTTCGTGAGCGAGACGACGGTCAAGACGCATGTGGGCCACGTGCTGACGAAGCTGGGGCTGCGCGACCGGGTGCAGGCGGCGGTGTACGCCTACGAGAGCGGCCTGGTGCGGCCGGGGGCCCAGTAGCCGCCGTACGCGCCCTCAGGGGCCCGTACACACGCACGGACGACGGCGGGGCCGGCCCGGGAGATGTCCCGGGCCGGCCCCGCCGTCATGTGTGCGCCGTCCGTCAGGCGTCGGCCGCCTTGCTGATCTCCCAGAACCGGAAGACGGTCGAGGCGTCCAGCGTCCATTCCAGGCCGGAGACGCCGTCGCGGGCCACCGCGTACTGCTTGCCCTGCCAGATCGGGATGACCGGCACGTCCTTGGCGACGATGTCCTGCAGCTCCCGGAAGGCGCCCTTGGTGGCGCCGCGGTCCTGCTGGTCGGCCGTCTTGGGCAGCAGCCGCCCGGTGATGGCCTGTGAGGTGTAGTGGTTGGACAGCACGCTGTCCTTGCCGAAGAACGGCTGGGTGAAGTTGTCGGGGTCCGGGTAGTCGGGGACCCAGCCCTTGACGTACACGCCGAACCGGCCGGCGGCCACGCCCTTGTCGTACTCCTCGGTGGGCACCGAGCGCACCTTGGCGTCGAACAGGCCGCTGGCGTTGAGCTGTTGGGCGATCTCCTGGAAGGCCGGGACGGTGCCCGGGCCGAACCGGTCGGGGGTGGCCCACAGCGTCAGCGGCACCTTGCCCTCCAGGCCCGCGGAGCGCAGCGCCTGCTTCGCCTTGTCGGGCTGCGGGCGGTCGCCGTAGGTGTTGAAGAAGGCGGTGTTGTGGCCGGTGATGCCGGCGGGGACGACCGAGTACAGCGGTTCGGCGGTGCGCTGGTAGACGTCCCGGACGAGGGTGGAGCGGTCCAGGAGGTACGCGATCGCCTTGCGGACGCCCAGCTTGCCGGCGACCGGGTCCTTGAGGTTGAAGACCAGGTGCATGACCTCGGCGCTGCCGCCCTCGATGACCTGGGTGCCGTGCTGCTGGCGCAGCGAGGCGTTGTCGAGGTGGGCGATGTCCTTCATGGCCAGGCCGCGGTAGGCCAGGTCGACGTCGCCGCCCTCGACGGCCTTCTTGAGCTTGTCGCTGCTGTGGAAGAACTTCACGGTCATACCGGAGTTCTTGACCTTGGCGGGGCCCTTGTAGGTGTCGTTGACGGCGAAGACGGCCTGGTCGGTGCCGTACTCCTTGAGCGTGTAGACACCGGAGCCGATGGCCTTGCCGTCGGTGCGCAGCCGGTCGGCGGGGTACTGGGTGTGGTCGACGATGGAGCCGGCGCCCGAGGCGATCTTCATGGGGAAGGTGGCGTCCGGCGTCTTCAGGTGGAAGACCACGGTCTTGGCGTCCGGCGTCTCGACGTTCTCCAGCGCGGAGAACATCACGGAGGGGCCGTTCTTGTCCTTGATGCGCTGCGTGCGGTCGAAGGAGAACTTGACGTCCTTCGAGGTCAGCGCGTCACCGTTGCTGAAGGTGAGGCCGGCCTTGAGAGTGCAGCGGTAGACCTTGCTGTCCGCGTCGGTGAACGAGCAGCTCTTGGCGGCCTCCGGCTCGGGCGTGTTGCCGCCCTTGGGGAAGCTCAACAGCGACTGGAAGACGTTGTTGAACAGCAGCCAGGACCCGGGGTCGTAACCGGCTGCGGGGTCGGTGGCCACGACCTTGTCCGTCATTCCCATGACCACGGGTTCACCGCGGCCGGCAGCTCCCGAGTCGTCCGTGCCGCACCCGGCGACCGCGAGCAGGGCTGTGGTCAGCCCTGCTCCGATCGGGGCGGCCAGCCACTGGTCACGCTTCCTCACTGAACGGTCCTCACGATCTGGGTGGTGCCTGTCGGGCCGCGGTACGAACGCCGCGGCGGAGTGGAGAGGTGTGGCGGGGTGGTACGCACGCTCAGTCGGCGACGCCGCGGCCGAGCTCCCAGATCTGCAGCCCCGACGAGGAGTTGAGGGCCCACTCGACGCCGGTGATGTCGTCGCGGGCGGCGACGTACTGCTTGCCCTGCCACAGCGGGAGGAGCGGCACGTCGTCGGCGATGATGTCCTGCGCCTGCTTGAAGTCGGCGGCCGCGGCGTTGCGGTCGGACTGCTGGCGGCTGGACGGGATGAGCTGCGACTCGATCTTGCCGTTGCGGTACGGGGAGCCGAGGAAGTTCTGCTTGCCGATGAACGGTGCGATGTAGTTGTCGGCGTCCGGGATGTCGGGGAACCAGCCCATGTTGTAGACGGTGTACTTGCCGGCGAGGGAGTCGTCGCGGTACTGCTGCCAGCTGGGCACGCCCTTGAGGCGCACGTCGAAGAGCTTGGTCGCGTTGAGCTGGCTCTGCAGCGCGCGGACCTCCTTGACGGTGCTGGAGCCGTAGTGGTTCGTGGTGTAGGCGAGGGTGAACTTCACCGGGGTGGTGATGTTCGCGGCCTGCAGGGTCTTGCGGGCGGTCGCGACGCTGGGGTTCCCGTACTTGTTGAAGAACGAGTTGATGTGGCCGGTGAGGCCGGTGGGGACCATCGAGAAGAGCGGGTCGCCGGTGTAGGAGTAGACGTTGCGCACCAGGTCCGAGCGGTTGATGATCTGCGCCATCGCCTGCCGCACGGCCTTGTTGGAGACGGCCGGGTCCTTGGTGTTGAAGGCCAGGTAGCGGATCTCCTGGCCGGGCATCTCCTGGAGGGCGATGTGGTTGTTGCGCGCGTTCTCCAGGCCCTTGACCTGATCGGGCGCCAGGCCACGGTTCATCAGGTCGACGTCGCCCTTGCGCAGCGCCTTCTCGACGGAGTCGGAGTCGTCGAAGAAGCGCATCTCGATCTTGTCGTTCTGCGCCTTCTCCCCGCCCTTGTAGTCCGGGTTCTTGGTGAAGACCGCCTTGGTGATGCGGTTGCTGCTGCGCTCGGTCTTGACGGTGTACGGGCCGGAGCCGACCACGTCGAAGCCGCTGTAGAGGCGGCTCTTGGGGTACACCTGGGAGTCGACGATGGCCGCGGCGGGCGTGGTGAGCTTCTGCGGGAAGGTGGCGTCCGGCTTGCTGAGGTGGAAGACCACCTCGGTGTCGCTGGGCGTCTCGACCTTGTCGATGTCGTCGAGCAGCGACACCGGGCCGTTGGTGTTGTTGATGGTCTGCATGCGCTCGATGGAGAACTTGACGTCCTGCGCCGTCAGGGCGTGCCCGTTCGAGAACTTCAGGCCGCTGCGCAGGGTGCAGCGGTACTGCTCGTTCTGGGTGTCGCGGAACCCGCAGGACTCGGCCGCCTCCGGCACCGGCGCGGTCCCGCTGCGCGGCAGCCGCATCAGCGTCTGGAGCGTGGCACGCAGGACGTTCCACGCGTCGACGTCGTACGCCTGGGCCGGGTCGAGGGGGGCGGGCGCCGCCTTGGTGGCCTCGATGTGGGTGGCCACCCCCACGACGATCGGATCGCCACCGTCGCCCGCGCCGTCCGAGCTGCCACAGGCAGCGAGCACGGGGGCAAGGAGACCGGCCAGCGCCGGCAGCACCAGGGTCTTGCGATTCATCGTCGACAGGTTCCTTATCAGCGCAGAGGTGTTGCTCGCGTCGACATTAGTAGGAACGGCCAGCCGCGCTGGGACACAAAGGAGTTGCAGCGATATGGGTACCGGATAGCCACGACGGCGTGATCGATATCCGGACGGCGGAACGATTCGCGCGTTGCTCCACCAATCCGGACACTTACCCCCGTAGAAACCCCCGAAGACAGCCTCCGGAACAGCTGTCGGGTCCGCTGTCGACGGCCCGGCACGTGAGAAACGTCACGCATTTGCGGGCCCGCGGCGATGCGGCTATTCAGTCAGCGCATTCGTCACGGAAAATGAGCGGCCCGTTCCGCACAGTTTCGTCGGCTTTCCCCGCGATACGCTCAGTGCACGCCGCCGCGGCTTTCCGTGATGAGCGACCGGAGAAATGGCAGATCCACTTCTTCCAGCGAGCGGACGACCGTCCGGCCCGCCGCCGGCGGGATCGGCGTCACCGAGGGCACCGCGACGACCGGGCAGCCCGCCGCCTCACCCGCCGTCACCCCGGTCAGGGTGTCCTCGACGACGGCGCAGCGCTCCGGGGCCGCCCCCAGGCGCGCCGCGGCGGTCAGGTACGGGTCGGGGTGCGGCTTGGTGCGCACCAGGTCGTCGCCCGCCAGGGTCAGCCGGAAGTGCTCCGGGCCGAGCGAGTGGAGCATCTGGTCGACGACGGCGCGGTGCGAGGCGGAGACCAGGGCGGTGGGCACCTCGTGGGCGGCCAGCTCGGCCAGCAGCCTGCGGGCGCCCGGCATCAGCGGGACGCCGCGCCGGATGCGGGCCAGGAAGGCGGCGTTGAGCAGCACGCTGAGCTCGGGCAGGCTGATGTCCACGCCGGTGACCTGGATCAGGTAGTTGGCGCTGCGCGACATCGGGCCGCCGACCACCACCTCGCGGTGCGCGTCGTCCAGGATGTGCCCGAGGCCGGCGAACACCTCGGCCTCGGCCTCCCACCAGAACCCCTCGGTGTCGACGAGCGTGCCGTCGAGGTCGAGGAAGACCGCCTGGAGGGTCGCGCCGTCGGCCGTTCGGGTGCCGATCGCGGGGATGCTGCTGGTCATCCATCCACCTCCACTGCGACTGTCCCCGAAGGGACGAAAGGGCCGGTCGCCATCCCCGGCTGGGGGACACGACCGGCCACTACCGGACCGACCAGTGTACGACGGTGCGCGGTGAAAAGCGCGGTGGCGCAGGTCAGGGCCGCACGGAAGCTGCTCCGAACGGCCCTGACCTGCTTACGGCGGGTTACCTCGCGTTGAAGTACTTCGCCTCGGGGTGGTGGATGACGATGGCGTCGGTGGACTGCTCCGGGTGCAGCTGGAACTCCTCGGAGAGCTGGACGCCGATCCGCTCCGGCTGGAGCAGGTCGGCGATCTTGGCGCGGTCCTCCAGGTCGGGGCAGGCGCCGTAGCCCAGCGAGAAGCGCGCGCCGCGGTACTTGAGCGCGAACATGTCCTCGACGTCGTCGGGGTCCTCGCCGCCGAAGCCCAGCTCCGCGCGGACCCGGGCGTGCCAGTACTCGGCCAGCGCCTCGGCCAACTGCACGGACAGGCCGTGCAGTTCGAGGTAGTCGCGGTAGGAGTTGGCCTCGAAGAGCTCGGCGGTGGCCTCGCCGATCCGGGAGCCGACGGTGACGACCTGGAGGCCGACCACGTCCCGCTCGCCGGACTCCTCCGGGCGGAAGTAGTCCGCCAGGCACAGCCGCCGGCCACGGCGCTGCCGCGGGAAGGTGAAGCGGGTGCGCTCGGTGCCGTCCTCGTGCAGCAGGATCAGGTCCTCGCCCTTGGACACGCAGGGGAAGTAGCCGTACACCACGGCGGCTTCCAGGAGGTTCTCGGTCTGGAGCTTGTCGAGCCAGCCGCGCAGCCGGGGGCGGCCCTCGGTCTCCACCAGCTCCTCGTACGTCGGGCCCTCGCCGGTGCGCGCCTGCTTGAGGCCCCACTGGCCCTTGAACAGCGCGCCCTCGTCCAGCCAGGACGCGTAGTCCGCGAGCTGGATGCCCTTGACGACCCGGGTGCCCCAGAACGGCGGGGCGGGCACCGGGTTGTCGGTCGCGACGTCCGAGCGCACCGCGCCCTCGGGCTCCTCGACCTCCAGCGCCGCGGTGTCCCGCTTGGGCACCCGGCGCTGCTTGAGCTCGGGGAGGGTGGCGCCGGGCACCCCGCGCTTGACGGCGATCAGCGCGTCCATCAGGCGCAGGCCCTCGAACGCGTCGCGGGCGTAGCGGACCTCGCCCTCGTAGATCTCGTGCAGGTCCTGCTCGACGTACGCGCGGGTGAGGGCGGCGCCGCCCAGGATCACCGGGAAGTCGGCGGCCATCTTGCGCTGGTTGAGCTCCTCCAGGTTCTCCTTCATGATCACCGTGGACTTGACCAGGAGGCCGGACATGCCGATGACGTCGGCGCGGTGCTCCTCGGCGGCTTCGAGGATGGCCGAGACCGGCTGCTTGATGCCGAGGTTGACGACGTTGTAGCCGTTGTTGGACAGGATGATGTCGACGAGGTTCTTGCCGATGTCGTGGACGTCGCCGCGGACGGTGGCCAGCACGATCGTGCCCTTGCCCTCGTCGTCGGACTTCTCCATGTGCGGCTCCAGGTAGGCCACCGCGGTCTTCATCACCTCGGCGGACTGGAGCACGAACGGCAGCTGCATCTGGCCGGATCCGAACAGCTCGCCGACGACCTTCATGCCCTCCAGGAGGGTGTCGTTGACGATGTCGAGGGCGGGGCGCTCCTGGAGCGCCTCGTCGAGGTCGGCTTCCAGGCCGTTCTTCTCACCATCGATGATGCGCCGCCGGAGCCGCTCCTCCAGCGGCAGCGCGAGCAGTTCCTCGGCCCGGCCGGCCTTCAGCGACTTGGCGGTGGCGCCCTCGAACAGCTCCATCAGCTTCTGCAGCGGGTCGTAGCCCTCGCTGCGGCGGTCGTGGATGAGGTCGAGGGCGGCCTTGACCTCTTCCTCCTCCAGCCGGGCGATCGGCAGGATCTTCGAGGCGTGCACGATGGCCGAGTCCAGGCCGGCCTTGACGCACTCGTCCAGGAAGACGGAGTTGAGGACGATGCGGGCGGCCGGGTTGAGGCCGAAGGAGATGTTCGACAGGCCGAGGGTGGTCTGGACGTCGGGGTGACGCCTCTTCAGCTCCCGGATGGCCTCGATGGTGTTGACGCCGTCCTTGCGGGACTCCTCCTGGCCGGTGCAGATGGTGAAGGTCAGACAGTCGATGAGGATGTCCGACTCATGGATGCCCCAGTTGCCGGTCAGGTCGGCGATCAGCCGCTCGGCCACGGCCACCTTGTGCTCGACGGAGCGGGCCTGGCCCTCCTCGTCGATGGTGAGCGCGATGAGCGCGGCGCCGTGCTCGGCCGCCAGCGCGGTGACCTTCGCGAAGCGGGACTCGGGGCCGTCGCCGTCCTCGTAGTTGACGGAGTTGATGACGGCCCGGCCGCCGAGCTTCTCCAGGCCGGCCCGGATCACGTCCAGCTCGGTGGAGTCCAGGACGATGGGCAGGGTGGAGGCGGTGGCGAAGCGGCCCGCCAGCTCCTCCATGTCGGTGACGCCGTCCCGGCCGACGTAGTCGACGCACAGGTCGAGCATGTGGGCGCCCTCGCGGATCTGGTCGCGGGCCATCTCCACACAGTCGTCCCAGCGGCCCTCCAGCATCGCCTCGCGGAACTTCTTCGAGCCGTTGGCGTTGGTCCGCTCGCCGATGGCCAGGTAGGAGGTGTCCTGGCGGAACGGCACGGTCTGGTAGAGCGAGGCGGCGCCCGGCTCGGGGCGGGGGTTGCGCTCGGCCGGGACGGCGCCGCGGACCCGCTCGACGACCTGGCGCAGGTGCTCCGGCGTCGTACCGCAGCAGCCGCCGACCAGGGAGAGGCCGTACTCGGCGACGAAGGTCTCCTGCGCGTCGGCCAGCTCGCCGGGGGTCAGGGGGTAGTGCGCGCCGTCCTTGCCCAGCACCGGCAGGCCCGCGTTGGGCATGCAGGCCAGCGGGATGCGGGAGTTGCGGGCGAGGTAGCGCAGGTGCTCGCTCATCTCGGCCGGGCCGGTGGCGCAGTTCAGGCCGATCATGTCGATGCCCAGCGGCTCCAGGGCCGTGAGGGCGGCGCCGATCTCGGAGCCGAGCAGCATGGTGCCGGTGGTCTCGACGGTGACCGAGCAGATCACCGGGAGGTCGGTGCCGGTGGCTTTCAGGGCGCGGCGGGCGCCGAGGATGGCGGCCTTGGTCTGCAGCAGGTCCTGGGTGGTCTCCACCAGCAGCGCGTCGGCGCCGCCGGCGATCATGCCCTCGGCGTTCTGCTGGTAGGCGTCGCGCAGCGTGACGAAGGGGGCGTGGCCCAGGGTGGGCAGCTTGGTGCCGGGGCCCATGGAGCCGAGCACGTAGCGCTGCTGTCCGGTGGAGGCGGTGAACTCGTCGGCGACCTCGCGGGCGATCCGGGCGCCGGACTCCGACAGCTCGAAGACGCGCTCGGGGATGTCGTACTCCGCCAGTGCGGCGAAGTTCGCGCCGAAGGTGTTGGTCTCGACGCAGTCGACGCCGACCGCGAAGTACTCCTCGTGCACGGAACGGACGATGTCGGGCCGGGTGACGTTGAGGATCTCGTTGCAGCCCTCCAGCTGCTGGAAGTCCTCCATGGTCGGGTCCTGGGCCTGCAGCATGGTGCCCATCGCTCCGTCGGCGACGACGACGCGGGAGGCCAGTGCCTCCCTGAGGGATTCGACGCGGGACGGGCTGATGGACGATGGCGTGTTCGAGGCCATGGAGGTGCTCCCTGGTTGCGACGGCTGTCGGCTTTGCGCCCCCGCCTACGGAGGCGCACCCGGCCAGCGTAGCTGCCGGTCCGGTACACGTGTTCCCCGTTTCACGCCCTGGACAGCACCCCACCACCCCCCTGTCGTGCACTATCCGTGATCGTTGGCAGACTCCCTTCGCTCACCCAGAACGTCCGGCTCGCTGACTCCAGTCGACATGGACCGATATCGTTCAGCATTGTCGAACCGCATACTTCGGAGGTTGCCCGATGGCACGCACCATCCAGTCGCTGGAGCGCGCCGCAGCGATGCTGCGGCTGCTCGCAGGAGGGGAGCGGCGGCTGGGGCTCTCCGACATCTCCTCCTCCCTGGGGCTGGCCAAGGGCACCGCGCACGGCATTCTGCGCACGCTCCAGCAGGAGGGCTTCGTGGAGCAGGAAGCCGCCTCGGGCCGCTACCAGCTGGGCGCGGAGCTGCTGCGGCTGGGCAACAGCTACCTGGACGTGCACGAGTTGCGGGCCCGGGCCCTGGTGTGGACCGACGACCTCGCGCGCTCCAGCGGCGAGGCGGTCTACCTGGGCGTGCTGCACCAGCAGGGCGTGCTGATCGTGCACCACGTCTTCCGGCCGGACGACAGCCGGCAGGTGCTGGAGGTGGGCGCGATGCACCCGCTGCACAGCACGGCACTGGGCAAGGTGCTCTCGGCGTACGACCCGGTGGCGCACAGCGAGGTGGTCGAGGCGGAGCGGGAGGCGTTCACCCCGCGCACGGTGACCGGCCTCGGGGACGTCGAGGGCCTGCTGGACCTGGCCCGGGCGCGCGGCTGGGCGGCGGACGTGGAGGAGACCTGGGAGGGCGTGGCGTCGGTGGCCGCGCCGATCCACGACCGGCGGCGGATGCCGGTGGGCGCGGTGGGCATCACGGGAGCGGTGGAGCGGGTCTGCCTCGACGGCGAACTGCGGCCGGAAATCATCGCTGCCGTGAGGGATTGCGCACGTGCAGTGTCCCGTGATCTTGGCGCAGGGCGATTCTGACCCTTTCGCCCTTTAAGTTCACCTAAGTTTTTGGCCAAAGAACCCTTGACGGGGTTCTTACGGTGAACAAAACTGCCGTTCATCGGTCGGCATTGTCGAACACCTAACGACAATATTCGCTATGGTGGGGCAGTGCCGGTATCGATCACGGCCCTCTCGGAGGGCGCGGACCACCGGACGGGACCCGGGGTTCGCCTTCCCCTGGACGAAGGACAAAGGAGTCGCGGGTGTCCAGCTCCGACATCTTCATCAGCGAGACCATCGGTACCGCTGTTCTGATCTTGCTCGGCGGTGGCGTCTGCGCCGCCGTCACCTTCAAGCGCTCCAAGGCGTTCAACGCCGGATGGGTCGCCATCGCCTTCGGGTGGGGCTTCGCCGTCCTCACGGGTGCCTACATCGCCGCGAAGTCCGGCGCACACCTCAACCCGGCCGTCACCCTGGGCCTCGCCATCAAGGGCGCCATCCAGTGGAGCCAGGTGCCGGTCTACCTGGCGGGCGAGATGCTCGGCGCCATGATCGGCGCGGTGCTCGTGTGGATCGTCTACTACGGACAGTTCCGCGCGCATCTGACCGACCCCGAGGTCCTGGCTGATCACACCAGCCACGAGGGCATGGTCGACCAGGCCACCGCGCCGAAGGCCGGCCCGGTTCTGGGCATCTTCTCCACCGGCCCGGAGATCCGCAATGCCGTGCAGAACCTCGCCACCGAGATCATCGCCACCGTGGTGCTGGTGCTGTCGATCCTCACCCTCGGGCTGAGCGACAACGGCAAGGGCGTCGGCACGATCGGCACGCTGCTGGTCGCACTGGTGGTCACCGGCATCGGTCTGTCGCTGGGTGGTCCGACCGGGTACGCCATCAACCCGGTCCGCGACCTCGGTCCGCGAATCGTGCACGCGTTGCTGCCGCTGCCGAACAAGGGCGGTTCAGACTGGGGCTACGCCTGGATTCCGGTCGTCGGCCCGCTCATCGGCGGCGCCATCGCCGGGGGCCTCTACCAGGTGGCGTTCGCCTGAGCCGCCTGACCGCCCCGCTGCCCGCACAGACTTCTTGGAGCACACCATGAGCGAGACCCCCACCACCTCCTCCCACGGGCACGGCCCGTTCATTGCCGCCATCGACCAGGGGACGACGTCCAGCCGCTGCATCGTCTTCGACAAGGACGGCCGGATCGTCTCGGTCGACCAGAAGGAACACGAGCAGATCTTCCCGAAGCCGGGCTGGGTCGAGCACGACGCCGCCGAGATCTGGACCAACGTCCAGCAGGTCGTCGACAGCGCCGTCGAGAAGGCCGGGATCACCGCGGCCGACGTCAAGGCCATCGGCATCACCAACCAGCGCGAGACCACCGTGCTGTGGGACAAGAACACCGGCGAGCCGGTCCACAACGCCATCGTCTGGCAGGACACCCGCACCGACGCGCTCTGCAAGGAGCTCGGGCGCAACGTCGGCCAGGACCGCTTCCGCCGCGAGACCGGTCTGCCGCTGGCGTCGTACTTCGCCGGCCCGAAGATCCGCTGGCTGCTCGACAACGTCGAGGGCCTGCGCGAGCGCGCCGAGCGCGGCGAGATCCTCTTCGGCACCATGGACTCCTGGGTCATCTGGAACCTCACCGGCGGCGTCAACGGCGGCCACCACGTCACCGACGTCACCAACGCGTCGCGCACGATGCTGATGAACCTGCACAACCTGCAGTGGGACCAGAAGATCCTCACCTCGATGGAGATCCCGGCCGCCGTGCTGCCGGAGATCAGGTCCTCCGCCGAGGTCTACGGCGAGGCCGCCGGCGGCGTGCTGGCCGGTGTCCCGGTCGCCTCGGCGCTCGGGGACCAGCAGGCCGCGCTCTTCGGCCAGACCTGCTTCAACCAGGGCGAGGCCAAGTCCACGTACGGCACCGGCACCTTCATGCTGATGAACACCGGCCACGAGCCGGTCAACTCCTACAACGGCCTGCTGACCACCGTCGGCTACCGCATCGGCGACCAGCAGCCGGTCTACGCCCTGGAAGGCTCCATCGCCGTCACCGGCTCGCTCGTCCAGTGGATGCGCGACCAGATGGGGCTCATCAACAGCGCGGCCGAGATCGAGACCCTCGCCAGCACGGTCGAGGACAACGGCGGCGCCTACTTCGTACCGGCCTTCTCCGGCCTGTTCGCCCCCTACTGGCGCTCGGACGCACGCGGTGTCATCGCGGGCCTCACCCGCTACGTCACCAAGGCGCACATCGCGCGCGCCGTGCTCGAGGCCACCGCCTGGCAGACCCGCGAGATCACCGACGCCATGACCAAGGACTCCGGCGTCGAACTGACCGCGCTCAAGGTCGACGGCGGCATGACCTCCAACAACCTGCTGATGCAGACCATCTCGGACTTCCTGGACGCGCCCGTGGTGCGCCCGATGGTCGCCGAGACCACCTGCCTCGGCGCTGCCTACGCGGCCGGACTGGCCGTCGGCTTCTGGTCCAGCACCGACGAGCTGCGCGCCAACTGGCGCCGGGCCGCCGAATGGACCCCCCGGATGGACGCGGCCACCCGTGACCGCGAATACAAGAACTGGCTCAAGGCCGTCGAGCGGACCATGGGCTGGCTCGACGACGAGAGCTGACGAGGAGCACATCATGAGCACCCTGCAGAGCGCCCCGGCACTCGGGACGCACCCGGCCCACGGTTCGCACGCGAGCCGCGCCGAGACCCGGGAGCAGCTTTCCAAGGCAACGTACGACCTCCTGGTGATCGGTGGCGGCATCCTGGGCATCTCCACTGCCTGGCACGCCGCGCAGGCCGGGCTGCGGGTGGCCCTGGTGGACGCCGGTGACTTCGCCGGCGCCACCTCCTCCGCCTCCTCCAAGCTGCTCCACGGCGGTCTGCGCTACCTGCAGACCGGCGCGGTCAAGCTGGTCGCGGAGAACCACTTCGAGCGGCGTGCGGTGTCCCGCCAGGTGGCACCGCACCTCGCCAACCCCCTGACCTTCTACCTGCCGGTCTACAAGGGCGGCCCGCACGGCGCGGCCAAGCTCGGCGCGGGCGTCTTCGCCTACTCCGCGCTCTCCGCGTTCGGTGACGGCGTCGGCCACGTCATATCCCCGGCCAAGGCGCAGCGCGACGTGCCCGAGCTGCGGACCGAGAACCTCAAGGCCGTCGCCGTCTACGGCGACGACCAGATGAACGACTCCCGGATGGCCCTGATGACCGTCCGTGCCGCGGTCGCGGCCGGCGCCACGGTCCTCAACCACGCCGAGGTCACCGGACTGCGCTTCACCCAGGGCCGGGTCACCGGTGCGGAGCTGAAGGACCGCATGGAGGGCGAGGAGTTCGGCGTCAACGCCCGCCTGGTCCTCAACGCCACCGGTCCGTGGGTGGACCACCTGCGCAAGATGGAGGACCCGAACGCGGCGCCCTCCATCCGGCTGTCGAAGGGCGCGCACCTGGTCCTCAAGCGGACCGCGCCCTGGAAGGCCGCGCTGGCCACGCCGATCGACAAGTACCGCATCACCTTCGCCCTCCCCTGGGAGGACATGCTGCTGCTGGGCACCACGGATGAGGAGTTCGAGGGCGACCCGGCGGATGTCGCGGTCACCGAGAAGGACACCGCCCAGATTCTGGACGAGGCCGCCTTCTCCGTCCGCGACCAGCAGCTGTCGCGGGATCTGATCACGTACTCCTTCGCGGGTCTGCGGGTGCTGCCCGGCGGCCCCGGCGACACCTCCAAGGCCAAGCGCGAGACGGTCGTGACCGAGGGCAGCGGCGGCATGCTGTCGGTGGCCGGCGGCAAGTGGACGACCTTCCGGCACATCGGCCGTACGGTCATGAACAAGCTCGCCGCGCTGCCCGGCCACCCGCTGGCCGACGACATGGAGCCGATCGCGCACCTGCCGAAGAAGCTCCCGCTGCCCGGTATCGCCAACCCCAACGCGGTCGCGCACCGGCTGCTCGTCGACGGCGGCACGCCCGGCCCGCGAATGGCCCCGGAGACCGCCCGTCACCTCGCCACCCACTACGGCTCGCTGTCCTTCGACATCGCCCGGCTGGCGAACGAGGACCCGGCGCTGGCCGAGCGCATCCACCCCGACGCGCCGGAGATCTGGGCGCAGGTCGCCTACGCCCGCGACAACGAGTGGGCCGAGACGGTCGACGACGTGCTGCGCCGCCGTACGACCCTGACGATCCGCGGTCTGGACACGGAGGACGTCCGGGCCAGGGTCAAGGGCATGCTGGAGAACTGACGGCCCGCCGGCGCGGCCGGCAGCACGCCGAGTGACGATGGGACGGTCCACGGGGGGGCCGTCCCATCGCCGTATCCGCAGGCCGGAGCGCGTACAGAGGGCGAGCGTGCGAGGTGTGGCGGTGACTGTCAGTGGCGGCTGCCATGATGGTCACCACGGCATCCCGACCGGGGATCCGCCGTGGGGGATCAGCAACGGGGGGACTGTGATGGCTCGGCGACGCCTGCGGCGTGCGGGGAAGTGGGCGGCCTGGACGGTCGCCGTGCTCGTCGTACTGCCGGTGACGGTGGCGGGGACGGCGCTGCGCGCCCAGTACGCGGGCGCGGCCTCGCCGCAGACCACCACCCGGGGGCGGGACGCCTTCTGGCTGGGGCACGCCTGGGTGGACGGGCGGCGGGACGACGCCGACGTGGCGGCGCTGCGCCGCCGCATCGAGGGCACCGGCATCCGTGATCTGTACGTCCACGCCGGGCCGTTGGAGCACGACGGCACCCTGCCGCCGGCCCGCACCGCCTATCCCCGGGCACGCTGGCTGATCGCCGCGGTGCACCGCGAGCTGCCGTCGGTGCGGGTGCACGCCTGGCTGGGCGACCGGCTGGTGTACGGGCCGGGCGAGCGGGGCGGGCTGCGGCTGGCGGACGCCCGGGCCCGCGCGGCGATCGTGGCGAGCGCACGTCAGGTGCTGGCGGACGGCTTCGCCGGGGTCCATCTGGACATCGAGCCGCTGCACTCCGACAACCCCGACTACCTCCGGCTGCTGGACCGGCTCGGCCCCGCGGTGCACCAACGGGGCGGCGTGCTGTCCGTGGCGGTCCACCAGATCGACCCGCTGCCCGGGCTGCACCGGGTCAGCGGTGCGCTGACCGGCCACCGCAAGTGGCTCTCCCAGCGGTTCTTCGGGCAGGTGGCGCGGCGGGTCGACCAGATCGCGCTGATGTCGTACGACACCGGGATGCCGGCCGAGAGCCTGTACGGCGGATATGTGGCGCAGCAGACCCGGCTGGCGCTGGAGGCCACCGGCCCGCACACCGATCTGCTGATGGGGCTGCCGTTCTTCCACACCGACGACATGGGCCACCACGCCTCGGCGGAGACCGTGCGGGCCGCGGTGCGGGGCATACGGCTGGGGCTGACCCGTCAGGACCCGGGCCGCTCGCGGTTCGGTATGGCGCTGTATGTGGATTTCGCGGCCACCGAGGAGGACTGGGCGGCGTACCGGAGCGGTTGGGGGCGGCCCGGCAGGACATAATGGCCCCAGACATCGGATGTCTGCGGGTGTCCGGGCGGGTCGGGAGCGGGGAGGTCGGCATGGCGGTCACCGACGAGGCCATCGAGAAGATCAAAGGCATGATCGTCTCCGGTGCGCTGCGGCCGGGCGACCGGCTGCCGAAGGAGAGCGAGCTGGCGGCCGACCTCGGCCTGTCCCGCAACTCGCTGCGCGAGGCGGTGCGCGCGCTCTCCCTCATCCGCATCCTGGACGTGCGCCAGGGCGACGGCACCTACGTCACCAGCCTGGACCCGCAACTCCTGCTGGAGGCCATGAGCTTCGTGGTGGACTTCCACCGCGACGACACGGTGCTGGAGTTCCTCGCCGTCCGCCGCATCCTGGAGCCGGCCGCCACGGCGATGGCGGCCGGCCGGATCGGCCCCGTCGAACTGGACGAACTGGAAGCCCAGTTGGACGCGCTGGGCCCGGACCCGTCGGTGGAGGACCTGGTCGCCGGCGATCTGGAGTTCCACCGCGGCATCGTCGCGGCATCGGGCAACTCCGTGCTCTGCTCGCTGCTGGACGGGCTGTCCGGCCCGACGACCCGGGCCCGGATCTGGCGCGGCCTGACACAGAAGGACGCGGTCCGGCGCACCCTCACCGAGCACCGCGCGATCCTCGGCGCGCTGCGCGACCACGACGCGGAGGCGGCGCGGGCCTGGGCGACGGTGCACATCGCCAGCGTGGAGCAGTGGCTGCGCTCCTCGCTGTGATCAGCCGGCGCGCGGAGCCGGGGCCCTCGCCGCACCGCGCACCCAGCCCCGGCAGCGGCCACCGGGCACCCAGCCGCGCCGCGCCCCGCCCCCGTCCGCCCGCCCGCCGCGTGTCGAACCGTCAAACCGCGGCGGACCGCGTACGGGCATCTCAGATGGCGAAGCCGCCGTCGACCGCGATCGACGCGCCGGTGATGTAGCGGCCGCCCTCACCCGCCAGATGGGCCACGGTCGCCGCGATGTCCGCGGCCCGGCCGTACGCCCCCAGCGCGGTCAGTCCCGCCTGCAGCGGCGCGCTCTCGCCGTCCGCCGGGTTCATGTCGGTGTCGATCGGGCCCGGCGTCAGGAGATTGGCGGTGATGCCGCGCGGGCCCAGCTCCTTGGCGAGGGTCCGGGTCAGGCCGGCGAGCGCGGCCTTGCTGGTGGCGTAGAGGGTGCCGCCGGGGAAGGCGACCCGCTCGGCCATGCAGCTGCCGATGGAGATGATCCGCCCGCCCTCCGTCAGATGGGCGGCCGCGGCCTGCGCCGCCAGGAACGGCCCCCGCACATTGGTCCGCAGCACCCGGTCGATGTCCTCCAGGGAGAGCTGCTCGAACGGGCCGAGCACACCGACGCCCGCGTTGTTGACCAGGATGTCCAGCCGCCCGAACCGGTCCACGGCGCCCGCCACCGACGACCACACCGCCTCCGCGTCACCGCTGTCGGCCCGTACCGCCCAGGCGCGCCCGCCGGCCCCCTCGATCTCCTTGACGACCTGCTCGGCCGCCTCCGCACGGCTCTGCCAGGTCAGCGCCACCGCCGCGCCGTCGGCGGCCAGCCGCAGCGCGATCGCCGCACCGATCCCCCGGCTGCCGCCGGTCACCAGCGCCACCTTGCCGGCCAGCGGCCGGCCGCCGCCCTCGCCCCGCACCGCCGCCGTCATCGGGGCCATCACCGTCGCGGTCATCGTCGTCACCGTCACCTTCACCTCGGTCTGTCGTCCGCCGGGGACGAGCACCGCGTCCTCTGCGGTACGACTCGATCCTCGGCCGCGGCGCGCCCCTGAGCTGGCGGAATCCGGACGGGCACCCGGCGGCTGCGGCGACCGGGGCGGCTGGGGCGTTCCTTTCGGGCGGCCCGGGGTGATCCGGAAGACGCGCCCTACGGCTCGCCGGCGCCCAGGCCGTACACCCGCCGCGCGGTGCCCCCGAAGACCGCCGAGCGCTCCGCCGCGGTGAGCCGGCCGGTGGCGGCCTCCGCCACCGCGACGACGTCGTCGTAGCCGGCGGCCAGGGTGCACACCGGCCAGTCGGAGCCGAACATCACCCGGTCCGGGCCGAAGACCTCCAGCACGTGCCGGGCGTACGGCAGGAGCTGCTGCGGCCGCCAGGCGTCCCAGTCGGCCTCGGTGACCAGGCCGGACAGTTTGCAGCTGACGTTCGGCAGCCCGGCGAGCGCGGTGAGCCCGTCGGCCCAGGGCTGCCGGTCCCCCGTCGCCACCGCCGGTTTGGCGGCGTGGTCCACGACGAACGCCAGCTGCGGCAGGGCCCGTACGGCGGCCTGCACGGCGGGCAGTTCACGCGGGGTGACCAGCAGGTCGTAGACCAGCCCGGCGTCGGCCAGGACACCGAGGCCGCGCAGCACGCCGGGCCGGGTGAGCCAGGCGGGGTCCGGCTCGTCCTGCACCTGGTGCCGGACGCCGACCAGGCCGGCGGGCAGCGCCGCGAGGACCTCGGCGAGCGCCGGATCGGTCAGGTCGGCCCAGCCGACGACACCGGCCACCGGCCCCTCCCCCGCCGCGACGGCCAGCAGTTCGGCGGTGTCCTCGTACGAGGACACCGACTGGACGAGGACCGTGGCGTCGATGCCGTGCGCGGTCAGATGCGGGACGAGGTCGGCCTCGGTGTACCGGCGGCGGATCGGATCGGCCCAGGCCCCGTCCATCCACGGCTGCGCGCGCCGCGCCGGGTCCCACAGGTGGTGATGGGCGTCGATACGCATCGGGGGCTCCCGTTCCGGCTCAGTCGTTCAGGGGCAGCGGCAGCCCGGCGTCGAGCAGGCCGCGGGCGACGAGAGCGTGCCACAGCGCGTCGGGGACCGGGTGGTGGAACAGGGCGGCGTTCTCGGCCATCTCCTCGGGCGTCGCGGCGCCCACCACGGCCGCGGCGACGGCCGGGTGCCCGAACGGGAAGCGCAGCGCCGCCGCCTTCAGGGGCACGCCGAACTCTGCGCACACGGCCGCCAGTTGGCGGGCCCGGGCGAGCAGTTCGGGCGGCGCGGGCGCGTAGTCGTACGGGGCGCCGGGCGACGGGTCGGCCAGCAGCCCGGAGTTGTAGACGCCGCCGACGACGACCGAGGTGCCGCGCCGCTCGCACACCGGCAGCAGATCGTCGTGGGCGGTGCGCTCCAGCAGGGTCCAGCGGCCGGCGCAGAGCACCACGTCCACGTCGAGGTCGGCGACCAGCCGGGCCAGCACCCCGCTGTCGTTCATGCCGAAGCCGATGGCACGCACCACCTGCTGCGCGCGCAGCTCCGCCAGGGCCGGGAAGCCGGTCTCGTACACCTCGCGCAGGTGGTCCTCGACGTCGTGCAGATAGACGACGTCGACGGCGTCCACCCCGAGCCGTTCCAGGGACGCCTCCAGCGTGGCGCGGATGCCGTCGCGGGAGAAGTCGCGCACCCGGGCGCGGGCGGGGGTGTCGACGAAGCCCTCGCCGTCCGGGGCTTCTCCCGGTGTGAGCGGCCGCAGCCGGCGGCCCACCTTGGTGGAGAGGGTGTAGCCGGCGCGGTCGCGGCCCCGCAGGGCCCGGCCGAGCCGCTCCTCCGACAGGCCCAGGCCGTAGTGCGGTGCGGTGTCGAAGTAGTGGGCACCGGCAGCCAGGGCGGCCCGTACGACGTCCCGGGCCCGCTCCTCGGGCACCGCGCGGTAGAGGTTGCCGAGCGGTGCGCAGCCGAGGCCGAGCGGCGGAACGGTGACGCCGGTGCGGCCCAGTTCCCGCGGCCCCTGCGGCGGAAAGCGCATGACGACGGCCCCCTCAGTCCTGCTTCTCGCCGCTGGTGAAGCGGGAGATGACCAGCGCGACGATGATGATCATGCCGTTGAGGAACTGCGTCCACAGCGGCGGCACCCCGCCCAGCGTCATCACATTGATCACCAGTTGGAGCGTCAGTACGCCGGTCAGGGCACCGAAGAGGGTGCCGCGGCCGCCCTTGAGGCTGATGCCGCCGATCACCGCGGCGGCGAAGACCTGGAAGATCCAGCCGTTGCCCTGGCTCGCGGACACCGCGCCGTAGTGGCCGGTGTAGAGGATGCCCGCGAAGGCGGCGAGCAGCCCGCCGACGGCCAGCACGATCCAGGTGATCCGGTCCACCCGGATGCCGGCCGCGCGGGCCGCCTCCGGGTTGCCGCCGATCGCGTAGAGCGCCCGCCCGTGCCGCAGATACCCCAGCGCCGTGCCGCCCAGCGCGAAGAGGGCGAGGCAGATCCACACGGCCGCGGGGACACCGAGCCAGTCGGCCTTGCCCAGGTAGGCGAAGGATGCGGGGACGTTGCCGATCGACTGGCCCTCGGAGATGCCCACTTGGAGGCCGCGCAGCATGGTGAGCATGCCGAGGGTGGCGATGAAGCCGTTGACCCGCAGCTTGAGGATGAGGAAGCCGTTGGCGGCGCCGACCGCCGCGCCCACGGCCAGGCACAGCGGGACCGCCGTCCAGGCCGGGAACAGCTCCAGCCCGGCGAACCGGGCGCCGTGCGCGGGCATCACCAGCCACAGCGCGAGCACCGGCGCCAGCCCGATGGTGGACTCCAGCGACAGGTCCATCCGCCCGCTGATCAGGATCAGCGCCTCGGCGAGCACCAGCAGCCCCAGTTCCGTGGACTGCTGGACGACGCCGATCAGGTTGTCCCGGGTCAGGAAGGCGGGTGAGACGATGAAGCCGATGACGCCCAGGACGAGGATCACCGGCACCAGGGAAAGGTCCCGCCAGCGGGCCGGGTCGAGCCGGGGCCGGCCGCGCCGCGGCGCCTTGTCCACCGCGCCCGCGGCCGGTGGCGATGCGGTCTCGGTCATGACGCGGTCCCTTCCGTTCCTTCGGTTCCTTCCGTGTCCCGGCCGGCGGGGCGGCCCTCGCCGGCCGGGGGGTGCTCGCCGCCGGGCGCGTCGTGCTCGCCCATGCCCTCCATGGCGGCGACCAGTTCGTGGTCGCGCCAGCCGGCACCGAACGCGGCGGTCACCCGGCCGTGGAAGACCGTCAGCACCCGGTCGCAGACCCGCAGGTCGTCCAGCTCGTCGGAGACGAGCACGGCCCCGCTGCCGCCGTCCGCGACGTCCCGTACGACGCCCAGCAGCGCGTCCTTGGACTTGACGTCGACCCCGTTGGTGGGCCGGACGGCCACCAGCACGGCGGGCTCCCGGGCCAGCGCCCGGGCGATCACCACCTTCTGCTGGTTGCCGCCGGAGAGCCCGGACACCGGCTGGCCGGGCCCGGTCGCCTTGATGTCCAGCGACGCGATCATCCGCCGGGCGAACTCCCGTGTCCTGGCGGGCAGTACGGTCCCCATCGGCCCCAGCTGGTCGGCGACGGTCAGGGTGGCGTTCTCGGCCACACTGCGGCCCGGCACGAGGCCCTCGCGGTGCCGGTCCTCGGGGACGTAGCCGATGCCCGCCTCCAGGGCGTGCGGCACGCTGCCCGTACGCACCGGCCGCCCCCGCACCGAGATCCGCCCGCGGTCCGGGGCCCGCAGCCCCACCAGCACCTCGCCGATCGCGGTGTTGCCGCTGCCGGTGGCGCCGGCGAGGCCGACCACCTCCCCGGCCCGCACGGTCAGGTCCAGCGGCGCGAAGTGCCCTTCCAGCGCCAGCCCTTCGGTCCGCAGCACCGGCTCACCCGGCGGGCGCGCCGCCGTACGGCTGCGCCGCGCGGCGCCCGCCTCCTCCCCCGTCATCGCCGCCACCAGCGCGTCCTCGGGCAGCCCCGCGACCGGCGCGGTCAGCACGTGCCGGGCGTCGCGGAACACGGTGACCGTGTCGCACAGCTCGTAGACCTCCTGAAGGTGGTGCGAGATGAACAGGAAGGCCACGCCCCGGGCGCGCAGGGAGCGCAGCCTGGCGAAGAGCCGGCCGATGCCCGCGGCGTCCAGGCGGGCGGTGGGCTCGTCGAGGATGATCAGCCGGGCGCCGAAGGACAGCGCGCGGGCGATCTCCACGAACTGCCGCTGCTCGACGCCGAGATCCTTGATCCGGGCGGCCGGGTCGGCGTCGACGCCGTACCCGGCCAGCAGCTCCCCGGCCCGCTCGCGCAGCGCCCGCCACCGGATGACCCGCTCCCCCTGGAAGCGGCCCAGGTAGAGGTTCTCCGCGACGGTCAGCTCCGGCACCGTCATCGACTTCTGGTAGACGCACGCCACCCGACGCTGCCAGCCGGCGGTGTCGCCCCAGCCGGGCGCGGGCTCGCCGCCGAAGGTGACCCGGCCGGCGTCCGGGCGCTCCATACCGGTCAGCACCGACACCAGGGTCGACTTGCCGGCGCCGTTGCGGCCCACCAGGGCGTGCGCCTCCCCGGCCCGTACGGTCAGCCCGGCGCCTTCGAGGGCGACGGTGGGGCCGTAGCGCTTGACGATGCCCTCGGCGCGCACCGCCGCCGGCCGGCCGTCGGTCTGCCCGGCCACTACTTCTTCTTCTCCAGCTGATTGGCCCACAGCTTCTCGTCGTCGACGTTGGCCTTGGTGACCAGGGGCGCCGGCAGCTGGTCCTCCAGCCCGTTCTTGATCCTCACGATGGTGGAGCCGTGGTCGGTGGGCCCGGGCCGGAAGGTCTTCCCCGCCAGCCCCGCCCTGGCGTAGTACAGCGCGTACTTGGCGTAGAGGTCGGCGGGCTGGGAGAGGGTGGCGTCGATCTTGCCGGCGCGGATGGCGTCCAGTTCGTCCGGGATGCCGTCGTTGGAGATGACGGTGATGTGCCCCGCGGACCCGGCCGGCTTGAGGAGTTTCTTCTGCTCCAGGAGGGCGAGGGTGGGCTGCAGGAAGGCACCGCCGGCCTGAAGGTAGATGCCGTCGAGGTCCGGGTGCTGGGCGAGCAGGCTCTGCAGCTTGGCGGAGGCCACCTCGCCCTTCCAGTCGGTGGCCAGCTCGTGGACGGTGATCCTCGGGAACTTCTTCCGCATGCAGGACGCGAACGCCTCCGACCGGTCCCGCCCGTTGATGGAGCTGAGGTCGCCCTGGAGTTCGGCGACCCGGCCCCGGCCGCCGAGCCGCCTGCCGAGGTACTCGCAGGACTTCTCCCCGTAGGCGCGGTTGTCGGCGCGCACGACCATGTAGACCTTGCCCTCGTCGGGCCGGGTGTCCACGCTCACCACCGGGATCTTCTTCTCCGCCAGCCGCCGCAGCTCCGCGGCGATGGCCCCGGTGTCCTGCGGGGCCATCACGATGGCCTTGGCGCCCTGGTCGGTCAGCGCCTGGACGTTGGAGACGACCTTGGCGATGTCGTTCTGCGAGTTGGACAGCGGCAGCGCGGCCGGACCGCCGTGGTCCAGGTCCTTTTCGAGGTACTGCTGGTAGGAGTTCCAGAAGTCGGTGTCCGTACGGGGCATGTCGATGCCGATCCGGCCGCCCGCGGCGTCGCTGCCGCGGTTGCAGCCGGCGAGCGCGGCGGTGGCGAGCACCGCGGCACAGACCGCCGCGCCGGTGGTACGCAGTCTCATGGGTGGTCCCTCGGTCGTGGTGTGCGGATCCCGGGAGGTCGCGGGGTGCGGGCGGACGGGCCGGTTCAGGTGGCGGGCCGCAGCCGCAGCCCCTGCATCCCCCCGTCGACGGCGAGCGCGGTACCGGTGATGCCGGACGCGGCGGGCGACGCCAACGAGGCGATGGCGGCGGCCACTTCGTCAGCGGTGACCATCCGGCCCATCGGCTGGCGGGCATGGAGCGCGGCGCGCTCGGCGGCCGGGTCGTCGGCCCGTGCCAGCAGCCGCCCGATCCACGGGGTGTCCGCGGTGCCCGGGTTGACGCAGTTGACGCGGATGCCCTCCCGGAGGTGGTCGGCGGCCATCGCCAGCGTCAGCGACAGCACCGCGCCCTTGCTCGCGCTGTACAGGGCGCGCTGCGGCAGCCCGGCGGTGGCGGCGATGGAGCAGGTGTGGGTGATCGAGACCGCCCCCGGGGCACCGGCGGCGGTACGGCGCAGATGCGGCAGCGCGGCCCGCGCGGTGCGCACCAGCCCCAGCACGTTGACGTCCAGCACCCGGCCCCACTCCGCGTCGTCGTTGTCCTCGACGGTGCCGATCGCGCCGATGCCCGCGTTGCCGACCAGGGTGTGCAGGGCGCCCAGCTCCACCACCGCCTCCTCGACCGCGGCCCGTACGGCGGCGTCCGAGGTCAGCTCGGCCGTGACGCGGACCGCCCCGGCCGGCGCCCCGGCGGGGTCCCGGTCCAGCACGGCCACCCGCGCGCCGCGCGCCATCAGCAGGGCCGCGGTGGCCGCCCCGATGCCGGACCCGCCGCCGGTGACCACGGCGGCCATCCCCTCGAAGTCGGCCGGCGGCCGGCCGGTGTGTGCTGCGCTGCTCATGCGGAGACCTCCTGTTCGCCCGGCTGCCGGTACCGGTCGTGCGGTGGCCGGCGGGCCCGCCACACGGGCCCGTCGGGGAAGCGGTGAGCGGCGATGGACGCCGGCTTCATCCGCGCCGAGAAGCCGGGCGCGGCCGGGGCGCGGTAGCGGCCGCGCTCGACGACGGCCGGTTCGGTGAAGTGGTCGTGCAGATGGTCGACGTACTCGATGACCCGGTCCTCCCAACTCCCCGACACCGCCACGTAGTCGAACATCGCCAGGTGCTGCACCAGCTCGCACAGCCCCACCCCGCCCGCGTGCGGGCACACCGGGACGCCGTACTTGGCGGCCAGCAGCAGGATCGCCAGGTTCTCGTTGACGCCGGCCACCCGGGCCGCGTCGATCTGCACGAAGTCCACCGCCCCGGCCTGCAGCAGCTGCTTGAACACCACGCGGTTGGCGACGTGTTCGCCGGTGGCGACCTTCACCGGCTGCCCGGAGCGCACCGCGGCGTGCCCCAGCACGTCGTCCGGGCTGGTCGGCTCCTCGATCCAGTGCGGGGTGTACGGCGCCAGCGCGGTCATCCAGCGGACCGCCTCGGCCACGTCCCAGCGCTGGTTGGCGTCGACGGCGATCCGTACGCCGGGCCCGACGGCGTCCCTGGCGAGCCGCAACCGCCGACGGTCGTCGTCGAGGTCGGCGCCCACCTTCAGCTTGATCTGCCCGAACCCGTCGGCCACCGCCTGTTTGGCCAGCCGCACCAGCTTGCCGTCGTCGTAGCCGAGCCAGCCGGGCGAGGTGGTGTACGCGGGGTAGCCCTCGGCCTTGAGGCGGGCGGCGCGTTCGGCGCGGCCGGGTTCGGCGGCGCGCAGCAGGGCGAGGGCCTCCCCGGGCGTCAGGGCGTCGGTCAGATACCGGAAGTCGACGAGCGAGACCAGTTCCTCGGGTGTCATTCCGGCCAGGAACTCCCACACCGGCAGGCCCGCCCGGCCGGCGGCCAGGTCCCAGGCGGCGTTGACCACCGCCCCGGCCGCCATCTGCGTCACACCCTTCTCGGGGCCGAGCCAGCGCAGCTGGGAGTCGTGGGTGAGGTCGTGGTGCAGGGCGGCGAGGTCCGCTGCGGTGGCGGGCGCGGGGCGGCCGACGACGTACGGCGCGAGCGACCGGATCGCGGCGGCCATGACATCGTTGCCGCGCCCTATCGTGAAGCAGAAGCCGTGCCCCTGCGGCCCGCCGGCGGTGTGCAGCACGACGTAGGCGGCGGAGTAGTCGGGGTCCGGGTTCATGGCGTCCGAGCCGTCGAGCTGCTCCGAGGTGGGGAAGCGGACGTCGTGGACCTCGAGCTCGGTGACGGTGTCGGTCACGGCCATGCGCATGCCCCCAGAGATGTTGCGGAAGAACATCGGACCTTTCCCGGTCATCCGATGTATAGACCCGCGCGCAAGACCGCGTCCAGACCCCGTACGGAAGTTACGCGATCAGAGCCGGACACAGATCGGATGAATCGGATCTCATTCGTGCACAGGGGCTGCGGACCGGCACCGCACACGCCGTAGTCTGGTGACGCACGCAATGGAACTGCTGCCGGCGGCCGCCCCCACACGGCCGAACCGGTCGGAAGGAGGCGCTGGGTGATCGAGCTCGAGGGGGTGCCCGAGCTGATCGACCCGGTCATGGTGGCCGCGTTCGAAGGCTGGAACGACGCCGGCGACGCCGCCTCCGCCGCGGTCGCACATCTGGACCGGGAATGGAAGGGAGAGGTCTTCGCCGCGCTGGACGCCGAGGACTACTACGACTTCCAAGTCAACCGCCCCACGGTCTTCCTGGACGGCGGCGTACGCAAGATCACCTGGCCGACGACCCGGCTGTCCGTGGTCCGCGTGGGCGACGCGAACGGCAAGGGCCGGGCGCGCGATCTCGTCCTGGTCCGCGGGATCGAACCCAGCATGCGCTGGCGTTCGTTCTGCAACGAAATCCTGGGATTCGCCCATGAGTTGGGGGTGGAGATGCTGGTGGTGCTGGGCTCCCTGCTCGGCGACACCCCGCACACCCGCCCCGTCCCGGTCAGCGGCGTCACCTCCGACGCGGACCTGGCCCGCCGCCTGGACCTGGAGGAATCGCGCTACGAAGGCCCCACGGGCATCGTCGGCATCCTCCAGGAAGCCTGCACGCACGCCGGGGTCCCCGCGGTGAGCCTGTGGGCCGCGGTGCCGCACTACGTCTCCCAGCCGCCCAACCCGAAGGCCAGCCTCGCGCTGCTCAACCGCCTGGAGGACCTCCTCGACATCAGCATCCCGCTCGGTGAGCTGAGCGAGGACGCGCGGGCCTGGCAGCTGGGCGTCGACCAGCTGGCCGCCGAGGACAGCGAGGTGGCCGAATACGTCCAGTCCCTGGAGGAGGCGCGGGACACCGCGGACCTCCCGGAGGCGTCCGGCGAGGCCATCGCCCGCGAGTTCGAGCGCTACCTGCGCCGCCGCGACCCGCAGGCCGGCCCGGGCGTGGCCACCGAGGGCGGCCTCACCGAAGGCCGCGACAGCTCCTACCTCCGCGACTCCACCAGCGGCCGCACCCGCCCGCCCCGCCCGGTCCCCAAGGACCAGCGCGAGCAGCGTCCCACCGACGAGGCGGAGACCGGCCCGGAGTCCTCGGAGGACTCCGAGGAACGCCGCGACGAGGACTGACCGGGGTTCGTTCCGCCGTCCCGCCGGAGGCCGTGCGCCTGCGGCGGGACGGCCCGAACGGGCGGCCGACGACGCACCCGGGCCGCCCCTCGGCGTCACGGCGGGTGAGCCGTAGCCGTACGCGGGCCCGCCCGGCGCCACGGCGGACCGGCCCCCAACAAGAACGAAGGGGCGCCCCCGCTCCCGCGAAGGCGCCCCGAGGGACGATGTCAGCCGGCGGCCGTCAGAGCGCCACGCCCAGCAGCGCGTCGACGGTGCGCGAGACGAGGCCGGGCGCGCCCTCGTCCGTGCCGCCCTGCGCCTCCTGCGTCGCGGCCCAGCGGTCCACCGCGGCCAGCGCGGCCGGGGAGTCCAGATCGTCGGCGAGCGCCGCGCGGATCTCCGCCAGCAGGGCCTCGGCCGGCGGGCCGTCGGGACGGGAGACCGCCGCGCGCCAGCGCGCCAGCCGTGCCACCGCCTCCTCCAGCACCGAGTCGGTCCACTCCCAGTTCGCCCGGTAGTGGTGCGCGAGCAGCGCCAGGCGGATCGCCGCCGGGTCGGTGCCCTCGCGCCGTACCTTCGAGACGAAAACGAGGTTGCCCTTGGACTTGGACATCTTCTCGCCGTGCAGGGCCACCATCCCGGCGTGCACGTACGCCTTGGCGAACGGGTGCTCGCCGGTGAGCGCCTGGGCGTGCGAGGCGCCCATCTCGTGGTGCGGGAAGGCGAGGTCGGAGCCGCCGCCCTGCACGTCGAAGCCCATCCCGAGGTGGTCCAGGGCGATCGCGACGCACTCGATGTGCCAGCCGGGCCGGCCGCGGCCCAGCGAGCCGCCGTCCCAGCTCGGCTCGCCGTCGCGGGCGGCCATCCACAGCATCGGGTCGAGCGGGTTCTTCTTGCCCTCGCGCTCCGGGTCGCCGCCGCGCTCGGCGGACAGCAGCCGCATCGCCTCGGCGTCGAGTCCGGAGACCTCGCCGAAGTGCGGGTCGGAGGCGACGGAGAAGTAGATGTCGCCGTCCAGCTCGTAGGCGGCGCCGGCGTCACGCAGCCGCTCCACCAGCGGGACGATCCCGGGTATCGACTCGACGGCGCCTATGTAGTGCTGCGGCGGCAGCATCCGCAGTGCCGTCATGTCCTCGCGGAACAGGGCGGTCTCGCGCTCGGCGAGCGCGGTCCAGTCGTCGCCGGTGGCCACCGCCCGCTCCAGCAGGGGGTCGTCCACGTCGGTGACGTTCTGCACGTAGTGCACTTGGCGCTTCGTGTCGAGCCACACGCGCTGAACCAGGTCGAACGCGTTGTAGGTCGCCGCGTGCCCCATGTGGGTGGCGTCGTACGGCGTGATGCCGCAGACGTAGATACGGGCGACGGGACCGGGGTCGAGGGTCACCCGTCCGCCGGTCGCGGTGTCGTGGATCCTCAGGTCGCGGCCCTGACCAGGCAGGGCGGGGACCTCAGAAGCGGGCCATGCATGCATGCCTTGAGCGTAACCGGACGGAGGTTCCGCATACGAACCGGACCACGGGTCTGGCCGGAAAGGCACTCTTGTGTTTGACAGCGCAACGTGCAAGGGGCGCGTCGGGGTGCGGCTCCGGCTCAGACGGGCGGCCAGGGGATCGCGGGCCATTCCCCGCTCGGCTCCGGGTGCCGGCCGCTGCGCAGCAGCTCCGCCACGCGGGTCCGCAACGCCTCGATCTCGGCGTCCGTGAGCAGTTCGGCCAGTCGGGCGGCGAGCGGCGCCGCGTCCGCCAGCGCCTTCCGCAGACCGCTCAGCACCTCCACGGCCTCCGCCGGCAGCGGTTCGCCCGCCCAGCCCCACAGCAGGGTGCGCAGCTTGTCCTCGGCGTTGAACGTCACACCGTGGTCGATGGCGAAGAACCGGCCGTCGACGCCGGGCAGCAGATGCCCGCCCTTGCGGTCACCGTTGTTGATCACCGCGTCCAGCACCGCGAGCTGCCGCAGCCGCGGATGGTCGGCGTGCACCAGCAGCGCGGTGCGGCCCTCCCCCAGCTCCGCGAAGCCGACGGCCTTCCAGCCGGGCCCCGGCTCCTCGTCCTCCACCAGCGCCAGCAGCTCGGGCACCTCGTCGCTGCTCTCCGGCGGGTCGATCCACTCCTGGACCATGCCGGTGCCGTACGGGCCCTCGCGCAGCACGGTCGGCGGGATCAGGTCCCAGCCGCAGGCGCGGGAGACCTCGTAGGCGGCGACCTCGCGCTGGGCGAGGGTGCCGTCCGGGAAGTCCCACAGCGGGCGCTCCCCGGCGACCGGCTTGTAGACGCAGGCGGCACTGCGGCCGTCGTGCTCGACGGTGCAGTAGAGCACCGCGTTGGACGCCTCCCGGATGCGGCCGCGCACGGTCAGCTCACCCTCGGCCAGGAAGGCGGCCGACAGGCCGGCGGCAGGCTCCGGCACGGCCGCGGCCCGCGCCGGGTCGGCGGGACCGGGCAGCGACGCGGCCGGCTCCGCGGCCGGCTCGCCGCCGCTCAGGCGTCCCGTCGGTATCCGTTCTGGCGCGGGCATACGTGTCCCTCCGGGTCGAGCGGCAGGCTGCACAGCGGGCACGGCGGGCGGCCGGCGTTGACGACTTCCAGCGCCCGCTTGGCGAACGCCCTGGCCATGGTTCCGGTGAGGCGCACCCGCAGCATCGGCGGGCCGTTCTCGTCGTCCTGGAGCAGCCGCTCCTCGGCGTCGGCGAGCGCCTCGTCGCTGTCGGCGTCCAGCTCGACCAGGGCCTGCGCCTCGACGATCATCCGCTCGTCCTCGCCGTCCCAGGCCAGCGCCATCGTGCCGACCCGGAACTCCTCCTCCACGGGGGTCTCCAGCGGGGCGGTGTCGGCGAGTTCGGCGGGCGAGACGGCGGGCACCGGAGCGTTGCCGCCGCTGCGCCGTACGACCTCGTCCAGCAGCTCGTCGATCCGCTCGGCGAGCGCCGCGACCTGCGTCTTCTCCAGGGCGACGCTGGTCGTGCGGCCGGCGGCGGTGGCCTGGAGGTAGAAGCTACGGCGGCCAGGCAGCCCGACCGTACCGGCCACGAAGCGGTCCGGCGCGTCGTAGAAGAACACCTGACGGGACAACGTCCTGCTCCGATTGCTCGACTGCGGGGTCACTGCGGTCGCTGCACGTCCTGCTGACCGCAGGGGCGTGGCGGGCAGCGCCGTCGCACCACCCTACTGCGCCGACTGATCACGCTGCGCCCGCACCACCGCCGACGGCCGCGTCCCGGCCGTCGGCCGGGATCGCCCCGTCCTCCCTGGGCACGAGGGACGCGAAGTCGCCGGTGTCACCGAGCCGGACCAGGTAGGGACGCAGCCTGGTGTAGCGGATGACGGTGACCGAGCAGGGCTCGACGGAGATCCGCTGGAACAGGTCGAGGTGCAGGCCCAGCGCGTCGGCCACCACCGCTTTGATGATGTCGCCGTGCGCGCACATCGCGTAGACGGCCTCCGGGCCGTGCGCCTCCTCGATGCGGGCGTTCCAGTCGCGCACCGCGTCCACCGCCCGGGCCTGCATGGCGCGCATCGACTCCCCACCGGGGAAGGCCGCCGCGGAGGCGTGCCGCTGGACGACCTCCATCAGCGGATCGTCGCCGAGCTCGGCGAGTTTGCGGCCCGACCAGTCGCCGTAGTCGCATTCGCTGATCCGGTCCTCGACGTGCAGCGCGAGCCCCGGCCGGGCCGCCAGCAGCGGCTCCACGGTCTCCCGGCAGCGCTGCAGCGGACTGGAGACGACGGCGGCCAGCGGGACCCCCGCCAGCCGGGCGGGCAGCGCGGCGGACTGGGCGGCGCCGCGCTCGTCGAGGGCGACGCCGGGCGCCCGCCCGGCGAGCACTCCGGCAGTATTGGCGGTGGAGCGGCCGTGCCGCACCAGGATCAGCGTGGGCATGACCGCCAGCCTACGTTCCGCGGCCCCCGTCCTGGCATGCGCCCGGCCTCCGCGCGAGAATGCCAGATGTGATCGTGGACTGCGCCATCTACCGGGAGGGCCGCCGCACCGAGTGCGCGACCGACTTCGCGCACGCCCTCGACGCGGCCCGGGCCGAGGGCCACTCCTTCATGTGGCTGGGGATGCACGAGCCGACCGCGGAGGAGTTCGAGCGCGTCAGATCCGAGTTCGCCCTGCACCCCCTGGCGATCGAGGACGCGCTCAAGGCCCACCAGCGGCCCAAGCTGGAGGTCTACGACGACTCGCTGTTCATGGTGCTCAAACCGATCACCTACGACGACAAGGCCGACACGGTGACCTCCTCGGAGGTGATGGTCTTCGTGGGCGACTCGTTCGTGGTGACCGTGCGGCACGGGGAGGCCAGCCCCCTGGCGGCGGTGCGGCGCCGCCTGGAGGAGCATCCGGAGATCCTGCGGCACGGCCCCGGGGCGGTGCTGTACGCGGTCAGCGACGCGGTGGTCGACCACTACATCGAGGTGGCCGCCGAACTCCAGCTGGACATGGAGGAGTTGGAGGCGGAGGTGTTCGCGCCGGTGCGCGGCGCGGACACCCGGAACACCGCCGCCGAGATCTACGCGTTCAAGCGCGAGGTGATGGAATTCCGGCGGGCGACCGGCCCGTTGGCGGGGCCGATGACCCGGCTGCAGAACCCGGGAGTGCCGTTCGTGCACGCCCATGCCCGGCCGTTCTTCCGCGACGTCGACGACCACCTCACCCGCGCCAACGAATCGGTGGACGGCCTGGACCGGCTGCTCTCGGACATTCTCTCCGCCCACCTGGCCCAGATGGGCGTACGGCAGAACGACGACATGCGCAAGATCTCCGCGTGGGCGGCGCTGGCAGCCGTACCGACCCTGATCGCCGGGATCTACGGCATGAACTTCACCTACATGCCGGAACTCAGCTGGCACCTGGGATACCCCGCGGTCCTGGTGCTGATGGTCCTCATCGAGGTCTCGCTCTACCGCCTGTTCAAACGACGCGGGTGGCTGTGACCCGCGGCGGGAGGCGTACGGCGGCGCCGGCCCGGCTCACGCGAACTCCGGCGCGGAGGTGGCCGGGCCGCCCAGCGGATCCGGCCGCTCGGGCTTCTCGAGGGTGACCATCCGCCGCCAGCCGCCCAGCCGCTCGTAGCCGTACACCGCCCGGATCCCCGCGGCCAGCGTCGCGGACTTGGCCGTCGGCCAGTGCAGCAGGCGGCCCATGTGGTCCATCACCGCGAGGCTGACGTCCCGGTAGACGGCCATCTCGGCGTGCGCGCACTCGCGCAGCACCCGCTGGATGGTCCGGCCGTGCCCCGCCCGGGCCAGCTTCAGCAGTTCCTCGTGGCAGTAGGCGAGGTGGTTGTCCTCGTCCCGGCAGATCATCCGGACCGCCTTGCCCACCTCGGGGTGGTCGCCGAAGAACCTCCTGAGCATCCGCATCTGATCGGAGGCCCGCTGTTCGGTGACCCGGCTGTGCGCGAGGTAGGTGATGATGTCCAGCTCGGTGAGCGGCTCGTCGCGGCGCAGCTTGTCGTGCGCCAGGCCGATACCGCGCCGCTCCAGGAGCATCGTGTAGTCGGTGTCGTCGGGGACCTCCGCGGGCGTCAGCCCGCGCCTGCGCATCAGGGCCTGGAAGATCCGGCCGTGCTTGTCCTCGTCGGCGCCGTGCCGGGCGACCTTGGGCGCCAGCTCGCGCAGCGACGTGGGCAGGAGCGCGGCGATCCGGCCGTTCTCCCAGCCGCCCTGGGCCTCGCCGCTGGCCGCTATGGAACAGAACAGGCGGTAGGAGTTGTCATTGTCGACGATCTCCTGGAAGACACTGCGGGCCGAGAACATCTGCGCCACCTCCGAACGGACACACCCGTAAAGAAAAAGTCAAATGGGGCGTTCCGGTCGCGGCAACCGGAGCCGCCACCCATTCGGCCGTTCGGCTGACGCACCGGCGGCGACGAGGCGTAACCGGGCCGCCGGCCGCCACGTTGAGCAGCGCGACGGCCGTGGCGGGGAAGATCCCCCCGAGCCCCCACCACGGCCGCAGACCACGGAAGCCCGGCGCCCCAGGCGCCGGGCTTCGTGCTGCCGGCCCGGGACTTCTCACCGCAGGCCCGGCGCGGAGCGTGTCCTCACGCGAGTCCGGCGCGCTCCAGGGCCTCGGTGCCGGCCCGCAGCGAGGCCAGCCGGTCCTCCAGCGTGAAACCGGCCGGGGCCAGCGTCAGGGTGGTCACGCCGGCCGCCGCGTAGCCCTGCATCCGCTCGGCGATCCGCTCGACGGAGCCGAGCAGCGTCGTCTCGTCGATCAGCCGCCCCGGAATCGCGGCGGCGGCGCCGTCCTTGTCGCCCGCCAGGTACTTCTCCTGGATCTCCGCGGCTTCCTTCTCGTAGCCCATGCGCTGCGCCAGCTGGTTGTAGAAGTTCTGCTTGGGGCTGCCCATGCCGCCGACGTACAGCGCGGTGTACGGCCGGAACATGTCGGCCAGCGCGCTGACGTCCTTGTCCGCGCCCACGGCCAGCGGCAGCGTCGGACAGACGTCGAACCCCTCCATCGTCCTGCCCGCCTTCTCGCGGCCCGCCCGGAGGTGCGAGAGCGCGGTCTCCTCCAGATGCTCGACGGAGGGGAAGATCAGCAGCGCGCCGTCGGCGATCTCACCGGTCTGCGTCAGGTTCTTCGGGCCGATCGCGGCGATGTAGAGCGGGATGTGCTCGCGCTGCGGATGCACCGTGAGCTTCAGCGGCTTGCCCGGGCAGCGGCAGCGTCCAGTGCTCGCCCTCGTAGGAGAGCCGCTCGCGCGCCATGGCCTTGCGGACGATCTCCACGTACTCACGGGTGCGCGCCAGCGGCTTGTCGAACTTGACGCCGTACCAGCCCTCGGAGACCTGCGGCCCGGACACCCCGAGGCCCAGCCGGAACCGGCCCCCGGAGAGGGAGTCCAGGGTCGCGGCCGTCATCGCGGTCATCGCGGGTGTACGCGCCGGGATCTGGAAGATCGCCGAACCGACGTCGATACGCTCCGTCTGGGCGGCGACCCAGGAGAGCACGGTGGCGGCGTCGGAACCGTACGCCTCGGCCGCCCAGCAGACGGAGTAGCCGAGGCGGTCGGCCTCCTGCGCCACCGCGAGATTGTCGGAGTCCATCCCGGCGCCCCAGTAGCCGAGGTTGATGCCAAGCCTCATGCCGCTCCCCTTACCCATCAGTAACGTCGCTGTTCCGGGGACTGTAGCGCGCACACGAGTGTCGTCAAAGCCCCTGCCCCCAGGCCCTCCCGGCTCCTGCCGCCGGGGCGACGGCGCTCCACGCGACTCCCGCGCCCCGGCCCCTGCACCCCCTCCCGGCGCCCCGGCCCCCACCCCGTCTCCCGCATCCCCGCGCCTCCCCTCCCACCACCGGCCGCAACCGGGCACAACCGGTCACAACCGGGCGCCGCCGGCCACCACCGGGCACCACCGGCGGGTTGTCCACAGGTCCCCTGATCCCCGCCCTCGGCGCGTAATCTCAAGCCTCATGGAGCAAAGGCACCTCGGCCGAACGGGCCTTCGCGTGTCCCGTCTCGGACTCGGCACCCTCAACTGGGCCCGCGACACGGACGAGCACGAAGCCGCCGACCAGCTCAAGACGTTCTGGGAGGCCGGCGGCACCCTCGTGGACACCGCCGACATCTACGCCGACGGCGGCGCCGAGTACCTGCTGGGCCGGCTGACGGAGGGACTCGTTCCGCGCGACGACCTGGTGATCGCCACCAAGGCCGGCAGCGTCCTGGAACCGGACCGCCGGGTCGACTGCTCCCGGCGCCACCTCCTCGCCGCCCTGGACGCCTCACTGGAGCGGCTGGGCACCGACTACGTCGACCTGTGGCAGCTGCACGCCTTCGACCCGCACACCCCGCTGGAGGAGACCCTCCAGGCCCTCGACCTGGCCGTCACCAGCGGCCGGGCCCGCTATGTGGGGCTGTCGAACTTCTCCGGCTGGCAGCTCGCCAAGGCCGCCACCTGGCAGCGCGCCGCACCCGGCATACGCAACCCGCTGGCCGGCACGCAGATGGAGTACTCCCTCCTCCAGCGCGGCATCGAACGCGAGGTGCTGCCCGCCGCCCTGGACCTCGGCATCGGCGTCCTGCCCTCCTCACCGCTCGGCAGGGGCGTACTGACCGGCAAGTACCGCCATGCCACCCCGGCCGATTCGCGCGGCGCCTCCGACCACCTGGCGGGCTTCGTGGCGCCCTACCTCGACGAGACCGCGAGCCGGGTCGTCGAGGCGGTCACCACCGCCGCCGACGGGCTCGCCGTCACCCCGCTCCAGGTCGCCCTCGCATGGGTGCGCGACCGCCCCGGAGTGACCGCGCCGATCGTCGGCGCACGCACAGCGCAGCAGCTCAGAGCGGCATTGTCAGTGGAGACCCTTAGTCTTCCTGACGAGATCTGCCGGGCGCTGGACGATGTATCGGCTCCGGTGCACCACTATCCCGACCACGACTGGAGCACGCTGTGAGTACCGACCGCCGCGCCGGCGAAACCCCGCCCGAGCAGCAGGGAGCGAAGGAGTCCCCGGCGGCCGGACCGGGGAAGGCGACCGCGGCGGCACTGGCGGCGGCCGTACGGGCCGTGGAGACCGGCGAACGCCCGGCGGCCTCGTTCTTCAACGAAGCCCCCCGCCCCGCCCGCCCGGCCGCACCCGCCACCGGCACCGGCCCGGGCACCGCCCCCGCAGGCCTCGCACAGGGGAGCCCCACGCCGGGCGGACCTGCGCCCTCCCCCGCCGGGACGCCGGCGCAGCACCCCGCTCCCCGGCCCGCGGCCCCCGCCCAGCACCCGGCCGCCGACGCCCCGGCCCCCTCCCC
>NZ_JNZA01000029.1 GCF_000717345.1 Streptomyces lydicus | reverse complement strand
CCCCCGCCCTGAACCCCGCCGACGCCGCCCCCGGGTCCGGCGCCCGCCGGCGGGTCCACGCCCCGCTCGGCCACACCCCCGACGTCCCGCCGGCCGAGGCGTCCACCCCCGACGCGCCCGAGCACCCCCCGGCCGGCCGGCCCGCCGACCCGGGCCCCGTCGTGCTGCCGCCCGCGCCCCCCGCCGTGGACCACGGCGCCCGCCCCCGGCTGCCCCGGCGCCACAAGCAGACGCATCTCGTCCCCGAGCTGCGCGGCGACCCGATCCTGCCGTCCGCCACGCGCCGTACGGGCCCCGAGCCCGAGCACGACCCCGGCCTGATGGCGGCCTTCCGACGGGGCTTCAGCCTCGCCGACGACACCTACGCCGGCGGCCCCACCGGCACCGACGGCACCATCCCGGCTCAGGGCGGCGACCCCAGCGGCCCGGCCGGCGACCTCCCGCTCTACGACCGTGACCACGACACCCCGATGGCCCGCCCCCGAGGAGACGACCGCAACCATGGTGAGTGATGTGCGTGCGCAGGCGCAGTTGCAGTTGCAGGGCAGTCAGCACACCGATCTGTCCTGGCTGCTGACCGGCCTCGTACAGCGAGTGCCGCACGCCCGGAGCGCCCTCCTGCTGTCCTCGGACGGCCTCGTCAAGTCCGCCCACGGCTTCGATCCGGACAGCGCGGACCACATGGCGGCCCTGTCCTCCGGGCTCTACTCCCTCGCCCGCAGCGCCGGCGCCCGCTTCGGGGAGGGCGACGACGTCCTCCAGGTCGTCGTCGAGCTGGAGTCCACGTTCCTGTTCGTCTCCACCGCCGGATCGGGCGCCTGCCTGGCCGTGCTCGCCGGCCGCGAGGCCGATGTGGCGGTGCTCGGATACGAGATGTCCATGCTGGTCAAGAGCGTGCGGCCGTACCTGGCCACCCCCGCGCGCCATCAGGCGTCCGCGGGCGGTCGTTGACCATGACCGTGCGTCGCGGACGGCGCGGCGGGGAGCCGTGGTTCGACGACGCGGCGGGCCGGCTGGTCCGCCCGTACACCATCAGCAACGGCCGGACCCGTCCGACGGCGCACTTCGACCTGCTGACGATGGTGATGGCCACCGGCCGCCGCCCCGTGGCCGCCCAGGGCCCCGAGCACGCCCAGGTGCTGGGGCTGTGCGGCGGCCCGGTCTCGGTCGCCGAGATCGCCGCTCACATACACCTGCCCGCCGTGGTCACCAAGGTGCTCCTCGCCGACCTCGTCGACTGCGGGGCGCTCACCGCGCGGGCCCCCGCGGCCGTTTCGGCAGGACCCGCGTCCCGTACCGACCGAGCCCTGCTGGAGGCGGTGCTGAATGGACTTCGCAAACGACTGTGACCCCCACCAGGGCGACCCCTCGCCCGATGGCTTCCCCTCCGCGCTGAAGATCCTGGTGGCGGGCGGCTTCGGGGTCGGCAAGACGACCTTCGTCGGAGCGGTGAGCGAGATCGAACCGCTCAGTACGGAAGAGCTCCTCACGCAGGTCGGTGTCGGCACCGACGATCTGGCCGGCGTCGAGGAGAAGAACACCACGACCGTCGCCATGGACTTCGGCCGGATCACGCTCAGCCCCGAGCACATCCTGTACCTCTTCGGGACCCCGGGCCAGCAGCGCTTCTGGTTCATGTGGGACGAGCTGTCGAACGGCGCGCTCGGCGCGGTCATCCTCGCCGACACCCGGCGCCTGGACCAGTGCTTCGCCGCGGCCGACTTCTTCGAACGGCGCGGCATCGCCTTCGTCGTCGCCGTCAACGAGTTCGACGGCTCCTACCACTACGACCCGGACGAGGTCCGCACCGCCATGGACCTCTCCCCGGAGACCCCCGTCGTGCTCTGCGACGCCCGCCGGTGCAGCTCGGCCACCCACGTCCTGGTCTCGCTCGTCCAGCACCTGCTCACCCCCGCACTCGCCGCGACCCCGGAGCTGCCATGAACCACCCCGCCTCCCGCGTCCCGTACGTCTCGTACGACCCGACGCGGCATCTGCTGCTCACCCCGCAGGACGACGAGGCCCCGGCGCGGGTGGCCCGACTGCGTGCCCTGGGCATCGGGGACCACCCGCTGCCCGCGTTCGACCAGTTCGCGCGCAAGCTCGCCCGCACCACCCGGGCGCCCTACTCGATGGTCAACTTCATCGACGAGCACCGGCAGTACTTCGCCGGCCTCTACACGCCCGACCGGGACCAGGGCGTCGAGCTGGGTCCGGCGCCCGCCAGCGCCCGGCCCGGCCGGGTGATGGACCGCGACCACGGCTACTGCCCGCACGTCATCGTGCGCCGCAAGGCCCTGGTGCTGGAGGACGTCTGCGACTACCCGCGGTTCGCCGGCAACCCCGTCGTCGACGAGATCGGCATCCGCTCCTACCTCGGTGCGCCGCTGATCGACCGTACGGGCATGGCACTCGGCACCGTCTGCGTCGTGGACCTCGAACCGCGGCCCTGGGGGCGGGAGGGGCTGGAGACCATCAAGGCGATGGCCGCCGAACTCGTCGAGCAGATCCATCAGATGGAGCAGCAGCAGAGCGAGAGCCGCTGAACCGGCCGCGGCGGCCGGTCCGCACGACGGGGTGGCCAGGGGCCGCGGTACCGGCGCACCGCCGGTGGCCGCGGCCCCTTCGGCGTCCCCGGCGGCTCACTTGAGGCGGGCGAACCAGGGGCGCTGCCGGGCCGGGGCGGTGCGCTGGCCCGGGACGGTGGCCCGCTCCTCGTCGACCGGTGTGCCGTCCGGGGCGTCCGTGGCGGGGCCGTCGTGGTCGTCGTGGTCGTCCTCGGGCCACTCCGACGGCTCCAGCCGCAGCAGCTCCGCGAGGCGGCTCGACCACTCGCCCTTCGCCCGGCCCAGGGCCAGTTCGCCCAGGCGCAGCAGCTGGACGTCGGACGTCCCGGCCGGCGCGAAGATGTGGTGCGCGTCGCGCAGGAAACGTTCGATCGGCCGGTCGGTGAACAGCGCGGAGGCGGCGTGGATGTCCATCGCGTCGCGCGCCGACTCCAGCGCCGACTCGACGTTGACCAGCTTGGCGTTCATCAGCTCCGCGTCGCACGGCAGCCCCTGGTCCAGCAGATGCACCGCGTGGTACGCGGACAGCCGGGCCAGCAGCAGCCGGGACTGGATGCGGCCGAGCTTGAGCTTGATGTTGGCGAGGTCGGCCAGCGGCTTGCCGTAGCGCTGCCGCTCGGCGCAGAACGCCGAGGTCTCGTCCAGCACGGCCTGGTGGATGCCCAGGGACACGGCGGTCAGGTTGGGCCGTCCGTACAGCACGCTGGAGGAGTACGCCACGGCCAGGCCGTCGCCCTCCCGGCCCAGCAGATTCGCCGCGGGGACACGGCAGTTGTCGAAGAACAGCTCGCCGAAGCTGAAGCCGTGCAGGCCCATGGCGGGCCGCTGCGGCCCGACCCGGAAGCCGGGGGTGCCGGACTCGACGAGGAAGGCCGACAGGCCCGTGGAGCCCTCGCCGGTGCGGACGACGACACCGTGCAGATCGCCGACGTGGCTGTTGCCGACGTAGCTCTTGCGGCCGTTGAGGACGTAGTCGTCGCCGTCGCGGACGGCCGTGGAGGCCATGCCCAGCACGTGGCCGCCGGACTGCGGCTCGGTGACGGCGATCGTCGGCAGGCAGTCGCCGGACGCGATGGCCGGCAGCCAGGTCTTCTTCTGCTCCTCGCTGCCGAAGTGGACGATCTTCGCCACGCCCAGCTGGGACGCCTGCGCCATCGCGCCCATCGCGGCGCTGACCCGGGACAGTTCCTCGATGATGAGGGTCTTGGCGACGTGGCCCGCCCCCATCCCGCCGTACGCGCGGTGCACGGTCGCCCCGATCCACCCCTGGCGGGCGATCCGGCGCGAAAGGTCGTGGCAAACGGTACGGCTCGCCTCCATCTCGGCAATCCGGGGACGGACCTCGCTCTCGGCGAAGTCCCGCACCCGCTGCCGGAGTGCTTCATGTCTCTGGTCGGTGAAATAGCGATGCAAGACGAGCCCTCCTTCGCGATCTTCCCGGCGCTGATCGCACCCCGCCTCGGGACGGCGCGGGAGGCGCCGTCTGCGCTGGTCGTTCCGGAACGTGATCTGTTGCTTACCGCGTGCAATACCCGTTGGCATACCTACTGCGGGGCGCACAAAACATCAACTGGCGTGATTCATGTGAAGAGTTGAAGCGCGAAACACCCCCGCACCACCCCCCGCTCCGGAACGCCGGTGGCGCGGTTTCCGGACCCCCGGAAACCGCGCCACCCCATGCCTCCCCACCCCGCGACGGCCGGGTGGGGCGGGTCAGTGTGCCGGACCGCAGCAGGACTCGCGGCGCTGCTGCCGGCCCACCTCCAGCCAGTCCGTTCCCGGTGCCCGCAGCGCGCGGGTGGTGGGCGCCGGGAACGCGTCGACCAGTTCCCGCTGCTCGAAGAGGCGCCCGCCGCGCAGCACCGCCGGGGTCCGCACCAGCGTGTCGAAGTCGCTGAACGGATCGCCGTCCACCAGCGTCATGTCGGCGAGCTTGCCGACCTCCAGCGTCCCCAGGTCCCGCTCGGCGCCGAACACCCGGGCGGGCAGCGCGGTCGCGGTGCGCAGCGTCCGGCTCACGCTCAGGCCGCCCCGGTGCAGCGCCCGCAGGCACAGGTGCAGGCCCAGGCCCACCGGCACCAGAGGCTGGTCGGTGCCCAGCGCGACCAGCCCGCCGCCGTCCAGCACCTTGCGGTAGACGCCGACTTCGATCTCGATGTCCGCCAGCTGCGCCTGGGTCGGCCGGTGTCCGGCGTTCTCGCGGACGACCGCGGTGTCCCAGGGCGGCATCAGCCGCGCCACCCGTACGTCGTCGGCCAGCGCCGGGTCCTCCCCGAGCAGCGCGGCCGCGGAGAACGGGGTCGCGAGGAGGTGGAAGCCGCCGGCGGTGTAGACCTCCGCCACGTCCTGGTAGGCGTGGCCCGAGCTGCTGACCGCGTGACCGAACTCCAGTCGCTGGGTGGCCTGGAGATGCGTCGTCAGGTCCTGGCCGAGCTGCGTCCCGGGGGTGAGCAGATGGCTGCCCGCGCGCACCCCGAGCCGCTCGTGGGCAAAGCGCGCCGCCTCCGCCATCACCCAGCCCGGTGCCCGTACGTACGTCTTGACGAAGTCCCAGTCCAGGGCGGCGCCGCGCTCCAGGGACCGGCGCAGGCCCGCGCGGGTACGGTGCGCCCGCCCCATGCTGTACGCGACCCGCCCGCCGTCCAGCAGCTCCCCGCAGGTCAGCAGCCGCGGCCCGGCCAGCACCCCGGCCGCCACGGCCTCGCGGAGGCGGGCCTGCTCGTAGGAGAAGCCGCCGCAGGAGACCGCGGTGGTGATCCCGTACGCCAGCTGCAGAGCGGTCTGCCGGCCGCCGTAGGTGGTCTGCCAGGGGTGGGTGTGCGCGTCCCACAGGCCGGGCAGCACGGTCCGCGCGGAGGCGTCCACCCGGCGGGCCGCACCGGTCCGCGTCGCGCGATGCGGCTGGACGGCGGTGATCCGCCCGTCCCGCACCACCACGTCGACGTCCTCGCGGACCGTGTCCCCGGTGCCGTCCCAGAACTTGCCCGCATGGACGACGGTGTCCCGGGCCCGGGACGGGCGGTGGCCGAGGGAGAGCGGGACGGTCCGCGCCGGGCCGCCGGCCACCCCGATGAGTCGCAGCTTGCCCGCCGACAGGTACAGGAGCGTCGTCGAGTCACCGGACCACGAGGGGTGATCGGCGCTCTCCTCGGTCAGCTGCCGCGGCGCGCCGTCCGGGGTGCCGTCCGGCCGCACCGGCAGCACCCACAGCGCGGACTCCGCGATCACCGCCATCCAGCGCCCGTCCGGCGACCACACCGGGCCCGAGTCGTAGCGGTCGGCGATCGAGACGTGCTCGGCGACCGGGTGCAGCCGTCCCTCGCCGGTCGCGGTGTCCAGGACGCGAATGACGTTGTAGCCCTCGCGGAAGCGGCGGTTGAGGCGGTTGCGGTCGCAGTACGCCAGATGGCGGCCGTCCGGCGACCAGCTGGGGCGGCCGGGCAGCCCGCCGGCACCCAGCGGCGCGGCGAGCACCCGCTCCGTCCCGTCGGCCAGCGTCCGCACCACGAGATTTCCCGACATGTCGAGCGCGGCCAGCCGCCCGCCGTCCGGGGACAGCGCGGGCTGCACCCGGCCCCCGGTGGCCAGCACCGTCTCCTCGCCGGAGGCCACGTCCCGGCGGCGCACCGCGAACAGCCCGTCCCGGTCGTCCGCGTACAGCAGCGACCGCCCGTCGCGCGACCAGCTGGGCGCCAGGACGTACCGGGTGGGGTCGGTCCGGACGATTCGGCGTGGCGCACCGCCGCCCGAAGTGGGCGCCAGCCAGAGGGCGTTGAGGGCGGCGAAGGCGACCTGACGGCCGTCGGGGGAGAGCGCCGGCAGATGCACCCCGCGCACCGGGCCCTCGGCCGTCCGCTCGAATCCGTAGTCCTTGACCCGGTAGCGGGGGCGGTCCAGCGGCAGCCGCGCGGTGAACGGGATGGTCTCGGCCGACTGCGGGGCGTCGGGGCGGACGATGCGGAACTGCCCGCCGACGGTCAGCAGCAGGGCGTCCCGCGAGATCCAGCGCGGCGGCACCGGCTCCACATCGCCGTCCACCGCGACCGGCTCGCCGTCCACCACGAGCGTGCAGGTGGGCCCCGGGTAGTCGGTGGTCCGCAGATAGGCCAGCCGCCCGGACGGGGACACGGCCGGCACCATCACCTGGGCGGTCGCCGTCTCGGTGTGCTCGACGCGCGCCGCGCCGCCACCGTCGGCCGGCACCGAGGCGACCGTGCGGGAGAGCAGCGCGCTGCCCGCCACCCGTCCCCGTACGAAGAAGATCCGTGCGCCGTCCGGCGACCAGCAGGGGTCGAAGTCCTCCCAGGCGCCGTCCTGTTGGGGACCGTCCTGGCCTGCCAGCCCGGTCACCCGGGTCAGCCGGCCGGTCCTCACCTCCAGCACCCAGATCCGGTAGGGGCTGCCGGTCACCGCGTCGCCGCCCCGTTCGGAGGCGAAGGCGAGCCGGGTCCCGTCGGGTGACCAGGCGGGGCCGCGGTCGTCCCAGGGCCCCTCGGTCAGCTGCCGGAGCCCGGAGCCGTCGGGGGAGAGCGTCCACAGGTGGAAGTTGCCGCCCCGGTAGGCGCACAGCGCGATGCGGCGGCCGTCGGGGGAGTACACCGGACGGGTGGGTTCCAGATCGGGCGGGGTCAGCGCCACCGCGTCGCCGCCGGCCCGTGGCAGCGACCACAGCACGTTCTGGACCTCGACGACGAGCCGGTCGCCGGCCGGTGCGAGAGAGGCCGCGCCGTTTGTGGCGGCGGTGAAGGAGAGCCGGCTGACGGTGCCGCCGGCCTCCTGAGCCGTGGCGGAGGCGGCGGTGGCGCCGGCCAGTCCCGCCGCGGCGGCGGCCGAGGCGGTGCCCTGAAGGAAGCGGCGGCGGGACAGCGGCGTACGGTGCGGCGCACCGGTCGAGTCCGTGGCGCCGGGCTCTTCGGGCGAGTTCTCACAACGGTCCATGGTGTCCAACGATGCTCCTGTGAAGGGGAGTTGCGGCACGGGCGGCTGGTAGGAACCGGCTGATCGTGTCACGCCGCGCGGCCGGCGGGTCAACCCCGTCACGCGCGCCCCGTGGCGCACCGCCCTCCGGAGCGGAAGAGTGGACGCCGACCCCGCGTCAGCCACCGCCCCGGCAGTCAGGAGACGACGCCATGCAGGCCCTGCAGCAGGACTTCCACCAGGCTCCGGACGGCGCACGGATCGCCACCTACACCTGGCTCCCCGAGTCCGGCCTTCCGCGCGCCCTCGTCCAGATCGCCCACGGCGCCGCCGAGCACGGCAGGCGCTATGACCGCTTCGCCCGCTTCCTCGCCGGTCACGGCTACGGCGTGATCGCCTCCGACCACCGGGGGCACGGCGCCACCGCCCCCTCCACCGGCGGCCGCGGCGTGGTCGGCGAGGACGCCTGGCGGGCGATCGTCAGCGACCTGAAGGGCATCGGCAACCACGCGGCCGCCGCCCACCCCGGCGTCCCGCTGGTCCTGCTCGGCCACAGCATGGGCTCGATGCTGGCCCGTGACTACGCCCAGGAGTACGGCGCCGACCTGGCCGGACTGATCCTCAGCGGCACCTTCCGCACCCTGCCCGGGCTGGACATCGAGTCCGCCGTCGCCGACCTGGAGCAGGAGAGCGCCGAGCACGGCCGCACCGCGCCGTCCTCCTTCATCCCGCGCACCTTCAGCTCCTTCAACGACGCCTTCCCGCACCGCACCGGCTACGAGTGGCTGTCCCGCGACGCGGCCGAGGTGGACGCGTACGTCGCCGACGAGGACTGCGGCTTCCCGTTCAGCGCGGGCCTCGCCCTGGACTGGGTACGCGCCATCCGCAAGATCAACGATCCGGAGAACCTCGCCCGCATCCCGCGCGGACTGCCGGTCCACCTCGCAGTCGGCGAGCTGGACCCCTGTCACCAGGGGATGACCCTGATTCATGAACTCCTGGAGGACTTCCGCTACCTGGGGGCCCGGGAGCTGACCTGGCGGGCCTATCCGGACGCCCGCCACGAGATCCTCTACGAGACCAACCGCGACGAGGTCCAGGAGGACCTGCTGGCCTGGCTCGACAAGCACGTCTGACCGGGCCGCCGGCGGCCGCGCCCGGGCTCCCGGCGCGGCCGGTCCCGGGCACCCCCGCTGCCGGCGCCCCGCCTACGCCCGGGCGGGTGCGGTCAGGAATCCGGCGATCCGCTCGCGCAGCCCGCGCGGGTCCAGGCCGTGCGCCGCCAGGTGCTCGTCGAGCTGCCCGTACCGCCGCAGCTCCCGGCGTCCGACGCCGAGCCCCAGCACCCGGTGCGGGCGGTCCGCCAGCGCGTCGTTGGCGGAGCGCGTCGAGGTGCCCGCCAGATACGGCTCCACGATCACCACGTCCGAGGTGTCCGCCGCGCCGGTCGCCGCGCGCAACGCCTCGCCGTCGAAGGGCCGTACGGTCGTCGCGTACAGCACGGTCACGTCCGTGCCCTCGGTCGCGGCGAGCACGTTGTCCAGCAGGGGGCCGACGGCGACGACCACCCCGCCGCGCCCCTCCCGCAGCCGCAGGAAGCGCGCCCCGTCCACCGCCCGTGGGGCACCGTTGGTCTGCACCGACAGCCGCACGTAGACCCGGTCGTCACCGGCCGCCGCGGCGTGCCGCAGCAGGGCCTCGGCCTCGTCCGGGTGCCCGGGCACATGCACGGTCCAGTCGTCGAGGGTGTCCAGCAGCGCCACATCGCCCGGCGCCATGTGGGTGAAGCCGCCACTCGGCCAGTCGTAGGAGGCGCCGGCACTCACCAGCACCCCGCCCACGCCCTGGTGGCCGAAGTCCAGCTTCACCTGCTCGAAGGGGCGCTCCACCAGAAAGCTGGCGAAGGTGTGCACGATCGGCCGCAGCCCGGTGAGCGCCAGCCCGCCGCCCACCCCTATGAGCAGCTGCTCGCGGATGCCGACGTTCACCACCCGGTCCGGATGCCGCCGGGCCGCCGCGGCGAAACCGTCCACGCCGATGTCGGCGAGCACGACCGCCAGCCGCGGATCCTCGTCCAGCAGCCGTGAGGTGACCGAGGCGAAGCGCTCACGCATGGTGTCCATCACTGAAACCCTCTCGAAGTATTGGCCGGGCGGAAGTTCAGGCGTTCTTGGGCTCGACGCGGGCGACGACCGCGTGCGGACGGCCCGGGTGCGGCGCGCCGAACGCCGCGTACAGCGCCTCGTGGTCCCGGCCGTCGACGGTGGCCGCGGACCAGCCCGCGGCCTCGAAGCGGGAGGCGATCCCGCCGTGCCAGCCGTGGGTGGCGGAGGAGTTGTCGATGACCACGGTGTGCAGCCGGTCCAGGCCCGCGGCGCCCGCGTAGGCCAGTGCCTCGTGATTGCTGCCCTCGTCCAGCTCGGCGTCGCCGATCAGCACCCATACGGCCGGTCCGGTGCGGCCCAGGGCCCGCAGCCCGAGCGCGGTACCGACGGCCAGCGGCAGTCCGTGGCCCAGCGAGCCGCTGCCGATCTCGGCGCCGGGCACCAGCAGCCGGTCGGGGTGGTGGCCGAGCGGCGAGTCGTACGAGCCGAAGCCCGGCAGCCGGTCGACCGGGAAGAAGCCCTTGGCGGCCAGCACCGCGTAGTAGGCCATCGGGCCGTGCCCCTTGGAGAGCAGGAAGCGGTCCCGCTCGGGGTCCGTCACCGTCTCCGGCGAGACCCGCAGCACCCGGTCGTAGAGGACCCACAGGGCGTCGAGCGTGGAGGTGGCGGCCGGGCCGTGCTTCTCATCGCCCGTCATCAGGCTCATCAGCCCGGGCAGTTCGGCGAAGTGCGGCCGCCGGTCCGCGGTCGCGCCCGGCCCGTCGGACGCCTGTGCCGGGGGCGTCGCTTCCGTCGTCGTGTTCGTCATGCCCCGAGAGTGCAACCTCAATCGCACTTGAGGTCAAGTGCCGGGCCGGGACCCGGAGGTCCGCGGCCCGGCGGCCGGAATCAGAGCTGTCCCGGCTTGAAGACGTCCTGCTCGATGAGGAGCTTGTCGATCCGCGCCTTGTCCACCCGGTTCGTCACCTCCGCCACCTCCTGCCGGTCGCGTACGCACTTGGCCAGCGTGAACGCCGACGACACCACGAAGACCAGGCCGAGAGCGAGGAACCCGCGCTCCCACGGCCCCACCGGAAGCTTGATGATCCCGATCATCAGCGCTACCAGTGACAGCCCGAACGAGATCGCGGCCTGCGCGAAGAAGGCCGTCGTCGTCGGCCGCTGAATCGATGGAGTACTCATGCGCGTAGCGTGGCCGCGCGGTGACACCGGCGCATGAGTACGGGTACTCATCCTCCGGCCGGCCGCCACTCACCCGTCACCCGCACGCCCGCGCCGGGACGCCCGAATATGGCAGCACCCACCCTCTGACATGCGGTATCGTTCTCGTGCGCGGTCAGCCGGAACATTCCGGCCGGCACGAGCACCGGGACGTGGCGCAGCTTGGTAGCGCACTTGACTGGGGGTCAAGGGGTCGCAGGTTCAAATCCTGTCGTCCCGACCAGCGACTTTCGCAGGTCGGAGGCCGTCTTCTCGAAAGAGGAGGCGGCCTTTTCCGTTGTGCTGCCGCTTCTTCGCCGGTATCCCCCTTCCTGTCTTCGGGTGCCTCGCCGTCGGCCCGCCACTCAACCCTTGGTTAAGCCCGGGACTCCTCACTGTCCGTAAGTGGACTGGTGCGGCGCGTGCGTTGCATGTCAGGATAAGAACGCAGTGGCGGGGGCCTTAACTGTTCGTTGGGCTTGATCGATGGGGGAGACGGGGGATGGGCGTGGGGGGCGACGGCCGGTCCAAGGGTGCGGGCAGTGTGCTCGCGGAGCGGCTCAACCACCTCTTCGCGAACATGCATCCGCCCGGCGCGCCGTACACCAACGCCTTCGTGGCCGAGGAGATCAGCGACGGGGCGGAGACGTACGGCGGGGTCAAGGTCACCGAGCAGTACCTGTCGATGCTGCGGAACGGGAAGCGGGCGAACCCGAGTCCGGAACTGCTGCGCGCGCTGGCCAAGTTCTTCGCGGTGCCGGTGGGTTACCTGCTGGGGGACCTCTCGCAGCCGCAGGCCGCGCGGGTGGAGGAGGAGGTCCGCTTCCTCGCCGCGATGCGGGACCAGCGGGTCAGGGCGATCGCGCTGCGCTCCGTCGGGCTGCCGCCGGAGGTGCAGGACAGCCTGACGACGATCATTTCCCAGTTCCGGCAGCAGATGAATCTGCCGGCCGATCCGCCGGAACAGGGGGGTGACCGGCGCGGTGAGTGACCCGATACGGACCGCTGAGCGCGACCAGCTCTTCGTCACCTGGCAGCGGACCGGACACGAGGACGGAACGAGCATGCGAGTGGGGCAGATACGCAGGCGGTGCAAGCGGCTCATCAAGGAACTTCAGCTGCCTGCCGCGACCGATCTGCGCGGAATGTGCGACATCGTCGGCGCCCGGGTGGGGCGGCCCGTCCATCTGGTGCCGATGAGTCTGGGCGGGGTGGTCTCGGGCATGACCGCCGTCACCGACGACGCCTACTGGATCTTCTACGAGCTGCGGACCTCGCCCTGGCACCAGGCCCACATCGTGCTGCACGAAATCGGTCATCTGCTGCTCGGGCACGGCCAGGACCCGGCCGTCACCGAGGACGCGCTGAAGATCTGGACGCCGTCCGTCGACGTCACCACCGCCATGCAGCGGATGGGGCTGACCATGGGCTTCGCCCGGCACCACGGTTACGACAACCTCGCCGAGCGGGAGACCGAGGTGCTCGGCACCCTGCTGATGGAACGGGTGGCCCCCTCGGCAGCCGAGCGCGAACTCCCCCTGGAGGGGCAGGCGGCCGAGCTGGCGGCGGCGCTCGGGCCCGCGCTGCAGCACATCCGGCGGGGGCAGGGACACCCCGCCGACGGAGGCCCCGCCCACGGACGCGAGGGGCAGGACCTGGCCGGGGACGGGGGCCCGCGTGTTTGACGTCTTCTATCTGTCCTTCGGTCTGGCCGCCTGGGCGATCGTCGGGTACAAGTCCGTCGCGTGGTTCCGCGACCGCAGCAACGCGGACCTGGGGCTGGCCTGTGTGATGACCGGCGGTGTCGCGACGGTCTTCCTGTTCTCCGCGCCGAGCCTCTACCGCGCCTTCGACCGGCTGGTCGGCGTGGCCAACCTGGCCATGGTCTTCCTCTACTCCTCCGTCGTGGTCTTCGCCGCGGGCGCGCTGGTGCTGCTGCTGCGCTGGACGGCGGGCGAGGGCGCGGCGGCGCGGGCCCGCGCGCGGCCCAGGGCGCGCGCCGCGGTCGCCGGGGTGGCCGCGCTGTGGGCGGTGGCGGTCACCGGCTTCGCGCTCGGCCGGCCGGACGCCGTCGAGCACCCCCGTGACTTCAGCACCGCCTACACCGACTCACCCGGTGTCATGCTCTTCCTGGTGCTGTATCTGGCCATTTTCGGATCGAGCCTCGCGGGCCTCGGGGCGCTCTGCCCCCGCTACGCCGCACGGCTCGGTGGCACGTATCTGGCGCGCGGTCTGCGGGTGCTGGCCGCCGGCTGCTGGCTCGGCCTCGTCTACTGCGCCTGCAAGGTCGTCGGCTTCGTACTGTCCTGGACGGGCCACCCCGCGCTGTGGCTCTCCAACGGGGTGGCACCGCTCAGCGCCTCGGTCGCGGCGCTGCTGGTCCTCGGCGGATTCGCGCTGCCGGCGGCCGGCCCTCGGGTCGCCGCCTGGCGCCGGCTGCGCCGGCTCTCGCCGCTCTGGCGCACCGTCACCGCGCAGGCCCCCGAGGTCACGATCGAGTCCGCGTCCTGGTCCGTGCGCTGGCCGTTCGCCGACCTGGAGTGGCGGGCCAACCGTCAGATGGCCGAGATACGGGACGTCCAGCGCGGCATCCGCCGGCACGTGGAGTCCGACGCCGTCGACATCGCCCGCGAGCGGGCCCGTGCGGTGGCGCTCGACGAGCGGCAGCTGGCGGCCGTCGCCGAGGCCGCCGCGCTGCGCCGCGGGCTGGAGAACCGCGCGGTGGGCCACGTCCCCGCCCTCGCCGCCGAGAGCGTGGTGGTCGCCACGGGCTCGGCCCCGGCCGAACTCGCCGCGGAATACGAGCACTTGGCGCTGGTCGCGGATGTCTACCACTCGCCGCTGATCGATACCGTGCTCACCGAGCTGCGCCAGCGGAGTTCGATGGCGCGGGGCTGAGGAGCAACCACAGACGGGGTGGCCCGGCACGGGGGTCCGGGCCGCCCGGCACGACGGAGGCGGCGTCGGTCCGCGCGGACCGACGCCGCCCTCGCCGGTGGTGCCGGATGGCGCACGACGGACGGGGGCCGGGCGCCCGCGTCCTACAGTCGGGATCATGCAGAACACCGCCGAGACCGGCCCCGACGCCCCCATCGATCTCACCCCCCTGCTCGACGATCCGTACCCCGCGTACGCCGCGCTGCGCGAGGCCGGCCCGGTGCACCGGATCAACGGCACCGACGGGAACCCCGCCTGGCTGGTCACCCGCTACGACGACGTCCGCAGCGCGCTCGCCGACCCCCGGTTCTCCCTGGACAAGCGGAACGCCACACCCGGTGGCTACCGCGGCTTCGCGCTCCCGCCGGCCCTGGACGCCAACCTGCTCAACATGGACCCGCCGGACCACACCCGCGTCCGCCGCCTGGTGGTCAAGGCGTTCACCCCGGGGCGGGTGGAGGCGCTGCGCGAGCCCGTACGGCGGGTCGCCGACGAGCTGCTGGACGCCATGGCGCGGCACGGCAGCGCCGACCTGATCGCGGACTACGCGGGGCCGCTGCCGATCACCGTGATCTGCGATCTGCTCGGCATCCCGCACCATGACCGCCGCGACTTCCTGGCCTGGTCGGACGCGCTGATCACGCCGGATCCGGCGCGGCCGGAGCTGATGAAGCAGGCGGTCGGGGCGATGCTGGAGTTCTACACCGGGCTGATCGCGGCCAAGCGCGCGGAGCCGGCCGACGATCTGCTCTCGGACCTGATCGCGGTGCGCGACGCGGACGGCGACCGGCTGACCGAGGACGAGCTGACCTCCCTCGCGTTCCTCATCCTCTTCGCCGGATACGAGAACACCGTCCACCTCATCGGCAACGCCGTGCTCACCCTGCTCGACCACCCGGACCAGCTCCGAGCGTTGCGGCACAATCCGGCCGAACTGCCGGCCGCGGTCGAGGAGTTCCTCCGCTACGACGGTCCCTCGCCGCTGGCGATCCGCCGCTTCCCCACGGAGGACGTGGAGATCGGGGGCGTACGGATCCCGGCGGGGGAGAGCGTGCTGCTGTCGATCGCGTCCGCGAACCGTGACGCCGCCCGCTTCCCGGACCCCGACACGCTGGACCGCGGCCGGGAGCTCTCCGGTCATCTCGCCCTGGGGCACGGCATCCACCGCTGCCTCGGTGCCCCGCTGGCGCGCATGGAGGCGGTCACCGCACTGGAGGCGCTCCTCGACCGCTTCCCGGGGCTGCGACTGGCCGTTCCGCGGGACGAGTTGCGGCACCGCCGGGCACTGCGTGCACGTGGCCTGATTTCGCTCCCCGTCGCTTGGTAATCGACAAACGAACAAATTTTTGAGGCGTAACTGTTCGCTCATGCGGTAGAAAGGTTCCTGAGCCCGTCCGGTGTGCATCCCCCGTCGCACCGGACGGGCCTTTCTTTGCAGTCGTTGCAGACGCGACACGCCGCGGTGGTGCCCTCGATCACGGCGCGCCGCGGCGACACGCGGAGCATGACGCGCCGGGCACGACGCGCCGCCGTGGCCCGGATGGCCCAACTGCGCTGCGCGCGGGGGCCGCTCTCCTTAGCGTGACGGCATGGCATCTCAGGCACGTGTGTCCAAGAAGGCGGCCGCGACGGCCCTGATCGCCGTCATGGGGGTGTCGCTGACCTCCATACCGGCCGCCGCGAACGGGCGAACGGCCCGTCAGCCCGCCGTGGCCGCCGCCGGAACCCGGGACGTCGCAGCTCCCGGCATACCGTCGCTGCCCGGCGGGCTCTCCGCGCTGTCCTGGATGGTGGCCGACGCGGAGACCGGCAGCGTGCTCGCGGCCAGGAACCCGCACCGCAAGCTCGCCCCGGCCAGCACCCTCAAGACGCTGTTCGCGGTCACCGTCCTGCCGAAGTTCTCGGCGGGCGCGATCCGGCAGGTCAGCTCCGCGGACCTCGCGGGCATCGGGGCCGGCAGCAGCGTCGTCGGCATCCAGCAGGGCCGCCGCTACACCGTCGCCGACCTCTGGCGCGGGGTCTTCCTTCGCTCCGGCAACGACGCGGTGCACGTGCTGGCGGCGATGAACGGCGGCTGGCAGGCCACCGCCCGCGAGATGCAGCAGACCGCCCACAAGCTCGGCGCCCGCGACACCACCGTGAAGTCCCCCGACGGTTATGACGCGCCAGGCCAGGTGTCCTCCGCCTACGACCTGACCGTGTTCGCCCGGGCCGGGCTCGCCAATGAGGAGTTCGCCCGCTACTGCGGCACCACCCGCGCCACGTTCCCCGGCGCCGCCGGGCCCACCCGGATCGAGAACACCAACCGCCTGCTGGCGGGCTCGCACGGGCTGGCCCGCTACCCCGGCATCATCGGCGTCAAGAACGGCTACACCACCAAGGCCGGCAACACGCTGATCGCGGCCGCCCGCCGGAACGGCCGTACGCTGCTGGTCACCGTCCTCAACCCGCAGTCGAACGCGGCCAACGCGGTCTACAAGGAGGCGGCGGCGCTGCTGGACTGGGGCTTCGGCACGGCCGGCAGCAGCCAGCCGGTGGGCACCCTGCACGCCGTGCGCGCCGCCTACCTGGGCGGCCCGGCCCGCCCCGTGGCCGCCCGGGCCACCGGGCCGGAGGCCGGCGACGGTGCTCCGTCCCGCCCCGCCCTCGTCCTCGGGGCGGGCGGCGCCGGGGCCGCGGTCCTGGCGCTGGGCGCCCTGCTCGCCCGGTGGCGGCGGTCCCGTCACGACGGCGGGAGGGGACGAGCCGGCTAGCCGGCTCGTCCGACGGGTGACTTTCGGCCTGGCCGGGTCTTTGGATCGTGCCGGGCCCGCGACGCCCGGCATGATCCAAGGTGCGGCCTAGTGCCGCGTCAGAGAGCCTTTGCCCTGTCGCTTCGTGACGCGCCGCTTGTCCTCACTGGGTGCCGAATGTGAGGACGTCTGCGGGTTGGCAGTGGAGCTCGCGGCAGATCGCGCTCAAAGTGCTGAAGCGGATCGCCTTGGCACGGTCGTTCTTCAGGATCGACAGGTTCGCAACCGTCACTCCGACGCGATCGGCGAGCTCAGCCAGGGTCATGCTGCGGTCGGCCAGAAGCCGGTCAAGGTGACAGCGGATCTCGTGCGGGTCCTCCGGCGGCATCAGACCAAGCCCTCTACGTCCTCGCGCAGACGCGCACCCTGACGGAACGCTGCAGCCGCCGCTGCGGTCAGCAAGGCCCCGAACACCGCCACCATGTCGAGGGAGTAAGGGGTGTGGACGACCTGCCCCACCGGCGTGCCGTCGACCAGGAGATGCGTGGTCAGAACGTCCAGAGCAGGGGGGAGCGTGCCGATCAGGAAAACCAGCCCGGAGACGACGAGCAGGCGGCGCGCGTTCCTCGGGACGAAGAAGTCCCCTGCGTGAAAGGTGCGGGCCAGGCGGATGAGGACATCGAAGATCACGAGCAGCAGGACCGCGCCGACCAGACCGGGCAGGATCAGCAGCAGCCGATCCCCGAAGCCCGGGCTGTGGAAGACCAGCTCGGCCCGGCCGGCCGCCCGCAGTGTCACCGCCCCGGAAGCCGTCGTGTCGGGTAGGGGCACGTCGGCGTCAATGCCGACCGTGCGGGTGGTGCTCGCGAGCGCGAGCGGGCCGACAACCCCGAGGACCGGCAGTAAGACCTTGAACAGGCCCACCAGCAGCAACGCCAGTCCCAGCGCCGACTCCAGCACATGATTGTTGACCCGCGACCACCAGGTCGATGCGTCGAGCACGTGAATCCCTCCCACTCAGGCGGCGTCATATCGTTATTCGATGCTATCGATAAGCAATATGATGCTGTCAAGGTGGGCAACGCCCCACTTGGAAGCCTCTGTCGTGGTGTGACGTGCCATCTGGGCGCTGGTCCGGCCAGCATGGTGTTGCCAGGCTGTGCGGGTGGCAGAGCGAGTACGCGTTCGCGAGATCGAGGACGACGAGGGACGGCGACTGCTGCGGATCGTCCGGAGAGGCACCGGGTCGGTGGTGACTTGGCGGCGGGCCCAGATGGTGCTGTTGTCCGCGCAGGGCCGGCCCGTGGCGAAGATCGCCGAGGTGGCGTTCACCAGCGTGGACCGGGTCCGGGACGTGCTCCACAACATCAATGCCGACGGCTTCGGGGCGCTCTACCCGAAGTACAAGGGCGGCCGGCCCAAGACCTTCACTCTCCCGGAACGCCGGGAGATCAAGAAAATCGCCAGGTCCAGGCCGGTCGAGCACGGCCTGCCGTTCTCGACCTGGAGTCTGGCCAAGCCGGCTGCCTTCCTGGTCGCCGAGGGGGTGGTCGACGACATCAGCCACGAGGGCCTTCGGGTCCTGCTCCGCGAGGAGTGCGTCTCGTTTCAACGCGTGAAGACCTGGAAGACCTCCCGCGACCCGGACTATGCAGCCAAGAAGGCCCGCGTCGAGCACCTCTACGCGATTGCCGACGGTGAGGCCGTACCCGAGGTGGGTGATCCTGAAGTCGTCTTATGCCTGGACGAGTTCGGTCCGCTCAACCTCCAGCCCCACCCCGGGAGGCAATGGGCCGAGCGTGGAGGGAAGCACCAGGACCCCGACCGGGAACCGAGGCCCCGCAGGCGAGCGACCTACACCCGCCCGCACGGGGTCCGGCACCTGTTCGCCGCCTACGACCTGGCCCGGGACAAGCTCTACGGCCACATCAAGCCGAAGAAGACCCGGACGAGGTTCTTGGAGTTCTGCCGCTACCTGCGCAGCCTCTACCCGCCGACGACCCGCATCGCCATCGTGCTCGACAACTTCTCCCCGCACCTGACCACGAAGAAGGACACCCGGGTCGGCGACTGGGCCGAGGCCAACAACGTTGAGTTCGCCTATACCCCGACCAACCGCTCCTGGCTGAACCGCATCGAGGCCCAGTTCACCGCCCTGCGCTACTTCACCCTGGACGGCACCGACCACACCAGCCACAAAAAGCAGGGAAGCATGATCCGCCGCTACATCATCTGGCGGAACAAGCACGCCACCGACGAACGGCTCCGCGAGGTCGTGAACAGGGCGAACGTTGCCTGATGCGGCACTAGTCGGCGGCGGTCCGGAGCCGGGGCGCGGTGTCCGCCGCCGCCACGGGCGCCGCCGCGGCCTCCGGGCCGGTCAGGCGGCCGCTCAGCTCCCGGGCCCAGACCAGCAGCCCGGCGATGTCGATCCCGTGCGGGGCGGCGTCCGCGTACGCCTCGACGGCCACCGCGCCCCGGTCGAGCAGCGTCGCTCCCCCTACGGCATTGCCCCGTGCCGCATGGGTGAGGCCCACCGCGAGCTGGGCGAGTCCCCGCCACAGCTCGCGCTCCGTCTCCGGCGCCGTCTTCCAGGCGTCCTCCAGGACCTCATGGGCGTGGAACGGCATCCCGGCGTCGAGCAGCCGCTGCGCCTCGGTCAGCGACTCCGCGGGCGTGCGGGGCACGCCCTCGGGCTGCCGGGCGACGCCTGGGGCGCCGTACGGCAGCGGGCGGCCGAGCCCGTCGCGCGGGCGGGCGTTGCGGGCCCGTCCCTGCTCGTCGCGGTCCCGGCGGCGGGCGGGGGCGCTCTCGCCCGCCACCGCTCCGCAGTGCTCGCAGACCTCGCTGCCGGGCCGCTCGCGGATCCGTCCGCAGGCGTCGCAGACCTGGTCCAGCCAGCAGGCCGGGTCACCGCCCTCCTCGCGTGCCAGGGGCCGGCCGGGTTCGTCGTGGGCTCGCTGCGCGTTGTTCACGCTTCGATTGTGCGCCCTGGGGGCGGGTGCGCCCCCAGGGGCCGTGCGGTCGGCGGTCAGTCCAGCTCCACGTCGTAGAAGCAGAAATGATCCTTGATCTGCGCCACCTCGGCGTGCGGCTCCGGGTAGGCCCAGGCGATGTCCTTGGGACCGTCGGGGAGCGACCAGTAGGAGGCGGTGCCCTTGAAGGGGCAGACGGTGTGGGTGTCGGACGAGGCGAGGAGGTCGGTGCGGACGTCCTCGGGCGGCAGGTAGTAGCGGACCGGACAGCCGGTCTCGAAGAGCAGCAGCGGCCGCCGGCTGTCGGCCAGCGGCACGCCGTCGTGGTGGACCCGGATGCGGTCGGTGCCCTGCTTGATCTCGATGTGGTGACCTCGGGCGGCGTTCATGTCGGTGCTCTCTCCCCGGTGGGCGGTGTCGGACGGGCGGTTCGGTGTCACGCGTACGGAGCCAGCTGTCCTGTGTCAGCGGTTCCCCGGCCGCTGCTATTCCGCTTCCGGCGTCCCACCCGAGGGGCTCCGGCCACGCCTCCCGGCCCACCGGAGCCCCGGAGGGCGGTCACACCTCCCGGATGCCCCGCCCCGCCCACTCCGGGGCCGGCGCGAGCAGCGCGGTGAGCCGCTCGTGGGCGGCCGCCGGCAGGGGGGCCGACCGTCCCGCCGACTGGTCGACGTGCAGCAGGAACAGCTCCTCCGTCGCCACCGGTTCGCCGGACGGCTCGCCCACGAACATCTCGTGCAGCAGCCGGAGCTTCTTGCCGTCGGCGCCCAGTACGGCCGTGCGGACGGTGAGGTCGCTGCCGCGGGCGACCTCGCGGAGGTAGCGGACGTGGGCCTCGACCGTGTAGAGGGAGCAGCCGGACGCCTCGCGGTAGCCGGCGTCGAGGCCGGCCTCGTCCATCAGCGCATCGGTCGCGAAGCCGAAGAGCAGGACGTAGTAGCCCTCGCTGAGGTGGCCGTTGTAGTCGATCCACTCGTCGCGGACGGTCTGCCGGAACAGCGGCAGGGGAGGGGGAGTGCTCATCGGGCGGTGCCCCCCGGTCGGCCGGTGGCCCGCAGGACGTCGATGACGCCCTGGTCGCGCTCGGCGACCAGATCCGCGTAGGTGCGCTCGCCGGCCGCCGCCGCGCAGCCGTCGACCATCGCGTCGCGCAGCGCGCGGTCCAGCTCGGGCGCCTCCAGGCGGGTCCACGGCGACTTCAGGGACGGCCCGAAGTGGTCGAGCATATGGGCCATGCCGCCCTCGCCCCCGGCGAGCGCGAAGGTCAGACACGGACCCATGAACGCCCAGCGCAGGCCGGGCCCTTCGGTGATCGAGGCGTCGATGTCCTCGACCGATGCCTCACCGTTGGCGACCATGTGCAGCGCCTCGCGCCACAGGGCTTCCTGGAGGCGGTTGGCGATGAAGCCGGGCAGCTCGCGGTCCATGGTGATGACCGACTTGCCCGCCACGTCGTAGAAGCGGGCGGCCCACTCGACGGCCTCGCGGTCGGTCCGCTCGCCGCCGACGACCTCGACGAGGGGGATGAGGTAGGGCGGATTGAAAGGGTGACCGACGACCAGGCGGCCCGCGCCGGCCGCGGAGTCGTCGGCCGCGGTCTGTATGTCGGTCATCGGGTAGCCGGAGGTGGAGGAGGCGATCACCACTCCGGGCGGGGCCGCGGCGGCCAGCTCGGCGAGCAGCGAGCGCTTCAACTCCAGCTTCTCCGGGGCACTTTCCTGCACGAAGTCGGCGTCGGCGACGGCCGCGGCGAGGGTGGGGGCGACGGTGAGCCGGTCCTGGGAGGCGCCCTCGGCCAGGCCGATCTGCTCCAGCGCGGGCCAGGCGGCCGCCACCAGGCGCCGGAGCCGGTCCTCGGCGTCGGGGGCCGGGTCCCAGGCGGTGACGTCGTAACCACGGGCGAGGAAGTGCGCCGCCCAGCCGCCGCCGATCACTCCGGCGCCGATACAGGCGACGCGGCGGACGTCCTCGGGGGAGCGGGGGGCTGATATGGCGTCGGGCACGGTGCGGCTCCAGGTGGTGGGGAGGGGCGGAACGGGGAGGAGCGGCCGGGTCAGCCGCGGGGCGCGATGCCGAGGCGGGCGCGCGCCTGGTCGGGGGTGGCGACCGTCGCGCCCAGCAGCTCGGTGATCTGCACGGCGCGCTCGACGAGCTGGCCGTTGGTGGCCTTGACGCCCCGGCTCAGGTAGAGGTTGTCCTCCAGGCCGACGCGGACGTTGCCGCCGAGCAGGATCGACTGGGCCACCCAGGGCATCTGCATCCGGCCGAGCGCGAAGCTGGCCCACTGGGCTCCCTCGGGGAGCACGTTCACCATCGACTGGAGGACGCCGGGGTCGGCCGGGGCGCCCCAGGGGATGCCCATGCAGAGCTGGAAGACCGTCGGGTCGTCCAGCAGGCCCTCGGCCAGCAGCTGCTTGGCGAACCACAGCTGGCCGGTGTCGAAGATCTCCAACTCCGGCCGTACGCCCAGCTCCTGGATGCGCCGGGCGCCGGCCCGCAGCATGTCGGGCGTGGACACGTAGAGGTTGGAGCCGTCGCCGAAATTGAGCGAGCCGCAGTCCAGGGTGCAGATGTCGGGGAGCAGCTCCTCGACGTGCGGGAGCCGCTCCAGGCCGCCGACCAGGTCCGTACCGGGCAGCTGCCGGAGCGGGCGGTCCGGGTCGATCACCAGGTCGCCGCCCATGCCGGCGGTGAGGTTGATGACGACGTCGATGCCGGTCTGCTTGATGCGGTCGACGACCTCCGCGTAGAGCCGCGGGTCGCGGGAGGGGTCGCCGGTCTCGGGGTCGCGTACGTGGATGTGCACCACGGCGGCGCCCGCGGCGGCCGCTTCGACGGCGGAAGCGGCGATCTGCTCCGGCGTCACGGGGACGTGCGGGGAGCGGCGGACGGTGTCCCCGGCGCCGGTCAGCGCGCAGGTGATGATGACCTCGTGGTTCACGGGGGTCCCTTCGGTCGGGGTGGCGGGGCGGAAGAGGGGCGGCAGGCCCTCAGGCGGCGGTGAGTTCGCTCGCCACGAAGGCCAGCAGCGCGGCGTGCATCGTGTCCGGTCCGGTGCTGTCCGGTGCGGTGGCGAGCACCTGGGTGGCCAGGCCGTCGATCAGCGCGGTGAGCCGCAGCGCGGTGAACTCCGGATCGACGGGGCGGAAGACGCCCTGGTCGATGCCGCGCCGCAAGACGTCGGCGACGGTGGCGCGCCACTGCCGGTAGTAGTGCTCGTGCAGTTGTCCCACGGCGGTGGAGCGGGCGGCCTGCGCCCACAGGTCGAGCCACACCAGCCACTGACGCCTCTGCTGTTCGCTGCGCGGGGTCTGCAGCGCGATCAGGTGCAGCAGCTCCGCGCGGGCGTCGGGGGCCTCGGCCAGGCCCGCGGCGCGCCGGGCGGTGTCCTCGTCCATGCACCAGCGCACGGCCGCTTCCAGCAGTTCGTCGCGGCCGGGGAAGTGGTAGTGCACGGCGGCGGGGCTGGTGCCGCAGGCCGCCGCGATGTCGGCGACCCGTACGCCGTGGAAGCCGTGCTCGGCGATCAGCCGCACGGTCTCCCGGACGATCTGCAGGGGGCGCCCGCCCTCGGGGACGGCCGCCGGCTCGCGGCCGGGTGCCGCCGCCGTCGGCCGCTCAGGGGCGCCCAGCAGCCAGCCGGTGTCGACCCCGCCGATGTCGGCGATGCGCACGATCTCGGCCAGTGCGAAGCGCCGGGTACCGCCGAGTGACCTGGACAGTTTCGAGGGGTCCATGACGATCCGGCGGGCGAACTCGCGCTGGCTGCAGCCGAGCCGGGTGATCACCTGCCGGACACGGCCGGTGACGTCTCCGGCCTCGTCGGTGATCCGGGCTCCGGAGTCCTCTGCGGGGGCGTCCTTCATGGTCCGGGACCGTAACAGGAGCGTTGAGAACATCGCAATGGTGTGGAGGGAGACCAGAGGGGGGAAAGTCCTGTTGTTTCCCGGTTGAGTGGGTGGCGTGATGAGGGTTGCTGATGCGTGAGTCAGGTTCGGTGCGGGTGGGGCGGCCGGAGCGTTCGGGGACGTCGTCCACCCGCCGCGAATCCGGCGAATGTGGCAAAGTGACGACATGGCTGACCGCCGGGGAGCCAAGCGGCCCACCGTGTCGGTGCCGGACGACTGGCCCGCCCACCCGGACCTGACGCTGGCCCTCAACGGCATGGGCGGCTTCGACTGGGACCTCGACAGCGGGCTGATGCACATGGACCCGCCCGCCCTCGAGGTCTTCGACCTGCCCCCGTCCGAGTACGACGACCGGCCCGAGACGCTCAACACCCGCGTCCCGGCTCACGAGGCGTCCCGCCTGGACGCCCTGGTGGCCCGCGCGCTCAAGGACGGCAGCGACTCCTACGGCGCCTACTTCCGGGTACGGCTGCGCGACGGCGGGCTGCGCTGGACGCACACGCAGGGCAGCATCCGCCGCGACCGCTCCGGCCGGCCCCGCCGGATCATCGGCGTGGTCCGCGACGCCAGCCACGAATACACCCATGCGGCCGAGCGGCTCGCGGTCGATGAGGAGCGCCGCCGGCACACCAGCGTCGTCGAGCGGACCACCGCGGCCCTGGCGCACGCCAGAACGGTCCGCGAAGTGATCGCGGTGCTCGCCGACGAACAGGGGCTGAGCCGGCTGGGCGCGGAGAACATCATCCTCGGCCTCGTCGAGGCCGGCCGCATCCGGCTGGTCTCCGAGGGCAAGGCGGGCAGCTTCGTCCCCGACCTGGAGTACACCCGGGTCGGCGACGAATTCCCGATGAGTGAGGTGGTCCGCACCCTCACCCCGCGCTATGTGCACAGCCGCGCCCAGTTCCGGAACAACTACCCGCGGCTGTGGCACGCCATCGAGCCGCTGAACGTCAACTCCGCCGCGTATCTGCCGCTGATCGCCCAGGGCCGCCCGATCGGCGTGATCGGCCTGTTCTTCGAGCGCGAGAGCTCCTTCGGGGACCAGGAGCGCAACGTCCTGCTGGCGCTCGGCAGCAGCATCGCGCAGAGCCTGGCCCGCGCCATGCTCTACGACCAGGAGCACGACCTCGCCGCCGAACTCCAGCAGGCGATGCTGCCGCGCAGGATCCCCGGCGTCCCCGGCGCCCAGATCGCCGTCCGCTACCGCTCCGCCCGGATGGGCCGCGACATCGGCGGCGACTGGTACGACGTCATCCCCCTGCCCAACGGCCGGGTCGCCGCCGTCATCGGCGACGTCCAGGGGCACGACACCCAGGCCGCGGCGCTGATGGGCCAACTACGGATCGTGCTGCGCGCCTACGCCGCCGAGGGGCACAGCCCCGCCACCGTCATGGGCCGGGCCTCCGCCTTCCTCAACGAACTGGAGACCGAGCGCTTCGCCACCTGCATCTATGTGGACGCGGACCTGACCACCGGCGCGGCCCGGATCGTGCGGGCCGGCCATGTGGACCCGCTGCTGCGGCACGCCGAGGGCCTCTGCCGGCGGCTGCCGGTGGCCGGCGGGCTGCCGCTCGGCATCTCCTCCGAATTCCGGCGGCTCGACTACCCCGTCACCACCGTCCAGCTCGCCCCCGGCGACACCCTGCTGCTGTGCACCGACGGGATCGTCGAGCGGCCCGGCATCGATCTCGACGACGGAATGCGGCAGTTGGCCCGCGAGGTCCGCGACGGCCCGCAGGACGTCCAGCAGCTCGCCGACCGGCTCTGCGGGGCGGACCGCGCCGGCGACGACGACATGGCGCTGCTGCTGATGCGCCGCCTCGGCGCCCCCGAGCACGACACCGTGGGGCGCTTCCGGCAGCACATCGCGCCCGCCGACCCCGAAGGGCTCTCCGCGGCCCGGCACATGATCCGGGCCGCGGTGCGCGCCTGGGGCGCGGCCGAACGTTCCGAGGAGATCGAGCTGGTCGCCGACGAGCTGATCACCAACGCGCTGCTGCACACCGACGGCGAGGCGGTGGTCAACATCCGGATGCCGCACAGCGTCGAGCGACGGTTGCGGCTGGAGGTGGAGGACCACTCCAGCAGCCTGCCGCGACGCCGCGAACCGGGCGAGGCCGGCGTCTCGGGGCGGGGACTGCTCCTCGTGGACCGTCTCGCGGATGTCTGGGGTGTGGAGCCGCGCGGCGGCGGAAAGTGCGTATGGTGCGAGTTCAACTGCCCCTGACCGGGAAGGTGCCGGCAAGCAGCGGGGGAACGGACGCCGAGGGATCGGCGCGGTCGAGTGAGGACGGCTCTATGGCATCGCGGGCTGCGGAACAGCGCGAGGAAGCCCGCCAGTCGGCGGCGCGACTGGAGGCGGAAGGCGTACGGAACGTGGCGTTGACCTGGGTGGACAACGCGGGTGTCGCCCGGGTCAAGACCGTCCCGGCCCAGCGGCTCCCGGAAGCCGCCGCGCGCGGCGTCGGGATGTCGCCGGTCTTCGACGTCTTCACCTCCGACGACGCCATCACCGAATCCGACCACCTCGGCGGACCCGACGGCGACCTGCGGCTCTTCCCCGCCCTGGACCGTCTCACCGCCCTCGCCGGCCAGCCCGGCTGGGCCTGGGCGCCGGCCGACCGCTACGACCAGCTCGGAGCGCCGCACCCCGCCTGCCAGCGGCAGTTCGCCCGGCGGATGACGGAACGGGCCGCCGAGGCCGGCCTGGAGCTGCGGATGGGCTTTGAAACCGAGTGGATCGTCACCCGCGCCCCCGAGGGCCACCACCCGGCGGCGGCCGACGCGTACGAGACGCTCGACTACCCCTGTGCGGGGCCCGCGTACGGCATGACCCGGGTCGTCGAACTCTCCGACTACCTCCGCGACGTCACCGAGGCGCTGACCGTCCAGGGCATCGAGGTCCTCCAGCTCCACCCCGAGTACGCGCCCGGCCAGTTCGAGGTCACCACCGCACCGGGCGATCCGGTGCGCGCCGCCGACGACGTGGTGCTGGTCCGCGAGACCGTCCGCGCGATCTCGGCCCGGCACGGGCTGCGCGCCTCCTTCGCCCCCTCGTTCGTCGCCGGGCAGGTCGGCAACGGCTGCCACCTCCACCTCGGCCTGTACCGCGACGGCACGAGCCTGCACCGGACCCCCGAGGCGGCCTGGGGCCTGGCGCCCGACGCGGTGTCCTTCCTCGGCGGCGTCCTGAACGCGCTGCCCGCCCTGCTCGCCATCGGCTGCCCCTCGCCCGCCAGTTACCTGCGGCTGCAGCCCTCCCGCTGGGCCGGGGTCTACCAGTGCTGGGGCGTGGAGAACCGCGAGGCGGCGCTGCGCCTGATCACCGGCGCGCCCGACGACCCCGACGGCGGCCACGCCGAGGTCAAGACCTTCGACGCGGCCGCCAACCCGTACCTCGCCGTCGGTGCGGTGATCGCCGCCGGACTGCACGGCATCGAGTGCGCCACCCAGCTGCCCGAGCCCCAGACCGGTGACCCCGGCGTCCTCGGCGTCCGCGAGCGGGCCCGGCGCGGCATCGTCCGGCTGCCCGCGACCCTCACGGAGGCCACCGACCGCCTGGAGAAGTCGGCGCCGCTGTACGAGGCGATGGGCGGGGTGCTGCACGGCGCGGTGCTCGCGGTCCGGCGCGCGGAGGAGGCGCACTTCGCCGGGAGTGAGGCCGAGGACATCGCCGCCGCCACCCGCTGGCGTTGGTGAGGCCCGCGGACGGCCGGGTGGCCGGCCCCGACGACGGCCTGCCACCACTGGTGGACCACCACTGCCATGGCGTGCTCCGGCACGAACCGGATGCCGGGACGTTCGCCTCGTACCTCACCGAATCGGACCGGCCACCCGCGGCCGGCACCAGCTTCTTCGACACCCAGACCGGGTTCGCCGTGCGCCGCTGGTGCCCGCCGCTGCTCGACCTGCCCGCGCACTGCCCGCCCGAGGACTATCTGGCGCGCCGCCGCGCACTGGGCCCCGACGAGACCCGGCGCCGCCTGCTGCGCGCCGCCGGCATCGGCGCGTACCTCCTGGACACCGGCCTGCCCGGCGACCTGACGGGGCCCGGCGAGACGGCCGCGGCCGGCGGCGGCACCGGGCACGAGGTGGTCCGGCTGGAGACGCTGGCCGAGCGCACCGCGGCCGGCTTCCGGGCGGCCGGGGGACGCGGGGCGGGGGCGGGCGACGCCGGGGAGTTCACCGAGGCCCTCGCGGGGGCCGTCGCGCACGCCGCCCGCACGGCCGTCGCGTTCAAGTCCGTCGCCGCGTACCGCCACGGGCTGGCGCTCGACCCCACCCCGCCCGCGGACGACGCGGTACGGGACGCCGCCCGCGGCTGGCTGGCCGCGGGCGCCCCCCGCCTCACCGATCCCGTGCTGCTGCGCCACCTCATCGCGCTGGCCGTCGCCACCGGCCGCCCGCTCCAGCTCCACACCGGATTCGGCGACCCCGATCTGCGGCTCGACCACGCCGACCCGGCGCTGCTGACCGGCCTCGCCCGGACCACCGCCGGCACCGGCACCGACCTGGTACTGCTGCACTGCTACCCGTACCACCGTCAGGCCGCCTACCTGGCGAGCGTCTTCCCGCACGTCTATGCCGACGTCGGGCTGACCCTCACCCACACCGGCCCGCGCGCCACCGCCGTGCTCGCCGAATTCCTGGAACTGGCGCCCTTCGGCAAGCTGCTCTTCTCCACCGACGCCTACGGCCTCCCCGAGCTGTACACGGTCGGCGCCGCGCTCTTCCGCACCGCGCTGACCGGCGTCCTGGGGGAGTGGACGGCGAGCGGCGCATGGTCCGAGGCGGACGCCCGGCGGGTCGGCGCGATGATCGCCGCGGAGAACGCCCGCCGGGTCTACCGGCTCCCGGCGACCGGCGCCCCGGCAGGCGAGGGCTGACCCGACGGTCCGCCGTGTAAGGGGCACCCGGCGCGGGCACCTCTTCCCGCCCTGCCGTCCGGTGCGGGCCGGCCCCGTGCTTTACTGCGCCGCGTGGCCCCTACAACGACCTCCGGCGACACCTCGCAGGCACGACCGGAAAAGCGCGAAAAGCCCCTGCGTTCCCGGATATTCGCCGATCTGACCCCGCTGCGCACCTCGCCGGACTACCGCCGCCTGTGGTGCGGCAACACCATCTCCTGGATGGGCCAGCAGATGACCGCGCTCGCGGTCTCCCTGCAGGTGTACGCCATCACCCGGTCCACCTTCGCGGTCGGTTTGGTGGGCCTGTGCTCGCTGGTCCCGCTGGTCGTCTTCGGGCTCTACGGCGGCGCCATCGCCGACACCGTCGACCGCCGCAAGCTGGGCCTGGCCAGCGCCGCGGGCGCGACCGCGATGTCCGTCACGCTGGCCGGCGCGGCGCTGGCCGGCTACCACCGGGTCTGGCTGCTCTACACCGTCGTCGCCCTCCAGGCCGTGTGCTTCGCGATGAACTCCCCGGCCCGCTCGTCGATGATCCCCCGGCTGCTGCCGACCGAGCAGCTGCCGGCCGCCAACGCCCTCAACTCCCTGACCAGCAACCTCGGTCTGATGGGCGGCCCGATGCTGGGCGGGGTCATCGTCGGGCTGTGGGGCTACCAGGCCGCCTACCTGATCGACGTGGTGGCCTTCAGCGGCTCCCTCTACGCGATGTGGCGCCTGCCGTCGATGCGCCCCGAGCAGGCGGACGGGCCGCGGCGCCGCGCCTCCGTGCTCGACGGGCTGCGGTTCCTCGCCACCCGCCCCAACCTGCGGATGACGTTCTTCTCCGACCTGGCGGCGATGGTGCTGGCCCAGCCGCGTGCCCTGTTCCCCGCCATCGCGGTGCTCTGGTTCGCCGGGGACGCCAAGACCGTCGGGCTGCTCGTCGCCGCGCCCGCCGTCGGCGCGGTCCTCGGCGGGCTGTTCTCCGGCTGGCTCGGCGGGATCCGCCGGCACGGCCTGGCGATCCTCATCGCGGTGGCCTCCTGGGGCGCCGCCATCGCCTGCTTCGGGCTCTCCCGGCACCTGTGGCTCGGGCTGGTCTTCCTGGCCGTGGCCGGCTGCGCGGACACCGTCTCGATGGTGTTCCGCAGCACCATGCTCCAGGCCGCCACGCCGGACGCCATGCGCGGGCGGCTCCAGGGCGTCTTCATCGTCGTGGTGGCGGGCGGACCCCGCCTGGGCGACTTCCTCGCCGGCTCGGCCGCCGACCTGACCTCCCCGGCCACCGCAGTGGTCGGCGGCGGCCTGGCCTGCGTCCTGGTGGTCACCGCCCTGGGCCTCGGCCGCCGCGCCTTCGCCCGTTACGACGCCCGCGACCCGCAGCCCTGAGGGAGGGGGAGGGCGGGGCGTTCGCCGGGCCTCGTCGTCTCTGTGGAGGTGGGTGGGGGCGTGGCCTGGTCTGTGTCGTGGTGGTCACCGCCCCGGCCTCGGTCGTCGTCGCCAACGTCCGCTGCGACGCCCGCGATCCGCAGCGCTGACGGACCAGGAGGCGCGCGTCGTGCCCGCCGGCCGGGCCGCGACGGGCCCCCGGGCTACGGCGTCTCGGGGCCACGGGCCAGCAGTCCGGTGAGTGCCCGGTGGACGACTCGTTCGAAGACGGCGGGGGCGTCGCCCGGTGGGGTGGCTTCTCGGCCGGCCAATGCCTGGGCCAGCAGCGGATGTTCACTGCCGCGGGCCGCGGTGCTCAGATAGGCGGCCTGGGCCGCCTGGCGTGCGGTCGGTGACCGGTGGCTCTGCAGTTCGGCGCGGCAGAGCATCGTGACCAGGGCACTCAGCGCGGCGATCGCCTCCAGCTTGCTCCGGCCCGGCAGCTGGAGGGGGGCGAGGGCGCCGAGGGCGTATTCGAGGTGGTCCAGCCCGCGCGGGCCCAGCCGCAGCGCCTCCGGCGGGACCTCCATCAGCCAGGGGTGCCGGAGGTGCACCTCCCGGCTGCGCAGGGCCAGGGCCACCAGGTCCGCGACCGGGTCGCCGGTCGGCGCCACCGTGAGGTCGATCTCGCCGGTCACCGCGTCCGTCATCAGATCCAGCAGGTCGTCGCGGCCGGCGATGTAGCGGTAGAGCGACGCGGGGCCGGTGCCCAGTTCCCCGGCCACCTGCCGTACGGACACCGCCGCCAGCCCGCCCGCGTCGGCCAGCCGGATCGCGGCCCGGGTGAGCTGGGCGCGGCTCCGTTCGGGCGCGGGCCCGCGCGCTCCCCGATCGGGACGGTCCCACACCAGCACCGGTTCCTCGGCCACCTGACCCCTCTCCTGTTCGTCGTCGCGCTCTGCCGCCTAGAGTAATAACTGCGAACGCTGATCGCAGTATTGAGGAGGGGCACATGACAACCTGGACTCCGGTCCGCCGGGCCCACAACGGACGGATCGCGCTGGCCTACGACCGGCTGACCGGGCACCCGGGCCAGGAACCGCTGCTGCTGGTGACGGGCCTGGGGGTCTCCCGGCTCTGGTGGCCGGACGGCCTCGCCGGGGCACTGGCCGCGCAGGGCTTCGCGGTGGCGCGCTACGACCAGCGCGACGCGGGGGAGTCGACGCACCTGCCGCCCACCGCGACCCGCAGCCCCCTCACCGCGCCGGTGCGCGGCCGCGGGTCGGCCTACACCGCCGAGGACATGGCCGACGACGCCGTCGCCGTGCTGGACGCCCTCGGCTGGGAATCGGCCCACCTGTTCGGTCAGTCGCTCGGCGGCGCGGTCGCCCAGCGCATCGCGCTGCGCCACCCCCGGAGGGTGCGGACACTGACCTCGGTGTCGGCCGTCCCGGCCGATGCGGCGGGCGTGCGCACCCTGCGCCACCTCCGCCTGCGGACGCTCGTGAAGCTCGCCCGCATGCGTCACCCCGCCACCCCGGAAGGCGACATCGAGGCCGGGATCGCCCTGGCCCGGCTCCTGCACTCACCCGCCCACCCGCTCGACGAGCAGGCCACCAGGGAACGCATCACCGCCATCGCCGACACGGGGGTCCGGGACGGGCGCAGTCAGAGCCGTCAGATCGGTGCCCGGTGGCACGGTCCCGGTATCCACGAGATCGCGGTCCCGACCCTGGTCCTGCACGGCGCGGACGACCCCCTCGTCAAACCCTCCGCCGGCCGCGCCGTCGCGGCCCGGGTCCGCGGCGCCCGGTTCGTCGAGCTGCCCGGCGTCGGCCACGACCTCCCGGAAGCCGTCTGGCAGGACGTCGCCCGCCGGGTGCGCCGGCTCGCCGACGGGTGAGGAGGCCAGGGCCCGTGCTGCCCGGGGAGGCGGTGCTACAGCAGCACCGGCGTCAGGTCCGGGTCCTCGAAGCCCTCGTCGTCGAAGGGGTAGAGCGGACGCCGCACCTTGCGGTGGCCGAGGCGCAGCAGGTCCTGGTCCACCCCGCCCGGGGTGAGGGCGAGCAGCCAGTCGGCGGCCATCGCGTGCAGTTCGGGTTCCAGATAGCCGATCTTCACCACCAGCAGGTCGTAGGCCAGCGGGTCCAGCGCGCCGAAGTCCGCGCGGGTGTGGAACGGGGTGCGGCGCTCGGTCAGTACGACGGTGACCCCGCCGCGGGTGACCGCCGCGCTCCGGCCGCGCCCGTCGTACGCCGGATTGCCCCGCGGTCCACCAGGGGCGGGGGAGGCGGCCGGGCCGTCGAGGGCGGTGACCGTACCGGTCAGTTCGTACGGCTCCGCGTGCGGGCCGGTGCCCGCGCTGAACCGGCCGCCCACGCGGAGCGTGACCTCGGCACCCACCCCGGCGTCGCAGCAGACGGCGACCGCCTCCGGGTCGGTCAGGCCCGGGTGCAGCGCGGTGACCCGGCCGCCGGCCAGCTCCTCGTGGGCCAGCAGCCGGCCCAGCATGTACGGCAGGTCGCCCGCGCCGCCCGCGGTGGGATTGTCGCCGGAGTCGCTGATCACGAACGGGCGGGCGGTGGAGGCCACGGCGCGGGCGATGCACGCGTCGGCGTCGCCGGTCGGGCCGACGAACACGAAGTCGCGGCGGGCGTCCCAGTACGCCCGGGCCAGCAACCCGGCCTGGGCGACGGCAAGTCGGGGGTCGTCCGCGGTGACCACCACCGCGGCCCGGCAGCGCTCCTCGTCCGCCCAGGCGTAACCGACCCAGAGCGCGGCGTCCACCACCCCGTCGAGTGCCTCGACGGCGGCCAGCCGGCCGTAGAGCGACTTCGCCGGTTCGAGGCGGGTGCTGGTCTTCTCGCCGGGGAGGAGGACGGGCACCTGCACCCAGGCGCGGTGTGGGCGGCCCCGCCCGGTGGCCAGTCGCTCGACCAGCTTGCGGGCGGCGCGCTCGCGGGTCTCCCAGGCGTCCTCGTGCGGCGCCAGCCGGTGCGCGGTCAGCAGGTCGAGAGGCGCGGCGAAGCGGCGCGAGACATTGCCGTGCAGGTCCATGGCCGCGGAAATGAGGGTGGCGGGGCCGGTGGCGGCCCGTACGGCCTCGGTGAGGTCGGCCTCCGCGTCCTCCAGGCCGACCACGCTCATCGCGCCGTGGATGTCGTACACCAGGCCGTCCAGCGGCCCCGACTCCCTTGTCCGGGCGGTCAGTTCGGCCTTGACGCGGTCGTACGTGGCGCGCTCCACCGGCCCGCCGGGGACCGCCACCGCATGCACCAGCGGCACCCACTCGACGAGCCCGGCCGGCCAGGCGTCCGGCCGGGTCCAGGCGTAGCGGTCGAGCAGCTCGCGCCCCCGGGTGACGCGGAAGTCGTCGTAGGCCGAGCGGTGCGGGCAGAACTGGCTGGACTCGATGGCCATGCCGCCGATGCCGATGCGCAGGGGCCGGGTGCGGGGGCGGGGGCCGGTCGGTACGGGCATGAGGGTTCACTCTCCCTGGGGTGGCGGGCGGGACGGGTGGTGAGACGGGGCGGCCGGGCCGGGCTCAGCGGGGCGCGTTGGGCCCGGCCGCCAGGCACAGCACGGCATGGCCCGCCCCCAGCAGACCCGCGTCCGGGCCGTGGACCGCCGCGTCGATGGCGAGTTCGCTGGTGGCCATCGGCAGGCAGCGCTCGTAGAGCGTGCCGCGCACCGCCGCGACCAGCGGCTGGGCGGCGGCGAGGGCGCCCCCGACGACGACCGCCTCGGGGTTGAAGAAGTTCACGACGACGGCCAGCACCGTGCCGATGTCCCGGCCGGCCTGCCGTACGAGGGTGGTGGCGTGCGCGTCGCCGTCCTCGACCAGCCGCAGGATGTCGGCGGCGGAGTCGGCGCGGAGCCCCCGGGCGCGCAGCGCGGCGGCGATCGCGGCACCGCTGGCCACCGTCTCCAGACAGCCGATGTTGCCGCAGGAGCAGGGCAGTTGGGCCGCCCGGTCCACCCTGACGTGGCTGATGTCGCCGGCCGAGCCGCGGGCGCCCCGGTGCAGCCGGCCGTCGCTGATGACGCCCGAACCGATGCCGCGGCCCGCCTTGACCACGACGAGGTGGCGGCGGGTGGGGCGGGCCGCGCGGTGTTCCCCCAGCGCCATCATGTTGGCGTCGTTGTCCAGCAGGACCGGCAGGCCCAGGCGGTCCGCGAGCCGGTCGCGCAGCGGGAACAGGTGCCAGCCGGGCATCCGGGAGGGCGCGATGATCCGCGCGCCGTCCGCGTCGACCGGGCCGGGGAACCCCAGCCCCACGCCGCGCACCGCACGCCCGGCCGCACGCTGCCGCTCGGCCAGCGCCGCCAACTGCCCGGCGAGCGCGTCCAGGGCGCTGTCCGGGCCGGCGGTCAGATCGAAGGCCAGGTCCTCGGCGTCGAGGACGCCGCCGGTCAGCCCGACCGCCCCGGTACGGATGTGGTGGCTGCCCAGGTCCGCGGCCAGGGCGACCGCGCCCCGGTCGGCGACGCGCAGCAGCCGGGGGCGCCGGCCGCCGCGGGAGGCGCCCTCACCGGACTCGGTCAGCAGACCGGCCTCGACGAGTTCCTGGACGCGGGCGGAGACGGTGGACGCGGCGAGCCCCAGCTCGCGCACGAGGTCGGCGCGCGAGGTGGCGGAGCCGTTCGCGACGAGTTCGAGGACGTGCGCGGCGGAGCCGCGCTGCTCGCCGGAGGCGGTCATGAGGGCGCCTTTCGCGGGGCCGGTGCGGGGCGGTGAAGCGGCGACTTGATGCGGTGTCCGAAAGAAGTCGCCGCGTCAACTCGCCGACAGTACAACCCGATCGGGCCGCTTTCGCCAAGGTCTTGACTTCTTTTCTCGGCCGTCCGTACTTTGCTCGCACTCCTCGACCGGCCGACCCCCGGAGGCAGCAATGGGCCTGCGCACCACCCGAATACGCGGGCTGCTGGGGCGCTGGGCGGCCACCGCCCTGCTCGGCCTCCCGGCGCTGGTCGGCTGCGGCCCGGCTGGCAACGTTGTCACCGAGCTGGGCGCCACCGGCGGCACCCCGGTCGAGGGCGGCACCGCCACCATGGCCCTGCCACCCGCCTCCACCCCCAACTGGATCTTCCCGATCGGGGCTCCCGGCTATCTGGCCTCGTACAACAGCGCCATCCAGGACCTGCTGTTCCTGCGGCTGTTCACGCCCGGGCAGAAGGGCGACGCGCTGACCATGGATTCGCCCCGCAACCTCGCAGAAATGCCCCGCTACAGCGACCACAACACCACCGTCAGCATCACCCTGAAAAAGGGCTACGCATGGTCCGACGGGACGCCGGTCACCACCCGCGACGTGAAGTTCTGGTTCGATCTGATCAAGGACAACAAGCGGGAATGGGCCGGCTATTCACCGAAACTGATGCCCGACGACGTCAAGGAATTCGAGACCGTCGACAACCGCACGTTCCGGCTCCGGCTGGACCGCGCCTACAACCCCACCTGGTTCACGGCCAATGAACTCCAGGACTTCGTCGCCCTGCCCGTCCACGCCTGGAACCCCCGCGGCGAGAGCCCCCGACGGGCCTTCGCCCGGCTGATGCGGCACGCCAAGCAGTTCTCCCGCTTCGCCACCGATCCGCTGTGGAAGACGGTCGACGGGCCCTGGCGGATCGAGAAGTGGACCACCTCGGGCCAGGTCTCCCTCGTTCCCAACCGGGCCTACCGCGGACCCGACAAACCCCGTCTCGACCGGGTGGTCCTCAAGCCCTTCACCACCGCGGACTCCGAATTCAACGTCCTGCGGGCCGGCGGCGTCGACTACGGCTACCTCCCGCCGGCGGTCATGGCGCAGTCGCGGCAGTTCAAGGAGCGGGGATACCGCATCGACCCCTGGGAGGGCTGGGCGGTCACCTACCTCGTGCTCAATTTCCACCACCCCACCGTGGGAGCGCTGCTGCGCCAGGACTATCTGCGCCAGGCGCTCCAGCACCTCATCGACCAGAAGGGCATCTCACGGGTGATCTGGCACGGCAGCGCCGCGCCCACCCTCGGCCCGGTCCCCGCCGGACTCCTCGACGACGAGCCCTACCCCTACGACCCGGGCCGGGCGAGAGCGCTGCTGGCCGGGCACGGGTGGGCGGAGCGGGACGGCACGCTGCGCTGCGTACGGCCGGGGACCGGTGCGGACCGGTGCGGCGCGGGCGTCAGGGGCGGCCAGGAACTGCGGCTGTCGCTGCTGTCCCAGTCCGGCTCGACCGAGACCTCCAACACCATGCAGGCCGTCAAGTCCGACTTCGCCAAGGCGGGCATCGTCCTCGACGTCCGGCAGCAGCCGCTGAACACCGTCCTCGGCACCACCGTCCCCTGCGAGCGGACCGAGCCGCGGTGTGCGCAGTGGCAGCTGGGCTTCTTCGGCACCCAGGGCAGCTGGTACTTCCCGCCCGACCCCAGCGGAGAAAAGATCTTCGCCACCCACGCCCCCTCGAACATGGGCAGTTGGTCCGACCCGGAGACCGACCGGCTGATCCGCGCCACCGAGTACTCGGCCGAGCCGGCCGCGCTGCGCGACTACGGCCGCACGGTGGCCCGCCGGCTCCCCGTCCTGTGGACGCCCAACCCGGCCTACCAGGTCTCCGCCATCCGCAACGACCTGCGTGGCGTCGACCAGAACCCGACGCTGTCCCTCGCCCCGCAGAACTGGTACTACGTCAAGAAGGGCGGTGCCGGACGGTGATCCGCTTCCTGGCCAAGCGCCTCACGCAGGCGCTGGTCGTGCTGCTGCTGGTCTCGGTCCTCGTCTTCGTCCTGCTGCACCTGCTCCCCGGCGGCCCGGCCCGCGCCATCCTCGGCGTCCAGGCCACCCCGGACGCCGTCGCGCACTTCAACCACCAGCAGGGCTACGACCGTTCGCTGCCCGAGCAGTACGTCAGCTACCTCGGCCGGCTGCTCACCGGCGACCTCGGCGAGTCGTACAAGCTCAACCAGAGCGTCGCCTCGCTGCTGGCCGAGCGGCTGCCGAAGACCGCCCTGCTGGCCGGGCTGGCCCTCGCCCTCGCCGCGGTGGTCGCCGTACCGCTCGGCGTTCTCCAGGCCGTACGGCGGGGCAGGGCCGCCGACTACCTGCTGACCGGGGTGGCGTTCCTCGCCTACGCCACCCCGGTCTTCTTCCTCGGCCTGGTCCTCATCCTGGTCTTCGGCCAGCAACTCCAGCTGCTGCCGGCCGAAGCGCCGCAGGCCGACACCGTCGGCGGCATCCTCGCCCAGGCCCCCGCGCTCGTCCTGCCCGTCGTGACCGCCGCGCTCGGCATCGTCGCCGCCTTCAGCCGCTACCTGCGCTCCGCCGTCCTCGACAACCTCGCCGAGGACTACGTCCGCACCGCGCGCGCCAAGGGCCAGTCGAACGCCCGGATCATGGCCCGGCACGTGCTGCGCAACGCCCTCATCCCGCTGGCCACGCTGCTCGGCCTCTACCTCCCCACCCTCTTCAGCGGCACCCTCGTCGTCGAGTCGATGTTCAACTACCCGGGAATGGGGCTGCTGTTCTGGAACGCGGCCCAGAGCTCGGACTTCCCCGTGCTGCTCGGCGTCACCCTCGTCGTCGGTGTCGCCACCGTCCTCGGCTCCCTGCTCGCCGACCTCGCCTATGCCCTCCTCGACCCGCGCATCAGGAGCGTGACGTGACGATCCCAGCCCTCGACGCCGTGGGCGCCGGCCCGCCGGACGCCGCCCCGGCCGTCCCCGGTCCGGCCCGCCGCGCCCTCGCCGCCCTCACCCGCAACAAGCTCGCCCTCGCCGGCGCGCTGGTGCTGCTCGCCCTGTTCGCCTTCTGCTTCCTCGGCCCGCTGCTCCACCCCACCGACCAGATCCACACCGACCTCGCCCAGGCCGGCCGCGCCCCCGGCGTCGGCCACCCGCTGGGCACCACCGACCTCGGCTACGACCAGCTCGGACGGCTGATGTACGGCGGCCGCACCTCCCTCGAAGTCGGCCTGGCCGCCGGGCTGCTGGCCACCCTCCTCGGCACGGTGTACGGAGCGGTCGCGGGCTACTGCGGCGGCTGGGTGGACGCCGTGCTGATGCGGATCACCGACGCGGCGCTCGCCATCCCCGCGCTCTTCCTGCTCGTCGTGGTCGCCACCCTCATCACCCCAAGCAAACCCGTCCTCATCCTGATCATCGCCTCCGTCGCCTGGCTCTCGCCGGCCCGCCTGATCCGCGGGGAGGCGCTGGCGCTGCGCAGCCGCGACTACCTCCACGCGATGCGGCTGATGGGCGGCGGCGGGGGCCGCGCCGTCTTCCGGCACATCGTCCCCAACGCCGTCGGCACCGTCCTGGTCAACGCCACGTTCCAGGTGGCTGACGCCATCCTCTACGTCGCCTACCTCTCCTTCCTGGGCCTGTCCGTCCCGCCGCCCGCCGCCGACTGGGGCTCGCTGCTCTCCGCCGGCATCACCTACACCCAGGTCGGCCACTGGTGGCTGATCTTCCCGCCGGGCCTGGCGATCGTGCTGGTCGTGGCCGCCTTCAACTGCCTCGGGGACGGCCTGCGGGACGCCTTCGACGTACGGCCGGCGAAGGGCTGACGCGGATGCCGACGACCCGGTGCACCCCCGGAAGAGCCGAAGCGAGGACCACACCATGACCGACCCGCTGCTGCGCGTCGAGGACCTGCACGTCGAGATCGCCGGCCGCGGCGGCACCGTCCGCGCCCTCGACGGCGTCGACCTCACCCTGGCCCCCGGCGAGGCGCTGGGCATCGTCGGCGAATCCGGCTGCGGCAAGACCATGACCGCGCTGTCCGTCCTCGGCCTGCTGCCGCCCGGCGGCCGGGTCACCGGCGGCCGGATCCTGTTCGACGGCACCGACCTCGCCGCCGCCCCCGAGCGCGTGCTGCGGGGCATCCGCGGCAACACCGTCGGCATGGTCTTCCAGGATCCGCTGACCTCGCTCAACCCCACCGTCACCCTCGGCGCCCAGGTCGCCGAACCCCTGCTGCTGCACCGGAAGGTGAGCCGTGCCGAGGCATGGGCCAAGGCCGAGGAGACCCTGCGGCTGGTCGGCCTGCCCCGCCCCGCCGAGCGGCTCAGGCACTATCCGCACCAGCTCAGCGGCGGGATGCGGCAGCGCGTCGCGATCGCCATGGCGCTGATCTGCGAACCCCGGCTGCTGATCGCCGACGAGCCGACCACCGCCCTCGACGTCACCACCCAGCACCAGATCCTGGAACTCCTCGACGAGCTGCGCACCCGGCTCGGCATGGCGCTGATCCTGGTCACCCACGACCTCGGCGTGATCGCCCGCCGGGTCGACCGGGTCGCGGTGATGTACGGCGGCCGGATCGCCGAACGCGCCCCCGTACGGCCGCTGTTCGCCGCCCCGCGGCACCGCTACACCCAGGCCCTGTTCGCCGCGCTCCCCGACGCCGCCACCGACGCCGGCCGGCCGCTCGCCACCGTCCCCGGCCTGCCGCCGTCCCTGACGAGCCGCCCCACCGGCTGCCGCTTCGCGCCCCGCTGCGGCTTCGCCACCGACCTCTGCCGCGCCGCCGAGCCGGAGCTGACCGACGGCCTCGACGGCGCCGCGCCGGCCGACACCGCGCACGCCGTGGCCTGCTTCCACCCCGCGGATCCCGCCGCCGGCGACCCGGCCGCCGCACTGCTCCCGCCACATCCGGCCGGGGAGGCGAGGGAGCCCGGGACGGCCGGGACCCTGGGCAATACCGGCGAACCCCTGCTGCGGCTGGCCGGGCTCAGCAAGACCTATCCACTGCACGCGAGCCCCTTCGCCCGCCGCGGGCCGGGCGCGCGGGGCCGTGAGATCAGCGCGGTGGCCGGGGTCTCGCTCACCGTCCGGCGTGGCGAGACCTTCGGCATCGTGGGGGAGTCCGGCTGCGGCAAGTCCACCCTCGGCCGGATGGTCGTCGGCCTGGAGCCGCCCACCGCCGGCAGCGTCCACTTCGCCGGCCGCGACCTCGCCACGCTGACCAAGCGGGAACTGCGGGCGCACCGGCGCCGGGTCCAGCTGATGTTCCAGGACTCCTCCGCGGCCATGGACCCCCGGATGCGGGTGGGCGCGGTGCTGCGCGAACCCCTGGTCATCCAGGGCATCGGCGACCGGGCGGAGCAGCGGCGGCGGGTCGCCGGGCTGCTGGACGACGTCGGGCTGCCGCGCGGCGCGGTGGACCGCTATCCGCACGAGTTCTCCGGCGGCCAGCGGCAGCGGCTCGGCCTGGCCCGCGCGCTGGCCCTGTCGCCCGCGCTCGTCGTCGCCGACGAACCGGTCTCCGCGCTCGACGTCTCCGTCCAGGCGCAGATCCTCAACCTGATGCGCGCGCTGCAGCGCGAGAAGGGGATCGGCTACCTCTTCATCTCGCACGACCTGGCGGTGGTACGGCACCTCGCCGACTCGGTCGGGGTGATGTACCTCGGCAAGCTCGTCGAGACCGGCCCCGCCCGGCAGGTCTTCGCCCGCCCGCTGCACCCGTACACCCGCGGGCTGCTGGACAGCGCCAACACGCCCGACCCCGACGCCCCGCCGCCCGTCTCCCCGCTCGGCGGCGAGACGCCGTCGGCCGCCGCCCCGCCCTCCGGCTGCCGCTTCCGCACCCGCTGCCCGCGCGCGGCCGGACTCTGTGCGACCACGGAGCCGCCGCCGACCGAGCCGGAGACCCCCGGCCACCGGGTGGCCTGCCACTTCCCGCTCACGTCGGCGGGCAGCCGGGGCCTCAGTAGCGGGTGAGCGCGGTCGGCCCGTACGCCGTGCCGAGGGCAAGGTGCGGGTGCGCGGACGGGCGCAGCCAGGACAGGATCCACGCCATCGCCCCGGCCGGCACGGACACGCAGCCGGCCGTGGCGCCCTTGCCGTTGACGTGGAGGAAGATCCCGGCGCCCCGGCCGTGCACCGGGCGGTCGTAGTTGAAGCCGGTGACCAGCGCCCGGCCGTACTGCACCGGGTAGTCCGCGAGCCGCTCGGACTCGGCGGCCGCGCAGTCCGCGGGCCGCGGGTCCACCCAGCGGTTGTACGACGCGGAGGCGTTGTCCTCGCACCACCACGAGTCCGGGCCGACCCGGCGGTACGGCATGGCGGTGCCGGGCGGTGCGGCCTCGGTGCCGAAGGCGAACGGCAGGTCGTACAGGCCGGTGGGCGTGGTCGAGGTGCCCTGCACCCGGGTGGTGCCCTCGGTGAGCCCGCCCGAGCCGAAGCGGGCCGGTGCCGAACCGGCCTGCCGCCAGCGCCCGTTGTGCCGCTGCCACCACACCACCGTCCCCCTGGTGGCGTCCGCCGTGGGCGCCTCGGCGGTGATCAGCTGGGCCCCGCCGCCGGTGTCGGCCATGCGGTGCGGGAGGGGGACGGCGGCACCGGCCGCGGCGGGCGGGGCCAGGGCGGCCACCGTGAGCAGCGCCGCGCAGACGACGGGAGCCGCCGCGCGCCGAGCGCTCCGGCCCCGCGGCGCGCGCCGCGGCCCTGCCGGCGTCCGGGGCGGGGGCGTCCTGCGCCGTCCCGGGGTCCGCCGCGGGGACGTCGTGCGGGTGCGCGTCATGGGCATGACCGCACGCTAGCGGGCCGGCCGCCCGCCCGGCGCCGTCCGATCAGGTCATATACGCCCGCTTCCGCCGGTCCGCAACCGCGTCCGCGGCGATCCGTCGTGCGCCGGAGCCATGGACGGGCGAAACTCGGGTACGGGGGCTCATGTGCCACCAGCTGTTCATTGGAGGCCCGCAGTGCAGCGGCAACCGCATACGCGAAGTGAGCGCCCGTACGACCGCGACCCGCAGCCCACGCCCCCGGACCCCGGCGGCCCGCCGCCGAACCCCGTCCCGGACCCGCTCCCCGGACCGCCGGTCCCGCCCCCGCCACCCGAACCGATACCGCCGGAGCCGTCGCCGATACCCCGTCCGCCCGGGCCCGACCCGGTGCCGGACCCGTCCCCGGCTCCCTCACCGCTTTCCTAGGAGCCGCCCGGACCCGAAGCCCCAGGACCGCGGATTCCCCGTCAGCGCGGGCACTGCCACCCGCACACGAAGGAGGTGCTGATCATGGCCATCGCCACGGTCAACCCGGCCACCGGCGAGACCCTCAAGACCTTCGACGCGCTCAACGCGGGCGAGATCGAAGACCACCTGGTCAGGGCGGAGCAGGCATTCCAGGAACACCGGGTGACGTCCTTCGCCCGGCGCAAGGAGCTGATGCTCAAGGCCGCCGACCTGCTGGAGGCCGACCAGGACGGCATCGCCCGCCTGATGACCACCGAGATGGGCAAACCGGTGACCCAGGCCCGCGCGGAGGCCGCCAAGTGCGTCAAGACCATGCGCTGGTACGCGGAGCGGGCCGAGGCGCTGCTCGCCGACGAGTACCCCGACCCGGCCGACGTCCGTGACTCGGGTGCCGTGCGCGCCGTGGTCCGCTACCGCCCCATGGGCACCGTCCTCGCGGTGATGCCGTGGAACTTCCCGCTCTGGCAGGTCGTACGGTTCGCCGCGCCGGCGCTGATGGCGGGCAACACCGGACTGCTCAAGCACGCCTCGAACGTCCCGCAGACCGCGCTCTACCTGGAGGAGCTGTTCCGCCGGGCCGGCTTCCCCGAGGGCTGTTTCCAGACCCTGCTGATCGGCTCCGGCGCCGTCGAGGACATCCTGCGCGACCCGCGGGTGGTCGCCGCGACCCTCACCGGCAGCGAGCCCGCCGGCCGCGCGGTGGCCTCGGTCGCCGGTGACGAGATCAAGAAGACCGTCCTCGAACTGGGCGGCAGCGACCCGTTCCTCGTGCTGCCCTCCGCCGACCTCGACAAGGCGGCCCGGGTGGCCGTCACCGCGCGCGCCCAGAACAACGGCCAGTCCTGCATCGCGGCCAAGCGGTTCATCGTGCACAGCGCCGTCTACGACGCCTTCACCGAGCGGTTCACCGCGCGCATGGCCGCACTGAAGGTCGGCGACCCGATGGAGGAGACCACCGATGTGGGGCCGCTCTCCAGCGAGCAGGGCCGCTCCGATCTGGAGGAGCTGGTCGACGACGCGGTCCACCAGGGCGCGACCGCGCTGTGCGGTGGGCGGCGGCCGCCCCAGCACCGCGCCGGCTGGTTCTACGAGCCGACGGTCCTCGCCGGCATCACCCCCGGCATGCGCATCCACCACGAGGAGGCGTTCGGCCCGGTCGCCACGCTCTACCGCGTCGATGACGTCGACGAGGCGGTGCGGGTCGCCAACGACACCCCGTTCGGCCTCAGTTCCAACGCCTGGACCCGCGACCCGGACGAAAAGGTGCGGCTGGCACGGGACCTGGAGGCCGGCGGCGTCTTCTTCAACGGCATGACCGCCTCCCACCCCGGGCTCCCCTTCGGCGGGGCCAAACGCTCCGGCTACGGGCGGGAGTTGTCGGGGCACGGCATCCGCGAGTTCTGCAACATGACGACCCTGTGGTACGGCCCGGAGGACTGAAACCGAACGGTTTCCGCCGGGCGCGCCAGGGTGTACGGTCCCGGGCAGGCCGGGCCGTCCAACGGCCAGGTTGGTCGGCCCGGCCGCCGGCCGGGAGGGCTCCCGGCCCCAGGTCGCCCTAGGCGTGGGCCCCCGCGGGCGCCGCCACCGGACGGGTCTGCCGTGCCCGGTGCCGCAGCGTGGCCTTGCGGGTCGCCACGTCGACGGTGTACGCGTCGATGGTCAGCCGCGCGCCGGAGACCTTCAGCACCATGAACCCGTGGTCGGAGAAGTTCTGCCAGGCCGCGGGGTGGGTGAAGTGCGCCTTGCCGTCCTCCGTCTTGGCGGACGCCCCGCACACCACCTGCCGGGTGCCGCCGGTGCGCGCCGTCGGCTCCAGTATCTGCAGCGTGTGGTCGTGCCCGGACAGGATCAGATCGGCCCGGCCGCACACCACCTTCTCGTACATGTCCTTCAGGTGGACCCCGCTGGTGTAGTTCCCGATCTCGAAGCCGTCGTAGGAACCGGCGCTGCCGTGCTTGCCGTTGTTGAGGTACGGGTGGTGGCTCAGCACCACCTTCCAGCGGGCCCGCGAGGCGGGCAGCGCACCGTCCAGCCAGCTCCGCTGCTCGCGCATGTACGGCCCGTCCCAGCGGTAGTACGGGTCGAGCTGGGCGACGTACGACGACCACGGGATCGTGTCGATCGCGAAGAACTCCACCAGCGGCTCGGCGGCCGGCAGCGGCACGCTGTAGTAACGGCCCGGCATGTACCAGCGCTTGGAGGTCTTGGCGTAGGAGACCTCGCGGTCCCCGCGGGACGGGTCGCCGCCGCTGCCGGGTATCAGCCCCGAGCAGTCGTGGTTGCCCAGCACCATCAGCCAGGGCACGTCGATGCCGTTGTTGGGCTTCTCGAACTTGTCCTGGAACTCCGAGTCGTGGTCGGACTCCGGCCCGTTCTCGTAGATGTTGTCCCCCAGGCCCACCGCGAGCCCGATGCCCTCGGCCCGGCAGACGTCCCGGGCGGCGGCGGCCACCGCGTACTGCGCCTCGTCGCCGGTGCCCGCGTCCCCCGTGACCAGGATCGCGAACTCACCCTTGCCGTCGGGGTGTTCGGGGAACGGGAAGGCTCCGGGCACCCCCGGCCTGGTCGCGGCCGCGGCGGGCGACTGGGCCTGGGACGGCAGCACCGCCAGTGCCGCGCCGGCCATCGCGCCGCCCAGCAGCGTCCGCCGGTTCACCCACTGCACCGCTCGCCCCGTCGTGGGCACCGGCGGAGTCCCGGCCGCCGCCGAGCCGGCCCGCAGCCACTCCTGCTCGGTCATGTCCGCCTGCGGCGGGATCAGTTCGTCCTCACACATGCCTGGTTTTTCTCATGGCCGGCGGGGCCGATGGTGACGAAAAGATGAAGCGCAGGTGGACGTATGGCGATCAACGGCCGGGGGGTTACGCGTCGGTAACCACGTGTCCCCGCACGGCGGCGGGGCGTGAGAAAAGTGGGGCACCGGACCCCGCTTGCACCCCCCCGCGCCGGTGGGGAGGGCGGGTGCCTAACCGTTCGCCAGCCGGCGCAGGGTGCGGCCCAGACGGCGCACGTACAGCCGCTGGAAGACGGGGACCAGCGGGCCGGCGAGACGGGTGAGCGGTACGGCCGGGCGGCTGAAGGCGGTCACGGTGAACCACACCGAACCGTCCGCGCGCAGCTCGGCCAGGAACGCCTCCTCCCCGCACTCGGGGTGCCCCGCGCGCGTGCCGTACGCGAAGCCGACGCGGTCCTCCCCGGCGACCGCCCACACCACCCGGCAGGGCGCCCGCAGCCGCAACGGGCCGACGCCCAGCGACACGTCGACGGCGACCCCGGGCTCGGCCCGCGGGGCGTCGGCCCGGATGACGGTGCCGGCCGCGCGGTGCATCCGGAAGGTGGTGATCGCCTCACCCGCCGCCCGCAGCACCTGACGGCCGTGGCCGAGCGGCACCTCCTCGACGAGGTGGTGATAGCCGCCGGGCAGCGGCCTGCGCCGGGTGCCGCCCTCCTCGGGGTAGGTCAGATCGCTCACGCTGTGCTCCTGGAGACCCGGCCGCGGGGGCCGACGGGTGACGGAGGGCGACAGTACGCCGCCCCCGGCCGCCGCGCTACGCGGGGTCCGGCGCGCCGTGCCGCCCGGCGCCCGCGGCGAAGCGGGCCGCGCCCTCCCTCGCCTCGGCCAGCACCGCCCGGCCGTGCCGGAGCTCGCCGGCCAGCGCGGTCGCCTCGTCCAGGCCCTCCTGCTCCAGCAGGGAGGCCCGGTCGCTGCGCAGACACGCCTGCGGGAAGCGGGCGATCTCCGCGGCCAGCAGCTCCGCCTCCGCGCGCGCCGTCCCGGTCGGCACCACGCGGTTGGCCAGCCCGATGTCCAGGGCCTCCGCCGCCGGCACCGGCCGTCCCGTCAGCACCAGGTCACTCGCCCGGCTCGCACCGATCAGCCGCGGCAGCCGGACCGTACCGCCGTCGATCAGCGGCACGCCCCACCGCCGGCAGAACACCCCGAAGACCGCGTCCTCCTCGGCGATCCGCAGGTCGCACCAGAGGGCCAGTTCCAGGCCGCCTGCCACGGCGTGTCCCGCCACCGCGGCGATCACCGGCTTGGACAGCCGCATGCGGGTGGGCCCCATCGGGCCGTCGCCGTCCTCCGCGACACGGTTGCCGCGTCCGGTGCCGATCGCCTTGAGATCGGCACCCGCGCAGAACGTCCCGCCCTCACCCCACAGCACCGCTACCCGCGCCGTGTCGTCCGCCTCGAACTCCCGGAAGGCGTCGGCGAGGTGGCGCGCGGTCGGGCCGTCCACCGCGTTGCGGGCCGCCGGCCGGGACAGCACCACCGTCGTCACCGGCCCGGCCCGCTCGATCCGCACGGCCATCAGGCCGCGCCCCCGGCCGGCTCCGCGCCCGTCGTCCGGGGCCGGGCGCGCTCCAGGACCGCCGTCAGATCGACACCGGGCGGCAGGGTGCCGAAGGCGTTGCCCCACTCCCCGTCGAGCCGGGAGGCGCAGAAGGCATCGGCGACGGCCGGGTGGCTGTGCCGTACCAGCAGCGAAGCCTGGAGAACCAGCGCCATCCGCTCGGCCAGCGACCGTGCCATCAGCTGCGCCCGCTCGGGGTTGGCCAGGGAGCCGAGCGCCTTGCGCAGCCCGGCCACCGCCGCGTCCAGCCGCCGGTCGGCGCCCGCCGCGCCCTCCACCTCGGCGAAGTACGCGTCCAGCGCGGCCGGTTCGCGCTCCAGCGCCCGCAGCACGTCGAGCGCCGCGACATTGCCCGAGCCCTCCCAGATGGACAGCAGCGGCGCCTCCCGGTACAGCCGCGGCATGCCCGAGTCCTCGACGTAGCCGTTGCCGCCCAGGCACTCCAGCGCCTCCGCCGCATGGCTGCTGCCCCGCTTGCACACCCAGTACTTGCCGGCCGCCAGCGCCAGCCGGCGCAGCGCCGCCTCCTGGGCGTCGCCGGCCTGCGACCGGTCCACCGCGGTCGCCAGCCGCAGGCCCAGCAGGGTCGCCGCCTCCGACTCGATCGCCAGGTCCGCGAGCACCGACCGCATCAGCGGCTGCCGGTCCAGCTCCCGGCCGAACGCCCGGCGGTGCGCGGTGTGGTGCAGCGCCTGCCGCAGCCCCGCCCGCATGCCGGCGGCCGACCCCAGCACACAGTCCAGCCGGGTCATGTTCACCATCTCCACGATGGTCCGCACCCCGCGGCCGGGCTCGCCGACCGGCCAGGCCACCGCCTGCTCGTACTCGATCTCGGAGGAGGCGTTGGAGCGGTTGCCCAGCTTGTCCTTGAGCCGCATCAGGCGCATCCCGTTGCGGGTGCCGTCCGGCAGCACCCGCGGCAGCAGGAAGCAGCTCAGCCCCTCGTCGGTCTGCGCCAGCGCCAGGAACACATCGCTCATCGGCGCGGAGGTGAACCACTTGTGGCCGGTGAGGCGGTACGTGCCGTCGCCGGCCGGCACCGCGCGCGTGGTGTTGGCCCGTACGTCGGAGCCGCCCTGCTTCTCCGTCATCGACATGCCCGCGATCAGACCCGCCTTGGTGAGCGGGGCGCGCAGCCCGAAGTCGTACGTCCGGGCGGTCAGCAGCGGCTCGTACCGCGCGGCGAGCTCGGGTGCGGCACGCAGCGCGGGGACGGCGGCGTACGTCATCGACACCGGACAGCCGTGCCCCGGCTCGGCCTGCGACCAGACGTAGAACTTGGCGGCGCGCACCAGGTGCGCGCCGGGCCGGCTGTCGGCCCACGGCGCGGCGTGCAGCCCGTGCTCCACCGCGACGGTCATCAGCTGGTGCCAGGCGGGGTGGAACTCCACCTCGTCGATGCGGTGCCCGGTCCGGTCGTGGGTGTGCAGCCGGGGTGGCTGCTCCTCCGCCCAGCGGGCCTGATCCTGCACCGCCGCCGAGCCGGCCAGCGCGCCGAGCTCGGTCACCTCCCGCACGCCCCACTCGGCGCCGTCCCGGCGCAGCGCCTCCAGCAGGGCCGGCTCGTCCGCCGTGCTGAACCCGGTCAGCGGCGGGGCCTGATTCACGACTTCATGGGTGACGGTCATACCGTTGACGTTACAGAATGCAGACAGCTGCCGGAAGACTGTAATGACGGATGCCGGCCGGCTGGCTAGAATTTCCAGCACATATGAACGACGCCGGTACCGAAGACCCCACCAGCACCGCAGCCCTCGCGCCGCGCCCGCTCACCGCGCGCTCCATCGTGCTGAGCACCCTGCTCGGCCACCACCCGCCGAAGCTGCCCGCCCGCGCCCTGGTGCGGGTCGGTGAGCTCTTCGGCATCGCCGAGGGCACCGTGCGGGTCGCGCTCTCCCGCATGGTGGCGGCCGGCGACCTGCGCCAGAGCGACGGCTCGTACGCGCTCACCGACCGGCTGCTGGCGCGGCAGGCCCGGCAGGACGAGAGCCGCTCGCCGCGGACCCGGGCCTGGTGCGGGGACTGGGAGATCGCCGTCGTCACCACACCGGAAGGCCGGCCGGCCGCCGAGCGCACCGCACTGCGGCAGGCCATGGCGGCGCTGCGGCTGGCCGAACTCCGCGAGGGCAGCTGGCTGCGTCCGGCCAACCTCGACCGGCCCCGCCCGCCCGTCGTCACGGACCAGTGCACCTGGCTCACCGGCACCCCGGACGGCGACCCGGCCGCGCTCGCGGCCCGGCTCTGGGACCTGGACGGCTGGGCGGCCCGGGCCGGCGCGCTGCGCTCCGCCCTGGACCGCGCCGCCCCGCCCGCCGACCGCTTCACCGTCGCGGCCGCCGCGCAGCGCCATCTCCTCACCGACCCGCTGCTGCCGGAGGAGCTGCTGCCCCCGCACTGGCCGGGCGTCCCGCTCCGCGCCGCGTACGCCGAATTCGCCTCCGAACTACGGGAGTTGCTGCGCCAGTACCTGGCCGGCTAGGAGGTGCTCCCCGACGGCCCGCCGCCCGGCCCCCGCCTGCGGCGCAGCTCGTACCCCGCCAGCACCACCGCGACCGTCAGCAGGCTCAGCCAGAACTGGGAGCGGCTGTCCGGCAGGAAGGCCATCGCGCCGATCACCAGCGCCATGAGAGCGATGGTCAGCCGGCTCAGCCAGGGGAAGAACCACATCTTCAGCGTCAGCCGGCCGGGTGCCTCGCGCTCCAGCTTCCGGCGCATCCGCAGCTGCGCGACCGCGATCGCCAGATAGACGAACAGGGCGACGGCACCGTAGGAGTTGATCAGGAACGTGAAGACGACATCGGGCGAGATCCATGCGGCGAGCACCGACAGGTAGCCGGCCGAGGTCCCGGCGAGCAGCGCCCTGCGCGGCACCCCGCTCGCGCTGACCTCGGTGAAGGCGCGCGGCGCGTCCCCGTTGCGGGTGAGCGCGAACAGCATCCGGGAAGATGTGTAGAGCGCCGAGTTCAGGCAGGACAGCACGGCGATCAGCACCAGGGCGTTCATGACCGTGCCGGCCGCGGGCACCGCGAGCCGGTCCAGCACCGCCGCGTACGGACTCACCGCGATCGCCTTCGAGGTCCAGGGCACCACCGCGACCACCACGAAGACCGACAGCACGTAGAAGGCCACCACCCGCAGCACGATCGAACGGATCGCGTCGGCCACCGCCCGCTCCGGCTCGGCCGACTCGGCGGCCGCGATGGTCACGATCTCCGCACCGGTGAAGAACCCGATGCAGGGCACGACGGCGGTGAGCACCGCGCCGAGCCCCTCGGGCGCGAAGCCGCCGTGCGCCGTCAGCGCGGCGAGCCCGCCGGGGGCGTCCGGCCACAGCCCCAGCACGTACAGCGCGCCCAGGAAGAGGAACACCACGATCGCCAGCACCTTGACCGACGAGAACCAGTACTCGAACTCGCCGTACGAGCGGGCCGAGATCATGTTGGTGGCGGTGAGCGCCGCCATGAGGACCAGGCTGATCGCCCACAACGGCGCCCCGGGGAGCCAGAGTTGGACGATCCGGCCGCCCGCCACCGCCTCGACGGCGACCACGATCACGAAGAAGTACCAGTACAGCCAGCCGACCGTGAACCCCGCCCGGAGCCCCAGCGTCTCGCGGACATGGGCGTAGAAGGAGCCCAGGGCGGGCCGGGCGACGGTCATCTCGGCCAGCATCCGCATGATCAGTACGGTCAGCGCGCCGGCCACCAGGAAGGAGAGCACGGCGGCCGGCCCGGCGGACCGGATGACCACCCCGCTCCCCACGAACAGCCCGGCGCCGATGACCCCGCCCAGCGCGATCAGCTGCATGTGGCGGCGCTTGAGTCCCTGCTGCAGACCGCCTCCGGCGGCCGCGCCGTCCGGTGCCGTGCGGTCGTCGTCGCGTACCGTTCCCGTGCTCATGGGGGCCGACGCTAACCGGCGAACCCTGCGGCGCTGTTGCCGCAGTGTTTCAGCGGCCCCCGGGCCGTGCGCGCACCGCCGCAGGACTCACAACGGCAGCACGCAGACCGGCATCGGCGCGGCGAACGGGGCCCCCGCGCTCGTGAGCGTCCCGCGTCGCGCGTCCACCGCGAACACCGTCACCGAGCCCGACTTCTGGTTGGCCGCGAACAGCCACCGCTCGTCGGGGGAGAACGCGATGTGCCGCGGGAAGTCCCCGCCCACCGGCACGGTGTCCAGCAGTCGCAGCCGCGCCCCGCCCGCCTCCACGGCGTAGCGGGTGAGGCTGTTGTGGCCGCGGTTGGCGAGGAACGCGAAGCGGCCGTTGCGGGTGACCAGGATCTGCGCCGGATAGCTCGTCCCCGGCCCGGTCCCGGTCGGCTGCGGAGCGCCCGGCGTCAGCCGCCCGCTGCGGAGGTCGTAGCGGCAGACCACCACCGTGTTGTCGACCTCGTTGGCCAGATACGCGAACGAGCCCGAGGGATGGAAGGTCAGATGGCGGGGGCCGGCGCCGGGCCGCAGCGTCGCGTACGAGGACGGGCGGAGCTTCCCGGCCCCGGTGTCGAGCCGGTAGGTGTAGACGGTGTCGTTGCCGAGGTCGACGGCGAGCACGTGCCGGCCGTCCGGGGCGGTGACGATCTGATGGGCGTGCGGCCCGTCCTGGCCGGGGCCGGGCGGCGGGTCGGTGTGGGTGACCAGGTCCGTCCGCTCGCCGAGGGCGCCGGTGGCCCGGTCGACGGGATGGACGGCGACGCTGCCGGAGAGGTAGTTGGCGCTGAGCAGCCAGCGGCCGGTCGGGTGCACCGACAGGTGGCAGGGGCCGGCACCGCCGGTGGAGCGGGTGCCGAGCACGGTGGGCGGGCCGCCGGGCGCGAGGGCGAGCGCGGTCACCGCGCCCTGCTGCTGCTCGTCGACCGCGTAGAGGGTGCGGCCGGACGGGCCGAGCGCCAGATAGGAGGGGTCGGCGACGCCGGGGACGACGCCGGTGGCGGTGAGCTGCCCGGTCGCCGTGTCGTACCCGGCCCGTCCGATGCCGGTGCCGCCGCCCTCCTTCGAGGTGTACGTGCCCAGGAAGAGCGGCCGGGTGCCGTGCGGGTGGCAGACGGCGCGGTGCCCGGCCCGCGCGGGCGCGGCGTCCGCCGCCGTCAGCAGCCCCACGCCGGTGGTCGCGGCGACCGACGCCGCCACCGTGCGGAGGAAGCGCCGGCGGTCGGGCCCCGGGCCGGTCTGGGTTCCGCTGCGTCCTGCTGTCATGGCAGCCAGGGTGGCCCGCCGGGGCTCACCCGGCAAGAGCGGCACCCTGAGGTGCGGTCCGGGCAACGGCGCAGGTACCGGCCCCGGAGGCCCGACCCTGACGAACCCCTACATCCCCGAGATGACCACCACCCCCACGCGTAGCACTCGAGTCGTACGGCACAACACATACTCGGACGGATTCGCCGCACCCCCGGCCGCTCGTAGGTTCGAAGATCACGGCACGAAGATGATCGAGAGGCCACGGATCTATGTACGGCAAGGCATTCGCCCCGGAGTACCAGGGCGAGTTGGGCTCGGCGCTGGGCGTGAACTCCTCCTACGAGGAGGTGCTGACGACGGCGCGCCGCGCGCACGCCGAGGCGGGCACCCCACTGGAACGGGCGCGGGCCGGGCTGGCCGTCGCCGAGGCCCACCGCCGGCTCGGCCGGGTCGCGGAGGCCGGTGCCGCATGGCGGGAGAGCTACCGCAGCGCCCGCACCGCCGGGGACGCCGGCGCCATGGCCTGGGCGCTGTGGAGCGGCGGCACCCTGGCCCGCCAGTGCGGCACGCTGCCGCTGGCCCGCCGGCTGCTCACCCACGCCGTCGCGCTGGCCGACGCCGGCGGCGACCGCCTCGCGCACGGCTACTCCCTCGCCGGCCTCGCCGAGACCGGCCGCATCCAGGGCGACTACGCCGCGGTCGCCGCACTCCACGAGCAGCTGCTCGCCCAGGCCCGGGAGCACGGGGAGGTCCGGCACACGGTCTGGGCGATGTCCGGCATCGCCCAGATGCACCGCAACACCGGCGACCACGACAAGGCCCTGGAGCTGTTCGAGGAGTCCGCCCGGATAGCCGAGGCGGGCGAGGACGCCCGCGGGCGCGCCTGGTCCCTGCGCGGGGTGGCCGATGTGCGCTCCGTACGCGGCGAGACGGACCGGGCGCTGGACCTGCTGTCCGAGGCGGAGGCCATCTGCCGCCGGATGGACCTGGCGTCGGCGCTCGCCTACAACCACAAGATGCGCGCCAACGTCCTCTACCGGGCCGGCCGTTACGCGTCGGCGCGCGACACCTACGCGCGTGCGCTCGGGGAGTTCCGTGCCATGCAGGAGCCGCGGGGCGAGGCGCTCTCCCGGCTCGGGCTGGCCAAGTCCCGCGCCCGCCTCGGCCGGGACCTGGACGAGACGCTCGCCGAACTGGCCGTCCTGGAACAGGACTTCGCCCGCATCGGGCTGCGTCACGCCCGGGAGATGGTCATCGCGTTCCGCGCAGAGCTGACCGCGCGACCGGCGGCAGAAACTCCCGCTCCTCGGTCCGGTGCCACCACGCTCCGGTCTCCCGCAGTTCCCGCCAGGTCGTGAAGCGGTAACGGAAGACCCGGGCCCGGATGCGAGCCGGCGGCACCTCGGGGAACGGATTCGTGCGCAGCAGCCGCAGGGTGTCCCGGTCGTTCTCCAGCAGCCGCGCCACGAACGGCACGAACCACGACCGCGCATAGGCCGGGGACAGCGCCGCGAACCACATCAGCCAGTCCAGCCGCAGATGGTAGGGCGCGTACTGGCGGGGCAGCCGCCGCACGTCGCCCGGCTTGCCGCGGAACTCGTAGGGCAGCCAGGTCGTCTCCGGCCCGGTCACCGCGTCCGCCGTGCCCTCCACGACGATCTCCCGGCGCACCCGTGTGATCGTGCCGAACGCCCCGTACGAGTTGACCAGGTGCAGCGATTCGTAGGACGTGTTCATCATCTGCTGCCGGGCCAGCAGATTGCGCGCGGGCCGGTAGCTGAGCAGCGCGACCCCGGCCGTGGCCACCAGGGCGAGCACCTCGAACCACACCGGGGGCGCCGGGAGCGGTGCGGACGGCCCGGCCCACAGCGGGGCGGCGGCCGACGCGGCGAGCGTGATGGTCAGCCAGTTCAGCCAGGCGAAGTTGCCGGAGAGCACCAGCCACAGCTGGGTGACGATCATCGCGGCCGCCGCCCACCCGGCGACCGGTTGCGGGGTGAACAGCACTACCGGGATGCCGAGTTGGGTGAGGTGGTTGGCGGCCACCTCGGCCTTGTGCAGCGGCCGCGGCAGACGGTGGAAGAACCAGCTCAGGGCGTTGGGCATCGGCTGGGTCTCGTGGTGGTAGTAGAGGCAGGTCAGGTCCCGCCAGCAGCGGTCGCCCCGCATCTTGATCAGTCCGGCGCCGAATTCCACCCGGAACAGCACCCAGCGCAGCAGCCACATGATCAGCACCGGGGGAGCGGTGTCGGCGTTGCCGAGGAACACCGCGAGCGAGCCGGTCTCCAGCAGCAGCGATTCCCAGCCGAAGCTGTACCAGGTCTGCCCGACGTTCACGATGGACAGGTACAGCACCCACAGCACGGCCCACATCACCATCGACGCCCACAGCGGCACGGCATCCGCCGCCCCCGCCGCGACGGCCGCCGCCAGCAGCACCCCGGTCCACGACCAGAGGGCGAAGAAGCGGTCCGAGTAGCGCCAGTGGAAGACCGAGGGCGACGTGCGGAAGGGCACCCGCGCCACGAACTCGGGCACCGGCAGTATGCCGCGCGCCCCGATGAGCGCCCGGAACTGCCGCACCGCCGCCAGGAACGCGATCACGTAGAGGACGGCCAGCATCCGCTGGAAGACGAGCCGCCCGAGCCAGTAACCGGAATCCGAGAACCAAGCCACCCGCCCATGGGTAGCACTGCCTTCGCGCAAGTGGGAAAACTCGCTCCGCACGGTCACCCGCCGGCGTACGGATCGCGGCAGATGCAGCAACCGGAGAGCCATTCGAGTGAGTGATGTGCCTCACATTCCGGACCCGATTTCCCCGTCAGATCCGGGGCGGCGATTCCCGCCTCGCGACGAGTCGCCCATTGCGCCGGAAAACGTCGAGCGCGGCGTGAGCGGCGTCGTTAACCTGAAGGGCGACGGACGACCTTTCTGGGAGACGCCAACACCATTGGCCCGTCGCGGGAACGCCACAAACCTTGGCCGACCTCCCGGTTTGTGAAACGAGGCGCCACCGCGTCGGACCAATACCTCGATGAAGGAGTGCGTGGTGGCTTTGCACAATGCTCAACACAAGCAGCCCCGTCTGAAGCAGGGCGAGCGACCCGGTCGTATCAAGGAAGTCCGCAACCTCGAAGTCTGGGACCGCTGCGCGCCCGTGCGGCTCGCCGGCTGCGACGACGATCCCGCCGAGCCGTACATCATCCGCGGCATCGACTGACCGGCCGCAGTGCTCGGGCACCGGCCCTGACCCCGGAGGTTCGCCCCAGGGGTCAGGGCCGACGCCCGAGCAGACGCGGGCCGCCGCCCCGGCGCTGACCCGAACGGCCCAGCCGGGAGGCGGGAGTTTCCCGCCCGCTCCCGCCCACCGGCCGGTACCCTCCGCGCGGGCTCAGTCGGCGTGCAGCCGGCGCTGCGGAACGATCTCCTGAGCCTGGCTCGGGCTGGACCACAGCAGCTTCAGGTACGCCTCGCCGGTCCGCTCCGTGTAGTCGATCCGGATGCGGTGCCGGTGGCCGGCCTTGAGGACGACGGTGCCCTTGTCCACCTTCGGGCCGTGCGGCGTGGTGCTGTCGATCACGAGCCTGCCGTCGATCCAGAGCCGTACGGTGTCGTCGGAGACGGTGGTGAAGGTGTAGGGCTCGTCGAAGCGCGGCTGGACGGAGCCGGTCCAGCGGGTGCTGAAGTGATCGGCCGGGATCCTCGCGTCCGGTGAGCCGTCGAAGCGGTACGACTTGTTCACCGTCGGGTCGACGACGACCGCCGCCGGCGGGCCGCTGAAGGAGTCGTTCGCCCAGCTGCGCGCGGTCAGCCCGGTGCCGTCGCCGGCCGGGGCCGTGGCAGGCGGCTCGATCGTCAGGCGGAGGACGCTCGCGAGCGGACCGGTGGCCGCACCGGACGGGGTGAGGTCGAAGCCGTCGCCGGACCGGGCCACCCGTACCTGCTGGGAGCTGCCCGCCACCCGGGCCGAGGTGATGTCGAAGGGCGCCCTGGCGGTGAGGTGGAGGGGCGTGCCGGTGGCCGGCCAGGAGGTGACGGCGGCGTACAGCACGTTGCCGCGCCGGGAGACCGTGCCCCAGGAGGGAGCGGCGACCAGCCCGGTGTACCCGGCCCCGTAGACCGCGTCCCCCTGGCCGTGCGCGGCCAGCCAGCGGCCGGTCTCGCGCAGCCGGTCGACGGACGGCTGCGGGATGCGGCCGTACTTGTCCGGGCCTACGTTGAGCAGGTAATTGCCCCCGCGGCTCGCCACGTCCAGCAGGTTGCGCAGCACCGTCGCGGGCGACTTCCAGTGGGTGTCGTACCGGGCGAAGCCCCAGTGGTCGTTGAGCGTCATGCAGCTCTCCCACAGCTGGCCGTCGACCGGCTCCGCGGGGATCTCCTGCTCCGGCGTGCCGAAGTCGCCGTCGACCACCTCGCGCTTGCCGACGCGGTTGTTGACGATCAGGCGGGGGTTCAGGCCGTGCAGATACGCCTGGAGGTCGGCGCCGTCCTGGCGGGACCAGCGGTTGGTCGGACGGTCCGCGTCCCACTCGCCGTCGAACCACAGCAGCGCCGGGTCGTAGTGGTCGATCAGCTCCTTGAGCTGCCCGTACATCCGCTGCTTGTAGCGCGGGAAGGTCGCCGGGTCGGCGAAGTCCGGGTCGTGCCAGTCCCAGATCGAGTAGTAGAAGCCGAGCTTGATGCCGGCCGCGTCGGCCGCCTTCTTCAGCTCGGCGAGGAGGTCGCGGTGCGGGTCGAGGGCGGAGTGGTCGCGCAGGTTCCAGGTGTTCTGCTTCGTCGGCCACATCGCATAGCCGTCATGGTGCTTGGCCGTGATGACGAGGTAGCGCTGGCCGGCGTCCTTGGCGGCCTTGACGATCGCCTCGGCGTCGAAGGCGGCCGGGTTGAAGGTCGCCGCCTGCTTCTCGTACTCCTCCTCGGTGATCCCGCATTCGCGCTCGATCCACTCCGCGTTGCGGCAGACGGTGCCGTCCGGCCGGGTGTACTCGCCCTCCAGATTCGAGTACGCGCCGAAGTGGATGAACATCCCGAAGCGGTCCTGCCGCCACCACGAGGTGCGCGCGGCGGTGAACGGGTCGTCGGTCGCGTGATTGGTACCGGGTCCCGCGGCGGTGCGCGCGGGGGGCTGTGCGGCGGGCGCCGGGGGCCTCGCGGCGGCCACCGGGCTGCCGGCGGCCAGCAGCAGGGCGACCGCTGCGGCCAGAAACACCGGCATGCGGAACGGTCTCGTGCGGCTGTGCATCGCTCGCTCCTCGGGTCGTACGGTCACCTCGGTCGATCCGGTGCGTGCCTCGTGTGCCTCCCGCATGGTGCAGGCCCGCCACCCGGACGGGAAGACCCCGGGAGCAATAAACATCGGAGCAACTCCCTGAAATGAGCCGGAATTTGGTGGAGCTGAGCGTGATGAGGCCAGATACCTCGGACCTCATCGCGGCGAGGGTGGCGGATGGCTGAATGCGTACGGTGGGCTCCCGGGGCGCGCCGCCCGGCGGTGGGCGCGCCCTGGCGAACGGCCGGGGCAGCCGGTTCAATGAGCGGCGTCGGTCGCAGTCCTGGGAGGCACCCGTGGAAGCCGTAGTACCGTCCGACGCCGGAGCCCCGGCCATCCGCTGCGCGGGCCAGGAGCGCACCTATCCGGCCTTCCTCGAACGGGCCGCACGGATCGCCACCGGCCTGCGGGCGGCGGGAGTCGGACCGGGCGACCGGATCGCCGTGGTCCTGCGCAACGAGCCCGCCCACCTGGAGATCACCGCCGGCGCGGCCCTGCTCGGCGCCTGCGCCGTCCCCGTCAACTGGCACTTCAAGCACGAAGAGTTGCGGCATGTGCTCACCGACAGCGGCAGCAAGGTGGTCTTCGCGCACACCGACCTGATCGACGCGGTCGGTGCCGTGCTCCCCGAGGGCGTAGGGATCGTCGAGGCCCCCGTACCGGCCGGCCTCGCGGCCGCCTGCGGCATCGCCGCGCCACCGCCCACCGGGGCCCATCCGCTGCTCGACGACTGGCTGGCGGGCCGGGAACCGTTGGCACAGCCCGCCGCGGAGCGACCGCCGACCGTCATCTACAGCTCCGGAACCACCGGGCGTCCCAAGGGAGTCCTGCGCGAGCCGGTCCCCGCGGACCGGCTGGCGGCGGCCGTGGAACGGTTCCTGGAGTACTTCGCGGTGGCTCCCGGCGGCCGTACGCTGATCCCCGCGCCGCTCTACCACGCCTCGCCCAGCCAGCACGCGGTCCTCGCGCTCGCGGCGGGGCTGGACATCACCCTGATGCCGCGCTTCGACGCCGAGGAGTTCCTGCGGCTGATCGAGCGCCACCGCATCGAGCAGGTGCAGGTGGTGCCCACGATGTTCGTACGGATGCTGCGGCTTCCCAAGGACGTGCGCGAGCGCTACGACCTGTCGTCGCTCACCTCCGTCGTGCACGCCGCGGCGCCCTGCCCGCCGCACATCAAACACGCCATGATCGACTGGCTGGGACCGGTCCTGCGGGAGTACTACGGCGGCAGCGAGACCGGCGCCGTGACGTGGTGCGACAGCGCGGAGTGGCTGGCCCACCCCGGCACCGTCGGGCGGGCCTCCGGCACCGGCGCCGTCGCGGTGCTCGGCCCCGACGGGCGGCCGCTGCCCGCCGGGACCACCGGCGACATCTACCTCAAACCGGCCGACGAATGGCCGCAGTTCACCTACCTCGGCGACCCGGACAAGCGCGCCGCCATGGAGGCGCCGGGCCTGCCCGGGTACGTCACCATCGGCGACATCGGCCACCTAGACGAGGACGGTTTCCTCTACCTCAGCGACCGCCGCCACGACATGGTGATCTCCGGCGGCGTCAACATCTATCCCGCGGAGATCGAGGGTGCGCTGCTGGCCCTCGACGGGGTGCGGGACGCCGCGGTGTTCGGGATCCCCGACGAGGAGTTCGGCGAGGTGCTCGCCGCGCACCTGGAGACCGAGGACGGCGTGCGCCTCGGCGCCGCGGCGGTACGGGCCCATGTCGCCGAGCGGCTCGCCGGCTACAAGGTCCCCCGGGCCGTGGTGTTCGAGCAGCAGCTCCCGCGCGACGAGTCGGGAAAGCTGTTCAAGCGGCGGCTGCGGGACCCGTACTGGGCGGGACGCGACGGCGCGATCTGAGCCGTCCGCGGCCCGCCCGTCGCGGGCCCGAACTCAGCAGGGCGCTTCCAGTACCGGGATCAACACCTCCTCCTCGTACGTCAGATGGTCCTCCACCGCGGTGGTGAGGCGGTCGACCTCGGCGCTCAGTGCCGCGGGGTCGGTGCCTTCCGAGGCGAGGACCTGCTGCAGTTCGGCGAGCAGCGCCGCGAGCCTTTCGTGCTCCTCGCGCATCCGCTCCAGCGCCGGGGCGAGGGCGGGGTGATTCCGCCCGAGCATCGGGAACATGCCGCGGTCCTCGCCGGTGTGGTGGTTGTGCAGGCCCTGGCACAGGGTCAGGCAGTTCACCCGGAGCTGCGCGCCGAGCCCGGCGCCCGAGGTGGCGATCTCCGCGCGGATCAGGGCGAGTTCGCGGCGGAAACCGTCGTGCACCGCCTTGAGCGCCGCGCCCGGGGAGGCGGCGGAGATCTGCGGCGGCCCGCCGGGGATCTCCTCCAGGGCGACGACGGGCAGCACCCGGCCCGCCTTGGACTGGTAGGCGGACCAGCCGGGGTCGGTCTCGGCCGCCCGGGCGAAGGCCCGGTCGCGTTCGGCGCCTTCCAGGACGACGGCCCGGGCCTCGTAGGTGAAGACCCCGGCCTCGACGGTGACCTGGGGGTGGGCGACCAGGTTGTGGTACCAGGCCGGGTGGCGCGGGGAACCCCCGGCGGAGGCGATGATCAGCACGCGTCCGCCGCCGTCGGGAAGGTAGCCGAGCGGGGTGGTGTGCCGTACGCCGGACCGGGCGCCGGTGGTGGTGAGCAGAAGCAGCCGGCCGCCCTCGAAGGGGCCGCCCACGCGCCCGCCGTTGGCGCGGAATTCCTCGATGACCTGCTGGTTGAAGTCCATCGGCATGGGGTGTTGTTACTCCAGAGAGAGAAGTGTCGATGCGCCCGCGAACGGTGCGCGGGCAGGACGAATCGGCCCGGCGGACGTCCTGGCGGAGCGTTGGCCGGGCAGGGCGCAGCGACCACGGACCGAGGCACGATCGACGTGGTGCGGACTGCCTGAGATGTGTGGGGAAGGAGCGCACGGGGACGGAAGGGCCCGTGCGTGCGACAGCGCGGAAGGCGCGTGTCGAGGAAGCGCGCACAGCAGAAAGCGCGCAGTGAAGAAGCTGGAGAGCGGAGGGGCGGGGCTCTGGTGGCCCGCCACGCGGTCACGTGGTGACCGGGAACCTCACTCGCTCATGGCCCATGGCCGACCCGGTAGTCACCCGATGAAGGTAATGCCACAAAGGTGCGGTTGGCAACGCGCCGTCGTGGCGGACTGCCCGGCCGGGGCCTCAAAGGCCCTTCCGCAAAGGGGAATTGGCTGGCACGATATCCCCGCCATCGTCACATGCAGGAACGGGGTTCATGTATGCGTACGGACTGTCTGTGACGGCACGTCCTCCCGTCCTTCCCGGAGAGGTGGGTTCATGGAACGCCGGAAATTCCTCACCGCCGGCGCCGCGCTGACGGCCGGTACCGCACTGTCCGTCCGCCCGGCCGCCGCCGCACCCGGCCCCCGGCCGCAGGACCGGCTGCCGGCCCGCGCCGAGATCGTCGCCGTGCTGCGCAAGGTCGCCGACCACTGGATCGGCGCGCACACCGACCCCGGTGACAACCAGTGGGCCCGCGCCACCTTCTTCAGCGGGCTGATGGCGCTGCACCGCCTCACCCGTGAACCCCGCTATCTGGCCTACGCGCGCGACTGGGCCGAGCGGCACGCCTACGGGCTGCACAACGGCGTCACCACCCGGCACGCCGACGACCACTGCGCGGGGCAGACCTACCTCGACCTCTACGCACTGGACGCCGCACCCGACCCGGCCAAGATCGCCGTCATCGAGGACTCCGTGCGCCGCATGGTCGCCACCTCGGCGGAGAAGCACGACGACTGGTGGTGGGACGACGCGCTGCACATGGCGATGCCACCGTTCGCCCGGCTCGGCGCGCTGCGCGACGACCCCGCCTACTGGGACGCGATGCACGCGCTCTACACCCACACCAAGAGCGCGGAGGGCGGCCCCGGCCTCTACGACCCCGGCAGCGGCCTGTGGTACCGCGACAAGCGGTTCCTGCCGGGCGGCATGTCCTCCCCGAACGGCAAACCCGTCCTGTGGTCGCGCGGCAACGGCTGGGTCGCCGCCGCCCACGCCAAGGTGCTCGCCGTACTCCCCGACGGCTTCGCCCCGGTCCGCGCCTACCGTGCCACGCTCGTACGGGAGTTGGCGGCACTGCGCGCGGTCCAGCGTTCCGACGGTTTCTGGAACGTGAACCTCGCCGACCCCGCGCACCTCCCGGGACCGGAAACCAGCGGCACCGCCTTCTTCGCCTTCGGGACGGCGTACGCACTGCGCGCCGGCCTCGTCCCGCGCGGCACCTACCGGCCGGTGGCCGCCCGCGCCTGGAACGCCATGGTCACCACCGCCGTGCAGCCCGACGGCTTCCTCGGGTACGTCCAGAATGTCGGCGACCGGCCGGAGTCCAGCCAGCCGGTCACCCGGGACTCCACCGCCGACTTCGGGGTCGGGGCCTTCCTGCTGGCCGGCACGGAACTGGTGGCGCTCGGCGAGAACTGACGGTGCATCAGCCCGCCCGTGGTGGTCCGGACGAGCCCGGGGCGCACCGCCGGCACACCGCTTCCCGGTCCGCCCCGCTCACCTCCGTACCGCCTCCAGCAGCACCAGCCGCTCCGGGAACAGCACCGGCGCCTGCACGCCCACCTCCGCCAGCACCCGGCCCGGCAGCGTCACGCCCTCCTCCCACCACGGCAGCGCGGAGGTGAACGGCCCCTCGGGACGGTCCCCCGGCGGCAGCGGCGCCAGGTGGTACGCCGCGTCCGGAGCCAGCCCCGGCAGCCGCACCCGGCCCGCCGGGGACTGCACGCTCGTCGCCATCTGCACCAGCGCGAACACCGCCCGCCCGGCGTCCGGGGCCACCACGCCGTGCACCCACAGCGCCGGGTCGGGGTGCGCACCGCGGACCACCGTCCCGCCGTGCAGCAGCGGCCGCAGCGCCTTGTACAGCGCCACCCACTCCGCCAGCCGGGCCCGCTCCGCCGCGCTCGCCGCGGTCAGGTCCCACTCGATCCCGAAGTGGCCGAACAGCGCCGTCCCGGCCCGGAAGTCCAGGGTGTGGGCGCGTCCGGTGGTGTGCGCCACCGGCGCCCCCACGTGCGCCCCGAGCAGCTCCGGCGGCAGCAGCAGCCCGGTCCAGCGCTGGATCCGCTGCCGCTCCAGCGCGTCGAGGCAGTCGCTCGTCCACACCCGGTCGGCGCGCTCCAGCACGCCCAGGTCCACCCGCGCGCCGCCCGACGAGCAGGACTCGATCTCCAGCCGCGGGTGCCGGGCCCGCAGCTCGTCCATCAGCCGGTAGACGGCCGCCGTCTGCGCGTGCGCCGCCGCGTCCACCAGATCACGGTTGTGGTCCCACTTGAGGTAGTCGATGCGGTACTCGCGCAGCAGGGCGTCCAGCCTGCCGAGCACGTACGCGTACGCCTCCGGGCGGGCCAGCGCGAGGACCTGCTGATGGCGGGAGGCGGGCGGCATCCGGGACGGGGACGCGGCGAGGATCCAGTCGGGGTGCGCGCGGGCCAGATCCGAGTCCGGGTTGACCATCTCCGGTTCCACCCACAGCCCGAACCGCAGCCCGAGCCCCCGCACGGCGTCGACCAGCGGATGCAGCCCCTCGGGCCAGACCTCCGGGTCCACGTACCAGTCGCCGAGGCCGGCACGGTCGTCCCGCCGTCCCTTGAACCATCCGTCGTCCAGCACGAACCGCTCCGCGCCCACCTCGGCCGCCGCCCGAGCCAGCCGCTTCAGCGTGGCCAGGTCCTGGTCGAAGTAGACCGCCTCCCAGGTGTTGAGGGTGACCGGGCGCGGGGAGGTGGGGTGGGTGGCGCGGGCACGCAGCTGGCGGTGGAAGCGGCCGGCCAGCTCGTCCAGGCCGTGGCGCCCGTAGGAGCCGTAGATCCAGGGCGAGCGGTAGCTCTCGCCGGGCGCCAGCAGGACCTCGCCCGGCAGCAGCAGTTCGCCGCCGGCCAGTACGGCCTGCCCGGCCGGGGTGCGCTCGGCCAGCGAGCGGTGGTTGCCGCTCCAGGCGACGTGCAGCCCCCACACCTCACCGGAGCGGAAGCCGAAGCCCGCCGTCCCGGCGATCTGCAGCAGCGTCGCGTCGCTGCCGGTGCGCCCGCGCCGGTTCTCCCGCAGATGGGTGCCGAGCGTGAAGGCGTGCCGCTGCGGGGCGCGTTCGCGCAGGTGCCGGCCGGTCAGGTCGAGGATCTCGGTGGCGTGCGACGGCACGGGCAGGGCGGGAGCCAGCTCGGTGAGGTGGTACCCGTCGACGCCGGTGTTGGTGACCTCGGCGCGCAGCCGCACCAGCCCGGCCCCGGTCAGCTCGGTCTCCAGCGTGAGTGCCAGCCCGCCGTCGGCGTCCACCGCCGTCACCGTCAGCCGGCGCTGCCCCGCGTCCACGGTCCGGGCACGCGTCGTGAACGCGGGCGCCGCCGCCGAGCCGGCCCGGTGCCCGGCCACGCCCGGCGTACCGGGCCAGCCGGCCGACTGCTGCGGCAGCACGCTCAACGGGACCGGCTCGTCCAGCGCGTTGGACACGGTCTGCGCGACATCCGCGGTGCGCAGCCCGGCGAGCCCGCCCGGCCCGCACTCCCCGAGGTCGGCGCCCCAGTGCACGACGCGCGGCAGACCGTTCCCGGACACATCCAGCACCAGGCCGGCCCCGGCGGCCCGGAAGTGCAGCAGGTCTTCCATGACGAGTTCCCTTCGCGACGTACCGGATACGGGGGAGACGGCGATGACGCCGGAGGTAATCGACCCGCCGGCCCACGGCTGGGAATGTGGACCGCGAAGCAACCGCCGAAACGTGGACGGCACCGCGACCGCCGTCTGCCGAAGAGAGAGGCAGCACCCATGAGCGCCTTCGCCATCGCGCACCTCCGTTCCGCCTCGCCGCACGCGGACATCGCCGAGTACATGGAGCGGATCCAGGCGACCATGGAGCCGTTCGGCGGGTGGTTCCGGGTGCACAACGCCCAGGTGGAGGTCCTGGAGGGCAGCTGGCCCGGCTTCGTCGTCGTCATCGAGTTCCCCGGCATGGACGAGGCGCGGGCCTGGTACGACTCTCCCGCCTACCGGGAGATCCTTCCGCTGCGCACCCGGCACATCGAGGGGGACACCGTCCTGGTCCCCGGAGTCGCCGCGGACTACGACGCCTCGGCGACGGCCGCCGCCGGAAAGGCCGCCGCCTGAGCGCCGCCCCGGTGGCCCCGGCCTGCGCGAACAGGCGCGACGGCGTGCGGTGCCGGATCTCGTCGTCCCGCACGGTCCGGGCCCGGCGCCCCCCGCTAAAGTCACCTGCAACAGCGCAGGTGAAACCGCTTCCACAGGGTTCCGGGGGCAGGCGCCCCGGGGGGAGGACGAAGACGACATGAGCCGCCGTTCCCATGGATTAATGGCCGTCTGGGCCGAGGCGCAGCGTCAGCAGCAACGGCGCGAGGAAGCCCAGCGCCGCGCGTACGCCCAGCAGCAGCGCGACCAGGAGCGGCAGGCCCGGGATGCCGAGCGCGCGATGGCGCGGATGCACCGCGAGCGGCAGGCGGAATACCGCCGGCAGCGGGAGGCCGACGCCCGCCGCCGAACCGAGGAGCTGGACGCCCGGGTCGCCGCGCTGACCGGCCTGCTCGCCGACGGCTGCCACGCCCCGGCCTTCACCGCCGACGCGCTGCTGCACCCCGAGCACATCGAGGAGTTCGCACCCGGCGCGCTGGCCACGCCCGTGCCGATGCCCGACCCGGCCCGCTACCAGACGCCGACCGGCGGCTGGCACATGGGAGCCCGCCGCGACCGCGCCCAGGAGGAGGCCCGGGCCCGCTACGAACAGGACTGGTACGCCGCACAGGCCGCCGAGAGCCGCCGGCAGGCCCAACTCGCCGCCTACCGGCAGCAGTACGACCAGTGGGCGGCCGGCGCCCTGGCCGAGATCCGGCAGCACAACGCCGGCATACAGGAGCTGCTCACCGCCCTGCGCGGCGGCGACGCCGAGGCCGCCGTCGAGTACTTCTCCGCCGCGCTGTACTCCTCCACCGCCTGGCCGGAGGGCTTCCCCCGGCAGGTCGCCGCCGCCTACGACCCGACGACCCGTCAGCTCGTACTGGACTGGGAGCTGCCCGGCTACGACATCGTTCCGGAGATCAAATCCGTCCGGTACCTGTCCACCGCCGACCAGGAGAAGGAGACCGCCCGCCCGGCCGCGCAGCGCCGGGCGCTCTACCGCGACGTGCTCGCCCAGAGCGTGCTGCTGGTGCTGCGCGACCTCTTCGCCGCCGACACCTACGGCACCCTGGACTCGGTCGCGCTCAACGGCTTCGTCGACGACGTGGACCCGGCCACCGGCCGCCCCGCGCAGCTCTACCTCGCCACCGTCATGGCGGCCCGCGGCGCCTTCGACGCGCTGCACCTCGCGCAGGTCAGCGCCGTGGAGTGCCTGACCGAGGGGCTGCGCGGCCAGCTCTCGGCGCGCCCCGACCAGCGGACCGCGGTGCGCCCCGCGCGGCTGCCGGGCGAGGTCGGCGGCACCGCCGCCGTCGTCACCCACGGCACGGACAGCGCGCCGGACCTGTACGAGATGGACCCGATCGCCTTCGAGAACCTGATCGCCGAGCTGTTCCGCGCCATGGGCATGCAGGCCGTGACCACCCAGCGCTCCGGCGACGGCGGCGTCGACGTGGACGCCCTGGACCCCGACCCGATCCGCGGCGGCAAGATCGTCGTGCAGGTCAAGCGGTACCGCAACACCGTCCCGCCGACCGCCGTACGCGACCTCTACGGCACCGTCCAGTCCGAGGGCGCCAACAAGGGGGTCCTGGTGACCACCTCCCGCTTCGGCCCCGGCGCGCACACCTTCGCCAACGGCAAGCCACTGAGCCTCATCGCCGGCCCCGAACTCGTCGATCTCCTCGGCCGGTACGGGCTGCGCGGGCGGCTCGGTCCCGCCTCCCCGGCCGGCACCGCCGCCGCCGACGAGGCCCCGGACCACAACGTCCTCGGCATGAACTGGGCCGGCGGGGTCGCCCTGGACGTCTGCGCCCTGGTCTGCAAGGGCACCACCGTGCTCAGCGACGACCACTTCGTCTTCTACAACAACCCCCGCACCCCGGACGGCTCGGTGCGGATGCTGCCCGGCTTCGCCCCCGACCGCGCCGCGATGCAGGTGCGGTTCGAGGCGCTGCCGGCGGACGCCGACCGGCTGGTGCTGGTCGCCGCCATCGACCCCCAGACCGATCCGGACGCCGACCTCTCCGGCTTCACCGACGCCCGCATCCGGCTGCTCGACGCCGCGGGCGGGGAACTGGGGCAGCTGGAGGTGTCCGACGGCCGGCCCGGTGAGACCGCGCTGGTGCTCGGCTCGTTCCGGCAACGGGCCGGCGGCGACTGGGACTTCGTGATCGGCGGCAAGGGCTACTCCGGCGGCCTGGAGGCGCTGGTGCAGGAGTACGGCATCGAGGTCGCCTGAGGAGACCGCACCGACGTCACCGGCGTCCCGGCGCGGACCTTCGCCCGGTGGGCACAGGACCGCGCCCGGGGATTTCTGCCCGACTGACGGTTCCACGACGCTGACCCGACGTTGCGAAGGAGGTGTGCCGGTCAGTCGTCGAGCGGACGCCGGACCGGCGCCGTCCCCGGCCCGCGTCAGCTCTGCCACAGTCGGGTGAGGACCGCGTTCACCTGCTCCGGTCGGTCCTGGTGCGGCGTGTGGCAGGCGCCGCTCACCCGGACGTGACGGGCGCCGATCGCCTCGGCCAGGTAGTCCCCGCAGGCCGCCAGCGCCCGGCCGGTGAACTCCCGGTACTCGGGCGGCGCGCTCTCCCAGGTGCCGTTGACGACGACCTTGGGCATGGTCGCCCTGGCCAGTGGACCGAGCGGCAACTGCGCGTCCCACACCGGGCGTTCCCGCATCGCCGAGCGCACCGCGCGCAGCATCCGCGGCGTCGGCTCGGGCACCGGCAGGCCGTACGGCTCGGTGGCCCGCCGCAGGTACTCCTCCGGGCTCATCTCCCGGCCGGCCTCCTCCGCCGCGCCGAACGCCGCCCGGATCCGCTCCAGCGCCGCCGCCACCACGGGGTGCGCGGCCGCGGTGCGCAGCGGGGACGGCTCGATGAGGGTGAGTGACTGCACCGCCTCCGGGCGGGCCGACGCGGCCAGCATCACGGCCGCCGCGCCGTAGGAGTGGCCGACCAGGTGCGCTCCCCGGCCGAGAAGATGCCCGATGTCCTCGGCGTCGGCCGCGTAGTCGCTGCGGGAGGTGTCCGGGCTGTCACCGAAGCCGCGCCGGTCGACCAGCTCCAGCCGGAACATCTCGGCCAGCGGCCGCTGCCCCGCGAAGCACGCCGTGCCCCAGCTCATGGTGCCGTGCACCAGCACCGCCCGCGGGGCGCCGGGCGTCGCCTCGTCCCACACCGTGACGTGCAACGGCTCCCGTTTCCCGGGTAGTTCCTCGTTCATACGCCCTCACCCTAGGACCGGGCTACGCGGTCGACGCCCCTCTCGAAGGTCACGATCCGGCCAGCTCTGGATTGCGCCTGAGTGGCCGTCACGTCAGCGGTTCGGCCGGCGAGAGCCGCCCCCGGGACCGTGGCGCGGGCCCGGACGCGGCCCGCCCGTTCGGCGGAGCCCGGGCGGCCCGCCGGCTGAGCGGTCGTCGTCCGGGGGATGCGCCGACCGGGCGGCCGCCCCGCGCCCGTGCCCCGGGCCGTCGAGGTCCGTATGGGGGAGAGCGGCAGACACCGCGGCCTACCGGCATATGCCAGGAGGAAACGGCTGATATCAGTCGAGCATGAGCGCGTACACCCGGTGTGGAGCGGCCGCCCTGCTCGCCGTCCTGGCCGTGGGCTGCGCCGGCGCGCAGCCCGCCCCGCGGAAGGCCCCGGAGTCCCGGGCGACGGCCCCGGCGTCCCGGCCGCGCGCCCACACGGGGGCCTCCGTCGCCGAGGCCGCGGGCCGGCGCCCCTTCACCCTGGTCGCCGCCGGGGACATCATCCCGACCCACCCCGAGGTGCTCGACACGGCCCGGGAGGACGCGCCCTACGACGGCTACGACTTCCGGCCGATGCTCAAGGGCGTGCGGCCGGTCATCTCCTCCGCCGGCCTGGCGCTGTGCCATCTGGAGGCCCCGCTCGGGCCGCTGGCCGGGCCGTTCACCGGCTATCCCGTCCTCCAGGCGCCGCCGCAGATCGCCACCGCCCTGAAGGGGACCGGTTACGACTCCTGCGCCACCGCCTCCAACCACGTCCTCGACCACGGCGTCCCGGGCATCCGCCGCACGCTGGAGGCCCTCGACACGGTCGGGCTGCGGCACACCGGCTCGGCCCGGGACGCCGCGGAGGCCGACCGTCCGGCCGTGCTGCGGGCCCCGGGCGGCGCACGGGTGGCGCAGCTGTCGTACACCTACGGAACCGAGGACGACCTGGACCCGGAGACGCCGCCGTGGTCGGTGAACCTGCTCGACGAGGAGAAGATCATCGAGGACGCCCGGGCGGCGCGCCGGGCGGGCGCCGATGTGGTGGTCGTCAGCCCGTACTGGGGGACCGAGTACCGGACCGCCCCCGACGAGCAGCAGCTCGAACTGGCCAGGTCGCTCACCGCCTCCGAGACCGACGGCCGGCCCGACGTCGACCTGATCGTCGGCACCCACGCCCACACCCCGCAGCCGTACGAGAAGGTCAACGGCACCTGGGTCGTCTACGGCCTCGGCGACCAGCTCTCGGGGGCGATGAAGCAGCCGCGCGGCAACTGGGGCACCCTCGCCCGCTTCCGCTTCGCGCCGCCCCGCAGGACCGGCGGGCGCTGGCGGGTCACCGGGGCCGAGTACGTCCCGCAGCTCGCCGAGCAGGGCAAGCGGGTACGGATGCGCAACCTCGCCAGGACGCGCGCCCACGCGCAGATCCGGGACGAGATCAGCCGGGCGGTGCTCAGCCGGGGAGCGGCGGCCGACGGGCTGACCATGGGGCGCTGACGGCACGGCCGCGCCGGCCGCCGGGTCGTCCGCGCGCACGGCCGCGGGGCCCGCGGGGTACCCCGGTGTGAAACCCTGGGGCGAGACCGTCGGTGCGGCCCAGGGAAGGAAGCCGGAGGGCAGTGAACGAGAGTGCGGCCGTCCGGGCCCGTAATCCGCGGGGCCAGGGCGAGCGTCTGCGGGAGGAACTGCTGCGCGCCACCGAGCGGCTCCTGGAGGAGGTCGGCAGCGAGGACGCGCTGTCGCTCAGGGCGGTGGCCCGTGCGGCCGGCGTCGCCGCACCGAGCATCTACCGGCACTTCTCGGACAAGACCGAGCTGGTCTGGGCGACCCTCGAGGTCAGCTACGAGCGGCTGGCGGGCGCGATGGCCGAGGCCGCCGCCCAGGCGGACGCCGAGGACCCGGTGGCGCGGCTGCGCGCCCAGTTGCGCGCCTACTGCCGCTACGCCGTCGCCCACCCCGCCACCTACCGCCTGCTCTACGAGACCCGGCAGACCCCGGTCGGCCCCGAGCGGCTCGCCGGCCACCCGGCCGGGCTGCTGGTGCGCAGCTGGCAGCGGGCGCTGACGGCGTGCGAGGACGCCGGCTGGCGGGTGCGGGGCTCGCGGTCCGAGGCGCCGTACGTGCTGTGGTCGGCGGTGCACGGGCGGGTCATGCTCTGGCAGGTCATGCCGAGCCGTAAGGACACCAAGCGGCTGGACCGCTTCGTGGACGAGATCCTGCAGCTCCTGCTGGAGCGTTGAGCCGCGCGACGCGCGGCCGAATCCTCACCCTCACCCACCCCCCGACACGTATACCTGTGTATTACACATGTAAGTTTACGGGTGTTAGGCGAACGTCGGCCCATGGCGCACGTCCCTGCCGGCGTGCGCCATGAGCCCGACGACCCCGATGAGCGAGATGAGCGAGATGACGATGTTCACCGCCCCCGCGCCGCTGCCCGTGGAGCCCCCGAGCGGCTGCCCCTTCGACCCCCCGGCCGCCTTCGCCGCCCTGCGCACCACGCAGCCGATCTCCAAGATCTCCCTGCCGGACGGCAGTTGGGCCTGGCTGGTCACCCGCTACGCCGACATCCGGACGATCCTCGGCGACACCCGCTTCAGCTCCGACACCACCGTCCACGGCTATCCGCTCAGCGGGATGACCGGCGGCCCCAGCACCCGGAACCGCGGCTTCATCCGCATGGACCCGCCCGAGCACACCCGGCTGCGCCGCATGGTCACCCGGGAGTTCATGGTCAAGCGGGTCGAGGCGCTGCGCCCGGAGATCCAGCGGATCACCGAGGAACTCTGCGACGCCATGGAGCGCGCCGAGGGGCGCACGCAGGGCGGGGTGGACCTGGTCCAGGCGCTGGCGCTGCCCGTGCCGTCCCTCGTCATCAGCCTGCTGCTGGGCGTCCCGTACGAGGACCACGACCTCTTCCAGGGACTCACCGGAACGCTGCTCTCCCGCACCGTCCCCGACGACGAGCGCGAGGCGGCCCGGGCCGAACTGCGCGACTACCTCGACCGGTTGGTCACCGCCAAGGAGGCGGACCCGGGGGACGACATCCTCGGCCGGCTGATCGTCGAACAGCAGCGGACCGGTGAACTCACCCTCCCCCAAGCTCTCAACTCCGTTCGAGCAGAGGGGACCCCCATCGACGTGGCCGCCTTCGCCGCCCTGCTGCTGATCGCCGGGCACGAGACCACCGCCAACATGATCAGCCTGAGCGCGCTCACCCTGATGCGCGACCCCGCGACCGCCGAGAAGCTGCGCCAGGAGCCCGCCCTGATCCGCGGCGCCGTCGAGGAACTGCTGCGCTTCCACAGCATCATCCGCAACGGCCCGCGCCGGGCCGCCACCGCGGACGTCGAGGTCGACGGGCACCTCATCCGGGCCGGCGAGGGCGTCGTGGTGGCCGTACCGTCCGGCAACCGCGACGAGAGCGTCTTCGCCGACGCCGACCGGCTCGACGTCTGCCGCCCCAACGCCCAGCACCACGTCGCCTTCGGTTACGGCATCCACCAGTGCCTCGGTCAGGCCCTGGCCCGCGTCGAACTCCAGGTCGTCCTCGGGACGTTGCTGCGCCGCTTCCCCGCGATGCGGCCCGCGGTACCGGTGGAGGAAATCCCCTTCCGTACCGATATGTCGATCTACGGATGCCACGCCCTGCCCGTCACCTGGTGACAACGCACCCGCCGCCGGGTGATCGTGACCCCGGGCCCGGCCGTCGGACCGCGGCCCGCCCGCAACCCCTCACCACACAGATTGTGGAGCCAACTGCCATGAAGATCACCCTCGATGCCGACAAGTGCTGCGCCGCCGGCCAGTGCGTGCTGATCGCCCCCGAGGTCTTCGACCAGCGCGACGAGGACGGCGTGGTCGTCCTGCTCGACGCGGCACCGCCCGCCGCACAGCACGACGCGGTCCGCGAGGCGGCCGCCATCTGCCCGGCCACCGTGATCGAGGTACACGCGTGACCGCCCGCCCGATCGCCGTGGTCGGCGCCTCGGCCGCCGGCCTCGCCGCGGCCGAGACGCTGCGCCGCTCCGGCTGGCGCGGCCCGCTCACCCTCATCGGCGAGGAGTCCCATCTGCCGTACGACCGGCCGCCGTTGTCCAAGCAGCTGCTGCACGGCGCCTGGGAACCGGAGAAGCTGCGCCTGCGCACCGAGGAGCAGCTCGCCCCGCTCGACCTGGACCTGCGGCTGGGCACCCGCGCCACCGGTCTCGACGTGGCCACCCGCACCCTCACCCTTGACGGGACGGAGCGCCTCGCCTGCGCCGGAATCGTCATCGCGACCGGCGTCGCGGCCCGGACACTGCCCGGCGCCGACCGCCTCACCGGCGTTCACACCCTGCGCACCCTCGACGACGCGCTGGCGCTGCGCGACCGGCTCATCAATGGGGGTACCCCCGCCAGTGAGGGCGTAGCCGGCGGGGGAGGCCCCCGGCAGCTGGTGATCGTCGGCAACGGCGTCCTCGGCTGCGAAGCGGCCGCGGTGGCACGGGAGTTGGGGCACGAGGTCACCGTCGTCGGCATCGAGGAGACCCCGATGGCCGCCGCCGTCGGCACCGACGTCGGCACCCTGCTGGCCGAGGAGCACCGGGCCCGGGGCGTGCGCCTGCTCACCGGCGCCGTCGACGGCTTCGACAGCACGCCGGCCGACCCGGCCGACGGCTCCGGCCCACAGGTCACCGCCGTACGGCTGGCCGATGGGGGTACCCCCGGCAGCCGGCTGCCCGCCGACACCGTGCTGGTGGCCATCGGCTCCCGCCCCGCCGTCGACTGGCTCACCGACCCCGCGCTGGACACCACCGACGGGCTGCGCTGCGACGCGTACTGCGCCGCCGCCCCCGGCATCTACGCCGCCGGCGACGTGGCCCGCTGGAACCACCCCGCCCACGGCCGCCCGCTGCGCTTCGAGCACCGGATGAACGCCACCGAGCAGGGCATGGCCGCCGCCCGCAACCTGCTCGCCGAACTCGCCGCGGACGGCCCCACCGGCACCGAGGACGGCACCCCGGCCCAGGAGCGCCGCCCCTTCGCCCCCGTGCCGTACTTCTGGTCCGACCAGTACGACCTCAAGATCCAGGCGTACGGGCTGACCGCGGGCGCCGACCGGGTCGAGACACCCGTCCGCGACCGGGCCGGGCGGCGGATCCTCGCGCTCTACGGCCGCGAGGGGCGCGCCGTCGGCGTCCTGGCGGCCGGCCTCCCGCCGCGCCAGATCCGCGCCCTGCGGGCCGTCGTCGCCGACCCGCTGCCCTGGGAGGAGGCCCGCGAACGGATCGCCGCCGCCACGGCGGCCGGCTGACGGTACCGGGCCACACCGGACCGTGCCCGATCATGGAGGGATGGCCGACTCGTACGTACGGGTGCGCGGCGCCCGTGAGCACAACCTCCGCAACTGTGATGTGGACATCCCGAGGGACGCGCTGGTGGCGTTCACCGGGGTGTCCGGATCGGGCAAGTCCTCCCTCGCCTTCGGCACCCTCTACGCCGAGGCGCAGCGCCGCTACTTCGAGTCGGTGGCCCCGTACGCCCGGCGGCTGATCCACCAGGTCGGCGCGCCCAAGGTCGAGGACATCACCGGGCTGCCGCCGGCCGTCGCCCTGGAACAGCGGCGCTCCGCACCGACCTCGCGCTCCTCCGTCGGCACCGTCACCACCCTCTCCAACACCCTGCGGATGCTGTTCTCCCGGGCCGGCACCTACCCGGAAGGCACGACGGAACGGCTCGACTCCGACGCCTTCTCGCCCAACACCGCGGCCGGTGCCTGCCCGGAGTGCCACGGCCTGGGCACCGTCCACCGGGTCACGGAGGACTCCCTCGTCCCCGACCCCGACCTCTCCGTCCGCGAGGGCGCCGTCGCCGCCTGGCCCGGCGCCTGGCAGGGCAAGAACCTCCGCGACATCCTCGCCGCCCTCGGCCACGACATCGACCGGCCGTGGCGCGACCTGCCGCAGGCCGACCGCGACTGGATCCTGTTCACCGACGAGGAGCCGGTCGTCACCGTCCATCCGGTCCGAGAGGCCGGCCGCATCCAGCGCCCCTACAAGGGCCGCTACATGAGCGCCAAGCGCTACGTCCTGCACACCTTCGCCGACTCCAAGAGCGAGGCGCTGCGCAAACGCGTCCAGGGCTTCATGACCGCCGAGCCCTGCCCGGTCTGCGGCGGACGGCGGCTGCGCCCCGAAGCACTCGCCGTCACCTTCGAGGGCCGGGACATCGCCACCCTCGCGGGCATGCCGCTCGGCGCCCTCGCCGAGCTGCTCCGCCCCACCGCCACGCGGGCGGACGACGAGGTGGCGCCGACGCTCGCCCGCGACCTGGTGGCCCGGATCGAGGTGCTCACCGAACTTGGCCTGGGCTACCTCAGCATGGACCGGCCCTCGCCCACCCTCTCCGCGGGCGAGCTGCAACGGCTGCGACTGGCCACCCAGCTGCGCTCCGGCCTCTTCGGCGTCGTCTACGTCCTGGACGAGCCGTCCGCCGGCCTGCACCCCGCCGACACGGAGTCCCTGCTCACCGTGCTCGGCCGGCTCAAGGAAGCGGGCAACTCGCTCTTCGTCGTCGAACACGACATGGACGTGGTCCGGCGCGCCGACTGGATCGTGGACGTCGGGCCGCGCGCCGGGGAACACGGCGGCCAGGTGCTGCACAGCGGCCCGGTCGCCGCCCTCGCCGGCGCCGAGGGCTCCGCCACCCGCCGCTACCTCTTCGCCACCGAGCCACCCGCCGCGCGCACCCCGCGCAGCCCCTCCGGAGCGGTCACCCTCTACGGCGCCACCCTGCACAATCTCCGCGGACTGGACGCCACCTTCCCGCTCGGCGTCTTCACCGCCGTCACCGGCGTCTCCGGATCGGGCAAATCGACGCTGGTCACCCGCGTCCTCGCCGAAGCCGTGCGGGACCACCTGGGCGCCGGCCGGAGCGAGACGGACGAGGACGCCGCTGACACCGGGCCGACCGCCCGCCCGCAGATCGACGGCGCCGAGGGCCTGGCGGCCGTGGACCGGCTGGTCCGCGTCGACCAGAAGCCGATCGGCCGCACCCCGCGCTCCAACCTCGCCACCTACACCGGCCTGTTCGACGCGGTGCGCAAGGTCTTCGCCGCCACCGACGAGGCCCGGGCCCGCGGCTACACCGCCGGCCGGTTCTCCTTCAACGTCGCCGGCGGCCGCTGCGAGACCTGCCAGGGGGAGGGCTTCGTCGCCGTGGAACTCCTCTTCCTCCCCGGCACCTACGCGCCCTGCACGGACTGCCACGGCGCCCGCTACAACCCCGAGACCCTCCAGATCACCTACCGCGGCCGCACCGTCGCCGACGTCCTCGCCATGACCGTGGATGACGCCGCCACGTTCCTCGCCGACCTCCCCGCCGCCGCCCGCAGCCTCCGCACCCTCCAGGACGTCGGCCTCGGCTACCTCCGGCTCGGCCAGCCCGCGACCGAACTGTCCGGCGGCGAGGCCCAGCGGATCAAGCTCGCCGCCGAACTCCAGCGCACCCGCCGCGGCCACACCCTCTACCTCCTCGACGAGCCCACCACCGGCCTGCACCCCGCCGACACCGAGGTGCTGATGCGCCAGCTGCACGGCCTGGTGGACGCCGGCCACACCGTGGTCGTCGTCGAGCACGACATGGGCGTGGCCGCCGGCGCCGACCACGTCATCGACCTCGGGCCGGGTGGCGGCGCGGACGGCGGCCGGATCGTGGCGGCCGGCACCCCCGCCGAGGTCGCCGCCGCCCCGGGCAGCCGTACCGCCCGCTATCTCGCCCGCCGGAGGGGGCAGCCGGACGCGGTATGAGGGTCCGCTAATGTACGCAGGTCAGATCCACGGGCAACAGCACCGCGCAGCACTGCGCAGCACCACGAAGGGGGCACCTCCCATGGCAGACATCAACGAGGCCAGGGCGACGTTCAACCGGTACGACGCGGACGGCGACGGCCAGGTCACGCCGGACGAGTTCAAGCGCGCGATGGCCGAGATGGGCGACCCGTTCGTCACCGGCCCGGTCGCCGAGGCGGTCATCAAGTCCAAGGACGCCAACCACGACGGCACCATGTCCTTCGACGAGTTCTGGCAGGCCCTGCAGGGCTGACGACCGCCCCGCCCCCCGCGCAGACCCCCTTCGCCCCGTCCGCCCGCGGGCCGGCCGCGCCCAGCGCCACCGGCCCGCGGGCGACGAGCAGCCCCGCTCAGCGCCGCGGGCTCCCGGCCCCGGCCGTCGTGCCCACCGGTGGCGGCGCGGCACCCTCGCCGGTGCCCCAGCCCGACGGTTCGGCGCCCACGGTGAAGGACAGTTCGCGCCCCGCGCGCAGCTCACCGGTGGTCAGATACGTCCGGTCACGGTCGGCGCCGTCCAGCCGGACCGACTGGACGTACCGGTGGGTCGTGGACGTACCGGGCGCCGTGACGGTGAAGTGCCCGCCCGGGTAGTACCGCCGGTCCAGCGTCAGATCCACCCGGTCGAAGACCGGGGTGCTCAGCCCCCAGCTGTCGGTACCCGGCTGCACCGGGAACACCCCGATCGACGAGAGCACCATCCACGCCGACATCGTCCCCAGATCGTCGTTGCCGGTCATACCCGTCGGGGTGTCGGTGAACAGCGTCAGCGCCGCGTGCACCACATCCGTCGTCTTCCAGGGCCGGCCGGTGGAGAGATAGGTGTACGGGGCGATCAGGTCGGGCTCGTTCTGCGGGTTGTACTTGTCCGCGTTGTAGTAGTCGTACGGCCCGTTGACCCACACCTCGCGGGCGGTCTTCGCCGGGTCCTTCAGCAACTGCGGGTAGGCGAAGAACGAGTCGAGGCGCTCGTCGGCCTTGTCCTTGCCGCCGATCAGCTTCAGCATCCCCGGCAGGTCCTGCGGCACCAGCCACTGGTACTGCCAGGACGTGCCCTCGTGGAAGCCCTCGCTCCTGGCCGGGTCGGCCGGCCCGATGAAGGCGCCGTGCTCGTCGCGGGCCCGGAAGAAGCCGGTCGAACCGTCGAAGATCCGGCGGTAGTTCTGTGCCCGGGCCGCGTACCGGTCGGCGTCCGCGTCATGTCCCAGATCCCGCGCCATCTGCGCCAGCATCGCGTCCGACAGGGCGTATTCGAGGGTCGCCGAGGCGCCGTGCTCGAAGTCCGAGTCACCGGGCTTCTGATGCGGCCGGCCCTTGATGTACGGGGCGAACCCGTCCTTCAGGTACGGCGCGTTGGCCTCCCGCCCCACGGCCGGTGAACCGGCCGGCGGCACCCCGTCGGCGTTCTTCTTCAGCGCCGCGTACGCCTCCTCCTCGTGGCCCGCCAGCAGCCCCTGCTGATAGGCGTTGGTGAGGAACGGGGTGACCGGATCGCCGGTCATGATGTTGGTCTCGACCGTCCCGTAGCCCCACTTGGGCAGCCAGCCGCTCTCCTTGTCGATCCGCAGCACCGACAGCGCCATGTCACGTGACTCCCGCGGCGCCAGCAGGGCCAGCAGCTGCGCCTGGGTGCGGTAGGTGTCCCACAGTGACCAGTTCTGGTAGTAGGCGGAGCCCCCGAAGTCGGCGGTCCGGTGCACCTTCTGGTCCCATCCGGTGTGGCGCCCGTCCACGTCGCTGCCGACGTTCGGCGCGAGGAAGGAACGGTAGAGCGAGGAGTAGAAGGTCCGGCGCAGCGTACGGTCGCCGCCGCGGGCCCGCACCAGCTCCAGCCGCCGCTCCCACGCCGCGTCGGCCGCGGCCCTCGTCCGGTCGAAGGAACGGCCGCCCTCGGCCCGCAGGTTGCGGGCCGCGCCCGCCGCGTCGACGTAGCTGAGCGCGGTGGTCGCCTCGACCGTACGGTCCTTGCGGGTGTCGAAGCGGGCGTAGGCCCCGTGCCGGCCGGTGGCGGTGGAGCCCTTGGAACCGGCCGTCACCGTGTCGCCGTCCCAGGTCCCGTACGACGTGAACGGCCGGTCGAAGCGGGTGATCGTGTAGACGGTGTACGGCTCGGTGTCCTGGCAGAAGCCGCGGCCGGTGAGGGCGGTGCGGATGGTGCGGGAGTCCAGCACCTCGACCCGGGTGGAGACCGTCCTGTGCAGCGACTGGCCGGCGTTGAGCAGCACATTGGCCTTGTCGGTGGCCGGGAAGGTGTAGCGCTGCTTGCCGGTGCGGGCGGTCGCGGTCAGCTCGGCGGTGATCCCGCCGTACGAGGTCAGGCCGACGCGGTAGTAGCCCGGCCGGGCCGACTCGTCGTCATGGCGGTAGCCGGCCGCGTACTTCGCATAGTCGGTCTCGGTGATGTCGCCCGTGGTGGGCAGCACCGGCAGATCGCCGCCGAGCCCGCACCCGACGCCGGAGATGTGCACCGAGCTGAAGCCCCGGATGTGGTCGTCGTCGTAGCCGTAGCCGGTGGTGTGTCCGGTGTCCGGGGAGAGCTGCACCATGCCGAACGGCACCGCGGCGCCCGGATAGGTGTTGCCGTCGTTCCGGCTGCCGATGAACGGGTTGACCAGGTCGGTGAGCGGGCCGCCGGCGGGCGGCGCGGCCGCTGCGGCCGGGGCCGTGAGCGCGCCCCCGACGAGCGCGGCCGCCAGCACCGCGCCCGCGGTACGCAGCCGGGAACGACTGAGCCAAGGCATGGATCCGGACCTCCGGAAGGTAGGCCGACAACGTTGTCAGAGCGCGCTCATTCTTGAGGTTGGTCAGGTTCGCGTCAAGAGGTGGTGCGGGCGACTCCGGTGCGCCGCCGGCCCCTCGGTAGGCTCCCCGGATGCCCACGCCCGACGAGACCGCCGCCCCGCCGCAGGCCCTCGGCGAGGCCGAGGGTGCGCCGTCGCCCGGGGGGAGCGCCGCCGCCCTTCCGCCGCCCGATGCGGACCTCGTCGCGCCCTCGCCCCGCCCCGCGCCCCTTCCCGCCGAGTTCGTCCGGTACGCGGTGGCCCTGGAGGCGCCCGAACTGGCCTGGGGCTATCTCAACGGCCGGCTCACCGCCGCCGACACCGGCACCCTCGCCTTCCTGCGACGCTGCGACCTCGGCCCCGGACCCGGCGAGGCGTTCGCCCGGATCCATGCGCGGGGCACGGACCCGTCCCCGCTCGCGGCCCTCTGCCGCGAGACCGTCGACGGCCGGACGGGACGCGGCGGCGACGCCGAGGACCCGCGGCGGGTCTGGGACTATCTGGAGCTGAGCCACCGTCTCTCCCGGGGCGACGCCGATGGGGGAGAGGCGAGCGGGCCGCAACTGGCCGCAGGTCGACGGGAGTTCCTTCTCTCCCGGGCGGCGTCCGGACGGGGCATGAACTGGCAGGACAGCTCCGCACTGCTCGGCACCGACCGGCCCGAAGAGGTCGACGCGGCCTTCGAACGGGGCGAGGAACTGGTCGGCGTCGCCGTCATCGGGCTCGCCCTCACCCACCCCGACCCGACGGCGATCCTCCCCAGGGTCGCGCGTGCCCTGGACCGCGCGCTGGCGTCGTCGGACCCGCGCCTGCGCCACCAGGGCATCGTCGCGCTCGCGCACACCGCCCGGCTGCACCGCACCGTCGACCGGCGCTGCCTGGACCTGCTGCGCCGCTGTCCGCGCGGCAGCGAGGCCGACGACGACCTCTGGGCGTACGTGCCGCGGCGCCGGCTGCCGTGGTGGCTGTGGCGGCACCGGCTCGGCGAACCGCCGCGCCGGTGGCTGCGCCGGGTCGGGAAGGCGCTGTCCGGGGCCCGGGGCGGCGGCTGAGCCGAGGGGGCGGCGCCCGCGGCCGGTTCTCGTCGGCCTGACGCAGGCATGCCAAAAATCATGGGCCCTTCGCCTTGCTCTCTCCGGGGGCGCGTGCCTCAATGGTCAGCGATTTCAGGTCGCTGATTGACCGTCAGGTCCGGTGGTTCCGGAGCGGATCCCTCGGGTCCCGCCGGATCCGGCGGTGTTCGGCACGGGCCCCGGACCGGGCCCCGCGTGGCGCCTGTCGTTCCCTCACGTACCGCTCGACGGCCGGTGCCACGGGCCTGCCACCCCCCTCACGAAGGCGGTCCCCATGAGACATGTCAGATCGCGCACGTACGGCATAGGTACGGCGCTCGGCGTCGCGTTCGCCGCCGCGGGCACGCTCGCCCTGGCGCCGGCCGCGACCGCGGTGACCCCCGGCACCGCCACCCTCTCGTTCGACTGCGGTTCCTACGGCTCGGGTACGGCGACGCTCACCGCCACCCAGAACGGCACGGCCGCCACGATCAGTGTGTCCACGTCGGCGATCACCTCGCCGATCAACATCGGCGCACATTCGGTCAAGTCCACGCTGACGCTCACCAAGAACGGCTCGGGAACGACCACATTCAGCGGCAGCGCCAACCCGGCGATCCCGGCCGGCAGCGCGGTCTCCACCGGTCCGCTCAACGGTACGGTCGCCGCCGGCGACAGCCTGGAGGCCGCCTCCCTCAAGGTCGTGGTCTTCGGCATCACGGCCACCTGCAAGGCCACCTCGGCACAGACCCCGGGCCCGTTCGTCTTCTGACCCGCGCCGTCCCGTTCGCCCGTTCACCCGACGGCACGAGGCGCGGAGACTGACGACCTGACGGCGTGACGGGTGGACGGACCGGACGACAAGGGGGCCGGCGGGACAGCTGCCCGCCGGCCCCGATGACCGTCCGTCAAACGACCGTCCCGGTCGACGCGGAATTCTCGCCCGGTTCCCGCGCCAGGTTCGAGTGCCGGTAGGAGTACGTGAAGTAGATGACCATGCCGACGATGAACCAGACGACGAAGCGCACCCAGGTCTGCCACGCCAGGAACGTGATCAGCCAGATCGAGAAGCACACGCCGATCGCCGGCACCACCGGCATGCCCGGCGTGCGGAAGGTGCGCGGGAGCTCGGGGCGCTTGTAGCGGAGGACGATCACCGCGACGCAGACCACCACGAACGCCAGCAGAATGCCGATGTTCGTCAGCTCCGCGGCCTCACCGATCGGCAGGAAGCCCGCGATGAGCGCGGAGGCCACGCCGACGATCCAGGTCACCCGGGTCGGCACGTGGTGGGTGGCGCTGGTCTTAGCGAACCACTTCGGCAGCAGACCGTCCCGGCTCATCGAGAACCAGACCCGGGTCACACCGAGCATGAAGGTGAACATGACGGTCAGAATGCCGATGATCGCGCCGACCGCGATGACGTCCGCGAGACCGTTCAGGCCCACCGATTTGAACGCCGACGAGAATCCGCTCTCCGGGTCGATGTGCTTGTAGTTCTGCATACCCGTCAGCACCAGGCACGCCAGCACGTACAGCACCATCGAGATCGCCAGCGAATACATGATGGCCTTCGGCATGTGGCGCTGGGCGTCCTTGGACTCCTCGGCCGCGGTGCTCATCGCGTCATACCCGAAGACCGCGAAGAAGACGGTGGCCGCACCGGTGAACGCACCGGTCACCCCGAACGGGAAGAAGGGGTGGTAATTCGCCGTGTTGATGTGGAAGAAGCCGACCGCGATGACCACCACGACCACCAGGACCTTCAGGCCCACCACGATGGTCTCGAAGCGCGCGGCGTTCTTGATGCCCAAGGTCAGCAGATAGGCGATCAGCAGGCAGAGCACCGCGGCGAAGAGGTCGACGCGGTGCCCCGGCCCGGTCCCCGGCGCCCCCAGCATCCACGCGGGCAGATCCACCCCGATCTCACCGAGGAGAAAGCCGAAGTAGCCGGAAATGCCGATGGCGACCACCGCGACGATCGCGGTGTATTCGAGCAGCAGGTCCCAGCCGATGAACCAGCCCGCCACTTCCCCGAGCACCGCGTAGCCGTAGGTGTAGGCCGAGCCGGCCTTCGGGATCAGCCCGGCGAATTCCGCGTACGAGAAGGCGGCGGCGGCACTCGCGACGCCCGCGACGAGAAAGGAGATCAGGACCGCGGGCCCGGCTTTCTCGTTCGCGACGGTACCCGCCAAGGTGAAGATGCCGGCGCCGATGATGCCGCCGACACCGATGGCGGTCAGCTGCCACAGACCGAGCGCCCGGGTGAGCTGCTGGCTCGCGGAGCCTTCCGCCTCTTCGATGTGTTCGATCGGTTTGCGGCGCAGTACGCCGTGTCCCGCGCGCAGCCCCATGCGTCATCCCTCCGTAGGGTCACTCCGTCGTGGTCCGACGGCGGATCATCATGGACCCTGGCGGGCCTCGGAGGAAGGCGACTCCCTAGTAGGAGCAGGACTCGCCGGGAGAGATACACGGGAGGGGTGGCAATCGGCCCGGTCAGTCGGCGTCTTCCAGCCGAAAGCCGACCTTCAGACCGACCTGGTAGTGATCGATTTCGCCGTCGATGAGATGCCCGCGCACTTGGGTGATCTCGAACCAGTCGAGGTTGCGCAGGGTCTGCGAGGCGCGCTTGATGCCATTGGTGATCGCGGCGTCCACGCTCTGCTGGGACGTCCCCACAATCTCGGTCACGCGGTACGTGCGGTCGGTCACGGTGGTCTCCCTCGGCCGGGGCGGCGCTCCGCCCGTCCATCTCCCACCGTGCCTCAGGGCGGCCCGCCCCACCAGCGGAGCACCCGGGCCACCGCCCTACGGGACGACGGTCACCGGCCAGCGCCCGGCCTTGACCAGCCGGACCGCGACCGAGCCCATGATGCGGTGTCCGGCCGACTCCGAGGCGCCGACCACCACCGCGTCGGCCTTGAGGTCGTCGGCCATCTGCACCATGCCGTTGTACGGATCGCCGCGCAGCGTGTGGAACTCCCAGCGGACCTCGTATATCCCCTGGAGCCGCTCGGTCGCCTTGCGGATCTCCGCCATCAGTTCCTCGGCCACCTCGTTCGTGGCATCGGCCACCGGCGCGCCCATCGCGGCCCCGGCCGGCAGCACCGGCTGGACATAGACCAGGACCAGCTTCGACGCCTGGCGCCGGGCCAGCCCCGCCGCGTACGCCGCGGCGCGCCAGGACGAGTCGGAGCCGTCGATGCCGACGACGATCACCTTCGGGCCGTCCGTTCCGCGCTCGAACTGCGCGGCTGCGTTCTCCTCCACACCACGGAGGTTATCCGCACACGCGTGCTGACGTTCCCCCGGGCCGGGCGGCCGCGCGCCGCGGCCCCACCTCCGGCGGACCGCCGCCGCCCGTCACGCCGGGGCCGGCGGCCAGCTCTCCGGCGCGAGCACCCCCAGGACGTACGCCTTCGCCACCAGCGCCGCGCGGCCCTGCACCCGCCAGCGCCGCGCCAGCCGGGTGAGGTGGTAGTTCACCCCGTCAACCGTCAGGCCCAGCGCCGTACCGATCGACGCCGTGGTGGCGCCGCCGGCGGCCAGCGCCAGGATCCGCGCCTCCACGGGACTCGCCGTGCCCCGCGGCGGCGCCGGCGGCGGCACCGGCTCCCGGGCCCGCAGCAGCGCCAGCAGCACGGGCGGCTGCACCGAGGGATCGCCGACCGGATCCACCGTCAGCTCCCCCTCCCGCTCGGACCCGTCGGACGCGGACCGCCAGTGCACCTCCACCGGATAGCGCGACCGGCGGCCCAGGCGCACCGCCTCCGCGATCCGGATCAGCTGCGCCTCGTCCCGCGGCCGGAACAGGTCCAGCAGATTGCGCCCCCGCAGCTGCCCGGGCGCCACGCCCCACTGCCCGGCCATCGCCGGATTGGCGATCAGCACCTCGCCGTCCGCCCGGCACACCGCGATCGGCGTCGGGATCCGGTCCAGCAGAATCAGGAAGTAGTTGCGCCAGGGGCCGTCCGCGTACGGCCCGGCCGGGTCGGCTTCCCCGCTCCGGTGGAACGGTGTGCCGAGAGCCGGTGCCCCCGCGTCCGGCCCACCGCAGACAGTCCCGTCGTCCATTGCCTCATCCCCGGTCCGCGCGCAAGAGCGAGCAGCGAAAAACCACTGCACAATCATGCAGTTGCCCGGTCACGAGACGCACGCCGGGCCCCTCACGCTGGAGACATGACCGACACCATCGCGCTCCCCAGTGACGAACGCGCCGCCGACGGCATACCCGTCGCCGACATCACGGCGGCCGGCGTCACCACGACGCCCATCCAGCAGGCCATGGACCTCGCCCGGATCCACGGCCCGGTCTTCAAGCGCAAGCTCGGCGACCGCGAGACGCTGTTCGTGACCTCCCTCGACCTGGTCACCGAGGTGGCCGACGAGACGCGCTTCGCCAAGGGCGTCTCGGTGATCCTGGAGAACGTCAGAGAGTTCGCCGGTGACGGTCTGTTCACCGCCTACAACGACGAGCCGAACTGGGCCAAGGCCCACGAGGTCCTGATGCCGGCCTTCGCGCTCGGCTCGATGCGCACGTACCACCCGGCGATGCTCAAGGTGGCCCGCCGCGTCATGGCCAACTGGGACCGCCGGGTCGCCGACGGCACACCCGCCCAGGTCGCCGAGGACATGACCCGGATGACGCTGGACACCATCGGGCTGGCCGGCTTCGGCTTCGACTTCGAGTCCTTCTCCCGCGGCGACAGCGCGCACCCCTTCGTCGAGGCGATGGTGCGCTGCCTGCAGTGGAGCGGGAAGAAGTTCGCCCGGGACCCGCACGCCGACCACTCCGCGGAGGACGCGGCCTTCCGGGCCGACGCGGACTACCTCGCCTCCGTCGTCGACGAGGTCATCGCCGCCCGCACGGCGAGCGGTGAGACGGGCGAGGACGACCTGCTGGGCCTGATGCTCGGCGCCCGCGCGCAGGGCGACGGCACGGAGGCGAGCGGTCCCACCCTGGATCTCGCCAACATCCGGAACCAGGTCATCACCTTCCTGATCGCCGGCCACGAAACCACGTCGGGCGCCCTCTCCTTCGCCCTCCACCACCTGCTCAAGGACCCGCTCGCGCTGCGCATGGTCCAGCGCGAGGCGGACGTACTGTGGGGCGACCAGGCCGACCCCGACCCCTCCTTCGAGGACATCGGCCGGCTCCCGTTCACCCGCCAGGTCCTCAACGAGGCACTCCGGCTGTGGCCGACCGCCGCCGCCTTCAGCCGCCAGGCCCGGGAGGACACCCTGCTCGGCGGCCGCTACCCGCTCAAGGCCGGAGACCTCGTCACCGTGCTCACCCCGATGCTGCACCGCGACCCGGTGTGGGGTGACAACCCCGAGCTGTTCGACCCCTCCCGCTTCAGCCCCGAGGCCGAGGCGGCCCGCTCGCCGCACGCGTACAAGCCGTTCGGCACCGGTGAACGCGCCTGCATCGGGCGGCAGTTCGCGCTGCACGAGGCGACCATGCTGCTCGCCCTGCTCGCCCACCGCTACCGGCTGATCGACCACGGCGACTACCGGCTCCGGATCAAGGAGACGCTGACCCTCAAGCCCGAAGGGTTCACCCTCACCCTCGCCGCCCGTACGCCCGCCGACCGGGCCGCCGTCCGCACCGCGCTGGCCGTGCTCCCCGACACCGCCGCCGGCTCCGGGGACGCCCCGGCGGCCGACGACGGGCTGCCGACCCGCGTCCCCCAGGGCACCGGCCTGCTGCTCCTGCACGGCAGCAACTACGGCACCTGCCGGGAGTTCGCCGAGCGGCTCGCCGACGAGGCCACCGGCCTGGGCTTCGCCGCCGACGTCGCGCCGCTCGACGCGTACGCCGGGCAGCTGCCCGGCGACCGGCCCCTCGTCATCGTCGCCGCCTCCTACAACGGCCAGCCCACCGACGACGCGGCCGCCTTCGTCCAGTGGCTGAAGACCGCACCGGACGACGCCGCCGCGGGCCTCCCGTTCGCCGTCCTCGGTGTCGGCGACCGCAACTGGGCGGCCACCTACCAGCACGTACCGACCCTCATCGACGACCGGCTGGACGCCCTCGGCGGGCACCGGCTGCTGCCCCGCGCCGAGGCCGACGCCTCGGGCGACCTGGGCGGCACCGTCAAGCAGTTCGCCGCGCTGCTGCGCACCCAGCTGCTGGCCCGCTACGGCGACCCGGCCAGCGTCGGCGCGAGCGCACCGGGCGACGAGGACACCGGCTACACCGTCACCGAGGTCACCGGCGGCCCGCTCGACACGCTCGCCGCCCGGCACGGCCTCATCCCGATGACCGTCACCGAGGCCCACGACCTGACCGCCCAGGACTGGCCGCGGCCCAAGCGCTTCCTGCGGCTCGCGCTGCCGGCCGGCGTCACCTATCGCACCGCCGACCACCTCGCCGTGCTGCCGGCCAACACCCCGGACGCCGTCGAGCGGGCCGCCCGGGCCCTCGGCGTCGACCTTGACACCGTCCTCGCCCTGCACCCCGGCCGCCGGCCCGGACGCGACACCCTGCCCGTCGACCGGCCGCTGACCGTACGCGAACTCCTCACCCACCACCTGGAGCTGGGTGACCGCCCGACCGTGGATCAGGTCGCGGTGCTCGCGGCGCACAACCCCTGCCCGCCCGAGCAGCACGCCCTGGAATCCCTCGCCGCGGATGATCCGCGCACCCTCATCGAGCTGATCGAGGCGCACCCGGCGCTGCGCGGGGCCCTCACCTGGCCGACGATCCTGGAACTGCTGCCGCCGCTGCGCACCCGGCACTACTCGGTGTCCTCCTCGCCCGCCACCGACGCCCGGCACGCCGACCTGATGGTCTCGCTGCTGCCCGGCGGCACCGGCTCGACGTATCTGCACACCCTGCGGCCCGGTGACACCGTGCTGGCCCGCGTCCAGCCCTGCCGGGAGGCGTTCCGCATCGACCCGGCCGACGGCACCCCCGTCATCCTGGTCGCCGCGGGCACCGGCCTCGCCCCCTTCCGCGGCGCCGTCGCCGACCGCGTCGCCGCAGGCCGGCGCGCCCCCGCCCGGCTCTACTTCGGCTGCGACGACCCGGCCGGTGACTTCCTGCACGCCGAGGAGTTCGCCGCCGCCGAATCCGCCGGCGCCGTCTCCGTCCGGCCCGTCTTCAGCGCCCGCCCGGAAAACGGGCACCGCTTCGTCCAGCACCGGATCGCCGCCGAGGCCGCCGAGGTGTGGGAACTGCTGCAGGCCGGGGCACGGGTGTACGTGTGCGGCGACGGCAGCCGGATGGCCCCCGGCGTCCGGGCCGCCTTCCGCGACCTGCACGCCGCGCACACCGGCGCCTCCCCCCAGGAGTCCGAAGCCTGGCTCCGCGAACTGACCGCCTCCGGGCGCTACATCGAGGACGTCTACGCGGCGGGCTGAGGGGGCCGCCCACCCGGCGGGGCGGCGGCCGGCCGGTTCGTTGGAACCTCGCTTCTGCGTGCGTGGGAACCGCTGCTTCCGCGCCGCGGAAGGCTTCCCCCCGCCTCCTCCCCCTCCTCCCCCTTCGGGGGAGGGGGCGGGGGGTGGGTTCGGG
>NZ_JNZA01000028.1 GCF_000717345.1 Streptomyces lydicus | reverse complement strand
TATAAGAGACAGACCCCACCGCCACCCTGTCGCGCGCCCGCCCAACGCCCCTCCCGGCGCCGGGCCGTCCCATGCCCGTCGTCGCCGTCCCCCACGACTCACCCCGCCAGCCGCCCTCCCCGCCCGGCCCAGGGGAGGGGCAACCGGAGGGGCAACCGCCCGCCCCAGGCGAGAGCCAACGGCCCAGCCCACAGCCCACAGCACCCAGTCCCACGCCACCAGCCCCGAGGCCGACGCTCCCGCGCCGTGGCCACAGACACAGCAAAGCACTCGCCCTCGCCGGCTGCGGTCGGTCGTGCACAGGGAGTGGGATGCGTATGACCGGGGTGCCGGGGCTGTGGACAGGCTTCCCGGGCGGCCTCGCGGACCTGGCAGCATGGCGGGGTGACAGCAGCAACAGACTCCTCTCTCTTCCCGCGGGTGCCGGACTCGGCCGACGGGGTGCTCGACGGGCTCGACCCCGAGCAGCGGGAGGTCGCGACGGCTCTGCACGGTCCGGTGTGTGTGCTGGCCGGTGCCGGTACGGGCAAGACGCGGGCGATCACGCACCGGATCGCGTACGGGGTCCGGGCGGGCATTCTGCAGCCCGCGAGTGTGCTCGCTGTCACTTTCACCGCCCGCGCGGCCGGCGAGATGCGGGGCCGGCTGCGGCAGCTCGGTGCCGGCGGGGTGCAGGCGCGCACGTTCCACTCCGCCGCGCTGCGGCAGCTGCAGTTCTTCTGGCCCAAGGCCGTCGGCGGGGAGGTGCCGCGGCTGCTGGAGCGCAAGGTCCAGGTCGTGTCCGAGGCCGCCGCCCGCTGCCGGATCCGGCTCGACCGCAACGAGCTGCGGGATGTCACCGCCGAGATCGAATGGTCCAAGGTGACGCAGACCGTGCCGGCCGACTATCCGGCGGCCGTCTCCAAGGCGTCCCGCGAGGCCCCTCGTGACCCGGCGGAGATCGGGCAGATCTACAGCACGTACGAACAGCTCAAGCGCGACCGCGGCACGATCGACTTCGAGGACGTGCTGCTGCTCACCGTCGGCGTGCTGCAGGACCGGCACGACATCGCCGAGCAGGTCCGCGCCCAGTACCAGCACTTCGTCGTCGACGAGTACCAGGACGTCAGCCCGCTGCAGCAGCGGCTGCTGGAGCTGTGGCTCGGCGACCGCGACACCCTGTGCGTGGTGGGCGACGCCAGCCAGACGATCTACAGCTTCACCGGCGCCACCCCCGACCACCTCCTCAACTTCCGCACCCGCCACCCGAACGCGACGGTCGTCAAGCTCGTCCGCGACTACCGCTCCACCCCGCAGGTCGTGCACCTCGCCAACGGGCTGCTCTCGGCGGCCAAGGGGCGCGCCGCGGAGCACCGCCTGGAGCTGATCTCGCAGCGCCCGGCCGGTCCGGAGCCGGTGTACACGGAGTACTCGGACGAGCCCGCCGAGGCCGAGGGCACCGCCCGCCGCATCCGCGACCTGATGGCGTCGGGGGTGCCGGCCAGTGAGATCGCGGTGCTCTTCCGCGTCAACGCCCAGTCCGAGGTCTACGAGCAGGCACTGGCCGATGCCGGGGTGCCGTATCAGCTGCGGGGCGCCGAGCGGTTCTTCGAGCGGCCCGAGGTGCGTGAGGCGGGCATCAAGCTGCGTGGCGCGGCGCGCTTCGGTGCGAACGACACGCTGCTGGACGATGCGGTGGACCTGCCGTCCGAGGTGCGGGCGGTGCTCAGCGACATGGGCTGGACGGGTGAACCGCCGGCCGGTTCGGGGGCGGCGCGGGACCGCTGGGAGTCGCTGGCGGCCCTGGTGCGGCTGGCGGAGGACTTCGCGCGGGCCCGGCCTGCGGCGTCCCTCGCCGATCTCGTCGCGGAGCTGGACGAGCGTGCCCATGCCCAGCACGCCCCGACGGTCGAGGGGGTGACCCTCGCCTCCCTGCACGCCGCCAAGGGCCTGGAGTGGGATGCCGTCTTCCTGGTGGGTCTCACCGAGGGCATGATGCCGATCACGTACGCGAGGACCGACGAGCAGGTCGAGGAGGAGCGCCGGCTGCTGTATGTCGGCGTCACCCGCGCCCGGCAGCATCTGGCGCTCTCGTGGTCGCTGGCGCGGTCTCCCGGCGGACGGGCCTCGCGCAGCGCCAGCCGCTTTCTCAGGAGCCTGCGGCCGGGTTCCGGGACCGGTACGGGGCGGCGTACGCCGGGCGCGGTTTCCGGGGGCGTCGAGCGCGGCGGCGGGGCTCCGGCGGCGGCCGGGCGGCCCCGGCACCGCAGCCCGGCCCGCTGCCGGGTCTGCAACCGCACGCTGACGGACGCGGGCGAGATGAAGCTGATGCGGTGTGAGGACTGCCCGTCCGAGCTCGACGAGGCGCTGTACGAGCGGCTGTGCGAGTGGCGGGCCGGACAGGCGGCGCGCCTGCGCCAGCCGGCCTACTGCATCTTCACCGACAAGACATTGATGGCGATCGCGGAGGCCGTTCCGGGAACCGAAGCGGAGCTTGCGGTCATCTCAGGTGTGGGGCGGCGCAAGTTCGACCGCTACGGCAGTGCTGTGCTGGCTATCTGTGCCGGCGAGGAGCTCATGGAAGCCTCCGGGGACGAGTCCGGGGGCGCCGCGAAAAACTCGTCGGAAAAATAGTTTGCGCGCGCGGAGCGCATCCCCATAGCCTTCGGAAGCACGGAGACAACGGAATCTTCCGAGATCCGATGGATCCGTGCTGTACTTGAACACCCTGGAACGGGATTCCCGGTCCACCGAGACGCCGAGAGGAGGCGAGACCAGTGATCAGCATTAACGAGACCAACAAAATGACCGATCTGTCGGTCGTCGCCACCTGCACTCTCGGCTCCTCGCTCCTGGGCACCGGTCTGTCCGGCTTCGGCCGCCTCTCCGGTACCGAGGTCGCGCGCCCCGAGTCCCTCGCCGTGCTGACGCGCAGCGAGCGCACCGCGCGACCGACCGAGGCACCTGCGGCAGTAGCAGTGGCGGCTGAGGCGAATGCCTTTGCCTACGCGGCGGCCAACGGTGCCGAATCCCGGCAGCAGTACCAGACGCAGCATGCAATGTGGGCCTACCGCGGCCTCGAACCCTGGAGAGATCCAGCCTGATCGGCAGATCAGGTCGGCACCTTCCAGGGCCGCGGAACCCACACCGGGATCCGCGGCCCTTTTGTTTGCCCCAGCCGTCCGCCACCAGCGGGCCGAAACAGACGAGGAACACACACCGTGCAACTGCAGACGCACACCCCGTCCGTAGCGACCGACCTGATCCCTCCGCCCGACCCCCAGGAGAACTCCTTGCTGCCCCTCACCGAGCTCGACGACGAGATCGACCGCCTCGGCGCCGCGGTTCCGTGCCGCACCTATGACCCTGAGGTCTTCTTCGCCGAGTCCCCGGCCGACGTCGAGTACGCCAAGACGCTGTGCCAGACCTGTCCGGTCCGTGAGGCATGCCTCGCCGGTGCCAAGGACCGCCGTGAGCCGTGGGGCGTCTGGGGCGGCGAGCTCTTCGTCCAGGGCGTCGTGGTGCCGCGGAAGCGCCCGCGTGGCCGTCCGCGTAAGAACCCGGTCGCGGCATGAACACCACCGGCACAGGAACGATCGACCGTCCCGTCACACGGGATCCCAAGAAGCAGGACCCCACGATGAACTCCACCTTCACCGACACCCCCGCCCCCGCGAACGCCGACGCGATCGAGTCGCGTCAGAACAGGAACCACGCCATGCAACTCATCCCAGAAGCCCTGGCACGTGCGCATATGCATGAACGCCTGCGGGAGGCCGAGTCCGAACGCAGGGGGCACCGGCTCGCCGCCGCGCGGCGGATGCAGCGGCGCGCCGAGCGCGCGTCGCTGCGGGCCCGCCGTGCGCTGGCCATGGCCGTGATGCAGTAAGGCGGTCCGCTGACACCGCCGCCACTCACGGGGTCCGTCCGACAGGGCGGGCCCCGTGGTGCGTTGTATCCGGCTTCGTGCGGTTGACGGGGATATCGTCGGACGGTGAACCAGAAGACGCATGAGCAGGCGGAGTTGGCCGACGGGCGCACGGTGTGCGCCGGATGCGGCGCGGTGGCTGAGGGCACCTTGCCGACCTGGACCTGCTCCGTGGAGAACGGTGAGCGCCGCTACTTCTGTGACGCCTGCGCGCGGGAGAACATCCGGGCGATCGAGGGACGCCTGGATTCCAGCTGGTGGTGAGGCCGGGCGCCGCACCCGGCGCCCGGCGACGAGGTCAGGCGGTGGACTCCTCGACGGTCTCCTCCCGGGCGTCCACGCCGGTCTCCGCACGGTCCGCCGGGACGGACGCGGCGACGCCGGAGAGGTCGGGGAGGTCGGCGCCGGCCGGCTCCTCCTCGGGCACGAAGCCCGGCATCCACGCCTCCAGCTCGTCCCGCAGCCGCACCGTCGCGCCCAGCTGGCACAGCACCCCGATGGTGCTCAAGGTCACACGGTGGATGAGCAGATACGCGGGCGGCAGGTTGAGCCGCTTGGCCAGTTGGTAGGCGGGGGAGCGCGGGTCGCCGATGCGGGTTGCCTGCTGCCGCATCCAGCCGCGGGTGAAGGTGAACGCGTCCACCTGCGCGGGCTCGATGATCGGCAGCAGATAGTCCAGCACCGCGTCCGGGTCCAGGTCGATGGACTCCTTGACGAAGCCCTCGTCGCACAGCTGCTGGTAGACCGCGTCCGCCTCGCCGTCCAGCGTCATCCGCAGTGAAGTGCCGATCGTCGGGGGCAGCCCGTCGGGCAGCCGGTCGACGGTGCCGAAGTCGAGTACGCCCAGCCGCCATTCCTCGGCGGGCGCGTCCGGGGAGGGGACCAGCCGGAAGTTGCCCGGATGCGGGTCGGCATGCAGCAGCCCGGTGCGGGCCGGGCCGGAGAACAGGAACCGCGCCAGCAGCTGCCCGGCCCGGTTGCGCTGCTCGTCCGTGCCGTCCGCGATGACCTCGGACAGCGGCACCCCCTCCAGCCACTCCGTCACCAGGACCTGTTCGCACTGGTGCACCACGGCCGGCACTATGACGTCCGGGTCGCCGGCGAACTCCTCGGCGTGCGCCTGCTGGGCCTCGGCCTCCAGGCCGTAGTCGAGCTCCTCGGAGACCCGGTCGCGCAACTCGGTGATCAGCGGCTTGATGTCCATGCCCGGGATCAGCGGCCCCAGCAGCCGGGCGAACCGGCTCAATTGCGACAGGTCCGACAGTAGTGCCTGGCCGGCGCCCGGGTACTGCACCTTGACGGCGACCTCCCGGCCGTCGTGCCACACGGCCCGGTGCACCTGCCCGATCGACGCCGCCGCGGCCGGCTTGTCCTCGAACTCCTCGAACAGCTCCCGCCAGTCCTCGCCGAGCCGCTCCGCGAGCACCGCGTGCACCGTGCTCGTCGGCATCGGCGGCGCCGCCTCCTGAAGTTTGGTCAGCGCGGCGCGGTAGGGCCCGGCGATCTCCTCGGGCAGCGCCGATTCGAAGACCGACAGTGCCTGCCCGAACTTCATCGCGCCGCCCTTGAGCTCCCCGAGCACCTTGAAGAGCTGTTCGGCGGTGCGCTGTTGCAGCTCACGGCCCACGATCTCGGCGGATCTGCCGCCGATCCGCTTGCCGAGGCCCCAGGTGGCACGGCCGGCGAACCCCAGTGGCAGCGCGGCCAGCTTGGCGGTGCGGGTGACCGCCTTGCGGGGAAGATCAGACATGCGCCCCTCCAACTCACACTGTCCCCTACCGGGGTTACTCCGTCATTGTGGCGTGTCACGGCCCAGGATCCGAGGCGCTGTCGTACTCGGTGAAGCGGCAGTACCACAGGCGCACTCCGGATGCGGCTCGATCCGCACCGTCCGCACGGTCGCACACGGCAGAGCGAGCTCCATCCGCGCCCCGGTGGACGGCGGCAGTTCACCGTCGAGGAACGTCAGCGCCTGTACGGCAGCGAGCCCGGCGACCGCCGTGGCCAGCGCGGCGTCACACGCCGGCACCGCCGGTGCGGCGCGTCCCGAACGCCACTGCGCCAGCAGCCGCGGCCAGGCCGGCTCCGCGTCCGTGCGGCGCAGTTCGTCGCAGCCGGCGCAGGCCGAGCCGCCGGGCAGCACCAGCGGGCCCACCACACCCGTGCCCTCGATCACTCCCGCGTAAAGATGCGGGATCCCGGCGGTCAGCAGCGGCTCGGCCAGCACCGGGTCGGGGGCGTACGCGGCGAGCCCGTCACGCGGGGCGAGCACCACCAGGGACAGTCCCGGCTCGCCCGATTCGCTGACCGGGACCCTCGGCCTCGGCCGGCGGCTCCAGGGGGAGGAGCGGCGGACCAGCGCCCCGGCGGCCGCGGCGCGCGGCTCACCGATCCGCTCGGCCCCCAGCCCGCCGGGCAGCACGTCCCCCGGGGCGACCTTGCCCCCGTCGACCACCTCCACCCGCCCGACGCCGGCGGCCGAGAGCAGTGCCGCGAGTGCGGCGCCCACCCGTCCCGCGCCCCTGACCTTCACGCGGACCGCCCGGCGGGCCCCGGTCCGCTCCAGGGCGCCGGCCGGTTCGCGGTATTGCACCGAGAGGGAGGCCAGGTCGGGCCGGAGCCGCTCGACGGCGGGCTGGTCCGCCCGGACGGCGTCGGCTGCCGGACCGCCGGCGGTGGGTGCTTCCAGCAGCCCGGCCGCGCCGAGCCGGTCCACCACACCGCGCGCATGCCCGGCGGGGAGGTCCAGCCGCGCCGCCTCCGCGATGAGCTGCGGCATGGTGCGGGTGCCGTCGATCAGTGAGAGGAAGCTGCCGGTGGCCGTGTCGACCGGGCCGACCACCATCGCGTGCGCCGGCGCCACGCCGAACCGCACCGTTTCCCTGTCCCGCCAGCCGCGCCGCAGCGCGGGCTTGAGCATCGGATGCATGCCATCCGCCCCCCGTCCTTCGTCGTCCGGCCCTCAGCATGCCCCCCGCGGCGGACCGCGCCCGAAGTTATCCACAGGCCGGAGCGGTAATAGTCATACAAGCGGTGCACGCCATGGAGTGGTTCGATGGCGAACCGACCGCGAGGCGGGACTTCCCGCAGGGCCAGCGGGTAACGTCGGGCGCGTGCCCGCCGACCCTCCCGCTCACGGCTTCGGGGAGACACCCCTGCGCCGCGCCGCCGACACCTCGCGCGGGGCCGCGCCCGGCCCCAAGGCCCGCGGATCGGGCACCAGCGCGGTCGAGGTGCGGCGCAGCCAGCGGCGCCGCAGAACGGTCTCCGCCTACCGCGAGGGCGACCGCACCGTGGTGCTCATCCCGGCCCGGATGTCGGAGGCCGAGGAGCAGCGCTGGGTCACCGTCATGCTGGACAAGCTCGCCGCCCAGGAGAGCAAGCGGATGCTCGGCGACGGCGAGCTGGCCGAGCGCGCCGGGCGGCTGTCGGACCAGTTCCTGAGCGGCCGGGCCCGGCCCGCTTCGGTGCGCTGGGTCACCAACCAGAACACCCGCTGGGGATCGTGCACGCCGGCCGAGGGCAGCATCCGCCTCTCGCACCGCCTCCAGGGCATGCCGGAGTACGTCGTCGACTACGTCCTGCTGCACGAGCTGGCGCATCTGCTCGTCCCCGGGCACGGCCCCTCGTTCTGGCGCCTGCTGGAGTCCTATCCGCGGACGGAACGCGCCCGCGGCTACCTCGAAGGGGTGGTGGCGGCGGAGCGGCTGCCCCATCTGCCCCCGGCCCGCCCCGAATAGCGGCGGCGCCCGGAAGGTGCCGTGCGCCCCGGCATCGCTTGCTGTCGGTGTCAGCGGTTAGCCTGGCCGCGCAGAGCACATCACGGCGGGAGCGGGGGACGGGCGTTACGTATGGCCAGGGAATTCCAGCGCGGCCACAAGGCCAGGATCGCTGATCTGACGGCGGGGACGGATCTGTACGTCGGCGTGCAGATCGCCGGACCCGGCCTGAGCTTCGACATCAGCTGCTTCGGCCTGGACGCCGAGGAACGGCTCTCCGACGACCGCTACTTCATCTTCTTCAACCAGCCCGCCTCGCCCGAGGAGTCGATCCAGCTGCTCGGCCCGCAGGCCGGCGACAACGAATCCTTCCGGGTCACCCTCGACAAGATTCCGCCGCACATCACGAAGCTCAGCTTCACCGCCGCCCTCGACGGCACCGGCCAGGTCTCGCAGATCGGCCCCGGCTACCTCCGGATCGTGGCCGGCGGCGAGGAGGTCGCCCGCTACTCCTTCACCGGCAGCGAGTTCAGCACCGAACGCGCCGTCATGCTCGGCGACTTCTACCTCAAGGACGTCTGGCGGTTCGCCGCGGTCGGCCAGGGATTCGACGGCGGCCTGGAGGCGCTGCTGAAGAACTTCGGCGGCGAGGTCGCCGAGGAGGCGGAGGCGCAGCCCGAACCGGCCGCCGCCGCCCAGGGCGTGCCCGGCTTCGCGCCGCCCCCCGGGCCCGCCGCCCCCGCACCGTCCTTCGGGGCGCCCGCGGCCCCGCAGCCCGCGCCCGACTTCGGCCCGCCCCAGGGGACGCCGCATGCGCCCCCGGCGGCAGCGCAGCCCGCCCCCGCGCCCCCGCAGCCCACCGCACCGCAGGTCCACAACGCCCCCACCATCGCCGCCCCGCTGGTCCCGCCCGCCGGCCCGGTGCCGCCGCCCGGCCAGCAGCCGCCGGCCCCCTACGGGCAGCCGGCGCCCGGCCAGGACCCCTACGGGCCGCCGCAGCCCCCGCCCGCCCCGCCCGTCGGCGGCTACCCGGGCCAGCAGGCCCCGCAGGCAGCCCCCTACGGCGGTCCCGCCCCCTACGGGCAGCCGGCACAGCAGCCCCCGGGCGCCCCGTATCCCGGGCAGGCCCCCACGCTGCCCCAGGGCGGCGGTCCCGGCCTCGGCGTCGTCCTCGACAAGTACAAGGAAGCCCCCACCGGACAGCGCTGGACCCCGCAGAACAGCAAGCTGATCCGGGTCGACCTCGGTGTCGACGGCCAGCCGGTGCTCGCCCGCCAGGGCAGCATGGTCCTCTATCAGGGCAAGGTCGACTTCGGCTACAAGGGCGCCGGATTCCGCGGCCGGATCGTCGGCAACGCCACCGGCCAGGAGATGCAGCTGATGCGCTGCACCGGCCAGGGCCAGGTCTTCTTCGCCGACAACAGCGCCCACGTCCACCCCATCGAGCTGCAGGGCGACGCGATCTGCGTGTCCGCCGAGTCCGTGCTCGCCTTCGACGAGTCGCTGCAGCACGAGGTGCGCCGCATCGAGGGTCACGGCATCCCCGGTGGCGCCCTGTTCACCATGCAGTTCCAGGGAACCGGCACCCTCGTCGTCAAGACCCACGGCACCCCGGTCGTCCTGCCGGTCACCCCGACCACCTTCGCCGACGCCAACGCCATCGTGGCCTGGTCCGCCGCCTCGCAGGTGATCATCTCCAGTCAGGTGAGTCTGCGCCGGCACGCCTATCCGGGCCACTCCGGCGAGACCGTGAACCTCCAGTTCCGCGGCGCGCCCGGCAACTTCATCGTCGTCCAGCCCTACGAGGTCTGAGGGAGCCCGTCATGACCCAGCAACAGCTGTCGGGCTACGTCCCGACCCCGCCCGCCGCCCGTATGGAGAACCACGGCAGCGCCATGGTGAAGATCGCCATGCAGAGCGGCCAGGACGTCTTCGCGCGCACCGGCTCGATGGTCGCCTACGAGGGATTCGTGCAGTACGAGCCGAATCCGCCCGCCGTGCGCCAGATGGCCTCCCAGTGGCTCACCGGCGAGGGCGCGCCCCTGATGAAGTGCTCCGGCGACGGGCTGCTCTACCTCGCCGACTACGGCGCCGACGTGGTCTGCATCAACCTCAACGGCGACGCGCTCTCCGTCAACGGCACCAACCTCCTCGCCTTCGACGCCCACCTCCAGTGGGGCGTGCAGCGCGTCAAGGGCATGGCCAAGTTCGCCGGCCAGGGCCTGTTCAACGTCGGGATCTCCGGCACCGGCTGGGTCGCCCTGACCTCCCGGGGCACGCCCATCGTCGTCGACTGCGGCCGCGGCGAGGACGAGACCTACGTGGACCCGGACGCGCTGGTCGCCTGGTCGACGCACCTGAAGATGAAGGGCAAGCGCAGCTTCAAGGCGTCCTCGATGATCGGGCGCGGCAGCGGCGAGGCGTACCAACTCGGCTTCTCCGGCCAGGGGTTCGTCGTCGTCCAGCCCAGCGAGGACAGCACCGACCGGCTCCGGGCCCGGGGCTGAGGGGGAGGACCGAACGCCATGCAGAGTCCGCTTTTCGCCTTCACCGAGGCACAGACCCAGGACCGCTACGCCCTGCAGAACAGCCAGCTGCTGCGGGTCGCCCTCCAGGGCCACGACGACGTCCTCGCCCGTAAGGGGTCGATGGTCGCCTATCAGGGGCTGCTCGAATTCGACGGCAACTACCAGACCCCCGGCCAGCACCGGGCCCGCGCCCACTCCGGCGAGGGCCTCGACCTGATGCGCGTCTCCGGGCAGGGCACCGTCTACCTGGCCAACCTCGCCCAGTACGTGCACGTCGTCGACGTCGACCACGACGGCCTGACCGTCGACAGCAGCTACGTGCTGGCGCTGGACTCCGGTCTCCACTGGGAGGTCGTCTCCGTCGACAGCCAGTACGGGATCTCCGGCACCGGCAAGTACCAGCTCAACATCTCCGGGCAGGGCAAGGTCGCCCTGATGACCTCCGGCCAGCCGCTGATGCTGCAGGTCACGCCCGACAAGTACGTCAACGCCGACGCCGACGCGGTGGTTGCCTGGTCCGCGTCACTGCGGGTGCAGATGCAGGCGCAGACGCACTCCTCCGGGGTGTGGCGGCGCCGCGGCAGCACCGGCGAGGGCTGGGAGCTGAGCTTCCTCGGCCAGGGCTATGCGCTGGTCCAGCCCAGCGAGCTGCTGCCGCCGCAGAACGCGGTCATCGGCTCCGGCCTGGCCGCCCAGTTCGGCATGGGCCAGCAGGGCGTCAGGGGAGCCAACCAGGGCAACATCTTCACCAACTGACCCGCCGAGAACAGGGATCCGGCGCCCCCCGGGGGGCGCCGGATCCGCAGGTCCCCTCTAGAGGAGCGCGCGGGCGGCTTCCACCAGGCGCACCACCGACGTGTCGGCGACCCCCGGCACCTCGTCGTACGCGAACCACTTCAGGTCCAGCGACTCGTCGCTGATCGCCGCCACCGCGCCCTCGGGCACCAGCGCCGCGTACTGCACGTCCAGATGCACCGCGCACGGCGTCCGGTGGCGGTCCAGCCGCACCGGTCCGCCCGGCAGCAGCGTCAGCCCCCGGGCGATGCCCGACTCCTCGCGCGCCTCACGCAGCGCCGCGTCCGCCAGCGAGGCGTCCTCCGGCTCGCAGTGGCCGCCCATCTGCAGCCACATCTTCAGCTTGCGGTGCAGCGTCAGCAGCACCCGGCCCGCGGCCGGGTCGATCACCAGCGCGCTCGCCGTGAGATGCCCCTCCTTGCAGGGCTTCCACATGCCGTCCCGGTGGGCGGCCAGATGGTCCAGATACGCCAGCCGCAGCTGGTCCTGATCGGGCGACGGCGCGGGCCACTCCTTGAGCGTCCGCGCCGCCTCGGCGTGCAGACTCACTTGTCGCCGTCACCCTTGCCGTCGCCAGGCGTCCCGTCCGGGTCGTCGCCCTCCCGGCCGGGCTTGCCGAGGTCCGTCCCGCGGTCGCGGGCCGCCTCGCCGAGCATCTTGTCGAGCTCGGAGAAGTCCGGCTGCTCGTGATGCACAAAGCCGTCCGGGTCGTCCAGGTCGGCCGCCGTCGGCAGCATGTCCGGGTGCTCCCACAGGCCGTCGCGGCCGTCCAGACCACGCGCGTCCGTCAGCGACGCCCACAGCCGCGAGGCGTCCCGCAGCCGGCGCGGACGCAGCTGCAGACCGATCAGCGTCGAGAACGTCTGCTCCGCCGGGCCGCCGCTCGCCCGGCGCCGCCGCAGCGTCTCCCGGAGCTTGTCCGCCGACGGCAGATGCGGCTTGGCCGCGGCGTGCACCACCGCGTCCACCCAGCCCTCGACGAGCGCCAGCGCGGTCTCCAGCCGGGCCAGCGCCGCCTTCTGCTCCGGGGTGTCCTCGGGCTGGAACATGCCCTGCTGGAGTGCGTTCTGCAGCTCCTCGGGGTGCTGGGGGTCGATCTGGCCGACCACGTCCTCCAGCTTGGTCGTGTCGACCTTGATGCCGCGCGCATACCCCTCGACGGCACCGAACAGGTGCGAGCGCAGCCACGGCACATGGGCGAAGAGCCGCTGGTGGGCGGCCTCGCGCAGCGCCAGATACAGCCGCACCTCTTCCTGCGGCACGCCCAGGCCCGCGCCGAACGTCGTGACGTTCCCGGGCAGCAGCGCCGCCTTCCCGGCCGGGCCCAGCGGCAGTCCGATGTCCGTCGAACCGACGACCTCACCGGCCAGGACGCCCAGCGCCTGCCCGATCTGGGTGCCGAACATCGCGCCGCCCATGGAACGCATCATCCCGAGCAGCGGGCCCGCCATGGCCTGCATCTCCTCGGGCAGCACATCGCCCATGGCCGCCCCGACGCGCTCGGCGAGCGGATTGACCAGGTCCTTCCACACCGGCAGGGTCTCCTCGACCCACTCGGCGCGGCTCCACGCCACCACCGAGCCCGAGCCCGACGGCAGCGACGTCACACCGTCCAGCCACAGGTCCGCCAGCCGCACCGCCTCCTCGACGGCGGAGCGCTCGCCCGGCGACAGGCTCGCGTCCTTGCTGCCGTCCTGCGCGCCCTGCGCGACGGTCTGCCGGGCGATGTCCTTGGCCATCTCCCAGTTCACCGGGCCGCCCTCGTACGAGAGCATCTGGCCGAGCTTCTGGAAGGCGGCGCCCAGATCGCCGGGGTTCATCTCGCCACCGGGGCCGCCCATGCCGCCGAAGAGCGCCGCGAACGGATTGTCCGCGCCGCTCCCGCCACCGAACCCGAAGGGGTCCGCGGGGCCCTGGCTACCTCCCTGGCCGCCCTTCTTCTTGCCGTTGTCGCCGTCCTCCGGCTCCTCCGGCGGAAGGCCGAATCCGAATGGGGTGTCACTCACGGGTTTCCTCGGCTCGTAGGGCCGCCGACCAGGTGGCCGACGGCGGCTGCCCGACATCACCTCCAGCGTAGACACCCGGACCGCTTCGGGGCTCGGTGCTTCGCTGGCCCGGTGGCTGCGGCAGGATGGAGCCACCTGGTGCGGACGCGTCAGCACGCGCCCGTACTGAAGACAACCGCTGGAGACGCCCGGTGAGTTCCCCAGATCCGACCGTTCGCGCAGCGCGAAACGCTGCGGCCCAGACCGAGAAGACAGGCGACACCGCGGGCGGCGCCCCGGACCGGCCGCTGCGCCGGCCCGTCGTCGCCGTCACCGGCGCCGCCTCCGGCGTCGGCGCGCAGCTCACCCGTGCCCTGGTCGACTCCGACGAGGTCAAGGAGGTGGTGGCGCTCGACGAGCGGCGCGGCGACGTCGCCGGTGCGCACTGGCACGTCCTGGATGTACGCGACCCCGCCATCGCCGACAAGCTGCGCGGCGTGGACGTCGTCGTCCACCTTGCGCTCGACCTCGACCTGGAGACCGACGCCACCGCGCGCACCGCCTACAACGTGCGCGGCACCCAGACCGTGCTGACCGCCGCCGCGGCCGCCGGCGTCCACCGGGTGGTGCTGTGCACCTCCGCCATGGTCTACGGGGCGCTGCCCGACAACGACGTGCCGCTGGCCGAGGACGCCGAGCTGCGGGCCACCGCGGACGCCACCGGCGTCGGCGACCTCCTGGAGATCGAGCACCTCGCGCGCCGCGCGCCCCGCGCACACCCCGGCCTGAACGTCACTGTTCTGCGCCCCGCCGTCCTGGTGGGCGGCACCGACACCGCGCTGACCCGCTACTTCGAATCGCCCCGCCTGCTGGTCGTCGCCGGATCCCGGCCCGCCTGGCAGTTCTGCCACGTCGAGGACCTGGTCAGCGCCCTGGAGTACGCGGCGCTGGAGAAGGTCGACGGGGAGCTGGCGGTGGGCTGCGACGGCTGGCTGGAGCAGGAGGAGGTCGAGGAGCTGTCCGGGATCCGGCGCATGGAGCTGCCGTCCTCGGTGGCCCTCGGCGCCGCCGCCCGCCTGCACCGCATCGGGCTGACCCCGTCGCCCGCCGGGGACCTCGCGTACACCATGCATCCGTGGGTGGTCAGCGGCAGCCGGCTGCACGAGGCGGGCTGGCGGCCCCGGTGGACGAACGAGGAGGTGCTCGCCGAGCTGCTGGAGGAGGTCGCCGGCCGCCACACCGTCGCCGGCCGCCGACTGGGCCGCAAGGACGCCACCGCCGCGGGCGCCGCCGGCGCGACCGTCGCCCTGCTGGGCACCGCCGCTCTCGTGCGGCGCGCCCGTAAGGCCCGCCGTCGCATCTGAGCGGCAGCGGGCCGGCCGGGCCGGGCCGGTTTCCGGGGGGCTGGAGAAGTCTCCATACCGGGGGCGGGACGACCGGTGGAAACGGCCATTCCGCCGCGGGTGCGCGTACGGCACGATGGAGGCATGTCTGGCACGCCTTCTGACTCGACCCCCGGCCGCGACCACCCCGGTGAGCGGGCCGCGGCGGACCCCATCCGGCTCCTGGAGATCCGCGACAGCGCGCTGTCCGTGGACGAGGTGTTCGCCGCCGTGGGCGACGCGGCGGCCGGCGGCACGGCCCTTTTCGTGGGCACGGTCCGCTCGCACGACAACGGCGCCGACGTCGAGGGCCTCGGCTACTCCGCGCACCCGACCGCCGTGGCGGAGATGCGCCGGATCGCCGAGAAGGTCGTCGCGGACTTCCCCGTGCGGGCGCTGGCTGCCGTCCACCGGGTGGGCGAGCTGCGCATCGGTGATCTGGCCGTCGTCGTGGCGGTCTCCTGCCCGCACCGGGGCGAGGCGTTCGACGCCTGCCGCCGGATGATCGACGACCTCAAGCACGAGGTGCCGATCTGGAAGCACCAGACGTTCTCGGACGGAACCGAGGAATGGGTGGGAGCGTGCTGAAGTTCCGGGTAGGAGCCCCTGCACCAGGGGAGTAACTCCCGGGTGCGGAGCCGTACCGGTGCATTGTGTTCCGGAAGTTCCCGGTTGCGTAACCGGCCCCCTGGCATAAGCGTTGACCTGGTAGATGGTTAATCTGCTTATTCGTCGATCGCGGTCGTACAAGGGGTTGGGAGGTCGCTGATGGGTGCGCTCCTCTGGTTGCTGATTCCGGTGGGTGCCGGGGTGGTGGCCGCGCTGTGGAGCACCTGGGCCCTGCGGAACCGCAAGGCCGGGGACGTCGCGGAACTCGCGGGCTATGCCCGGTTCCGGGACGCGATGGAAAAAGAACATCCCGCTTCCGAACCTGTCCGGGCCGCGTCGGACTCCGCCTGACGTTCGCCCGGCCGTACGCGGTGGCACGGCCGGCTCGGTGTGCCGTGCCCGAGGGCGGGTGGCTGTGCGCCCCCGTACGGACGGCCCCGCGGGCCGGTTGTCATACCCGTCCCGTACTGTCGTTCCATGCCACGCCGCACCGCGACGCTGCTCGCCTCGACCCTGATGCTGATCGCGCTGCTCTGCGCCGGGGTACTGATTCCCGTGCCGTACTCCGAGATGTCGCCGGGACCGACGGTCAACACGCTCGGTGAGCACGACGGCGAGCCGGTACTGCAGATCTCCGGGCGCAAGACGTACCCGACGACCGGTCACCTCAACATGACCACCGTCCGGGTCACCGGCCCCGACTACCGGATGAACCTCTTCGAGGCGGTCTACGGCTGGCTGGACCACGACAACGCCGTGGTGCCGCACAAGACGCTCTACCCCGAGGGACAGACGGCCGAGCAGGCCGACCAGGAGAACGCCGAGGAGTTCAGCCAGTCCCAGGAGAGCGCCAAGGCCGCCGCCCTGAACCAACTGCACATCCCGGTGGCCGGGCAGACCGTCGTCGGCACCGTCGTCAAGGACAAGCCGGCCGACGGGCGGCTGCACGCCGGCGATGTGATCAAGGCGGTGGACGGCACGGAGGTCAAGCAGGCCGGTGACGTCGCCAAGCTCGTGACCAAGCACAAGCCGGGCGAGCAGGTCGTCTTCACGATCATCCCCGTCAAGGTCGCGGCCGCGGCGGAGAAGCAGGGCAAGAAGCCCGCGGGCGGCGAGAAGCAGGTGTCGATCCCGACGCAGAAGGCGCCGGACGGCCGCGCCATCGTCGGCATCCAGGCCGGCGTGGACCACCTCTTCCCGTTCCCCATCGACGTCAAGCTGGCCGATGTGGGCGGCCCGAGCGCCGGGCTGATGTTCGCGCTCGGCATCGTCGACAAGCTCACGCCGGGGGACATGACCGGCGGCAGGTTCGTGGCCGGTACGGGCACCATCGACGACAAGGGCAAGGTCGGCCCGATCGGCGGCATTTCGATGAAGACCGTCGGCGCGCGCGACAAGGGCGCGGAGTTCTTCCTGACGCCCAAGGACAACTGCGCCACCGCCGCGAAGGACACCCCGGCCGGGCTCCGCCTGGTCAAGGTCGACACCATCGGCGATGCCGTCAAGGCGCTCGACAAGATCCGCAAGGGCGACCTCGCCGACCTGCCGAGCTGCAGCCCGGCCGGCCGGTCGTAGGGCCCGTACGCAGGTCTGCCGGGCCCGTACACAGATCCGCCGGGCCCGTACGCAGGGCCCGGCGGGACCCGCCGCCGCCCCTCGGGGCCGCGGCGGGAAGGCGTACCGCCGGTCAGCTCTCGAAGGTCGTGGCGAGGGCTTCGGCCAGGCCCGGCACGAGCGCCGCCCCGGTGAGCACCTCGGCCGTGGAGTCCTTCTCGCGCAGCCGCAGCGCCGACTCGCGCCGGCCGTCGCGCAGCACGGCCACCGTCATCCGGACCTCCTGGCGGTCCGGGTGCCCGGCGACCCACTTGGCGAGCTGGGCCTCGTCCATGCCCGCGGGCTCGGAGTCCTCGGCGGACGGCGGCAGCATCAGCCGCTCCACGGTCAGGGCGCAGCCGGCGACGGCGTCCGGCCAGGCGATGGTGGCCAGGAACTCGTCCAGCGGCACCTCGGCCGGGATCTCGTCCTGCTCCACGGGGGTCAGGGAAGCGGTGGTGGAGTCGTCGATGCCGAGCTGAGCGGCGAGCGAGGGTTCCTGCTCGCGCAGCTTGGCGGAGTCGACGAGGGCGAACAGTCGGGCGGGCTGATCCCAGCCGAGTCCGGCGGCGTACTCGTCGATTTCGAGTACCGCGCGGGTCAGCGGGTCGGCGGCGAGGGGGGTGCCGTCAACGGGGAGGTTGGTCATGCTCAACATCGTGCCTTGTCCACCCCGGAAAGCGGGAACCGAGTAAAGCCTTCGTAAGTTGCATCAGTGGGTCCTACGATCGCGGGGCCTGCTCCACACGACAGCGAACTTCGAGGTGCGCACCTTGGCTTTCCAGATGCCGGACCGCGGCTCAGGCCCCACAGGGCCACGGATCAGAGTCGGCCGACCTTCGCGGCGGATCCGGACCCTGTTGATGACACTGGGTGTGCTGGCCGTACTGGCCATGCTCTTTGTGATGTTTTCGGGGTTCTGGACCGATTGGCTCTGGTATCGCTCGGTCAAGTACTCGTCGGTCTTCACCACCACCCTGTGGACGAAGATCGGCCTCTTCGCCGTCTTCGGCGTCCTCATGGCGCTGGCCGTCGGCCTCAACATCTGGCTGGCGCACCGGCTGCGGCCGCCGCTGAGCGCGATGTCCATGGAGCAGCAGAGCCTGGACCGCTACCGGATGAGCATCGCGCCGTTCAAGAAGTGGGCGCTGATCGCGATCACCGCCGTGATCGGGCTGATCGCCGGTGCCTCGGCTTACGGTGAGTGGCGCACGTGGCTGCAGTGGGTCAACGGCGTCTCGTTCGGCAAGACGGACCCGCAGTTCGGCATGGACGTCTCGTTCTACGCCTTCGATCTGCCCTGGTACCGCTTCCTGTTGAGCTTCGGCTTCGCCTGCGCCGTGCTGTGCCTGGTCGCCGCGGCGCTGACGCACTACCTCTACGGCGGGCTGCGGCTGACGAGCCCGGGATCGCGGGCGACGGCCGCGGCCACCGGTCATCTGTCGGTGCTGCTGGGCCTGTTCGTCTCGCTGAAGGCGATCGCGTACTGGCTCGACCGGTACGGACTCGCGGTCAAGTCCAGCGGCCTGAAGTCGGCCGACAACTGGACGGGCCTGCGTTATGTGGACGCCAACGCCTATCTCCCGGCGAAGACGATTCTGTTCTTCATCGCGGCGATCTGCGCGGTGCTGTTCTTCGCGACGCTGTGGCGGCGCACCTGGCAGCTGCCGGTGATCGGCTTCGGCCTGATGGTGCTCTCCGCGATCCTGATCGGCGGGCTGTATCCCGCCATCGTGCAGAAGTTCCAGGTCCAGCCGAACGAGCAGGCCAAGGAAGCGCCGTACATCAAGCAGAACATCAAGGCGACCCGGGACGCGTACGACATCCAGGATTCCCAGGTCACGCCGTACAAGGGCAACTACAAGCCCACCGGCAAGGCGGACAGCCAGCGGCTGCGGGACGACGCCGACACCACGGCCAGTCTGCGGCTGCTCGACCCGAACGTGGTCTCGCCGGCCTTCCAGCAACAGCAGCAGGTCAAGGGCTACTACCAGTTCCCCTCGACCCTCGACGTGGACCGGTACAAGGACCAGGACGGTGCCGAGCAGGACACCGTGATCGGCCTGCGTGAGCTGAACATCGCCGGTATCCCCGAGCGCAACTGGATCAACGACCACTTCAAGTACACCCACGGCTACGGCGCGGTCGCGGCCAAGGGCACGGAGACCGCCGAGGGCGGCGGCCCGCAGTACACCGAGTCGGACCTGCCCTCCAAGGGGCAGCTCCCCGACTACCAGCAGCGGGTGTACTACGGCGAGAAGACCACGCAGTACTCCATCGTCGGCGGCCCCCAGAAGGAACTGGACTACTCCGACGAGGGCAGCGAGAAGAGCTACAGCTACCGGGGCGGCAGCGGCGTCAGCCTCTCCAACCCGGTCAACCGCGCGGCCTACGCGGTGGCGTTCGGGGAGCCGCAGATCCTCTACTCCGGCGCCATCGGCGACGGCTCGCGGATCCTGTACAACCGCACGCCCAAGGACCGCGTCGAAGCCGTCGCCCCGTGGCTGACCATCGACGGCGACGCCTACCCGGCGGTCATCGACGGCCGCATCAAGTGGATCGTGGACGCCTACACCACGAGCAACGGCTACCCGTACGCCTCGCGCACCACGCTCGGCGACACCACCGCCGACTCGCTCACCGACGGGCAGCGGGCGGTGGTGGCCCAGCAGAACCAGGTCAACTACATCCGCAACTCCGTCAAGGCGACGGTCGACGCCTACGACGGCTCGGTCAAGCTCTACCAGTGGGACGAGAAGGACCCGGTCCTCAAGACCTGGATGAAGGCGTTCCCCGGCACGGTCGAGAAGAAGAGCGCGATAAGCGGGTCGCTCAAGGAGCACCTGCGCTACCCGCAGGACCTGTTCAAGGTGCAGCGCCAGCTGCTGACCACGTACCACGTCACGGACCCGGGGACCTTCTACACCGGATCCGAGCGCTGGCAGATCCCCAGCGACCCGACGACCAAGTCGGGCAACGCGGTGCCGCCGTACTACCTGAGCATGAAGATGCCGGACCAGAAGGACCAGTCCTTCTCGCTGACGACGACGTTCACGCCCAACAAGCGGGAGAACCTCGGGGCGTTCATGTCGGTCGACGCCAACGCCACCAGCGGCGACTACGGCAGGATCAGACTGCTGAAGCTCCCGTCGGAGACACCGGTGCCCGGCCCCCAGCTGGTGCAGTCGAAGTTCAACTCCGATCCGGCCATCGCCAACGAGCTCAACATCCTCAAGAAGTTCGGCGACTCGGAAATCGAGTACGGCAATCTGCTGACGGTGCCGCTGGACGGCGGGCTGCTCTACGTCGAACCGGTGTACCTGCGCGGCGCCAACACCAACTACCCGTTGCTGAAGAAGGTGTTGGTCAGCTACGGCGACAACAAGCCCGTCCTGGAGGACTCCCTCAAGGACGCGCTCGACGTGGTCTTCGGCAAGAAGGCGCCCAGCACCGGCACGGAGACCCCGCCCGGCGGCGACACCGGCAAGCAGCCGCCGGCCGACCAGTCGGTGCAGCAGGCGCTGTCCGACGCCGAGAAGGCGTACGACGAGGGCGAGAAGGCCCTCGGGCGGCGTGACCTGGCGGCGTACGACGAGGCCAAGAAGAAGCTGAAGGCGGCGCTGGACCGGGCCGCCAAGGCGTCCGAGAAGGCCGGCAAGACGGGCGGCTGAGCCGTCGGCGACGTCAGGCCGGCCGTGCGGCCGCCGGTGCGAACCGGTGGCCGCACGGCCACGGCGGTGCGGGGGTGGCCCGGCACCGTGATACGTTAAGGACACAACGACGCGGGGTGGAGCAGCTCGGTAGCTCGCTGGGCTCATAACCCAGAGGTCGCAGGTTCAAATCCTGTCCCCGCTACTCTCAGGCAAAGGCCCGGATTCCATGGGATCCGGGCCTTCGTCATGCGTCGTCATACGTTTCGGTTCGATCCCGGCCAAGGCCGGGTCGCACGGCCCATGTAGGGAACCTGTGTGCTTGAGTTTGACATGTCGTCGTGTCGGGAAGTCGACAAACCGCTGAAGTGACCTCACTGGCTGCGGTATACCAGGTGTACGCGGGTTACAGGTGATGCGACGATGGGTCTTATGGGGGACAAGGCAAGGTTGTTGGAGACGGACCGGTTTGTGCATGCGCCCGACGACGGGCGCGAATCCGAGCTGCAGATGGACGCGATGGAGGCCGCGGAGGCCGCCGACGCGTCCGACGCGGTGACCGAGACCGGTCACCGCCGGGCCGCCGAGGCGGGCGACACCGCCGCGATGAGCGCGCTCGGCGCGATGCTGCTGCGCCGCGGTGACCTCGACGGCGCCGAACCGCACCTGCGTTCCGCGGCCGCAGCGGGGGACCGCGCCGCCGCCAACAACCTCGGCGTTCTGCTCCATCAGCGCGGCTACGGGGACGAGGCGGCCGGCTGGTGGCGGATCGCCGCCGTCGCCGGCTCCGCGGCCGCGGCCCACGCCCTCGGCCGGCACCACCGCGAGCGCGGCGACGAGCCGGCCGCCGAGTACTGGCTGCGCCAGTCCGCCGAGTCCGGGCACTGCCTGGGCGCCTACGCCCTCGCCGACCTGCTGGAGCACCGCGGTGACATCGGCGCCGAGCGCTGGTTCCGGACCGCCGCCGAGCGCGGCCACCGCGAGGCCGCGTACCGCCTCGCCCGGCTCATCGAGGACGGCCGCGACCCGGACCGCCCGGCGGCCACCGCGTACGGCGAGCTGAACCAGCAGGAGGAGGCCGAGCAGTGGTACCGCCAGGCCGCCGCTCGGGGGCACCGCCGGGCCGCGCTGCAGCTGGGCGCCCTGCTGGAGGACCGCGGCGACGTCCAGGAGGCGGGCCGCTGGTACCTCTCCGCCGCCAAGGACGGGGAGGCGCGCGCCGCCTGTGCGCTGGGCTACCTGCTGCGGGACGCCGGTGACGAGGAGAGCGCCGCGGAGTGGTGGCGACGCGCCGCCCAGGAGGGCGACGGCAACGCGGCCAACGCGCTGGGCGCGCTGCACGCCGAGCGCGGCGAGCTCCAGAGCGCCGAGCGCTGGTACCGCGCCGCGCTGGACGCCGGGGACGTCAACGGCGCGTACAACATCGGGCTGCTGTGCGCCCGGCAGGGCCGGGCCGGCCGCGGCGAGCAGTGGTACCGGCGGGCCGCCTACGCGGGTCACCGCGAGGCCGCCAACGCGCTCGCCATCCTGCTGCTGCAGCGCGGCGACGCCTCCGGGGCCGAGCCGTGGTTCTCCAAGGCGGCCGAGGCGGGCAGCGTGGACGCCGCGTTCAACCTCGGCATCCTCTTCGCGGGCCGCGGCGAGGAGCGGCTGGCGCACGCCTGGTACGAGCGGGCCGCCGCGGCCGGGCACACCGAGGCGGCGCTGCAGGTCGCCATCGTGCAGCTGCGGGACGGCGAGCTGCGGGACGCGGAGCGCAATCTGCGCTGCGCGGCCGGCGGCGGCAGCGCCGAGGCGGCCTTCCGGCTCGCGGACCTGCTGGACCGCATGGCGTCGGCGGCGGGCGCGGCCCCGGCGGACGACGAGCGGGCCGCGGACGACGAGAGCATGCAGTGGTACGAGCGGGCCGCCCGGCAGGGCCACCGCCGCGCCCAGGTGCGGGTCGGCATGTTCGCGGCGGCCCGCGGCGAGGTCGTCGAGGCGGCGAACTGGTACCGCGCGGCGGCCGAGGCCGGCAGCCGCAACGGTGCCTTCAACCTCGGGCTGCTGCTGGCCCGCGAGGGCAGCCTCCCCGAGGCCGCCCTGTGGTGGCAGCGCGCCGCCGAGTCCGGGCACGGCCGGGCCGCCCTGCGGCTGGCGCTGCTCGCCGCGCGGCGCGGTGCGCTCGCCGAGGCGCAGAGCTGGTGTGCGCGGGCCGTCGAGCTGGGCCCGCCGGAGGTGGCGGAGCGGGCGGCGCGGCTGCGTACGGCGCTGCAGGACGAGCTCAGCGCGTAGCGGCCGCGCGGGGCCGGTCGGCACCGGGGCCGGGGCATCGCCGGGCCTGGGTGCCATCGGGCCCGCGAGCGGCGGCTTCCGGGCCGTCCGGAAGGAATTTGCGCTGGTCGTCGCGCCGGGGTTAGAGTTGGGGCATCGACGCGGGGTGGAGCAGCTCGGTAGCTCGCTGGGCTCATAACCCAGAGGTCGCAGGTTCAAATCCTGTCCCCGCTACTCACAGGCCAAGGCCCGGATCCCATGGGATCCGGGCCTTTGTCGTGCGCTCGCGTCCGGGGCGTGTGCGTCACGGCCGGTGGCCGACCGCCTCTGCGTAGAGGCTGCGGTCGACGAGCCGGTTCTCCGGCAGCGGTGCCCCTTTGGTGACACCGGCGGCGCGGTAGGCCCTCTGGAGCCGGTCCGTGGTGCCCTTCCTGATCTCCCAGTCCATCCGCAGCGGTGGCACCGAGGCCAGCACCTTGCCGTCGACCCCGAGCAGCCGGGCCAGCTCGGCGGTGAACGCCTTGTCGGCCTTGTAGTCGCCGGCGAAGTAGGTGTTGACGGTGCGGATGTAGGCGCGCAGGAAGGCCACCCCGGCGTCCGTGTCCCGTTGCAGCAGATTCGGGCCGTACAGGGCGCCGCCGAGCGGCTCGCCCGGGGGCTGGCCGCCGAGGAACGCGTACGCCCGGTCGCCGTCGACCTGGCGCCAGACGGGGTCGAGCAGCCAGGCCGCGTCCACGCCGCCGCCGGTGAGCGCGGTCAGCACGTCCGAGGACCCGAGCTGCTGGAAGACGACGGAGCCGAGGTCCGCGTGGTGGGCGGCGAGGGACGTGGTCATCGGGTACATGATCACGGAGCCTTTGCCGATCATGGTGCCCAGGCGGGTGCCTTCGAGGGACGCCGTGGTGGCGCGCTGCCCGTCCTTGAGCCGGACCCACAGGCCGCTCCTGGAGCGCCGGTCCGGGGAGAAGTTGCCGGCCACCCAGCGGATGTCGAAGCCGCCGTTGACGCCGTTGACGACGGCGGCCTCGGGCGCCGCCCACAGGGCGTCCAGCTCGCCCTTGGCCAGCAGCGGCAGCGCCTCCGGGGTGGGCAGCACCTTCAGCCGGACGTCCAGGCCCTCCTTGGCGAACTCGCCCCGGGCGACGGCCAGCCGGAGCGGCGCCACGTACTCGGCGTTCAGCGTGCCGGTGGCGACGGTGAGGGTGCGGTGCTCACGGAGCGGGCGGGGTGCCGGAGCGCCCTTGACGCAGCGGGCCGGGGCGCGGTCCCGGGCGAGGTCGGCGGGGTCGGTCCAGGCCGTCGCGGAGCAGCCCGCCACGGGCTTGACGGTGCGGGGCGCGGCGGAGGCGGCGCGGTCCGGTGGCGGGGCGGCGCAGCCCGCATCGAGGGCGAGCGCGGCGAGGAGCACGGCGAGGGTGGCGGTGCGGGTGCGCATGGGACCTCCGTGCGGGCGGCGAGGTACGGACGTAGGCGTACGGGGGTGGAGGGGCGGACCGCGTGCGGGTTCAGGTCCGGGCGCGGCCGCGGTCGCGGGGCGCCCAGGGGGTGAGCAGGCGCCCGGCCAGCCGCACCAGCTCGGAGAAGAGCACGCCGAGGACGGCCACGCACACGATGCCGACGAACATCACGTCGTTCTGGAACAGGGCGCGCGCGTCGAAGACCAGGTGGCCGAGCCCGTCGGTGGCGGCGATCTGTTCGGAGGCCACGATCACCAGGACGGCGACGCCCGCGGCGATCCGGGCGCCCACCAGGACGGCGGGCAGCGAGGCGGGCAGCAGGACGTGCCGGAACATCTGCCAGTGGCTCGCGCCGAAGACCCGCCCGGCGTCGCGGTGGCCGGCCGGTACGGCCAGCACCGCCGCCATGGTCGAGATCCAGACGAAGAAGAAGACGGTGGCGGCGACGAGCGCGATCTGCGGGCCCTCGCCGAGCCCGAACATGTTGAGGAACACCGGCAGCAGGGCCAGTTTCGGGACCACGTACAGGGCGTCCAGCAGCGGTTCGAGGGCGGCCCGGACGAGGCGCAGGGAGCCCATCAGCAGGCCCAGCAGGTAGCCGCTGACGGTGCCGAGGAGATAGCCGGCCAGTACGCGCCGGAGGGTGGCGGCCACGTCCGGCCACAGCTCGCCGGCCAGTGCGCGGTCCCAGCCGTCGGCGAGGATCGTGGACGGCGCGGGGTAGATGCGGGCGTCGATCCAGGAGCGGGCGGCGGCCAGCTGCCACACCAGGACGAGCAGGAGCGGGACGGCGAGGGCGAGCGCGAATTCCAGGGCGCGCCGGCGGCGGTGGGTGCGCCCGGGGTGCAGCTCCTGGGGGCCGGGTCGGCGGACCAGGAGGCGCGCCGGCGCGGCGAGGGGTGCGTCGTCGTGGTCCGGGCCGGGACCGCGCCGGTCGGTGCTCATGCCGGCACGCTCCCGTCGGCCCCCTGGTGCGGGGCGGCCTGGCCGGTGCCGGGGCCGGTCACCTCGCCCCGCAGCAGTTCCCACAACTCGGCCTTCAGCGCGGTGAATTCGGGGGTGGCGCGGACCTCGCCGGTGCGCGGGCGGCCGAACGGCGGGCGGCGTTCGGCGATGATCCGGCCGGGCCGGGCGGACATCACCAGGACCCGGTCGCCGAGCACCAGGGCTTCTTCCAGGCTGTGGGTGATGAAGAGGGTGGTGGTGCGGGTGGTCTGGGTGAGGTCGAGCAGCTCGTCCTGGAGGAGGGTGCGCAGCTGGGCGTCGAGGGCCGCGAAGGGCTCGTCCATCAGCAGGATCTCGGGTTCGACGGCGAGCGCGCGGGCGAGGGCGACGCGCTGGCGCATGCCGCCGGAGAGGGCGGCCGGGTAGGCGCCGGCGAAGTCGGTGAGTCCCAGCCGGGCGAGCCAGGAGCGGGCCCGCTCGTCGGCCTCCTTGCGGGGCACGCGCTGGATGTCGAGGCCGAAGCGGACGTTGGCCAGCACGGTCTTCCAGTCGTGGATGCCGTAGTCCTGGAAGATCATCGCGGCCGGGCGGGCGGTGTCCACCCGGAGCTCCAGCTCGCCCCGGCTGGGGCGCAGCAGCCCGGCGGCGATCCGCAGCAGCGTCGACTTGCCGCAGCCGGACGGGCCGACGAGGCAGACGAATTCGCCGGGCGCGATCTCGGCGTCCACAGGGCCGAGCGCGGCCAGCGCGCCCTGCCCGCGGCCGAACGACCTGGTCAGGGCGCGGGCGCGGAGGGCCGGTGGACGACGGGTGGCGGGGTGGTCGGCGGGCGGGCGGTGCGCGGCGGATACGGGGTGCGGCTCTCCCACGGGGTGCTCCTTGCGGAGTGCGGACAGGGCGCCGCGGGGGTGCGCAGCCCCGGAGCCGGTCGGGCGGGCCGGTCCGGTGGCCGGAATGCGCGGCGCGGCCGACGATATGACGGGTCGTCAGATCCGGGCAAGGGGTGCGGCGGGAGAGGGGTGCTGTCGGTGCGGTGGGGCGGCGGTGGCTGGGGCGCCCCGGGCCGGCCGCGGCCGCGCGCGCGAAGGAGCCCGCGGCCTCGTGGGGCGCGGGCTCGCAGCGGGGTGATCCGTGGGGGGTCTGCCGGTGGGGTCAGGCGGTGCTGCAGTTGGGGCACAGGCCGCGGTAGGTCACGGTGACCTCGGAGACCTGGAAGCCGTAGCGCTCCGGCTCGGGGAGCGCGGAGAGCGGGTCGCCCTGGAGGTGCACGTCGCGGATCGTGCCGCACCGCGAGCACACCAGGTGCTGGTGGTCGTGGTGGGCGTTCGGGTCGTAGCGCTTGGCGCGCCCGTCCGTGCTGACCTCGAGCACCTCGCCCAGCGAGACCAGCTCACCGAGGGTGTTGTAGACCGTGGCGCGGGAGATCTCGGGGAGTCGCTCGGACGCCCGCGCGTGCACTTCGTCGGCGGTGTAGTGGACGTGGTCCCCGTCGAGGACCTCGGCGACGACGCGTCGCTGCGCGGTCAGCCGCCAGCCGCGTCCCCGGAGTCGTTCCAGCAGGTCACTCATGCCAATCACCTATCAGTCAGATAGAGCCAGGGTAGCAGTGGCCGGTCCATCACCGGATTGTGTACGGCTTTCGGGCTCTTCTTGACTTAGACATTGTCCAATGTAGGATCGAGTACGGCGCAAGCCAAGGGCAGGTGGAGAAGACTTCAGGAGGCGCACGTGTCGGTAGAGAGCACCACCGGACCGCTGACCACGGCGACCGGTGCCCCGGTCGCGGACAACCAGAACAGCGAGACGGCCGGCATCGGCGGCCCCGGTCTCATCCAGGACCAGCTCCTGATCGAGAAGCTCGCGCACTTCAACCGCGAGCGCATCCCGGAGCGCGTGGTGCACGCCCGCGGTGCCGGCGCGTACGGCACGTTCACGGTCACCGCCGATGTGACGCGGTACACCCGCGCGAAGTTCCTGTCCGAGGTCGGCAAGCAGACCGAGACGTTCCTGCGCTTCTCGACCGTCGCCGGCAACCTCGGCTCGGCCGACGCGGTGCGCGACCCCCGCGGTTTCGCGCTGAAGTTCTACACCGAGGAGGGCAACTACGACCTCGTCGGCAACAACACCCCGGTGTTCTTCATCAAGGACGCCCTCAAGTTCCCCGACTTCATCCACACCCAGAAGCGCGACCCGTACACCGGCTCGCAGGAGGCGGACAACGTCTGGGACTTCTGGGGACTGTCGCCCGAGTCCACCCACCAGGTGACCTGGCTGTTCGGCGACCGCGGCATCCCGGCGTCGTACCGGCACATGGACGGCTTCGGCTCGCACACCTTCCAGTGGAACAACGAGGCGGGCGAGGTGTTCTGGGTCAAGTACCACTTCAAGACCGACCAGGGCATCAAGAACCTCACCACCGCCGAGGCCGCCGAGATCTCCGGCCGCGACCCGGACAGCCACCAGCGGGACCTGCGCGAGGCCATCGAGCGCGGCGACTTCCCGTCCTGGACGGTGCAGGTGCAGATCATGCCGGCGGCCGAGGCGGCGAACTACCGCTTCAACCCGTTCGACCTGACCAAGGTCTGGCCGCACGAGGACTACCCGCCGATCGAGATCGGCAAGCTGGAGCTCAACCGCAACCCGCAGAACATCTTCGCCGAGGTCGAGCAGTCGGTCTTCTCCCCGCACCACTTCGTGCCGGGCATCGGCCCGTCCCCCGACAAGATGCTCCAGGGCCGCCTCTTCGCGTACGGCGACGCGCACCGCTACCGCGTCGGCATCAACGCCGACCACCTGCCGGTCAACCGCCCGCACGCCACCGAGGCGCGCAGCCACGCCCGGGACGGTGCGCTCTACGACGGCCGGCACGCCGGCGCGAAGAACTACGAGCCCAACAGCTTCGGTGGCCCGGCCGAGACCGGCCGCGCGCTGTGGCAGCCGGTCGCGGTGACCGGCTCCACGGGTGAGCAGGCGGCGCCCTCGCACGCCGAGGACGACGACTTCGTCCAGGCGGGCAACCTCTACCGCCTGATGTCGGAGGACGAGAAGGAGCGCCTGATCGACAACCTGGCGGGCTTCGTCTCGCAGGTCTCCCGCGACGACATCGCCCAGCGGGCGATCGAGAACTTCCGCAAGGCGGACGCGGACTACGGCAAGCGGCTGGAGGCCGCGGTCCAGGCCCTGCGCGGCTAGCAGGCTTGCCGTACCAACCGAAGAGGCCGGACGCCATGGGGCTCCGGCCTCTTCGTGTGCCCGGCCGCCGTGGGCGACCGTTTTCTCAGGCCGGCACCGCGCCCGCGCGGATCTCGGCGGTGGCCCAGCAGCGGATGATGTCGCGTACGGACACGACGCCGACGACTTCATGGTCGTTCAGCACGATCAGATGGCGGAAACCGCCACGCACCATCGCCTCCGCCGCCTCGTCCAGGGTCCAGTCCGGAGCGGCGAAGACCACGTCGGAGGTGGTGTGGGACTGGGCGGTCTCCCGGTCGGGACTCTCGCCCGCGCCGAGTGAGTTGAGGATGTCGCGCTCGGTGAGGATGCCGATGCCGCTGTTGTCGTTGTCGAGGACCACGGCCGCGCCGATGCGGCGAGCCGCCATCAGCTGGGCCGCCTGGCGGAGGGTGTGGGCCGGGCCGATGGTGAGGACCACCGTGCTCATGGCGTCCTTGACGTACATGGGCATGGAGTGGAGCCACCTCCTTGGTGAATGTGCCTTGCGAAGGGATTCACAAGTTCACAAAGTGGGGGATTCTCATGTTCACATGCCGCGGTGGCTGCAACAAGGGGCAAGTTGTGGACGCATGTCCGAGTGCTTGCCCCGCACGCCCGTGCTCGCGCCGGCCGGCCCGGTGCCCGGTGCCGCCGGGACGGGCGGCCCGGGGTGACTCAGTGCTTGGCGTCGCCGAGGTAGCTGAGCAGCTCCTCGTGCAGCAGGCCGTTGGAGGCCGCCGCGTTGCCGCTGTGCGGTCCCGGCCTGCCGTCCAGGCCGGTGAACTGCCCGCCGGCCTCCTTGACCACCACCGCGCAGGCCGCCATGTCCCACAGCGACAGCTCGGGCTCCGCGCAGATGTCCACCGCGCCCTCGGCGACCAGCATGTACGGCCAGAAGTCGCCGTAGGCCCGGGTCCGCCAGCAGTCCCGGCTCAGGTCGAGGAAGCCGGGCAGCTTGCCGCGCTCCTCCCAGCCGGTCAGCGAGGAGTACGCGAACGACGCGTCCTGGACGCGGCCGACCTTGGACACCTGAAGCCGGCTCGCGGAGGTCAGGCTGCGGCCGGTGAAGGCCCCCAGGCCCTCCGCGGCCCACCAGCGGCGGTTGAGCGCCGGTGCGGAGACGATGCCCACCACGGGGCGGTCGCCGCCCTCACCGCGTTCCATCAGCGCGATCAGCGTGGCCCACACCGGCACCCCGCGGACGTAGTTCTTCGTGCCGTCGATCGGGTCGATGATCCAGCGGCGCGGCCCGGCGCCCTCGCTGCCGAATTCCTCGCCGAGCACCGCGTCCCGCGGCCGGGCCCGCTGGAGCTGGCTGCGGATCAGCTCCTCGGCGGCCTTGTCCGCCTCGCTCACCGGCGTCATGTCCGGTTTGGTCTCGACCTTGAGGTCGAGCGCCTTGAAGCGCTCCATGGTGGCGGCGTCCGCGGCGTCGGCGAGCACATGGCCGAGGCGAAGATCATCGTGATAGTCGGGCATGAGCGAACAGTATCCATTGGTATACGCCGCAGCCACACGGCTGTGTCCCGACCGGCGTGTGTCGCCCGCCGCCCAGGTGAGCGGGCGCGGAGCGGGCCGCGTGCGCGGGTCCGGTGCGCCGGTGCTGCGACCCCCCTTGACAGTGTCTGAGGGCGCGTCAATTCTGTGCGCACACCGGCCACCTCGGCCGGGCGGCCGGGGAGGCGATGGATGCCCGCAGCGCGTGAATCCCTGCTGGACGCCGCCTATACGGCGCTGACGGCCCGGGCCTGGCCGGCCGTACGGATGGTCGACGTCGCGGCGGCCGCCGGGGTCTCCCGGCAGACGCTGTACAACGAGTTCGGCAGCAAGGAAGGGCTGGCCCGCGCACTGGTGCGCCGGGAGACCGACAACTACCTCGCCGGCGTCGCCAGGGCACTGGCGCGGGGCGGCTCCCCGGTCGCCGGGGGCCGGGCCGACGCGGCGGCCAAGGTGGTCGCCGCGGCCGCCTGGACGCTGCGTACCGCGCGCACCAATCCGCTGGTCAGGGCCGCGCTGACCGGGTGCTGGGGCGACCGGCTGCCGCTCCCGGCGGCACCGGGTGAGCCCCTGCCGCCGGCGGGCGCCCGGCCGAACGGTCCCGCGGCGCGGCGCACCCCGCCCGCGCCCGAGGGGCCGCTGCCGGGTCCCGCCGAGCTCGTCGGCCGGTTCCGCGACCAGGCGGTCGCCGCGCTGGAGTCCGGCTGGCCCGAGGAGGAGCTGCCGGCCCTGGGTGCCGCCTGTGAGACCGCGGTGCGGCTGACCCTGTCGTGTGTGGTCGCGCCGGTGGCCGCGGGCACGAAGCCCGGACGCGTGCCGGCGCGGCGGACCCGCCGGGAGGCGGAGACGGAGGAGGTGTCACGGCTCGTGGCGGGGGCCTTCGCGCGGCTGTCGACGGTCGACGCACGGCAGCCGGAACAGGGGTGACGAAACGTCAGGAGCCCTCGGTGCGGGGCGTGGAGGGCCTCAGTGTCCGCCCGAGCCCGACAGCTGCAGCCCGACCACGCCCACGATGACCAGCGTGATCGAGAGGATCTTGAGGGTGGAGACCACGTCGCCGAGGAAGACCATGCCGTAGACCGCCGTGCCGGCCGCGCCGAGGCCGGTCCAGACCGCGTACGCCGGGCCGACGTCGAGCTTGCGCAGCGCCAGCGTCAGCAGACCGAAGCTGGCGAGCGCGAACGCCGCGAAGGCGAGGGTCGGGAAGAGGCGGGTGAGGCCGTGCGAGAGCTTGAGGCAGACCGCGAAGCCGGTCTCCAGGAGCCCCGCCACCACGACCAGCAGCCACGCCCACGCCATAAGCCCTGCCTCCGTCAGCTGGATGAGTGACGACGGGACTTCAGCCTCACTCGTCCGGGGCCCCGTCCGGGCGATCAGGGCCTGGTGACCAGTTCGCCAGCCTTGGTGTGATTATGCATTTACCTCGGACGGGTGGGGGCAAACCCGGTGATCAGTCGCCCTCGCGTCGTTCCCTGGTGGACAGCAGGCGGCGCAGCGAATAGAGCCGGGCCGGGTCGGCGTGGCCGTCGGTGACCCAGGCGTCCAGCGCGCAGTCCGGCTCGTCGTGGCTGCAGGCGCGCGGGCATTCGGCGGTGCCCGGCTCCAGGTCGGGGAAGGCGTGGATGACGCGGGACGGGTCGATGTGCGCCAGCCCGAAGGAGCGGACGCCGGGGGTGTCGATGACCCAGCCCGAGTCGCCGGGCAGCGGCAGCGCCAGCGCGGAGGTGGTGGTGTGCCGGCCGCGGCCGGTGACCGCGTTGACGTGTCCGGTGGCCCGGCGGCGCGCCGGGACCAGCGCGTTGACCAGGGTCGTCTTGCCGACGCCGGAGTGCCCGACGAAAGCCGTCATCCGGCCCTTCAGCACCTCGCGCACCTGCTCTGCGGCGCGGCCGTCGGTGAGTTCCTCGCGGTTGGTGACGACATAGGGGACGCCGAGCGCGCCGTAGGACTCCAACAGGGCGTCCGCGGAGGCGAGATCGGACTTGGTCAGCACCAGCAGCGGGTCCAGGCCCGCGTCGTAGGCGGCGACCAGGCAGCGGTCGATCAGCCGGGGGCGCGGCTCGGGGTCGGCGAGCGCGGTGACGATGGCCAACTGGTCGGCGTTGGCGACCACGACGCGCTCGAACGGGTCGTCGTCGTCGGCCGTACGGCGCAGTGTCGAGGTGCGCGGCTCGACCCGGACGATCCGCGCGAGGGTGTCCTTGGCGCCGCTCAGATCGCCGACGACGGCGACCCGGTCGCCGACCACCGCGCTCTTGCGGCCCAGTTCGCGGGCCTTCATCGCGGTGACCGTGCGGTCGTCGATGAGGCACGTCAGCCGGCCGCGGTCGACCGTCAGGACCAGGCCCTCGGCCGCGTCCTCGTGCTTGGGGCGGATGTTCGTACGGGGACGGTTGCCCTTGCGGTTGGGCCGGACGCGGATGTCGTCCTCATCGGGGTTCTTGCCGTAGCGGCGCATGGCGGCCGGACCCTTCAGGCTCTCCGGGCGGGGGCCGCCGACGGGTCGAGCATCTCCGCCCACAGGGCGGGGAAGTCGGGCAGGGTCTTGGCCGTCGTGGCGACGTTCTCCACCTCGACGCCTTCCACCGCGAGGCCGATGATCGCGGCGGCGGTGGCCAGCCGGTGGTCCTCGTAGGTGTGGAAGATCCCGCCGTGCAGGGGGCGGGGCCGGATGTGCAGACCGTCCGCGGTCTCGGTGACGTCGCCGCCGAGTTCGTTGAGCTCCTTGGTGAGCGCGGCGAGCCGGTCGGTCTCGTGCAGCCGCAGATGCGCGACGCCGCGCAGGGTGGAGGGGGAGTCGGCCAGCGCGGCGACCGCGGCGATGCCCGGGGTCAGCTCGCCGACCTCGCTCAGATCGACGTCGATGCCGTGGATCCGGCCGCTGCCGGTCAGGGTCAGGCCCTGCTCGGTCAGCTCGCAGGAGCCGCCCATGGTGGTGAAGATCTCACGCAGCGCGTCACCGGGCTGCGTGGTGTGCGCCGGCCAGTCCGGGATGGTGACGCGACCGCCGGTGACCAGCGCGGCGGCCAGGAACGGCTGGGCGTTGGACAGGTCGGGCTCGACGACGAGGTCGCGGCCGAGCAGCGCACCCGGGGTGACCCGCCAGACGTTCGGCTCGCCGCCCGCCTCGGGGGTGTCCACCTGCGCGCCGACGCTGCGCAGCATGTCCACGGTCATCCGGATGTGCGGCATCGAGGGCAGCGCCGCGCCGACGTGCCGGACCTCGACGCCCTGGTTGAAGCGCGGCGCGGACAGCAGCAGGGCGCTGACGAACTGGGAGGACGAGGAGGCGTCGATCTCGACCGCGCCGCCCTCCAGGGCACCGCCGCCGAACACCGTCAGCGGCAGGGCGCCGCGGTTGTCGTCGTCGATCCGGGCGCCCAGGGCGCGCAGCGCGTCGATGACCCCGCCGAGCGGACGCTCGTAGGAGCGCGGGTCGCCGTCGAAGCGCACCGGGCCGTCCGCCAGCGCCGCGACCGGGGGCAGGAAGCGCATGACCGTTCCGGCATTGCCGACGTCGACGGTGGCCGGGCCGTGCAGCCCCGCCGGGATGATCCGCCATGCCTCGCCGCCGCCGGGCTGCTGCCCGGAGTCCGCGGACCCGGCCGGACCGGAGGAACTCGACGAGGCCGTCTCCTCGATGCCGACGCCCATGGTGCGCAGCGCCTCGGCCATCAGCAGGGTGTCGCGGGAGCGCAGCGGGCGGCGCAGCCAGCCCGGCTCGGAGGAGAGGGCGGCCAGTACCAGGCCGCGGTTGGTGACCGATTTCGAGCCGGGCACGGTGACGGTTGCATCGACGGCCCCGGGCGCGAGGGGGGCGGGCCACAGGGCGGGGTGTGCGGGGCTCTCGGTCATGCCCTTACTTTAATGGCTGGGCAAGGGTGCCGATCTTGATCAAAAGTGGCGCAACCCCGCCGAAACGTGGCACTGGTAGTGCGCGCGCGTACGGGAGCGGCGGAAACGGCGGGCGGGGGAGGACGTACCGGCCGGGTTGACGTCAGAGGCCGAGCAGCCAGCGGCCGCCGCCCGTGAGGGAGCACAGCGTCACGACGTGGAAGAGCCCGAGCCACACGGCCGGCGGGACATGGGTCAGGCGCGCCAGCTGGTCCGGGTCGGAGTCCGCGGCGCCGCCCCGGCGCCGCTTGCCCTGGAGCTCGAACGGCGGCCGCACCCCGCCCAGCAGCAGGAACCACACCACCGCGTACGCGAACACCGCCTGCACCTGGGGCGTGGTCAGCCAGGAGACCAGGACGAACGCGGCGCCGGCCAGGACCACGGTGAGCACGCCGTAGGCGTTGCGGATCATGACGAGCATCGCCAGCAGCAGGGCGGTGGCACCCCACAGAAGCGCCGTGATGTGCCCCGCGGCGAGCAGCGCGGCGCCCGCCAGCCCCAGCAGCGACGGGGCGATGTAGCCCGCCGCGGCGGTCAGCACCATGCCGAGACCGGTCGGCTTGCCACGCGAAACGGTCAGGCCCGAGGTGTCCGAGTGCAGCCGGATGCCGTCCAGGCGGCGCCCGGTGAGCAGGGCGATCAGCCCGTGCCCGCCCTCGTGCGCGATGGTGACGGCGTTGCGGGACAGCCGCCAGGCGGTGCGCGGGACGACGGCGCCCAGCGCCAGCGCCGCGGTGACGAGCACCAGCCAGAGCGAGGGCGGGGGCTGGGTCCCGAAGACCCGGCCCCATATGTCGGTGAGGTGGTCGGTGTCCATGTCTCCCCTTCGTGTGGCATGGCAGTGTGGCACGCATGTGCGGTCGGTATGCAGCGAGTCGTCGTCCCGAGGAACTGGTGGAGCTCTTCGGTGTTCAGCAGTGGGAACCCGAGGAGACCCTGGCGCCCAGTTGGAACGTGGCTCCGACGGACACCGTGCACGCGGTGCTCGAACGCCCCCTCAAGGGAGCGGCGGCCGGCGCCTTCCCGCCGGGCCCCGCGCGCCAGCTGCGGCCGCTGAAGTGGGGGCTGGTGCCGGCGTGGGCGACCTCACCCGACGCCGCCGCGAAGATGATCAACGCCCGGGCCGAGACGGTGCACGAGAAGCCGTCCTTCCGCCAGGCGTTCGCGGCCCGCCGCTGCCTGCTGCCCGGCGACGGCTACTTCGAGTGGGTCACCGACGCCGCCGAGCGGCAGCTGGAGGAGCGGGGCCGGCGGAAGCGGCCCCGCAAGCAGCCGTACTTCGTCACGCCCGCGGACGGCTCCGTGATGGCGCTGGCCGGGCTGTACGAGTTCTGGCGGGACCGCACCCTGCCCGGGGGCCACCCGGGGGCCTGGTGGGTGACCTGCACGGTCGTCACCACCGACGCCGAGACCACCCCGCTGGCCGGGGCGGGCGGCGAGGGCCCGCAGTCGCTGGCCGAGATCCACCCCAGGATGCCGCTGGTGCTCCCGCCGGACCGCTGGGACGCCTGGCTGGACCCGGCCCGTACGGACCCCGACGAGCTGCGGGCGCTGCTGGCGCCCCCGCCACCCGGCCTGATGCGGGCCTTCCCGGTGCCGACCGAGGTCAGCAACGTCCGCAACAACGGTCCCGAGCTGGTCACCGAGCTGGCGGCGCCCGAGGTCGGCACGCTGTTCTGACCGCGCGCCCGCGCCGCGCACGGGGGTGCCGGCGGGCTGTGCTGCCCTTCTCGCCCTCGCGCGGGCAGGATGGGCAGCGCGAGCGCGCGCGGCGAGGCGTCACGGCACGGGGCGCGCCGGGCGAGGGCCAGGCCGAGGGAAGTGAGGGTGCGGCATGAGTACAGGGGCGAGGGAGACCGAGACGGTCGGGACGCCGGCGGGCGACGCCCGGATCACCTGGCACCGCGACGCGGAGCCGGCCCGGGCCGTGGTCGCCGTCAGCCACGGCGCCGGCGGCGGCATCGAGGCGCGCGACCTGCGGGCGCTGGCGGCCGCGCTGCCGGCCCGTGGCTACACCGTGGCGCTGGTCGAGCAGCCGTGGCGGGTGGCGGGCAAGAAGGTGGCACCGGCGCCGAAGACCCTGGACGCGGCGTGGACGGCGCTGTGGCCGGCGCTGGAGAAGCCGGGGCTGCCGGTGGTCGCCGGCGGCCGCAGCGCCGGGGCCCGGGTCGCCTGTCGTACGGCGCGTGAGCTGGGCGCCGAGGCGGTGCTCGCGCTGAGCTTCCCGCTGCACCCGCCGGGCAAGCCGGAGAAGTCCCGGGTGGACGAGCTGACCGGCGCCGGGGTGCCGACCCTGGTCGTCCAGGGCGGCCGGGACCCGTTCGGCCGGCCGGAGGAGTTCCCGCCGGGGACCGTGCTCACCGAGGTCCCGCACGGGGACCACGGCTTCGCGGTGCCGAAGAAGGCGGGCGTCACCGAGGCGGAGTCGATGGCGCAGCTCACGGACGCGGTGGTCGCCTGGCTGGACGGGCTGTTCGGCTGACCGCCGCGGCGGGGCCCGGCCGGCGCGGGCACCGGCCTCGCCGGGTCAGTCCGTCCGTCCCCGCGGGCGGGCCCGTACGTGCATCCGCTCGCCCTGCCGGCCGAACAGGCTCAGCAGCTCCACCGGCCGGTTGTCCGCCGGCCCGAACCAGTGCGGCAGCCGGGTGTCGAACTCGGCGGCCTCGCCGGCCCGCAGCTCCACGTCCCGGTCGGCCAGCAGCAGCCGCAGCCGCCCGGACAGCACGTACAGCCACTCGTAGCCCTCGTGCGTACGCTGCTCCGGCGGTTCCCCGCCCGGGTCGATGACCAGCTTGAACGCCTGAAGGGCGCCCGGCTGGCGGGTGAGCGGCACCACCGTCCGGTCCCCGTGCCGCACCGGCACCGCCCGCACCCGCGGATCGCCGACCGCGGGCGCCCCCACCAGCTCGTCCAGCGGCACCTGATGCGCCTGGGCGAGCGGCAGGAGCAGTTCCAGGGTGGCCCGGCGGCCACCGGACTCCAGGCGCGAGAGGGTGCTCACCGAGATCCCGGTCGCCCCGGAGAGCGCGGCCAGCGTCACCCCGCGCTCCTGCCGCAGCCGCCGCAACCGCGGCCCCACCTCGGCGAGCACCCGTTCGTACGCGCTCCCGTGCGCGCCGCTGTCGGAGTCGGCGCGGGCCGTGCCGTCCGCGCTGCCGCCCGGGCCGCCGCCGGCTGCGCCGTGGTGTGTGTCGTTCGGTGTGTGGTCCACCCTCCCATTGCTGAAGCGGCAAGCGGATTTGTCAACCCCGGGGGTGCGGGAAGGGGACCGGAGGGTGGCGAAGATCGGTGCGGCGGGCGGGAATGACCGGGGCGCGGGGGCTGTTGTGAGAGCTGGAAGTACTTGAGTACGTCCGGCGAAGCACGAGGAATGGGAGTCCGCCGCATGGGAATCGCTTGCCCGGCCCGCCCGGCCGCTGACCTGCCGTGGTCGCAGATGCAGGTGACGCAGCCAGCTCTGGCTGGAGCGGCGGCGGCACCGGATCGTCGTCTATTCTCCGATTCGAGGGGGTCCGCTTCCGGATCCGTGACGGTGTTGGAGGAGGTGGGTCCGGTCACCGGTACCGACGCAGGGGCCGACGGCACTGCTGGGGAGCAGTCTGCGCGCCCGGAGGAGAGCGCGGCCGAGCGCAATGCGCGCTTCGAGCGGGACGCCCTCATGTTCCTGGACCAGATGTACTCCGCCGGGCTGCGCATGACGCGCAATCCGTCCGACGCGGAGGACCTGGTGCAGGAGACGTATGCCAAGGCATACGCGTCCTTCCACCAGTTCCGGGAGGGCACCAACCTCAAGGCGTGGCTCTACCGCATCCTCACGAACACCTTCATCAACTCCTACCGCAAGAAGCAGCGCGAGCCCCAGCGCAGTGCCGCCGAGGAGATCGAGGACTGGCAGCTGGCGCGCGCCGAGTCGCACATGTCGACGGGTCTGCGCTCCGCCGAGTCCCAGGCGCTCGACCACCTCCCCGACTCGGACGTGAAGGCCGCGCTCCAGGCGATTCCCGAGGAATTCCGCATCGCGGTCTACCTCGCGGACGTCGAAGGGTTTGCGTACAAGGAGATCGCGGACATCATGGGGACACCCATCGGCACCGTGATGTCCAGGCTGCACCGCGGCCGGCGCCAACTGCGGGGCATGCTGGAGGATTACGCCCGTGAGCGCGGGCTGGTCCCGGCGGGGGCAACGGCTGCGGATCCGCAGGCCGGGCCGTCGCCGGAGCCGCACGACCGGAAAGGCTCGGGATCATGAGCTGCGGAGAGCCGCACGAGAAGGACTGCTCCGAGGTCCTTGATCACCTCTACGAGTATCTCGACCGTGAGATGCCGGCGGGGGAGTGCGCCGATTTCCAGGTGCATCTCGACGAGTGCTCGCCGTGCCTGGAGAAGTACGGCCTGGAGCAGGCCGTCAAGAAGCTCGTCAAGCGCTGCTGCGGCCACGACGACGTCCCCGCCGATCTGCGCTCCAAGGTGATGGGCCGGATCGAGCTCATCCGGGCCGGTGAGACCGTGCCCGAGGTGAGCGTGCTGGAACAGGCCAAGCGGGACGCGGCCCGGCGCGAGCAGGCGGACGCGGCCGCCGCCGGGCAGGCGGGCGGCGAGCCGGCCGGCCCCGGCGATGCACGGTCCGAGACCGCGCGCGCCGAATAAGACGGCAGATCACCCTAAGGGGTGAGGGGTGAGGCGATCCCCCCGCCCGATCCGCTGATGCGCCCTCCCCGGCGCCGCAGCCCCTCTATTCTCACCGAACCCGGGCGCTCCGCAGTGCGGGGCGCCGGGCCCTGGCTCGTCACGGGCACGGGACCGCGGGCACGGTGAGGAGGACGGCGCGATGGGCGCGATACGGGGACTTCCGACGGCGGCGCGCGGATACATCGGCTGCGCCGCCCTGGCCGCGGCCCTGTGCACCGCCCCCGTCCTACGGCTCGGCGCCGGCGCTCCCTGGAGCAGCGCCCTGGCCCTGGCCGCCCTCTACGCACTGAGCGAACGGATCCGTGGCTGCCCGCTGCCGGGCGGCCGGGCGCCGCACGGGACCCGGTCGTACGCGGGACCCGGCTGGGCCGACCCGGTCCTGCTCGCCGGGGTCTTCCTGCTGCCGCCCGCCCTCGCCGCGCTGGCCGCCGTACCGGGCGGGCTGCTCGCGCCGGCCGCGGCCCGCTCGGCCGCCGCCCGCAGGCTCTGGCACGCCGCGGAGCCGGCGCTGGCCTCCTGCGCGGCCGCCGAGGTCTTCCGCGCCCTCGGCCCGCACGCCCTTGCCGCACCCCGCTTCCCCGTCCTGCTGCTGCCCGCCGCGGCCGCCGCTGCCACCTTCTGCGCGGTGCTCGCGGCGCTGGACGGCGGGGTGCTGGTCGCCGCCGAACGGCACCCGCCGCGCACCGCCTGGCGCGGGCTGCTGACCCGCTCGCTCGGACCGCACCTCGTCCACGGTCTCGCCGGGCTGATGATGGCGGTGCTGTGGCGCAGCGCGTACGGGCCGCCGGCGGCGCTGCTGGTGCTGCTGCCGATGTGCCTGTCGGCCTGGGTCTTCGACCGGTACCACCGCGAACGCGCCGCCCACCAGGCCACCATCCGCGCACTGGTGCAGGCCGTGGACATCAAGGACCGCTACACCCGCGGGCACAGCGAGCGGGTCGGCCGGGCCTCCGTGATGATCGCCCGGGAGCTGGGCATGCCGGACGATCGGACCGAGGTCCTGCGGTTCGCCGGCATCCTGCACGACGTGGGCAAACTCGGCGTTCCCACCCGGCTGTTGCGCAAGGACGGGCCGCTGACCCCGGAGGAGCGCCGGGTCATCGAGCTGCACCCGGAGTACGGGCACGAGATCGTGCGCGGCATCGGCTTCCTGGGGGAGGCGCGCGCGGCGATCCTGCACCACCACGAACGGCTGGACGGCCGGGGCTACCCGTACGGCCTGAGGGGTCATCAGATCCCGGAGTTCGCCCGGGTGGTGGCGGTCGCCGACGCCTTCGACGCGATGACCTCGACCCGCTCCTACCGCCGGGCCCGGCCGGTGCCGGCCGCGGTCGCGGAGCTGCGCAAGTGCGCCGGCGCGCAGTTCGATCCGCGGATGGTCCGGGCGCTGGCGGCGGCCCTCGACCGGTACGGCTGGCAGCCGGACCTGGTGACGGCGGCGGACGCGGAACAGGGCGTGGTGGGGCACGGCAGCGGCAGAGGAAACGTCACGCCTGACGCGGCTGACGCGACGGCCGTGAGGGAAGGGGCGGACGGGACACCTGAGGCGGCGCGGGGCGGGGCGCGATGACCGGCGCCCCCCAGGAGCCGCCGGACGCCGGCCACCCGGGCCCGGGTGGCCGGGAGGGCCGCGGCGACTCCTCCCCGCGCCCCGTCCCGCCCGCCGGCCGCGGCGGGATCGTCGTCGCCGCGGTCCACGTCCCGGCCGCCGTCCTGGCGTGCTGGTCGCTCGGCCGGACGCTCTGGGACGGGGTGGACCGGCCCGGCATCGCGCTGGCCTTCGGCGTGCTGATCGCGGTCGGGGAGGTGGTCGGCCGGGGCGGCGCGCCGGCGGCCGAGTACCGGCGGGCGGTGGGGGAGCGGGAGGGTGCGCCGCTCGGTGCGGCCGGCGCGCTCGCGTACGCGCTGCTCGGCGAGGCCGGCGGCCGGCCCACCGGCCACGGCGTGCCGCAGACCGTGGCGGTGGTCCTCGCGGCCGGGCTGATCGGGCTGGTCCCGCAGCTCGCCCGCGGCCGGGGGCCGGCGCTGGACCACCTCGCGCGCCGGGTGCTGACCGTCGGCTTCGCCGCCGTCTGCTTCCAACCCCTGCACGGCGGCGGCAGCTTGGGCGCCGGGGTGGCGTCCGGGCCGGCCCATCCGCTGTTCCTGGTCGCTCTGCTGGCGCTGACCACGCTGTGCGACGCGGTGCTGGCGGCCGCGCTCGCCCGGGCCCGTACCGGCTGGCCGTTCGGGCCGCTGCTGCGCGACGAGTTGCGCGCGCTGCTGGGCATCGGCACGGCCATCTGCGCCACCGGCGTGGTGATCTCGCTCGCCACCGCGGTCGCCGGGCTGTGGGCGCTGCCGGTGTTCTGCCTGCCGCTGCTGCTGACCCAGTGCGCCTTCCGCCGGTTCGCGGCGGTCCGCACCACCTACCGCCAGACCATCGCCTCGCTCGCCCGCTCCACCGAGATCGCCGGCTACACCCCGCCCGGCCACGCCCGCCGGGTGGCCGCGCTGAGCCGCGCGGTGGGCCGCGAACTGGGCCTGAACGAGCCGGACCTCGACGTGCTGGAGTACGCCGCGCTGATGCATGACATCGGGCAGCTGTCCCTGCTGGACCCGGTGCCCCACGGGGCGACCGCGCCGCTGCCGTCCGCCGAGCAGCGCCGCATCGCGCTGCTCGGCGGGGCCGTGGTCCGGCAGACCGGGGTGCCCTCTGAGGTCGCGATGATCGTCGAGCGGCAGGCGGATCCGTACCGGGACCAGCCGGTCACCGCCCGTATCGTGCGCACCGTCAACGCCTACGACGACCTGTCGGGCACGGTCGCGGGGCCCGGCGGCCCGCTGCGGGCCCTGGAACGGTTGCGGCTGGCGACGGCGCGGGACCACGAGCCCGGGGTCGTCGAGGCGCTCGCCCGGGTGCTGGCGCGGGGCGGCCGGGCGGCGTGAGCGGAGCGACGGTCCCCGGCGAGGGTCGCAGAGCACCGCTTTTCGGTGCGTAACGCCTGCCAGGAGCACATACACGGAGAAAACCGGCATGGCGGGCGCGCGGCGGCGTTCCGGTGACCGACTGTGGCCCCGCGCGCCCCCGCAGGGTGTCCGATGCCGTGGAACCCATGGGTAATGAGCGCCCTCCGAGATGGGCATGGTTGGATGCGAAGGGAGCCCCTTTCAGGGGGGTTCAGGGGGTCGGTGAAGGGCAAGGAGCCGCAGGGGGCGCAGCAAACCGGGCTGAGCCCGACGGCAATCTGTGGCAGGTTGTCGAGTGGGCCCCCAGAAGGGCCCCGGCGCCGCCCGGGACACCTCCGGAGCGGCAATCGAGAGCAACCAGCAGGCGGGAATCGTGAGGATCTTCGGCAAGGTACGGCACCGGCCTTCCGCCTCGTGGCGGCAGGCGACCGACCGCGCTTTCACGCTGATCGGCGACGGCCGTTACGAGGACGCGGGGGCGTTGCTGACCCGTGCCGCGGACATGGAGCCGTGGCTGTCGGAGTCCTGGTTCAACCTGGCCCTGCTGCACAAATTCCGGCACGACTGGGAGCAGGCCCGGGCCGCCGGCCTGCGCGCGGTCGCGCTGCTGGACCGCGAGGCCGGGGCGCCCGACTGGTGGAACGTCGGCATCTCCGCCACCGCCCTCCAGGACTGGCCACTGGCCCGCCGCGCCTGGCAGGCGTACGGCCTGAAGGTCCCCGGCGAGGGCTCCCCGTCCGGCGAACCGCTCGGTATGGCCCTGGGCAGCGCCGCCGTCCGGCTCTCCCCGGAGGGGGAGGCCGAGGTGGTCTGGGGCCGCCGGCTGGACCCGGCCCGTATCGAGGTGCTCTCCATCCCGCTGCCGTCCTCCGGGCGCCGCTGGGGCGAGGTGGTGCTGCACGACGGCGTGCCGCACGGCGAGCGGACCACCGCCGTCGGCGCCGGCGGCGCCACCAGGGCCTTCCCGGTCTTCGACGAGATCGAGCTGTGGGCGCCCTCACCGGTCCCCACCTGGGTGGTGCTCCTGGAGGCCGCCACCGAGGCCGACCGGGACGCCCTGGAGCGGCTGGCGGCCGAGGCGGGCTTCGCCGCCGAGGACTGGTCGTCGTCCGTACGGCTGCTGTGCCGTACGTGCTCGGAGAGCCGGATGCCCAGTGACGAGGGCGACGGCGAGCACCTGGACCCGCACGACCACAGCGAGCCGGGCCATCCCGGCCCGCTCGGCCACCGCACCGCGGGCTCGGGATCCCTGTGGGTGCCGGAGCGCGAGTGCGGTATCGCGGCGCCGTCCGCCCTGGTGCGCGGCCTGCTGGACGGCTGGGTCGCGGACAGCCCGGACACCCGGGAATGGCGCGATCTTGAAGAGGTCTGCTGAGCGCCCGCACGGTCGCCGTAGGCTGTAGGGCGACTATTCAGGGTTTTCAGGAAGGCGTACGGCGAAGATGGCCCAGCAGCCTGTTTTTGATCAAGAGGGTGACCAGCGGGTGGATGACGCGTTCATCGACGACGTCACGGACGCGGAGGAGCGTGAGATCGCACACCGCGAGCGCGGCACCTCGCGGCCGATCACGGTCGTCGGCAACCCGGTGCTCCACAAGGAGTGCAAGGACGTCACGGAGTTCGACGACAAGCTCGCCCAGCTCATCGACGACATGTTCGCCAGCCAGCGCACCGCCGAGGGCGTGGGGCTGGCCGCCAACCAGATCGGGGTGGACCTGAAGGTCTTCGTCTACGACTGCCTGGACGACGAGGGCGTCCGGCACGTCGGCGCGATCTGCAACCCGGTGCTGGACGAGCTGCCCGCCGAGCGCCGGGTGCTGGACGACTCCAACGAGGGCTGCCTGTCCGTGCCGGGCGCCTACGCCGAGCTGGCGCGCCCCGACGTCGCGGTCGTCCGCGGCCGGGACGCCAAGGGCGAGCCGATCTCCGTGCGGGGCACCGGCTACTTCGCGCGCTGCCTGCAGCACGAGACCGATCACCTCTACGGCTACCTCTACATCGACCGGCTCAGCAAGCGGGACCGCAAGGACGCGCTGAAGCAGATGGCCGAGCGGGAGCCGCGCTACCCCGTCGTCCCCAACGACTGAGGCCGGTGGGCGCCCGGCCCGGCCGGGAGCGGGCGCCCGGGCCCGTCAGGACGCGTTCTGGTAGGCGCTCCACACCTTCGGGGGGAGGGCCGTGCCCAGCCCCTTGCCGTCGCCGCCGACGCCCTGCATGGGCAGCAGCTCGGGGGCTCCCGGCTTGTTGCGGAACATGGTGACGGCGGTGGTCGGCTCGTCGCCGTCGCCCTCGCCGTGCCGGCCTTCCGCGTCGGTGCCGGCGCCGGTTTCGCCACCGGCACCGGGGGCGGCGAGCGGGCTGCCGATGAACCACGCCGACTTCATCCGGTCGCCGGGCTCCGTGCGGCCGGCCGCGACCGGCCGCGAGGACGCGCCGCCGCCGGGCAGCCCCAGCGAGCGCCAGCCCAGCCCCTCCAGGCTGGCGGACACCTGCTGGGCGACCCCGGCGTCCAGGACCTGGTCGGGTTCGGCCCGGTCGAAGCCGCGGATCTTTCTGCCGCCGTAGGTCATCGAGGACACCGCGTAGGGGTCGGCGTGCAGTCCGCCGTTGACGAACGTGGTGTAGGCGCTGGCCATCCGGATCGCGCTGGGCGCAGAGGTGCCGAGCGGGAAGGTCTGCTCCAGCCGCGCCATGCTCTCCTCGCGCAGCCCCGCGGCCACCGCGAGATCCCGGATCCGCTCCAGCCCGAGGCGCTTCCCGGCCTGCACGAACGGCGGGTTCTCGGCCTTCATCAGGGCGCCGCGCAGATCCCCGAAGTCGCTCTCCCAGTCCGCCGGCCGCCCCTCTCCCGTGACCTCGGGCTCCTTGACGGGCACTTCCGCCCGGCCGACCTGCTGCTGGAGCGCGGTCGCCAGCACGAACGGCTTGAAGGCGGAACCGGCCGGGACCGCCGTGGTGTCCGCGTTGTTGCTGAAGTGCCGGGTGGCGTCGGTGCCGCCGTAGACGGCGAGTATCGCGCCGTCCTTCGGGCGTACGGAGGCCGCGCCGAATTCCACGTAATTGTCGGCGGCGCGCTTCTTCGGGTCGAGGTGCTGCCGGCGGACGTCGGTGACCGCCTTTTCCAGGCGGCGGGTGCGCTGTTTGTCGAAGGTGGTGTGAATGCGGTAGCCGCCGCGTGCCAGATCCGCGTCGGTCAGCCCCGTTTCGGCCTTGACGAATTTGTTGGCCACATCGACGAGATAGCCGGTCTGGCCGGCCTGGCTGGTGGGTTTCGCGGGTGACCGGGGCTCGGGGAAGGCGCGGTACTTCGCCCGCTCCTCCTCGCTCATCTTCCCGGTGGCGACCTGCCGGTCGAGTATCCAGCTCCAGCGCTCCACGGCCCGCTGGTGATTGGCCTTGCTCAGCCCCGGGTCGTACTGCTCCGAGCCCTTCAGCAGGGCGGCCAGCAACGCGCCCTGGCTGGGGTTCAGTTTGCTCGCGTCGATGCCGTAATACGCATGGGCGGCCGCCTGTATGCCGTACGAACCCCGGCCGAACCAGCTGGTGTTGAGGTAACCGCGCAGAATGTCCTGCTTGGACTTCTGATTGCTCACCTTCAGCGCGATGATGAATTCCTTCACCTTGCGGGTGACCGTCTGGTCCTGCGACAGGTAGGTGTTCTTCACGTACTGCTGGGTGATGGTGGAGCCGCCCTGGGTCTCCTCGCCGGAGACCATGTTGACCACCGCGCGGGCGATGCCCTGGAAGGAAATGCCGGGGTCGCTGTAGAAGGTGGCGTTCTCCGCGGCGATGACGGAGTTCTCGACGGAGTCCGGCACGTTGCCGAGGGTGACGTTCTGCCGGTTGACGGCGCCCACGCTCACCATCTGGCTGCCGTCCGCCCAGTAGTAGACGGTCGCTTCCTGCGCGGCCAGTTCGTTCTCGTCGGGGATGTCGACGTTTGCGTACACAATGGCGAACAGCCCGGCCAGCGAGAGAACGCCGAACGAGAAGGTGCCGAGCCACAGCCGCCATGACGGCAGCCAGCGGCGCGGACCCTCCCGTCCCTGGCGCGGATAGTCGATGAACCGGCGACGCCCCTTCGTGCCCTTCATACCCGCTTAGATGTGGCGGCCACGGCTCCGGTTGCCGAGGTAACAGAACGCTCACAAAGGCCGGTGACCAGGGGGAAGGGGGGTGGCCGGCCCGGGAGGACGGGCCGGCCGGAACCGGACTAGAAGTCGTCGTCGAAGGAGACCGAGCCCTCGACGGCGACCTGGTAGGCGGAGGCCCGCCGCTCGAAGAAGTTGGTCAGCTCCTGGACGTTCTGGAGCTCCATGAAGGAGAACGGGTTCTCCGAGCCGTACACGGGCGGGAAGCCGAGCCGTTGCAGCCGCTGATCGGCGACGCACTGGAGGTACTCGCGCATCGACTCGGTGTTCATCCCCGGCAGGCCGTCACCGCACAGGTCCCGGCCGAACTGGAGCTCCGCCTCGACGGCCTCCTTGAGCATCTCGGTGACCTGCTGCTCCAGCTTGTCGTCGAAGAGGTCGGGCTCCTCCTCGCGGACGGTGTCCACCACCGAGAAGGCGAACTCCATGTGCATGGACTCGTCCCGGAACACCCAGTTGGTGCCGGTGGCCAGCCCGTGCAGCAGGCCGCGCGAGCGGAACCAGTAGACGTAGGCGAAGGCGCCGTAGAAGAACAGGCCCTCGATGCAGGCCGCGAAGCAGATCAGGTTCAGCAGGAAGCGGCGCCGGTCGGCCTTGGACTCCAGCCGGTCGATCGACTCGACCGAGTCCATCCACTTGAAGCAGAACTCCGCCTTCTCCCGGATGGACGGGATCTTCTCCACGGCCGCGAAGGCGGCGGCGCGGTCGTCCGGGTCGGGGAGGTAGGTGTCCAGCAGCGTCAGGTAGAACTGCACGTGCACCGCCTCCTCGAAGAGCTGACGGCTCAGGTACAGCCGCGCCTCGGGGGAGTTGATGTGCTTGTACAGCGTCAGCACGAGGTTGTTGGCGACGATCGAGTCCCCGGTCGCGAAGAACGCGACCAGCCGGCCGATCATGTGCTGCTCACCCGGCGAGAGCTTGGCGAGGTCGGTGACGTCGGAGTGGAGGTCGACCTCCTCCACGGTCCAGGTGTTCTTGATCGCGTCGCGGTAGCGGTCGTAGAAGTCCGGGTACCGCATGGGGCGCAGGGTCAGCTCGAAGCCCGGGTCGAGGAGGTTCTTGGCGCCGGTGGTCGCGGTGTGCGCGGCGGCGTTGGTCTCCGGTGCGGTGGTCATTACTGGCAGGCCTCGCAGGACTCGGGGTTTTCCAGGGAGCAGGCGACCGCCTCGGGGTCGGTCACCGACAGCTGTGCGGGAACGGTCGCGGCGCGCGCGGACTGCGCGATCCGGGTCGCCGGGCGCGACCGCAGGTAGTACGTCGTCTTGATGCCGCGCTTCCAGGCGTAGGCGTACATCGAGCTGAGCTTGCCGATGGTCGGCGAGGCCATGAAGAGGTTCAGCGACTGGCTCTGGTCGAGGTAGGGCGTACGGGCCGCGGCCATGTCGATCAGCGCGCGCTGCGGGATCTCCCAGGCGGTGCGGTACAGCGTCCGCACGTCCTCGGGGATCCAACTGACCTCCTGCACCGAGCCGTTGGCCTCGCGCAGTGCGTCACGGGTCCGCGCGTCCCACAGCCCCAGGGCCTTGAGCTCCTCGATCAGATACGCGTTGACCTGAAGGAACTCGCCGGACAGCGTCTCGCGTTTGAAGAGGTTGGAGACCTGCGGCTCGATGCACTCGTACACGCCCGCGATGGAGGCGATGGTCGCGGTCGGCGCGATCGCCAGCAGCAGCGAGTTGCGCATCCCGGTGGTGGCGATACGGGTGCGCAGCGCCGCCCAGCGGTCCGCCCAGCGGGGCTCGGCGTTCGGGTAGTGGTCCGGGTGCAGCACGCCGCGGGCGGTGCGGGTCGCGGACCACGCCGGGTGCGGGCCGTGCCGCTCGGCGAGGTCGGCGGACGCCTCGTAGGCGGCGAGCATGATCCGCTCGGAGATACGGGTCGACAGCTCCCGCGCCTCGGCCGAGTCGAAGGGCAGCCGCAGCCGGAAGAACACGTCCTGCAGACCCATCAGGCCCAGACCGACCGGGCGCCAGCGGGAGTTGGAGGCGCCGGCCTGCTCGGTCGGGTAGAAGTTGATGTCCACGACGCGGTCGAGGAAGGTGACGGCGGTGCGGACCGTGGCGTCCAGCCGCTCCCAGTCCATCTCACCGTGGTTGCCCAGGTGGGCGGCGAGGTTCACCGACCCCAGGTTGCAGACCGCGGTCTCCCCGTCGTCCGTCACCTCCAGGATCTCGGTGCACAGGTTGGAGGAGTGCACGACCTTGCCGGGCTCGGCGGTCTGGTTGGCGGTGCGGTTGGCGGCGTCCTTGAACGTCATCCAGCCGTTGCCGGTCTGCGCCAGGGTCCGCATCATCCGGGAGTACAGCATCCGCGCCGGGATCTGCTTGACCGCCCGGCCGTCGGCCTCGGCCTTGCGGTACGCGGCGTCGAACTCGTCGCCCCACAGGTCCACCAGCTCGGGGGCGTCCGACGGCGAGAACAGCGACCAGTCGGCGTCCGCCTCGACGCGGCGCATGAACTCGTCGGGGATCCAGTGCGCGATGTTCAGGTTGTGCGTCCGGCGGGCCTCCTCACCGGTGTTGTCGCGCAGCTCCAGGAACTCCTCGATGTCCGCGTGCCAGGTCTCCAGGTAGACGCAGGCGGCGCCCTTGCGCCGGCCGCCCTGGTTCACGGCCGCGACCGAGGCGTCGAGCGTGCGCAGGAACGGCACGATGCCGTTGGAGTGCCCGTTGGTGCCGCGGATCAGCGAACCGCGGGCGCGGATGCGGGAGTACGACAGGCCGATGCCGCCGGCGTGCTTGGAGAGCCGCGCGACCTGGTGGTACCGGTCGTAGATCGAGTCCAGCTCGTCCAGCGGGGAGTCCAGCAGGTAGCAGGACGACATCTGGGGGTGGCGGGTGCCGGAGTTGAAGAGGGTGGGGGAGGAGGGGAGGTACGACAGCGAGCTGGTGAGGCGGTAGAGCTCGGTGACGTCGGCCAGCGCGCGGTCGCTGTGGTCTTCCGCGAGGCCGCAGGCCACCCGCAGCAGGAAGTGCTGCGGGGTCTCGATGACCTGACGGGTGGTGGGGTGCCGCAGCAGATAGCGCGAGTGCAGCGTCCGCAGCCCGAAGTAGCCGAAGCGGTCGTCCGCCCCGTCCGCGAGCGCCCGCTCGACCAGCGCGTCCAGCCGCGCGGCGTGGGTCCGTACGAACTCCGCGGTCTCGTCGGCGATCAGCCCCTCGCGGTGGCCGACCTCGATGGAGGCGGAGAAGGCGACCGCCCCCTGTCCGGCCGCCTCCTCCGAGATCGCGAGGGTGAGCAGCCGCGCGGCGAGCTTGGAGTACTGCGGCTCGTCACCGATCAGACCGGCCGCGGCCTCGGTGGCCAGCGAGCGCAGCTCGGCCTCGTCGGAGCCCGCGTGCCGGCCGCGCAGGGCGGCGGCGGCCACCTTGCCGGGGTCGGTGGCGGTGAGGTCCGCGGTGAGTTCGGTCAGGGTGCGCAGCAGGGCGACGCCCGGGCCGTCCTCGCCCGCCCCGCCGCCGGCGCGGGCGGCAGGCGCGCCCACCGCGGGCTGCACGACCTCGGCGTCTGACGCGGGCTCCGTTGGCGCGATGGTCACGTGATGCTCTCCCTCACTCGGCGGGGGCCGGGAGGGAGGGACGCGACGGGCGCACGCGGGCATGCGGCACCCCGTGACGACGGGGTGCGCGGGCACACCGCGCGGCGTCCACCGGCCCAACCCTCGGGGCCCGGACGTATCGACATCCGCACCGATGGTGGTGCGGACGTACCGTCGGCAGGTCCTCGGACTTCACACGCGCGCGGCAGGGCCGTCATCGGGCCACCGGGCGCGCTCTTACACCGTTGCGGGACAGTTCCGGGGTCGCACCGGATTCCCCTGCGGCGACAGCGAGACGAGCATACATGTGGGGGTGACCTCTCCTGTGCACCCCCACATCTAGTGTGTCGCGAGTGATCAACGAGTGATCAGACGGTGCCTGTCAGTGGCCTCGGCTATGGTCGGTGGCACGTTCTCTGCTCTGTCCCGTGGAAGAAGGAGAAGGGCTCATGGCCGCGCTCGCAGGCCGGCTGCACATCGTGGAGACCGAGCATTTCGAAGAGATCGCCCGGATACTCGCCCGACTGGAGAAAGGCGCGCGGCTGGAGTTCATCGACGGGAAGATCAGGAGCAAGGCTCGGCCGGACGGGGACCACGGGCGGATCATCCAGTGGTTGACGCGTATCTGCATGCAGCACCGGCCGGAACTCTGGCTCGACGGCAATCAGGGGCTGAAGGTGCAGCCGTATCGAGGTGGCCGTGCCCGCCCTGACGGGTCGCTTGCGCCGTGTGACGCCTTCGTGGGCCAGGGCGAGTGGGCAGAGCCCGAGGCTGTGCTGATGGTCGTCGAGGTCACCTCGCACGACTCCGACACCGACCGGCGTGACCGGGTGGAGAAGCCGCGCGCGTACGCAGAGACCGGCATTCCGCTCTACCTACTGATCGACCGCCAAGCCTGCCAGCTGTCGCTCTACAGCGAACCCGATGACGGCCGCTACGAGACCATCCACACCGTGCCGTTCGGCAAGTCACTCCACCTTCCGGACCCTGTCGGCATCACCCTGGACACCGAGCCACTCAAGAATTGGGTCGGCTGAACCCGCATACGGCAAAAGGCCGCCGCAACCCCCCAGGTTGCGGCGGCCCTTGTGCGTGCAGGGAACGGTGACTCAGTGCCCGGCCGGGGCTCCCGCCGTCGCCGGGGGGAGGTCGACGGCCACGCCCGCGTCGCCGGCGTCCGCGGTGTAGTCGGCGGGGCTGGTCTCGTCGACGCCTTCCGGGGCCTTGGCGGCCCGCAGGGCGAAGGTGAGGACGACGGTGACCACGACGTTCAGGACGAAGGCGGTCAGGCCGATGTAGCCGATCTCGCCGATGCCCGGGATCTCCGCGCTGGATCCGCCGAAGTGCTTCTGGGTCGGGCTGGCGACGCCGTAGGCCGCGAGCGTGCCGTAGAGCATGCCGACCGCCCAGCCGGTCAGCAGCGCCCAGCGGTGGAACCAGCGGGTGAACAGGCCGCCGACGAGCGACGGCATGGTCTGGAGGATCCAGATGCCGCCCAGCAGCTGGAAGTTGATCGCGACGGTCTTGTCCATGGTGAGGACGAAGACCAGGGCGCCGACCTTGACCAGCAGCGACACGAGCTTGGCGACCTTGTGCTCCTGCTCGGGGGTGGCGTCCGGCTTGAGGAAGTCCTTGTAGACGTTGCGGGTGAAGAGGTTGGCGGCCGCGATGGACATGATGGCCGCCGGTACGAGGGCGCCGATGCCGATCGCGGCGAACGCGACGCCGGAGAACCAGCTCGGGAACATGTCCTCGAACAGCTGCGGAATGGCCAGCTGCGGATTGCCCTGGATGTCCGTGCCGGCCTTGATCGCCATGAAGCCGAGGAGTGCCAGCAGGCCCAGCATCAGCGAGTACAGCGGCAGGATCGTGGTGTTGCGGCGGATCACGTTGCGGCTGCGCGAGGAGAGCGTCGCCGTGATCGAGTGCGGGTACATGAACAGCGCCAGCGCGGAGCCGAGCGCCAGGGTCGCGTACGCCCACTGGGCGTGCGGGCCGCTGGTCAGCTCGCCGCGCGGCTTGCCGGGGACGGCGCCGGGCTGGGCCAGCGCCTTGCCCGCCGCGTCGAAGATGTGGCCGAAGCCGCCCAGCTTGATCGGGATGTAGATGATCGCGACGGCGATGACCAGGTAGATCAGGCCGTCCTTGACGAAGGCGATCAGCGCCGGGGCGCGCAGGCCGGAGGAGTAGGTGTACGCGGCCAGCACCGCGAACGCGATCAGCAGCGGCAGGTCCTTGACGAACCAGTTGGTGTGCTCGCCGCCGCCGATGCCCATCACGTCCAGGACGGCCTGGATGCCGACCAGTTGGAGCGCGATGTACGGCATCGTCGCGAGGATGCCGGTCAGCGCCACCGCCAGCGACAGTCCCTTCGAGCCGAAGCGGCCGCGGACGAAGTCGGAGGTGGTGACATAGCCGTGCTTGTGCGAGACCGACCACAGGCGGGGCAGGAAGGTGAAGATCAGCGGGTACACCAGGATCGTGTACGGCACGGCGAAGAAGCCGGAGGCGCCCGCCGCGTAGATCGCCGCCGGGACCGCGACGAAGGTGTAGGCGGTGTAGAGGTCACCGCCCAGCAGGAACCACGTCACCCAGGTGCCGAAGCTCCGCCCGCCCAGGCCCCATTCGTCGAGGTTGGCGGACTGCTCGGCCTTGCGCCAACGGGCGGCGAGGAAGCCCATGACCGTCACGGCCAGGAAGAAGAAGACGAAGACGGCGAGTGCCACGCCGTTGACGCCCTTGGTCGAGGAGGCCGCGAGCTGGGCCGTCGTGTGGAGAGTCACTTGGCCGCACCGCCCTTGCGGGCGCGCTGCTCACGCTGCACGAGCTTGTAGGCGGTCATGGTCAGCACCGTGGAGATCAGCACCCACAGCATCTGGTACCAGTAGAAGAACGGGATGCCGATCAGCGTCGGCTCGATCCGGGCGTACGAACTCACCCACAGCATCGCCACGAAGGGAGCGATCAGACACAGTCCGGCCACCACACGCGTCGGTGTGACGACTTGTCTGCTGGTCGGTGACTCGGATGGCTCTGGCATCGGGCGGCTCCGTCCGTGGCGAACTCCTGGGTAATCGGCTGGAAATCTATGGCAGGGCCGTGGCGCGCGTCACTACCTGTCCGCATATCGGTATGACGACGAATTCCCGCGCGGCGGGGTGACGTTCGCCCCCGTGGCGGGGTGCGGGGGCGGCCGCCGGGCTGTGGCGTACGGCGGAGGCGGAAGGCGGCCGCCGGGCCCGGCGTCAGTCCGTGGGGCGCTGGAGCCGGGCGACGAACTTGTAGCGGTCGCCGCGGTAGACCGACCGCACCCACTCCACCGGCCGGCCCTGGGCGTCCAGCGAGTGCCGGGAGAGCATCAGCATCGGCAGGCCGACGTCGGTGCCCAGCAGGCCGGCCTCGCGCGGGGTGGCCAGCGAGGTCTCGATGGTCTCCTCGGCCTCCGCCAGGCGGACGTCGTAGACCTCGGCCAGCGCGGTGTAGAGCGAGGTGTACTTGACGAGGTTGCGGCGGAGCGCGGGGAAGCGCTTCGCGGACAGGTGGGTGGTCTCGATGGCCATCGGCTCGCCACTGGCCAGCCGCAGCCGCTCGATGCGCAGCACCCGGCCGCCGGGGGCGATGTCCAGCAGGCCGGCAAGCCGGTCGTCCGCGGTGACGTAGCCGATGTCCAGCAGCTGGGAGGTCGGCTCCAGGCCCTGGGCGCGCATGTCCTCGGTGTACGAGGTCAGTTGCAGCGCCTGGGAGACCTTGGGCTTGGCCACGAACGTGCCCTTGCCCTGGATGCGCTCCAGCCGGCCCTCGACGACCAGCTCCTGCAGCGCCTGGCGGACCGTCGTCCGCGAGGTGTCGAACTCCGCGGCGAGGGTCCGCTCGGGCGGGACCGGAGTGCCGGGCGGCAGGGTGTCGGTGATCTCCAGCAAGTGCCGCTTGAGCCGGTAGTACTTGGGCACCCGCGCCGTCCGCGCGCCGCTGCCGCTCTCGGCGCTGCCCCCGTCCGTCTCCATGACCCGCCTCTCCGACTCCTGTCGTGCTGCCGTCACCGGCGCCTCCGTACGTAGCGGCTCACATCGTGGCACGGGTGGGTTCTCCGTGCTCCCTCGCAGGTCCCGGCGCGCCAGATGTCGGTCCGGTAACGGACCTGACAGCGACTCTTATACACCCTTGACACCCCAAAAGGTCTAGGCCAAGCTGCGGGAACTGGTCTAAACCATTAAAGACCACACCCGGCCTCTAGGGGAGAGCGCAATGAAGCGTGGGCTCATAGCAGCGACGGCGGTCGCGGGAATGCTGGTGAGTGTCGCTGCCTGTGGGTCCAGCGACGGCAACAAGGCGGGGACGGACGGCTTCAAGGGCCAGAAGCTCACCGTCTGGGTGATGAGTGGTTCGAATCCGGAGCAGTGGAGCAAGCAGGTCTCCGAGCAGTTCAAGAAGAAGACCGGCGCCACCGTCGAGTTCAAGGTCCAGCAGTGGAACGGCATTCAGCAGAAGCTGAGCACCGCCCTTTCGGAGGACACCCCGCCGGACGTCGTCGAAATCGGCAACACCCAGACCGCCGCCTATGCCAAGGCCGGCGCCCTGGCCGATCTCGGAGATCTGAAGAAGGAGATCGGCGCCGACTGGAACGACGCGTTCAACAAGGCGTCGGTGGTGGACGGAAAGCAGTACGCGCTGCCGTGGTACGCGGGCAACCGCGTGGTGATGTACAACAAGAAGATCTGGGCCGAAGCCGGCCTCAAGGGCACGCCCCGGACGCGCACCGAACTCTTCAAGGCATTTGACACCATCAAGAAGAAGACCGACGCCGAACCGCTCTATCTGCCCGGCCAGAACTGGTACTTCCTCGACGGCCTGACGATCGGCACCGGCGCCGACCTGGTGAAGAAGCAGGACGGCAAGTGGGTCTCCAACCTCGGCGACCCCAAGGTCGCCAAGGCCATGGACATCTACAAGCAGTACCAGGCGTTCAGCACCGCCCCGAAGAACAAGGACGAGGCCACCCCGCAGCAGGCCGAGGTCTTCGCCAAGGGCCGGACCGGCGCCGTCATCGCCATGGGCTACGAGGCGGCCACCGCCGTCAAGGCCAACCCGAAAATCAAGAACGACATCGGATTCTTCACCATCCCCGGTGAGACCGCCGACAAGCCCGAAGGCGTCTTCCTCGGCGGCTCCAACTTCGCCGTCGCCGGCATGGGCAAGAACCAGGAACTCGCCAAGGAATTCCTGAAGATCGCGCTGTCCAAGGAAAACGACGGCCAGATGGTCAAGGAGAGCGGCTGGACCCCGAAGTCCCCGGACCTGGCCGGCGCCGCCAAGGAGAATCCGGCCGCCGCTGCCGCCGCGCCCGCGGCGCAGAAGTCCGGCGGTACCACTCCGCTGATTCCGCAGTGGGCCGCGGTGGAGAACGTACCGAACCCGATCAAGAACTACATGACGGCCGTGCTGAACGGTAAGGCCCCGGCCGACGCCGCCAAGGACATCGAGTCCGAGATCAACGCGCGGCTCGCCAAGCAGTAGACGCCACCGGCTGCGTACGGGGCCGGCCGTCCCCGGCCCCGTACGCGTATCAGCAGGTGCAGGGATCCATCACGGCTACAAGGGGGAGCAGGGGCCCATGGCAGTGCAGCTCGACGACGCGGCGGACAAGGCCGCGCCGCGGACCGGCAAGGGAGACGCACCCCCCGGCCGCCGCGGCGGCCGGGGGGCCGGCAGCAGTGGCACCCCGACCGCTCCCGCCGGCCGCACCGCGTCTGCTCCCGCCGGCCGCGCGGCGTCCGCTCCCGCCCGCCGCACCCCGTATCTCCTCCTGCTGCCGGCCCTGCTCGCGACCGCCGTGTTCCTGGGCTGGCCCATGGTCCGCAACCTGCTGCTCTCCTTCCAGAACCTGAACATGAAGGAGCTGATCCAGCACCTCACCGACTGGCGCGGGACCGGCAACTACCAGGAGATCCTGGGCAGTGAGCAGTTCTGGCGGGTGACCTCGCGCACCGTCGTCTTCACCGCCGTCAACGTCGTCCTGATCATGGTGCTCGGGGTGCTGATCGGACTGCTGCTGGCCCGCCTCGGCACCACCGTGCGCCTGGTGCTGTCCGCCGCGCTGGTGCTGGCCTGGGCGATGCCGGTGATCGCCGCCACCACCGTCTTCCAGTGGCTCTTCGACTCCCGCTACGGCGTCGTCAACTGGGTGCTGGACAGGCTGGGCTGGCACTCCATGGCCCACTACGACTGGGTCGGCTCCCAGCTGTCGACCTTCTTCGTGATCACCGTGCTGATCGTCTGGCAGTCGCTGCCGTTCGTGGCGCTCAACCTGTACGCGGCCACCACGACCATCCCCAAGGAGCTCTACGAGGCGGCCCGGATGGACGGCGCCGGCACCTGGAAGGTCTTCACCTCCGTCACCTTCCCGTTCCTCAAGCCGTTCTTCCTCGCCACGACGTTCCTGGAGATCATCTGGGTCTTCAAGGCGTTCCCGCAGATCTTCGCGATCAACCAGGGCGGGCCGGACCGGCTCACCGAGACGCTGCCGATCTACGCCTTCACCGAGGGCGTCGGCAACCTCCACTTCGGGATGGGCGCCGCGATCTCGCTGCTGACGATCGTGGTGCTGCTGGCCATGACCGCCTACTACCTGCGTCTGACGTTCAAGCAGGAACAGCAAGAGGAGAACGGGCTGTGAAGCGCGCTGCTTTCCCGACCGCCGGCCGCATCTGGCCCAACGCCGTCGCGGCCGTGCTCACCCTCGGCTTCGTCTTCCCCGTCTACTGGATGTTCAACACGGCCTTCAAGCCGACCCGGGACATCCTCAGCGAAGACCCCGTGTGGTTCCCCTTCCACGGCACCCTCGAACACTTCGCCACCGCCGTGAACGCCCCGAACTTCTGGACCCTCGCCGGGAACTCGGTGCTGGTGACCGTCCTGGCGGTCGGCCTCTCGCTGGTCATCGCGCTCTGCGGGGCGTTCGCCCTCACCCGGATGCGCTTCAAGGGCCGCAAGGGCATCCTGCTGACCTTCATGGTCGCCCAGATGGCGCCCTGGGAGGTGATGGTGATCTCGATCTACCTGATCGTGCGGGACGCGGACCTGCTCAACAGCCTGGTGCCGCTCACCTTCTTCTACATGCTGATGGTGCTGCCCTTCACCCTGCTGACCCTCCGCGGCTACGTCGCCGCGGTGCCCAAGGAACTGGAGGAGTCCGCGATGGTCGACGGCTGCTCACGCCGCCAGGCATTCCTCAAGGTCGTCTTCCCGCTGCTGGCACCCGGCCTGATGGCCACCTCCCTCTTCGGCTTCATCACGGCCTGGAACGAGTTCCCGCTGGTGCTGGTCCTCAACAAGGAGCCGGCGATGGGCACCCTTCCGCTGTGGCTCTCGCAGTTCCAGACCGCGTTCGGGGACGACTGGGGCGCCACGATGGCCGCCGCCTCGATCTTCGCCGTCCCGGTCCTGGTCCTCTTCCTGTTCCTGCAACGCAAGGCGGTCGGCGGTCTCACCTCCGGCGCGGTGAAGGGATGACGCAGCCCATGGCTTCCTTCGTAGGTTCTGCAGGCTCCGCACGCGCGGTACGTTCCGCCGGCACCCTCACCCGCGACGCGCTCGCCGTCCTCCAGCCGGGCTTCACCGGCACCACCGCCCCCGACTGGCTGCTGCGCCGGCTCGGCGAGGGACTGGTCTCGGTCGGCCTCTTCGGCCGCAACATCGAGGACCCGGCCCAACTCGCCGCGCTGACCGCCCGGTTGCGCCGCGAGCGGCCGGACCTGCTCGTCGCCATCGACGAGGAGGGCGGCGACGTCACCCGCCTCGAAGTGCGCGGCGGCTCCTCCTTCCCCGGCAACCACGCGCTGGGCGCCGTCGACGACACCGCACTGACCCGCGCGGTCGCCCGCGAGCTGGGCCGCCGGCTGGCCGCGTGCGGGGTCAACCTCAACTGGGCGCCCTCCGCCGACGTCAACTCCAACCCGGACAACCCGGTCATCGGGGTCCGCTCCTTCGGCGCCGATCCGCAGCTGGTGGCCCGGCACACCGCCGCCTACGTGGCGGGCCTCCAGTCAGCCGGCGTGGCCGCCTGCACCAAGCACTTCCCCGGGCACGGCGACACCGCCGTCGACTCCCACCACGACCTGCCCCGGATCACCGCCGACCTGGCCACCCTCCAGGAACGCGAACTGGTGCCGTTCCGCGCCGCGATCGCCGCCGGCACCCGGGCCGTGATGAGCGCGCACATCCTGCTGCCCGCCCTGGACGGCACGCACCCGGCCACCCTCAGCCCGGCCGCGCTGCACGGACTGCTGCGCGCCCCGGTCGCCGAGGGCGGCCTCGGCTTCGACGGGCTGATCGTCACCGACGGGATGGAGATGCGGGCCATCGCCGCCACCTACGGCATCGAGCGCGGTAGCGTCCTCGCCGTCGCGGCCGGTGCCGACGCGATCTGTGTGGGCGGCGGACTGGCCGACGAGGACACCGTGCTGCGGCTGCGCGACGCCCTGGTGCGCGCGGTGCGCGACGGCGAACTGCCGGAGCAGCGGCTCGCCGACGCCGCCGCACGGGTGCGGGCGCTGGCCCGCCGGCCCGGGGGCCCGGACGCGGGGGAGGGAGCCGCGCCCGCACCGGACATCGGCCTGACCGCGGCCCGCCGCGCGCTGCGCCGCACGCCGGACGGCGGACGCCCCTACGCGCCGCTCACCGCCCCCGCATACGTCGCGGCCTTCACCCCGCTCGCCAACATCGCGGTGGGGGACGAGACCCCGTGGGGCGTCGCCGCCGAACTGGCCCGCCTCCTGCCCGGCACCGAAACCGCCACCTGCACCGCGGAGTCGGCCGCCGCGGACGGGACCGCCGCACTGATCGACGGCCTGCTCACCGCGGCCGCCGGCCGCCGCGTCGTCGCCGTCGTACGCGATCTGCACCGCCATCCCTGGATGGCCGACGCGCTCACCGCCCTCCTCGCCGCCCGCCCCGACACCGCGGTCGTCGAGATGGGCGTCCCCCAGGCCCCGCCCCGCGGCGCCCTCCACCTCGCCACCCACGGCGCCGCCCGCGTCTGCGGCCAGGCCGCCGCCGAGGCCCTCACGGGCCGGGGGCCGGGGGAGCGGGACTGAGGACGGGCGTCCGCCGCGGGCCGGCGCCGGGCCCGGTTCCGCCACCGGCCCCGGCGCCGTCCTGCCGGCCGGCGGTGCCGCGGTAGGCGAACCACGGCAGGAAGAACTGCGCGGCCGGACCGACGGCGAGGGCGTACAGCACGGTGCCGACGCCCACGCTCCCGCCGAGCAGCCAGCCCACGGCGAGGACGACGAGTTCCAGCAGGGTGCGGATGAACCGGAGCGAACGCCCGGTCGCGGCGGACGCGCCGGTCATCAGCCCGTCCCGGGGGCCGGGCCCGCAGCGCGCCCCGACGTAGACGGCGACGGACAACCCGTTGAGCAGGATCCCGCCGACGAGCAGGCCGGCCCGGGCCGGGAGCCCGAACTGCGCGGGCAGCAGCCACAGTCCGAGGTCGGAGCAGTACGCCACGACCAGGACGTTGGCGACGGTGCCGAACCTCGGACGCTGCCTGAGCGGGATCCACCCCAGCAGCACGAGCACCCCGACGACGGCGCTGACCGTGCCGAAGCTCAGGGAGGTGTGCCGCACCAGGCCCTCGTTCAGGACGCTCCAGGGGCTCAGGCCCAGCGAGGACCGCACCATCAGCGCGAGGCTGAAGCCGTAGAGCGCGAGACCGGTGAAGAGCTGGGGGAGGCGTCGCAGCGGACGTTCGGCGAGCCGGACGTAGGAGAGCGGGGGCGGGGGCGGGCCCTGGCGGGGCGTCGGGGGAGCGGCGGCGCGCGCCGCCCGGCCGCGGCGGAAGGTGCCCTTCCGGTCGTCGGTTCCCGCCTGCTCCATACCGCTCGCCTCCTGTGATGCTTGTCCTGCTCCAGGGCCAATGCGGCGATTCTGTAGAGTCATTGGCCCGGAGAGCAGGGCCAATACCAGGGGAATGGTTGGTATGACCGACGCGCCTGCACCGCACTCCCCGGAGGGCCGGGAGCGCGGCGACCGGACCCTCGGCAGCCGTCGGCTCGCCGCGATGCTGCCCGACCCGGCGGGCGCGCGCCCCGCCTACCGCCGGCTGGCCCGGGCGATCGGCGAACTCATCCTGGACGGACGGATCGCGTTGCACGTCAGGCTCCCCGCCGAGCGGGAACTGGCCGCCGCCCTGAACACCAGCCGGGCCACCGTCACCGCCGGGTACGACCTGCTGCGCGAGGGCGGTTACGCGTACAGCAGGCAAGGCGCCGGGACCTGGACGGACCTGCCGGAGGGCCGCACGCCGCACGGCGTCACCCGGCTCCTCGGCCCCGAGGACACCGCGATCGACCTGGCCCGGGCGGCTCCCGGACTGCCGGCGGAGGCGCTCACCGACGCGCTCGCCCGGGTCGCCCCCCAACTGGCCGCGCACGCGCACACGCCCGGCTACCACCCCTACGGGCTCCCGGACCTGCGCGCCGCCGTCGCCGAGCGGTTCACCCGGCGCGGCCTGGCCACCGTGCCCGAACAGATCCTGGTGACCTCCGGCGCCCAGCACGCCCTCACCCTCGTCCTGGGAGTGCTGTGCCGCCCGGGCGACCGGGTCATGGTCGAGAACCCGTCCTATCCGAACGCGCTGGACGCCATGCGCCGCGCCCGGCTGCGCACCGTGTCGGTCCCGGTGACCGACACCGGCTGGGACATCGGGATCGTCGCCTCGACACTGCGCCAGGCGGTGCCCCGACTGGCCTATCTGATACCCGACTTCCACAACCCGACCGGCTGCCTCATGCCCGCCCCGCAACGCGTCCGGCTGCTGCACGCCGCGGCGCGCACCGGCACCTGGCTGGTCATCGACGAGACCCTGGCCGACCTCGCCCTCGACGTCCCCGCCCCGCCGCCCTTCGCCTCCCACGCCACGCCCGGTGGCACCGGGCAGGTCATCACCATCGGCTCGATGAGCAAGACCCACTGGGCGGGGCTGCGGATCGGCTGGCTGCGCGCCCCGGCCCGGCTCGTCACCGAACTCGCCGGCCAGCGGGTCGCCACCGACATGGGCGGCTCGGTGCTGGACCAGCTTCTCGCCCTGCACCTGCTGGCGCGGGCCGGGGAGCTGCTGCCGCCGCGACTGGAACAGCTGCGCGGGCAGCGCGCCGCACTGGCCGCCGCCCTGGCCGAGCACTTCCCGCAGTGGACCTGGCGCCTGCCGCCCGGCGGGCTGTCGCTCTGGGCCGACCTGGGCGCACCCGTCGCCGCGGCGCTGGCCGAACAGGCCCGTGACCACGGCGTGCGCATCGAGGGCGGCACCCACTTCGCCACCGACCCCGGCATCTTCGAACAGCGCCTGCGCGTCCCCTACACGGCGCCCCCGGACACCCTCCGCGAGGCCGTACGCCGCATGGCCACCGCCCTCGCCGAGGGCCTTTCGCCCGCGTCCACCACCCCACGACCCCACTGGATCGCCTGACGGCAACCGGCCCGGCCCGCCCGCTCCGCGCCCTCACGGACCACCGGGCGCTGCCCCCTGTGCCGAGCTGCCCCCAGATGCCCTGCCGGTTCGGTCAGATGCCCTGCCAGTCCGGCTTGGCCGCGTAGGTGGCGCGGAAGTAGTCCGCGAGCTTCAGCTTGGAGGCCGCGGCCTCGTCGACGACGACCGTGGCGTGCGGGTGGAGCTGCAGCGCCGAGGCCGGGACCAGTGCGGCGACCGGGCCCTCGACGGCATGGGCCACCGCGTCGGCCTTGCCCTCGCCCGTGGCCAGCAGCACCAGATGGCGGGCCTCCAGGATGGTGCCGATGCCCTGGGTGATGACGTGGTGCGGGACCTCGTCGAGGCTGTCGAAGAACCGGGCGTTGTCCTCCCTGGTCTGCCGGGTCAGCGTCTTGATGCGGGTACGGGAAGCCAGCGACGAGCAGGGCTCGTTGAAGCCGATGTGCCCGTCGGTACCGATGCCGAGCAGCTGGAGGTCCACCCCGCCGGCCTCGCTCAGCGCACGGTCGTACGCCTCGCAGGCGGCCTGGACGTCCTCGGCCGTGCCGTCGGGGCCCATGAAGGCGTGCTCGTCGAGACCGAGCGGCTCGACCACCTCACGCAGCACCACCGAGCGGTAGGACTCGGGGTGCCCCGCCGGCAGGCCGACGTACTCGTCGAGCTGGCAGATACGGGTCCGCGAGGCGTCGACCGCGCCGGCCCGGACCTTCGCCGCCAGCGCCTGGTAGATGGGCAGCGGGGTCGAGCCGGTGGCCACCCCGAGCAGCGCGTCGGGCCTGCGCCGCAGCAGGGTGGCGATGGCCTCCGCGATCAGCTCGCCGCCTGCCGCGGCGTCCGGAACGATGACAACTTCCACGCTTTGGCCTGCCGTTCTGGAGAGTGGTCCTACGCGGTCATGTGGTATAGACCAATCTACCAGAGGGCGGTCCCCGGGGGCCGGTGGCGCTCCCGAACGGAGGGGGGCAATTTCCCGTCGCCCCGATGACCGGGAGGGGCCGGGGTACCCCGGCGGGCGACGCCTCGTCAGAGCAGGGCGCCTCCCGTCGCGTCGATCCACTGCCCGGTCACCCAGCGGCTGTCGTCCGAGGCCAGAAAGGCCACGATGTCGCCGATGTCGCTGGCGTCCGCGACCCGGCCCAGCGGGGATATCGCCCGGAGCCTCTCCCGCGCCGCGGCGGCGGTCTCCCCCCGCAGCCAGCCGGCGTTCATATCGGTGTCGACCGCGCCGGGCGCCACCGCGTTCACGGTGATGCCGCGCCGTCCCAGGTCCTTCGCCAGCGTCGAGGTGAACACATCGAGCGCACCCTTGGTCATGGCGTAGGCGATCAGCTCGGGCTTGGCCGCCCCGCGCGTCAGGCCCGTCGAGGTGTTGATGATGCGCCCGCCGTCCCGCAGCCGGGACAGCCCCTGCTGAACGATGAAGAACGGCGCCTTGGTGTTCACCGCGAAGAGGTGGTCGAAGTCCGCCGCCGTCAGCTCACCGATGCCCTTGAGCGTCCCGTCGACCGCCGTGTTGATCCCGGCGTTGTTGACCAGGATGTCCAGCCCCTCGGCCTGCTCGTCGAACGCCGCCCACAGCGCCTCGGCGTCCCCCGAGGCGCCCAGCTCGGCCCGGAGCGCGAACGCCTCGCCGCCCGCCGCCTCGATCGCCGAGACCGTCTCCTTGGCGGCAGTTTCGTCGCGGCCGTAGTGCACGCCGACCCGCGCCCCGTCCCGCCCCAGCCGCTCCGAGATCGCCCGGCCGATCCCCCTGCTGCCGCCCGTCACCAGTGCCGTCTTGCCGCTGAGCGCGCCCATGGCGGTGCCCCTCCCCGATCGGCGTCCGCGCGCACGGCCTCCGCGCGGCGGACGATTTGTGTATCGCTCGCTACAGAAAAACCGTAGCACGCGTTCCGTACCGGTCGCTATAAAATTCGTCCCATGGCGACCAAGGAAACGAAGCAGCGTGGCCGGCCCCGGTCCTTCGACCGGGAGACGGCTCTGGAGCAGGCGGTCCGGTCCTTCTGGGAGCAGGGCTACGAGGCCACGTCGATCTCCGACCTGACCCGCGCCATGGGCATCAGCGCCCCCAGCCTCTACGCCGCCTTCGGCGACAAGCGCGCCCTGTTCGACGAGGTCGTCGCCGAGTACGGGCGCCTCTACGGCGGCTTCATCTCCCGGGCGGTGGCCGAGGAGCCCACCGCCCGCCGCGGTGTCGAGCGGGCGCTGCGCGAAGCCGCCGCCGAGTACACCGCGCCCGGCCGCCCCCGCGGCTGCCTCGTCATCAGCGCCGCCCTGAACATCTCGCCCGCCTCCGCCGAAGTCGCCGCGTCCCTGCGGGAGATGAGGCGGTCCAACCTCCGGGAGATCGCGAGCGCCGTCCGGGCGGACGTCGCCGCCGGTGAGCTGCCCGCCGACACGGACGCCGACGCGCTGGCCGACTATGTGGGCGCCGTCATCCAGGGCATCTCCCAGCAGGCGCGGGACGGCGCGGAGCGCACGGCGCTGGAGGCGGTCGTGGAGCTGGCGATGCGGGCCTGGCCGGAGGCGGCGGCGGAATCGCGGAGCGCCGCGGGCGCCCGCCCGGCCCCGTAAGGGCCCTGGAAACACCCGCGGGCCGCGGCGCCAGGACAGGACCCTCAACCTGTCCGGCACCGCAGCCCGGAGCTCACATCGCCCGGCCCCGCCGTGCGGTCGGAGGAAGCCCCGTGTGCGGTGGGGTGCCACCGACCTGGGACCGGTCGATCGGAGACCTCGGCGCAGTCAGGGCAGAGAGCGCGTCGGTCTCGATCCGCTCTCCTGTGCGGGGAGAACGGAAGTCTTTGCTGAATTGTGGACTAGACCATTATTGGTTGTCCATGCTCGTGCGAGGACAACACTGACACCGTACGCCGGTAGGCTCCAAAGCGTGCCCTCCATGAACGAACTCGTACGCCAGCACACCGCTCTGAGCGACACCGACCTCGAGTGGCTCCACCTGCTGGTCTCGGAGTGGCAGCTGCTCTCCGACCTGTCCTTCGCCGATCTCGTGCTGTGGGTCCCCACCCTCGACGGCACCCGCTACGTCTCCGTCGCCCAGATGCGGCCGAACACCGGCCCCACCTCCTACCAGGACGACATGGTCGGCCACCTCGTTCCCCGGGGCCGCCGGCCGATGCTGGACTCCGCCTTGGATGAGGGCCGCATCGTACGCGAGGGCGACCCGGAGTGGCGAGAGGAGGTTCCGGTACGCGTGGAGTCCATCCCGGTGCGCCGGGAGGGCCGGGTACTCGGAGTGATCGCCCGCAACACCAATCTGCTGACCGTGCGCACCCCCAGCCGGCTGGAGCTCACCTACCTCCAGAGCGCCTCCGACCTCGCCCAGATGATCGCTGCCGGAACGTTTCCCTTCCCCGGCCAGCAGGTCGACATGGACGCCTCACCGCGGGCCGGCGACGGGCTGATCCGGCTCGACGCGGACGGCGTCGTCCAGTACGCCAGCCCCAACGCGCTCTCCGCCTACCACCGGCTGGGCCTCGCCGCCGACCTGGTGGGCCACCACCTGGGCCAGGCCACCGCCGAACTGGCGCCCGCCCGCGGCCCGGTGGACGAGGCCCTGGTCAAACTCGCCAGCGGCTGGGCCCCCCGGGAATTCGAGGTCGAGGGCAATGACGGCGTCATTCAATTGCGCGCCATTCCGCTCAAACCGAAGGGCACACACATCGGTTCGCTTGTGCTGTTGCGCGATGTGACCGAGCTGCGACGGCGTGAGCGGGAACTGATCACCAAGGACGCCACCATCCGGGAAATCCACCACCGGGTGAAGAACAATTTGCAGACAGTTGCCGCGCTGCTACGGCTGCAGTCCCGCCGGATGGATTCCGAACAGGGCCGCGACGCGCTCAACGAGGCTGTGCGCAGGGTCGGTTCGATCGCCATCGTGCACGAGACGCTGTCGCAGAACCTCGACGAACGCGTGGAGTTCGACGAGATCGCCGACCGGGTGCTGGCCATGGTCGCGGAGATTTCCCCCGGCAAGGTGACCACCCGCCGCACCGGACGCTTCGGCATCCTCGACGCCGAGGTGGCCACGCCGCTGTCGATGGTGCTGACCGAAATCCTGCAGAACGCCCTGGAGCACGCCTTCGAGCAGGCGGAGCACGGCGTGGTCGAGGTCGGCGCGGTGCGCGGCGGCAGCCGTACCGAGCCGCGGCTGCTGGTCACCGTCCAGGACAACGGCCGCGGACTGCCCGAGGGGTTCGACCCGCACCGTGCCGGAAACCTGGGGCTGCAGATCGTGCGGACGCTGGTGGAGGGCGAGTTGGGCGGAAAGTTCGACATGGTGCCCGCGCCCGGCCGCGGCACCCAGGTCGTCCTCGATGTGCCCGTGCGGCCCGAGAAGCAGCACTGAGACCGCACCGATACCGCACCGAGGCGGGACCGAGACGCTATCGGGACGGTATCGGGACCGGCCCTGGCGGCGGGTTGCCGGCCCGGCCGCCGGGCCCGTGACAGCAACAAGCCCCGGACCGTTCGGTCCGGGGCTCAAAGCTATTGCGATGCGGTAACGACCGGGCTTTTCAGCGCCGAGAGTGCATCGGGGGTACTGCGCGCTGCGGCTCGGGGGCCACGGGGAGGCTGGCTCAGGCGCTGGCGTTGCGCGCCCGGTTGCGAGCTGCACGGCGCTTCATCGCGCGGCGCTCGTCCTCGCTCAGACCACCCCAGACGCCGGAGTCCTGGCCGGACTCGAGCGCCCACTGCAGGCACTGCTCCATGACGGGGCAGCGGCGGCAGACGGCCTTGGCTTCCTCGATCTGCAGCAGCGCAGGACCGGTGTTGCCGATGGGGAAGAAGAGCTCGGGGTCTTCCTCGCGGCAAACGGCGCGGTGACGCCAGTCCATGGCTGCTCCATCTCCTCGTATACGGGAACGTTGCTTGTGAATGTGAACGCTTTCACGAATCCCTCCACAAGGGAAGGGCCGATTCCCAGCTGCGCTGGTGCGGTCCTGTGGAATGAGGAGGAGGATTCGGGCTCTCAAGGGGGCCGGTGAAGTGGCCGTCCCGATCGCCATGAAGAGACTCGCAAACCTCGGCGGCGGATACAACCCCTTCCGGAAACTTTTTTTTGATTCCTTGGTGTCGCCTCGGTCACAGCCGTCATTCCAGGGGGTGGGAACCAGCCTAAACGTTCGAGTGAAAGGACTTTGGGCCCTACTGCTCACACAATCACACGCAGTGCACGGCGAACGCCTGTGAACGTCACACTCGTACGCACCCCCAGGTGGTCACCGTCCATCTGGAAGGGCAGCGGCACCTGCGAATGCAAGGTGAAGTTCGTGAGGTCGTGAAGTGAGAGCGCGTGCTTGCCATGGGGGCCGCGCTCGGGCGTTGACGTCAGCAGCTGGGTGGCGTAGCGGGCCACCGCGGGCGGGGACAGCTTGCTCAGTGCGAACAGATCCAGCGCGGTGTCGAACGAGGCGTCCGGGGAGGGGTAGATCGGCCGATTGCCCAGGTAGGACCACGGGGCGGTGTTGCAGATTATGGCCAGCGCGAGGTTCTCGACGCGCTCCGCGGCGCCGTCCTCCCCGCCCGGGCGTTCGAGGGTGAGCACCCCCTGCCGGCGGTTCGCCTCGCCCAGGAACTGCCGTACGACCTGTCGCATGTACAGGGCATGGGTCGAACGCTTGCCGCGTTCCCGCTGCTGCTCGACCCGGCCGACGACGCCGGCGTCGAAGCCGAAGCCCGCGCAGAAGGTGAACCAGCGCTCCGGCACGCCCTCGTCCTCGGTGCCCGGGGTGCCGGCGGCGAGACCCAGGCCGATCGTGCGCTCGCTGCCGTCGCGCAGCGCGTCCAGCAGGGCGCCGGTCGCCTCCACGACGTCGTTGGGCAGCCCCAGGGCGCGGGCGAAGACATTGGTGGAGCCGCCGGGGACGACGGCCAGCCGCGGGTGCGACTCCGGATCGGGGCCGTTGGCGAGCAGGCCGTTGACGACCTCGTTGACCGTGCCGTCGCCGCCGAGTGCCACGACCAGTTCCGTCTCGCCGCCCTCGGTGGCCTGCCGGGCCAGGTCGCGGGCGTGCCCGCGGTACCGCGTCTCGGCCACCTCCAGCTTGAGGTCGCTGGCGAGGGCGTGGGTGAGTACTTCACGGGTGCGGGCACTGGTGGTGGTGGCGGCGGGATTGACCACGAGAAGTGCGCGCATGTGCAGCAGCGTACCTACCTGCTGGTACCCATCTCACGCCCCGTCCGGATCCGGGGCATCCCCGGGAGCCCCGGGGCCCGGCGCTACCCTGCTGGGGTGAGCAGTCAGCAGAAGCAGTCCGCCCGGCGAAGCGCCGGCACCCCCGCCGCACCCGAGCCGTCCGGTTCCCGGCCCGCCCGGCTGACCGCCGCCGCGGCGCTCACCGCGGTCGAGGGGCTCGCGCTGGCCGCGCTCGGCGCGTACATGCTGATCGACGGGCTGACCGGTTCGCCGGACAGTCCGCAGCAGGCCGAGATGGGCGGGCTGACCGTGCTCGCGCTGGCGGTGCTGCCGCTGGTCGCCGCGCGCGGGCTGTGGCTGCGCCGGCGCTGGAGCCGGGGCCCGTCGCTGATCACCCAGATCGTGGCGCTGCCGGTGGCCTGGACGCTGGTCCACGGCGGCGGGGCGCTGGTCGCGGGCGGCGTCGTGCTGGCCGTGGCCGCGCTCGTCGTGCTCGTGCTGCTGGTGAATCCGACGGCCACCGAGGCGCTGGGCATCGGGCCGCGGGAGAACCCCTGACGGGTCCTGTGACGCACATACAGGTGGGCGGGGCCCGTAAGAGCCCCGCCCACCTGTCGTTCCTCACTCCTCGACGAGCAGCTTGTCGCGCAGCTGGGCGAGGGTACGGGCCAGCAGCCGGGAGACGTGCATCTGGGAGATGCCGACCTCCTGGGCGATCTGCGACTGGGTCATGTTGCCGAAGAAGCGCAGCAGCAGGATCTTCTTCTCGCGCGGCGGGAGGTCCTCCAGCAGCGGCTTGAGGGACTCGCGGTACTCCACGCCCTCCAGTGCCTCGTCCTCGGCCCCGAGGGTGTCGGCGACGGCGGGGGACTCGTCGTCGGTGTCCGGCACGTCCAGGGAGAGGGTGCTGTACGCGTTGGCCGATTCCAGGCCCTCCAGGACCTCTTCCTCGGAGATCGCCAGATGCTCGGCCAGCTCGTGGACCGTGGGGGCCCGGCCGTGCCGCTGGGAGAGCTCGGCGGTCGCCGTGGTCAGCGACAGCCGCAGCTCCTGGAGACGGCGCGGGACGCGGACCGCCCAGCCCTTGTCACGGAAGTGCCGCTTGATCTCGCCGACGACGGTGGGGGTGGCGTACGTGGAGAACTCCACGCCGCGCTCCGGGTCGAAGCGGTCCACCGACTTGATCAGGCCGATGGTGGCGACCTGCGTGAGATCGTCCAGCGGCTCGCCGCGGTTGCGGAAGCGCCGGGCCAGATGCTCGACGAGCGGGAGGTGCATGCGGACGAGGGTGTTGCGCAGCTCAGCACGCTCCGGGGAGCCTTCGGGCAGCTTGCGCAGCTCGTAGAACATCGCCCGGGCGCCGCTGCGGTCCTGCGGCCCCTGGGAATGCTGTGGTTCCGGCAGCTTCTCCTCGGGAGCCGGCGCGTCGTGCTGCTGCGCCTGCTGCCCCTGCTGCTCGCTGTGGTCCATGTGGTCCGCCCGCTCTGCCTGCTCCGCCGCGTCCAAATGGCCGCCGTGGTCGTCTACGCCCATCGGATGCGGCCGGGCCTGCTGCTCGGGGATGGTCGCACTGGACGCCATCCGCCCGCCGCGCTCGAGATCTTTCACGGGGCCCCCTGTTCGGTCATGACGGTCCGGGACCGGCGCCGCGCTCCTTGTACAGACTGATGGTGACCGTACGGTCGTCGGCGACGGTGGAATCGACCTTCCCGGCGAGTGCGGAGAGCACCGTCCAGGCGAAGGTGTCGCGCTCCGGGGCGCGGCCGTCGGTCGTCGGGGCGGACACGGTCACCTGCAGTGCGTCGTCGATCAGACGGAAGACGCAGCTGAGTACGCTGCCGGGGACGGCCTGCTGGAGCAGGATCGCGCACGCCTCGTCGACCGCGATGCGCAGATCCTCGATCTCGTCGAGGGTGAAGTCCAAGCGGGCTGCGAGCCCGGCCGTGGCCGTACGCAGCACGGACAGGTAGGCACCCGCAGCGGGCAGACGGACTTCCACGAAGTCCTGAGTCCCGGGCTCGCCTGCGATCTGGGACACCCTCACCTCCAAGGTGGCACAAGCTGGTTGAGCTGGAATGCGCGATGTGCGCGTTGTTCGGGATGTTTCGCTCCGGTCCGCTCTCCTGACGTGTGAAAGGAGAACGATCCGGCGCGGCTCATGGTTCGGCTGTGACGCTATCGCGATCCGCGGGCCGGTGTCGCCCGGAAGGAGCACGGCCGCCTCCGGGCAGCGATCCACCCCGAGGCCGTCGGGCGCCCCCGCTGTCACTGATTGTAAATCCACGGGTACGGACAGTGGCTAGGGGTGTGCACTGCCCAATCGAAGTTGATTACGCAGCGTTGACGCGCGAGGTGGCCGCAAGGTTGTGCAGCTCCTCTCCAGTGAGCCGGAAGACGGTCCATTCGTCCATGGGTCGCGCGCCGATCGACCGGTAAAAACCGATGGACGGTTCGTTCCAATCCAGGACTGACCACTCGAAACGCTCGTATCCGCGGGTCACGCAGATCTCCGCGAGGGCCGCGAGCAGCGCCTTGCCGTGGCCGCCGCCGCGCGCCTCGGGGCGTACGAACAGGTCCTCCAGGTAGACACCCTGCGTGCCCGTCCACGTCGAGAAGTTCCGGAACCACAGGGCAAAGCCCACCGGAGCGTCATCCGCCTCGGCGATCAGCGCGAAGGCGGCCGGCTGCGCGCCGAAGAGGGCCTCCTTCAGCTGCGGCTCGGTGGCCTGCGCCGCCTCCGGGGCACGTTCGTAGGCGGCCAGCTCGCCGATCATGGCGTGGATGACGGGGACGTCGTCGGGCGTCGCTTCACGGATCATCCTTGAAGGCTAAACCGACAGCGGTGAATGTTTCATGCCCCTCACACCAGTCACACCAGCTGTTCGTGGACGAAGCACCAGCGCCAGGCGTAGCCCGGCTCGAACGTCCGCATCACGGGGTGGCCGGTCTCCTCGTAGTGCCCGGTGGCATGCCGGTACGGCGAGGAGTCGCAGCAGCCGACGAAGCCGCAGACCAGGCACAGCCGCAGCTGTACGGGATGACTGCCGACCGCCAGGCACTCCTGGCAGGTGGCGCTCAGCGGCGCCGGTTCGGCGCGCGGCAGTTCGGCAACGTGGGTGCACTCGCTCATGATGGCCAGGTTAGATCGCCGGGACGGTTGGCGAAGATGACGGGGACGGGACGGGCCGATGGCTGTGATGCCGCTGTTTTTGCTGGTCGCGGGGAGTGCGGCGATCGCCGGGCTGGCGCGGCGGACACCCGTCCCCGCGCCGCTGATGCTGGTCGCGGCCGGACTCCTGGCCTCGTACATCCCCGGCATCCCCGACTACACCCTCGATCCGCACGTCGTGCTGCCGCTGGTGCTGCCCCCTCTGCTGCACACCGCGGCCCTGGACAGCTCCTATCTGGACCTGCGGGCCAATCTGCGGCCGGTGGCGCTGCTGTCGGTGGGGTACGTGCTGTTCGCGACGGTGCTGGTCGGCTACGCGGCCTACCTCGTCATCCCGGACCTGCCGCTGCCCGCCGCGCTCGTCCTGGGCGCCGTCGTCGCGCCACCGGACGCCGTGGCGGCCACCGCCATCGCCCGCCGGCTCGGGCTGCCGCACCGGATCACGACGATCCTCCAGGGCGAATCGCTGGTCAACGACGCCACCGCGATCACCGCCTACAAGGTGGCGCTGGCGGCCGTCATCGGGGTGGGCGCCACCTGGACCGACGGGATCAAGGAGTTCGCCATCGCCTCCCTGGGAGGCATCGGGATCGGCGTCGTCCTGATGGTGCCGCTGCACTGGCTGCGCGTCCGGCTGCGCGAATCGGCGCTCCTGGAGAACACCCTGTCGCTGCTCATCCCGTTCGTCGCCTACGCGACGGCCGAGCAGTTCCACGCCTCCGGGGTGCTCGCCGTCGTCGTGGTCGGCCTCTATCTGGGACACCGCGCCTGGCAGGTCGACTTCGAGACCCGGCTCCAGGAGGAGGCCGTCTGGAAGGTGATCTCCTTCCTGCTGGAGTCCGCGGTCTTCGCGCTGATCGGGCTCCAGCTGCGGGTGGTGGTGCGCGGCCTGGGGGAGTTCGGCACCGCCCAGGCCCTCTGGTACGCGGCCGTGGTGTTCGTCGTCGTGGTCCTGTCGCGCTTCGTGTGGGTGTTCCCCGCGACCTATCTGCCGCGGCTGCTGTCGTCCCGGATCCGGGCCCGGGAACCCGATACGAACTGGACGGCGCCGGTCATCGTCGGCTGGGCCGGGATGCGCGGGGTGGTCTCGCTGGCCGTCGCGTTCTCGATCCCCACCCATGTGACCGGTGGCGGCCCCTTCCCGGCCCGCAACCTCGTGCTGTTCCTGACGTTCACCACCGTCATCGCCACCCTTGTCGTCCAGGGGCTGACGCTGCCGGCGCTGATCCGGGTCCTGCGGCTGCCCGGCCGGGACGCCCAGGCCGAGACGCTCGCCGAGGCCCAGGCGCAGAGCGAGGCGTCGCGGGCCGCCGAGGAACGGCTGGACGAACTGCTCCGCGACGAACGCAACGCGCTGCCCGGCCCGCTCACCGACCGGCTGCGCACGGTCCTGGAGCGGCGGCGCAACTCCGTGTGGGAGCGGCTGGGCGCGGTCAACGAGACGACCGGTGAGTCCGCCGACGCCACGTACCGGCGGCTGGCCCGGGAGATGATCGACGCCGAGCGCCGGGTCCTCGTCCGGCTGCGGGACGACCGGAAGATCGACGACGAGATGATGCGCACCCTGCTGCGCCGGCTGGACCTGGAGGAGGCGACGGCGTACCGGGAGGGGGCGTCGTGACCGGGAACGGGCCGGGCCGGGGCCGGGGGCCCGGGGGAGGGTGAGCCGGGCCCGCGCCCCGGTCGGCGGGGCCGGTCTCAGGGGGCGCCGGTGATGACCGCGGCCACCGTGCTGCCGGGCGGGAAGGCGCCCTCCCCGGCCAGCGTGGTCAGCCCGTACAGCAGCTTGGCGACGTAGATCCGCTCCAGCGCCAGCCCGTGCCGCTGCTCGAAGGCATCCGCGAAGGCGTCCAGCTCCGGGGTGCGCCGGGCGTAGCCGCCGCAGTGGAAGCGGTCGTCCAGCCGCCAGGTGCCGCGCGGGCCACCGAACGCGGCGCGCTGCAGTTCCTCGACGGTCCCCTGCAGGAAGTGCGGCCGGCCGCCCTTGAGGACCGGGATGCCGAGCGCCTGCCCGTCGGGCCCCAGTCCGGCGGCGAGTCCCGCCAGGGTGCCGCCGGTGCCGCAGGCCACCGCGGCGGTGTCCGCCACCCCGCGCAGCTCCCGGCCCAGCTCCGCACACCCTTGGGCGGCAAGGGAGTTGCTGCCGCCCTCGGGGATGAGCCGGAAGGCGCCGAAGCGGTCGTGCAGGGCGGCGAGCACGTCCGGGTCGGTCTTGCGGCGGTAGCGGGCCCGGTCCAGGAAGTGCAGCCGCATCCCGTCGGCGGCACAGCGGGCCAGCGAGTCGTTGAGCGGGGCACCGGCCAGCTCGTCGCCGCGGACCACGCCGATGGTGGCGAAGCCGAGCAGCCGGCCGGCCGCGGCGGTCGCCCGCAGGTGGTTGGACCAGGCGCCGCCGAAGGTCAGCAGCGTCCGCTCGCCCGCGGCGGCCGCGGCCCGCAGATTCGGCTCCAGCTTGCGCCACTTGTTGCCGGGCAGCGCGGAGTGGATCAGATCGTCCCGCTTGAGCACCAGCCGCACCCCGCGCCGCGCGAACGGCTCCTCCATGACCTCCTGAAGAGGCGAGGGCAGCCGCGGGCGCAGGGCGGCGGCGGGGTCGGGCAGGGGAGCGGGGCCGGTCACGCGCTCCATTGTCGCGTGCGGGTACGGGTGCGGGTGTGCGGCGGGCCGGTGGCCGGTCCGCCGCGCGGGCGTCGGTGGGGCGTCGGTGGGTGGGGCTACTTCAGTCGGTCGGCGATGCGGTCGCGCAGGGCGTCCATCGTGAAGCCGCGCGGGTCGACCTTGCCGGGCTGCCACTCCAGGTGGCCGATCACCGAGCGCTCGCCCCAGCCGTGCGCGCGGCAGACCGCCGCCGTGGCCCTCACCAGGGCGTCGAGCTGCGCCTCGGGCCAGGGGTCGTGGCCGTCGCCGAGGTTCTCGCACTCGAAGCCGTAGAAGACGCTGTTGCCGTCGGTGTCGGCCTCGTTGTCCGGCGGCAGCCGCTTCTCGGCGATCACCGCGCGCAGGACGTCGCCGTCACCCAGGCCCGCGTGATTGGCGCGGCCGTAGCCCACCAGATGCACCCGGCCGTCCTTGGTGATCACCCCGTGGCACAGCGGGCCCGGCAGGTCCGGCCGGCCGTCGTGACAGAGCCGGACGGTGTCCTCGGCGCCCGAGGTGCCGGTGTGGTGCACCATCACTCCGTGGACCGGGCCCCACGGCCCCTTGCTGTTGCGGTTGTGCGTCTTCCAGCCGTCGAGCTCCACGACCCGCAGCCCTTCGGACGTGAGCGCGTCGAGGAACCGATCGGCGGACAGCGGTACGGACATGACCCACTCCGATGCCTGCGGCGGACGCCGGCCGCGCACCGCCTCCTGTCTCGCTTGTACGCGACGGTCCGGTCGGTGCGGAGGGGAACAGCAAAAAAAGGATCGGTCGTTCGCGGCCTGTACGAGTGGTTTCGGCCGTCCGGGACGGCCGTGCGGCGCCGGGGCCCGGCCCGGGGACTCCCGGCCGCCCGGTGTCCGTCAGCCCGTCCGTCAGCCCTTCAGGAAGGCGTCCCCGTGGGCGTTGACATGGGCCTCCAGCGTGTTGAGTGCGTCCTGGGTCGCCTCGGGCGTGCCGCTGCCGCGGCGCTCGGCGAAGTACGCGGCGCCGAGCTTCTTCAGCAGTTCGCTGCCGTGCCGCGTCTGCTGCACCTCGTCGACCTTCTGCTTGCCCGCTTCCAGCCCCTGCCGTGCCTGCTCCTTGGCGCGGTCGAGAAACCCTGACATGTGCCACCTCCGTGCGCTCCGTGTCGTAAGGGATCAACGGCGCGGACGGCCGTGGGGTTCCCGTGCCAGGCTGGGGGATGTGGCTGAGGTGTGCGAGACGGGTGGGCCACCCGGCGTATCCGCCGTGGGTGAGGTATCGGGGGCGGCCACCGGGGCAGAGGTGTACGGCGGATACCGGGAACGGCCGTCGGGGATGGCCGGGGCGGTGGTGTGGACCCGTACGACGTCGGCCGCGCCGGTGCGGCCGGTGCTGCCCGACGGCTGCACGGACCTGATCTGGAGCGAGGGGCGGCTGCTGGTGGCGGGGCCGGACACCGGGCCGCACCACCCCGACGGCGTACCGCCCGGCACCCGCTACACCGGGGTGCGGTTCGCGCCGGGCCGGGGCCCGGCCGTCTTCGGCGTGCCGGCCCGTGAACTGCGCGACCGGCGCGTGCCGTTGGCGGACCTGTGGCCCGCCGGCCGGGTGCGGGAGGCGGCCGAGCGGGCGGCCGCGGCCGGCACGCCGGGCGCCGTCGCCCGGGTCCTGGAGCGGACCGCCGCGGCCCGGCTCCGGGAGGCCGGCCCGCCGGACGGCCGGACCGCCGCCGTCGCCGCGGCGCTGGCCCGCGGCCGCCCGGTCGCCGAGGTGGCGCTGTCCGTCGCGCTGAGCGCACGCCAGCTGCACCGCCTGAGCCTGGACGCGTTCGGCTACGGACCCAAGACCCTCGCCCGGGTGCTGCGGCTGGTGCGCGCGCTCGACCTGGCGCGCGCCGGAGTGCCCTGGGCCGAGGTCGCGGCGCGCGCCGGATACGCGGACCAGGCGCACCTCGCGCGAGAGGTGAAGTCGCTGGCGGGGGCCCCTATGGGGGTGCTGCTCACGTCGGGTTAGCGTGTCCGTCATGGACTACCAGGCCGTTCTCGAAGAGGTAGCGGCCCACGCCCGGCCGTTCGTGCGTCAGGGGCAGGTCGCCGACTACATACCGGCGCTGGAGCGGGTCTCCGCTGACCGGTTCGGGATGGCGGTGGCCGACATCCACGGTGCGGTGTACGGGGTCGGCGACTGGGAGGTGCCGTTCTCCGTCCAGTCGATCTCCAAGACGTTCTCGCTGGCGCTGGTGATGGCGCAGAGCCACGGGAGCCAGGGGGACGGTGACATCTGGAAGCGGGTCGGCCGCGAGCCGTCCGGTACGCCGTTCAACTCCCTGGTCCAACTGGAGGCGGAGAACGGCATTCCGCGCAATCCCTTCATCAACGCGGGTGCGCTGGTGGTCACCGACCGGCTGCAGACCCTCACCGGCGACGCCAGCACCTCGATGCTGCACTTCCTGCGTGAGGAGAGCGGCAACCCGCACCTCGCCTTCGACCAGGCGGTGGCCGACTCCGAGGCCGAGCACGGCGACCGCAACGCCGCCCTCGCGCACTTCATGGCGTCGTTCGGCAATCTGGAGAACCCGGTGCCGAGCGTCATCGAGCACTATTTCTGGCAGTGCTCGATCGAGATGAGCTGCCGCGATCTGGCCGTCGCCGGCGGGTTCCTGGCCCGCCACGGACTGCGCGCGGACGGCAGCCGGCTGCTGGAGGCCCGCGAGGCCAAGCGGATCAACGCGGTGATGCTGACCTGCGGGACGTACGACGCGGCCGGGGAGTTCGCGTACCGCGTCGGGCTGCCCGCGAAGAGCGGTGTCGGCGGCGGCATCATCGCCGTCATCCCCGGCCGCTGCACGCTCTGCGTCTGGAGCCCCGGCCTCGACGCCCGCGGCAACTCCGTCGCGGGTGCGGCGGCCCTGGACCACTTCACGACGCTCACCGGGTGGTCGGTGTTCTGAGCCGGTCCGCCCCGCGGTCCTGGCGTTGTGGCCCCCTACCGGCAGGCGCATCGTATGGGTAGGAGGTGCACCCCATGGAGCACGAGATTCGCGCTGAGTACGAGGAAGGCGTCCTGCCGCACGAGGACACGCCGGTCAAGCTCTGGCACATGACACGGGTGGGCTCCACCACGGCCATGTGCGGGCGGGACCTCGCCCCGGCCGCCGCCACCCAGTCGGCCGACGCCTGGGGCGCAGCCGGCGCCAAGCCGTTCTGCCGCCAATGCGGCGTGCTGTACCTGGGTGAGCATCCCGCGAACTAGGGCGTGTCTTTCGCCTTGGCCCGCCGTGGCCCGCCGGCCAGGAGGCGCGGCGGCCGGGGAGCCGTCACTGCGGCAGGGGCGCGAACAGGTCCACCCCGTGGCCGTCCGGGTCGCGGACGACCGCGTAGCGCTGGCCCCAGAACGCGTCCCACGGAGGCTTCTCGCCCGGATGGCCGGCCGCGGTGAGTTCCGCGTAGAGGGCGTCCACCCCGGCCGGGCCGTCGCACTCGAACGCCAGCCCCGTGGGGGAGCCGGCCTGCGGAGGCGTCCAGTCCGGGTCGACTGCGCGGGCGGTCGCGTACGAGTCCCACATCAGGCGCAGACCGCCGGGCAGCTGCGCCTCGGCGTGCGGGGCGGTGTCCGCCTCGGCGGGGACGACGAGGCCGAGGCGGCGGTAGAAGGCGAGGGAGGCGGCCATGTCGGCGACGACCATCCCGATGGCGGCGAACCGGGGGAACGGGGGCGAAGGCTGTGCGGCAGTGGTCATGGCGCGAGCGTAGGCAGCCCGCCGCGCCGCGGTCTTGAACGAATCGGACGCGACCCGGCAGGCGCGGGATGCCCCGGTCGCGGCCGGGCCCGCCTCACGGGCAGCGGATGACCTGGCCGGCGTAGGAGAGGTTGCCGCCGAAGGCGAACAGCAGCACCGGGTCGCCGGAGCCGATCTCCCGGCGTTCGACCAGCTTGGACAGGGCGAGCGGCACGGACGCGGCGGAGGTGTTCCCGGAGTCGACGACGTCCTTGGCGACCACCGCGTTGACCGCGCCGAGCCGCTGCGCGACCGGCTCGATGATCCGCAGGTTGGCCTGGTGGAGCACCACGCCCGCGAGGTCGGCCGGCTGGATCCCGGAGCGTTCGCAGACCTGCCGGGCGATGTCCGGGAGCCGGGTCGTCGCCCAGCGGTAGACGGTCTGGCCCTCCTGGGCGAAGCGGGCCGGCTCGCCCTCGATGCGGACCGCGCCGCCCATCTGCGGTACCGAACCCCACAGCACCGGGCCGATCTCCGGCTCCGGCGCGGCGGTGACCACCGCGGCGCCGGCCCCGTCGCCGACCAGCACACAGGTCGTACGGTCCGTCCAGTCGGTCACGGCGGTGAACTTCTCCGACCCGATGACCAGCGCGTTCGTCGCGGAACCGGCCCGGATGGCGTGGTCGGCGGTGGCCAGCGCGTGGGTGAAGCCGGAGCAGACGACGTTGATGTCCATCGTGGCGGGCGCGTCCAGCCCGAGCCGGGCGGCGACCCGGGCCGCGGCGTTCGGACTGCGGTCGGTGGCCGTGCAGGTGGCGACCAGCACCAGGTCGATGTCCTGCGGGGCGAGGCCGCTGCCGGCGAGGGCCTTCTCGGCGGCGGCCGCCGCCATGGAGTCCACCGTCTCGTCCGCCGCCGCGATGTGCCGGGTGCGGATCCCGACCCGGCTGCGGATCCATGCGTCGTCGGTCTCGACGATCTTGGCGAGGTCGTCGTTGGTGAGCACGCCGGAGGGCTGGTAATGGCCGAGAGCCAGAACGCGTGACCCGGTCATGAGTTCCCCTGTACGTGGACGGACGGTTCCCCACCAGTCTCACCCGCCGGCCGCGGCCGGCGGGTGAGCGATCTGCCAATGTTCCGGCTCCAGAACTGGAGACAGGTGCCAGTGCGGGCAGACCCCTGTCGGTGCGGGTCAGCCGCGTGCCCCGGCGCCGGCCAGCGGCTTGAAGCGGCGCAGCCGCAGGCTGTTGCCGACGACGAAGACCGAGGAGAAGGCCATGGCGGCCCCGGCGATCATCGGGTTGAGCAGCCCGGCGGCGGCCAGCGGCAGCGCGGCCACGTTGTAGCCGAAGGCCCAGAACAGGTTGCCCCTGATGGTGCCGAGGGTGGCCCGGGCCAGCCGGATGGCGTCCGCCGCGGCGCGCAGGTCGCCCCGTACGAGGGTGAGGTCGCCGGCCTCGATGGCGGCGTCGGTGCCGGTGCCCATCGCCAGGCCCAGGTCGGCGCGGGCCAGCGCGGCCGCGTCGTTGACGCCGTCGCCGACCATGGCGACCGAGCGGCCCTCGGCCTGCAGCCGTTCGACGACGGCGACCTTGTCCTCGGGGAGCACCTCGGCGATCACCTCGTCGATGCCGACCTCGGCGGCGACCGCCTCCGCGACGGCCTTGTTGTCGCCGGTCAGCAGCACCGGCGTCAGGCCCAGCGCGCGCAGCCGGCGCACCGCCTCGGCGCTGGTCGGCTTGACCGCGTCGGAGACGACCAGCACCGCGCGCGCCGCGCCGTCCCAGCCCACCGTCACCGCCGTGCGGCCCTCGGCCTCCGCCGCGGCCTTGGCGGCCGCCAGCCCGGACGGGAGCGACTGGCTCCAGTCGTTCAGCAGCTGCTCGCGGCCCACCAGGACGGCGTGCCCCTCGACCACTCCCTGGACGCCGAGGCCGGGAACGTTCGCGAAGTCCTCGGGGGTGGGCAGCGCGGCGCCCGTACGGGCGGCGGCGCCGGCGGCGACGGCGCGGGCGACCGGGTGCTCGGAGGCGTGCTCCAGCGCGCCGGCCAGTCGCAGCACCTGCGCCTCCTCGACGCCGTCGGCGACGTGCACCTCGGTCAGCGTCATCACGCCGGTGGTGACCGTGCCGGTCTTGTCCAGGACGACGGTGTCGGCCTTGCGGGTCGACTCCAGTACCTCGGGGCCCTTGAGCAGGATGCCGAGCTGCGCGCCCCGGCCCGTGCCCACCATCAGGGCGGTGGGGGTGGCCAGTCCCAGCGCGCACGGGCAGGCGATGATCAGCACGGCGACGGCCGCGGTGAAAGCGGCCACCGCGCCGGCGCCGGTCACGAGCCAGTAGCCGAGCGTGCCGAGGGCGAGCGCGATCACGATCGGGACGAAGACCGCGGAGATCCGGTCGGCGAGCCGCTGCGCCGCGGCCTTCCCGTTCTGCGCCTCCTCCACCAGCCGCGCCATACGGGCGAGTTGGGTGTCCGCGCCGACCCGGGTGGCCTCGACGACCAGCCGGCCGCCCGCGTTGACGGTGGCACCGGTGACGGTGTCGCCGGGGGAGACCTCCACCGGGACGGACTCGCCGGTGAGCATCGAGGCGTCCACCGCGGAGGAGCCCTCCACCACCGTGCCGTCGGTGGCGATCTTCTCCCCGGGGCGCACCACGAACCGGTCGCCGGCGCGCAGTTCGCCCGTGGGCACCCGGATTTCCCGGCCGTCCCGCAGGACGGCGACGTCCTTGGCCCCCAGCTCCATCAGCGCCCGCAGCGCCGCGCCGGCCTTCCGCTTGGCGCGCGCCTCGAAGTAGCGGCCGGCCAGGACGAACGTGGTGACGCCGGCCGCGGCCTCCAGGTAGATGGCGCTGCTGCCGTCGGTGCGGCCGATGGTCAGCTCGAACGGGTGGGTCATCCCCGGCATGCCCGCGTGGCCCAGGAACAGGGCCCACACCGACCAGCCGAGCGCCGCCAGGGTGCCCATCGAGATCAGGGTGTCCATCGTGGCGGCGCCGTGCCGCAGGTTCGTCCAGGCGGCCCTGTGGAACGGCCAGGCCCCGTACGCCACCACCGGGGCGGCCAGGGTCAGCGACAGCCACTGCCAGTAGGTGAACTGGAGCGGGGGCACCATCGACAGCAGGATCACCGGCACGGACAGGGCCACGGAGATCAGCAGGCGCTGCCGGAGCGGGGCGAGGGCGTCGCCGGCCGCCTCGCCGGGGGTCTCCCCGGCGGCCGGGGCGGGCGCCGGCGGCTCGGGCACGCCGGCGGTGTAGCCGGTCTTCTCGACGGTGGCGATCAGGTCCGCCGTCCGTACGCCGCTGCCGGCCGCGACCGCCACCTGCGCCTTCTCGGTGGCGTAGTTGACGGTGGCGGTGACGCCCTCCATGCGGTTGAGCTTCTTCTCGATGCGGGCGGCGCACGAGGCGCAGGTCATCCCGCCGATCTCCAGCTCGATGCCGTGCTCGCCGATCGCGGTGGTCATCAGTGCTCCTCGGTGTACTGCGACTCATGCTGCCAGTGCGTGGTGCGAGTGCGCGTTCCCTGGCGAGAACCATATACCCCCTAGGGGTATTCCGTCACGGTGCCTGTTCCGGGTCCGCGGCCGGTCCGCCGGGCGCGCCCCGGTCCGCCGCCCGGCTCGCCCGCCCGCCCAGCGCCCGCAGATACGCGGTCAGCTCGGCCGGCTCGTGCACCGTGAACTCGTGCCCCAGCAGCGTCAGCCGCACGGCCAGCCACTCCAGCGAATCGGGCCTGCTGTGCCAGCGGCAGGACGCCTCGTCGAGCGGCTCGACCTCGCCCGCCGCCGGTCCGCCCAGCCGGCCGGCCACCTCCGCGGCGGGGGCGTACACCGTGGCCACCGCGCGGTGCGACGCCGCCGTGCCCTGCATCCGCTCCCGGACGTAGGCGCCCGCGTCGGCGGCCGGCAGCTCGCGCGGCGGGGTCCGTACCCCGGTGGGGAACGGCTCGCTCAGCCGGTCCACCCGGAAGATCCGCCAGTCCTCGCGGTCGTTGTCGTATGCCACCAGGTACCAGCGGCGGCCCGCCGCCACCAGCCGGTGCGGTTCCACCAGGCGTTTGCTGCGGGTGCCGGCGCCCGCCTGATAGCCGAAGCGCAGCCGCTCGTGATTGGCGATGGCCGCGGCGAGTACCGTCAGATGTTCCGGGTCGACGGTCGGGCCGTCGCCGGCCGGCAGCGGGACGGTGGCCGTGCCGAGGGTGCCCACCCGGCGCCGCAGCCGGGCCGGCAGCACCTGTTCCAGCTTGGCCAGCGCCCGTACGGACGCCTCCTCGATGCCCTCGATGGTGTGCCCGGCCGCCGAGCGCAGCCCGACCGCGATGGCCACCGCCTCCTCGTCGTCCAGCAGCAGCGGCGGCATCGCGGTGCCCGCCGCCAGCCGGTAGCCGCCGTCGGCGCCCATCGTGGCGTGCACCGGATACCCCAGGTCGCGCAGCCGCTCGATGTCGCGGCGGATCGTGCGGGAGGTGACCCCGAGCCGGCCGGCCAGCTCGCTGCCGGGCCATTCGCGGGGGGTCTGGAGCAGGGACAACAGATTCAGCAGTCGTGCCGACGTCTCACTCATGGCGCCGATGATGCCTCTCCCAGTAGGACCGGGGCTGTCCTATATCCCGCCTAACGTCGACGGCGTCGCACACCACAGCCCTTGGAGAGAACCCATGCCCACGACCGTCCCCGTGGCCCCCGCCGCGGCCGACCGCAGACGCTGGATCGCGCTCGCCGTCGTCCTCACGGCCAGTTTCATGGACCTGGTCGACGCGACCATCGTCAACATCGCCCTGCCGCGCATCCAGCAGGAGACCGGCGCCACCTTCAGCGCCCTGCAATGGGTCACCGCCGGCTACGCGCTCGCGTTCGCCCTCGGCCTGATCACCGGCGGCCGGCTCGGGGACATCCACGGCCGCAGGCGGGTCTTCCTGCTCGGCATGGCCGGGTTCACCGTCGCCTCGGCGCTGTGCGGGTTCGCCGCGACGCCGGGGATGCTGGTCGGTGCGCGGGTGCTGCAGGGCGCGATGGCCGCGCTGATGGTGCCGCAGGTGCTGGCGATCATCCACGTCAGCTTCCCCGCGCACGAGCGCGGCAAGGTCTTCGGCATGTTCGGCGCGGTGATCGGCCTGGGCGCGGTCTGCGGCCCGCTGATCGGCGCCCTGCTCACCGAGGGTGACCTCTTCGGCCTCGGCTGGCGCCCGATCTTCCTGATCAACCTGCCGGTCGGGATCGCCGGCATCCTGCTCGGCCGCCGTTTCCTCACCGAGTCCCGGTCCCCGGAGGCGCTGCGCCTCGACCTCGTCGGCACCGCGCTGGCCACCGCGGGCCTGCTGATGCTGCTCTACCCGCTCACCCAGGGCCGGGAGTCCGGCTGGCCGCTGTGGGGTTTCGTCTCGATGGCCCTGAGCCCGGTGGTCCTGGCGCTCTTCGTGCGCTACGAGCGCGCCAAGGCCCGCAAGGACGGCTCGCCGCTGGTCGAGCTCTCCCTCTTCCGGGTCCGGACCTTCGCGGCGGGGGCCGGCGTGCAGCTGACGTTCGGCGCGGTCAGCGGCCTGTTCTTCCTGATCTGGACGCTCTACATGCAGCTGGGCCTGGGCTGGGGCCCGCTGCACGCGGGACTGACCGGGGTGCCGTTCTCGCTGGCCTGCTCGGCCGCGGCCGGGATGTCCGTGCAGAAGCTGGTGCCGCGCTTCGGCCGGAAGGTGCTGCAGGCGGGCGCGCTGATCATGCTGGCCGGTGCGCTGCTCTACCTCTGGCAGGCCGGGCGGCAGGGCACCGCCATGACGTCCCTCCAGATGGTGCCGGCGATGGTGCTGATGGGGGCCGGTATGGGGCTGATCGTCGCCCCCCTCACCGATGCGGCGATCTCCGACGTACCGGCGGAGCACTCCGGCTCGGCGTCCGGGATCTTCAACACCACCGGCCAGCTGGGCATGGCGCTCGGCCTGGGGCTGTCCTCGGTGGCCTTCTTCGGGGTCACCGGCGACCCGGGCCGGCCGGGCGGCGCCGCGGCGGGAGCCTCGTTCGTCGACGCCACGGTCCACGCGCTGTGGTGGGTCTCGGCCGGCCTGGTCCTCGTCTTCGGCCTGCTGTTCCTGCTGCCGCGCCGGGCGCGTACGCAGCATGCGGCGGCGGAGGCGGACAGGGCGGTGCCGCAGGGTGACGCGGACCGGGCGGCGGAGCGGCAGCCGGCCCCGGTGGGCTGACGGCCCCCCCGCGAACGGGGCCCGTCCCCGCACAGCGGCCCGCCGGAAGCCGCCGCCGGAAGCCGCCCGGCGGGAGCCGTCTGCGGAAAAACAGCCCCTTTGGCATACCGTTCGCGGCCGGGCAGCAGCCATACTGGCCGGGTGTCGGTGATCAGTAACCTCCGTAAGGCCGTCCGGCTGCCGCAGCCGCGCACCCGGGGAGTCGACCTCAGCCACCCGGCGCGTTCGCCGCTCGGCACCGCCGTGGTGAACTGCGCTGTCTACGTGGACGGGGTGCGGCAGGACGGCAACCACCCGGCCGATGTGGCGATACGCCGGGTCCGCGAGGCGGGCCGGGGATTCGTCTGGATCGGGCTGCACGAGCCGTCCGAGAAGGAATTCTCCGGAATCGTCGAGCTGTTCGGGCTGCATCCGCTCGCCGTCGAGGACGCCGTGCACGCCCATCAGCGGCCCAAGCTGGAGACGTACGACGGCTCGCTGTTCACGGTCTTCAAGACCGTCCGCTACGTCGAGCACGACCAGCTGACCGACACCAGCGAGGTCGTGGAGACCGGCGAGATCATGGTCTTCACCGGCACCGACTTCGTGATCACCGTTCGGCACGGCGGGCACGGCTCGCTGGGCCCGCTGCGGGAGCAACTGGAGTGCGAGCCCGAGCAGCTGGCGCTCGGCCCGTCCGCCGTGCTGCACGCCATCGCCGACCTCGTCGTGGACGACTACCTGGACGTCACGGCCGCCGTCCAGGACGACATCGACGACGTCGAGAGCGAGGTCTTCTCCGTACGCGGCAGCGGCGGGGCCGGCCGGATCTACCAGCTCAAGCGCGAACTGCTCGAACTTCGGCGCGCGGTCGCCCCGTTGGACCGGCCGATGCAGGAGCTGGCGACGCAGCCGATGCGGCAGGTCGACCCCCGGATCAAGACGTACTTCCGGGACGTCGCCGACCACCTCGACCGGGTCACCGAGCAGATCACCGCCTTCGACGAACTGCTCAACTCCATACTCCAGGCCCATCTCGCGCAGGTCACCGTCGCCCAGAACGAGGACATGCGCAAAATCAGTGCCTGGGTCGCGATCCTGGCCGTGCCGACCATGGTCTGCGGCGTGTACGGCATGAACTTCGAGTACATGCCGGAGAAGCACTGGACCTTCGGCTATCCGCTGGTGATGGTGCTGACCGTGGTCGCCTGCTGGGTGATCCACCGCGGCTTCAAGCGGAACGGCTGGCTCTAGGCCGGGTCTTGCGGATCATGCCGGGCCCGCGGTGACCGGCCGGCTCCCTACCGGCCCCTGACGTGCCGCGGGCGCGCCGCGCCCCACCCGGCCGCGACCTGCGGGAGCAGCAGTGCCAGCAGCACGGCCAGCGGCACCGTCCAGCTGCCCGAGGCGTCGTGCACCGCGCCCAGCACGGCCGGGCCGGTGGCGGCGAGGACGTAACCGAAGCACTGGGCCGTGCTGGAGAGCTGCGCGGTGTGCCGGGCGTCCGGGGCGCGCTGGACGATGAACAGCAGCGCCAGGCTGATCGCCGCCCCCTGGCCGAGGCCGAGCAGCACCATCCACAGGTAGGCGCCCTCGGCCGGCGCGAGCAGGACACCGGTGAAGGCGGCCGCGCACAACAGCGCCCCGACGGCCGCCAGCACCCCGGCCGGCAGCCGCCGCCCGACGACGACCGGGGCGAGGAACGAGCCCGCGATGCCCAGCAGCGAGGAGAAGGACAGCATCCAGCCCGCGTCGCCGGCGCTCATCCCGGCGTCGGTGAGCATCGTCGGCAGCCAGGCGGCGGCCGCGTAGTAACTCAGCGACTGGAGGCCCATGTAGCCGGTGACCTGCCAGGCCAGCGGATCGCGCCACAGCCCGCGCACCGGGTGCGCCGCCTCCTGGGCGGCGGCCCGCGCCACCCGCGTACGACGGCCGGCCCGCGGCAGCCAGAAGAGCAGCGCCAGCACCGCGAGCCCGCCCCAACAGGCGAGAGTGGTCTGCCAGCTGAGGCCGGTGGCCTGCTGCACGGGCACCGTGACGCCGGCCGCCAGGGCGGCGCCGCCGAACAGCGACATGGAGTACAGGCCGGTCATCAGCCCGGTCCTGGCGGGGAAGTCCCGCTTGATCAGGCCGGGCAGCAGGACGTTGGCGACGGCTATCCCCGCGCCGATCACGACCGTCCCGGCGAACAGCGCCACGACCGAATCCAGCAGCCGCAGCGCGGTGCCCAGGCAGATCAGCGCCATCGTGCCGAGCAGGGACCGCTCCATGCCGAAGCGCCGCCCCAGCCGCGGCGCGAGGGGCGCCAGCAGGCCGAAGCAGAGCAGCGGCAGCGCGGTGAGCAGGCTCGTCGCGGCGGCCGACATCCCGCTGGCGTCGCGGATGGTGCCGGCGAGCGGGGAGACGGCGACCAGCGCCGGGCGCAGGTTCAGCGCCAGCAGGACGACGCCGGTGCCGGCGTACAGGGCGCGGCGCCCTCCCGTGCCGGTGGCCGGCGTCGCGGCGGCCGCTGCCGGGGCGTCCGCCGCGTAGGTCGTGGTTTGGTTCGGTGTCACTCCTGGACCCCCGTCGCGCGGTCCGGTCCGTCGCCGTCCTCGGCGCCGGCGCGCAGGGCCGCCATGCCCTCGGCCAGATGCGCCAGCGCCGCCCGCTCGGCGGCGTCCGCGTCCCGCGCCTCGATGGCGTCGACGATGGCCTCGTGCGCCTCGTACTGATTGCGTACGGAATCGGGGACGGGGGCGCCGATGACGGACCGGAGCGTGGCGCGCAGGGCGTCGCTGAGGTGCGCGTACAGCTCGGCGAGGACGCTGTTGTGGGCCGCGGCGGCGATGGTGCGGTGGAAGTCCAGGTCCGCGTCGACGAAGGCGGTCAGGTCGCCGCTCTGCCATGCGCGGGCCCGCTCGGCCAGCGCGGCGCGCAGCGCGGCGAGGTCCTCGTCGGTACGGCGCAGGGCGGCATGGCGCGCGGCATCGCGCTCCAGCGAGGCCCGCACCTCGAACGTCTCCAGGTCACCGGCCCGCCGCAGCCTGCGCTGCACGGCGGCACCGAAGCCGCTGCGGGCGCGGACGTAGGTGCCGTCGCCCTGGCGCGGCTCCAGCAGCCCAGTGTGCACCAGGGCGCGGACCGCCTCGCGGACGGTGTTGCGGCCCACCGAGAGCCGCTCCACGAGCACCGGTTCGGCGGGGATCTTCGTCCCCACCTCCCACTCGCCGTCCGCGATCAGGCTCTCCATCTGCTCGATGACCAGGTCCACCAGGTTGGTGCGGGCGGTGCTGCGCAGCGGCACGGTCTCCTCCTATTGATTCCACCGGTGATGGGAACATCCCATGTTTGACGGTGTCAAACCGCCAGGGATAGCCTGAGGGCGCCGATGATCTCGGGAGTCCTATGGAACAGCGAGCCCGCCGACCCGCGCCCTGGCAGGGCCAGTGGCCGGTGATCGGCGCGGTGTCCGCGGGCGGCGCGATCGGCGCGACGGCCCGTTACGGCGCCTCGCTCCTCTGGCCGACGGCCCCCGGTGCCTTCCCCTGGACGATCCTGGCCGTCAACACCGTCGGCTGCGCGCTGATGGGCGTCCTGATGGCGCTGATCACCGAGGCCGGCGCACCCCACCGGCTGCTGCGCCCCTTCCTCGGCACCGGCATCCTCGGCGGCTTCACCACCTTCTCCACCTACGCGGTCGACATCCAGCGGCTGGCCGGCCACCGGCAGCCGGCGCTCGCGCTGGCGTACCTCGCGGGCACCCTGCTGGCCGCGCTCGCGGCCGTGTGGGGCGCGGTGGCCATGACCCGTGCACTTCTCGAACTGAGGCGGCGGACCGCATGACACCCGACGTACCCGCGCCCGGCGGCGCCCCCGCACTGCGGCTCACGGTCCTGATCGGCGAACAGGACGTGTGGCACCACCGGCCCCTGTACGCCGAGATCGTGCACCGCGCCCGCGCGGCCGGGCTCGCCGGCGCCAGCGTCTTCCGCGGCATCGAGGGCTTCGGCGCCGGCTCCGTCGTCCACACCCAGCGGCTGCTGTCGCTGAGCGAGGAGCTGCCGGTGGCGATCGTCGTCGTCGACGCCGAGGAGCGGGTCCGGGGCTTCCTGCCGCAGCTCGACGAACTCCTCGCCGGCGGCGGCCTGGTGACCCTCGACCGGTGCGAGATGATCGCCCACCGGGCCCCGGACGCCGGCGGTCCGGACGGGGGCGAGGGCGGGCGCGGGTGAACTGGCTGCTGGTGGTGGCCGGTGCCATGGTCGGGGCGCCGCTGCGCTTTCTCACCGACCGCTTTGTGCAGTCCCGGCACGACACCGTGTTCCCCTGGGGGACGTTCGCGGTCAACGCCGCCGGGTCGCTGATCCTCGGCCTGCTGGCCGGCGCGGTGACCGCCGGCGCCGCGTCCGCGCAGCTCCAGCTGCTGATCGGGACCGGGCTGTGCGGGGCGCTGACGACGTACTCGACCTTCTCGTACGAGACGCTCCGGCTGGCGGCGGACGGCGCCCGGGGCTATGCGGTGGCGAACGTCGTCGGGAGCGTACTGATCGGGCTCGCGGCCGCGTTCGCCGGCGTCGCCGCCGGCCAGGCGCTCTGGGGCTGAGCGGTCGGCGCCGCGGGACGGCACACGAAAGCGGTGGGGCCCGGAGAGGGCCCCACCGCACGGGCGGCGCAGGAAATGCGAGGGCTGGTGGGGATACGAGAGCCGGCCGCCAGGTTCCGGTGCTCGTCAGCCCTTGGCCCACCGGGTCCGGACCGGGGTCAGGCCGGTCCGGACCGTGGGCCACCGCCGAACTCGTGAGGCGGCAGGTACGTCACGCCACCTTGCCGAAGTGGACGCCCTTCAGACCGTTGGCCCAGAGCTGCTCCACCTTGGCGCGCTCGTTCGCGTCCGGCTGGGTGTTCTGGCAGGACGTGCCGGGGCCGCCGCCGGACATCAGCTCGCTGCACGGACCCTCGTAGTGGTCCGGCAGGCCCAGCACGTGGCCGGTCTCGTGCGCGGTGACGCGGGTCGAGTTGTACTCCTGGTTCTGCTTGTGGTCCAGGAAGACGAAGCCCTTGCCGTGGCCGTCGGTGCTGGCGTACGAACCCCGCGGGTCGTCGCCCTCCTTGTACTGGAAGTCGCCGCCGCTGCCTTCGTGCAGCTGCACGTTCTTCACGGCGCTGTTCCAGATCGACGCGGTCTCGGCTATCTGGCTCTTGAACGACGGGGCCGCACTGGCGTCGTAGGTGATGGTGACCGAGGCGGCGTGCGGATCGGCCTTCATCTTGGCCCGCGCCGACTTCATCACGGCCTCGAAGAACGCCTTGGTGTCGGCCTTCTCGGCCGCCGAGCCGTTGTAGGCCGCGATCGAAGCGCGGGTGCTGTGCGAGGAGTTGCCGGAGGAGGGGGAAGCTGCCGAAACCGGGGCCGCGGCTGCGAGCGCGGCGACAAGGCCCAGACCGAGCGCCGCCGACAGCGCCGTCTTAGGAGATCTCATGTGGGGGGCTCCTTAATTTCCGAGGGCCGTACGGTCGCCGTGTGGGGCGGCGACCGGGGCCCTGCGGATTTCTTGGTGCCGTTGAGTCTGGACGGAGTTCACCCGGAGGACGGAGATGTTAGGTGGCGATAGCACCAGCCAATACCCCTGCGAAAAAGGCGAGTTCCGCCGGGTTTGAGAGGCTGGTGTGACGGATGCCGTGCTCGTTATGCTCCCGTTGTGGAGCTCGAGGTACGGCATCTTCGCGCATTGTGCGCCATCGCGGACTCCGGCAGCGTACGCAAGGCGGCCCGGCAGCTCGGCATGACGCAGCCTTCCCTGACGACCCAACTCCACCGCATCGAAAAGGCGCTCGGCGGCCAGCTCTTCTTCCGCGAGCCGACCGGCAGCCGGCCGACCCCGCTGGGGCACTCGGTGCTGTGCCGGGCCCGCCCCATAGTGGCCGAAATGCGGGCCCTCCTCGACGAGGTGGCCTCCGCCTCGCACCGCGAACAGGGCGCCCGGCTGCACATCGGCAGCACCAACAGCCCCGCGGTCGCCGGCTGGTTGCGCCGGCTACGGGTGCGCCTGCCGGAGACGGACACCACGATACGGACCGATGTGTCCGCCAACGCCCTGTTGCACATGGTCGCCATGGGGCAGCTCGACGCGGCGTTCGTGCACGAGGTCGAGGGCGCGCCGCTGCGCATCCCCGACGGCCTGGTGGCCCATGAACTCCTGGCCAGGGAACCGCAGTTCATCGCCCTGTCGGACAGCCATCCGGCGGCCGCCGAGGAGATCATCCGGGTCGCCGACCTAGCCGACGACCAGTGGATGGTCGACCCGACCGTGGACGGCGAATGGGCCGGATTGCGCCGGATCTGGGCCGCGGCCGGCATCAACCCCCGGGTCGTGCACGGCGACTACCTCACCGCGGTGGACCTGGTCACGGCCGGCGAGGTGGTCACCCCCTGCCAGCCCACCGCCCGCTCCCGGCACGGCATGGCCATCCGCCCGCTGCACGGCGATCCGCTGGCCGTCCGGCTCTTCATGGCCTGCCGCCAGGACGGCACCCCGGCCGCCGCCCCCGACGACCTCTTCGCTGACCTGACCTCCTCGTACATGGAGATCGCCTGGGCGAGCGAGGCGTACCGGGCCTGGCTGGTGCGCCACGACGCCCCGCTGCCGGTCGCGACCTGAACCGGCGTCCCCGCGCTCAGTCCTTCGGGCAGGGCACGGGACGGCCCTTGCTCCTGCTCCTGGCCCGGGCGTAGTCCGCGCCGGTCTGCCGGTACCACCTGCCGGCGGCGGTCTGCCCGGACGGGGAGAGACAGGTGAAGGACGGGAAGTAGACGGACCCGTAGCCGCCCGCGTCGGACAGCTCACCGGTCAGCTCGAACGGCTTGCCGCCCTCGCGGCTGAGCGTCATCGACGCGGTGCCGCCGCCGACCTGGTACTCGACGCGGTAGCGCCACAGGCAGTGGCCCCGCCCGGACGACGCCCGGATGAGGAACGACTCGCTCTCGTTCTGGTTCAGCGTGATCTGCTTCGCCCCGGGGCCCGTGAAGTACGGTGCGCCCTTCTTCGCGCCCTTGGTGTACGCCGTGAGCCGGGGCATCGGGCCGTCGATGGTGACCTCCAGCGGAATCACGTCCGTCACGCCCTGCCCCGGGGCCAGGACCAGGTCCCCGCGGAGCGGCGGCGCGCACTTCCCGCCCACCAGCTGCGGCACGATGTCGGTGATCCGGACCTGCTGGGCGGCCCGGCCCTGGAGGGTGACCATCCACTCCGACTCCCCGGCGTCGACGACGTCCGCCTGGTGCCGCCACGCGTCGCCGGACCGGAGGGCCTTGCCGAAGCCCTTGCCCGCGCCACCGCGGAGCACGTACCGGCCGGTGTCCTTGACGTCCTTGACCTCGACGACGTCGATCGCGTCCTGCGGCGAGAGCCGGTCCGGCAGCCGGTCCAGCGGCAGGATCGCCTTCACCGTGCCGCCCAGCACGTCCTGGAAGGTCACCGCCGCCACCGCCAGCACGATGCCGGCCAGCCAGGTGGCGGGCTTCTTGAGGTGCCGCAGCCGGTCCGGGGGATCCGCCGGTGCCGGACGCGCACGGCCCCGGCTGACGCTCTTGCGCGTCAGCGCCCCGGACGTGCGGACCCGCGGTCGGTTACTCGGCATGGCTCAGTTGCTCCTCTTGCACCCTCGGCCGCGTACGGGCTCCCCGCCGCGTCATCACCCAGACCACGCCCAGGCAACAGGCGCCCGTCGCCCATCCCCACACGGCGCCGAAGCGGACGGCGTCGCCCAGGGCCGCCTCGAAGGGGCGGACGAGGCCCATCGGGCCCGCCCCCTCGCGCGGGGCGGCCCAGGGCCCCTGCAGGAGGCCGCTCTCGACGAGGGCGGCCGCGACGGCGGCGAGCACGGTCGCGTACCAGCAGTTCATGAAGAGGCGTACCGGGTGCCGTCCCTCCACCCACCGGACCACCGCGTACAGCGCCGCCGCCAGCACCGCGAGGAAGACCAGGCAGACCACCAGGGTCGCCAGCCACCCGGCGGTCTCCTCCGTGGCGAGCGGGCGCATCCGCAGCGCCGGGTAGAGGACGCCGCTCCACCGGTCGACGAGGGCCGGCGGGTGGTAGGGGAGCCAGAGTTCGGGGGCGAAGGTGATGCTCGACGACTGGTCCAGCTGCCGGACGTTCGTGTGCCGCAGGACCGCCCCGCCGGCGACGGCCAGCAGCACCATCGGAATCAGCCCGGCGCACACCACGTCGCGCCGTCGCACCGTTGACCCCGGCGCCGGCGACTCCGCCCCGCCGGCCGCGCCGTCCGCCGTCCCCAGCAGCACCCGCACGGGTGTCCACCGCCGGAGCAGCCACGCCGCCGCCCAGGACGGCATCAGCAGCCAGCACGACCACAGCGCGTACTGCTCGGGCAGGGCCGTCGCCCCGGCCACCTGCGCCCTGCCCACCCACTCGCCGGAGGTGGGCAGCAGCAGCGGCGAGCGCGGGTCCAGCGCCGGACCGACCAGCTCCGCGACCCCCGCGGCCAGCAGGCCCGCCCCCAGCAGCGCCAGGACCGTCCGCAGCCGGGGCCGGGCGTCCGGCGGTGCGGACCTGAGCACCGCGTACGTCAGTACGGAGCACAGGACGAGGAAGACGAGCTGGGGGACCCACTCCTGGGCCCGGCCGGTGTCCTGTACCGAGAAGCCGTCGAGATCCAGACCGAACAGCCGGACGTCGTGCAGGACGAGGCCGGGGCCGCCGCCGGCGGCGCGCAGTCGCACCGGGTGGCAGGCGAACAGGAACACCGCCTGGCCCATGGCGTACCCCGCGGCCAGCAGCAGGGACATCAAGCGGTTCATCGACTGCACTCCCCCGAGCGGCCCGCCCCCGCTGACGGGCTCCGCTCCCAGTCTGCCGCACCAACCCCTCCGGTACCAGCGCCGCATGATCATGCGTCAGTCCGGGGGCGGGCGGCCTCGGCCTGCGTCGACCAACCGTGTGAAAGGCGGTCCCCGGGCCTCCCGGCAGCGCCCGTACGGTCTGCCGATGGCCGAGAGTGGGCTGCCGGACGTCAGCGCGGCCAAGCCCTGGAGACTCCGTGGACGGCACCTTTTCCCTCGTTCTGCTGCTGTTGTTCGTCTGGTGCCTGTGCGCCCGGCGGATGGAGCGCTACGAACTCACCGCGCCGGCCGCGTTCGTCCTGGCGGGCCTGCTGCTGGCCGAGGGCATCGGCGTCCTGGACCTCGCCCTGCCGCACGAGACGGTCACCGCGCTCGCGGAGATCACCCTGGTCTGGGTCCTCTTCACCGACGCCGCGCGGCTCTCCTTCCGGTCCCTGCGGCCCGAACTCGGCCTCTGCGTACGGCTGCTGGGCGTCGGACTGCCGCTGTGCATGGCACTCGGCTCGCTCCTCGCGGCCGCCCTGCTGCCCGGGGTGTCGGGGTGGGGCGCGCTGTACGTCGGCGCCGCGCTCGCGCCGACGGACGCCGCGCTCGGCGCCACGATGATGGTGAACCCCGACGTGCCGGCGCGGATCCGCCGGCTGATCAATGTGGAGAGCGGTCTGAACGACGGCATCGCCACGCCGTTCGTGGTGCTCGCCCTGGCCGGTGTCACCGCCGCCGAAGGCACGGCCGGGCCGGGCGCCTCCGGGCAGGCCGTGGTGGAGCTCCTCATCGGCGCGGCGTACGGCGTGGCGCTCGGGCTGGTGGCCGGCCTGCTGCTGCGGGCCGCGCTGCGCGCCGGCTGGGCGACGGAGGACTTCGCCGGCGCCGGTGTGCTGGCCCTGGCCCTCCTCGGCTACACCTCCGCCCTCGCGCTCGGCGGCAACGGGTTCGTCGCCGCCTTCCTCGCGGGCCTGGCCTTCGGCAGCGCGCACGGCGCCCCGCCGCGGGTCCTGCTCTACGTCGAGCAGTCCGCCTCGCTGCTCTCGGTCCTGGTGTGGCTGGTCTTCGGCGCGCTGCTGCTGCCGGCGGTGTTCGACGCCCTCACCTGGCAGGCCGTGCTCTACGCGGTGCTGAGCCTGACCGTCGTCCGGATGGTGCCGGTGGCGCTGTCACTGGTCGGAAGCGGTCTGGACGTCCGGTCGGTCCTCTTCGTGGGCTGGTTCGGCCCCCGCGGCCTGGCCTCGATCATCTTCGGCCTGCTGGCGATCGAGGAACTGTCCGGACCCGACAGGCGCACCCTGGTGCCGGTGGTCGGCATCACCGTGCTCCTCAGTGTCCTCGCCCACGGCCTGACCTCCGCCCCCCTGGCGAAGCGCTACGGGCGCACCGCGCCCGTCCCCGCCGCCCCGCCGCCGGAGCTGCCCGAACTCCCGGTGCGCGCCATGGCGGCCGGCGGCCTGCACGGCCTGCGCCGGCGGGCCCGGAACCGGCGGCACACGCACTGACCGCTCCGGGGGACGGGACGTCGGCCGACACGGTGTTCAGGCGCCGGGAGGCTGACCGGGGCCGGCGGCGGGCCGGCGCAGTTCTTCGTTGAGGCGCTGGGCCTCTTCGAGCTGGTCCTCAAGGATGACGATGCGGCAGGCGGCCTCGACCGGGGTGCCCTGGTCGACGAGTTCGCGGGCACGGGCAGCGATACGCAACTGGTAGCGGGAGTAGCGGCGGTGGCCGCCCTCGGAGCGCAGGGGAACGATGAGGCGGGCTTCGCCGACGGCCCGCAGAAAGGCGGGCGTGGTGCCGATCATCTCTGCGGCGCGGCCCATGGTGTAGGCGGGGTAGTCGTCGTCATCGAACTTGTCGGTGGGGCGTGCGGGGGTCTGTCGGGTCATTGAACCTCTTCATGGGGCGCGTCGAGGGGCCCTGGTGCCGTACGGCACCAGGGCCCCGAGGTTTTCAACACCATCTGCCGGCGCCGGGCGCCGGCCTTCTGTTTCCGCACGCGCGCCCGAAGGGGCGGGGGTGCGGGGATCTTGGCTGCGTGACCGTGGATCACCGTCCAATCCGGGTCCTGCGGTACCCGAGCGAGCGGGCTGAGCCCCCACCCGGGCGATCCTGATGGTGCCTGCTCCTCTCCTTCTCGCGGTTCGTCGTCTATGGAAGAAACGCTAACCGTAAGAAGGGGGAGTGTCTACCGCGGTCAGCGCAGATTTCCCTCTGCTGCAGTAACAGAATCCGACGGTGCGGTCGGCTTGGCACGGCGTCCCCCCAGGCGCCTGCTGCGGCGTCCGCCGGCGTGCCGCGCCGCGAGCCGCCCGGCGGCCCCGCGGTCCGGCCGGGTTTCCCCACCGGACTGTGGCGGGTACCGAGGTCGAATATCTAATGCCGCAACGACAGAAATGGCCACGGGCGCGGTAGGGATTTTTTACCCTCTCGGAAGCTCCGGGCGTATGCGCTGTGCAGGGCCGTCGGCGTCGTGCTAACGTCGTTTTCAGTTGCAGTTGTGGTTCCCGAAGGCTTCAAGTGCGCTCGCCGTAGTACACGGCGGGAGCGCTTTTCTATTTCCCGGAATATTTCCGACGGGATAATCATCGCGGCGACACGGAGCCCACACGGTGTGGGTTCCGGGCACTGCCCCGAAGGAGATATGACATGGCTACTGGCACCGTGAAGTGGTTCAACTCGGAAAAGGGTTTCGGCTTCATCGAGCAGGACGGTGGCGGCGCTGACGTCTTCGCCCACTACTCGAACATCGCCGCCCAGGGCTTCCGTGAGCTGCAGGAGGGCCAGAAGGTGAACTTCGACGTCACGCAGGGCCAGAAGGGCCCGCAGGCCGAGAACATCACTCCCGCCTGACGCTGACACGCGTACGCCGTGGCTGGGGCCCGCACCTTGGGTGCGGGCCCCAGCCCGTTGCTTTTCCGTACTTCCGTTGCGTGCTGCAACGGCCGCGCGAGCGGTTCATCGGTTCGTTCTTGCGATTCTCTGCGTTGTGGCTCATGGCCGCCGGGAATTCCTCGACGTACCGCATCGAGGAAGGTTCTCCATGAACCGCACAGTCCGTTCGAAAGACCGCTCACCCCGCGCCCGCTCCGCCGGCTCCGGCCGCGGCGGCTACCGCTCGCAGCCCGCGCACCGCTCCGGCGGCAAGGGGCGCCGTCCGGCCGCACGGCCGGCAGAGTTCGCCCTGCCCGTCACGAACACCCCCGCCCTGCCCCCGGTCGACACCTTCGCGGAACTGGACATGCCGTCCGCGCTGCTGGCGTCGCTGACCGCGGAAGGGGTCACGGTCCCGTTCCCGATCCAGGCCGCCACGCTGCCGAACTCGCTGGCCGGACGTGATGTTCTGGGCCGCGGGCGTACGGGTTCGGGCAAGACGCTTGCCTTCGGTCTGGCCCTGCTGGCCCGCATCGCCGGGCGGCGCGCCGAGTCACGTCGGCCCCTGGCGCTGATCCTGGTCCCCACCCGGGAGCTGGCTCAGCAGGTCACCGACGCCCTGACCCCCTACGCCCGTTCGCTGACGCTGCGGCTG
>NZ_JNZA01000027.1 GCF_000717345.1 Streptomyces lydicus | reverse complement strand
CCCCTCACGTTCAATTCCGCCGCCGCAATCCCGCCCAACGCGACCACCGGCCCCAGCCGCGACCCGGCCCCAGCCACCCCGGCTCCGGCCGCGACCCAGCTCCGGGCCCCATCCCCTCACCCCCCACCACGCCCGGGTAGGCGGCTGGGGCGTTGCTGATGTGCCTGGGGTCGTACCCGGGCACGTATCGGGGCGGCGGCGGCGCTAGGAGCCCGCTGCTGCGCTTTTGTCGTGTTGTACGGCGCGGTAGGCGGCGTAGGCCGTCCACTCCTCTCTGGCGAGGCGTCTCAGGTCGCGGCGGAGGGGGCGGAAGCCGCCGCCCGGCAGGAGCTTGGTGTCCAGGTCTATCGCCGAGGTGTACGCCGCCAGCAGCCGGGCGCGCCGGTCGGGGAGGCGGGCGTCGACCGCCGCCTTGAAGCGGGCACGGGCCGGGCCGGTCAGGTCCACCGCGCCGGCCGGGAAACGCTCGTACGGGAAGAGGCCCAGGGCGCGGCGGGTCTCTCGGCGCAGCGCCCCGCGTTCCTCCAGGCGGCGCAGGCACAGCTCCTGGACGGGGCGGCCGGAGCTACGCACCCAGCGGTGGGCCTTGAGGCCCCTGCTGCCCTTGGCCGGGGTGGGCAGCGCCGCCAGGGCGCCGTCGAGTATCGGGTCGCCCAGGGGCAGCGGATTGGTCACCGTGATCCGGTCGCCGTGCTCGGTGGTGATCCGGCCGGCCGCCTCCAGATCCGCCAGGGCGGCGCCAGCGAGCCCGTACCAGAGGTACTTGGGGAGGGTCAGCGGACGGCCGCGGACCGGATCGTGGGCGAGGAGGAACAGCTCCTCGGGGAGGGTGAGCGGGGCGCCGGTCATGGCGTCTCGCGGCCCGGGACGGCGGGAGCGGGCAGGATGCGGCCGGTGACCTCGCCCAGGCCGATCCGGACGCCGGCAGGGCCCGGCGCCCAGGCGGTGAGCGTGACCTCGTCGCCGTCCTGGAGGTAGGGGCCCTTGCCCACGGTGAGTTCGAGCAGGCAGCCGAGCTGGTCGGGGTCGGGTCCGGAGACCGTGCCGGAGGCGAAGAGGTCGCCGGTGCGCAGGGAGGCGCCGTTGACGGTCATGTGGGCCAGTTGCTGGGCGGCCGTCCAGTACATGGCGGAGAACGGCGGCCGGGAGACGACCGCGCCGTTGATCCGCACCTCGATGTGGATGTCGATGCCGCCCGGCTCAAGGCCCGCGTCGTCGAGGTACGGCAGCAGCGGGACGTCGCGGGCCGGCGGTGGCGTACGGGCCTCGTCGAGGGCGTCGAGCGGGGTGATCCAGGCGGAGACGGAGGTGGCGAAGGACTTGCCGAGGAACGGGCCGAGCGGCACGTACTCCCACGCCTGGATGTCGCGGGCGGACCAGTCGTTGACGAGACAGACGCCGAAGACGTGGTCACGGAAGGAGTCGAGCCCGACGGGCTGGTGGAGTGTGGAGGGCACGCCGACGACGAAGCCGACCTCGGCCTCGATGTCGAGGCGGGTGGAGGGGCCGAAGGTCGGTGCCTCGTCGGCAGGGGCCTTGCGCTGGCCGTTGGGCCGCACCACGGGGGTGCCGGTGGCGACGACGGTGCCCGCCCGGCCGTGGTAACCGATCGGCAGGTGCTTCCAGTTGGGAGGCAGTGCCGCGTTGTTCGGGCGGAAGATGCGGCCGACGTTGGTGGCGTGGTGCTCGCTGGAGTAGAAGTCGACGTAGTCGGCGACCTCGAAGGGGAGGTGCAGGGTCACCTCGTCGAGCGGGTGGAGCAGCGGTGCCACTTCGTCGCGGTGTGCGGGGTCGGTGACGGCGCTGTGGACGGCCGCGCGGATCTGCTGCCATACGGGCCGGCCGGCGGCGAGCAGGGGGTTGAGGGTCGGCCCGGCGAGCAGTTCGGCGTGCGGGTGGATGGCGGCGGGCAGGGCGCTGGGCAGGGCACTCAGATCGAGGACGTGCCTGCCGTAGCGGACACCTACCCGGCGCTGGTCGGGCGCGTCGGTGGTACTGAAGACGCCGTAGGGGAGGTTGTGCGGGCCGAAGGGGTCGCCTTCCGCCAGCTCGAACGGGCTCTGCTCGGGCATGGACAGCTCCTCGCGTTCTTCGTCGCCGGTGAGCGGCCGGACCGGTCGGGGCCTGGTGAAACCCCGGGCGGGCGGCTCGTTGATCAGAGTACGGCCGGGCACGGCACGGCGAAGTGCCCTGTGGATAACTTGCGCCACGCGGTCGGGGGCCGGGGTCGGGGTCGGGTGGAGGAACGGCGGCGGGTGAGCGGTCGGGACCGGGCCGGGAGTCGCTGGGCGGGTTGAGCCGCCGTGCCGGGCGAGCCACCCGGTGGTCCTCCTTTGCCCGTGTCCCTCAGCCGCGCCGGCCCGGCGAGGGGAACGGGGGCCAGGCGAGGAGCACGGGGCCCGCCGAGGGGCGCGGGCGTCGTACGGGCGTAGGGACGGTGTGGGAGTGCGCGCCGCCACGTACGCCCCAAGTCTCGGTAATGTCCGGAAAAGCCTTGCTGGAGCGCGCAATTCGGGCCTAGCTTCCTTTCCTGGCACGGGCCGGGGACGACTGTTCCGCTGGGTCCGCCGGGGTCCGTAGGGGTCCGCTGGGTTCCGTTGGGGGGACACGTGGCGCGCAGTGGCACACGGCTCGCGGTCGACCGGACGGTTCCGGGGCTGATCGTCAAGATCGGGGCCTACCCCCTGCACCACGGCGGCGTGGGGGCGATCCGCAGCCTGGGGCGGCTCGGTGTGCCCATGTACGCCGTCACGGAGGACCGGTACACGCCCGCGGCGGTGTCCCGCTACCTCAGCGGCCGCTTCGTCTGGCCGACCACCGGGCGCGAGGAACCGGAGCGGCTGGTCGCCGGGCTGCTGCGGATCGGCCGCCGGATCGGCCGGCCGACGGTCCTGATACCCACCGACGAAGAGGCCGCCGTGCTGGTCGCCGAGCACGCCGGAGCGCTCGCCGGAGCGTTTCTCTTCCCCCGGGTGACGCCCGGTCTGCCGCGCCGGCTGGCCAGCAAGCAGGGCCTGCACGCGCTGTGCGCCGAACACGGCGTGCCCTCCCCGGCGGCCGCCTTCCCCGCCTCGTACGCGGACGTCGAGGCGTTCGCCCGGCAGGCACGCTTCCCCGTGGTGGCCAAGAACCGCGAGGCGTTCGTACGGCGTACGCGGCCCGCGGTGGCCGGTACGACCTGGATCGGAGGCCCGGGCCAACTGCTCGATCTGGCACGGGACTGGGGCCCGCGGCCGGGCGTGATCCTTCAGGAATACCTGCCCCGCGAGCAGGCCGAGGACTGGATCGTGCACGCCTGCTTCGCGCCGGGCGGTGCGCCGCTGGCACTGTTCACCGGCGTCAAGGTGCGCTCGTGGCCGCCGCACGCCGGCATGACCGCCTGTGCGTACGTCGTCGACAACCCCGGGCTCGCGCAGCGCACCGCGCGGTTCGCCGCACGGATCGGCTTCGCCGGGATCGCCGACCTGGACTGGCGGTTCGACCGGCGCGACGGCCAGTACAAGCTGCTCGACTTCAACCCGCGGATGGGCGCGCAGTTCCGGCTCTTCGAGAACGCCGCCGGCGTCGACGTGCTGCGCGCCCTCCACCTGGACCTCACCGGCCGCGCCGTCCCCGGGGGCGCCCAGCCGGCCGGACACCGCTTCGTCGTCGAGAACGTCGACCTGCCCGCGCTGCTCGCCTACCGCGGTGGCCGGCGCACCCCCCACACGCCGGTGCGGGCCACCGGCACCGAGCTGGCCTGGTTCGCCGGCGACGACCCGCTGCCGTTCCTCGCCATGCTCGCGCGGTCCGTCGGGCCGGGCGCGAGACACCTGAGGGAGCTGCGCCGGGCGGGCCGCCGGGCGCGTACCGAGGCACCACCGACGCAAGGGGAGGGACCGAAGTGAGCACTCCGGTAGCGGTCATCGGGGCCGGCCCGTACGGCCTGTCGACAGCGGCGCACCTACGGGCGGCCGGCCTGCCGGTGCGGGTCTTCGGCCGGCCGATGGTGAGCTGGCAGGAGCAGATGCCCGCGGGCATGCTGCTCAAGTCGACGCCGGCCGCCTCCAGCCTCCACACCCCACAGGGCGGCCACACCCTCGCCGACTACTGCGCGGCCTCGGGGGAGGGCCCGTACGCGTCGGACTGGGACGTGGTGCCCGTCGAGACGTTCGTCCGGTACGGGCAGTGGGTGCAGCAGCGGCTGGTGCCCGAGTTGGAGCAGGTCCGGGTGGTCTCGGTGGACCGGAGGGCCGACGGCTTCGAGCTGAAGCTGGACAGCGGCGAGCAGTTCGGGGCGCGGGCGGTGGTCGTGGCCACCGGGCTGAGCGGGCTGGCCCATCTGCCGCCGGAACTGGCCGCGGCGGCCCCCGACGGCCCGTCCGCCACCGGCCCCGTCTCGCACAGTTCGCAGCACCACGATCTGTCGGCGCTGGCCGGCCGGGAGGTGGTCGTCGTCGGTGCCGGGCAGTCGGCGCTGGAGAGCGCGGTGCTGCTGGCCGAGGCGGGGGCGGCCGCGGTACGGGTGGTGGCGCGCGGACCGGCCGCGGTGGCCTTCGGCGCGCCGCCGGACCGCCAGCCGCGGCTGCGGCCGCCGTCGCCGTTCGGCAACGCCTGGTCGTTGTACGCGCTGACGCAGCACGCCGGCGCCTTCCGGTACCTGCCGGCTCCGGTGCGGCGCCATCTGGTGCGGCGGGTGCTCGGCCCGCTGGGCGCGTGGTGGCTGCGGGAGCGCTTCGTGGGCCGCGTCCAGGTCACGCAGGACCGGCGGATCGTGCGGGCGACGGTGCGTGACGGCCGTCCCGTACTGGCGCTGCGCGGCGCCGACGGGCAGGGCGGGGAGCTGTCCGCCGACCACGTCCTGGCCGCGACCGGCTACCGGATGGACCTGGCGGCGATGGACTTCCTGGGGCAGGGGCTGCGCACGGGGGTCGTGACGCGGGCCGGCGGGCCCCTGTTGGACGCCGGCTTCGGCTCGTCCGTACCGGGGCTGTACTTCACGGGGCTGCCGGCGGCCGCCTCGTTCGGACCGGTGATGCGCTTCGTGTGCGGCACGGAGTTCGCCTCGCCGCGGCTGGCCCGGGCGGTGGCGCGGGCACACGGCTGACCAGCGGGGGCACCCGCCCAAGTGGCGCCCCCTGGCAGGCGCGCGACAGAACCTGTCTCCCCGCCCGGCGCGCGGGGCAACCTGCCGCCCCGTCCGGCGCGCGGAGAACCTGCCACCCCGCCTGGCGCGCGCTCCGACGCCGCCCCGCCCGGCTGGCGGCCGGCCCTGCCCGCCAGCCGGCACGCGGCCCCCGTCGCCCCGCCCCGGTGGCCCCGGACGGCGGTGGTCAGCAGGGGGCCGCTCCGTGAGGATGGCGTAACAACGATGGGGCCGGCGTGGGTATCCGGCCGCCGGGGCGCTGCTGTGACTCGTGGGTGCGCCGGGGCCCCGGGCTGCCTCCGGCGCTCCCGTTCCACGGCGTCAAACCCGCGGCACCGGGTGACGCGGACGGTGCGGGGCCATGCCCCGTGGTGCTTCCCGGGCGGTTCGGGGGGCAGGCGCTCACGGTGATCGAACTGCGACCGGATACGCTGGCCAATGGTGGAGACAGCGACAGATCGACATTCAGTTTGATCGTCAGCAGACAGGAGTACCCCTCGTGACCGTCGTCGGGCCCTTCGGGCTGAGCGTGCGGGACCAGGCTCTTGAGGCCGATGTCCAGGCCGGGTTGGCGGCTGTCGAGGAGGGCCTGCTGGAGGCCACCAAGAGCGACGTGCCGTTCATCACCGAAGCCGCGCAGCATCTCGTGCGCGCGGGCGGCAAGCGGTTCCGGCCGCTGCTGGTGATGCTGGCCGCCCAGTTCGGTGACACCCACAGCCCGGGCGTGGTGCCCTCCGCCGTCGTCGTGGAGCTGACGCATCTGGCGACGCTCTATCACGACGACGTGATGGACGAGGCCGACGTGCGCCGCGGGGTGGCCAGCGCCAACGCCCGCTGGGGCAACTCCGTCGCGGTGCTGACCGGCGACTTCCTCTTCGCCCGCGCCTCGCACATCCTCGCCGACCTCGGGCCCGAGGCGGTCCGGATCCAGGCCGAGGCGTTCGAGCGCCTGGTGACCGGCCAGATCCTGGAGACCGCGGGACCGCGCGACGGCCGCGACCCCATCGACCACTATCTGGACGTCCTCGCGGGCAAGACCGGTTCGCTGGTCGCCGTGGCCTGCCGCTTCGGCGCCATGATGTCGGGCGCCGACGAGTCGACGGCCAACATCCTCACCCAGTACGGCGAGCGGCTGGGCACCGCCTTCCAGCTGGCCGACGACGTCCTGGACATCGCCAGCGACTCGCACGAGTCGGGCAAGACGCCCGGCACCGACCTGCGCGAGGGCATCGCCACCCTGCCGGTGCTGCGCCTGCGGGCCCGGGCCGAGAGCGACGCCGGCACCCCCGAGGACCGCGCGCTGTGCGAGCTGCTGGCCGGCGACCTGACCGATGACGCGCGGCACGCCGAGGCACTGACCCTGCTGCGTGCCCACCCGGCGCTCGAAGAGGCCCGCCGCGACACCGTGCGCTACGCGGAGGAGGCGCGGGCGACGCTGGCGCCGCTGCCGCCGTGCACGGCCAAGTCGGCCCTGGAGGGCCTGTGCGACGCGGTGGTCCACCGGGCCGGATGAGGCGGACGGGCCGCGCCCTCAGGGCTCGCCGGCCCGTCCCCTAGGGAGTCGTCAGACTCCTGTGGTACCTGCTCCGCCTCGTGGTGACCCGGCGTCATACCTCAGCAGTACGCCGAGTTGCGCCCGCGGGCTGACGCGTCGGGCCGGGCGATTTGGTGAGATGGAAAGCACCAGAACGCGGCGGCCGGGTCACAATGAACCCCAGGGTGGGCGAGTGGACAGCGCAGCAACCGCCGCAGACGACGGAGGTAGGGGCAATGCCACGGAACGAACCGACAGAGCGCACCGACGAGTGGGGCGAGGGGCGCTCCCCGAAGCGCCGTAAGGCAGTGCGGTACGCCGTGCCGGTCGCGGTGGCGGGAGTGGCGGCGGCCACGATCGGGCTGGTCCCGGCGTTCGCCGGCTCCGGATCCCCGGACCTGCCGAAGATCTCGGCCCAGGACCTGATAGCCAAGATCGCCTCGTCGGACGTCCAGCAGCTGTCCGGCACGGTCCGGGTCACCACGGACCTCGGCCTGCCGTCCCTGCCGGGCATGGGCGGAGCCGCCGGGAGCTTCGGCGGCGGCCGGGGCGGCGAGCAGGGCGGCAAGAGCGACGACGGGGCGTCCGCGGCGCCCCAGAGCAAGCTGATGGAGCTGGCGTCCGGCGCCCACACGCTCCGCGTCGCCGCCGACGGCCCCGACAAGCAGCGGGTCTCGATCGTCGACAAGGCCGCCGAGTACAGCCTCGTCCACAACGGCAAGGAGGTCTGGGCGTACGACAGCGGCAGCAACACCGCCGTCCACAGCACCGGCGCCGGCCGGCACGGCGACCGCCACCACGCGCCCAAGGGCCTCCCCGGGGACCTGAAGAACGCCACCCCGCAGGACCTGGCGAAGCAGGCCCTCAAGGCGGCCGGGGACACCACCTCGGTCACCGTCGACGGCACCGCCAAGGTCGCCGGGCGGGACGCCTACCAGCTGCTGATCAAGCCCAAGCAGGCCGCCTCGACGGTCGGCTCGATCCGGGTCGCGGTGGACGCCGCCAACGGCACCCCGCTGAAGTTCACCCTCACCCCCAAGAGCGGTGGCCCGGCCGCCGTCGACGTCGGCTACACCAACGTCGACTTCGCCAAGCCCGACGCGGGCCTGTTCTCCTTCACCCCGCCGAAGGGCGCCAAGGTCGTCGACGGCGACAAGGAGCGGGCGAAGGCCGAGCGCGAACACGGCAAGCGGGGCAAGGACTTCGGGTCCCGCAAGGGCGCCGAGGACTTCAAGAAGGGCCTCGGCGGGCTGAACGTCGTCGGCAAGGGCTGGACGTCCATCGCCACGATCAAGGGCACCGGCTCCGGCCTGCCCTCCGGCAAGGGCCAGGGCCCGGGCGGCGACGCCGGCAAGTTCCTGGACAGCCTCGGCGACAAGGTCAGCGGCTCCTTCGGCTCCGGCCGGGTCTTCAGCACCCGCCTGGTCAACGCGCTGATAACGGACAACGGCACCGTCTACGTCGGCGCCGTCGACAAGCAGGCCCTGATCGACGCGGCCGACGCCGCCAAGTAGGACGCGGCCGACGCCGCCAAGTGGGCGGGCCACCGCAGCAGTCGAGGGCCGCGCCGCGCCACCCCGCCGGGGTGGCGCGGCGCGGCCCGCAGGCCATCCGTACGAGAACCGGGAGAGCCGATGCCACAGCCGCCCGCCACGCGGCCCGACGGCGCCCGCGCGTCCGCGCCCGGCGCCGGCCCGGCGAGCCCGCCGCCCGCGGACCCGGTGATCGAGACGCGGGGGCTCACCAAGGCGTACCGCGGCGGCCAGCTCGCCGTCGACGGCCTCGACCTGGTCGTCCCGCGCGGCAGCGTCTTCGGCTTCCTCGGGCCGAACGGCTGCGGCAAGACCACCACCATCCGCATGCTGATGGGCCTGATCGACGCCACCGCCGGCAGCGCCCGGGTGCTCGGCTCGCCGATGCCCGCCGCGGGCCGGCGGGTGCTGCCCAAGGTCGGTGCCCTCATCGAGGGCCCGGCGCTCTACGGTTTCCTCAGCGGCCGCGACAACCTCAGGCGCTTCGACGCGGCCGACCCGGCCGCCGATCCCCGCACCCGCGAGCGGCGCGTCGACCAGGCGTTGCAGCGGGTCGGCCTGGCCGCCGCGGCCGGCAAGAAGGCGCGGGCCTACTCGCTCGGCATGAAGCAGCGGCTGGGGCTGGCGGCGGCCCTGCTGCAGCCGCGCGAGCTGCTGGTGCTCGACGAGCCGACCAACGGCCTGGACCCGCAGGGCATGCGGGAGATCCGCGCCCTGGTCCGCGAGCTGGCGGCGGACGGCACCACCGTCTTCCTCTCCTCCCACCTCCTCGACGAGATCGAGCAGGTCTGCACGCACGCCGCGGTGATGGCCCGCGGCCGGCTGATCACCCAGGGCACGGTCGCCGACCTCTCCGCCACGGTCCTCGACACGCGGGCGAGCGGCCGGCTGACGGTCACCACCCCCGACCCGGCGGACGCCGCCCGGGTACTGAAGGAGCACGGCGTGACCGAGCTGCAGCTCACCGACGACCGCGTCACGGGCGACCTGCCCGGCGCAGCGGACGGCCAGGTGCCGCCCGACCTCGCCGACCTCAACGCCGCGCTGGTGCACGCCGGGGTCCGGGTCCGCGCCTTCGGTACCGAACGCGCCTCGCTGGAAGACGTCTTCGTCCAGCTGACCGGGGAGGGCTTCGATGTCGCAGGCTGAGTTGTCGCAGGCCGGGGCGGCGCCGCGCAGTCCCCGGCCGCTGTGGTCGCTGGGCCTGCTGCGCAGCGAGATCACCATGACCTTCCGGCGCTGGCGCACCCTCGCGCTGCTGGCGGTGCTCGCGGGCGTACCGGTCCTGGTCGGTGTCGCCGTCAGGATCGAGACCGGACGCGGCCGTTCAGGGGGCGGCGGTGGCGGCGAGGGCGGCCCGGCGTTCATCTCCCAGGTCACCAACAACGGCGTGTTCCTGGTCTTCACCTCGCTGGCGGTGACGCTGCCGTTCTTCCTCCCGATGGCGATCGGAGTGATCGCGGGCGACTCCATAGCCGGCGAGGCGCACGGGGGGACGCTGCGCTACCTCCTCGTCGCCCCCGCGGGCCGTACGCGCCTGCTGCTGGTCAAGTACGCCACGACCCTGACGTTCTGTCTGGTGGGCACGCTGACCGTGGCGCTCTCCGCGCTGGCGACCGGCGCGCTGCTCTTCCCACTGGGCGAGGTCACCCTGCTCTCCGGGACCTCCATACCCCTGGCCGAGGGGCTGCTGCGGGCGCTGGCCATCGCGGGTGCGGTGGCGCTGTCGCTCGTCGGGGTGGCCGCGATCGGCCTGTTCCTCTCCACGCTCACCACCAGCGGCATCGCCGCCATGGCGACCACCGTCGGCCTGCTGATCACGGTGCAGATCCTGGACACCCTCCCGCAGCTGGAGACCATCCAGCCCTACCTCTTCCCGCACTACTGGCTGTCCTTCGCGGATCTGCTCCGCGACCCCGTCTACTGGGACCAGCTGGCGAAGAACTTCGGCCTGCAGGCGGTGTACGCGGCGGTGTTCGGCACGGCGGCCTGGGCGCGGTTCACCACCCGGGACATCACGGCTTGACGCCGGGGGCCTCGGGCTCCGCGGGGGCAACGGCCGTCTGGAGCGCACCGGCGGCGGCCGCCTCGCCCGCGCGGGCCGCGGCCTCGGCCAGCTCGCCGCGCGCCCGCCGTGCGGTGCGCAGCGCGTCGTAGGTCAGCACGGCGAGGGCCGCCCACACCAGCGCGAAACCGGCCCAGCGCTCCGGCGGCATCTCCTCGTGGAAGACCGTGAGGCCCAGCAGGAACTGGAAGGTCGGCGCCAGGTACTGCAGCATCCCGATCACCGTCAGCGGCAGCCGCATCGCCGAGGCGCCGAAGCAGATCAGCGGCACCGCGGTCGCGACACCGCACGCCGAGAGCAGCAGCGCCTGCCCCACCCCGCCGGTGGTGAAGCTGGACTCGCCGCGTGCGCCCAGGAAGATCAAGTAGCCCAGTGCGGGCAGGAACTGCATGGCCGTCTCGGCGCTGAACCCCTCGATGCCGTCGAGCTTGATGCCCTTCTTGGCCAGCCCGTACGTCGCGAACGAGAGAGCCAGGCCGAGCGCGATCCAGGGCACCTTGCCGTAGGCGACGGTCATCACGACCACCGCGAGGGCGCCGACACCCACCGCCGTCCACTGCAGCGGCCGCAGCCGCTCCCGCAGCACGAGTACCCCGAAGGCGATGCTGACCAGCGGGTTGATGAAGTAGCCGAGCGACGCCTCCAGTACGTGCCCGGCATTGACGGCCCAGATGTACAGGAACCAGTTCGTCGAGATGAACACGGCGCAGACCAGGACCAGCGCCAGCTTCCGGGGCTGCCGCAGCAGCGGGCCCACCCAGGCCCAGCGGCGCAGCACGGCCAGGATGACGACGGCGACGGGCAGGGACCACGCCATGCGGTGGGCCAGGATCTCGGACGGCGAGGCCGCGTCCAGCAGGTGCCAGTACAGCGGCAGCAGGCCCCACATGGTGTAGGCGGCGGCACCATAGGCGAGTCCGGCGCGCTGATCGCTTCGAGGCTGCAAGGGACCCTCCCGAGGATGTTCCGTCGACCCTGTGAAGGTAGCGCCGTACGGCCCGGCTGTCATGGGTGTATCGGCATACGGTCATGACACCTGGGCTGTGCGGCGTCGGCGGGCGCTGCGGGCGGCGCACCGGCGCCGGGCGTGCGCCGGCTCCGGCGGGAAGTCGCCTCAGGTGGGCAGCTGTTTCAGGGCCTCCGCGATCGACTCGGCGATCGGTGTGGTCGGGCGGCCCAGGAGCCGGGAGAGGTCGCCGGGCGTCGCGGCCAGCTCGCCGCGCGCGATCCCGGCGTCCGCGTCGGCGACCATCCGCGCGCCCAGCGCCGGTACGCCCGCCTCGATCATCAGCGCCACGTACGCGTCGTGCGGCAGATCGTTGTACGGGATCTTCCGGCCGGTCTGCCGGGACACCTCGGCCGCGTACTCGGCCATCGTCCAGGCGGTGTCGCCGCTCAGCTCGTACACCGTGTTGTCGTGGCCGCTGCCGGTGAGCACGACGGCGGCGGCCTCGGCGTAGTCCCGCCGCGCGGCGCTGGCCACCCGGCCCTCGCCCGCGCTGCCGACCACCGCGCCGATCTTCAGGGTGGTGGCCAGTGCCCCGGTGTAGTTCTCGTTGTACCAGCCGTTGCGCAGCAGGCAGTACGGCACTCCGGACGCGAGCAGCGCCTGCTCGGTGGCGATGTGCTCCTCGGCGATGGAGAAGGTGGCGGCCGGTCCGCCCAGCACGCTGGTGTAGGCGAGCAGCCCGACGCCCGCCTCGCGTGCGGCGTCGATCACCGCGCGGTGCTGGGTGAGCCGCTGCCCGGCCTCGTTGCCGGAGATGAACAGGACCCGGTCGCCGGCCGCGAAGACCCCGTCGAGCGTTTCGGGCCGCCCGTAGTCCGCGCTCTCGATCCGGACGCCCCGGGCCGCCAGGCCGGCGGCCTTGGCCCGGTCGCGGGCGAGGGCGACGATGTCGTCCGGTGCGGTGCGCCTGAGCAGTTCCTCGACGGCCAGTCGGCCGAGCGCCCCGGTGGCGCCGGTGACAACAATGCTCATTTCCTACCCCCAGATGGACGGGAAACGGCCAGCATCGCACTCGAAACGGACGCGCAGAAGAGACGCGCCGCACCCCGTAAAGACAGCGGGTGCCCGTAGGGGAACGCCGTAAGACGCTCCTCCACGGGCACCCGCAGCGGCGACCGGGAACGTGCGCGGTGGGAAGCCGCGCCCGTACCCGCTGTCAGCCGACGACCGTCCAGGTGTCGTTCCCGGCCAGCAGTGCGGCCAGGTCGCCCTTGCCCTTCTGCTCGATGGCCGAGTCCAGCTGCTCGGACATCAGGGTGTCGTAGACCGGCCGGTCGACATCGCGCAGCACACCGATCGGGGTGTGGTGCAGGGTGTCGGCGTCGGCGAGCCGGGAGAGCGCGAAGGCGGTGGTGGGCGACGGGTTGTGCGCGTCGTGCACCAGGACGCCGCCGGTGCCCTCCTCCCGCACGTCGATGACCTTGAGGTCGCCGGTGGCCGGGTCGCGGACCACGCCCTTGGAGCCGAAGCCGTCGGGGGCCAGCGCGCCGAAGCGGATCGGCTGCCCGTGCTCCAGACGGATGACGGCCTCCTGGGCCTGCTCCTTGTCCTTGAGCGCCTCGAACGCGCCGTCGTTGAAGATGTTGCAGTTCTGGTAGATCTCCACCAGCGCCGTACCGGGGTGGGCGGCGGCCTGGCGCAGCACCGACGTGAGGTGCTTGCGGTCGGAGTCGACGGTGCGGGCCACGAACGACGCCTCCGCGCCGAGGGCCAGCGAGACCGGGTTGAACGGCGCGTCCAGCGAGCCCATCGGCGTCGACTTGGTGATCTTGCCGACCTCGGAGGTGGGGCTGTACTGGCCCTTGGTCAGACCGTAGATCCGGTTGTTGAACAGCAGGATCTTGAGGTTGACGTTGCGCCGCAGGGCGTGGATGAGGTGGTTGCCGCCGATGGACAGCGCGTCGCCGTCGCCCGTGACGACCCAGACGGACAGGTCGCGCCGGGAGGAGGCCAGGCCGGTGGCGATGGCCGGGGCGCGGCCGTGGATGGAGTGCATCCCGTAGGTGTTCATGTAGTACGGGAAGCGGGAGGAGCAGCCGATGCCGGAGACGAAGACGATGTTTTCCTTCGCCAGGCCGAGCTCGGGCATGAAGCCCTGCACGGCGGCGAGGACGGCGTAGTCACCGCAGCCGGGGCACCAGCGCACTTCCTGATCGGACTTGAAGTCCTTCATGGACTGCTTGGCGTCGGCCTTGGGCACCAGGGAGAGCGCCTCGATCTGCGAGGACCTCTCCGAGATCGTCTCAGTCATTGATGGCCTCCTTAAAGACCTCCGCGAGTTGCTCGGCCTTGAACGGCATTCCGCTGACCTGGGTGTGCGAGCGCGCGTCCACCAAGTACCTGGCGCGCAGCAGAGTGGCGAGCTGTCCGAGGTTCATCTCCGGCACGATCACCTTGTCGTAACGCGCCAGGACCTCGCCGAGATTCCGTGGGAAGGGGTTGAGGTGGCGCAGATGGGCCTGCGCGATGCGCTCCCCTGCGCCCCGTACGCGCCGTACCGCGGCGGTGATCGGTCCGTACGTCGAACCCCAGCCGATGACAAGGGTGTTGGCGCCCAGGCCGTCGGTGGCGGGGTCGTCGACCTCGATGTCGGGGACCTCGATGCCGTCGACCTTCGCCTGGCGGGTGCGCACCATGAAGTCGTGGTTGGCGGGGTCGTAGGAGATGTTGCCGGTGCCGTCCTGCTTCTCGATGCCGCCGATGCGGTGTTCCAGGCCCGGGGTGCCCGGCACGGCCCAGGGGCGCGCCAGCGTCTGCTCGTCGCGCTTGTACGGCCAGAAGACCTCGGTGCCGTCGGCCAGCTGGTGGTTGGGGCCGGAGGCGAACTGGACGCGCAGGTCGGGCAGCTCCACCACGTCGGGGATCCGCCAGGGCTCGGAGCCGTTGGCGAGATAGCCGTCGGAGAGCAGGAAGACGGGGGTGCGGTACGTGAGCGCGATACGGGCCGCGTCCAGCGCCGCGTCGAAGCAGTCGGCGGGGGTCTTCGGCGCCACGATCGGCACCGGTGCCTCGCCGTTGCGCCCGTACATGGCCTGCAGCAGGTCAGCCTGCTCGGTCTTCGTCGGCAGACCCGTCGAGGGGCCGCCGCGCTGGATGTCCACGATCAGCAGCGGGAGTTCGAGGCTGACCGCGAGGCCGATGGTCTCCGACTTGAGCGCCACACCCGGTCCGGACGTGGTCGTGACCGCCAGCGCGCCGCCGAACGCCGCGCCCAGCGCCGCGCCGATGCCGGCGATCTCGTCCTCCGCCTGGAACGTCCGCACACCGAAGTTCTTGTGCTTGGACAGCTCGTGCAGGATGTCGGAGGCCGGGGTGATGGGGTACGAGCCCAGGTACAGCGGCAGATCCGCCTGCTGGGAGGCGGCGACCAGGCCGTAGGACAGCGCGAGGTTGCCGGAGATGTTGCGGTAGGTACCGGTAGGGAACGCCTGGGTCGCCGGCGCGACCTCGTAGGAGACGGCGAAGTCCTCGGTGGTCTCACCGAAGTTCCAGCCCGCCCGGAACGCGGCGACGTTCGCCTCCGCGATGTCCGGCTTCTTGGCGAACTTCGTGCGCAGGAACTTCTCGGTGCCCTCGGTGGGCCGGTGGTACATCCACGACAGCAGCCCCAGCGCGAACATGTTCTTGCTGCGCTCGGCCTCCTTGCGGGAGAGCCCGAAGTCCTTGAGCGCCTCGACCGTCAGCGTCGTCAGCGGCACGGGGTGGACGTTGTAGGCCGCCAGCGAGCCGTCCTCCAGCGGGCTGGTCGCATAGCCGACCTTCGCCATCGGGCGCTTGGTGAACTCGTCGGTGTTGACGATGATCTCCGCGCCGCGCGGCACGTCGGCGAGGTTCGCCTTGAGCGCGGCCGGGTTCATCGCGACCAGCACGTTCGGAGCGTCACCGGGCGTCAGGATGTCGTGGTCGGCGAAGTGCAGCTGGAAGCTGGAGACGCCGGGCAGGGTGCCGGCAGGGGCGCGGATCTCGGCGGGGAAGTTCGGCAGCGTCGACAGGTCGTTGCCGAACGACGCCGTCTCGGATGTGAACCGGTCCCCGGTGAGCTGCATGCCGTCACCGGAGTCACCGGCGAACCGGATGATCACCCGGTCCAGGCGCCGGACTTCTTTGCCTTCGCCGCCGTTACCGGAAGTGCGCTGTTCCCCGACAAGCGCTGCGTCGGTCTGCTCGGCTCGGCTACTGACCTGGCTGGTCACTGCTTCGGACCTCCCTCGAGGGGTGCGGCGTCCCCGCCGGAGGCAGGGCTCGGGACGTGTCGTACCGGACGGTTGTCCCATAACCATCGTACGTGGGTAAGGGTGCCCTTCCCTGGGTTGCTCACATGATGGACGTCAAGCTGAGACAGTGATCTGGTGCGTTTTGTCATGAAATCATCGCCCCCGTGGCCCCTTGTTCATGACGCTCCGGACTCCTCCATTGGTTCTCCGCCCAAAGTCCTGGACCTGGGCGGGCGGCGCCCCGACCAGCCACCTGACAGGGTGTCAGGTCGTCAGGAGTTGAGATAGGTGAGGACGGCGAGCACCCTGCGGTGATCCCCGTCACTCTGCGCCAGCCCCAGCTTCAGGAAGATGTTGCTGACGTGCTTCTCGACGGCGCCGTCGCTGACCACCAGCTGCCGGGCCACGGCGGAGTTCGTCCGGCCCTCGGCCATCAGCCCCAGCACCTCGCGCTCCCGCGGGGTCAGCCGGCCGAGCACGTCCTGCTTGCGGCTGCGCCCCAGCAGCTGTGCCACCACCTCGGGGTCCAGCGCGGTGCCGCCCCCGGCGACCCGGACCACAGCGTCGACGAACTCCCGCACCTCGGCCACCCGGTCCTTGAGCAGGTAGCCGACGCCCCGGGTGGAGCCCGCCAGCAGCTCCGTGGCGTACTGCTCCTCGACGTACTGCGAGAGCACCAGGACACCGAGGTCCGGGTGGTCGCGGCGCAGCCGGACCGCGGCCCGCACGCCCTCGTCCGTATGGGTCGGCGGCATCCGTACGTCCGCCACCACCACGTCCGGCAGCGCGCCCTCGTCGGCCAGCTCACCGATCACCTTGATCAGCGCCTCGGCGTCCCCCACGCCCGCCACGACCTCGTGCCCACGGTCGGTGAGCAGCCGGGTCAGCCCCTCGCGGAGCAGCACCGAATCCTCGGCGATGACCACCCGCACCCTGTTCTCCACGACTCAGATCCCCCATGCCTCAGCACACCCACCCTGTCAGCCGCCAGCATTCCAGCATCCGGACGCGGGCGGGCGGGTGATGCGGGGTACGGGTGCTGCCGAGGCGGGGAGGGCGGCCCGAGGCGGAGCCGGACGGTCGGCGGACAGGTCGGCGCGGGGCCGGACCCCCGTCCCGGCCCCGCGCCGCGGTCCCTACCGGATCAGCCGCGCCACGGCAGCTCGGCGGTGATCGAGGTCGGGCCGCCCACGGGGGATTCGATCATCAGCAGGCCGTCGACGGCGGCGAGCCGCTCGGCGAGGCCGGCCAGGCCGGTGCCCTCGTCGGCGCGGGCGCCGCCCCGGCCGTCGTCCGACACCAGCACCATGAGCCGGTCCGCGGTGCACCAGACGTCCAGCGTCGCGCCGGTCGCCCGGGCGTGCTTGGAGACGTTCTGCAGCAGCTCGGAGGCGGTGAAGTACGCGATGCCCTCGATCGCCGCGGCCGGCCGGCGGTCCAGATCCACGGTGACCTGCACCGGCACCGTGCAGCGCGCGGCCAGCGCCGACAGCGCCGGGCCGAGCCCCCGGTCGGTGAGGATCGCCGGATGGATCCCGCGGGCCAGGTCCCGCAGCTCCTGGAGCGCGATCTTCACCTCGCCGTGCGCCTCGTCGACCATCTTCGCGGCGGCCTGCGGGTCCTCCGCCAGCTTCTCCTTGGCCAGGCCCAGATCCATGGCGAGGGAGACCAGCCGGGCCTGCGCGCCGTCGTGCAGATCGCGCTCGATGCGCCGCAGATCGGCCGCCGCGGTGTCCACGACCACCCCGCGGTCGGTCTCCAGCTGCGTGACCCGGGTGGCGAGGGACGACGGGCCCAGCAGGCCGCGCACCATGACCCGGTCCACCTGGGTCAGCCCGTGGATCAGCCACGGCCCGGCCAGCACGAGCAGCAGCCCGGCCCCGGCGGCGAACCCGATCTCCGCCGGGGTGTCGAGATAGACGCCGTTGCCGGAGCCGTCGCCCCACAACTGGATACCGGGCTGCCCCAGATACGCGGGGAGGGTCCACCGCCACAGCGGGTAGGCCAGCAGGGTCCAGCCGACGGTCCAGAACGTCAGCGACACGACGAAGGAGAAGACCGCCCACGGGAAGTGCAGCAGGGAGTAGAGGAGGTGCCGCCAGGACACCCCGCTCTTGAGCACCGCCCCGACCCACGCCAGCAGCCCCGGCTTCGACGGGCGGACCGGCTCCGGGTCGGCCACGTCCGTCCCCAGCAGGCCGCGGGCCCGCGCACGCTCCACACCGCCCAGCGCCCGGCCGCCGGCCAGACCGCCCGCCAGCACCGGCACGCCCAGGAACGTCACCAGCAGGCCGGCGCCGAGCGCGATGACCGCCACCGCGTACGTGAACATCAGGACGGACATCGGGAGGCTGAGGAAGAGGTACAGGAACTCCCGCCAGGTGCGCCCGGAGAAGGGGGCGCGCAGCCCCACGGGCACTCGTGGGGCGCGGGGCCGGGGTGCGTATGCGGTATCCATCGTCGCGTCGTCCGTTCTGCCGTGTGCGGCCCCCGCCTGCCGGCGCCGCTGCCTGGTCCGCAGGCCCTGCGCGGACCGGCGGGCTTTTTCGCCACCACCAGCCTCCGCGCGCGGCGCCCCCGGCACCATGAGGGCCTTCGCAGTCTTTCCCTGGGGTTTTCCCCACCCCCGGGGCCCGCGGTGGGGCCGAGGCGGCCGGTCAGCGGCCCCTCGGGACCGGGCCGCGCTTGGCCGCCCCGACCGGCCCGGCCTCCGTACGCGCCCGCCACGGCAGCTCCGCCGTCACCCGCGTGGGCCCGCCGGCCGGCGAATCCAGGACGAACACCCCGTCCACCGACCCCAGCCGCTCGGCGAGCCCGGCCATCCCGGTGCCCCCGTCGAGCCGCGCCCCGCCCTTCCCGTCGTCCACGACCTGGATCAGCAGCCGGTCCCGCGCCCGCCACACCTCGACGGACGCCCGGCGCGCCGCACTGTGCTTGGAGACGTTCTGCAGCAGCTCGGAGACGGTGAAGTAGGCGATGCCCTCGATGGCCGGGGCGGGCCGCTCGTCCAGGTCCACCGCCGTCGTCGCGGGCACCGTGCAGCGCCCGGCCAGGGACGCCAGGGCCGGCCCCAGCCCGCGGTCGGTGAGGATCGCCGGATGGATGCCCCGGGCCAGATCCCGCAGCTCCTGGAGCGCCAGTTTCACCTCGCCGTGCGCCTCGTCCACCATCGCCGCCACGCTCTCGTCGGCCCGGCCCTCCAGCAGCTTCTCCTTCGCCAGGCCGAGCCCCATGGCCAGCGCCACCAGCCGGGCCTGCGCACCGTCGTGCAGGTCCCGCTCGATGCGCCGCAGATCGGCCGCCGCGGTATCGGTGACTGTCACCCGGTCCGACTCCAGCTCGGCGATCCGCCGCTCCAGCTCGTCGGACGGCGACAGCAGCCCGCGCACCATCGCCCGGTCCGCGTTCGACAGCCAGCGCGCCACCCACGGCAGCACCGGCCACCCCACGAAGAGCGAGGCGAGGACCACCGTGAAAGTGAGGACGGCCCACGGCAGCCGGACGAACGCGAACAGCGCATGCCGCCAGGCGACCGGGTCCTTCAAACGCATCCACAACCACGGGAAGAACCCCCGGTCCCGCGGCCGCAACCGGCTCGGCTCCTCGACCCGCACCCCCAGCAGTGCCCGGGCCCGGGTCCGCTCCAGCTTCCCGTACCAACGGCACGCGCTCAGGCCCGCGGCCAGCAGCGGAAGCCCGACCACGGTGACCGACAGTCCGATGCCCAGCACCAGCCACACCACCAGCACCACGAACGCCGGGACGCCCAAAGGGAAGTTGGCCAGCAGGTACCCGATCTCCCGCCAGGTCACGCCGTCGAACGGCGCTCTGGGCGGGGGTGGTGAGGCGCCGTCAAGGGCGTCGTCGGCAGCGCTGGGTCGGGAACTCTCCGTCATGCGCCCAGCCTGCCCGGCGGCGGCGCCGTGTGCCATGGGGCAGCTGGGGTGGTGGAGGTGGGGTTTGCCCTACCTCCACCACTCGTCCCGTATGCCCCCACCGCAGGTCAAGGCCCCACCAGAGGGCGGGACGACGGCCCGGGCCGGTGGCCGTCTCGTTATCCACAGCGGTGGACACGGCGCGCCGGCGGGACCGTATTGTGTGGCGATGCACAACGGGAGGGGCGAGGGGCGATGGCGCGGAGTGACGACGGCCAGTTGCTGAAGCCGCAGTTCGCCGCGCGGCAGTCCGGCGCCGCGGCGCGGGACCTCATCGAGGCGTTGGCGGGCCCCCTCGACGTCTCCGGCTGGGGATGGGGCGAGCGCAGCAGGACCTGGACGGCGGTGACGGCGAGTCTGGTGCTCGCGGCGGTCACCGGGGTCTGTGCGCACGTCTGGTTCGCGGGCGGTGCCGCGCTCTGGCTCGGGATCGCGGCCGTCGTGCTCGCGGGCGCCGGGGCGGCGTCCGGCGCGCTCGCCGGACGGAGCGGCCGGCCCGTCCCCGCGGCCGCCTTGATACTGCTCGGCGGCGCGCTGGGCGTGGCCGCCGCATGGCAGGCGGCGCCGGGCGGCAGCGCCCGGATCGCCGCCGTCGGACTGACCGTCGCGGCGCTGCTCGCGCTCCTCGGCTGCGGTACGGGGCTGGGGCGCGGCGGCCTGACGGGTGCGGCGTGCACCGCGCTCGCGGTGGGCGCGTGGGAGCTGGGCCTGGCCCTGACCACCCCCGCCCGTACGGGAGTTGCGCTCGGCTTCGGCTCCGTACTGGTCCTCGGATATCTGCCGCGGCTGGCCCTGATGTGGGCCGGTCTGACGCGCCTGGACGACCAGCGTGCGGGCGGCACGCCGGTCAGCCGGCACCAGGTGGCGGCCGCACTGGGCGCCGCCCACCGGGAACTGGCCCTGGCCACGGTGGCGATGGCCGCCTCGGCCGGCGCCGCGGGGGTGCTCGCGGTGCGCACTCCCGGCCTGTGGACGGTGCTCGGCGCGCTGCTGCTGTGCGTCGTGCTGTGCTCGCGGGCGCGCGCGTATCCGCTGGCGGTGGAGGTGGTCGCGCTGCTGGCGGCCGGGCTGGCGGTGTGCGTACGCCTGGTGCTGCTGTGGGCCGCCGACGGCGGGGCGCCGGCCCTCGCGCTGGTCGCGCTGGCCCTGCTGGCCGCGTTGCCGGTCGCGGTGCTCGCGGTGCGGCTGCCGGAACAGCTGCGGGCCCGGCTGTGGCGGTGGCTGGACGTGGTCGAGTCGGTGAGCGTGGTGGCACTGATCCCGGTGGCCCTCGGGGCCTTCGGGGTCTACGGGCTGCTGTTCGGCGGGTCCTGACCCGGAGGGTGGAGGAGGGATCGTGTCAGCGTCGGGAGCCAAGGGCGACGGAATCACCACGGGCGCGGGAGCCGCAGCGGAAACAGGAGTGCCGGGGGGACCTGGAGCGGCAGCGCAGGCAGGCACGGGAGCGCAGGCAGGAACGGGAGCCGGGGTGGGTGCGGTAGTGGGCGAGACGACCGGTACCGGAGTGGCAGGGGGTGCGGACGCGGTGAACGCGACGACCGGGCCGATGCCTGCTGCGCCGGGACAGACGGGTGGGCCGGTGGCTGCGGCCCCGGTGGCCCCGGTGGCCGCGCCCGGACCGATGCCGGCCGCGGGGCCGATGCCGTCGTCGCCTCCGCCCCTGCCTTCCCAGGCTCCGGCCGGGCCCCCGCCGACCCCGGCGCCGGCCCCGGCTTCGCAGCAGCCCTCGTTTTCGCAGCCGCCCTCGGTTTCGCAACCGCCCTCGGCCCAGGACCAGGGCTCGTACCAGGAGCAGGGTCCGGTCCAGGGGCAGCCCACCGTCCAGGGACAGGCAACCGTCCAGGGGCAGCCCACCGTCCAGGGACAGGCCACCGCCCAGGGGCAGGCCCCGGCGCCCGGTCGCTACGGGCGGACCGGCCTGCCGGCGCGGACGCCCGTCTCCGTACCCCTGCTGCCGCCCGAGCTGGCCGACGGGCAGCTCCGGCCCCGCCGCGGCGACCCACTGGCCCGGCGCGCCGGCCGTGCGCTGCGCCGGGTCTTCGCCTCGTCCCCGGCCGCCGAGACGGCCGCCGTCACACAAGCCGCGTACGCCATCCAGCAGCCGGTGACGTCCGGCCGGCAGATCGCCGTGTCCAGCATCCGCGGCGGCGCCGGCAAGTCCACCGTCGCCGCCCTCCTGGCGCTCACCTATGCGCACTACCGCTCCGACCCGGTGCTCGCCGTCGAGGCGGACCCGGCGCTCGGCACGCTGCCGCACCGCCTCGGCGCGCGCGAGGTGCGCTGGTCCGGCAGCGATCTGGCGCAGATAGTGGATCCGTCGATGCTGATCACGGACCTGACGGGATACCTCCTGCCGTTCGCGGGCGGCGGCTGGCTGCTGCCCGGCAGCCAGGGCTCCATCGGCACCCGGCTCGACATCGACACCTACCGCGTCGTGATGACGTCGTTGCGCCGCCACTTCGCGACCACGGTCGTGGACTGCGAGACGCTGCCCGCCGAGGTGGCGCGCACCGCGCTGGTGACCACCCAGGCGCGGGTGCTGGTCACGCCGGCGACCCCGGAGGGCGTGGCGGCCACCCGCTCCGTACTGAACTGGATCGGCGGGCTGCACCCCGGTCTGCTGCCGACCACGGTGGTCGTGCTCACCCACCCCTCGCCCGACAGCGGCGTCGAGGTGCGCAGGGCCGCGGAGCACCTCGGCGCCGGTGGTGCGGCGGTGCTGCCGCTGCCGTACGACCGTCATCTGGCGGCCGGCGGCGCCATCCGTACGGAGCTGCTCGGCGAGCGGACCCGGGAGGCGGCGGCGCGGATCGCGGCCGAGGCGATGGACCGCGCGGTCTCCCGCGACCCGGGCCGGCGACCGCAGCAGCCGGCCCCGTACCCACCGGCACAAGCCCAGGCACCCGGACCGGCACCATCCCCGGCCCCCGCCCAGGTTCCGGCACCCGCCCGCCCCCCGGCCCCGGCGGCCGCACCGCCCTACCCGGCGTACCCGCAGAACCCGGGCGCCCCGGTCATCCCGGCCACCCCGTATACCGCCACCCCTACGCCGCCCGGCCCTTCCGCCCCGGCGCCGGCCCCGCCCGCTCCCGGCGACCCGGGCGCCGCCCCACCCCACCGGGACCCCGTGCCCGACAACCGCAGCCCCTTCGACGGCGGCCCGATCCACTGACCACTGATCCACCGATCAGCGACTGATCCACTGACCAGCGACCACTGATCATTGATCGCTGATCCGCCACGCTGCGACGGGTGCCGTCATCCGGTAGATCCACAGCGCCCTTCGCCCCGCCCGGCGACCCCCTCGTCCCGCTCCGTGAGACACCTTCTGAGACAACCGGACGGGGCGTCTACGCTGCCTGCCGCCCAGGTAGGGCGAAGTAGGGACAAGCTCACCGTCGGCGACGACGCGGCTTCTCGGGGCAGCCCGGCCAGGGCCTAGACTCCCGTCCGTACAGATCGTCGAAGTCGTTGAACAAGCGCACTCAGGGAGCGAGGGGCGGACGTGCCGGACGCGACCGTACGCACCACCGTCGCCGCGGACTACTTCCAGGGCTATTCGGTCGTCGGGATCATCGCCGTGATCGGCGTGCTCTTCGTCGCCGTGGCCTTCGGAGCCGGGCGGCTGCTGCGGCCTGTCGTACCGACACCCGAGAAGCTGCTGACGTACGAGTGCGGTGTGGATCCGGTCGGCGAGGGCTGGGCGCACACCCAGGTCCGCTACTACGTCTACGCCTTCCTCTATGTCATCTTCGCCGTCGACTCGATCTTCCTGTTCCCCTGGGCGACGATCTTCGCCGCCCCCGGATTCGGCGGCGTGACGCTCGCGGAGATGTTCATCTTCCTCGGGTTCCTCGCCGTCGGCCTGCTCTACGCATGGAAGAAGGGCGTCCTGGAATGGACGTGACCCGCGCCTCCAACAGCTCCGCAGTCGCCCCCGAGGGCGCAGCCCCCGAGTTCCTGCCGGAGCCGCGCAGGCTGGGCACCCTCGCCCGGCTCGCGCCCGAACCGATGAAGGTGGTCCTCAACTGGGGCCGCCGCTACAGCCTGTGGGTCTTCAACTTCGGGCTGGCCTGCTGCGCCATCGAATTCATCGCCGCGTCCATGGCGCGTCACGACTTCATCCGGCTCGGCGTGATCCCGTTCGCGCCCGGTCCGCGGCAGGCCGACCTGATGGTCGTCTCCGGCACCGTCACCGACAAGATGGCGCCCGCGGTCAAGCGGCTCTACGAGCAGATGCCCGAGCCGAAGTACGTCATCTCCTTCGGGGCCTGCTCCAACTGCGGCGGCCCGTACTGGGACTCGTACTCGGTCACCAAGGGCGTCGACCAGATCATCCCGGTCGACGTGTACGTACCGGGCTGCCCGCCGCGGCCGGAGGCGCTTCTCCAGGGCATCCTGAAGCTCCAGGAGAAGATCGCGCGCGAATCGCTGGGGGAGCGCTACGGCCGGAGCGGCGCGCCCCGCGCCTCGGCCGCCGCGCTGCGCAGCGGACTCGTGACCCCGCCCGCGCCCCAGACGGCGGAGCCGACGCATACGGCCGCGCCGACGGACACCGCTGAGCCGACGGACAAGGCGGAGCAGGCGAAGCCCGCGGGGGAGGAGCCCCGATGAGCGACCGGCCCGAGACGCCCGAGACGCCCGAGACTTCTGGGACGCCCGAGCAGTCCGAGACGTCCGAGACGCCTGAGCAGACCGACCAGGCCGAAACGCCCGCCCCCGCCCCCGCCCCCGAGCCCGTCGTCGGATGGCTGCCGCGGCCCGCGAGCGAGATCTTCGGCGCCGGAGCCACCGCGGAGCTGGCGTACGAGCTGCTGACCGTCGACGTCCCGGCGGACGGCTGGCTCACCGCGCTGACGGCCGCCCGCGACGACCTGGGCTGCACCTACTTCGACTGGCTGAGCGCCGTCGACGAGCCCGGCACCGGATTCCGGATCTGCGTGCACGTCGCCGACCCGGCCCGCCCGGGCGCCGTCCGGGGGCTGATCGTACGGACGACGGTTCCGCACGACGCGGCCGCGCTGCCCACCGCCATCGGCGTGTACGCGGGCGCGGGCTGGCACGAGCGCGAGACCCACGAGATGTTCGGCGTCGACTTCACCGGCCACCCCCACCTCGTACCGCTGCTGCTCCCCGAGGGCTTCGAGGGGCACCCGCTGCGCAAGGACTTCGTGCTGGCCGCGCGGGTCGCCAAGGCGTGGCCGGGCGCCAAGGAGCCGGGGGAGTCCGAACACGGCGGGCCCAAGCGCCGCCAGATGCTGCCCCCGGGCGTCCCGGACCCGAACGAGTGGGGTCCGCTGAAGGGCCAGCTGCCGCCCGCGCCCGCGCGGCCGGCGCGCGGTGCCCGTGCGGCCGGTGGTGCTCGTGCGGCCGGCGCGGCCGGTGCGGCGGCGGGCGAGCGTCCGGCCCGGCGTACCCGCAGCGTGAGCGCGGGCTCGGCGAGCCAGCAGGCGGCGGCTGCGGCGGAGGCGGCGACGGACCAGGGCCCGGCGGACGCGGCTGCTCCGGAGCGGCCCGAACGCCCGGAGCGTACGGAACGCCCCGCGCGCCGTACGCGCTCCGCGAGCGAGGGCTCGGCCGGCCAGCGGCAGGCGGCGGCAGGCACGGAGGCATCGAAGGACACGGACCGGCCGGACGGAACCCCGTCGGCCGCCCCCGAGGCGGCGGCCCCGCGCTCCTCCGACGCGCCCTGGCACCACGCCCGCCCGACCTTCGACGAGCCGAAGCCGAAGCCGGAGACCGAGCCCAAGCCGGAGACCGAGCCGAAGCCGAAGACCCAGCCGGAGACCGAGCCGAAGCAGCAAGCAGAGCCGCAGCCCGCGCCGGAAACGAAACAGCAGCCCGAGCCGAAGCCCGAGCCGGAGGCGGAGCCGAAGCCCGAGCCCGCCCCCGAGCAGCACCCCGGCCCCCGCTCCCCGAACGACGACGCGCAACCCCCGGCAGGAGGCGACACCCCATGAGCGACGCTCTCGACATCGCGCTGCGCCTCCTCGCCGTCTTCGCCGTGTTCCTGGTGTTCCCCCTGGTCATCGGGCAGACCGAGCACAAGGTCATGGCCCATATGCAGGGCCGGCTCGGCCCCATGTACGCGGGTGGGTTCCACGGCTGGGCCCAGCTGGTCGCCGACGGGGTGAAGTTCGCGCAGAAGGAGGACATCGTTCCGGCCGGCGCGGACCGGCGGATCTTCCAGCTCGCGCCCGCCGTCGCCCTGCTGCCGTACCTCCTGGTCCTGGTCGCCATCCCGATAGGGCCGCACAACGCCGTCGGACAGGACCTGGACGCGGGCATCTTCTTCGTCCTCGCCGTCATGGGCGTCGGCGTGCTCGGCTCGCTGATGGCCGGCTGGGCCTCGGCGAACAAGTTCTCCCTGCTCGGCGGCCTGCGGACGGCCGCGCAGCTGCTCGCGTACGAGCTGCCGATGCTGCTCGCGGCGGCGTCCGTCGCGATGGCGGCCGGCACGCTCTCGCTGACCGGCATCGTCGAGGCGTTCCACTGGTGGTGGCTGCCGTGGCAGATCGTCGGCGGCGTCGTCTTCTTCACCGCGGGGCTCGCCGAGCTTCAGCGGCCGCCGTTCGACATGCCGGTCGCCGACTCCGAGATCATCTTCGGCGCGTACACCGAGTACACCGGGCTGCGCTTCGCCCTCTTCCTGCTCGCCGAGTACGCGGGCATCGTCGTCCTCTGCGCACTGACGTCCGTGCTGTTCCTCGGCGGCTGGCACGGCCCGTTCGGTGCCGCCGGCCTGGGCTGGCTGTGGACGCTGCTGAAGACCGTGATCCTCGCCTTCGGCGTCATCTGGCTGCGGGTGACCTACCCGCGGCTGCGCGAGGACCAGCTGCAGAAGCTCGCCTGGACGGTCCTCATCCCGCTCGCTCTCGCCCAGATCGCCCTCACCGGCGTCATCAAGGTGGTGATCTCGTCATGAGCTTCCCCGGTTCCGGCCTCGCCAAGGGCCTCGCCGTCACCCTGCGGACGATGACGAAGCGATCCGTCACCGCGCAGTACCCGGACGTCCAGCCCGACCTGCCGCCCCGCAGCCGCGGCGTCATCGGGCTGTTCGAGGAGAACTGCACGGTCTGCATGCTGTGCGCGCGCGAGTGCCCGGACTGGTGCATCTACATCGACTCCCACAAGGAGACGGTGCCGCCGGCCGCGCCCGGTGGCCGCGAGCGCAGCCGCAATGTGCTGGACCGCTTCGCGATCGACTTCGCGCTGTGCATGTACTGCGGGATCTGCATCGAGGTCTGCCCCTTCGACGCGCTCTTCTGGTCACCGGAATTCGAGTACGCCGAGACGGACATCCGCGAGCTGACCCACGAGCGCGACAAGCTCCGCGAGTGGATGTGGACGGTGCCCGAGCCGCCGGCGCTCGACCCGAAGGCCGAGGAGCCCAAGGAGATCGCCGCCGCCCGTAAGGCCGCGGACAAACTCGCCGCCCAGCAGGCGGCGGAAGCCGAGGCCGAGGCTCCGGCGCAGGACGCCGAGGCTCCGGCCCAGGACCGGGACCGGGAACGACCGGAGACCCCAGGGGAGGGCACGTGACGCTCGCCGCCACCGCCGCCGGCCAGGGATTCCTCTCTCCCGGCGGCGTCGAGATCGCCTTCCTCCTCGTCGGCCTCGCCACCCTCGGCGCGGCCGTCGTCACCGTCACCACCCGTCAGCTGGTGCACGCCGCCCTCTGGCTGGTCGTCGCCCTCGGCGGGATCGCGATCGAATACCTGCTGCTCACGGCCGAGTTCATCGCCTGGGTGCAGGTGCTCATCTACGTCGGTTCGGTCGTCGTCCTCCTGCTCTTCGGACTGATGCTCACCAAGGCGCCCATCGGCCGTTCCCCGGACGCCGATTCCGGCAACCGCTGGGCCGCGCTGATCGTCGCGCTCGCCTCGGCCGGCACCCTGGTCTGGGTCGTCGTCGACGCCTTCCGCGCCACCTGGATCAACCTCGACGCCGTCCAGGGCTCCACCGAGACCACCGGGCGCAGCCTCTTCCAGTACTGGGTACTGCCCTTCGAGGCGCTGTCCGTGCTGCTGCTGGCCGCGCTCGTCGGCGCCATCGTGCTGTCCCGCCGGGGCGGAGAGGGCAAGGCTCCCGCGGCGGCCCTCCGGAACACCACCGCCACCGCCCCCGCCCCGCGAGAGGAGCAGCGCTGATGCACCTCGCCTATCCGGCCGTCCTCGCCGTCCTCCTCTTCTGCACCGGCCTGTACGGCGTGCTCGCCCGCCGCAACGCCATCCTGGTGCTGATGTCCGTCGAGCTGATGCTCAACGCCGTCAACCTCAACCTCGTCGCCTTCGACGTCTGGCTGCGCGACACGCTGCACGCCGGCCAGGCGCTCACCCTCTTCACCATCACCGTCGCCGCCGCCGAGATCGGCATCGGCCTGGCCATCGTGCTGCTCGTCTACCGCAACCGCGGCAGCTCCGACATCGACCGGCTCCGCGACCTCGCCGAGCGGCCGGACGGGGCGGACGCGGAAGCGACGAACCGGCAGCCGGACACCGAGGCGGAGGCCACCGCGTGACGCTCACGACCACCGCCGTTCTCGTTCCCCTCCTGCCCTTCCTCGGGGCCGTCGCCGGCCTCTTCCTGGGGCGCCGCGCGCCCGGTTTCGTACGGCCGCTGGCCGTGCTGCCGACGCTGGCCGCGGCCGCGCTGACCGTCGTCGTCGCGGTCGGACAGGGCGGCGGCACCGCCACCGACGTCGCCACCCGGCTCACCCCGACCGGCTCGATCCCCATCGACCTGGCCCTGCACGTCGACGGCTTCGCCGCGCTGATGGCCGTCCTCGTGGGTGTCGTGGCGACCTGTGTGCAGCTCTACTCCACCGCCTATCTGCGCGAGGACCCGCGCTACGCCTCCTACGCCGCGCTGGTCTCCCTCTTCACCTCCGCGATGCTGCTGGTCGTCTACACCGGCGACCTGATGGTGCTGCTGGTCGGCTGGGAAGTCATGGGCATCTGCTCCTACTTCCTCGTCGGCCACTACTGGGAGACCGAGACCGCCCGCGCCGCCTCCCTCAAGGCGTTCCTCGTCACCAAGCTCGGCGATGTCCCCTTCCTCTTCGGCATCTTCGCGCTGGCCGCCGACGCCGGAACCTTCCGCATCACCGGCATCCTCGGCTCGGTCGCCAACCGCGGCCTGGACCACCCGACGCTGATCGCGCTGCTGCTGCTGGCCGGCGTCGCCGGCAAGTCGGCGCAGTTCCCGCTGCACACCTGGCTCCCGGACGCGATGGCCGGCCCGACGCCGGTCTCGGCGCTGATCCACGCCGCGACGATGGTGGCGGCCGGCATCTACGTCGTGGCCCGTCTCCTCCCGGTCTTCGCGGCCTCCGCGGCCGCCCTGATCGTGATGGCCGTCATGGCGGCGATCACCATGGTCGGCTCCGGTCTCGCCGCGCTGGCCCAGGACGACATCAAGCGCGTGCTGGCCTATTCGACGGTCGGCCAGCTCGGCTACATGCTGGGCGCGCTGGCCGTCGGCGACCGCGGAGCCGCCGTCTTCCACCTCCTGACGCACGGTGCGTTCAAGGCCCTCCTCTTCCTGGGCGCGGGCGTGATCATCCACGCCGCGGGCACCAACTCGCTCGCCGCGATGTCCCGGATGACGGGCCTGGCCCGGCGCATCCCGGACGCCTACTGGACCGTCACCGTCGCGCTGCTCGCGCTCGCCGCGATCCCGCCGTTCGCCGGCTTCTTCTCCAAGGAAGCCGTCCTGGGCGCGGCCGAGCACGCCGCCACCGGCGGTGCGCACGGCATCCCCGGCGCCGCCGGCTGGACCGTGCTGGTCTCCGGCCTGCTCACCGCCCTGCTCACCGCGGCCTACGCCACCCGCCTGTGGCTGCTGGTCTTCAAGGGCAGCGGCGTCGAAGCCCCCGACCACGGCCGGCAGCCGCTCGTCATGAACGCCGTCCTGTGGGTGCTGTTCGTCCCCACCCTCGCGCTCGGCCTCACCGCCCCCTTCCTGCCCGACTGGTTCGACGGGCGTTCGCTCGCCCCGGCCCTGACCACCTCCGTCCTGGGCACCGGTATCGCCGTCGCCGGCGGCCTGGTCACCTACGCGGCCTGGCGCCACACCACGGCCCTGGCCGCCCGCACCCCGATCGGCGCGGTCATCGCCGACCCGGACGCCCCGCCCGGGCTCGCCGAGGAGACGGCCATCGCCACCCACGCCCCGGTCTACGGGAGCGTGGCCGCCGCGCCGGACCCGGCCGACCCCGGCCGCCTCCTCCTCGGCCCGCTGCAGCCGCACGCCGCCGTCGGCTTCCACCTCGACGCCGTCTACACCGCGCTGTTCGTCCGCCCCGTACGCGCCGCCGCCACGCTCGTCCGCTTCCTGGACCGCGAGGTCGTCGACACCTACGTCCGCGGCGCGGGCGCCGCCCCCCGCTGGCTGGGCGCCGCCGTCCGCCGCGCCCAGACCGGCAACGTGCAGACCTACCTCGGCGCGCTGCTCGCCGGCTCGCTCGTGCTGGCCGTCGCCGCCGTCCTCATCGCCACGGGCACGGGAGCCTGACCGTGCCGCCATCCGCCGGGGGCCGACCCCCGCACCGCCAGCCGACAGTCCGCGTGGCCCGCCCCGCCGGAGCCGGAACCCCGAGGAGGGCCTGACCCGTGAACCACACCGCCCTGCAGATCCTCCTCGCGGCCCTCGTCGCCCTGCCCCTGATCGGCGCGCTGGCCGCACTGTTCCCGGCCCCGCCCGGCCTGAGGGGCAAGAACCCCGACCAGGCCGTGCTGCGCCACGGCGTGACCGTCACCGGCGCCGTGCTCGCCGCCGCGATCGCGCTGGCCGCCGGCTTCGATCACGATCACCCGGCCCGTATGCAGGCCACCACCGACATCAGCTGGATCCCGGCGCTCGACATCCGCATCCACCTCGGCGTCGACGGCATCTCGCTCCCCCTCGTCGTCATGACCGCGCTGCTGACCTTCCTCTGCGCGCTCTATTCGTACTTCCACATGCCAACGGGCCCGTCACCCAAGGCATTTGTGGCCCTGCTGCTCGTCCTGGAGGCCGGCACCCTCGCCACCTTCGCCGTCCTGGACCTGATGCTGTTCTTCCTCGCCTTTGAGATGGTCCTCATCCCGATGTACTTCCTGATCGCCCGCTGGGGCGGCGCCGGAAGGCAGGCGGCTGCCTGGAAGTTCATCCTCTACACGCTGCTCGGCTCCGTCGTGATGCTGCTCGGCCTCCTCCTCATCGGCGTGAAATCCGGCACGTTCGACATGGTGGCACTCGCCACTGACAACGGCCCGAAAGCCCAGCTCAGCCACACCGTCCAGCTGCTCGCGGTACTCGCGGTCGGCATCGGACTGGCCGTCAAGTCGCCCCTGTGGCCGCTGCACAGCTGGCTGCCGGACGCACACACCGCCGCCCCCACCGTCGGCTCGGTGCTGCTGGCCGGCGTCCTGCTGAAGATGGGCACGTACGGCTTCGTGCGGATCGCGCTGCCGATCACCCCCGAGGGCATGCACACCTTCGCCCCGTACCTGGCCGCACTGGCCGCCGTCGGCATCGTCTACGGCTCGCTCGCGTGCCTCGCCCTCGTCCGCAAGGGCGCCAAGGGCGACCTCAAGCGCCTGATCGCCTACAGCTCCGTCGGCCACATGGGCTTCGTCCTGCTCGGCATCGCCAGCATGACCCCCACCGGCGTCAACGGCGCGCTGTTCGCCAACATCGCGCACGGCCTGATCACCGGCCTGCTGTTCTTCATGGTCGGCGCCCTCAAGGACCGCTTCGGCAGCACCGACCTCGACACCCTCGCCGGCAGCACCGGCGCCGCCCTCTACGGCAGGGCCCCCCGCTTCGGCGGCCTGCTCGCCTTCGGGGCCGTCGCCTCCCTGGGCCTCCCCGGACTCGCCGGCTTCTGGGGCGAGATGCTCGCCATGTTCGGCGCCTTCCGGCCGGCCGCCGGCCTGAGCCGCCCCGCCTTCCTGACGTTCATGGCGCTGGCCGGCCTCGGCACCCTGCTGACCGCCGCCTACCTGCTGCTGGTCGTCCGCCGCGTCTGCATGGGCGGCACCCCGCACCTCGCAGCGACCGCCCCGCTCGGCGCCGGCGACCCGTCCGGCGACGACGCCGCCACGCCCGGCCGCGCCGCCGACCGGGCCCCCGCGATCCCCGACCTCGCGCGCTACGAGTACGCCGCCTGGTCCCCGCTGGCCGCCCTCACCGTCCTCGCCGGCCTGTGGCCGGCAGCCCTCCTCGGCCTCAGCGATCCGGCCGTCCAGCAGCTCCTCGGAGGCGGTAAGTGATGAGCCAGGTCACCTCCCTCGTCCAGTCCGTCGACTGGGTCGCCCTCGCACCGCCCACCCTGACCGCGGCCGTCGCCCTGGTGGTGCTCGTCGCCGACCTCTTCGTCCCGGCGGCCCGCAAGCCGCTGCTCGGCTGGCTCGCGACGGCGGGTCTCGCGCTCGCCGCGCTGTCCCTGCTGCCCCTCCTGAACGGCGACCGCCGCACCTTCTGCCTCGCCGGGCACCCCGACGTGTGCAGCTACGTGGCCGACCCGTTCGCCCTGGTCATCCAGTTCCTGGTGCTCGCCGGCGCACTGCTGACCGCGCTGCTGTCCATCGACACCGTCAAGGACCAGGACCTGCCCTCCGGCGAGTACTGGTTCCTGCTGCTGTCCTCCGCGGCCGGCGCCGCCCTGCTGCCCGCCTCCCGGGACCTCGCCACCCTCGTCATCGCCCTGGAGGTGGCCTCGCTGCCCGCCTTCGCCCTCGTGGGCCTGCGGCGCGGCGACCGCCTCTCCTCCGAGGCGGCGCTGAAGTTCTTCCTGTCCTCGGTGGCCGCCACCGCCGTGATGCTGCTCGGCGTGAGCTTCCTGTACGCCGCCACCGGCAGCCTGCACCTCTCCCGGGTGGCGCACGCCCTCACCGCCCTGCCCGACCCGCGCCTCGCCACCCTGGCCGGCGCCGGCGCCGCGCTCACCCTGGTGGGCTTCGCCTTCAAGACCGCGGCCGCCCCGTTCCACTTCTGGGTGCCGGACACCTACGTGGGCGCCCCGCTGCCCATCGCCGGCTACCTCTCCGTGGTCGGCAAGGCCGTCGGCTTCTCCGGCCTGATCCTCGTCACCGTCCAGGGCTTCCCCTCGTACGCCGACGTCTGGGGCCCGGCGCTGGCCGTGCTGGCCGCGCTCACCATGACCGTCGGCAACGTCGCGGCGCTGCGCCAGGACCCGTACCGGGCGCACAGCGCGGTCCGCCTGCTCGCCTGGTCCTCGGTCGGCCAGGCCGGCTACCTCCTGGTCCCGCTCGCCGCGGCCGGCTACGTCCACGACCCGGCGCACGCCATCGGCTCCACCGTCGCCTACGCCCTGATGTACGCGGCCGTGAACCTCGGCGCCTTCGCCGTCGCCGCCCTGGTCGCCCGTACCCGCCCGGCCAACCGCATCGCCGACTACCGGGGCCTGTACGCCCGGCGCCCCCTGGTGGCGCTCGCCCTCGGCTTCTTCCTGCTCTGCCTGGCCGGTCTGCCGCCCGGCATCATCGGCCTGTTCGCCAAGGTCACGGTGTTCTCCGCGGCCGTCGACGCGGGGCTGGCCTGGCTCGCCGTGGTGATGGCCGTCAACGTCGTCATCGCGCTCTACTACTACCTCCAGTGGACCGCGGTGCTGTTCCGCGGCGCCGAGGAGACCGGGGCCGCACCCGCGGGCCCGGAGCCGGCCCACGGGTGGATCCCGGCGCCCCTCGCCACCGCCATCGGCCTCGCCGCCGTCCTCGGCGTCGCCCTCTCCGGCGCCCCGCAGCTCGTCCTGCGCTTCGCGTCCGGCGCGCTGCTCTGACGGCGGCTCCGCGCTCCTCCGGCAGGTCCTGACGGCGCCCAGGGCGCCCGTACGGCGGTACGCCCCACGGGGCGGCCGTCCGTGCCCCGCCCGGCCCCGCCGCTCGCGCACAGGGGAACCAGGCCCGTTCATCTCGCGTTGACCAGTGAGTAAGGGTCCACTGGAGAGTGGAGCAACGAAGCACAGGGTTCCCCTGCCGCACCGCTTGGAGGGCGTACCGTGCACCGCCGGCACAACGGGCTCAGGACCGCCGTACTCCTCGGAGGGCTGTCCGCCCTCATCATCGTCATCGGCAGCCTCTTCGGCCGTACCGGCCTGATCATCGCCGTCCTGGTGGCGCTGGGCACCAACGCCTACGCGTACTGGAACAGCGACAAGCTCGCACTGCGGGCCATGCGGGCCCGCCCGGTCAGCGAGTTCGAGGCGCCGCAGCTCTACCGGATGGTCCGCGAACTGTCGACGGCCGCCCGCCAGCCCATGCCGCGGCTGTACATCTCCCCGACCCAGGCACCCAACGCCTTCGCCACCGGCCGCAACCCGCGCAACGCCGCGGTCTGCTGCACCGACGGCATCCTCCAGCTCCTCGACGAGCGCGAGCTGCGCGGCGTCATCGGCCACGAGCTCAGCCACGTCTACAACCGCGACATCCTCATCTCCTCCGTGGCCGGCGCGCTGGCATCGGTGGTGATGTTCCTGGTCAACTTCGCCTGGCTGATCCCCCTGGGCAGAAGCGACGACGACGAGGGACCCGGCCTCCTCGGCATGCTGCTGATCATGATCCTCGGGCCGGTCGCGGCCTCGCTGATCCAGCTGGCCGTCAGCCGCTCCCGCGAGTACGAGGCCGACGCCTCGGGCGCCCAGCTCACCGGCGACCCGCTCGCCCTGGCCTCCGCCCTGCGCAAGCTGGAGAGCGGCACCCGGCAGCTGCCCCTGCCGCCCGAGCCGCGCCTGGAGACGGCGAGCCACATGATGATCGCCAACCCGTTCGGCGCGGGCGGCGGCCTGTCCCGGCTGTTCTCCACCCACCCGCCGATGGGCGAGCGGATCACCCGCCTCGAACAGATGGCGGGCCACCGCCACCCGTGAGGCCGGCCGCGACGGGCGGCTGGCCGCCCCCACCCGCCCGTCGCATGATGATTGCAACGTTCAACCGGCTCCGGTGCGTCTAGCACGGCAGATTCAGATGTGTTCCCGCCGTGCCCGTGGAAGGCTGCCGATCATGAAAACCCTCCTCAACGTCCTCTGGCTGGTCCTCAGCGGCTTCTGGCTGGCCATCGGCTACGTCCTCGCCGGGATCATCTGCTGCATCCTGATCATCACGATCCCGTTCGGCATCGCGTCCTTCCGGATCGCCGGCTACGCCCTGTGGCCCTTCGGACGGACCACGGTCCTGCGGCACGACGCCGGCGTCGGGTCGGCGGTCGGCAACGTCATCTGGATCATCTTCGCGGGCTGGTGGCTGGCCCTGGGGCACATCGTCACCGGTCTGGCCCTGTGCGTGACGATCATCGGCATCCCCTTCGGCATCGCCAACTTCAAGATGATCCCGATCTCCCTGGTGCCCCTGGGCCGCGACATCGTCCCCACGGACCAGCCGTTCGCCACCCGCTGACCCCGGGAGCACCCCGGAGCCCCGCGCCCTCGCCTCACGCCCGTACGAGCCCCCGTGGGGCCACGTAGCGCCGGAAACCGAGCGGCTCGACCCCCGGCAGGCCGTTGATGAACCGCATCACCTCACCGCCGCCCCCGAGCCGTGCGTCGACCACCCGCTGGTGGGCCTCCGGGGTCGTCCACTCGCTGTAGTTGACGATCCGGGTGCCGTCCTCGCTGATGTGGAAGTGCGAGGCGATCGCACCGGAGCCCTGCTGCCGCTCGCCCAGCAGGCCGAACAGCCCGTCGACGAGCTCCCGGGCCGCGTCGTGCCCCGTCGTCCGGAAGGCGACGCGGACGACGCAGCCCGGGGCCTCCGGCTCCTCCTCGGGCAGCATGCTGCGGTACAGCCGGTAACGGGCGGGCCCCTCGTTGCCGACGTCCCCCACCGCGTCCAGCGCCGCCGCGATCCGCTCGCTCAGGCCGGTGTCCTCACTCCGGACGAACTCCCGGTGCGCCGCCTCGCTCGTCCACTGGGCGTAATTGAGCACGCTGCGCCCGTCCGTCCCGGCGAACAGCACCCGGGAGAGGAAGTCCGCCGGCAGCGGCGTCTCCTCCCAGGCGCGGGCCACCCCCTCCAGGACCGCCCGCTGCCCTTCGGGGCCGCCCGCGTCCCACTCGCTGATCAGCACCGTCCCGGCATCCGGCCGTCGCACCTGAGGGAACACATCCACCAGAAAACCGCCCCCGGCCCCGCCGGCGGGGTTCTTGCGCACGTCGTGAGAAGTAGTCATGCGACGACCCTGCAACCTCAACCAAGATCGAGGTCAAGCGGTCCGCGCGGAATCCCCGTACGGCGGCCCGGGAAACGCCGGTGGGGCGGCACGCCGCAGCGCACCGCCCCATCCGAAGGCACCCGAAAGCCGGACTGCTACCGGTAGTTCACGAACTGGATCGCGAAGTCCAGGTCCTTGCCCTTCAGCAGCTGCTGCACCGCCTGCAGGTCGTCCCGGCTTTTCGAGGTGACGCGCAGCTCGTCGCCCTGCACCTGCGCCTTGACGCCCTTGGGACCCTCATCGCGAATGATCTTGGCGACCTTCTTCGCGTTCTCCTGCGAGATCCCCTCCTCCACGGAGGCGAAGATCTTGTACTCCTTGCCCGAAGCCTGCGGCTCACCGGCGTCCAGCGCCTTCAGCGAGATCCCGCGCTTGACCAGCTTGGACTGGAAGATGTCGAGCACGGCCTTGACCCGCTCCTCGGCGTTGGCCCGCATCTCGATCTTCTCGCCCGACCATGCGATCGAGGCGTCCACGCCCTTGAAGTCGTAGCGCGTCGAGATCTCCTTGGCGGCCTGGTTGAGGGCGTTGTCGACCTCCTGCCGCTCTACCTTCGAGACGATGTCGAAACTGGAGTCGGCCATGTTGAGTTGGCTCCTCGTACCTAGATCCGTCACGGCTGCGGTCCGTCCCCGGACCGCCTGCCCAGCCTAGCCACCCGACCAAGATCCAGCGCTCACGAATCGGGTGGCGAACCACCCCCAGCCATCGGGTATGGTTTACGTCGTTGCCACGGAGCGCCGCCCACAGCGGATCTCCCGGCAGCAAACCCTGGCGGTGTGCCCGAGCGGCCAAAGGGAGCAGACTGTAAATCTGCCGGCTTCGCCTTCCCAGGTTCGAATCCTGGCGCCGCCACAGGTGTGGAAAGGCCCCTGAATCGTAGAAATGCGATTCAGGGGCCTTTTCGTGTGCCGCGCCGGCACCGTGCCTCAGTGGTTCGCGACCGCCCGCACCGCGTCCTCCACCGGCACGTCCCCACTGATCAGCTCCAGCGTGCGGCCGACGGTGCCCGGCTCGTCGAGCAGTGCCACCAGGGTGGCCGCCACGTCATCGCGTGAAACCTCGCCGGGCCCGGTCGCGTCGGCCAGCGTGATCAGGCCGGTCCCGGGGTCGTTCGTCAGCCGGCCCGGCCGCAGGATCGTCCAGTCCAGCCCCGCGCGGGCCCGTACGTCCGCGTCCGCGGCGCCCTTCGCCCGCAGGTACGTCGCGAAGACCGGGTCGGTGCCCTCGGGCGGCTCACGGTCCGCGCCCATCGAGGAGACGACGAGGAAGCGGCGCACGCCCGTCGCCTCCGCCGCGTCCGCGAACAGCACCGCCGCGCCGCGGTCCACCGTCTCCTTGCGTGCGGTGCCGCTGCCCGGACCGGCGCCCGCCGCGAAGACGGCCGCGTCGGCGCCCTCCATGTGCCGGGCGACATCCTCCACGGACGCCGACTCCAGGTCGCAGACCACCGGTTCGGCGCCCGCGGCCAGCAAGTCGCCGGCCTGCTCCGGCCGGCGGATGATGCCCGCCACCTCGTCCCCGCGCTTGGCGAGCAACCGCTCCAGCCGCAGCGCGATCTGACCATGTCCACCTGCGATGACAATGCGCATGATCCCGACCGTACGCCGAAGGGGCGTCAGGCGGCGCGGGACCGGCCGGAGCGGCGGAACCCTTCTTGCCGCGCAGCTGGATCCGCCGGCTCAGCGCTGTGACTGCCGCGGCAGCTCCAGCGCCACCTCCGCCGCCGAGTCGCAGTACTCGCGCACCGCGCTGGTACGCGCGACCACCCGCCCGCGGTGGATCACGATCCGGCTGTACGCGAGCGAGAGCACCCCGGCGATCCGCTCGCCGCGCACGGCCAGCAGTTCCGCGGGGAAGCCCGCCTCGACGCGCACCTCCGGCAGCCCCAGCGTCGTCCGAGCCGCCGAACTCACCGTGTCGTACGCCGCCTCCGGAGTGGCCTCCCCCAGGGACGCCAGCAGATAGGCGGCCTCCAACGGGTCGCCGCGCCCCACCGGGTTCGCCACGTCCCGCAGCGCCCCGCTGCCGGCCGCCACCCGCACCCCGGCGGCCTTCAGCAGCCGTACGGGGGCCGGCCGCGCCACCCGGGAGCCGTACCGCTCCAGGCCCGCACAGTCGCCCTGCGGCAGGCAGACGACGGCGACATCGGCGGCGGCCAGCTGCTCGGCGACCCGCGACGCCACACTGCGCGGCATCCGGGCCATCCCGGCGCACGGCCCGAGCGCGACGCCCGGGCGCAGCCCGCCGGACATCGCCGCGACGCGGGCCAGCCGGGCGGGGTCGTCACCGTCCGTGTGCAGATCGACCGGGCAGCCGTGTTCGCCCGCCAGCTCCAGGACCGTCTCGACGTACCCGGCCGGATCGGGGTCCAGGTCGGGACAGCCGCCGATGACCGAGGCGCCCATCTTCACCGCGTCCCGCAGCATCGCCAGCCCGTCCGCGCCGGCCACCCCGGTCAGCACCCGGGGCACCGCCACCGCCGCCAGGTCCGCCAGCCCGCGCAGCGACCGGCGCGCCTGGAGCACCGCCTCCAGCGAGCGCAGCCCCTGGACGTCGCCGATCCTGACGTGGCTGCGGGAGGCGGTGGCACCGTGCCCCAGCTGGAGCAGCGCGGCCTCGGTCGTCCGCCGCTGGACGTCCTCGGGGGAGCCGGAGGCCGGGCCCTCGGAGTCCGCGGTCAGGGCGGTGTCGCAGTGCGCGTGCGGCTCGGCGGGGGCGGGGAGCAGGAGATAGCCGGCGAGGTCGACGCGGGCGCCCTGCGGGGCGAGGCTGCCGGCCGTCCCGACGGCCTCGATGCGCCCCCCGCCCAGCCGTACGTCCACGGTGCGGCCGTCGGCGAGCCGGGCGCCGCACAGGACCAGCGCGCCGCTGTCCGACCTGGTGTACCGGCCGGGGCTGCCCGGCTTTCCCGGCTGGGGCTGCGGCTGCGGCGAACTGCTGTCGGACATCGCGCTCCTCGAAGGCACGGGCGTGCAAGATCACGCAGCGTGGTTCCGAGATTAGGGCGCCGCCGGGAGAGCTTCGCGCAGGCGCGAAATAGTCGTACCGGTGTGGTGCGGGGGGTGGTTGGGGCGTGCCGCGGATACGGATTTCACGTTTGGCGGCGGGCCGTGTAATGTCTTCATCGCTCGCCCCAATAGCTCAGTCGGCAGAGCGTCTCCATGGTAAGGAGAAGGTCTACGGTTCGATTCCGTATTGGGGCTCTGATGTGTGAGGTACCCGCCTTCGGGCGGGCGCCACTCGCATCGCAGCGGTGTAGCTCAGTCGGTAGAGCAAGCGGCTCATAATCGCTGTGTCACCGGTTCAAGTCCGGTCACCGCTACTGACAGTAGCCGATTGTGGGGTCGGTCCTTCGATCGGCTACTCTTTTATGCGTTCATCCGTCCAACTTGTCCGTCAAGGAGCACTCACGTGGCTGCCACCGACGTCCGCCCGAAGATCACGCTGGCCTGCGTGGAGTGCAAGGAGCGGAACTACATCACCAAGAAGAACCGGCGTAACGACCCGGACCGTCTTGAGATGAAGAAGCACTGCCCGCGCTGCAACTCGCACACCGCGCACCGCGAGACGCGATAACACAGGCTAGTCCGTGAGGCCGTCCCCATTCGTGGGGGCGGCCTCACGGCGTTATCACCATCAGTACACGGAGGTTGCGAGCCCATGGCGCTCGACCAGTCTTTTGTCGGCCGTACGTACCCGGCCACCGACCCGTACGAGGTCGGCCGGGAAAAGATCCGCGAATTCGCCGAGGCGATCGGGGACACCAACCCGGCTTACACCGACGCCGAAGCAGCCAAGGCGCTCGGTCACCCCGATGTGATCGCCCCGCCGACCTTTGTGTTCGCCATCACTTTCAAGGCCGCGGGACAGGTCATCGAGGACCCGCAACTCGGCCTGGACTACAGCCGGGTGGTGCACGGCGACCAGAAGTTCGCCTACACCCGCCCGGTGCGCAGCGGTGACCGGCTGGCCGTCACCTCCACCATCGAAGCGATCAAGACCATGGCGGGCAACGACATCATCGACATCCGCGGCGAGGTGCACGACGAGGCCGGCGAACACGTCGTGACCGCCTTCACCAAGCTGGTGGCCCGTCGCGCCGAGGAGGCATGAAATGACCGCCCAGATCTCTTACGACGACGTCGAGGTCGGCACCGAACTCCCGGCGCAGAGCTTCCCGGTGAGCCGCGCCACGCTCGTGCGCTACGCGGGCGCCTCCGGTGACTTCAACCCGATTCACTGGAACGAGAAGTTCGCCAAGGAGGTCGGCCTGCCCGACGTCATCGCCCACGGCATGTTCACCATGGCCGAGGCGATCCGGGTGGTCACCGACTGGGCCGGCGACCCGGGCGCGGTCGCCGAGTACGGGGTGCGCTTCACCAAGCCCGTCGTCGTCCCCAACGACGACAACGGCGCACTGATCGAGGTCAGCGCCAAGGTCGCGGCCAAGCTCGACGACGACGCCCGTACGGTCCGGGTCGACCTGACCGCGATGAGCGCCGGCCAGAAGGTGCTGGGCATGTCCCGCGCCGTGGTCCGCCTGGCCTGAGCCCGTGCCGGGGGCGGCCGGGCGGGACCGCCGGGCCGCCCCCGTACTCTTGGGCGGGTGCAGGAACGACACGTGGCAACCGTAGAAGACAACGCCCCCCTCGCCCCGCTGACCACCTTCCGGCTCGGCGGCCCGGCGACCCGCCTCGTCACGGCCACCACCGACGACGAGGTGATCGCAGCCGTCCGCTCGGCCGACGACGCCGGCACCCCGCTGCTGCTCATCGGCGGCGGCAGCAACCTCGTCATCGGCGACAAGGGCTTCGACGGTACGGCCCTGCGGATCGCCACCAGCGGCTTCACCCTCGACGGCACGGCGCTGGAGCTGGCCGCCGGCGAGAACTGGTCCGACGCGGTCGCCCGCACGGTCGAGGCCGGGCTGGCCGGCATCGAGTGCCTGGCCGGCATCCCCGGCTCGGCGGGCGCCACCCCGATCCAGAACGTGGGCGCGTACGGCCAGGAGGTCTCCGCCACGATCACCGAGGTGGTCGCCTACGACCGCCGGGCCGGCGAGACCGTCACGCTCCCGGGCGAGGAGTGCGGCTTCTCCTACCGGCACAGCCGTTTCAAGGCGCACCCCGACCGGTTCGTGGTGCTGCGGGTGCGCTTCGCCCTGGAGGACGCCGGGGGGCTCTCCGCGCCCCTGAAGTACGCCGAGACCGCCCGCGCCCTCGGCGTCGAGCCCGGTGACCGGGTCCCGGCCGCCGTCGCCCGCAAGACCGTCCTGGCGCTGCGGGCCGGCAAGGGCATGGTGCTGGACCCGGCGGACCACGACACCTGGTCGGCCGGCTCCTTCTTCACCAACCCGATCCTCACCGAGGCCGAGCACACCGCCTTCCTGGAGCGCGTCCGGGACCGCCTCGGCCCCGACACCGCCCCGCCCGCCTTCCCGGCAGGCGACGGCCTGGTGAAGACCTCCGCGGCCTGGCTGATCGACCGCGCCGGCTTCACCAAGGGCTACGGCAGCGGCCCGGCCCGCATCTCCACCAAGCACACGCTCGCCCTCACCAACCGCGGCGAGGCCACCACCGAGGACCTGCTCGCCCTGGCCCGCGAGGTCCGGGACGGCGTCCACGCGGCCTTCGGCATCACGCTCGTCAACGAACCGGTGACGGTCGGCGTCAGCCTCTGAGCGGCTCCGGCCCGGCCCGCGCGGCCGGGCCGCGGCTCATCCGGCCAGCCAGGCGTCGATGTCCGTCAGCAGCCGCTGCTGCTCGTCCTGAGGGGCGCGGGAGCCGCGGACCGACTGGCGGGCCAGCTCGGCCAGCTCCTCGTCGGTGAAGCTGTGCGCGGTACGGGCGATCTCGTACTGCGCGGCCAGCCGCGCGCCGAACAGCAGCGGGTCGTCCGCGCCCAGCGCCATCGGCACCCCGGCGTCGAAGAGCGTCCGCAGCGGCACGTCCTCGGGCTTCTCGTACACCCCCAGCGCCACGTTCGACGCCGGGCACACCTCGCACGTCACCTGGCGCGAGGCCAGCCGGCGCAGCAGCGCGGGGTCCTCGGCGGCCCGTACGCCGTGGCCGATCCGGCCGGCGTGCAGATCGTCCAGGCAGTCCCGGACGCTGGCCGGCCCGGACAGCTCACCGCCGTGCGGCGCCGCCAGCAGGCCGCCCTCCCGGGCGATGGCGAAGGCACGGTCGAAGTCCCTGGCGAATCCCCGGCGTTCGTCGTTGGAGAGTCCGAAGCCGATCACGCCCCGGTCCGCGAAGCGCACCGCGAGCCGCGCGAGCGTACGGGCGTCCAGCGGGTGCTTCATGCGGTTCGCCGCGATCAGCACGCGGATGCCCAGGCCGGTGTCGCGGGAGGCGCGGTCCACCGCGTCCAGGATGATCTCCAGCGCCGGGATCAGCCCGCCCAGCCGCGGGGCGTACGAGGTCGGGTCGACCTGGATCTCCAGCCAGCGCGAACCGTCCCGGACGTCCTCCTGGGCGGCCTCGAACACCAGCCGCTGGATGTCCTCGGGGGCGCGCAGGCACGAGCGGGCGATGTCGTAGAGGCGCTGGAAACGGAACCAGCCGCGCTCGTCCGTGGCCCGCAGTTGGGGTGGCTCACCGCCGCGCAGGGCCTCCGGCAGGTGCACGCCGTACTTGTCGGCGAGGTCCAGCAGGGTCGCGGGCCGCATCGAACCGGTGAAGTGCAGGTGCAGATGGGCCTTCGGCAGCCGGCGCAGGTCTCGGACAGCGGCACCGCCATGGGCATGAGTGCTCGGGGGGTTCGGGGGGTGCCCCGCTGAAGAGTGCTCCATCTGAGGATCTTGCCGTATCCGGGCGGCACGCCGGTAGGGCCTTTCCCGAAGGGGTGTCCGGAAGAACGCGCGAGCGGGCGGCCGGAACGCGTCCGACCGCCCGCTCGGCACATACGGATGTCCGTAGGTGGCTACTTGGCCTCCGCCAGCAGCTTCTGGATCCGGGACACGCCCTCCACCAGGTCCTCGTCACCCAGCGCGTACGAAAGCCGCAGGTAGCCGGGGGTGCCGAAGGCTTCACCCGGGACGACGGCGACCTCCGCCTCCTCCAGGATCAGCTCGGCCAGCTCCACGCTGGTCTGCGGGCGCTTGCCGCGGATCTCCTTGCCCAGGAGCTCCTTCACCGAGGGGTACGCGTAGAACGCGCCCTCCGGCTCCGGGCACAGCACGCCGTCGATCTCGTTGAGCATCCGCACGATCGTCTTGCGCCGCCGGTCGAAGGCGACCTTCATCTCCTCGACGGCCGCGAGGTCGCCGGAGACCGCCGCGATGGCCGCGGCCTGCGCGACGTTGGAGACGTTCGAGGTGGCGTGCGACTGGAGGTTCGTGGCGGCCTTGATGACGTCCTTCGGGCCGATCGCCCAGCCCACCCGCCAGCCGGTCATCGCGTACGTCTTCGCCACGCCGTTGACGATGATGCACTTGTCGCGCAGCTCGGGCACCACCACCGGCAGCGACGAGAACTGGGCGTCTCCGTAGACCAGGTGCTCGTAGATCTCGTCGGTCAGCACCCACAGGCCGTGCGAGGCGGCCCAGCGGCCGACCGCCTCCACCTGCTCGCGGGTGTAGACCGCGCCGGTCGGGTTCGACGGCGAGACGAACAGCAGCACCTTCGTGCGCTCCGTACGGGCCGCCTCCAGCTGGTCGACGGTCACGCGGTAGCCGGTGGTCTCGTCGGCCACCACGTCGACCGGCACGCCGCCCGCGAGCCGGATCGACTCGGGGTAGGTCGTCCAGTACGGCGCGGGGACGATGACCTCGTCACCCGGGTCCAGGATGGCGGCGAACGCCTCGTAGATGGCCTGCTTGCCGCCGTTCGTCACCAGTACGTTCGCGGCCTCGATCTCGTAACCGGAGTCGCGCAGCGTCTTCGCGGCGATCGCGGACTTGAGCTCGGGGAGACCGCCGGCCGGCGTGTAACGGTGGAACTTCGGGTTGCGGCACGCCTCGATCGCCGCGTCGACGATGTAGCCGGGGGTGGGGAAGTCGGGCTCACCGGCGCCGAAGCCGATCACCGGTCGTCCGGCGGCCTTGAGGGCCTTCGCCTTGGCGTCGACGGCGAGCGTCGCGGACTCGGAGATCGAACCGACCCGGGCCGAGACCCGGCGGTCGGTGGGGGACGATGCGGAAGGGTTTGCAGCGCTCATACATGCATCGTTGCAGACCCCCCACCTGCCCGACACACGGGTTTGCGGGGCCTCCCCGGGACAATCGTGTTCGACGCCCGGCCCGGAAACACGTACACTCGCTGACCGTTGGCCTCCAACGGGTCGCCGCGGCGCACGCACCTGGTGCAGTCGACCGCATGCGGTAGGTTGGGGGAACCACAAAGGGTCGTAGCTCAATTGGTAGAGCACTGGTCTCCAAAACCAGCGGTTGGGGGTTCAAGTCCCTCCGGCCCTGCTACACGCACTCTCACCTCAGTGCGTGCAGGCGTACGTATGCACCGCCGTGCGGCTCCACCGGGCGCGGCACGGCCACGACCCGGATTCAGGTGAGGACGAGTGACGGACGCCCTGGGCTCCATCGACATGCCTGAGCGCGGTCGCTCCGAGGACGAGGCCGCTGAGTCCCAGAAGAAGCCCCGCCGCGGCGGCAAGCGCGGCAAGAAGGGGCCTTTCGCGCGTCTCGCGCTCTTCTACCGCCAGGTCATCGCGGAACTCCGCAAGGTCGTCTGGCCCACGCGCGGCCAGCTGACGACGTACACCAGTGTGGTGATCGTCTTCGTTGTCATCATCATCGGCCTCGTAACCGTGATTGACTTGGGAATCAACCGAGTCGTCGGGTACGTCTTCGGCTGATCCCGCGGAGGGCGCCTGCGCGGGCGCCTATTTCGCATGTTCAACCCCTTGAAGCCAGGAAGAAGCAGCCACCGTGTCTGACCCGAACCTGAACGACGCCGCCGAATCCGCCGAGACGGCAGCGGCCGACGTTGACGCGGCTGTCTCGGCCGAGGTCGTGGGCGACGACACCGAGCAAGAGATCATCGAGGGTGCCGACACCGTCGACGAGCTCGACGCCGAGGACGCCGAAGCCGGTGAGCCCGCCGAGCAGGCTGCGGTGCACATCGAGGACGAGGCCGAGGCCGCGGCAGAGGTCGCCGAGGACGAGGCCGCCGAGGACGAGGCTGAGATCGCCGAGGACGAGGCCGTTGAGGAGGAGCAGGAGCCGGTCGACCCGGTGACCGCCCTCCGCGACGAGCTGCGTGGCCTGCCCGGCGAGTGGTACGTCATCCACACCTACGCGGGCTACGAGAACCGCGTGAAGACCAACCTCGAGCAGCGCGCCGTCTCGCTGAACGTCGAGGACTACATCTTCCAGGCCGAGGTGCCGCAGGAAGAGGTCGCGCAGATCAAGAACGGCGAGCGCAAGACCATCCGCCAGAACAAGCTCCCGGGCTACGTGCTCGTGCGCATGGACCTGACGAACGAGTCCTGGGGCGTCGTGCGCAACACGCCGGGCGTCACCGGCTTCGTCGGCAACGCCTACGACCCCTACCCGCTGACGCTGGACGAGATCGTCAAGATGCTCGCCCCGGAGGCCGAGGAGAAGGCCGCCAAGGAGGCCGCCGCGGCCGAGGGCAAGCCGGCGCCGTCCCGCAAGGTCGAGGTCCAGGTGCTGGACTTCGAGGTGGGCGACTCGGTCACCGTCACCGACGGCCCGTTCGCGACGCTGCAGGCGACGATCAACGAGATCAACGCCGACTCGAAGAAGGTCAAGGGCCTGGTCGAGATCTTCGGCCGCGAGACCCCGGTCGAGCTGTCCTTCGACCAGATCCAGAAGAACTGAGCCGGAAGAACAGGGTTCTTCCGGACCACCGACCACCGACCAGGTCAGACGGGCTCACAGCCGGTCTGACCTGCTCGGTTTTTGGCCGCACGACCATACCCGTTATCGTTGTGCGGTATGCCTCCATCCGGATGACCGGATGGACTGGCGAAACACCTCTCACTAGGACCCGGAGAGAGCATGCCTCCCAAGAAGAAGAAGGTCACGGGGCTTATCAAGCTCCAGATCAGCGCCGGCGCCGCAAACCCGGCTCCGCCGGTCGGCCCCGCGCTGGGCCAGCACGGCGTCAACATCATGGAGTTCTGCAAGGCCTACAACGCCGCGACCGAGTCGCAGCGTGGCATGGTCGTGCCGGTGGAGATCACGGTCTACGAGGACCGTTCCTTCACCTTCGTCACCAAGACCCCGCCGGCCGCGAAGCTCATCCTGAAGGCCGCGGGCGTGGAGAAGGGCTCCGGCGAGCCGCACAAGACCAAGGTCGCCAAGATCACCCGCGACCAGGTCCGTGACATCGCCACCACCAAGATGCCCGACCTGAACGCCAACGACCTGGACGCCGCCGAGAAGATCATCGCCGGCACCGCCCGCTCCATGGGCATCACGGTCGAGGGCTGATCCTCAGCCCCTCACGGCACTCCGTGGCAGGACCAGGCGCTGGTCCGGACCACGACTCCACCCCACTGCATCAGGAGCAGAAGTGAAGCGCAGCAAGACTCTTCGCAACGCGGACGCGAAGATCGACCGGGAGCGTCAGTACGCCCCGCTCGAGGCCGTCCGTCTCGCCAAGGAGACCTCGTCCGCCAAGTTCGACGCGACCGTCGAGGTCGCCATGCGTCTGGGTGTCGACCCGCGCAAGGCCGACCAGATGGTCCGTGGCACCGTGAACCTCCCGCACGGCACCGGTAAGACCGCCCGGGTCCTGGTCTTCGCGACCGGTGACCGTGCTGCGGCCGCGGAAGCCGCCGGCGCCGACATCGTCGGCTCGGACGAACTGATCGACGAGGTCGCCAAGGGCCGCCTGGACTTCGACGCCGTCGTCGCCACCCCGGACCTCATGGGCAAGGTCGGCCGCCTCGGCCGCGTGCTCGGTCCGCGTGGTCTGATGCCGAACCCGAAGACCGGCACCGTCACCCCGGATGTCGCCAAGGCTGTCACCGACATCAAGGGCGGCAAGATCGAGTTCCGCGTGGACAAGCACGCGAACCTCCACTTCATCATCGGCAAGGTCTCCTTCGACGAGACCAAGCTGGTGGAGAACTACGCCGCGGCGCTCGAGGAGATCAACCGCCTCAAGCCGTCCGCTGCCAAGGGCCGCTACATCAAGAAGGCGACCATCACCACCACGATGGGCCCCGGCATCCCGCTGGACGCCAACCGCACCCGCAACCTCCTCGTCGAGGACGAGGCCGTCTGATCTCCCTGATCGACGCCTCGTAGCGCAGTAGCACCGCAGGCCCCGCCCTCCGCCAAGGAGAGCGGGGCCTGACGCGTGCGTGTCACCCGTTTGGTCTAGAGTCGCCCCGAGGTCCATAAGGGAGATCTAAAGGGGGAGCCTCAGTGCGTAGCACGCGTATTGCCGCCGTCGTGGCGGGAGTTGTCATGGTTGCCGGTCTTACCGCCTGTAACGGCGGGAAGAGTGACAACGCCGGCGGGAGCGGCGGCGGGGCGGGATCGAACAAGTCGCCGCTGGACGCGGCGCTGGCGTCGCTGAAGGCGGCTTCGCAGCAGGTGGGCAGCAAGAAGTCCGCCGAGATCGACGGCACGCAGAAGGTCGGGCCGACCACGCGCACCATGAAGGGCGCGATGGACTGGTCGAACGGCATCAACATGACCCTCGACATCACCATGTCCGGCGGTCAGCCCATGGGCTCCGGCAAGCCGATGAAGGCGCTCTACACGCCGCAGGCGATGTACATGAACATAGGCACGCCCATGGGCGGCAAGAACTGGATCAAGTACGACTACGAGAGGCTGGCCAAGCAGGGCCCGGCCGGCGCCATGATGAAGGACGCCCTGCAGAACAACGACCCCGGCAAGTCGGTGGATCTGCTGATCGCCTCCGGCAAGGTCAAGGAGGCGGGCAAGGAGGACGTCCGCGGCGTCCAGGCGACCCACTACACCGGCACGGTCGAGGTGGCCGAGCTGCTGAAGATGCAGTCCAAGGGGCTCAGCGAAGCCGACCTGAAGGCGCTGCAGCAGCAGCTGAAGCAGACCGGTGCGACGACGGAGACCATCGACCTGTGGGTCAGCTCGGACAACCTGCTCGTCAAGAAGCGTGAGCAGATGAACGGTCGGCAGGCGACCGACTCGACGGTCTACTACTCGCACTACGGCACCAAGGTGGACGTGACGCCGCCGCCGGCGAGCGATGTCCTGACGCCCCCCAGCCCCTGAGTGGTGCGGCCGGGAGGGGCTCGCTGGGCCCTCCCGGCCGATTTGCCTGACGCAGGTCGCTCCCGTACCGTATGCGGGAAGCCAAAGACCGCTGGTTGTCTCTGCGCGTCCGATTCCCGGGCGTGTGGTGGCCGAAGGATCCGCTAGCTGCGGACGGCCTGCGCAGGTGTGACTGTGGAAGAACTCCCGGGTGTGAGCCCGGTCGAGCCTCGCCCCGTGCGCCTGCGCCGGGGCGTTTGTTTTGCCCAGCCCCTTCTGCGCGGTCCTCATCACCCGGAAGGAGGCCGAGGCTCATGGCGACGTCCGACAAGATCGCAGCTGTTGAGGAGATCACGGAGAAGCTCCGTAACTCCAACGCAGCTGTTGTGACCTCTTACACCGGACTGACTGTGGCGCAGCTCAAGCAGCTGCGTCGTTCGCTCGGCGAGAACGCTCAGTACCGTGTGGTGAAGAACACGCTGACCAAGATCGCGGCCAATGAGGCCGGGATTCAGCTGGACGAGCACCTCAGTGGCTCGACGGCTGTCGCCTTTGTGACCGGTGACCCGGTCGAGGCGGCAAAGGGTCTTCGTGACTTCGCCAAGGAGAACCCCTCTCTCGTCATCAAGGGCGGTGTCCTTGACGGCAAGGCGCTGTCCGCCGACGAGATCAAGAAGCTTGCGGACCTCGAGTCCCGCGAGGTTCTGCTCGCCAAGCTGGCGGGCGCCATGAAGGGCAAGCAGTCCCAGGCTGCCGCGCTCTTCCAGGCGCTTCCCTCGAAGTTCGTCCGCACCGCGGAGGCGCTTCGTGCCAAGCAGGCCGAGCAGGGCGGTGCCGAGTAATTCGGCTCGCACATTGGCAGCTCTCGCGTAGGTCCGCCTAGGCGGAGAGGCCACAGCGGGCCCGACGTACGCCCGCCTCACATGTACATCCCGGCACCAGCCGAAATAGTGGAAGGATCGCCCATCATGGCGAAGCTCAGCCAGGAAGACCTGCTCGCGCAGTTCGAGGAGATGACCCTCATCGAGCTCTCCGAGTTCGTGAAGGCGTTCGAGGAGAAGTTCGACGTCACCGCTGCCGCCCCGGCCGCCGTTGCCGTTGCGGGCCCGGGTGCCCCGGCCGCCGAGGCCGCTGAGGAGCAGGACGAGTTCGACGTCATCCTCACCGGTGCCGGCGACAAGAAGATCCAGGTCATCAAGGTCGTGCGTGAGCTGACCTCCCTGGGCCTGAAGGAGGCCAAGGACCTCGTGGACGGCACCCCGAAGCCGGTCCTCGAGAAGGTCGCCAAGGACGCCGCCGAGAAGGCCGCCGAGGCCCTCAAGGGCGCCGGTGCCTCCGTCGAGGTCAAGTGACCCCACTGAGTCGCTGACTCAGCTCCTGAGCGCCTGAGGCGTAACGGGACGACAGCCAAGGGCGATCACCCATGCGGGTGGTCGCCCTTCGGCGTGCGCGACACGGCTGCGTTGCCTCCGGCCGGAGTGCGAGTATGGTGATCTTCGTTGCCCGGACGTGCTCCCATGTGACGATCTCGCAGAGGTGGGGGGCCTTGACGAACCGGACGCGGCGCGCAATTCTCGGGACGCGACGCAGAAGCGATCCTCGGTTCGAGGCATGGATCGCCGACGAAGAGGGAAGCATCGGTGTGCGCCACTGGCGCAGGGCTTTCGGCAGGCGCAGGGCATGAGAAGAACAAACGAGGGGATCCTCCCGCGCGGAGGACGCGACGTCCCGGAGGGAGAAGGTCGGTATCACGGTGCTGGACCGGTCTCCGGAATCTCGCTCTGGACATCAGTGGGCCTTGTGGCTACACTGACCCTTTGCGCTGCCTGTTAGCTGCTCCCTGCCCGTCACCAGGGGCATATCCGAGCCCGAGCACAGCTGGATGATCCGCCCTGACCTGGGCTTTCCCTCAGTCTGCTCGAGTCGGAACCGGTACGCGCGTAGTGAGTCCGAGCCCTCGGAAGGACCCCCTCTTGGCCGCCTCGCGCAACGCCTCGACTGCCAATACGAACAACGGCGACAGCACCGCCCCGCTGCGCATCTCTTTTGCGAAGATCAAGGAGCCCCTCGGGGTTCCGAACCTCCTTGCGCTGCAGACCGAAAGCTTCGACTGGCTGCTCGGCAATGCCGCATGGAAGGGTCGCGTCGAGGCTGCGCTGGAGAGTGGGCAGGAAGTCCCCACCAAGTCCGGTCTTGAAGAGATCTTCGAAGAGATCTCCCCGATCGAAGACTTCTCCGGGTCGATGTCGCTGACGTTCCGCGACCACCGCTTCGAGCCCCCGAAGAACTCCATCGACGAGTGCAAGGAGCGCGACTTCACGTACGCCGCTCCGCTCTTCGTCACCGCTGAGTTCACGAACAACGAGACCGGCGAGATCAAGTCCCAGACGGTCTTCATGGGCGACTTCCCGCTCATGACCAACAAGGGCACCTTCTGCATCAACGGCACCGAGCGTGTCGTCGTTTCGCAGCTGGTCCGCTCGCCGGGCGTTTACTTCGACAGCTCCATCGACAAGACGTCCGACAAGGACATCTTCTCCGCCAAGATCATCCCGTCCCGGGGTGCCTGGCTGGAGATGGAGATCGACAAGCGCGACATGGTCGGTGTGCGCATCGACCGCAAGCGCAAGCAGTCCGTGACCGTCCTGCTCAAGGCGCTCGGGTGGACCACCGAGCAGATCCTCGAGGAGTTCGGCGAGTACGAGTCCATGCGCGCCACCCTGGAGAAGGACCACACCCAGGGCCAGGACGACGCGCTGCTCGACATCTACCGCAAGCTGCGTCCGGGCGAGCCGCCGACCCGCGAGGCCGCGCAGACGCTGCTCGAGAACCTGTACTTCAACCCCAAGCGCTACGACCTCGCCAAGGTCGGCCGCTACAAGGTCAACAAGAAGCTCGGCGGCGACGAGCCGCTCGACGCCGGCGTGCTGACCACCGATGACGTCATCGCGACGATCAAGTACCTGGTCAAGCTGCACGCCGGTGAGACCGAGACGATCGGCGAGTCCGGCCGTTCGATCGTCGTCGAGACCGACGACATCGACCACTTCGGCAACCGTCGTCTGCGCAACGTCGGCGAGCTCATCCAGAACCAGGTCCGTACGGGTCTGGCTCGTATGGAGCGCGTCGTGCGCGAGCGCATGACGACCCAGGACGTCGAGGCGATCACGCCGCAGACCCTGATCAACATCCGGCCGGTCGTCGCCTCCATCAAGGAGTTCTTCGGCACCAGCCAGCTGTCCCAGTTCATGGACCAGACCAACCCGCTGTCGGGTCTGACCCACAAGCGTCGTCTGTCGGCGCTGGGCCCGGGTGGTCTGTCCCGTGAGCGGGCCGGCCTGGACGTCCGTGACGTGCACCCGTCGCACTACGGCCGCATGTGCCCGATTGAGACCCCTGAAGGTCCCAACATCGGTCTCATCGGCTCGCTGGCCTCGTACGGCCGGGTCAACGTCTTCGGCTTCATCGAGACCCCGTACCGCAAGGTCGTCGACGGTCAGGTCACCGAGGAGGTGGACTACCTCACCGCCGATGAGGAGGACCGCTTCCTGATCGCGCAGGCCAACGCGAAGCTCTCCGAGGACATGCGGTTCTCCGAGCAGCGTGTGCTGGTCCGCCGTCGTGGCGGCGAGGTCGACCTCGTCCCCGCCGACGAGGTGGACTTCATGGACGTCTCGCCGCGCCAGATGGTGTCGGCCGCGACCGCCATGATCCCGTTCCTCGAGCACGACGACGCCAACCGCGCGCTCATGGGATCGAACATGATGCGCCAGGCCGTTCCGCTGATCAAGGCGGAGTCGCCGCTGGTCGGCACCGGCATGGAGTACCGCTGCGCGGTCGACGCCGGTGACGTCATCAAGGCGGAGAAGGACGGTGTGGTCCAGGAGGTTTCCGCGGACTACATCACCGTCGCCAACGACGACGGCACGTACACCACGTACCGCGTCGCCAAGTTCACCCGCTCCAACCAGGGCACCTCCTTCAACCAGAAGGTCGTCGTGGACGAGGGTGCGCGGGTTGTCGAGGGCCAGGTCCTCGCCGACGGTCCGTCCACGGACGAAGGCGAGATGGCGCTCGGCAAGAACCTGCTCGTCGCGTTCATGCCGTGGGAGGGCCACAACTACGAGGACGCGATCATCCTGTCGCAGCGCCTCGTGCAGGACGACGTCCTCTCCTCGATCCACATCGAGGAGCACGAGGTCGACGCCCGTGACACCAAGCTGGGCCCCGAGGAGATCACCCGGGACATCCCGAACGTCTCCGAAGAGGTCCTCTCCGACCTCGACGAGCGCGGCATCATCCGGATCGGTGCCGAGGTCGTGGCCGGCGACATCCTCGTCGGCAAGGTCACGCCCAAGGGTGAGACCGAGCTGACCCCCGAGGAGCGCCTGCTCCGCGCGATCTTCGGTGAGAAGGCGCGCGAGGTGCGCGACACCTCGCTGAAGGTGCCGCACGGTGAGATCGGCAAGGTCATCGGCGTCCGCGTCTTCGACCGCGAAGAGGGCGACGAGCTGCCGCCGGGCGTGAACCAGCTGGTCCGCGTCTACGTCGCGCAGAAGCGCAAGATCACCGACGGTGACAAGCTCGCCGGCCGTCACGGCAACAAGGGCGTCATCTCGAAGATCCTGCCGGTCGAGGACATGCCGTTCATGGAGGACGGCACCCCGGTCGACATCATCCTCAACCCGCTGGGTGTCCCGTCCCGAATGAACCCGGGGCAGGTCCTGGAGATCCACCTCGGCTGGCTCGCCAGCCAGGGCTGGAAGGTCGAGGGCGTCGACGAGGAGTGGAAGAAGCGTCTGCACGCGATCTCCGCCGACGAGGTGGCCCCCGGCTCCAACGTCGCCACCCCGGTGTTCGACGGTGCGCGCGAGGACGAGATCTCCGGTCTCTTCGAGTCGACGATCCCCAACCGCGACGGCGAGCGGATGGTCAAGGGCTCGGGCAAGGCCCAGCTCTTCGACGGCCGCTCCGGTGAGCCGTTCCCGGACCCGATCTCGGTCGGGTACATGTACATCCTCAAGCTGCACCACCTGGTCGACGACAAGCTCCACGCGCGTTCGACCGGTCCGTACTCGATGATCACCCAGCAGCCGCTGGGTGGTAAGGCTCAGTTCGGTGGCCAGCGGTTCGGTGAGATGGAGGTGTGGGCGCTGGAGGCTTACGGCGCCGCATACGCCCTCCAGGAGCTGCTGACGATCAAGTCCGACGACGTGACCGGCCGCGTGAAGGTCTACGAGGCCATCGTCAAGGGCGAGAACATCCCCGAGCCCGGCATTCCCGAGTCCTTCAAGGTGCTCATCAAGGAAATGCAGTCCCTGTGCCTCAACGTGGAGGTGCTGTCCTCGGACGGCATGTCCATCGAGATGCGCGACACCGACGAGGACGTCTTCCGCGCTGCGGAGGAGCTCGGCATCGACCTGTCCCGGCGCGAGCCGAGCAGCGTCGAAGAGGTCTGACGGGAGTTCGGCCGGGGAGCCAGTGATGGTTCCCCGGCCGGCCCCAGGACCCCCGTTTCAGACCCCTAAGACTTACAACCCTGAGAGGGATTGACGCATAGTGCTCGACGTCAACTTCTTCGATGAGCTCCGGATCGGTCTGGCCACCGCTGACGACATCCGTCAGTGGAGCCACGGCGAGGTCAAGAAGCCCGAGACCATCAACTACCGCACCCTCAAGCCCGAAAAGGACGGACTCTTCTGCGAGAAGATCTTCGGTCCGACCCGGGACTGGGAGTGCTACTGCGGTAAGTACAAGCGCGTCCGCTTCAAGGGCATCATCTGCGAGCGCTGCGGCGTCGAGGTCACTCGCGCCAAGGTGCGTCGTGAGCGGATGGGTCACATCGAGCTGGCCGCTCCCGTTACCCACATCTGGTACTTCAAGGGCGTGCCGAGCCGGCTGGGCTACCTGCTGGACCTCGCGCCCAAGGACCTCGAGAAGGTCATCTACTTCGCCGCCTACATGATCACGTGGGTGGACGAGGAGCGCCGTACGCGCGACCTGCCCTCGCTGGAGGCCCACGTCTCCGTCGAGCGTCAGCAGATCGAGCAGCGCCGCGACTCCGACCTGGAGGCCCGCGCCAAGAAGCTCGAGACCGACCTGGCCGAGCTGGAGGCCGAGGGCGCCAAGGCGGACGTGCGCCGCAAGGTGCGCGAGGGTGCCGAGCGCGAGATGAAGCAGCTGCGCGACCGCGCGCAGCGCGAGATCGACCGTCTCGACGAGGTCTGGAACCGCTTCAAGAACCTCAAGGTCCAGGACCTGGAGGGCGACGAGCTGCTCTACCGCGAGCTGCGTGACCGCTTCGGCACGTACTTCGACGGCTCCATGGGTGCCGCTGCCCTGCAGAAGCGCCTGGAGACCTTCGACCTCGAGGAAGAGGCCGAGCGCCTCCGCGAGATCATCCGTACCGGCAAGGGCCAGAAGAAGACCCGTGCGCTCAAGCGCCTCAAGGTCGTCTCCGCCTTCCTGCAGACCCGCAACAGCCCCAAGGGCATGGTGCTGGACTGCATCCCGGTGATCCCGCCGGACCTGCGTCCGATGGTGCAGCTGGACGGTGGCCGCTTCGCGACCTCCGACCTGAACGACCTGTACCGCCGTGTGATCAACCGCAACAACCGCCTCAAGCGTCTCCTTGACCTCGGTGCTCCCGAGATCATCGTGAACAACGAGAAGCGGATGCTGCAGGAGGCCGTCGACGCGCTGTTCGACAACGGCCGCCGCGGTCGCCCGGTCACCGGTCCCGGTAACCGCCCGCTGAAGTCCCTCAGCGACATGCTGAAGGGTAAGCAGGGCCGGTTCCGTCAGAACCTGCTCGGTAAGCGAGTCGACTACTCGGCGCGTTCCGTCATCGTCGTCGGCCCGCAGCTCAAGCTGCACCAGTGCGGTCTGCCCAAGGCCATGGCGCTGGAGCTCTTCAAGCCGTTCGTGATGAAGCGCCTGGTCGACCTGAACCACGCGCAGAACATCAAGTCGGCGAAGCGCATGGTCGAGCGCGGCCGCACGGTCGTCTACGACGTGCTCGAAGAGGTCATCGCCGAGCACCCGGTGCTGCTGAACCGTGCGCCCACCCTGCACCGCCTCGGCATCCAGGCATTCGAGCCGCAGCTGGTCGAGGGCAAGGCCATTCAGATTCACCCGCTCGTCTGTACCGCGTTCAACGCGGACTTCGACGGTGACCAGATGGCCGTCCACCTCCCGCTGTCCGCGGAGGCGCAGGCCGAGGCCCGCATCCTGATGCTGTCCTCGAACAACATCCTCAAGCCGGCCGACGGCCGTCCGGTCACCATGCCGACCCAGGACATGGTGCTCGGTCTCTTCTTCCTCACCACGGATGAGGAGGAGCGCAAGGTCATCGGTGAGGGCCGTGCGTTCGGCTCGGTCGCCGAGGCGATCATGGCGTTCGACGCCCGCGAGCTCTCGCTCCAGGCGAAGGTCGACATCCGCTTCCCGATCGGCACCGTCCCGCCGCGTGGCTGGACCCCGCCGGTTCCGGAGGAGGGCGAGCCCGAGTGGCAGCAGGGTGACAGCTTCCGGCTGCGGACGACCCTGGGCCGCGCGCTCTTCAACGAGCTGCTGCCCGAGGACTACCCGTTCGTCGACTACTCGGTGGGCAAGAAGCAGCTCTCCGCGATCGTCAACGACCTGGCCGAGCGCTACCCGAAGGTCATCGTGGCGGCGACGCTCGACAACCTGAAGGCGGCCGGCTTCCACTGGGCGACCCGTTCCGGCGTCACCGTCGCCGTCTCGGACATCGTCGTGCCGGAGGCCAAGAAGGCCATCGTCGCGGGCTACGAGGCCCAGGACGAGAAGGTCCAGAAGCAGTACGAGCGCGGTCTGATCACCAAGGACGAGCGCACTCAGGAACTGATCAACATCTGGACCAAGGCGACCAATGAGGTCGCCGAGGCGATGAACGAGAACTTCCCCAAGACGAACCCCATCTTCATGATGGTTGACTCGGGTGCCCGAGGAAACATGATGCAGATGCGGCAGATCGCCGGTATGCGTGGTCTGGTGTCGAACGCGAAGAACGAGACCATCCCGCGTCCGATCAAGGCATCGTTCCGCGAGGGTCTGTCCGTGCTGGAGTACTTCATCTCCACGCACGGTGCCCGTAAGGGTCTGGCGGACACCGCCCTTCGTACCGCCGACTCCGGTTACCTCACCCGTCGTCTGGTCGACGTCTCCCAGGACGTCATCATTCGCGAGGAGGACTGCGGCACCGAGCGCGGCCTCAAGCTGCGGATCGCCTCGAAGGACGCCGCCGGTGTCCTGCGCAAGGCGGACGACGTCGAGTCCAGCGTCTACGCCCGCATGCTGGCCGAGGACGTCGTCGTCGACGGCAAGGTCGTCGCGCCGGCGAACGTCGACCTCGGTGACGTGCTCATCGACGCGCTGGTCAACGCCGGCGTCGAGGAGGTCAAGACCCGCTCGGTCCTGACCTGTGAGTCCGCGGTCGGCACCTGTGCCTTCTGCTACGGCCGCTCGCTGGCCACCGGCAAGCTGGTCGACATCGGTGAGGCGGTCGGCATCATCGCCGCCCAGTCCATCGGTGAGCCCGGCACCCAGCTGACGATGCGTACCTTCCACACCGGTGGTGTGGCCGGTGACGACATCACCCTGGGTCTGCCGCGTGTCGTCGAGCTCTTCGAGGCCCGTACGCCCAAGGGTGTCGCCCCGATCTCGGAGGCGGCCGGCCGCGTCCGGATCGAGGAGACCGAGAAGACCAAGAAGGTCGTCGTCACCCCGGACGACGGCAGCGACGAGATGGCGTACGGCGTCTCCAAGCGTGCCCGTCTCCTGGTGGGCGAGGGCGATCACGTCCAGGTCGGTCAGCCGATGACCGTGGGTGCGATCAACCCGCACGACGTGCTGCGGATCCTCGGCCAGCGTGCCGTCCAGGTCCACCTGGTCGGCGAGGTCCAGAAGGTCTACAACAGCCAGGGCGTGGCGATCCACGACAAGCACATCGAGATCATCATCCGGCAGATGCTGCGCCGCGTGACGATCATCGAGTCCGGCGACGCGGAGCTGCTGCCGGGCGAGCTCGTGGAGCGTACGAAGTTCGAGAGCGAGAACCGTCGCGTTGTGGCGGAAGGCGGCCACCCGGCCTCCGGCCGTCCGCAGCTGATGGGTATCACCAAGGCTTCGCTGGCCACCGAGTCCTGGCTGTCGGCGGCGTCCTTCCAGGAGACGACCAGGGTCCTGACCGACGCGGCGATCAACGCCAAGTCGGACTCCCTGATCGGCCTCAAGGAGAACGTCATCATCGGTAAGCTCATCCCGGCCGGTACGGGCCTGTCCCGCTACCGCAACATCCGGGTCGAGCCCACCGAGGAGGCCAAGGCCGCGATGTACTCGGCCGTCGGTTACGACGACATCGACTACTCGCCCTTCGGCACCGGCTCCGGCCAGGCGGTCCCGCTGGAGGACTACGACTACGGCCCGTACAACCAGTAATCCTGGTCCGTACGACAGCAACAGGGCGGCCATCCCTCACGGGGTGGCCGCCCTGCGGCATTGGGGGCCGGGCGGGGGAACTTGTTCTCCCATCCCTGCGTCTGTGATGAGAAGATGGGGAGAACTGTCGAGCGGGGGGAGGTTCGCGAAGTGGCATTCCAGCCGTGGCAGGGTGGGCAGCCCGTCCAGCCGTCGAATCAGGTGCCTGCCATGCGTGCCTCGCACGCGGACCGCGAGCGGGCGGTCGATGTGCTGAAGGCGGGATTCGCCGAGGGCCGGCTCCAGCAGCCGGAGTACGAACAGCGGATCGCCCGGGCGTACAAGGCGCAGACCCACGCCGAGTTGCAGATGCTGGTCGCGGACCTTCCGATGGGGCCGGTGCCGCAGGCGCAGTTCATGCCGCAGCGGCCCATGGTGCCGCCGGCGTTCCTGCCGATGCAGATGCCGATGCCGGTGACGACGAACGGGTCGGCGACCGGGTCGCTGGTCTGCGGGATCATGACTCCGGTGACGTGGGGGCTGACGGCGATCCCGGCCGTCATCCTGGGGCACAAGGCGCGGGCCGAGATCCGCCGGACCGGGGAGCGGGGCGACGGCCAGGCCGTCGCAGGGCTGATCCTGGGGTGGCTGGCGATCGGCGGCTGGGCGCTGTTCCTCCTGGTCTTCATCCTCTCCGCGGCGGTCAATCTCTGACCGGTCCGCGGGATTGCCGCCCTGTGTTGCAGGGATGTGGCGCCTTCTTCCGTACGACGACCGAGCGCACTACGGTGGCCGCAACGCCGTGAGGAGTCCGGCGTGTCCTTCGCGTGTGCATTTGTTTTGACCGCAGCCAATGCGGTAGGTACGCTCTGACCTTGTGCCTGGGGTGTCCCTGGCCTGCCGTGCGCGCAATCTCCCCGAGCCTTCGGGCCTGAGTGAGTGCCCTCCGCGCGGAGACCGGGTTTTGACACCGCAATCTGCCGCCTTTCTCGTTCCAGCGAGAGTCCGGACTGCAGTATTCGACACACCCGACCGCGTGGGTCGGGGATGTTCCAGGTTAGCTTTACCGAGACTGGCACACAGAAACCGGAGAAACGGTGCCTACGATCCAGCAGCTGGTCCGCAAGGGCCGGCAGGACAAGGTCGAGAAGAACAAGACGCCCGCGCTCGAGGGTTCTCCCCAGCGCCGTGGCGTCTGCACGCGTGTTTTCACGACCACCCCGAAGAAGCCGAACTCGGCCCTGCGTAAGGTCGCGCGTGTGCGTCTGACCAGCGGGATCGAGGTCACCGCTTACATTCCGGGTGAGGGCCACAACCTGCAGGAGCACTCGATCGTGCTCGTGCGTGGTGGTCGTGTGAAGGACCTGCCGGGTGTTCGGTACAAGATCATCCGCGGCTCCCTCGACACGCAGGGCGTCAAGAACCGTAAGCAGGCTCGCAGCCGCTACGGCGCCAAGAAGGAGAAGTAAGAATGCCTCGTAAGGGCCCCGCCCCGAAGCGCCCGGTCATCATCGACCCGGTCTACGGTTCTCCTCTGGTGACCTCCCTCATCAACAAGGTGCTGCTGAACGGCAAGCGCTCCACCGCTGAGCGCATCGTTTACGGCGCCATGGAGGGTCTGCGCGAGAAGACCGGCAACGACCCGGTCATCACGCTCAAGCGCGCGCTCGAGAACATCAAGCCGACCCTTGAGGTCAAGTCCCGCCGTGTCGGTGGCGCGACCTACCAGGTCCCGGTCGAGGTCAAGCCCGGCCGCGCCGCCACGCTGTCGCTCCGCTGGCTCGTGGGTTACTCCCGCGCCCGCCGCGAGAAGACCATGACCGAGCGCCTCATGAACGAACTGCTCGACGCCTCCAACGGCCTCGGTGCTTCGGTCAAGAAGCGTGAGGACACGCACAAGATGGCCGAGTCCAACAAGGCCTTCGCGCACTACCGCTGGTAGTCGCAACCCACATCGAGACCGAGAGAAGATTGAGCCGATATGGCTACCACTTCGCTTGACCTGGCCAAGGTCCGCAACATCGGGATCATGGCCCACATCGACGCGGGCAAGACGACCACCACCGAGCGGATCCTGTTCTACACCGGTGTTTCTTACAAGATCGGTGAAGTCCACGACGGCGCTGCCACGATGGACTGGATGGAGCAGGAGCAGGAGCGCGGCATCACGATCACGTCTGCCGCGACGACCTGCCACTGGCCGCTGGAAAACGTCGACAACACCATCAACATCATCGACACGCCGGGCCACGTCGACTTCACCGTCGAGGTGGAGCGTTCGCTGCGCGTGCTCGACGGTGCCGTGACGGTGTTCGACGGCGTTGCCGGTGTCGAGCCCCAGTCCGAGACCGTTTGGCGTCAGGCGGACCGCTACGGCGTTCCGCGCATCTGCTTCGTCAACAAGCTCGACCGTACGGGTGCCGAGTTCCACCGCTGCGTCGACATGATCACGGACCGCCTCGGCGCGACCCCGATCGTCATGCAGCTGCCCATCGGCACCGAGATGGACTTCAAGGGTGTCGTCGACCTCGTCACCATGAAGGCCCTGGTCTGGTCGGCCGAGGCCGCCAAGGGCGAGATGTACGACACCGTCGACATCCCGGACACGCACATCGAGGCCGCCGACGAGTGGCGCGGCAAGCTCCTCGAGACCGTGGCCGAGAACGACGAAGAGATCATGGAGCTCTACCTGGAGGGCCAGGAGCCCACCGAGGAGCAGCTCTACGCGGCGATCCGCCGTATCACGATCGCTTCCGGCAAGGCCGAGAACACCACGGTCACCCCGGTCTTCTGCGGTACCGCGTTCAAGAACAAGGGCGTGCAGCCCCTGCTCGACGCGGTCGTGCGCTACCTCCCCTCCCCGCTGGACGTCGAGGCCATCGAGGGCCACGCGGTCAACGACCCGGAGGAGATCGTCAAGCGCAAGCCGTCCGAGGACGAGCCGCTGGCGGCCCTGGCGTTCAAGATTGCGAGCGACCCCCACCTGGGCAAGCTCACCTTCATCCGGGTGTACTCGGGCCGCCTTGAGGCCGGCTCGCAGGTGCAGAACTCGGTGAAGGGCAAGAAGGAGCGCATCGGCAAGATCTACCGGATGCACGCGAACAAGCGTGAGGAGATCGACTCGGTGGGTGCCGGTGACATCGTCGCCGTCATGGGTCTGAAGCAGACCACCACCGGTGAGACCCTCTGTGACTCCTCGAACCAGGTCATCCTGGAGTCGATGGAGTTCCCGGCCCCGGTCATCCAGGTCGCCATCGAGCCCAAGTCCAAGGGCGACCAGGAGAAGCTGGGTGTCGCCATCCAGCGTCTCGCCGAAGAGGACCCCTCGTTCCAGGTGCACACCGACGAGGAGACCGGCCAGACCATCATCGCGGGTATGGGCGAGCTGCACCTCGACGTGCTGGTCGACCGTATGAAGCGCGAGTTCCGGGTCGAGGCCAACGTCGGCAAGCCGCAGGTGGCCTACCGCGAGACCCTGCGCAAGGCTGTCGAGCGTCTCGACTACACGCACAAGAAGCAGACTGGTGGTTCCGGCCAGTTCGCGAAGGTGCAGATCGCGATCGCGCCGCTCGAGGGCGACGGGTACGAGTTCGAGAACAAGGTCACCGGTGGCCGCATCCCGCGGGAGTACATCCCGTCCGTGGACGCGGGCTGCCAGGAGGCCATGGAGTTCGGTGTTCTCGCCGGCTACCCGCTGACCGGTGTCAAGGTCACCCTGCTCGACGGTGCCTTCCACGAGGTTGACTCGTCGGAAATGGCCTTCAAGATCGCCGGTTCGATGGCCTTCAAGGAGGCCGCGCGCAAGGCTTCCCCGGCCCTGCTCGAGCCGATGATGAAGGTCGAGGTCACCACGCCCGAGGACTACATGGGCGACGTGATCGGCGACATCAACTCCCGCCGTGGTCAGATCCAGTCCATGGAGGACCGCAGCGGCGCCAAGCTCGTCACGGGCCTGGTCCCCCTGTCGGAGATGTTCGGCTACGTCGGAGACCTCCGCAGCAAGACCTCGGGTCGCGCAAGCTACTCGATGCAGTTCGACTCCTACGCCGAGGTTCCCCGGAACGTCGCCGAGGAGATCATCGCGAAGGCCAAGGGCGAATAGGTCCGTCTCCCGAGAGTCGGAACACGCTTTAGGCTTGACACCGTCTGCCGGGGTAATCCCCGCAATCCGTGAGGTTTGCCCCGGCAGCCGGCATCCCAGCAAAGATCACCTGGCGCCGATGAGTAAGGCGTACAGAACCACTTCAGGAGGAACCAGTGGCGAAGGCGAAGTTCGAGCGGACTAAGCCGCACGTCAACATCGGCACCATCGGTCACATCGACCACGGTAAGACGACCCTCACGGCCGCCATTACCAAGGTGCTGCACGACGCGTACCCGGACCTGAACGAGGCCTCGGCCTTCGACCAGATCGACAAGGCTCCTGAGGAGCGCCAGCGCGGTATCACCATCTCCATCGCGCACGTCGAGTACCAGACGGAGAACCGTCACTACGCCCACGTCGACTGCCCCGGTCACGCGGACTACATCAAGAACATGATCACGGGTGCGGCGCAGATGGACGGCGCCATCCTCGTGGTCGCCGCGACCGACGGCCCGATGCCGCAGACCAAGGAGCACGTGCTCCTGGCCCGCCAGGTCGGCGTTCCGTACATCGTTGTCGCCCTGAACAAGGCCGACATGGTGGACGACGAGGAGATCCTGGAGCTCGTCGAGCTCGAGGTCCGTGAGCTCCTCTCCGAGTACGAGTTCCCCGGCGACGACGTTCCGGTCGTCAAGGTCTCGGCGCTCAAGGCGCTCGAGGGCGACAAGGAGTGGGGCCAGTCGGTCCTGAACCTGATGGCCGCCGTCGACGAGTCGATCCCGCAGCCCGAGCGCGACGTCGACAAGCCGTTCCTGATGCCGATCGAGGACGTCTTCACGATCACCGGCCGTGGCACCGTTGTCACCGGTCGTATCGAGCGTGGTGTCCTCAAGGTCAACGAGACCGTCGACATCATCGGCATCAAGACCGAGAAGACCACCACCACGGTCACCGGTATCGAGATGTTCCGGAAGCTCCTCGACGAGGGCCAGGCCGGTGAGAACGTCGGTCTGCTGCTTCGCGGTATCAAGCGCGAGGACGTCGAGCGCGGCCAGGTCATCATCAAGCCGGGCTCGGTCACCCCGCACACCGAGTTCGAGGCGCAGGCGTACATCCTGTCCAAGGACGAGGGTGGCCGTCACACGCCGTTCTTCAACAACTACCGTCCGCAGTTCTACTTCCGTACGACTGACGTGACCGGTGTGGTGACCCTCCCCGAGGGCACCGAGATGGTCATGCCCGGCGACAACACCGAGATGTCCGTCTCGCTGATCCAGCCGGTCGCCATGGAAGAGGGCCTGAAGTTCGCCATCCGTGAGGGTGGCCGGACCGTCGGCGCCGGCCAGGTCACCAAGATCAACAAGTAAGTGTTGATCGGGGAGACCCGGTAGCTCGACAGAGCAACGAGGAGCCCCGCCCACCATCAGGTGGGCGGGGCTCCTTGACAGTTGGGTCCGATTGGCCTTCGGCGTCCCGGGTGTGGCACACTGTCCAGGTTGCTCGGTTGAGTGCCGATGTTGCGCGCCTCCCGCCGGGAGGACCGGAAGCGAGTCCCAGGTATTCGTCGTCCCTTCTCAGGGCCGGAAATACGGGAATCTTCCGGGAAGCGTCAGCGGGGTGCCTCGGCCAGGCGCCCGGTGGGTGTTCTTCCCCTACCTCTCCTTCTTGAAGGATCTCCCCTGTGGAGATTTACGGGAAGGGGTGCGACACGCCCGACCGCGTGGGTCGGAGAAGAACGGCGCTTCCGCAGAAGCGCAGCGCACCGGGTCCCAGAGCGTTACGAGAGACAGGACTACGAAGTAGCCATGGCGGGACAGAAGATCCGCATCCGGCTCAAGGCCTACGACCACGAGGTCATCGACTCCTCGGCGAAGAAGATCGTCGAGACGGTGACCCGCACTGGTGCGTCGGTCGCGGGCCCGGTGCCGCTGCCCACTGAAAAGAACGTGTACTGCGTCATCAAGTCGCCGCACAAGTACAAGGACTCGCGCGAGCACTTCGAGATGCGCACGCACAAGCGCCTGATCGACATCCTCGACCCGACGCCCAAGACCGTTGACTCGCTGATGCGCCTGGACCTTCCGGCCGGCGTTGACATCGAGATCAAGCTCTGAGAGGCGCGGAAGAGATGGCTAAGCAGATCAAGGGCATCCTGGGCGAGAAGCTCGGCATGACCCAGGTCTGGGACGAGAACAACCGTGTCGTCCCGGTCACTGTGGTCAAGGCCGGCCCCTGTGTCGTTACCCAGGTGCGCACCAATGACCAGGACGGTTACGACTCCGTCCAGATCGCCTTCGGCGAGATCGACCCGCGCAAGGTGAACAAGCCCCTCAAGGGCCACTTCGCGAAGGCCGACGTCACCCCCCGTCGTCACCTCGTCGAGGTCCGTACTCCCGATGCCGGTGAGTACACCCTCGGCCAGGAGCTGACCGCTGAGACCTTCGAGTCCGGCGTCAAGGTGGACGTGACCGGCAAGAGCAAGGGCAAGGGCTTCGCCGGCGTCATGAAGCGTCACGGCTTCCACGGCGGCAAGGCTTCGCACGGTGCCCACCGCGTGCACCGTAAGCCTGGCTCCATCGGTGGCTGTGCCACCCCGGGCCGCGTGTTCAAGGGCATGCGGATGGCCGGCCGTATGGGCAATGAGCGGGTCACCACCCAGAACCTGACCGTCCACGCCGTTGACGCGGAGAAGGGTCTGCTGCTCATCAAGGGCGCAGTTCCTGGTCCGAACGGCGGCCTCGTCCTGGTCCGTACCGCGGCCAAGGGGGCCTGAGGTAACCGATGAGCACCATTGACATCCTTTCGCCGGCAGGCGACAAGGCCGGTACCGTCGAGCTCCCCACGGAGATCTTCGACGCCAAGGTCAGCATTCCGCTGATCCACCAGGTCGTTGTCGCGCAGCTGGCCGCGGCCCGTCAGGGCACGCACAAGACCAAGACTCGCGGCGAGGTCCGCGGCGGTGGCAAGAAGCCGTACCGCCAGAAGGGCACCGGCCGCGCGCGCCAGGGTTCGACCCGTGCGCCGCAGTTCGCCGGCGGTGGCGTCGTCCACGGTCCCGTGCCGCGTGACTACAGCCAGCGGACCCCGAAGAAGATGAAGGTTGCCGCCCTGCGCGGTGCCCTCACCGACCGGGCCCGCAACAGCCGTATCCACGTCGTTTCCGGCGTGGTCGAGGGCGACATCTCCACCAAGGCCGCCAAGGCTCTCCTCGGCAAGGTCAGCGAGCGCAAGAACGTGCTCCTGGTCGCCGAGCGCAGCGACGAGGCCGCGTGGCTGTCCGCCCGCAACCTGCCCCAGGTCCACATCCTGGAGCCGGGCCAGCTGAACACGTACGACGTGCTCGTCTCCGACGACGTGGTCTTCACCAAGGCCGCCTTCGAGTCCTTCGTGTCTGGCCCCAAGGCCAACGCTGAGACCGAAGGGAGCGACGCCTGATGACTGAGGCCGTCGTCACCAGCAAGACGTTCTCGGACCCGCGTGACGTTCTCGTCAAGCCGGTGGTTTCCGAGAAGAGCTACGCGCTGCTGGACGAGAACAAGTACACGTTCATCGTCGCGCCCGGCGCGAACAAGACCCAGATCAAGCAGGCCGTCGAGGCGGTCTTCTCGGTCAAGGTCACCGGGGTCAACACGATCAACCGGCAGGGCAAGCGCAAGCGCACCCGCACCGGTTACGGCAAGCGCGCCAACACCAAGCGCGCCATCGTGACCCTCGCCGAGGGCGACCGTATCGACATCTTCGGCGGCCCGGTCTCCTAACGGAGTCCGAGTCGTCCGGAATCGGACGAGGACTGAGAAATGGGTATCCGCAAGTACAAGCCGACGACCCCGGGCCGTCGTGGCTCCAGCGTCGCCGACTTTGTCGAGATCACGCGGTCCACGCCGGAGAAGTCGCTGGTCCGCCCGCTGCACAGCAAGGGCGGCCGTAACAACGCCGGTCGTGTGACCGTTCGCCACCAGGGCGGTGGCCACAAGCGCGCCTACCGAGTGATCGACTTCCGTCGTCACGACAAGGACGGCGTGCCGGCCAAGGTCGCGCACATCGAGTACGACCCGAACCGCACCGCGCGCATCGCGCTGCTGCACTACGCAGACGGCGAGAAGCGCTACATCATCGCGCCCCGTGGCCTGGCCCAGGGTGCTCGGATTGAGAACGGCCCTGGCGCCGACATCAAGCCGGGCAACAACCTGCCGCTGCGTCACATCCCCGTGGGTACGACGATCCACGCGATCGAGCTGCGTCCGGGCGGCGGTGCGAAGTTCGCCCGCTCGGCCGGTGCCTCCGTGCAGCTGCTGGCGAAGGAGGGCGCGATGGCCCACCTTCGTATGCCGTCCGGTGAGATCCGCCTGGTCGACGTGCGCTGCCGCGCCACCGTCGGCGAGGTCGGCAACGCCGAGCAGTCGAACATCAACTGGGGCAAGGCCGGCCGTATGCGCTGGAAGGGCGTCCGCCCGACCGTGCGTGGTGTCGTGATGAACCCGGTTGACCACCCGCACGGTGGTGGTGAGGGCAAGACTTCCGGTGGTCGCCACCCGGTCTCGCCCTGGGGTCAGAAGGAGGGTCGTACTCGTTCGCCGAAGAAGGCGAGCAACAAGTACATCGTCCGCCGCCGCAAGACGAACAAGAAGCGCTAGGAGCGGGTTTAGATGCCGCGCAGTCTCAAGAAGGGGCCCTTCGTCGACGACCACCTTTCCAAGAAGGTGGATGTTCAGAACGATGCCGGCACCAAGAACGTCATCAAGACCTGGTCCCGCCGCTCCATGATCGTCCCGGCCATGCTCGGCCACACGATCGCGGTGCACGACGGCCGCAAGCACGTCCCGGTGTTCGTCACCGAGTCGATGGTTGGCCACAAGCTCGGCGAGTTTGCGCCGACCCGCACCTTCCGCGGCCACGAGAAGGACGACCGCAAGTCGCGTCGTCGCTGATCGACCGGAGTGCGAAGACTATGACTGACACCGAAGGGACAACCATGGAAGCCAGGGCCCAGGCGCGGTACATCCGCGTCACGCCCATGAAGGCCCGCCGCGTGGTGGACCTTATCCGTGGCATGGATGCCACGGAGGCTCAGGCGGTCCTGCGTTTCGCCCCGCAGGCCGCGAGCGTGCCGGTTGGCAAGGTGCTGGACAGCGCCATTGCCAACGCCGCGCACAACTACGACCACACGGACGCCTCCTCGCTGGTCATCAGCGAGGCGTACGTCGACGAGGGCCCGACCCTGAAGCGGTTCCGTCCGCGTGCTCAGGGCCGTGCCTACCGGATCCGCAAGCGGACCAGCCACATCACCGTGGTCGTCAGCAGCAAGGAAGGAACCCGGTAATGGGCCAGAAGGTAAACCCGCACGGGTTCCGGCTCGGCATCACCACCGACTTCAAGTCGCGTTGGTACGCCGACAAGCTGTACAAGGACTACGTCAAGGAAGACGTCGCCATTCGTCGCATGATGACGAAGGGCATGGAGCGCGCCGGTATCTCGAAGGTTGAGATCGAGCGCACCCGTGAGCGCGTCCGCGTTGACATCCACACCGCTCGTCCGGGCATCGTCATCGGCCGCCGCGGCGCCGAGGCGGACCGCATCCGCGGCGAGCTGGAGAAGCTGACCGGCAAGCAGGTCCAGCTGAACATCCTCGAGGTCAAGAACCCCGAGACCGACGCTCAGCTGGTGGCCCAGGCCGTCGCCGAGCAGCTGTCCTCCCGCGTCTCCTTCCGTCGCGCCATGCGTAAGAGCATGCAGTCGACGATGAAGGCCGGCGCCAAGGGCATCAAGATCCAGTGCGGCGGTCGTCTCGGCGGCGCCGAGATGTCCCGCTCGGAGTTCTACCGCGAGGGCCGTGTGCCCCTGCACACGCTCCGTGCGAACGTCGACTACGGCTTCTTCGAGGCCAAGACCACCTTCGGCCGCATCGGCGTGAAGGTCTGGATCTACAAGGGCGACGTCAAGAACATCGCCGAGGTGCGCGCGGAGAACGCCGCGGCCCGTGCGGGTAACCGCCCGGCCCGTGGTGGCGGCAACGACCGCCCGCGCCGCGGTGGCGAGCGTGGCGGCCGCGGTGGCCGCAAGCCGCAGCAGCAGAGCGCCGCTGCCGAGGCCCCCAAGGCCGAGGCCGCTGCCGCTGCTCCGGCGGAGACCCCCGGAACGGAGGCCTGACCGACATGCTGATCCCTCGCAGGGTCAAGCACCGCAAGCAGCACCACCCGAAGCGCAACGGTATGGCCAAGGGTGGCACCGAGCTGGCCTTCGGTGAGTACGGAATCCAGGCCGTCACCCCGGCCTACGTGACGAACCGGCAGATCGAGTCCGCTCGTATTGCCATGACCCGTCACATCAAGCGTGGCGGCAAGGTCTGGATCAACATCTACCCGGACCGCCCGCTCACGAAGAAGCCGGCCGAGACCCGCATGGGTTCCGGTAAGGGTTCTCCGGAGTGGTGGGTCGCGAACGTCAAGCCCGGTCGGGTGATGTTCGAGCTGTCCTTCCCGAACGAAAAGGTTGCCAAGGAGGCGCTGACCCGCGCCGCCCACAAGCTTCCGATGAAGTGCCGCATCGTGCGGCGCGAGGCAGGTGAGTCGTGATGGCGGCCGGTATCAAGGCGACCGAGCTGCGCGAGCTGAACAACGAGGACCTCGTTGCCAAGCTTCGTGAGGCCAAGGAGGAGCTGTTCAACCTCCGCTTCCAGGCGGCGACGGGACAGCTCGAGAACCACGGTCGGCTCAAGTCCGTCCGTAAGGACATCGCCCGGATCTACACCCTGATGCGTGAGCGCGAGCTGGGCATCGAGACGGTGGAGAGCGCCTGATGAGCGAGAAGAATGTGACTGAGACGAACGAGCGCGGTTTCCGCAAGACCCGTGAGGGTCTCGTCGTCAGCGACAAGATGGACAAGACCGTCGTCGTCGCTGTCGAGGACCGCGTCAAGCACGCGCTGTACGGCAAGGTCATCCGCCGTACCAACAAGCTCAAGGCGCACGACGAGCAGAACGCTGCCGGTGTCGGCGACCGCGTCCTCCTGATGGAGACCCGGCCGCTGTCCGCCACCAAGCGCTGGCGCATCGTCGAGATCCTCGAGAAGGCCAAGTAATCCCTCCTAGGGGGACCCCCTAGGAACAGTTCCGCCAGGCTCGGCGAGAAGCGCGATCCACTCGCGCTTCTCGCCGGGAACCGGCAGACATTCAGGAGATAGACGTGATCCAGCAGGAGTCGCGACTGCGTGTCGCCGACAACACTGGTGCGAAGGAGATCCTTTGCATCCGTGTTCTCGGTGGTTCCGGTCGCCGCTACGCGGGCATCGGTGACGTCATCGTCGCCACCGTGAAGGATGCGATCCCCGGTGGCAACGTGAAGAAGGGTGACGTCGTCAAGGCGGTCATCGTTCGCACCGTCAAGGAGCGCCGCCGTCCGGACGGCTCGTACATCCGCTTCGACGAGAACGCGGCCGTCATCCTCAAGAACGATGGCGACCCCCGCGGCACCCGCATCTTCGGCCCCGTGGGCCGGGAACTGCGCGAGAAGAAGTTCATGAAGATCATCTCGCTCGCGCCGGAGGTGCTGTAACCGATGAAGATCAAGAAGGGCGACCTGGTCCAGGTCATCACCGGTAAGGACAAGGGCAAGCAGGGCAAGGTCGTGCAGGCCTTCCCCCGCGAGGACCGCGTCCTGGTCGAGGGTGTCAACCGGGTCAAGAAGCACACCAAGGCCGGACAGACCGCTCGTGGTTCGAAGACCGGCGGCATCGTGACGACCGAGGCCCCCATCCACGTGAGCAACGTTCAGCTCGTGGTGGAGAAGGACGGCCAGAAGGTTGTCACCCGCGTCGGATACCGCTTCGACGACGAGGGCAACAAGATCCGCGTTGCCAAGCGGACCGGTGAGGACATCTGATGACTGCCACCACCAACGCGCCGCGTCTGAAGACGCGCTACCGCGAAGAGATCGCCGGGAAGCTGAAGGACGAGTTCTCGTTCGAGAACGTCATGCAGATCCCCGGTCTGACCAAGATCGTGGTCAACATGGGTGTGGGCGACGCCGCCCGCGACTCCAAGCTGATCGAGGGCGCCATCCGCGACCTCACCACGATCACCGGACAGAAGCCGGCCGTCACCAAGGCCCGTAAGTCCATCGCGCAGTTCAAGCTGCGTGAGGGCCAGCCGATCGGTGCCCACGTCACCCTCCGCGGTGACCGCATGTGGGAGTTCCTGGACCGCCTGCTGTCGCTCGCGCTGCCGCGCATCCGCGACTTCCGTGGTCTGTCCCCGAAGCAGTTCGACGGTCGGGGCAACTACACCTTCGGTCTCACGGAGCAGGTCATGTTCCACGAGATCGACCAGGACAAGATCGACCGGACGCGGGGCATGGACATCACCGTGGTCACCACGGCGTCCAACGACGATGAGGGCCGCGCCCTGCTTCGTCACCTCGGCTTCCCGTTCAAGGAGAACTGACCGTGGCGAAGAAGGCTCTGATCGCTAAGGCGGCTCGCAAGCCGAAGTTCGCTGTCCGCGCGTACACGCGTTGCCAGCGCTGCGGCCGTCCGCACTCCGTCTACCGCAAGTTCGGCCTGTGCCGCGTGTGCCTTCGTGAGATGGCTCACCGTGGCGAGCTGCCGGGCGTGACCAAGAGCTCCTGGTAGTCCCCTAGTTGGGATTACCGGAGGCTCTCGGTAAGCAATCGGTTCGGCGGGCGCCTGGCCCTTTTTCCCGTAGGGTAGAAGGGTTTGGGCGTTCCGCCGCCCGAGACCGACCGCGGGCGAAGCCCGCATAACGTCGCTTACTACGCCGTAGGTCCCCGCGCCGCACCCGTCCCGACTCTGATCGGGGAGAGGGATGGCGCACATAGGAAACCCCGGCGAGAGAGGCCGAAGGCCAATTCATGACCATGACTGACCCCATCGCAGACATGCTGACCCGTCTGCGGAACGCGAACTCGGCGTACCACGACACCGTCGTGATGCCGCACAGCAAGATCAAGTCGCACATCGCGGAGATCCTCCAGCAGGAGGGTTACATCACCGGCTGGCGCGTCGAGGACGCCGAGGTTGGCAAGAACCTTGTCCTCGAGCTGAAGTTCGGCCCGAACCGCGAGCGCTCGATCGCCGGCATCAAGCGGATCTCGAAGCCGGGCCTGCGGGTCTACGCAAAGTCCACCAACCTGCCGAAGGTCCTCGGCGGCCTGGGCGTGGCGATCATCTCCACGTCCCACGGTCTCCTGACCGGTCAGCAGGCCAGCAAGAAGGGCGTGGGTGGGGAAGTCCTCGCCTACGTCTGGTAACCAGGGAACGGAGGAATAGCTAATGTCGCGTATTGGCAAGCTGCCCATCCAGGTTCCCGCTGGTGTGGACGTCACCATCGATGGCCGCACGGTCAACGTGAAGGGTCCCAAGGGCTCCCTTTCGCACACCGTTGCCGCGCCCATCGAGGTCGCCAAGGGTGAGGACGGCGTCATCAACGTCTCCCGCCCGAACGACGAGCGTCAGAACAAGGCCCTGCACGGCCTGTCCCGCACGCTGGTGGCGAACATGATCACCGGCGTGACCCAGGGCTACAGCAAGGCGCTCGAGATCAGCGGTGTCGGTTACCGCGTCCAGGCCAAGGGCTCCAACCTGGAGTTCGCCCTGGGCTACAGCCACCCGATCGTGATCGAGGCCCCCGAGGGGATCTCCTTCAAGGTCGAGTCCCCGACCAAGCTCAGCGTCGAGGGCATCGACAAGCAGAAGGTCGGCGAGGTGGCGGCGAACATCCGCAAGCTGCGTAAGCCTGACCCGTACAAGGCCAAGGGCGTCAAGTACGCCGGCGAGGTCATCCGCCGCAAGGTCGGAAAGGCTGGTAAGTAAGCCATGGCATACGGTGTGAAGATCGCGAAGGGTGACGCCTACAAGCGCGCCGCCGCTAAGCGTCGCCACATCCGCATCCGTAAGCGGATTTCGGGTACCCAGGAGCGTCCGCGTCTGGTGGTGACGCGGTCCAACCGTGGCATCACCGCTCAGGTCATCGACGACATCAAGGGCCACACGCTGGCCTCTGCGTCGAGCCTGGACGCTTCGATCCGTGGTGGCGAGGGCGACAAGAGCGCTCAGGCCAAGAAGGTCGGCTCCCTGGTCGCCGAGCGTGCCAAGGCCGCCGGTGTCGAGGCCGTCGTGTTCGACCGTGGTGGCAAGCAGTACGCCGGGCGGATTGCCGCTCTGGCCGACGCCGCCCGCGAAGCCGGGCTGAAGTTCTAAGCCCCGGTTCCGGAGCTAGCGGACGTAACAGAGAGAGGTAAATCCAATGGCTGGACCCCAGCGCCGCGGGAGCGGTGCCGGTGGCGGCGAGCGGCGGGACCGGAAGGGTCGCGACGGTGGCGCTGCCGCCGAGAAGACCGCGTACGTTGAGCGCGTTGTCGCGATCAACCGCGTCGCCAAGGTTGTCAAGGGTGGTCGTCGTTTCAGCTTCACCGCGCTGGTCGTGGTGGGCGACGGTGACGGCACCGTAGGTGTCGGTTACGGCAAGGCCAAGGAAGTTCCGGCTGCCATCGCCAAGGGCGTGGAAGAGGCCAAGAAGAACTTCTTCAAGGTCCCCCGTATCCAGGGCACCATCCCTCACCCCATCCAGGGCGAGAAGGCTGCGGGCGTTGTCCTGCTCAAGCCGGCTTCCCCCGGTACCGGTGTGATCGCCGGTGGCCCCGTGCGTGCCGTTCTGGAGTGCGCGGGCATCCACGACGTGCTGAGCAAGTCGCTCGGTTCGTCGAACCCGATCAACATCGTGCACGCCACGGTGACCGCGCTTCAGGGCCTTCAGCGCCCCGAGGAGATCGCGGCGCGTCGTGGCCTGCCGCTGGAGGACGTTGCTCCCGCCGCTCTGCTGCGGGCGCGTGCAGGGGTGACCGCGTAATGGCGCACCTCAAGATCACGCAGACGAAGTCCTACATCGGTAGCAAGCAGAACCACCGCGACACCCTTCGTTCGCTGGGCCTCAAGCGGCTCAACGACGTGGTTGTCAAGGAGGACCGTCCCGAGTTCCGCGGCATGGTGCACACCGTCCGCCACCTCGTGACGGTTGAGGAGGTCGACTGACATGGCGGAGAACAACCCGCTGAAGGTCCACAACCTCCGGCCCGCCCCGGGTGCCAAGACCGCCAAGACCCGTGTCGGTCGTGGTGAGGCGTCCAAGGGTAAGACCGCTGGTCGTGGTACCAAGGGCACGAAGGCCCGTTACCAGGTTCCGGAGCGCTTCGAGGGTGGGCAGATGCCCCTCCACATGCGCCTCCCGAAGCTGAAGGGCTTCAAGAACCCCGCCCACAAGCAGTTCCAGGTCGTGAACCTGGCCAAGCTGGCCGAGCTCTACCCGCAGGGTGGCGAGGTCACGGTGGCCGACCTGGTTGCCAAGGGCGCGGTGCGCAAGAACGAGCTCGTCAAGGTCCTGGGCCAGGGCGAGGTCTCCGTGGCGCTGCAGGTGACGGTTGACGCCGTCTCCGGCTCCGCCAAGGAGAAGATTGCCGCTGCCGGCGGCACCGTCACCGAGCTCATCAACGCCTGAGTTCGCTGACAGCACGGCACAAGGGCCGGTCCTCCTCGGAGGGCCGGCCCTTTGCGTTGTCCGTCGTCGTGCCTGCTGTACGGCCGGGGCCGGCGCTCCGAAGACCTGTGAGCCGCGGAGACCGGGGGAGGGGCCCGGTGGGGCCGTGAGCGACGCCCTGAAGAGTCCGCGGGGCCCGGAATGGGCCTCCCGCGGCGGATACCGCGTGCGATGCGCGGTATTCCTGATCGGCGAACCCCCCGCTCCCGAGGCGCGACCCGGTAGGGTAGCCCAAGCTGCCATCTGTTATCGCGGGGTAAGGCCCCGGGATAGCTCACACAGGCACTCACCGAGATCGACCACCGTCATTTGCCCACACTGGACGTGTGAGGTGCAGGAGGCTCCGTGTTCACCGCGTTCGCCCAGGCGTTCAAGACGCCTGACCTGCGCAAGAAGCTGCTGTTCACGCTGGGCATCGTGCTGCTCTACCGGCTCGGCACCCACATTCCCATGCCCGGCGTGAACTATTCGAACGTTCAGCTGTGCATGAAGCAGGCCGGTTCCAACACCGGTCTCTTCGGGCTGGTGAACATGTTCAGCGGTGGTGCGCTGCTGCAGGTCACCATCTTCGCGATGGGGATCATGCCGTACATCACGGCAAGCATCATTCTGCAGTTGCTGACTGTGGTGATCCCCCGGCTGGAGGCCCTCAAGAAGGAGGGCCAGTCGGGACAGGGCAAGATCACGCAGTACACCCGGTACCTGACCGTCGCGCTTGCCGTGATGCAGGGCACCGGCCTGATCGCGGTGGCCCGCAACGGCGCGCTGTTCCAGGGCTGCCCGGTCGCCAGCGAGATCATCCCCAGCAACTCGATCTTCACCACGATCACCATGGTCATCACGATGACCGCCGGCACCTGCCTGATCATGTGGCTCGGTGAGCTGATCACCGACCGCGGCATCGGCAACGGCATGTCGATCCTGATGTTCATCTCGATCGCCGCCGGCTTCCCGGGCGCCCTGTGGCAGATCAAGCTCACCGGCAAGCTCGCCGACGGCTGGATCGAGTTCTTCGCGGTCATCCTGGTCGGCCTCGCGATGGTCGCCCTGGTGGTCTTCGTCGAGCAGGCCCAGCGGCGCATTCCGGTGCAGTACGCGAAGCGGATGATCGGGCGCCGGTCCTACGGCGGTACGTCCACTTACATCCCGCTCAAGGTGAACCAGGCCGGTGTGATTCCGGTCATCTTCGCGTCATCGCTGCTCTACATTCCAGCTCTCATCGCACAGTTCAGCGGGTCGAAGGCGGCATGGGCGACGTGGATCGCCACCAACTTCACCAAGGGAAATCACCCGGTTTACATCGTTACGTACTTCCTGCTGATCGTCTTCTTCGCGTTTTTCTACGTCGCCATCAGCTTCAACCCCGAAGAAGTTGCCGACAACATGAAGAAGTATGGTGGCTTCATCCCGGGTATCCGGGCTGGTCGCCCGACGGCCGAGTACCTCAGCTACGTGCTCAACCGGATCACGTGGCCGGGCTCGCTGTACCTGGGGCTGATCGCGCTCGTACCAACAGTGGCGTTGGTGCTGTTCAACGCGAACCAGAACTTCCCGTTCGGCGGGACGAGCATCCTCATCATCGTGGGTGTGGGCCTGGAGACCGTGAAGCAGATTGAGAGCCAGCTTCAGCAGCGCAACTACGAAGGGTTCCTCCGCTGATGCGAATCGTCCTCGTCGGACCCCCGGGGGCCGGCAAGGGTACACAGGCTGCGTACCTTGCCAAGAACCTCGCGATCCCGCACATCTCCACGGGGGACCTGTTCCGGGCCAACATCAGCCAGGGGACACCCCTGGGTGTTGAGGCGAAGTCCTACATGGACGCCGGCAACCTGGTACCCGACTCGGTCACGATCGGCATGGCCAAGGACCGCATGGAGCAGCCCGACGCCGCCGAGGGCTTCCTCCTGGACGGCTTCCCGCGCAACCTCCGCCAGGCCGAGGCGCTGGACGAGTACCTCAAGGACAAGAACCTCAAGCTGGACGCCGTCCTGGACCTGGAGGTCCCGGAGGACGAGGTCGTCAAGCGGATCGCCGGCCGGCGGATCTGCCGCAACGACAGCAGTCACGTCTTCCACGTCGAGTACAACAAGCCGAAGGCCGAGGGCGTCTGCGACGTCTGCGGCGGCGACCTGTACCAGCGTGACGACGACCGCGAGGAGACCGTCCGCAAGCGGCTGGAGGTCTACCACACGGAGACCGAGCCGATCATCGACTACTACAAGGAGCAGGGGCTGGTCGTGACCATCCCCGCCCTCGGCAAGGTCGAAGAGGTCACGGAGCGGTCCATGGCGGCCCTCCAGCGCGGTAAGTAAACCGGCAGCTCCGTACGGCCGCGGTGTCCCTCACGGGCACCGCGGCCGTACTGTTGGTCAAGCACGGCACACGCAGGACGAGAACGAAGGCGGAAGGCGCCCCGCATGGTGGAGATCAAGACCCCCGAGCAGATCGCGAAGATGCGCGAGGCGGGGCTGGTGGTCGCCGCCATCCACGCGGCGACCCGACAGGTCGCGGTGCCGGGCGCCACGACCAAGGACCTGGACGACGCGGCACGCAAGGTGCTCGCCGAGCACGGTGCGAAGTCGAACTTCCTCGGGTACGGCGGCTTCCCCGCGACGATCTGCACCTCGGTGAACGACGTCGTCGTCCACGGCATCCCGGACACCGACACGGTGCTCCAGGACGGGGACATCATCTCCATCGACTGCGGCGCGATCGTCGACGGCTGGCACGGCGACGCCGCGTACACCGCCTTCGTCGGGTCCGGTCACTCCGCGGAGCTGGTCGAACTCAGCCGGGTCACCGAGGAGTCGATGTGGGCCGGCATCGCGGCGGTCGCCAAGGGCAACCGCCTGGTGGACATCTCCAAGGCGATCGAGGGCTACATCCGGCGCCAGCCCCGCCCGGCGAGCGGTAAGTACGGCATCGTCGAGGACTACGGCGGCCACGGCATCGGCTCGCAGATGCATATGGACCCGCACCTGCTGAACTACGTCGACCGCAAGCGCGGCCGCGGCCCGAAGCTGGTGCCCGGCTTCTGCATCGCGATCGAGCCGATGGTCAACCTCGGCACGGCCAAGACCCACGTCCTCGAGGACGACTGGACGGTCAAGTCGAACGACGGCAGCTGGTCCTCGCACTGGGAGCACTCGGTCGCGCTGACCGAGGACGGCCCGCTGGTGCTGACCGCGCCGGACGGCGGCAAGGCCAAGCTGGCCGAGCTGGGCATCACCGCCGCGCCCGACCCGCTGGCGTAAGGGCTCGAGGGCGGGGAGTGACCCCCGGTCCGTCGCGTGCCGCGGCCCTTTGGCGTAAGGATCTCTGCGGGTGGGCAATAATCCTGGATTCGTCTTTTCCTGGGCACTGACGTAGACTGACGCGTCGGCTCTCGTGCATCCGTATGTCTGTAGGTAGACAGCCCGGTGGTGCGGGAGTTGATCAAGGTAGCCGATTCGAAGGGCGAAGCGTGGCCAAGAAGCAAGGTGCCATCGAAATCGAGGGCACCGTGATCGAGTCCCTCCCGAACGCCATGTTCAAGGTGGAGCTCCAGAACGGTCACAAGGTCCTCGCGCACATCAGCGGCAAGATGCGGATGCACTACATCCGTATCCTCCCGGATGACCGGGTCGTCGTGGAGCTTTCTCCCTACGACCTGACGCGTGGCCGGATCGTCTACCGCTACAAGTAGATCTTGTCGGCGCCCCGCTCCCGTGGGGTGACGGCACTGACCCGGAGAACCTCACATCCCATGAAGGTCAAGCCGAGCGTCAAGAAGATCTGCGACAAGTGCAAGGTGATCCGCCGCCACGGCCGGGTCATGGTCATCTGCGACAACCTGCGCCACAAGCAGCGCCAGGGCTGACGCACGCCGACCACCTGCATTTCGCAGTTCGCGCGACGCAAGCACACACGTACATACGCAGACACCCGACCCCCCGCATCGCTCGCGTGGGGACGACACCCCCGGCTCGGAGGCCGGGGACCCGGCTCGTAATTCGTCAGAGTCTTACGGGAACGGTGCTGCGGAAGACCTCCGAATAGCCATCAGGAGCCACATCAATGGCACGCCTCGCAGGCGTTGATCTCCCGCGCGAAAAGCGTGTGGAGGTCGCCCTCACCTACGTCTTCGGTATCGGGCGGACGCTCTCGCAGCAGACCCTCGCCGCCACCGGCGTGAACCCGAACACCCGTGTTCGCGACCTTGCTGAGGAAGACCTCATCAAGATCCGCGAGTACGTGGACAACAACCTCAAGACCGAGGGTGACCTCCGTCGCGAGATCCAGGCCGACATCCGCCGCAAGGTCGAGATCGGCTGCTACCAGGGTCTGCGTCACCGCCGCGGTCTGCCGGTGCACGGTCAGCGCACCAGCACGAACGCCCGTACCCGCAAGGGCCCGCGTCGCGCGATCGCCGGCAAGAAGAAGCCGGGCAAGAAGTAGTCCTCAGCAGGACGCTTACCAGCGGTCTTCGCTGTAGGACCGACCACCTCCACGGGAGAAATTCATGCCTCCGAAGGGCCGTACGGCCGGCGCCAAGAAGGTGCGCCGCAAGGAGAAGAAGAACGTCGCCCACGGGCACGCTCACATCAAGAGCACGTTCAACAACACGATCGTCTCGATCACCGACCCGACCGGGAATGTGATCTCTTGGGCCTCTGCCGGCCACGTCGGCTTCAAGGGCTCGCGCAAGTCCACCCCCTTCGCCGCGCAGATGGCCGCCGAGTCGGCCGCCCGCCGCGCGCAGGAGCACGGCATGCGCAAGGTTGACGTCTTCGTCAAGGGTCCCGGCTCCGGCCGTGAGACCGCGATCCGCTCGCTCCAGGCCACCGGCCTCGAGGTCGGTTCGATCCAGGACGTCACCCCCACCCCGCACAACGGATGCCGCCCGCCCAAGCGTCGCCGCGTCTGACCACCTGAAGTAGGAGACAACTAGACAATGGCGCGTTACACCGGGGCCGACTGCAAGCGTTGCCGTCGGGAGAAGCAGAAGCTCTTCCTCAAGGGGAGCAAGTGCGAGAGCGCAAAGTGCCCGATCGAGATCCGTCCTTACCCCCCGGGTGAGCACGGTCGCGGGCGCACCAAGGACAGCGAGTACCTGCTCCAGCTTCGTGAGAAGCAGAAGTGCAGCCGCATCTACGGTGTCCTTGAGAAGCAGTTCGTGAACTACTACAAGGAAGCGAACCAGAAGACCGGCAAGACCGGTGAGAACCTTCTGCGCATCCTTGAGACCCGCCTCGACAACGTGGTTTACCGGGCCGGCTTCGCCAAGTCCCGCGACCACGCCCGTCAGCTGGTGCGTCACGGACACATCACCGTCAACGGCCGCAAGACCGACATCCCGTCGGCTCGTGTGGCAGTGAACGACATCGTCGAGGTCCGCGAGGGCTCTCGGAACCTGACCCCCTTCGAGGTGGCCAAGGCCGAGGCCGGCGAGAAGACCGTTCCGGCCTGGCTGGAATCGATCCCCTCGCAGCTCCGCATCCTCGTGCACAGCATGCCCGAGCGCCAGGTGATCGACACCCAGGTGCAGGAGCAGCTGATCGTCGAGCTCTACTCGAAGTAAGGCTCGCCGGCTCTGCCACAGGTACGAGCCGTTGGGTGGGGGCGGTACGAGACCTTTGGTCGCGTGCCGCCCGTACCCTTGTCAGTACAGCGGGCGTCAAATAGCGGGCGTCCACGACTGAAGGACCGAAAACATGCTGATTGCTCAGCGTCCCTCGTTGACCGAAGAGGTCGTCGACGAATACCGCTCCCGGTTCGTGATCGAGCCGCTGGAGCCGGGCTTCGGCTACACCCTCGGAAACTCCCTGCGTCGGACCCTCCTGTCCTCGATTCCGGGTGCGGCGGTCACGTCCATCCGCATCGACGGTGTCCTGCACGAGTTCACCACCGTGCCGGGCGTCAAGGAGGACGTCACCGACCTCATCCTCAACATCAAGCAGCTGGTCGTCTCCTCGGAGCACGACGAGCCGGTCGTGATGTACCTGCGCAAGCAGGGCCCGGGTCTGGTCACCGCCGCGGACATCGCGCCGCCGGCCGGTGTCGAGGTCCACAACCCCGACCTGGTCCTCGCCACGCTCAACGGCAAGGGCAAGCTGGAGATGGAGCTGACCGTCGAGCGCGGTCGCGGCTACGTCTCCGCCGTGCAGAACAAGCAGGTGGGGCAGGAGATCGGCCGTATCCCGGTCGACTCCATCTACTCGCCGGTGCTCAAGGTCACGTACAAGGTCGAGGCGACCCGTGTCGAGCAGCGCACCGACTTCGACAAGCTGATCGTCGACGTCGAGACCAAGCAGGCCATGCGCCCGCGCGACGCCATGGCGTCGGCCGGCAAGACCCTGGTCGAGCTGTTCGGCCTGGCCCGCGAGCTCAACATCGACGCCGAGGGCATCGACATGGGCCCGTCCCCGACGGACGCCGCCCTCGCCGCCGACCTCGCGCTGCCGATCGAGGAGCTCGAGCTCACCGTTCGCTCGTACAACTGCCTCAAGCGTGAGGGCATCCACTCCGTGGGTGAGCTCGTGGCGCGCTCCGAGGCGGACCTGCTCGACATCCGCAACTTCGGTGCGAAGTCGATCGACGAGGTCAAGGCGAAGCTGGCCGGTATGGGCCTCGCGCTGAAGGACTCGCCTCCTGGCTTCGACCCGACCGCCGCCGCCGACGCCTTCGGCGCCGACGACGACGCGGACGCCGGTTTCGTGGAGACCGAGCAGTACTGAGTTTGTCCGGCTGGGGTCCGGGGCGCTGCCCCGGACCCCAGTCGTGTGAATCTTCCGCGGGGCGGCCGCCTCGTGGGAACTGACACCGGTACCTGATACGGCCGGTGCAGCAATGAAGGAGATACACCATGCCGAAGCCCGCCAAGGGTGCCCGTCTGGGCGGCAGCGCCGCGCACGAGCGTCTGATGCTGCGCAACCTGGCCACCGCTCTCTTCGAGCACGGCCGCATCACGACGACCGAGGCCAAGGCCCGTCGTCTGCGTCCGTACGCGGAGCGCCTGGTGACCAAGGCGAAGAAGGCGGACCTGCACAACCGCCGCCAGGTCATGCAGCTGATCTCGGACAAGAGCGTCGTGCACACGCTCTTCACCGAGATCGCCCCGCGGTTCGAGAACCGCCCGGGTGGCTACACCCGCATCACCAAGATCGGTAACCGCCGTGGCGACAACGCTCCCATGGCCGTCATCGAGCTGGTGGAGGCGCTGACCGTGGCCCAGCAGGCCACCGGTGAGGCCGAGGCGGCCACCAAGCGTGCCGCCAAGGACGCCGAGGCTGCCACCGAGGCCAAGGCCGAGTCGACCGAGGCCCCGGCCGAGGAGTCCAAGGACGCCTGAGTCCGTTGCTCCGCGTCAGCGGAGGTGACTCGGACGCCTGAGGCGTTCGTCTGGCTGTGAGGAGTGGGTCCGTCCCTTGGGGACGGGCCCGCTTTTCGTTGTGCGGGCCCTGAGAGGATTGATGGCGTGAGTGACGAGGTGGAGCCCGGGTACGTCCGGGTGCGGCTGGACCTTGCCTATGACGGCAAGGACTTTTCGGGCTGGGCCAAGCAGGCCGGCGGGCAGCGGACGGTGCAGGCGGAGATCGAGGACGCGCTGCGTACGGTCACGCGGTCGCCGGAGCCGTACGAGCTGACGGTGGCCGGGCGGACGGACGCGGGGGTGCACGCGCGGCGGCAGGTGGCGCACGTGGACCTGCCGGAGGGGATCTGGGCCGAGCACCGGGAGAAGCTGCGCAAGCGGCTGGCCGGGCGGCTGCCGAAGGACGTGCGGGTGTGGTCGGTGGCCGAGGCGCCCGAGGGGTTCAACGCGCGCTTCTCGGCGATCTGGCGGCGGTACGCGTACCGGGTGACCGATCATCCCGCGGGCGTGGACCCGCTGCTGCGCGGCCATGTGCTGTGGCACGACTGGCCGCTGGACGTGGCGGCCATGAACGAGGCCGCCCGGCCGCTGCTCGGTGAGCACGACTTCGCCGCGTACTGCAAGAAGCGGGAGGGCGCGACGACCATCCGCACGCTCCAGGAGCTGAGCCTGGTGCGGGACGCGGAGGGGATCATCACGGCGACGGTGCGGGCGGACGCCTTCTGCCACAACATGGTGCGCTCGCTGATCGGAGCGCTGCTGTTCGTCGGCGACGGGCACCGGCCGCCGGAGTGGCCGGCGAAGGTGCTGGCGGCCGGCGTACGGGACTCCGCGGTGCACGTCGTACGGCCGCACGGGCTGACGCTGGAGGAGGTCGGCTATCCGGCCGACGAGGGCCTGCGGGCGCGCAACAAGGAGGCGCGCAACAAGCGGACGCTGGGGGCGTCCTCCGGGGCCGGCTGCTGCTGAGGCGGGACCGGCCCGGAGGAGCGGTGGTGGCGCCGTCGCAGGGCGGCGCCACCGGGGGCGTCAGGACGACTGGCCGGCCTTCTTGCGGGCCTCTTCGAGCTGCTTCTCGGCGGCCTTCGCGGCCTGGTCCTTGCCGCGCTGGGTGATCTGGCTGAAGGCGTAGGCGCCGCCGTCCCGTGCGATCTGCCGGGCCTTGGTCTCCGAGGCCACGACGTCCTTGCCGTCGAGGTAGCCGGCGATCGTGAAGTAGGCGTAGCGGCCGGTGGCGTTGGTGGCCATCCGGCACTTGTGGCCCTGGCAGAAGTCCGAGGGGACGCCGCCGCCGGGCAGCGGCATCAGGTTGGTCCGCGCCTCGTTCATGACCTTGGCGGCCTGGGCCGGCGAGTTGAAGACCGCGACGCCGATGGTGACCGCGACACCGCCCTTGGAGTACGTGGCGCGCAGCAGCTGCTTGCAGCCGTTGTGGGCGAGCGAGGACACCAGGGCGCCCTGGGCGCCGGCGGTGCAGTCCTTGGTGGTGGCGGTGTTGGTGCGGGGGTAGCTGTGCTCGCCGACGATCATGCTCTTCTGCGGGAAGAGGGTGGCGGGGGTGAGCGGCGCGGTGTCCTTCTTGGGGTCGGTGATGTAGTCCCGCGGGTTGGGCGGCGGCGGCACGGAGACGTCGGGGAAGGACGGCTTGTCGTCCGGCGCGGCCTGGTCGGACGAGCTGGGGGCGGCGGTCGGATTGCCGCCGGGCGAGCTGCCGCCGGCCATGACGGCGGCCGCGACGATGCCGGCCACCGCGAGGGCCGCCAGTGCGCCGCCGCCGATCCACATCCAGCGCTTGCGTCGGGACCGCGCCTCGCTCTCGTCGGCGAGCGCGTCCCAGTCCGGAGTGGACGACATTGATCCCCCGGGGCCGTCGAAGGGCCCGCCTTGCCCGTAACTCATGGCGCGCATCCTAATGCGGTTGGTGGAACGCCTGGCGGCCGGTCACAATCCGCCCATGGGACATCTGGAAGCCGGACACCTCGAGTACTACCTGCCGGACGGGAGGGTCCTGCTGGGGGACGTGTCCTTCCGGGTGGCGGAGGGCGCCTCGATGGCGCTGGTCGGGGCCAACGGCGCCGGCAAGACGACCTTGCTGCGGCTGCTCGCGGGGGAGCTGGAGCCGCACGGCGGGACGGTGTCGGTCAGCGGCGGGCTGGGCGTGATGCCGCAGTTCGTGGGCTCCGTGCGCGACGACCGTACGGTCCGGGACCTGCTGGTGTCGGTGGCCCAGCCGCGGATCCGGGACGCGGCGGCCGCGGTGGACGCCGCCGAGCTGGCCCTGATGACGGCCGAGGCGGACGACGAGGCCGCGCAGATGGCGTACGCGCAGGCGCTCAGCGACTGGGCGGAGGCGCGGGGCTACGAGGCCGAGACGGTCTGGGACATGTGCACGACGGCCGCGCTGGGGATGCCGTACGAGAAGGCCCAGTGGCGGCAGGTGCGCACACTCAGCGGCGGTGAGCAGAAGCGGCTGGTGCTGGAGTCGCTGCTGCGCGGCACCGACGAGGTGCTGCTGCTGGACGAGCCGGACAACTATCTGGACGTGCCGGGCAAGCGGTGGCTGGAGGAGCAGCTGCGCACCACCCGCAAGACGGTGCTGTTCGTCTCGCACGACCGGGAGCTGCTGGCCCGCGCCGCGGAGAAGATCATCAGCGTCGAGCCGGGGCCGGCGGGCTCCGACGTCTGGGTGCACGGCGGCGGCTTCGACACGTACCACGAGGCCCGCAAGGAGCGCTTCGCCCGCTTCGAGGAGCTGCGCCGGCGCTGGGACGAGAAGCACGCCCAGCTCAAGAAGCTGGTGATCAATCTGCGGCAGGCCGCCGCGGTGAGCCACGAGATGGCCTCGCGCTACGCGGCGGCGCAGACCCGGCTGCGGAAGTTCGAGGAGGCCGGGCCGCCGCCGGAGCCGCCGCGCGAGCAGGAGATCACGATGCGGCTGCGCGGCGGGCGCACCGGCGTACGTGCCGTGACCTGCGAGAACCTGGAGCTGACCGGCCTGATGAAGCCGTTCTCCCTGGAGGTCTTCTACGGGGAGCGGGTCGCGGTGCTGGGCTCCAACGGGTCGGGCAAGTCACACTTCCTGCGTCTGCTGGCGGGGGACAGCGACCGTCCGGTGGCCCATACGGGCACCTGGAAGCTGGGCGCCCGGGTCGTGCCCGGCCACTTCGCGCAGACCCACGCGCACCCCGAGCTCAGGGGCCGCACCCTGCTGGACATCCTGTGGACCGAGCACGCCAAGGACAAGGGCCAGGCCATGTCGGCGCTGCGCCGCTACGAGCTGGAGAAGCAGGCCGAGCAGCCCTTCGAGCGGCTCTCCGGGGGCCAGCAGGCGCGTCTGCAGATCCTCCTGCTGGAGCTCTCCGGCAGTACGGCCCTGCTGCTCGACGAGCCGACCGACAACCTGGACCTGGAGTCGGCGGAGGCGCTGCAGGAGGGGCTGGAGGCGTATGAGGGGACGGTGCTGGCGGTGACGCACGACCGGTGGTTCGCGCGGTCCTTCGACCGGTTCCTGGTGTTCGGCGCGGACGGCGTGGTGCGGGAGACGCCGGAGCCGGTGTGGGACGAGCGGCGGGTGGCACGGGAGCGGTAGCGGTGCGGACGGGGCCCGGGGAGGGGAGAATGGAGGGGCCGCGGTGGCGACGGCAGGACGGGACCGCACGCGGGTTCGGGGGGCGTTTTGACCCCGCTGGGGAGGGCCCGGTATTCTGCCAGTTCGTTATGCGTATTGGCTTGCTCTATCTCACGTGAGGGGCCCTTACGCCGGTCCACCGGACCGGTCACCAGCGGCGGACGATCGGGTTGCGTCACCCGTAGCGCCGCCTTGCTGTGTGATCAGCCGCGGTGACCAGTACAGGACCCGTCCCCACGGTCTGACGACCAGGGGAAACCACTCTGAAGAAGCGAAGGCTAAGACGTGCGTACGTTCAGCCCCAAGCCCGGCGATGTCCAGCGCCAGTGGCACATCATTGACGCGCAGGACGTTGTCCTGGGCCGTCTGGCCAGCCAGACCGCGTCCCTCCTGCGCGGCAAGCACAAGCCGGTTTACGCCCCTCACGTTGACATGGGTGACTTCGTCATCATCATCAACGCTGACAAGGTGCACCTGTCCGGCAACAAGCGGACGCAGAAGCTGGCCTACCGCCACTCCGGCTTCCCGGGTGGTCTGCGCTCGGTCCGCTACGACGAGCTGCTCGACAAGAACCCCGAGAAGGCCGTCGAGAAGGCCATCAAGGGCATGCTCCCCAAGAACACCCTCGGCCGTCAGATGCTCTCGAAGCTGAAGGTCTACGCAGGTGCCGAGCACCCGCACGCTGCGCAGCAGCCGGTCCCGTTCGAGATCACCCAGGTCGCGCAGTAAGTCCGGCCACACCCCCTAAGACGACAGAGAATCTGAGGAGCATCGTGGCTGAGACCACCCCCGAGACCCCGCTGGACGAGGTCGAGGAGTACACCACCGAGACCGAGGTCGTGGAGTCGGAGTACACCTCCGAGTCCCTCGCGTCCCGCTTCGGCGACCCGCAGCCGGCCGCCGGCCTGGGCCGTCGCAAGAACGCCATCGCCCGCGTCCGGATCGTCCCGGGCACCGGCCAGTGGAAGATCAACGGCCGCACCCTTGAGGGTTACTTCCCCAACAAGGTGCACCAGCAGGAAGTCAACGAGCCCTTCAAGGTGCTCGAGCTCGACAACCGCTACGACGTGATCGCCCGCATCTCCGGCGGCGGCATCTCCGGCCAGGCCGGTGCGCTGCGCCTGGGCGTGGCCCGTGCGCTGAACGAGGCGGACGTGGACAACAACCGCCCCGCGCTGAAGAAGGCCGGGTTCCTCAAGCGTGACGACCGTGCGGTCGAGCGCAAGAAGGCCGGTCTGAAGAAGGCCCGCAAGGCGCCGCAGTACAGCAAGCGCTAATCGCGCGCGCTGCACCATGCAGCTCTTGGCGAACGCCCCGGTGGCACCGACCGTGCTGCCGGGGCGTTCGGCTATCCGTGACCAGGGGCGTATACCTGGATTCAAGGCTCTGGTCCAAGCTCGACAACTCGGAGGACACCAGTGGGACGACTCTTCGGCACGGACGGGGTACGCGGCGTCGCCAATGCGGACCTGACGGCGGAGCTGGCGCTCGGTCTGTCGGTGGCCGCGGCACATGTACTGGCCGAAGTGGGCACCTTCGAAGGGCACCGCCCGGTGGCGGTGGTCGGACGCGATCCACGCGCGTCCGGGGAGTTTCTGGAAGCCGCGGTCGTCGCCGGGCTGGCCAGCGCCGGTGTGGACGTGCTGCGCGTGGGCGTGCTGCCGACCCCGGCGGTCGCCTATCTGACCGGTTCGCTGGGTGCGGACCTCGGTGTGATGCTCTCCGCCAGCCACAACCCGATGCCCGACAACGGGATCAAGTTCTTCGCCCGCGGCGGTCACAAGCTCGCCGACGAGCTGGAGGACCGGATCGAGGAGACGTACCGCGCGCACAGCTCCGGCGAGCCGTGGGAGCGGCCGACCGGTTCCGGGGTGGGCCGGGTCACCGTCTACGACGAGGGCTTCGACAACTACGTCGCGCACCTGGTCGGCGTGCTGCCCAACCGGCTGGACGGGCTGAAGGTCGTCATCGACGGTGCGCACGGCGCGGCGTCGCGGGTCTCGCCGGAGGCGTTCGCCCGGGCCGGCGCCGAGGTCGTCACGCTCGGTACCGACCCCGACGGCCTGAACATCAACGACGGCTGCGGCTCCACCCACCTCGGCCAGCTGCGCGCGGCGGTCGTCGAGCACGGCGCCGACCTGGGTGTGGCCCACGACGGTGACGCGGACCGCTGCCTGGCGGTGGACCGCGAGGGCAACGAGATCGACGGCGACCAGATCCTGGCCGTCCTCGCGCTCGGCATGCGCGAGGCGGGCGTGCTGCGCAAGAACACCGTGGTCGCCACGGTCATGTCCAACCTGGGCTTCAAGCTGGCCCTGGAGCGCGAGGGCATCGAGCTCGTACGGACCGCGGTCGGCGACCGCTACGTCCTGGAGGAGATGAAGGCGCACGGCTTCGCGCTGGGCGGTGAGCAGTCCGGGCACGTCATCGTGCTCGACCACGCCACCACCGGCGACGGCACGCTGACCGGGCTGATGCTGGCGGCCCGGGTCGCGGCTACCGGCCGTACGCTCGGCGAGCTGGCCGGCGTCATGGAGCGGCTGCCGCAGATCCTCGTCAACGTCCCCGACGTGGACCGCTCGCGGGTGGCCACCTCGCCCGAGCTGACCGCCGCGGTCGCCGAGGCGGAGCGGGAGCTGGGGGCCACCGGCCGGGTGCTGCTGCGGCCGTCCGGTACGGAGCCGCTGGTGCGCGTCATGGTGGAGGCCGCGGACATCGAGCAGGCCAGGGCCGTGGCGGAGCGCCTCGCCGATGTGGTGAAGTCCGCGCTGGGCTGACCTTCCGGTGCCTGGGCCCGGCCCCGCTCGACAGCGATGTCAGTGCGGGGCCGGGCCCGCGCCGTGCCGGGACCACAGCAGCTTCTGGGTGGCCAGGGTCAGCGTGCCCGCGAGGACGATGCCCGCCAGGTTCAGCAGCAGCTGCTCCAGGGAGTGCCAGGACTGGGCGTACTCCCGGTAGGCCAGGGCGACCGCGGCGTTGGCGGCGGCCGGGACCGTGGTCACCGAGATCGCCACGCCCACCAGCGCGCCGGATTTGGCGGAGGTCAGCGAGAGCACGCCGGCGATGCCGGCGAGCACGGCGACCACGAACGAGAACCAGTCCGGCCGGTAGATGAAGTTGGTGTTCGGCCGGGCGGCGTCCAGCGCCTCGACGTGGAAGAGCCCGACCGCGTCCATGAACAGGCTGAAGCCGACGGTCACCGCGGTCGCCACCGCGAACCCGACGAGCAGCGCCGTCAGCGAGCGCCAGGCCAGCCGCGGTGCGCGCCGGACCAGCGCGGTGCAGAAGCCGGCCAGCGGGCCGAACTCCGGTCCCACCGCCATCGCGCCGACGATCAGGATCGCGTTGTCGAGGACCACACCGCAGGCCGCGATCATCGTCGCCAGCGTCAGGAACGCCAGGTAGGTGACGGAGAGCGTGGACTCCTCGTGCGTGGCGTCGGACAGCGATTCCCACAGGACGGCGTCCACGCCCTCGCCGGGGGCTTCGTCCGCCGCCCGCTGCGCGCGCAGCGACAGCGACAGGTCGATGTGCTCGATCGCGATCGAACCGGTCCGGTCCAGGCCCATCGCCCGCAGCCGGGTCAGCAGCCCGTCCGCGGCCTCCCGGGCCACGTCGCACAGCACGACATCGCCCCGCGGCTCGCGGGCGGCACCGCTCAGCACTGCCAGATGTGTCGTGCCGACGGTCGTCTCCAGCAGCTCGACGACCTCTTCCGTACGGTCGGCGGGCACCATCAGTCGCAGATGCAGCACGGTTGCCGAACTCCCTAGAGCTTCCGCAGCGACAGTCGCTGCACCTTGTGGTCGGGGCCCTTGCGGAGCACCAGGTTCGCCCGGCCGCGCGTGGGGGCGACGTTCTGCTGCAGGTTGGGCTTGTTGATGGTGCGCCACATCATGCGGGCGTAGTCGAGGGCCTCGTCCTCGGAGACCTGGGTGTACTTGCGGAAGTACGAGAACGGGTTCTGGAAGGCGGTCTCGCGCAGCTTGCGGAAGCGGCCGAGGTACCACTGCTCGATGTCCTCGGTGCGGGCGTCGACGTAGACGGAGAAGTCGAAGAAGTCGGCGAGGCCGAGGCGGGTGCGGCCGTCCTTGCCGGGCAGCGCCGGCTGGAGGACGTTGAGCCCCTCGACGATGAGGATGTCGGGGCGGTGCACGGTGAGCCGCTCGCCGGGCACGATGTCGTAGATCAGGTGGGAGTAGACGGGGGCGGTGACCTCGGCCCGGCCCGACTTCACATCGGCGACGAAGCGGGTCAGCGCCCGGCGGTCGTAGGACTCCGGGAAGCCCTTGCGGGACATCAGGCCCCGCCGGTGCAGCTCGGCGTTGGGGAAGAGGAACCCGTCGGTGGTGATCAGCTCGACACGGGGGTGCTCCGGCCAGCGGGCGAGCAGGGCCTGGAGCAGCCGGGCGGTGGTCGACTTGCCGACCGCGACGCTGCCGGCGACCCCTATGACGAACGGCGTGCCGGGCTGGGAGCCCTGGCCGCCGCCCGCGTCGCCCAGGAAGGTGTTCAGGGCGCCGCGCAGATTGCTCGTCGCGCCGACGTAGAGGTTGAGGAGCCGGGAGAGCGGGAGGTAGACGTCGCGCACCTCGTCGAGGTCGATGACGTCGCCCAGGCCGCGCAGCCGTTCGACCTCTTCGGCCGTCAGGGGCAGCGGGGTCTTCTCCCTGAGGGCGCTCCATTGCGCGCGTGTCAGATCGACGTACGGCGAGCTGTCGGCGCGGCGTCGTTGCTGCGGATCGGTCGTCAAGGGCACGCGCCCATTGTGCGCAGCCGCAATGCGCCGTTCATCTCGGGGTGGCCGGCGGGCCCTCGGGGCGGGCTTGTGGCCGTCGGGCCGGAGTTGGGTGGTTCGCCACCTGCGTGTCTGTACCCGAGGGGGTTTGCCCGGTACGGTCGGCGGCGGGGAGCGGCCGCGCGGGCGGGCCGCGGACGAGAGCTGGGGGTGGGCGTGCGAGCGCGGAAGGCCGGTCTGCGGGGGTTGCGGACCAGGGGGAGGACCATCGGCGCGGTCGGCGGCCGCGGAGCGGACGCCGCGACGGACGGATTCGTGGCGCGGGTGTACGCCGAGCTGGCCGAGGAGTTGCCGGAGGAGGACCTGGGGGAGGACCTCGGGGACTTCCTGGAGCGTTACGAACCGGCCGGCGGGCCGGGCACGGACGCGGAGGCCGACGAGGAGTTCCTGGAGACGGTGCGCGAGGCGCACCACCGGATAGCGCGCGGGTATTGATCCGCGGGCGTCGTAGGCTGCCTCCATGTGCGGAATCGTGGGATATGTGGGCGGGCAGAGCGCCCTAGACGTCGTCCTGGCCGGTCTGAAGCGCCTGGAGTACCGCGGCTACGACTCGGCGGGCGTCGCCGTGCTGGCCGACGGCGGTCTGGCCGCGGCGAAGAAGGCCGGCAAACTCGCCAACCTGGAGAAGGAGCTGGCGGACCGTCCGCTGCCGGCCGGGTCGACCGGCATCGGGCACACCCGGTGGGCCACCCACGGCGGGCCCACCGACGAGAACGCCCATCCGCATCTGGACAACGCCGGCCGGGTCTCGGTCGTCCACAACGGCATCATCGAGAACTTCGCCGCGCTGCGCGCCGAACTCGCCGAGCGCGGGCACCAGTTGGTGTCCGAGACCGACACCGAGGCGGTGGCGCACCTGCTCGCCGAGGCGTACTCGTCCTGCGGTGAGCTGGCAGAGGCGATGCGGCAGGTGTGCGGGCGGCTGGAGGGTGCCTTCACCCTGGTCGCGGTGCACGCGGACGAGCCGGACGTGGTGGTCGGGGCGCGCCGCAACTCGCCGCTGGTGGTGGGGGTCGGCGACGGCGAGGCGTTCCTCGCGTCCGACGTGGCGGCGTTCATCGCGCACACCCGCGACGCGATCGAGCTGGGCCAGGACCAGGTGGTGGAGCTGCGCCGGGACGGGGTGACGGTCACCGACTTCGACGGCGCGCCCGCGGAGGTCCGCGCGTACCACGTCGACTGGGACGCGTCGGCCGCCGAGAAGGGCGGCTACGACTACTTCATGCTCAAGGAGATCGCCGAGCAGCCGAAGGCCGTCGCGGACACCCTGCTGGGCCGGATCGACAGCTCCGGGGTGCTGTCGCTGGACGAGGTGCGGATCCCGCCGGAGGTGCTGCGCGAGGTCGACAAGGTCATCATCGTGGCGTGCGGGACGGCGTACCACGCGGGGATGATCGCCAAGTACGCGATCGAGCACTGGACGCGGATCCCCTGCGAGACCGAGCTGGCCAGCGAGTTCCGCTACCGCGACCCGATCCTGGACCGGCGGACGCTGGTGATCGCGATCAGCCAGTCCGGCGAGACCATGGACACCCTGATGGCGCTGCGGCACGCCCGTGAGCAGGGCTCGAAGGTGCTCGCCATCTGCAACACCAACGGCTCCACCATCCCCCGTGAGTCCGACGCGGTGCTCTACACGCACGCCGGTCCCGAGGTCGCGGTGGCGTCGACGAAGGCGTTCCTGACGCAGCTGGTCGCCTGCTATCTGGTGGCGCTGTACGTCGCGCAGGTACGGGGCACGAAGTGGGGCGACGAGGTCCGGGCCGTGGTGCGCGAACTGGCCGCCATCGGCACCCAGGTCGAGCAGGTGCTCGGCACGATGGAGCCGGTGCGGGAGCTGGCGCGCGGTCTCGCCGACAAGGACACGGTGCTGTTCCTCGGCCGGCACGTCGGCTATCCGGTGGCGCTGGAGGGCGCGCTCAAGCTCAAGGAACTCGCGTACATGCACGCGGAGGGATTCGCCGCCGGCGAGCTCAAACACGGCCCGATCGCGCTGATCGAGAACGATCTGCCGGTCGTCGTCGTGGTGCCGTCGCCGCGCGGGCGCTCGGTGCTCCACGACAAGATCGTCTCCAACATCCAGGAGATCCGGGCCCGCGGCGCCCGGACGATCGTGATCGCCGAGGAGGGCGACGAGGCGGTGGTGCCGTACGCCGACCACCTCGTACGGATCCCGCGCACCCCGGTGCTGCTCCAGCCGCTGGTCTCCACCGTCCCGCTCCAGGTGTTCGCCTGCGAGCTGGCCACCGCCCGGGGCAACGAGGTCGACCAGCCGCGCAACCTGGCCAAGTCGGTGACGGTGGAGTGATCATCGGGGTCGGGATCGACGTCGCGGAGATCGACCGCTTCGGCGCCGCGCTGGACCGTACGCCGGAGCTGGCGCACCGGCTGTTCATCCCCTCGGAGCTGCTGCTGCCGAGCGGCGAGCGGCGCGGCACCGCCTCGCTGGCCGCGCGGTTCGCCGCCAAGGAGGCGGTGGCCAAGGCGCTCGGCGCGCCGGCCGGGCTGCACTGGACGGACGCCGAGGTGTACGTCGAGGACAGCGGACGCCCGCGGCTGCGGGTCCGCGGCACCGTCGAGCGGTGCGCGGCGGCGCTGGGGGTGCGGTCGTGGCACGTGTCGCTGAGCCACGACGCGGGGGTCGCTTCCGCCGTGGTCATCGCCGAGGGGTGAGACTGGTCCGCATGAGGACTGCCTACAGCGTTTCGACCGTGCGGGCCGCCGAGCAGGAGCTGATGGCCCGGCTGCCCGAAGGAACCCTGATGCAGCGGGCGGCGGCCGGACTGGCGGCCGCCTGCGCGGAGTTGCTGGGACGGGTCTACGGCAGCCGGGTGGTGCTGCTGGTGGGCAGCGGGGACAACGGCGGGGACGCGCTGTACGCCGGGGCCCGGCTGGCGCGGCGGGGCGCCGGGGTGGCCGCCGTGCTGCTCTCGCCCGAACGGGTCCACCAGGGCGGCCTGGCCGCGCTGCGCCGGGCCGGCGGGCGGGTCTCGGCCGACGCGCCGCGCGACCTCGCGTGGGCCGATCTGGTCGTGGACGGGATCGTGGGGATCGGCGGGCGCGGCGGGCTGCGCCCGGAGGCCGCCGAACTCGCCCGCGCCGCACGGGAGTCGGCTCCGGTGGTGGCGGTGGACCTGCCCAGCGGGGTGGACGCGGACAGCGGAGAGGTGCACGGCGAGGCGGTACGGGCCGACGCGACGGTGACGTTCGGCGCGTACAAGCCGGGGCTGCTGATCGATCCGGCGCGGGAGCGGGCCGGCGCGCTGCGGCTGGTGGACATCGGGCTGACGCTGCCCGAGGAGGCCGACATCGAGGCGCTGCAGCACGCGGACGTGGCGGAGTTGCTGCCGTACCCGGCGCCGGAGAGCGACAAGTACCGGCGGGGCGTGGTCGGTGTGGTCGCCGGATCGGCGCGCTATCCGGGCGCGGCGGTGCTGGCGGTGGCCGGGGCGCTGCGGGGCGGCGCCGGGGCGGTGCGGTACGTCGGGCCGGCCGCGGACGCGGTGCTGGCGCGCTTCCCCGAGACGCTGGTGCACGCCGGGCCGCCGGACAAGGCGGGCCGGGTGCAGTCCTGGGTGATCGGGCCCGGCCTCGGCGAGGAGTCCGACGCGCTGGAGGACGTCCTGGCGTCGGACGTGCCGGTGCTGGTGGACGCGGACGGGCTGCGCTTCCTGACGCCGGAGCGGGTCCGCGCGCGCAGCGCCGCGACGCTGCTCACCCCGCACGCCGGGGAGGCGGCGGCGCTGCTCGGCCGCGGCCGGGAGGAGGTCGAGGCCGCGCGGCTGGAATGCGTACGGGAGCTGGCGCGGCGTTACGCGGCCACGGTGCTGCTCAAGGGCTCGACGACGCTGGTCGCCGCGGAGAGCGGGCCGGTGCGGGTGAATCCCACGGGCACCGGCTGGCTGGCGACGGCCGGGAGCGGGGACGTGCTGTCGGGGGTGACGGGGTCGCTGCTGGCCGCGGGGCTGCCGGCGCGCGACGCGGGCTCGGTCGGCGCGTATCTGCACGGCCTCGCGGCGCGCCGGGCCGCCGGGCCGGACGGCGCGCCGATCATCGCCACCGAGGTCGCCGGTCATCTCCCGGCCGCCTGGCGGGATGTGACGGCCTGACAGGCCGGTTCGCCGGCCGTTACGCCCCGCGGGGGAAAGCCGCGGGCACCAGGGCGAACCTCGCTCCGGGCGGGCGGTGCGGCGCACCGGGCACGGCATGCGTGAGGGCATGAAACGCACCTTGGTGGCGCTGCTGGTCTGCGCCTCGCTGTTCCCCCTGGCCGGGCCGCCCGCGGCGGCCACCCCGTCGTCCGCCCGGTACGCGGCTGACCCGCGCGCAGCTGTTCCCGGTGCCGCGCGTGGTCCGCAGCGGCCGGGGCAGGGCGACACGCCCGCACGGGCGCCGCGCTGCGCCACCCCCACCGGGCCGTACCAGCGGCAGGCCGAGCGCTATCTGGGGCGGGACGTGGACGGGCGGCAGAGCGCGGGGGACTGCCGGGCTATCCGGCGGTTCCAGCGGGCCCACCGCATCGCACCGGCGACCGGCTACGCGGGCCGGGCGACCGGCGCCGCCGTACGGCTGATGCGGGCCAGGAAGGACCCCAACCGGGCGGGCCGTTGCCCGGACCGTCCCGAGCGGACCGTGTGCGCGGATCTGAACCGGCAGCTGCTGTGGGTGCAGCAGGGCGGGGCGGTGATCTTCGACCCGGTCACCATCCGCTCCGGCCAGCCGACGATGGAGACCCGCACCGGCACGTACCGGATCTACCGGCGCAGCCGGAACCACACCTCGAACCTGTACCACACGCCGATGCCGTTCGCGCAGTTCTTCGACCGCGGGGAAGCGCTGCACGGTGTCTACGAGGACATCTACGCGGGCGCCGGCTCGCACGGCTGCATCAATCTGACCTGGTCGGACGCCCGCAGGCTGTGGGACCTGCTGAAGAAGGGCGATGTGGTGCACGTCTGGGGGCGGAAACCCGTCGGGTGAGCGTGGTTTTGCCGCCGGTACCCCCGGGCGCCGCAGCGGCGCCTGCGACACTGAGGGGGATGAACGAGACAGCGAAGCGCGCCCGTGCCGTGATCGACCTCGCCGCCGTGCGGTCGAACGTCCGCACGCTGCGGGACCGTGCGCCCGGGGCAGAGCTGATGGCCGTGGTCAAGTCCGACGGCTACGGACACGGCGCGGTGCACTGTGCGCGCGCCGCCCGTGAGGCCGGGGCGACCTGGCTGGGCACCGCGCTGCCCGAGGAGGCGTTCGCGCTGCGCGCGGCCGGCGACACCGGGCGGCTGATGAGCTGGCTGTGGACGCCGGGCGGGCCCTGGGGCAGAGCCGTCGAGCAGGACATCGACGTCTCGGTGAGCGGGCTGTGGGCGTTGCGCGAGGTGGTCGCGGCGGCCCGCGCCTGCGGCCGTACCGCCCGCGTCCAGCTCAAGATCGACACCGGTCTCGGCCGCAACGGCTGCCAGCCCGCCGACTGGCCGGAGCTGACCGCCGCCGCCCGCGCCGCCGAGGCCGAGGGCGCGCTCACCGTCACCGGCGTCTGGTCGCACTTCGCCTGCGCCGACGAGCCGGGGCACCCCTCGATCGCCGCCCAGCTCGCCTCGTTCGAGGACGCGCTGCGGACCGCCGGGGCGGCCGGGCTGCGCCCCGAGGTGCGGCACATCGCCAACACCCCGGCCACCCTCACCCTGCCGCACGCCCACTACGACCTGGTGCGGACCGGCATCGGCATCTACGGCATCTCGCCCAGCCCCGAGCTCGGCACTCCCCAGGACTTCGGGCTGCGGCCGGCGATGACCCTGGAGGCCGCGCTCGCGTCGGTCAAGCGGGTCCCGGGCGGCCACGGCGTCTCGTACGGGCACCTGTACACCACGCCCGGCGAGACCACCCTCGCGCTGATCCCGCTCGGCTATGCCGACGGCGTCCCGCGGCACGCCTCCGGCACCGGGCCGGTGCTGGTCGCCGGCAAGTGGCGGACGGTCGCCGGGCGGATCGCGATGGACCAGTTCGTGGTGGACCTGGGCGGCGACAGCGCCCAGGAGGGCGAGACGGCCGTGCTCTTCGGCCCCGGCGACCGCGGCGAGCCGACCGCGGAGGACTGGGCCCGGGCGGCCGGAACCATCGGCTACGAAATCGTCACCCGGATCGGAACCCGGGTGCCGCGCGTCTATGTGGGCAGTGGCATACGGAGCGGAGCGGCAGAAGCCGAAGCAGCCGAGGGCGACACCGCGTTCACGGGGGGTACGGCATGACCGAGGGCAACGACGCCGTGGAGGCGGTCGAGGCGGCGGCGGAGATCGCCGCCGAGGCCGCGAACAACTGGGCCAAGGCGGGCCGGCACGCGGGCCTCGCCGGCGCCGCGATCGGTGTGGTCGCGGCGGGCGCGGCGGCCGGTGTGGCGATAGAGCGGATGACGGTCGGCCGCGGCATGCGCCGCCGGGCCCGCCTCGCGCTGGACGCGGCCGGCCCGTACGGCACGCTGCGCGGCACACCGGGCGCGGCGGTCGCCGAGGACGGCACCGAGCTGTACTACGAGGTCGACGAGGCGGACACCGCGGAGGTGGACGGCCCGGCGGCGGCGAACGGCAAGGGCGCCAAGGGTGCCCGGAACGGCAAGCAGGACCGGCCCGCCCGGGGCAAACCGGCCCGCGCCGCGCAGGAGGCCCACGGCAGCCTGCGCAAGCGGCTGACGGCGGCGCTGGGGCGGCGCGCGGCGGCCCCCACGGTCGTTTTCAGCCACGGCTACTGCCTGAGCCAGGACTCCTGGCACTTCCAGCGCGCCGCGCTGCGCGGCACGGTGCGCACCGTCCACTGGGACCAGCGCAGCCACGGCCGCTCGGCGCGCGGCCACAGCCAGATCGACGGCACGGAGAACGTCACCATCGATCTGCTGGGCCGCGACCTGAAGGCGGTGCTGGACGCCGCGGTGCCCGAGGGGCCGATCGTGCTGGTCGGGCACTCGATGGGCGGGATGACGGTGATGGCGCTGGCCGACCAGTTCCCCGAGTACGTCGCCGAGCGGGTGGTCGGGGTGGCGCTGATCGGCACCTCGGCGGGGCGGCTCAGCGAGGTCACCTACGGGCTGCCGTCGATGGGCATGAAGGCGTTCCACCGCCTCGCGCCGGGCGTGCTCAAGGCGCTCGGCTGGCAGCACGAGCTGGTCGAACGGGGCCGGCAGGTCACCGCCGATCTCTTCGCGGGCCTGGTCAAGCGCTATTCGTTCGGGACGCCGGAGGACGTCGACCCGGGCATCGCGCGGTTCGGCGAGCGGCTGATCGAGGGGACCCCGATCGATGTGGTCGCCGAGTTCTTCCCGGCGTTCGCGGTGCACGACAAGACCGAGGCGCTGGTGGCGTACGACGCGGTGCCCGCGCTGGTGCTGGCCGGGGAGAACGACCTGATCACCCCCGCCGAGCACAGCCGGACGATCGCCGAGGTGCTGCCCGACGCGGAACTGGTGTGCGTGCCGGGCGCCGGCCACCTGGTGATGCTGGAGCGGCCCGAGCTGGTCAACGAGCACCTGGTGTCGCTGGTGGAGCGGGCCGGCGCGGCGGCCCGTAACTCCCGGCACGCCCGGGCCTGAGTCGTGGGCGCCGCCACCGCGGGGCGCCGGGCCGTACCATTTGCGACATGAGCACCACCGACGCCGTCGCGCATGTCACCGTCAAGTCCCCCGATCAGATGCAGGAGTTGGGCCGCAGACTGGCCCCTCTGCTGCGCCCCGGCGACCTGGTGCTGCTCACCGGTGAGCTGGGCGCCGGAAAGACCACACTGACCCGCGGCCTGGGCGCGGGGCTGGGCGTACGCGGTGCCGTGACCTCGCCCACCTTCGTCATCGCCCGCGTCCACCCCTCGCTGGTCGGCGGCCCCGCGCTGGTGCACGTCGACGCCTACCGGCTCGGCGGCGGGCTGGACGAGATGGAGGACCTGGACCTCGATGTGTCGCTGCCCGCCTCGGTGGTGGTCGTGGAGTGGGGCGAGGGCAAGGTCGAGGAGCTCTCCGACGACCGGCTGCACGTGGTCATCGGCCGGGCCGTGGGCGGGGACGGCGCGGAGCGCCTGTCCGGGCACCCGGAGGAGGACGTGGACGACGTCCGCGAGGTGACGGTCACCGGCTACGGTGCGCGCTGGGCGGACGCCGGGCTGCCGGACCTGGAGATCTGCTGACGGGACCGCGGCCGATGGGTTCCCGCACGTCACAGACCCGGTAGTTTCCGACAAGGCGTCGGCAAGATGTTGCGTAGCCGGTACCGGGCGTGGTCACATGGGTGGAGACCCCAGTTAGGTGTGCCTAAGTAGCGAGCCTAGCTTCTGTCGCGTTGCCCCAGGAGCCCCAGGAGGCGTCCATGTCGGCCCACCAGCACGATGCGCGCGAGACGCCGCCGACGATGAACGAGCTGCTCGCCGCCTGCGCCGCGGCCAGCGCCGTCTCCACGCCTCCGGACGCCGACGAGGAGACCCGTCAGGACAAGCCTGCGGGGCGCCGGGGCGAGCCGGAAGCGGAGGGCGGGGACGCCCCGTCCACCGGCGGCCGCGACGCGGCGTAGCCCGTAGGGGCGAATTGTCGGACCGAGGACCGGTCAGGAGACCACGACGACCTTGGTGCCGTGCAGTGCGAAGTCCCACAGCGCCTTGCCGTCGTCCCGTGACTCACGGATTCCGCCGGTCTTCTTCGCCGCGCCGGGGTCCGGCCGCGAGCCGTCGACCGCCGCGCTGAAACCGACCGTGACCGCGTTGACCGTGGTGAACCGCACCACGTGCTCGATCGCGATGCCGTCCGAGCCGGTCACGCTCACCGAGCGCGAGCCGACCGCGTAGCTCCCCGGCGCCGGGCTCACCGTGCTCGGCGCGACGGTGAACGTGCGCACGGTCTTCCCCTTGGCGTCGACCAGCCAGACCCGCTTGCCGCCGAGCGAGTAGACCACCCGCCGGCCGGTGCCGGAGGCGGCGGGGACCGGTGCGGGGGCCGGCGGCTTCGCCTTCTTGCCGGGCTGGTCGCGGTTGCCCTGCGGCGTGCTGTGGTGACCGTCGCTGCGGGCCTGGGTCAGGGTGGCCGGGGCGGACGCCGCGGCCTGGTAGCCGAGCACCCCGACGGCGACCACGGCGGCCGTGGTCAGCGCGGTGACGATCGTGCTGCTCTTAGCGGGCACCGCTGTGCCACCTCTCCCTGTTCCTGCGTTCCCCTGCTCCGGGGCGACGGTAGCAGGGGACGGGGCACCACCGGCCGCGCCGTAGGCTTGAGGGCGTGCTGCTGCTAGCTCTTGACACCGCCACCCCCGCCGTCACGGTCGCGCTCCACGACGGGACGGGCATCCTCGCCGAATCCCGGCAGGTCGACGCGCGCCGCCACGGCGAGCTGCTGCTGCCCGCCGTCGACCGGGTGCTGGGCGAGGCCGGCCGGAAGCTCGACGAGGTCAGCGAGATCGTGGTCGGCGTGGGACCGGGGCCGTACACCGGGCTGCGGGTGGGCCTGGTGACCGCCGCCACGTTCGGCGCGGTCCTCGACGTCCCCGTCCACGGCCTGTGCACGCTCGACGGCCTCGCCTACGCCTCGGGGCTGACCGAGCCTTTCGTCGTGGCCACTGACGCCCGCCGCAAAGAGGTCTACTGGGCGCGCTACGCGGACGCCCGGACCCGGCTGACCGAACCGGCCGTCGACCGCCCCGCCGACCTCGCCGACCAGGTGGCCGGCGTCCCGGCCGTGGGCGCGGGCGCGCTGCTCTACGACACGGTCTTCACCGGCGTACGGCGCGAGGGGCCGGAGCACCAGTCCGCGGCCGCGCTCGCCGCGCTGGCCGCCGAGAAGCTGGCCGCGGGCGAGGAACTGCTGCCGCCGCGGCCGCTGTACCTGCGCCGCCCGGACGCCCAGGTGCCCGCCAACTACAAGGTGGTCACCCCCAAGTGACCGCCGGCCCGTCGCACCACCCCCGCCCCTCCACGGCACCGCCGAACGGCGGCTCCCCGCGGCCCGCCGCGGTGCTGCGCGAGATGCGCTGGTGGGACATCGCGCCGGTGCTGGAGCTGGAGCGCGACCTCTTCCCCGAGGACGCCTGGTCGGTCGGCATGTTCTGGTCCGAGCTGGCCCACGCCCGCGGCCCCGGCGCCAGCCGCCGCTACCTCGTCGCCGAGCTGTCGGGCCGGCTGGTCGGCTACGCCGGGCTGGCCGCGGTCGACGGCACGGGCGACGTCCAGACCATCGCCACCGTCCGCGACCAGTGGGGCACCGGCCTCGGCGCCCGCCTGCTGACCGAACTCCTCGGTGCCGCGACGGACTTCGAGTGCCACGAGGTGCTGCTGGAGGTACGCGTCGACAACCTCCGCGCCCAGCGCCTCTACGAGCGCTTCGGCTTCGAGCCGATCGGCTTCCGCCGCGGCTACTACCAGCCCGGCAACGTCGACGCGCTCGTGATGCGCCGCCCCACCCAGACCTCCTCCGAAGCACCCTCCGTACAAGGAACTTGACGATCATGGCTGACTCACGCGGTGGACCGCTCGTCCTCGGCATCGAGACCTCCTGCGACGAGACCGGTGTCGGCATCGTCCACGGCCACACCCTCCTCGCCGACGCGGTCGCCTCCAGCGTCGACGAACACGCGCGCTTCGGCGGCGTGGTGCCCGAGGTCGCCTCCCGGGCCCACCTGGAGGCGATGGTCCCCACCATCCAGCGGGCGCTGAAGGACGCCGGGGTCGCGGCGAGCGACCTGGACGGCATCGCGGTCACCGCGGGGCCCGGCCTGGCCGGCGCGCTGCTGGTCGGCGTCTCGGCGGCCAAGGCGTACGCCTACGCCCTCGGCAAGCCGCTCTACGGCGTCAACCACCTCGCCTCGCACATCTGCGTCGACCAGCTGGAGCACGGCCCGCTGCCCGAGCCGACGATGGCCCTGCTGGTCTCCGGCGGCCACTCCTCCCTCCTGCTGGCCCCCGACATCACCTCCGACGTGCGCCCGCTCGGCTCGACCATCGACGACGCGGCCGGCGAGGCGTTCGACAAGATCGCGCGGGTGCTGAACCTCGGCTTCCCGGGCGGCCCGGTCATCGACCGCTACGCGCGCGAGGGCAACCCCGACGCGATCCGCTTCCCGCGCGGCCTGACCGGCCCCCGCGACCCGGTCTACGACTTCTCCTTCTCCGGCCTGAAGACGGCCGTCGCGCGCTGGATCGAGGCCAAGCGGGCGGCCGGCGAGGAGGTGCCGGTGGCGGACGTCTCGGCGTCCTTCCAGGAGGCCGTCGTGGACGTGCTGACCCGCAAGGCCGTACGCGCCTGCAAGGACAACGGCGTGGACCACCTGATGATCGGCGGCGGGGTCGCGGCCAACTCCCGGCTGCGGGCGATGGCCCAGCGCCGCTGCGAGGACGCCGGTATCACGCTGCGGGTGCCGCGGCCCAAGCTGTGCACCGACAACGGCGCGATGGTCGCGGCCCTGGGTGCGGAGATGGTGGCCCGCGGCCGGGCGGCGTCCGCCTGGGACCTCTCGGCGGACTCGTCGCTTCCGGTCACCGAACCCCATGTGCCCGGCGAGGCCCCCGCCCACCACCACGACCACGTCCACGAGGTGAGCAAGCAGAACCTCTACTCGTGACCATCTTCTGAGGATCGGTGACAACCGCCGCCTCCTCCGGCACCCCGCCCGCCCCGAGGTCTTACCCTGGAGCGGCACCGGGCGCGCGCGTGGGGAGGCGGCAGGCTGTGGACTGGTTCTGGTGGGTCTTCATCTTCTTCATGGCGGGCGGCTTCGCGAAGGTCGCCGACACCGCCCGTACGGCCCTGCGCACCCGTCACGAGCGCAAGATGGAGCGCCTGGGGTCGGCCCGTCAGGTGCGGCAGGAACTGGCCGCCGCCCAGAAGCCGCCGGAGCCGGTGTGCGGCTGCACCCATCACCTCGCCAAGCATGACAAAAAGGGCAAGTGTCATGAGGTGGTGGAGATCGCGGTCGCCTGGGACGCCGACCGCAAACCGGTCCAGTTCGAGGCCGGACAGTGCACCTGCCAGCAGTACGTCGGCCCGCAGCCGCTCTCCCAGATCTACGCCGAGGACCTCACCGACCTGGCCTGAGCCCCCGCTCAGTGCGCCGGCTGCCCCAGCAGCATCGTGGGCGCGCCGGCGACCCGGGTCAGGAAGATCGTGACGGAGTTCCCGCCGCCGCCCAGCTTCAGCTTCTTGCGCAGCTCCTCCGGCTCGACCGCCGAACCGCGCTTCTTGATCACCGCGGTGCCGACCCCGCGCTCACGCAGCAGCGCCTTGAGCCGCTTGACGTTGAACGGCAGCACGTCGGTGATCTCGTAGGCGGTCGCGTACGGCGTCGGGCGCAGCGCGTCGGCGGTGACGTACGCGATGGTCGGGTCGATGAGCCGGCCGTCGAGTGCGGCGGCGGCCTCGGCGACGAGATGGGCGCGGATGACGGCGCCGTCCGGCTCGTACAGATAGCGGCCCACCGGACCGGCCTCCGGGTCCGGCAGGCCCGCGCCCAGCAGCGAGTCACCGGCCGGCAGCAGGGTGGCGCGGCGGGCACCCGGCGCCGTACCGAACCACAGCACCGCCTCCTTCACCTCGCCCCGGTCGGAGATCCACTCCGCCTCGGCGTCCTCGGGCAGCATCTCGTGCGGCACGCCCGGCGCGATCTTCAACGCCGCGAACGGGGCGGTACGCGCGGCCTCGACGGCCCAGGACAGCGGCGGCGAGTACGCCTCGGGGTCGAAGATCCGGCCGCCCCGGACCTTGCTGCGGCGCGCCGGATCGACGAACACCGCGTCCCAGCCGGCGGTGTCCACCTCCGTCACGTCCGCCGCGCGCACCTCGATCAGCTCCGCCAGCCCCAGCGCCGCGGCGTTCGCCCGCGCCGCCGCGCAGGCCAGCGGGTCCCGGTCGACGGCCAGTACGCGGATCCCGGCCCGCGCCAGCGCGAGCGCGTCCCCGCCGATGCCGCAGCACAGGTCCGCCACCGACCGCACGCCCAGCGCGGCGAGCCGGTCGGCACGGTGGGCGGCGACCGTCGCCCGGGTGGACTGTTCGACGCCGTTGGCCGTGAAGTACATCCGCTGCGCGTCCGCCCCGAACTTCGCCGCCGCCCGCTGCCGGAGCCGCGCCTGCCCGAGCGCCGCGGAGACCAGCGGCGCGGGGTGGTCCCGCCGCAACCGGGTGGCTGCCGCCAGCTCGTCGGCGGGGTCGTGGTCCCGCAACTCGTCCAACAACGTCTGCCCCTCGGGGGCGAGAAGGGCAGCAAAGACGTCCAGATCACTCACGGAGTCATTGTCCCTCCCACGTTTTCGGCCGTCCCGCCGTGGTTGTTGCTCGCCGTTGCGCTTTGCGGCGCCGCCGCACGTTGTTGGCTTTCCCGCCGTGTGTCGTCTCGCCGTTGCGCCTGCGGCGGGCTGGGTTGTTGTTGGGTGCGGTGCCGCTCCTCCGGGAGGGGCCTTGTGTGTGGACGTAAAGCGAAGCAGTCCACACACAAGGCCCCGGAGGTCCGTCACCGCACCCACAGACCACCCGGCCCGCCGCAGGCGCCACGGCGAGCAACCACCACGGCGGGACGGACAAAAGCGTGGGAAGTCACCGCACCGGCTCACGCCGCCGCTGGGCGTGGTCGCTGATGCGGAGCAGGAGGGCCACCATCACCCAGTTCGCCACGAGGGAGGAGCCGCCCTTGGCGAGGAAGGGGAGGGCCTTGCCGGTGAGGGGGATGAGGCCGGTGACGCCGCCGGCGACGACGAAGACCTGGAGCAGCAGCGCCCCGGCGAGGCCGACCGCGAGCAGCTTGCTGAAGGGGTCGCGGGCGGTCAGTCCGACCCGTAGCCCGCGCTGTGCCAGCAGTACGTACAGCATGACGATCGCCATCACGCCGGTGAGGCCCAGTTCCTCGCCGACGGTGGTGAGGATGAAGTCGCTGTTGCCGGCGAAGCCGATCAGCTCGGGGTGGCCCTGGCCCAGGCCGGTGCCGCTGATGCCGCCGCTGCCGAAGCTGAACAGCGCCTGGCCCAGCTGGTCGGACATGCCGTCCGCCACGCCCTGCTTGGTGAAGGCCCGCATGGGGTCCAGCCAGGCGGTGACCCGGCCGTGGACGTGGGGTTCGAGGGAGCCGACGACGGCCGCGCCGACGACGGCCATCAACAGGCCGCACACCACCCAGCTGGTGCGGTCGGTGGCCATGTAGAGCATGATCACGAAGACGCCGAAGAAGATCAGCGAGGTGCCCAGGTCGCGTTCGAAGATCAGCACCAGCAGGCTGATCGCCCAGATGGTGAAGATCGGGCCGAGCTGCCTGCCCGGGGGCAGCTGGACGCCCATGACCCGGCGGCCGGCCAGCGCCAGCGCGTCGCGGCTGACGGTGAGGTAGCCCGCGAAGAACACCGAGATCATGATCTTCACGAACTCGCCGGGCTGCAGCGACAGCGGCCCGAGCAGGATCCAGCGCTTGGCGCCGTACATGTCGGCGCCGAAGAACGCCGGAGCCATCAGCAGCACCAGCGCGACGACCATCGTCAGGTAGATGTAGCGCTGGAGGATGCGGTGGTCGCGCACCACCAGCAGGATGGCGATGCAGACGGCCACCCCGATCACCGTCCACACCAGCTGACCGCTGGCCGCCTCGGCGATCTTCAGCCGGGGGGTCTGCGCGTAGGTGAGGTCCAGCCGGTGCAGCAGTACCAGGCCGATCCCGGTGAGCAGCGTCGCCAGCGGCAGGATCAGCGGATCGGCGCGCGGCGCGAAGCGGCGGAGGACCAGGTGCGGCACCAGCGCGACGAAGAGCATGCTCACCGAGAAGCCGGCCAGCCCGCCCGGGAGCCGGCCGGTCATCGACAGGCCGGTGTAGGCGTAGCCGAAGACGGCGATCGCGACGACGAGGGCGAGCAGCCACGCCTCGGTCCGGCGGCGGTCCGGTGCCCGTTCGAGCGCGGCGAACGTCATGGTGCGCTCGGCGTCACTCTCCGGCTGCCCGGCCGCCCGGGAAGAGCTGGTCAGTCCACGCACGGCATTCCTCCGCCATCGATGGTCAGGGCCGCGGGCGTTCCGGGCTGATCCATAAGACATGCCCAGGCGCGCTTCGCCGACCGGGCAGTCGGGGAGGTAGACGAGGCAGCCGGTGGCGTGGTTGCGAGGGAACGGGAAGGTGTGTCCGATTTGGCAGGGAAACCGGCCTGGTCGGCCATCCGTCGGCCTTCCGTCATCGTGCGGTCCTGGCAGATCGGATCCCGGCGCGCTGGCACTCCGCTTGACCGAGTGCTAACCGCGTCATAGTCTCGGCGTTGGCACTCTCCACTGGGGAGTGCCAGACACAGCGACGGGCAGGTCCGGCACCCGCGACGACGGATCCACCTGGTCGCCACCTCAGACAGTTAACCCCGTGAGATCTCCGAAGGGGGAGGTCGGATCGTGACGACCACCAGCTCCAAGGTTGCCATCAAGCCGCTTGAGGACCGCATCGTGGTCCAGCCGCTCGACGCCGAGCAGACCACGGCCTCGGGCCTGGTCATTCCGGACACCGCCAAGGAGAAGCCCCAGGAGGGCGTCGTCCTGGCCGTGGGCCCGGGCCGCTTCGAGGACGGCAAGCGCGTCGAGCTCGACGTCAAGGTCGGCGATGTCGTGCTCTACAGCAAGTACGGCGGCACCGAGGTGAAGTACAACAACGAGGACTACCTCGTTCTGTCGGCGCGTGACGTGCTCGCGATCGTCGAGAAGTAAGTCACCCCGAATTGCCGTGATCTGCGCCCCTGGTTCCCGCGTCTAAACAACCCGGGGCAGGGGCGCAGTTCCGTTTGAGACCGCGGTCCCCACTGCGTGCCGAGGATCGCAATGAGAGGACTTGAAGCAACCCATGGCGAAGATCCTGAAGTTCGACGAGGACGCCCGTCGCGCCCTTGAGCGCGGCGTCAACAAGCTTGCCGACACGGTGAAGGTGACGATCGGTCCCAAGGGCCGCAACGTCGTCATCGACAAGAAGTTCGGCGCCCCCACCATCACCAACGACGGTGTCACCATCGCCCGTGAGGTCGAGGTCGACGACCCGTACGAGAACCTGGGCGCCCAGCTCGTCAAGGAGGTGGCGACCAAGACCAACGACATCGCGGGTGACGGCACCACCACCGCCACCGTGCTGGCCCAGGCGCTGGTCCGCGAGGGTCTGCGCAACGTCGCCGCGGGTGCGTCCCCGGCCGCGCTGAAGAAGGGCATCGACGCGGCGGTCAAGGCCATCTCCGAGGACCTTCTCGCCAGCGCCCGCCCGATCGACGACAAGGCCGACATCGCCGCCGTCGCCGGTCTGTCCGCGCAGGACAAGCAGGTCGGTGAGCTCATCGCCGAGGCGATGGACAAGGTGGGCAAGGACGGTGTGATCACCGTCGAGGAGTCCAACACCTTCGGTCTGGAGCTGGACTTCACCGAGGGCATGGCCTTCGACAAGGGCTACCTCTCGCCGTACATGGTCACCGACCAGGAGCGTATGGAGGCCGTCCTCGAGGACCCGTACATCCTGATCCACCAGGGCAAGATCTCGTCCATCCAGGACCTGCTGCCGCTGCTGGAGAAGATCATCCAGGCCGGTGCCTCCAAGCCGCTGCTGATCATCGCCGAGGACGTCGAGGGCGAGGCGCTCTCCACCCTCGTCGTCAACAAGATCCGTGGCACCTTCAACGCCGTGGCCGTCAAGGCCCCCGGCTTCGGTGACCGCCGCAAGGCGATGCTCGGCGACATGGCCACCCTCACCGGTGCCACCGTCATCGCCGAGGAGGTCGGCCTCAAGCTCGACCAGGCCGGTCTGGACGTGCTCGGTACCGCCCGCCGCGTGACCGTCACCAAGGACGACACCACCATCGTCGACGGTGGCGGCAAGAGCGAGGACGTCACCGCGCGCGTCGCTCAGATCAAGGCCGAGATCGAGAGCACCGACTCCGACTGGGACCGCGAGAAGCTCCAGGAGCGCCTCGCCAAGCTCGCCGGTGGCGTCTGCGTCATCCGCGTCGGTGCGGCCACCGAGGTCGAGCTCAAGGAGAAGAAGCACCGTCTGGAGGACGCCATCTCCGCGACCCGCGCCGCGGTCGAGGAGGGCATCGTCTCCGGTGGTGGCTCCGCGCTGGTCCACGCCGCCAAGGTGCTGGAGGGCTCCCTCGGCAAGGAGGGCGACGAGGCCACCGGTGTCGCCGTCGTCCGTCGCGCCGTCGTCGAGCCGCTGCGCTGGATCGCGGAGAACGCGGGCCTCGAGGGCTACGTGATCACCGCCAAGGTCGCGGAGCAGGAGAAGGGCAACGGCTTCAACGCCGCCACCGGCGAGTACGTCGACCTGGTCAAGGCCGGCGTCATCGACCCGGTCAAGGTCACCCGCTCCGCCCTGGAGAACGCCGCCTCCATCGCCTCGCTGCTGCTCACGACCGAGACCCTGGTCGTCGAGAAGCCGGCCGAGGACGAGGGCGCCGAGGCCGGTCACGGCCACGGCCACGCGCACTGACGCAAGGCGACGCCGTGACGACGGGCGCGTGACGCCCGTCGTACCGGAGACCCGGTTCCCGCCGATGGCGGGGGCCGGGTCTCCGGCGTTCCGGGGCCGGGTCTCCGGCGTTCCGGGGCCGGTTCGGGCCGGCCCCGGGCCCCGGCCGTCACGCCGAGCGGCCCAGGTCCTCCGGGCGGACGGGGTCGGCGAACGGCAGACCGCGGGCGTACCGGTCGAGTTCGTCGAGGGCGTGGTCGGTGAGCCGGTGGAGTTCGGTGCCCAGCGAACCGGCGACGTGCGGGGTGAGCAGCACGTTGGGCAGCTCGTACAACGGCGAGTCGGCGGGCGGGAGTTCGGGCTCGGTGACGTCCAGGACGGCGTCGATGCGGCCGGACACCAGCTCGGGCAGCAGCGCCGACTCGTCGACCAGGGAGCCGCGGGCGGTGTTGATCAGGGTCGCGCCGTCGGGCATCAGGGCCAGTTCGCGGGCGCCCAGCAGATGGCGGGTGCCGGGCAGTTGCGGGGCGTGCACGGTGACGACGTCACTGCCGGCGCAGAGCGCGCCGAGCGACACCGGCCGCACCCCCAGACGGGCGGCCTCCGCGGCCGTCACGTACGGATCGTGCAGCAGCACGGCCGGCCCGAACGGGCGGAGCAGCTCGATGACCCGGCGGCCGATGCGGGAGGCGCCGATGACGCCCACGGTGCGGCGGTAGTTGCCGGCGTCGGCGAGCTCGACCTGCCAGTCGTGCGGGGCGCGCAGCGCGCGGTAGCGGCGGGCGGAGTGCAGCACGCGCTTGTTGGCCAGCAGGATCATGGCGAGGGTGTACTCGGCGACCGGGAGGGCGTTGACGGCGGCCGCCGAGCTGACGGCGATCCCGCGCTCCCAGCAGGCGTCGGTGACGTGGTGCTTGACCGAGCCGGCGGCGTGGATGACGGCCCGCAGCCGGGGGGCCGCGTCCAGCACCCGCGCGGTGAGCGGCGGTGCGCCCCAGCAGGTGAGCAGCACCTCCGCCTCGGCGAGGGCGGCGGCGACGGCGGGCGGCGGATCGGCCAGCTCGTGGGCGACGAGCCGGGAGTCGGTACGGGCCAGGGCCGCGAGGCGGGTGTGGTGGCGCGGGTCGAGCAGCCGGCCGGCGATGCCGGGACCCATCGACAGCAGCAGGGCGGGCCGCCGCTTCGCCGCGTGCGGCGCGCTCCCCCCGTCGTCGGGGGTGACTCCCGCCGTCGCTCCCGCGGCGGGGACGTCGCCGGGTGCGGCGGGGGCCCCGCGGACCTCGTCCTGCGGTCCGTCCCCTCCCGTGGGTCGGTGGTGCGGGCCGGTGGGGGGCGATGTGGTCATGCGGCGTCTTCCTCCGTTTCGCACTTCTCTTGACGTTCCGTCAGACCTGCCGGGAGAATCGCCGTCCTCCTGCGCCCCCGGGAGGCGCCGTGCCCGCACCCCACCCCTTCCCCCTCCCGCCCGAGGACCGCCGGCTCAGCCCACGCACCGGCTGGACCCGCGCCCACTGGGAGGCCACCGCCGACGGCCTGCTGTGTGCCACCCGCCCCTACTTCTCCCCGCGCCACGGCCTGCTCACCCTCCCCGGCCCCCGCCCCAGCTCCTCCGGCCCCCGCTCCGACGGCCTCGAAGGCTTCGCCCGTACGTTCCTGCTGGCCGCCCTCCGCGTGGCCGGCAGCGGGGGAGACGACCCGCACGCCCATCTCACCCGCTACGCCGAGGGCCTGGCCGCGGGCACCCGGCGGCCGACGGCCGACCGGGGGCTGACGCCCGCCGACCCCGACTCCTGGCCGCGCATCGACGCCGTCCGCCAGGCCCGCGTCGAAGCCGCGTCTCTCGCCCTCGGCCTGCGGCTGACCCGTCGCCGGCTCTGGGACACCCTCGACGAGGCGGTCCGCGGCAGGATCGCCGACTGGCTGCTGCCGGCCCTCGGCCCGTCACCCGTCGACAACAACTGGTGGCTCTTCGGCCTCACCGTCGGCGGCTTCCTGCACGACGCGGGCATCGAGACCGCCCGCGCCCAGGCGGCCGTCGACCGGGCCCTGACACGCGTCGAGGAGTGGTACCGCGGCGCAGGCTGGTACTCCGACGGCGACAACCGGGCCTTCGACCACTACAACGCCTGGGCGCTGCACTTCTACCCCGTCCTGCACGCGCACCTGAGTGCCGACCACGCCCTGGCGGCCACCTACGGGGACCGCCTGCATGACCAACTGGAGGACTACACCCGCCTCTTCGGTTCCGATGGCGCGCCGCTGCCGTTCGGCCGCTCACTCACCTACCGCTTCGCCGCCACCGCCGCCCCCTGGCTCGGCGCGCTCACCGGCCACACCCCGCTCACCCCGGGCGCCACCCGCCGCCTCGCCTCCGGGGCGCTGCGCCACTTCCTCGACCGCGGCGCCGTCACCGGGGACGGGCTGCTGCCGCTCGGCTGGTACCGGCCCCACCCGCCGATGCTGCAGAGCTACTCGGGTCCGGGCTCCCCCTACTGGGCGGCCAAGGGATTCCTCGGCCTGCTGCTGCCCGCCGGGCACCCCACCTGGACCGACCCCGAGGAACCCCTCCCCGCCGAACGCGCGGACATCGTACGGCCCCTGGGCCCCACCGGCCTGCTGCTGCAGTCCACCGCGTCCGACGGCCTGGTCCGCGTGCACAACCACGGCAGCAACTCCCCGCTCGCCGCGTCCGACCCGTCCTACGACCGCTTCGCGTACTCCACCCGCACCGGCCCCACGACCCCCACCGCCGGGCCGGCGCTCCCGGACAACCACTTCGCGCTGCTGCTCGCCGGCCGGCCCACCACCCGCGGCCCCGCCACCCCGCACACCACCGGCCCCGACCGGGCCTCCTCCACGCACACCCCACGCGGCCCGGACGGCACCGCACTCCGCGGCGTCCGCGTGCTGTCCGCGACCCTCGTGCACGGCCGGGCCGAACTCCGCGCCCATCTGGTCACCGGCGCCGCCCCGGGCACCCCCGTACGCCAGACGGGCTGGGCCGTCACCTCCGACGGTCCCGCGGCCCAGCTCCACCCGGTCCACGGCTACGACGGTCCGCCCCGCCTGACCCCTACGGGAAGCACCCTGGCCGGCCCCGGCACGGAGACCGCCGTCCTGGAGGGCGCCACCACCCCGGACCCCCGGGGCACCCTTTTCCTGGCGCTGGCCTCCCTCACGGGGGACCCGGACCCCGCCCCCGTACGGACCCTGGCGACCGTGCGCACCACGGCCCACCGCACCGGCCACACCGTCCACGTCACCTGGCACGACGACGGCACCACCAGCGACCTGACCCTGTCCGCTGGCGGCGCCGTGCCGTGAGCGACGCCGCGTCAGCGGGGCCCGTACTTGCGCCCCGTACGGGACGTGAGCCCCCCGAGGACACCGCGGGGTGCCAGCTTCACCGCGCCCATGAGCGCCTTGTACCGCGGGTCGGGGATGGACAGCGACTTCCCCCGCACCAGGTCCTTCATCGCCGCGTCCACCAGCTTGTCCGCGTCCAGCCACATCCACCCCGGGATGTTGTCCGTCCCCATCCCGGCCCGCTCGTGGAACTCGGTCCGCACGAAACCCGGGCACAGCGCCATCAGCCGCACCCCGCTGCCGGCCAGGTCGCGGGCCGCGCCCTGGGTGAACTGCACGACCCACGCCTTGCTCGCGCCGTACGTGCCGCGCGGTACGAACGCCGCCACCGACGCCACGTTGACCACCGCCCCGCGCCGGCGGTCCCGCATGCCGCGCACCGCCGCCGTGGTCAGCCGCAGCACCGCCTCGCAGTGCACCTTCAGCATCGTCAGCTCCTCGGCCATCGGCACTTCGAGGTACTCGCCCTTGTTGCCGAAGCCGGCGTTGTTCACCAGCAGATCGACCGGGTGTTTGGCATCCGTCAGCCGGGCCTCGACGGCGGTGATGCCCTCCTCGGTGGCCAGGTCGGCGACGAGCACCTCCGCCTCGATGCCGTGCCGGTCGTGCAGTTCGGTGGCCTGCTCGCGCAGCCGCTTCTCGTTGCGTGCCACCAGCACCACGCTGTGGCCGTCGCTCGCGAGCCGCCGGGCGAACGCCGCCCCGATGCCCGCCGTCGCTCCCGTGATCAATGCAGTCGTCATACGGGGCACGCTATCCGCCCCGGCACCGGGCCCCGGCCCCCCGTCCGGCCGTGCGCTCAACTCCCTTGCCGCTCCAGGTACTTCACGACCCTGCGCCGCGCCTCCTCGGGCAGCGCCCGGTCCGCCTCCAGCAGCCGGGGCAGCAGCTCCCGCCGGGTCGTCAGCGCCTGGAACATCAGCCCGATGGTCACCTCGTGGTCCGGCCGGTGCACCCGCTCGATGCCGTCCCCGGCGCGGATCTCGCCCGGCTCGATGACCCGCAGGTACGCGCCGGGCACCCCCGCCCGGGTGAACCGCCGCAGCCAGCCGTGCTCGCCCAGCCAGCCCTGGAACGTACGGCAGGGGATCCGCGGACAGCTCACCTCCAGCAGCAGCCGCGGGCCCACCCGCCAGCGCTCGCCGATCCGGGCGCCGGTGACCTCGACGCCCGAGGTGGTGAGGTTCTCGCCGAAGACGCCGTTGGCCAGCTCGCGGCCCAGCTCCCGCTCCCAGGCGTCCAGGTCCTCGCGGGCGTAGGCGTACACCGCCTGGTCGTCGCCGCCGTGGTGGCGCAGATCGACCACCGCGTCGCCGGCCAGCCCGCTGCCGCCGCTGCCCTTGGGACCGGGCGCGGTGACCGCCACCGGGCCGGCCACGGGGCGCTTGTCGATGCCCGTGCCGCCCGGGGCGTCGGTGTGGTCGGTGGGCGCGGGCCGCCCCACGTTCACGGTCAGCAGTTTCATACGACGCTCCGTTGCTCGATCGGGTGCGGTTTCCGGAACACCCGGTCAGTACCTTCGTGTGCCCCGCCCCCTACGGGGCACACCGGCCCGGCCACGCCGGCCATTCCCACCCAAAAGTGGCGACCGCATTTTTCCTCACCACCCCAAGTTCCGCTTATGCTCGATACGTGATCGAGGCCCGTCATCTCCGTGTGCTGCGCGCCGTCGCCCGGACCGGTTCGTTCTCCGCCGCGGCGCGCGAACTGGGCTGCACCCAGCCGGCCGTCAGCCAGCAGATGAAGGCCCTGGAACAGTCCGCCGGCACCCCGCTGCTGGTCCGCACCGGCCGCGAGATGCGGCTGACGCAGGCGGGCGAGGCACTCGTACGGCACGCCGTCGGCATCCTGGCCGGGCTGACCGCCGCCGAGGAGGAGGTCGCCGCCATCGCGGGCCTGCGGGCCGGCCGGGTGCGGCTGGTGTCGTTCCCCTCCGGCAGCTCGACGCTGGTGCCGACCGCCCTGGCGAGGATGCGCGCCGCCCACCCGGGCACCCGGGTCTCGCTGGTCGAGGCCGAGCCGCCGCGGTCGATCGAGATGCTGCGCAACGGCGACTGCGAGATCGCACTGGCCTTCCGCTACCCGCAGGTGCGCGGCGCCGACCCGGCGGCCGCGGCGGAGTGGGAGGACCTGGTGGTACGGCCGGTCCTGGCGGACCGGCTGATCGGGCTGGTGCCGGACGGCCACCGGCTGGCGAAGGCCGGCGCCGCGCGGTTCGCGGAACTCGCCGACGAGCCGTGGATCGCGGGCTGCCCGCGCTGCCGCCGCCACCTGGTGGAGGTCTGCGAGAGCACCGGCTTCAGCCCCCGCATCGACTTCGCGACGGACGACTACCCGGCCGTGATCGGCCTGGTCGGCGCGGGCCTGGGAGTCGCCGCGCTGCCCGAGCTCACGCTGGAGTCGGTGCGCGCCAAGGGGGTCACCGCGATCCGGCTGGAGCCCGCGGTGCAGCGGGAGATCGTCGCGCTCACCCTGCCGGACCTGGCCCATGTCCCCGCCGTCGAGGCCACGCTCGACCAGCTGGCCGACGCGGCGGGCCGGCGCGCCCCCACGCGCTGACGGCCGAGGGCGCCCGGTGGGCGTCCGCCCACCGGCACATGCAAAACCGACGGGCAGCTGCCCGTCGGGCAGGGGAGATCCGCGCTCCCGGCGTCGCTTCGATGTGCAGGAACGTTTCTGCAACAGGTGTACTTGTCAGGTGCCCGCAGCGCCCGGATGACCGGTCATGGAGGTCGCGGGGATCAGCCGGTGGCGGGCCCGGCCCATGAGCTCCTCGCGCTCGTCCTCCGTCAGGCCGCCCCAGACCCCGTAGGGCTCGCGAACGGCCAGTGCATGCGCCGCGCACTCGGCCCGCACGGGGCAGCGCATGCATACCTCCTTCGCCGATGTCTCACGCGCGCTGCGGGCCGCTCCTCGCTCGCCCTCGGGATGGAAGAAGAGGGAGCTGTCGACGCCGCGACAGGCGGCCAGCAGCTGCCAGTCCCAGAGGTCTGCGTTCGGGCCCGGGAGGCGGGAGAAATCTGCCATTGCTTGTCCCCTCGAAGCGATGCTGATTCGGGCTCGGTGCCAACGACCGTACATCTACTGTCGAAGTAGATGTAAATATGACTCATTGCGAATCTAGTCATAGTCGACACGAAAATGGAAGAAAGAGAGCCAAATAGGGCATAGGGTGCACGCGCGGACGCCGGTCGCGCGACGAGTCGTCTGCGTATCCGGCTCCTCACGGAGCGTGCTGAATACGGTCAGCGAAGCCGTAACTCTTTCGAGTGACCGTCGTTGAGTGTGCGGAGGCGATTGGCAGAGGTAGCCCTCGGGCAGGTGTCCGAGGCGGCCGTCAATCGCACAGGTGACGATATGTACCAGCCTGGAGGCTCAAGGTGACGCGCATCAGCTGCGGAGGGCGGTCATGACATCCGTCCTCGTCTGCGACGACTCCCCGCTTGCCCGAGAGGCGCTCCGTCGGGCGGTTGCGACCGTGCCCGGCGTCGAGCGTGTGACGACCGCGGCCAACGGCGAGGAAGTCCTCCGCCGCTGGGGTGCCGATCGCTCGGATCTGATTCTGATGGACGTACGGATGCCCGGTCTCGGCGGTGTCGAGACCGTGCGCCGGCTGCTGTCAGCGGACCCGGGCGCCCGGATCATCATGCTCACGGTGGCCGAGGACCTCGACGGCGTCGCGCTCGCGGTCGCCGCCGGCGCCCGCGGTTATCTGCACAAGGACGCCTCGCGCGCCGAGCTGCGGGCGACGGTGACCCAGGCGCTCGCGGACCCGACGTGGCGGCTCGCCCCGCGCCGGCTGCGGTCCGCCGAGATGGGGGCCGCCCCGACGCTCACGGCACGCGAGATCCAGGTGCTGGAGGGCATGAGTCACGGCCGCTCCAACGCCGAGATCGGCCGTGAGCTCTTCTTGTCGGAGGACACCGTCAAGACCCACGCCCGGCGCCTCTTCAAGAAACTCGGCGCCTCGGACCGGGCGCATGCGGTGGCGCTCGGCTTCCGCTGGGGACTGGTCCGCTAGGCGTTGTGACGTGCAGCGATGCGGGGGAGTGAAGATCCCCGCCCGCCTTGCGGCGGGCGGGGCGCCATGGTGCCCCGCAACCGCCCGCGTACGGCGGCGGTCCGATTCGCCGCGCGGTGCCGCATCCTTGGAGGTATGGAGTTCCTCGGGGACGGGTCGGTCGGGCACGAGGGGAGGGCGCAGGAGATGACAGCCGGCGCACCTGCCGCGCATAACGCTTCAGTGCACAAGTACGGACCTGATGCCGCGGATCGTGCGGCGCCAAGGCACCATGGTCCGATGCGTGAGGACGGGAAGCAGGAGATCGGCGATCTCGTTGCACGCGCAGTCGAGGGTGACCGGCGGGCCACCCACGACCTGCTGGCCCATGTGCATCCGCTCGCCCTGCGCTACTGCCGCACCCGTCTGTCGAGGCTGCCGGGTGATGCCCGGCACTTCGTCGAGGACCTGGCGCAGGAGGTGTGTGTCGCGGTGCTCTGCGCGCTGCCGCGCTACCGCGACACCGGCAAGCCCTTCGAGGCGTTCGTCTTCGCCATCGCCGGCCACAAGGTCGCCGATCTGCAGCGGGCCGCGATGCGGCATCCGGGCAGCACGGCCGTGCCGTCCGACGAGATGCCCGAGCAGCCCGACGACTCCCTCGGCCCCGAGGAGCGGGCGCTGCTGAGCAGCGACGCCGAGTGGGCCAAGAAGCTGCTGGCGAACCTGCCGGAGAACCAGCGCGAGCTGGTCCTGCTGCGGGTCGCCGTCGGGCTGACGGCCGAGGAGACCGGGCAGATGCTGGGGATGTCGCCCGGTGCGGTCCGGGTCGCCCAGCACCGCGCGCTCAGCAGGCTGCGGGCGCTCGCGGAGCAGTAACCGCGGGCTTCACGGGCGGCCGGAAATCGCCGTACGAATCCACAAGTGACGAGGCCCTCATCGCTCGTGGATTGGGACACTTCTCCAGGCCGTTAGCATGGGAGTCCGCGCTGAGGCAAGAGCATTGGGGAAGGTGTCATGAGTGACAACGTCGACGGTATGCCCGCCAAATTCGCCATGCTCGGGCTGACCTACGACGACGTGCTGCTGCTGCCCGGCGCGTCGGAGGTGCTGCCGAACGCGGTGAGCACCGCGTCCCGGGTCTCGCGCAACGTCACGGTCAACATCCCGCTGCTGTCGGCGGCGATGGACAAGGTCACCGAGGCGCGCATGGCCATCGCCATGGCGCGGCAGGGCGGTGCGGGCGTACTCCACCGCAATCTGTCCATCGAGGACCAGGCCAACCAGGTCGACCTGGTGAAGCGTTCCGAGTCCGGCATGGTCACCGACCCGATCACGGTCCGCCCGGACGCCGACCTCGCCGAGGCCGACGCCCTGTGTGCCAAGTTCCGTATCAGCGGTGTGCCGGTCACCGACGCGGCGGGCAAGCTGCTGGGCATCGTCACCAACCGCGACATGGCCTTCGAGATGGACCGCAGCCGGCAGGTCCGCGAGGTCATGACGCCGATGCCGCTGGTCACCGGCAAGGTCGGCATCTCCGGCGACGACGCCATCGAGCTGCTGCGCCGCCACAAGATCGAGAAGCTGCCGCTGGTCGACGACGCGGGTGTGCTCAAGGGCCTGATCACGGTCAAGGACTTCGTCAAGGCCGAGAAGTACCCGAACGCCGCCAAGGACGCCGAGGGCCGGCTGGTCGTCGGTGCCGCGGTGGGTGTCGGCGACGCGGCGTACGAGCGGGCGCAGGCGCTGGTCGAGGCCGGTGCGGACTTCCTCGTCGTGGACAGCGCGCACGGCCACAGCCGCGGCATCCTCGACATGATCGCCAAGATCAAGTCCAACATCAGCGTCGACGTCGTCGGCGGCAACGTCGCGACCCGGGACGGCGCCCAGGCGCTGATCGACGCGGGCGCCGACGGCATCAAGGTCGGTGTCGGCCCCGGCTCCATCTGCACCACCCGCGTGGTCGCCGGTGTCGGCGTCCCGCAGGTCACCGCGATCTACGAGGCCGCGCAGGCCGCGAACGCCGCGGGCGTGCCGCTGATCGGTGACGGCGGGCTGCAGTTCTCCGGTGACATCGCCAAGGCCATCGCGGCCGGCGCGGACACCGTGATGCTGGGCTCACTGCTGGCCGGCTGCGAGGAGTCGCCGGGCGAGATGGTCTTCATCAACGGCAAGCAGTTCAAGTCGTACCGCGGCATGGGCTCGCTGGGCGCCATGCAGTCCCGCGGCCAGGGCCGGTCCTTCTCCAAGGACCGCTACTTCCAGGACAACGTCCTCTCCGAGGACAAGCTGGTGCCCGAGGGCATCGAGGGCCAGGTGCCCTACCGCGGCCCGCTGGCCTCGGTCGCCCACCAGCTCGTCGGTGGTCTGCGCGCCTCCATGGGCTACGTCGGCTCCGCCGACATCCCCGAGCTCAAGGAGAAGGGCCGGTTCGTCCGGATCACCGCGGCGGGTCTCAAGGAGAGCCACCCGCACGACGTCCAGATGGTCACCGAAGCGCCGAATTACTCCCGGCGCTAGGCGCTGCGCCTCTGGACACCCCCTGGCACGGCCCTACCGTGGAGCCCGCGGCCGCACCCCGGCCGCGGGCTCCGGTGTGTCGGGGATACTGGAACCGCAGACGTAGAGGAAAGGCCACACACGTGACTGAGATCGAGATCGGGCGCGGCAAGCGCGGCCGCCGGGCATATTCATTCGACGACATCGCCGTCGTACCCAGTCGCCGCACCCGCGACCCGAAGGAGGTCTCGATCGCCTGGCAGATCGACGCCTACCGTTTCGAGCTGCCGTTCCTGGCCGCTCCCATGGACTCGGTGGTCTCTCCGCAGACCGCGATCCGCATCGGTGAGCTGGGCGGTCTGGGCGTCCTCAACCTCGAAGGGCTGTGGACCCGCTACGAGGACCCGGAGCCGCTGCTCGCCGAGATCGCCGAGCTGGACGAGGCCACCGCCACCCGCCGGCTCCAGGAGATCTACGCGGCCCCGATCAAGGAAGAGCTGATCGGGCAGCGCATCAAGGAGGTGCGCGACGCGGGTGTGGTCACCGCCGCGGCGCTGTCGCCGCAGCGTACGGCGCAGTTCTCCAAGGCCGTCGTGGACGCCGGTGTCGACATCTTCGTGATCCGCGGGACGACGGTCTCCGCCGAGCACGTGTCGTCGGCGGCCGAGCCGCTGAACCTCAAGCAGTTCATCTACGAGCTGGACGTCCCGGTGATCGTGGGCGGCTGCGCCACGTACACCGCGGCGCTGCACCTGATGCGGACCGGCGCGGCCGGTGTGCTGGTCGGCTTCGGCGGCGGCGCCGCGCACACCACCCGCAACGTCCTGGGCATCCAGGTCCCGATGGCGACCGCGGTCGCCGACGTCGCGGCCGCCCGCCGGGACTACATGGACGAGTCCGGTGGCCGGTACGTGCACGTCATCGCCGACGGTGGCGTGGGCTGGTCCGGCGACCTGCCGAAGGCGATCGCCTGCGGTGCGGACGCGGTGATGATGGGTTCCCCGCTGGCCCGTGCGACGGACGCGCCGGGCCGTGGCCACCACTGGGGCATGGAGGCGGTCCACGAGGACGTGCCGCGCGGCAAGCGGATGGACCTGGGTGCGGTCGGCACGACCGAGGAGGTGCTGCTCGGGCCCTCGACGACCACCGACGGCTCGATGAACTTCTTCGGCGCGCTGCGCAGGGCGATGGCGACGACCGGGTACTCGGAGCTGAAGGAGTTCCAGCGGGTCGAGGTGACGGTGGCGCCGCGGCGCTAGTCCTCCCCCCTTGCAGAACGGAAGCCCGGCCGCCTCACCACGCGGCCGGGCTTCCGGTTTTTGGGGCTCCCCTCACAGGCGGTGGGCGGAGCCGGTGGGGGTGGCTCCTCTGGTGTCCAGGAGGAGTTGCGCCTTGACCGACAGGCCCTGGAGGTCGTAGGTGCGGTGGGCCTGGAGGAGCAGGGTGAGGTCCGCGGCGGCGGCGGCTTCGTAGAGCGAGTCGGCGCGGGGGACGGGGCGGTCCAGGACGGTCCAGCGCGGGACGTAGGGGTCGTGGTACGTGACGTGCGCGCCGAGTTCCCGCAGGCGGGCGGCGATTTCCCAGGCGGGGGAGCCCGCCTGGTCGCCGACGTCCGGCTTGTAGGTGACGCCGAGCAGCAGCACGCGGGCGCCGCGGGCGGACTTGCCGTGCTCGTTCAGGAGGGTGGCGCAGCGCTGGATGACGTAGTGGGGCATGCGGTCGTTGACCTCTTGTGCCCACTCGACCATGCGCAGCGGGTGTTCCGGTGAACGTCCTTTGTAGGCAAGGTGGTTGGGGTCGATGGGGGCGGCGTGGCCGCCGACTCCGGGGCCGGGGCGGAAGGACTGGAAGCCGAAGGGCTTGGTCTCGGCGCAGCGGATGACGTCCCACAGGTCGACGCCGATGTCGTGGCAGAAGACCGCCATCTCGTTCATGAGGGCGATGTTGATGTGCCGGTAGTTGGTTTCCAGGAGTTTGGCGGTTTCCGCCTCGCGGGGGCCGCGGGCGCGTACGACCTTGTCGGTGAGGCGGCCGTAGAAGGCGGCGGCGGCTTCGGTGCAGGCGGGGGTGAGACCGCCGATGACCTTCGGGGTGTTGGCGTAGCGGTGGGTGCGGTTGCCCGGGTCGTGGCGGGCGGGTGAGCAGGCGAGGTGGAAGTCGCGGCCGGCGGTGAGGCCGGAGCCGTCCTCCAGCAGGGGGCGCAGGAATTCCTCGGTGGTGCCCGGGTAGGCGGTGGATTCGAGGATGACCGTGGTGTGCGGGCGCAGATGGGCGGCGAGGGTGCGCGCGGCGTCGGCGACGGCGGTGAGGTCGAGGGAGCGGTCCTGGCCGAGCGGGGTGGGTGCGCAGATGACGGCGGTACGGACCCGGCCCAGGGCGGTGGGGTCGGTGGTGGTGCGGAAGCCCGCCGACAGCAGCCGGCGGAGTTCGGTGGCGGACAGCGGCCCGTCGGTGGCGGTGGGTGGGGCGGGGTCGTAGCCGAGGGTGGTGAAACCGGCGGTGGTGGCGGCCTGGGCGAGGGGGAGGCCGAGGTGACCGAGTCCGATGACGGCGAGGTCTGCGGGCATGCTGCGGCCGTCCTTCCCGAGCGACTGCGCGTGACAGGGGCGTCATGTACGCGGTCGGCGCATGACGTCTGCGGAGAGTGCATAAGTAGACTAAGCGGATATTTGGCCCAGAATGGGGATTGGTGGATCAAGGTCGCCGGGTGTTGCCCCCTTGAGTGAAGGGTGGATGGCGGCTCTTGGCGCGGTCAGAATCGACGGACGGGGCATGGCCCCCGATCACAGTGGCCCCGACAGCAGCGGGAGGCAGCGGTGAAGACAGCGATACTGGGACCGGCGCAACGGGCGGAGGCACTCGCCCGAATGGCGGAGCGGGAGCTGGACGTCCTCGTGGTCGGCAGCGGGGTCGTCGGGGCGGGGACCGCTCTGGACGCGGCGACCCGGGGACTGTGCACGGGGCTGGTGGAGGCGCGGGACTGGGCCTCGGGCACGTCCAGCCGGTCGAGCAAGCTCATCCACGGCGGTCTGCGGTATCTGGAGATGCTGGACTTCGCGCTGGTGCGCGAGGCCCTCAAGGAGCGCGGGCTGCTGTTGCAGCGGCTGGCGCCGCATCTGGTCAAGCCGGTGCCGTTTCTCTATCCGCTCCAGCACAAGGGCTGGGAGCGCTGGTACGCCGGATCGGGCGTGGCGCTGTACGACGGCATGTCGGTGTCGTCGGGGCACGGCCGCGGGCTGCCCCTCCACCGGCACCTCTCGCACAAGCGGGCGCTGCAGGTGGCGCCCTGCCTGAAGAAGGACGCGCTGGTGGGCGCGTTGCAGTACTACGACGCGCAGATGGACGACGCGCGGTACGTCGCCACCCTCGTACGGACCGCGGCCGCCTATGGCGCGCACGTCGCCAACCGGGCGCGGGTGGTGGGTTTTCTGCGCGAGGGCGAGCGGGTGGTCGGCGCGCGGGTGGAGGACGTCGAGGGCGGCACCGAGTACGAGATCCGGGCGCAGCAGATCGTCAACGCCACCGGGGTGTGGACGGACGACACCCAGGCGCTGATCGGTGAGCGCGGGCAGTTCCACGTCCGCGCCTCGAAGGGGATCCACCTGGTCGTCCCCAAGGACCGGATCCATTCGACGACCGGGCTGATCCTGCGGACCGAGAAGAGCGTGCTGTTCGTCATCCCGTGGGGGCGGCACTGGATCATCGGGACGACCGACACCGACTGGGATCTGGACAAGGCGCACCCGGCGGCGTCCAGCGCGGACATCGACTATCTGCTCGGGCACGTCAACGAGGTGCTGGCGACCCCGTTGACCAGGGACGACGTCGAGGGCGTGTATGCCGGGCTGCGGCCGCTGCTGGCGGGGGAGTCGGACGCCACCAGCAAGCTGTCGCGGGAGCACACCGTGGCGCATCCGGTGCCGGGTCTCGTGGTCGTCGCCGGCGGCAAGTACACGACGTACCGGGTCATGGCCAAGGACGCGGTGGACGAGGCAGTGCACGGGCTCGACCGGCGGGTCGCGGAGTGCGTGACGGAGGACGTGCCGCTCGTCGGGGCCGAGGGCTACAAGGCGCTGTGGAACGCGCGGGCCCGGATCGCGGCGCGCACCGGGCTGCACGTGGCGCGGATCGAGCATCTGCTGAACCGCTACGGCTCGCTGGCCGAGGAGCTGCTGGAGCTGGTGGTGGCCGATCCCTCGCTGGGCGAACCGCTGGCGGCCGCCGACGACTACCTGCGCGCGGAGGCGGTCTACGCCTGCACGCACGAGGGCGCGCGCCATCTCGACGACGTGCTGACCCGCCGTACGCGGATCTCGATCGAGACCTTCGACCGGGGCACCCGCAGCGCCCGTGAGGTCGCCGAGCTGATGGCGCCCGCGCTGGGCTGGGATGACGCCCAGATCGAGAAGGAGATCACGCACTACCAGAAGCGGGTGGAGGCGGAGCGCGAATCGCAGCGGCAGCCGGACGACCTGACGGCGGACGCGGCGCGGCTCGGCGCCCCGGACATCGTGCCGCTCTAGGCGCGCGGTGCCCGGCAGAACTCCGCGGTCAGGACGTCCGTGCCGTGTGCCCGGTCGGCCGCGTCGGTGTTGACCCGGTAGCTGACGACGTGCCGGCCGTCGGCGGTGCCCGCGGTCTGCGCGAAGGAGCCGTTGATGTCGCCGTTGTGGCCCCAGACCGTGACGCCGCAGGGCAGCTTCGTCGCGTAGAGGCCGAGGCCGTAGGTGCCGCCGGTGCGTTTCTCGCTGCGTATCTCGGCCATTTGGCGCGGCGGCAGGAACGCGCCGGCGAGCAGCGCGGAGAAGAAGCGGTTGAGGTCGCCGAGGGTGGTGACCATCTCGCCGGCCGCCCCGGCCCGGCTGGGGTCCAGGGACGTCGCGTCCACCCGACGGTCGCCGATGCGGGAGTACGCGCGGCCGTGCGGCGCCGGCAGCGTCGGGTCGGTGCCGGGGAAGGAGGTGTCGTCGAGCCGGGCGGGGACGAGGATGCGGCGGCGGATCTCGGTGGCGTACGGGTGCCCGGTGACCGCCTTGATGATCAGGCCGAGCACCAGATAGTTGGTGTTGGAGTAGCTGTAGCGGGCGCCCGGGGCCGCGGCCGGCGGGTGGCCCAGCGCGATCCGCAGCAGCTCGGCCGGGGTGTGGCGGTCGTAGCGGTGGGCGCCGAAGCCGTTGCCGTAGAGCTGCCGGGAGAGCCGGCGGTCTTCGGTGTAGTTGAACAAACCGCTCGTGTGGTCCAGCAGCTGGCGCACCGTCACCTTGCGCAGGTCGCTGCCGTCGCCGCCGCCGGTGGCCGGTACGCCCGGGGGGAGGTGCGCGGCCGCGGTGCCGTCCAGGGCGAGCCGGCCCTCGGCGACCAGCTGGAGGATCACCGTCGCGACCAGGGTCTTGGTCAGGCTGCCGGCCCGGAAGTGGTCCCGTGCGCCCATCCTGCGGCCGTTGCGCAGGTCGGCGACGCCGACGGTGGCGAAGCGCGAGGCGTGGAAGCGGCCGTCGCGGGTGACGAGGGAGGCCGCGCCCGGCGCGCCGTCCTCGACCAGCCGGCGCAGTGCGGGCACGGTGGCGGCCGGTGGCCGCGTGACGGTGCCGACCGGCGGGACGCGGGCGGCGGGCGGCGCCGGGGCGCAGGCCGTCAGGGCCGGGGCGGCGAGGGCGGCCAGCACGACCGCCACGGCGGCCGGCCGGCGCGAGCGCATCGTCATCGGGACTCCCGTTCGTCGGGGCCATCATGACGGGCGGGTGGTGCCGTCCGGCACCGACCCGGGCCTTCCGCACGGCCGCGGATGAGAGAGAATGAAGGCTCTGCCAGGGTGGGTTGTCCGAGTTGAGTCAGTTTGACGATCGATGAGACGTCACAACTGCCAACTCGGCTGGATTGCCGAGGGGATTCAGTGGGCGACGAGGTCGAGATGGACGGCAAGGGCGGCAGGCTGCTCGCCGGCCGGTACCGGCTCGCCGATGTTCTCGGCCGGGGTGGCATGGGCACCGTCTGGCGGGCACGCGACGAGGTGCTGGGCCGTACGGTCGCAGTGAAGGAACTGCGCTTCCCGGGCGGGGTCGAGGAGGACGAGAAGCGTCGTCTGATCACCCGTACGCTGCGCGAGGCCAAGGCGATCGCCCGGATCCGCAACAACGGCGCGGTGACGGTCTACGACGTGGTCGACGAGGACGACCGGCCGTGGATCGTGATGGAGCTGGTCGAGGGCCGCTCGCTGGCCGAAGTCGTGCGCGACGACGGCCCGCTCACCCCGCGCCGCGCCGCCGAGGTGGGCCTGGCGGTGCTCGACGTGCTGCGCGCCGCACACAGCGAGGGCATCCTGCACCGCGATGTGAAGCCGTCCAACGTCCTGATGTCCGACGACGGCCGGGTCGTGCTGACCGACTTCGGTATCGCGCAGGTCGAGGGCGACCCCTCGGTGACCTCGACCGGCATGCTGGTCGGCGCCCCCTCCTACATCTCCCCCGAGCGCGCCCGCGGTCAGAAGCCGGGACCGCCGGCCGACATGTGGTCGCTCGGCGGGCTGCTGTACGCCTGCGTCGAGGGCGTGCCGCCGTACGACAAGGGCTCGGCGATCGCCACGCTGACGGCGGTGATGACCGAGCCGGTCGAGCCGCCGAAGAGCGCCGGCGCGCTGGAAGAGGTCATCTACGGCCTGCTGGTGAAGGACCCCGACGCACGGCTGGACGACGCGGGCGCGCGGGCGCTGCTGCTGGACGTCGTGCACACCCCGGAGAAGGCGCCCGAGCCGCCGATGGACGCGACGCGGGCGATGGCGCTGCCGACGGTGCCCGCGGAGCGGGCTGCCAAGCCCAAGGGCACGTCCAAGAAGACCGCCGCCCCCAAGCCGCGGGGCCCCAAGGCGAAGCAGCCGGCCGCTCCGGTGGCCGGGCCGGCGGCCGGTGAGCGGGCCGCGAAGGCCGGGGCGGGCAAGGCGAAGGAAGCGAAGGCCGGCACCGAGCGGGCCGTGGCCACGCCGGCGAGCGCGCCGGAGCGCCCCAGGAAGAGCGCCGGGCGCCCCGCCGCTCCCGCCGCGGCGGACGCGGGCAGCCGGACGGTGGACCGTCCCTCGTCGCGTACCGGCTTCGACACCGAGGCCGCCAAGCAGCGGATGCGCGGCGCCCTGCAGTCCGTGCGCAACGCGGCGGCGGCCGCCGCCGCGGCCCGTGCCGAGTCCAGACCTGGCGACGGGAGCCGTCCGTCCGCCGCGCGGGCCTCGCTGACCGACGTCGTCCCGCGCCGCACGCTGATCGTGGTGGCCGTGGTCGTCGCCCTCGCCGTGCTGGGCACGGTCCTGGCGCTCGCGCTGAGCGGCGACGACTCCTCGCCGAAGGGCGGCAAGGCGTCCGGCAAGAGCGACACCACGCCGTCCGCAGGCCGGGACAAGCCCGCCACGGACCCGGCCGGCGCGAAGGGTGACGGCGCGACGAACGGTCCCGGCACGCCGGGCGGCCAGACGCCGGACGCCGCCCCGGTCGAGGACAAGGGCGGCAAGGACGACAAGGGCGGCAAGGACGGCAAGGGCGTTCCGGACGGCTTCGCCGAGCTCTCCAACGGCCGTTTCCACTTCCGTATGGCGATGCCCAAGGGCTTCCGGCAGACCGACACCGCGGGGCAGAACTCCGGCGCGATCTACAGCGCCTCGGGCGGCTTCCCGCGCGTCCAGGTCGACTACAACGCCGAGCCCGGCAAGGACGCGGCGGCCGCCTGGCGCAGCCTGGAGCCGAGCGTGCGCGGCTCCAGCACCGACTACCACCTCCTCGGCATCAAGTCGGTGAAGTGGCGGAACTACCCGACCGTCGCCGACTGGTCGTTCACGCGCAAGCAGGACGGCGAGAAGGTGCGGGTCCTCAACCGCGGCTTCCGGGCGGACGACGACCACGGCTACGCCATCATGATCACCTGCAAGGCGGACACCTGGTCCGACAAGGAATGCCAGAACGTGGTCACGACCGCGTTCAAGACCTTCGCGGTGAAGGACTGAGCCGGGCGCGGGCGGGCAGCTGACCCCGGAGACCCCGGTGCCGGAGCGAGACGGCGCGCGTCGTTCGGCCGACCGGGCCCCGACTGTCGGTGCGGACACGTATCGTGAGACATCTGAGACATCAAGGACCGTACGCATCCGCAATCGGCGGGAACGCGACCGGAAGTGACCAACGGCGTCGGTGCCGGAGGGCGGCTCCGGCGCGACGGTAGACACAGCGCGCGCTGCGGGGAGGCGTCGTGGACGAGTACGCAGGAAGAGTGCTCGCCGAGCGCTACCGCCTGCCCGTGCGGCCGCTCGGCGATGACGACTTCCCCGAGACCCGCGCCTTCGACACCTACAGCGGGCAGGAGGTGCTGGTCCGTCAGGTGCCGCTGCCGGAGGTCGTCGAGGCGGAGGTCGTCGGGGACGGTGCGGCCCGCTTCGCGGAGGGGCATCCCGTCGGCGGCCGGGCGGCGGGAAAGGCCGACCGCGATCCCCGGGACCCGACCGTGCGGCGCGCGCTGGACGCCGCCACGACCGTGGCGCAGCTGCCCGACCACCCCCGGCTGGAGCAGGTCTTCGACGTCTTCGTGCAGGACGGCAGCCTCTGGGTCGTCGGCGAACTCCTCACCGCCCGCCCGCTGTCCGCGCTGCTCGCCGAGCGGCCGCTGTCCCCGCACCGTGCCGCGGAGATCGGATCCGATCTGCTCGCCGCGCTGCGGGTGCTGCACGCCGACGGGCGGCTGCACCACAACATCACCGCCCGCACGGTCCTGGTCTGTGACGACGGCCGGGCCGTCCTGACCGGCCTGGCGGTGGGCGCGGCGCAGGAGGCGCTGTGCGGGTACGACGCGCCGGCGGAGGCCGCGGTCTCGCTGACCAAGGCACCGTCGGAGGGGCGGGCCGGGGCCGGTACCGCCACCGCGCCCGGGTACGGCCGGCCCACCGGCGCCCTGGCCGCCGAACGGGCCCGGCAGGCGCGGCTGACCGTCGTCGGCCCGGTCACCGAGCGCTGGGCGCCGGAGCAGGCCGGCCCGGTGCACGAGAACTGGCAGCTGGCGCCGCCGGTCGGCCCGGCCACCGACCTGTGGGCGGTCGGCGCGCTGCTGTTCCGCTGCGTGCAGGGGCATCCGCCGTTCCCCGAGGAGAGCGCCGCCGAACTGGCCCAGCTGGTCTGCTCCGAGCCGCCCGCGGTCGCCGAGGAGTGCGGGGCGCTGCGTCCGGTCGTCGAGTCGCTGCTGCGTCAGGACCCCGCCGACCGGCCGGATTTCGAGGAGCTGCGCGGCTGGCTGCGCTCCCTGGTGCGGACGGCGCCGGAGCCGGAGACGGGCAGCCGCGCGGTGACGATGCCGGCGCTGGAGCGGGGCGGCGACCCGCGGCGGCTGCCGATCCTGCGGCGCCGCGGCGAACTCGTCCACCGGGGGCGGCACAAGAAGAGCCGGCCGCCGCGGCGGTCCCGGGCCGCGCAGCCGGCACCCGCGGCGCAGGCGCCCGCCGCCGCGCCGGTGCCGCCCGCCCCGCGGACACCGGAGGCGGGCCGGTGGACCGCGCCCGCCGAGGAGACCTTCCCTCTCCCGAGCTCAAGGGAGCAGGGGGGACGCCCCGCCCCGCCGGCCCGCCTGCCGCGCCCCCCGAAGCAGCCCAAGCCGCTGCGGCAGCCCCGTGCGGCCCGGCCCGCCAGGCAGCCGGCGGGGCGGGCGCCGACGCCGGACCGGGAGCTGTACGAGCAGCAGATGCTGGGCCAGGTCGGCATCGACCTCGCGCCGGGCCCGGCCCGCCCGTCGCGCGGTGGCCCGCGCAACCTCGGCCAGCTGCTGCTCACCGCGATCCTGCTGCTCCTGGTCTGCGCGGTCGTCTACGCGGTGGCGTTCATGCCGAAGGCCGGGCAGGACTCCAAGGCCGGGCGGCGCGGCGCGGAGCACACCGCGACGTCGGGCGCGGCACCCGGCGGCAGCCCCACCCCGACCGGCGGCCGGGACGGGGCGGGGGCCGGCGGCGCGGCCGGCACCGCGGACCCGCAAAGCGCGGCGCCCCCGGAGGTCGCCAAGGGCTTCGCGCTGCGCACCGACCCCAAGGGCTTCCGGATCGCGGTCCGCGACGGCTGGCAGCGCCGCGGCGTCACCGGCCAGGGCCAGGTGCGGTACGTCGGCGGCGACTACGAGCTGCTGGTGGTGCCCGGCCGGGACCGTACGGCGGCGTTCGGCGCGGACCCGATGGCCTACCTCCAGAACAAGGAGCCGGAGCTGGCTCCGTACCGCTCCGCCAGCTGGGCCTCGGCGTCCGGTCTGCGGCGGATCGACGTCGGCCGGACGGCGATGGCGGAGGGCACCTTCAGCTGGCGTGACAGCAGCGGCCGCGAGGTCTATGTGCGCAACCTCGCGATGATCCAGAACGGCCGCTACCACCTGGTCCTGGTCATCGGCCCGGACAGCGGGCGGCGCGAGGTGGACCGCCTCTACGAGCAGGCGTCCAGCTCGTACCGGACCGGCTGACCGCCGTGGGACGATGACGGCATGCACGACGAACTGACCGCGGCCCGGTCCGCGGTGTACGACCCGTGCGGCTTCGTCTGCTCGCCGCCGGTGCCCGAGGCGGAGAGCGCCGAGTACGGGGCCCACTCCTTCACCCTGGACGACCGTGCCGTGCGGTTCCGGGTGGGGAAGACCACGCCGACGAAGGTGGGTCAGTTCGTCACGGTGTGGCAGCGGCACGAGGGCGGGCCGATCCGGCCCTTCGACGTCGCGGATCCCGTTGACCTGTTCGTCATCAGCTCCCGCGACGCGGACGGCTTCGGGCACTTCGTCTTCCCGCGCGAGGTGCTGGCCGAGCGGGGCGTCGTCGCGCGCGGCGGCGTCGGCGGGAAGCGGGGGTTCCGCGTCTACCCGCCGTGGGTGACGACGACCAGCCGGCAGGCCCGCGCCACCCAGGAGTGGCAGGTGCGGCACTTCCTGCCGATCCCCGCCGACGGCCCGGCCGACCCGGCCCGCGCCCACGCGCTGTACCACCCCTAGGGGGGCCCGCTACGCGCTCAACTCCCGTTCCAGCGGCGTCCGGAAGCGTGGCGTGACGCGGACCGGGCCGATCCAGGAGGCCAGCCGGGCCGCCTCGGACTCCACCGCGGCGGCGGCCGTACTGCCGCCCTCGCCGGTCAGCAGCCGCCAGACGATCTCACCGTCCGGGCGCTGGGCCCAGCCGCCGACGATCCGGCCGTTCCACCACACCGTGGGGCCGATGTTGCCGCTGCGGTCGAAGAGGTGCGGTACGTGGTCCGGGTCGAGGTACCAGTCGCGGGCCTTCCAGCCCATCGCGGTGGGGTCGAGGGCGGGCAGGAGGGCGGCCCAGGGCTCGGGCTCGGGCTCGGGGAGCGGTGCGAGGTCGTCGGGCAGGGCGAGGCCGGTGACGCCGCCGTCGAGGGTCACCTCGACGGCTCCGGTGGCGGCCACCGCCCGCCGGGTGTCGGTCAGCGTCCAGCCCGTCCACCACTTGAGGTCCTCGACGGTCGCCGGGCCGTAGGCGGCGAGCCAGCGGCGGGCGAGCGCGGCGCGCGCCTCGGGGGCCGGCGGGGCGTCCAGTTCGGCGAACGGGGTGCCGGGCGTCCAGCGGAAGGAGCTGCTGGTCCAGCTGCCGCGGGGGCGGCCGCGCCGGATGCGTCCCTCGGCTGCCAGCACCCGCAGGATCCGGTTGGAGACGCTCACCGTGGCCTCGTACGGCTTGCCGGGGGAGACCACGATCGTCTCGCGCAGTCCGGGGACGTCGGTGGCCAGCTCGGCCGCGGTCGCCGTACCGCGCCCGGCGAGCGCGGCCAGTGTCTGCGCCTCGACCTCGGTGATCCGTCGCTCGTCCCAGCCCGGGGCGCCCTCCGTGATCCATCTGACCATCCCGGCCCGCTCCTTGGCGGCGATCGCCCGCCCCGTGGAGGAGGAGACGACCGGGGCGATACCGGCGCCGACCGCGAAGAGGGTGCGGCGCATGCACAGCAGCCGGACCAGCGTGTGGTCGTCGTAGAGCGCGCGCTCGACGTCCGCGGGGTCCGGGACGGCCAGCCGGGCGCAGGCCGCCAGGTGGACGGTCGCCGGGTCGCTGGCGTGCAGTCCGACGACCGCGTCGGCGGCCTGTTCGGTGCGGGCCGCCCGGTGGGCGGGGGCGAGCAGGTGCCGCCGCCCGAGGCGGGCGCGGCGCGCGGCGGTGTCGATACGGGGTCGGGCGTCCATGGGGTGACCGTACGGGTCCGGTAGGACAGCGGTCGTCCTACACCCGCGCGGCGCCGCCCCCGAACCGTTCTCTCAGCTCCGGTTTGCGCACCTTGCCCAGGGTCGCCCCGCGCGGCAGGGCGGCCAGCACCTCCAGCCGCTCGGGGAGCTTGTGCCGGGCCAGGCCCTGGGCGAGCAGGTGTGCGGTGACCGCGCCGAGCGTCAACTCCCGTGCGCCCGGCGGCTGTTCGATCACCGCGCAGACCAGCTCGCCGCGCTCGGCGTCCGGCAGGCCGATGACCGCGGCCTCGGCGATGTCCGGGTGCCGGTGGAGCAGTTCCTCGATCTCCTGGGCGGAGATGTTCTCGCCCTTGCGGATGATGATGTCCTTGAGGCGGCCGGTGACCACGAGGTGGCCGGTAGGGGTGAGGTGCCCGAGGTCGCCGGTGGGCAGGAAGCCGTCCGCGTCGAAGGGGTCGGGCTCGCCGAGGTAGCCGCGGCAGACGGCGGGCCCGCGCAGCCGTATCCCGCCGTCGTCGGCGATCCGGATCTCCATCCCCGCCGGTGGCCGACCGTCCCGCGTGGCCAGGTGCTCGTGGCTGTCCCGCGGATCGCCCATGGTGACCATGGGCGCCTCGGTCAGCGCGTACCCGTGGGTGAGCGCGCAGCCCAGCTCGCGCACCACGTCGTGGTACAGGCCGGGCGGCTTGGGCGCGCCGCCGCCCGCCAGCAGGCGGAGGGCGGGCAGGAGCGGGCGGCCCGGCTGTTTGCGCTGCTCGGCGAGGAAGAGGGCGTAGAAGGCCGTCGACCCGCCGGCGAGGGTGACGCCGTGCCGGCGGTAGGCGTCCAGCGCCGCGGGGAGCGCGAAGTGCTCGAAGAGGACGGCCGGAATGCCGTGCCGCAGCAGCAGCACGGTGTAGTCGGGCCCGGCGACGTGTGCGTAGGGGAAGGCCATCGAGCCGATGTCGGACGGGGCAGGCGCAGCGCCCGCCCCAGGTCCGTGCCGGCGGTCAGCAGCGCACGGTCGCAGTGCAGGACGCCCTTGGGGGCCGCGGTGGTGCCCGAGGTCCAGTAGATCCAGCGGACCGCCTCGCCCTCCGCGGGCGGCGGCGGCAGGACGGCCGGATCGCCGTCGGGCAGCGTGCGGTACGCGGCCAGGACGGCAGGCGGGCGGGGCAGCCGGGCGGCGAGCCGGCGCGCCATGGCGGCGTGGTCGAAGCCGCGCCAGGTGCCGGGGACGATGAAGAGGTCCGCCGCGGTGCGGCGCAGGACGTGCGCGGTCTCGTGGTCGCGGCAGGCGGGGACGATCGGGCTCTGCACGGCGCCGAGGCGGGCCAGCGCCAGGCTGAGCAGCACGGTCTCGAGGCGGGTGGGCAGCTGCCAGACGACCCGGCTGCCGGGGCGTACGCCGAGCCCGTACAGCCCGGCGGCGACGCGTTCGGCGCGGGTGCGCAGCGCGCCGAAGGTGAGCCGGCGGTCGTCCGCGGCGGTGTCGCCCGCCTGGATGAGCGCGGTCACGTCCGGGCTGCGGGCGGCACGCCCGGCCACCAGGTCCCACAGTGTCCCGCAGTCCATACCGGCCTCCGTCGACGTGATCTGACGTTACGTCAGTTTCTCGTCCGAGCGTACGGCGGCATGCCTTGTCGGTCCACGGGGCGGCGGTTAGCCTGAATCTGACGGAGCATCAGAAGTGGGTGAGGGGGCAGCGGGATGGACCTCGCGTACACCGAGGAGGAGCGGGCCTTCCGGGTGCGGCTGCGGGACTGGCTCGCCTCGGTGCTGCCGACGCTGCCCGCCCGGCCCGACCCGCGCGACTGGCCGGCCCGGCGGGCGTACGACACCGCCTGGCAGCGGATGCTCCACGACGCCGGGTATGCCGACGTGCACTGGGACGCCGCCCCGACCATCCGGCTGATCTTCCTGGAGGAGACCGAGCGGGCCGGGGCCCCTTATGTGGGGGCGAACTTCGTCGGGTTGCTGCACGCGGGCCCGACGATCGCGGTGGAGGGCACCCCGGCGCAGCGGCAGCGCTGGCTGCCGCCCGTCCTGCGCGGCGACGAGGTGTGGTGCCAGGGCTTCAGCGAACCGGACGCCGGCTCGGACCTGGCGTCGCTGCGGACCCGGGCGGTGCGCGACGGCGACGACTACGTCGTGACCGGCGCCAAGATCTGGACCTCGCACGCCGAGGTCGCCGACTGGTGCGAGCTGCTGGTGCGGACGGACCCGGACGCGCCGCGGCACCGGGGCCTCACCTGGCTCGCGATGCCGATGGACGCACCCGGCGTCACCGTCCGCCCGCTGCGGACGCTGGCCGGGACGGCCGAGTTCGCCGAGGTGTTCCTCGACGAGGTGCGGGTACCGGCCGGCAACCGCGTCGGGGCGGAGAACGACGGCTGGCGGGTGACGATGGTGACGCTCTCCTTCGAGCGCGGCACCGCCTTCGTCGGCGAGGTGGTGGCCTGCCGGCGGGTGCTCGGCGCGCTGGCCCGCGCCGCCCGCGCCAACGGCCGCTGGGACGATGCCGTGCTGCGCCGCAGACTCGGCCGGCTGAACGCGGACTTCGCGGCGCTGTGGCGGCTGATCCAGTGGAACGTCAGCGAGGCCGGGGCGGCTCCGGCCGGCCGAGGGGCGTCGGCCGCTCCGGGGAAGGGCGGCGGCGTCCCCGGGACCGGCGGCTCGGTGTTCAAGCTGCGCTACTCGCACGCCCGCCAGGAGCTGTACGACGCGGCCGCGGAGGTGCTGGGCGCCGGGGCGCTGGACGCCGGACACGAGTGGGTCGCCGACCGGCTCTCCTCCCTCTCGTACACCATCGCCGCCGGCACCTCGCAGATCCAGCAGAACATCGTCGCCGAGCGGATACTCGGCCTGCCGAAGGGGCGGTGAGCGGCCGGTGCACTTCCAACTCACCGACGAACAGCGGGCGTTGCGGGACGGGACGCGGAAGCTGCTGGACGGCCGGTTCGGCCGGGACCGGCTGCGGGCGGCGGTCGACGAACCGGCCCTGGACCGTGCGCTGTGGCGGGAGCTGGGCGCGGCCGGGTTCTTCGCGCTGCGCCTGCCCGAGGAGGCCGGCGGGGTGGGGCTCGGACTGCCGGAGGCGGTGCTGGTCTTCGAGGAGGTCGGCCGGGCGCTGCTGCCGGGGCCGCTGGTGGCGTGCGAACTGCTGGCCGGGGTGGTCGACGGGGTGGCGGCCGGCGAACGGACCGCCGGGCTGTGCGACGGCTCGGCGGAGGCGGTGCTGTGGGAACACCCGGCCGACTGCGATGAGTTGATCTTGGTGGAGGGGGGCGGGCGGGACGCCGCGGGCGCACCCGGGCGCGCGGCGGGTGTGTACCGGAGTGCGCCGGACCGGGTGGCGTGTGCCCCGCTCACCTCCGTCGACCCGCTCACCCCGCTCGCCCGCGTCACGGACTTCCCGCGCGGCGCGCCCCTCGCCGGCCCCGACCCGTCCCGGCTGCGGCGCGAGGCCGCGCTGCTGACCGCGGCGCAGCAGGTGGGCAGCGCGGTCCGCACGGTCGAGACGGCGGTCGCCCATGCCCGTGAGCGCACCCAGTTCGGTGCGCCCATCGGCTCCTTCCAGGCGGTCAAGCATCTGTGCGCCCAGATGCTCGTACGTGCAGAAATAGCCCGAAGTGCCGTCTATGCGGCGGCGGTCACGGAGGGTGCCATGGATGTGACGGGCGCCAAGCTGCTGGCCGACGAGGCCGCGGTGCGCAACGCGCGGGACTGTCTGCAGGTCCACGGCGGGATGGGCTTCACCTGGGAGGCCGATGTGCATCTGCATCTCAAGCGGGCCTGGTTGCGGGCCGCGTGCTGGGGCGTCGCGGCCGAGGCGGAAGAAGCGCTGGCCGCGGACCTGCTCGGCTGACCAGGGTCGCGCCGAGGCCGTAGGGGCGGTGACCGATGACCGGCGATGTCAGACTCAGGCAACCTGTGTGCGAAATGTCGGACTCGCCACACAGAAGTGGTCACGGAGTGTCGATATCGGGTTGTGTCCTAGGCGTGACTCGTCACAGGGGGGAGTCGGCGCTCCGCTCAGGTACGCTCCGTTGGGTGCGAGTGGTTCTGTGGCGCAACGAACCCGGCGTCGTCCTTCCGACGGCTCCGGGGTACGGACTGCGCGCCGCCCGCCTTGGGCCAGAGCCCGACAATCCCCCATGTTCGACTCCCCGCAAAGTGCGTCGCACAGTATGCAGCACGCATACTCCCTTGCGCTGGAATATGCCCGAAGCGCTTGTTGGGGTGACTGAACGTCAACCATGCTGTGCTTCGCCGGGGTCACGCACCGTGACCCCGTGGAGGCGCGAGGCGATGTTTCCGCCGGTTCGGATGGTGTGAGCGGTGCAGGTGCTTCAGGTGCAGTTGGACGTACGGCCCGATCCCGCGGAAGTGGGGCGGGCCAGGCGATGGGCCCGTTCGCGGCTCGTGGGATCCGGCATAGGGCCCGACGAGCCGCTTGCCGAGACCCTGATCCTGCTGATTTCCGAGCTCGTCACCAACGCCGTGGTGCACACCGGTGCGGCGGCCGAGCTGCGGATGTGCTTCTCCGGGTCCGGTGCCGTCGTGGGGACGGTCCGCGTGGAGGTGGTGGACGCCAGCGCCCGCCCGCCGCGCCCGCGGCACGCCGACGGGGACGACACCAACGGCCGCGGCCTGGAGCTGGTCGACGGTCTGGCGGACCGCTGGGGCTGGCAGCCGGAGGGTGCCGGCAAGCGGATCTGGTGCGAGGTGGACCGCGGGCGGCCGCTGTTGATGGCGGCCGGCGCCGAGCGCGGCCAACTGAGCTCCCTTACACCCTGACAATTCGGGCATAACGCCCAATGGTGCAGCGGGTGTCACGAAATTAGTCCAGACCAGGTGTTGACGTGGCGTGCTCAGTTGATCACTCTTGGGTGGTGCGATTCGCCGCGAGGGGACGCCGAGGATGTGGGGGGAATCGGGTGCCGACCCGGTCCTGACCTCGACGAGTGTGGATCGCGGCCTGGTTGGGCCCCCGGCGGTGGCCGGGGAGGTGGCGGCGCGCGGTGCCGTGCTCGGGGCGCGCATGAGCGCACCGCCACCTGGCCCGCCGGGTGCCCTCAGAGGACGGCCACCGGCGCGACCGGTGTACCGGAGCCGCCGACGAACGGCTCCGCCATGGCGGACAGGAAGAAGCTGTAGCGGCCCTCCTCCGCGCAGGCCGCCGCCAGCTCCTCCAGATTCCAGTTCTGGCCCTGGAGCATGCCCATCTCGACGAGGTGGAGCGCGTGCACCGGCATCCACAGGTCCTCGATCTCCGGCGGGAAGATCTCGAAGGTCAGGGTGTCGTTGGCGACCGCCGCCACGTCGCGGGCGTGGAACCACTCCGGGGTGCGCAGCGACAGCCCGGGGGAGGGGAACGCGTACGCCTGCCGGTCGCCGGCGAGGTAGTGCCGCAGCTGCCCGGTCCGTACGAGGACGATGTCGCCGGCCCGGACCGTCGTTCCGGCCAGCTCCTCGGCGGCGTCCAGGTCCTCCGGCGTGACGGCGTGCCCGCCGGACAGCAGGTCGGTGCCGTGCGCGCGGGCCACGTCCAGCAGGACGCCGCGCGAGGTGATCGGGGTGGCCTTCTCGATGCCGAGGACGGTGGCGCCGGCGTGCGCGGTGACCGCGTCGGCCGGGCGGTTGTTGTAGAGCCGCCCGGAGTGCGAGACATGGGTGAGGCCGTCCCAGTGGGTGGCCGCCTGCAGGCCCATGGTGACCGCGTCGTCCGAGGTCGCGACCGTGCCGGGCCCGAAGATCTCCTGATTGATGGCGGTCATGGTGTGCAGCGGATTGACCCGGCCGGGGATCATCCCGGTCTGCACGCCGTCCTGCCGGAGAGGGAGGGCGAGGGGGATGCGGCGGCCGCTGCGGACGGTGGCGGCGGCCGCGCGCACCACCTCGTCGGTGATCAGGTTGAGGGTGCCGATCTCGTCGTCCGCCCCCCAGCGCCCCCAGTTGTTCACGCGTGCGGCGATGTCGTGGAACTCCTGCGGCAGGGGCATGACGGCCTCCTCGGGGCGGGTCGGTCCGGTTCGGGCCGGGGTCTTGTGTTCGCACTGCGTCTGCTCAAAAATCTAACGGTCCGTCAGAAACGGGTGGAAGGGGTGCGGCATGGGGAACTTCCTGGCCGGCAAGGTGGTCGCCGTCACGGGGGCCGGGCGCGGCATCGGGCGGGCGGTGGCGCTGGCCTGCGCACACGAAGGGGCGAAGGTCGTCGTCAACGACTTCGGAGTCGCCCTCGACGGTGCCGAACCGAGCAGCGGGATCGCCGACTCGGTGGTGAAGGAGATCGAGGCGGCGGGCGGGGTCGCCACCGCGGTCGCCGACGACGTCTCCACGATGGCCGGCGGGCAGCGGATCGTGGACACCGCGCTGGCGCAGTACGGGCGGATCGACGGCGTGGTGTGCGTGGCCGGGATCCTGCGCGAGCGGATGCTCTTCAACATGTCCGAGGAGGAGTGGGACCCGGTGGTCGCCACCCACCTCAAGGGCACCTTCACGGTGTTCCGGGCCGCGGCCGCGGTCATGCGGCGCCAGGGCTCCGGGACGCTGGTGGGCTTCACCAGCGGCAACCACCAGGGGTCGGTGTCGCAGGCCAACTACGCGTCCGCGAAGGGCGGGATCATCTCGCTGGTGCGCAGCGCCGCGCTTGGCCTGCACAAGTACGGGGTGACTGCCAACGCGGTGGCGCCCGTCGCCCGGACGCGGATGTCGGCGAAGGTGCCGATGGAACTCAAGGAGATCGGCGAGCCGGAGGACGTGGCGGCGTTCGTCGTCTACCTGCTCAGCGAGCGGGCCCGCGAGGTCACCGGGCAGGTCTACACGGTGGCCGGTCCGAAGATCGCGGTGTGGGCCCAGCCCGCGGAGCTGCGCTCCGTGTACGCCGGCGAGGGCGGGTGGACACCGGAACGGGTGGCCGAGGTGGTGCCGGGTGCCGTGGGCGTCGACCCCATGCCGATGCTGGCGCAGCTGGAGGCGATGGCGGAGGCGGCGGCGAAGCGGTAGGGCCTGTCGTGCACGTGCGGGCCGGGAGGGCGTTGTGGACTTTGCGTTCGGGAGTGCGGACGAGGGGTTCCGGGCGGCGGCCCGGGAGTGGCTGGCGGGGCATCTCGTGGGCCCGTACGCGGAGTTGGCGGGCCGTGGCGGGCCGGGGAGTGAGCACGAGGGGGCCGTGGCGCGCCGGGCGTGGGAGCGCGAGCTCGGGGCCGGTGGCTGGATCGGGCTCGGGTGGGACCGCGCGCACGGTGCGTACGGCAACCGCGCGGCGAGCCTGACGCAGCAGGTGGTGTGGGCCGAGGAGTACGCGCGGGCCAGGGCGCCCGGGCGGGTCGGGCACATCGGGGAGAACCTGCTGGCGCCGACGCTGCTCGCGTACGGGGACGAGGCGCAGCGGCGGCGGTTCCTGCCGGCCGTCGCGCGGGGCGAGGAGCTGTGGTGCCAGGGCTACAGCGAGCCGGACGCGGGGTCGGACCTGGCGGGGCTGCGGACGGTGGCGGTGCGGGACGGGGCCGGCTACCGGATCAGCGGGCAGAAGATCTGGACCTCACTGGCCAAGGAGGCCGACTGGTGCTTCGTGCTCGCGCGGACGGATCCGGGTGAGCGGCGGCACCGGGGGCTGTCGTTCCTGCTGGTGCCGATGGACCAGCCGGGGCGGATCGAGGTGCGGCCGATCCGGCAGATGTCGGGGACGGCAGAGTTCAACGAGGTGTTCTTCGACGGGGCGGTGGCGCGGGCCGGGCACGTGGTGGGCGGGGAGGGGGCCGGCTGGCGGGTGGCGATGGGGCTGCTGGCGCTGGAGCGGGGGGTCTCGACGCTCGTCCAGCAGATCGGGTTCGCTGCGGAGCTGGGCGAGGTGGTCGCGGCGGCGGTGCGTTGCGGCGCGCTCCGCGACCCGGTGCTGCGCGAGCAACTCGTACGGCAGTGGGCCGAGTTGCGGGTGATGCGGTGGAACGCGCTGCGGACCCTGGGGGCGGCCGGGGACGCGGGCGCGCCGAGCGTGGCGAAGCTGCTGTGGGGCGGCTGGCACCAGCGGCTCGGGGAACTGGCGATGCGGGTGCGGGGCGCCGCGGCCGCACTGGGGCCCCTCGACTGGACCGCGCAGGCGCCGTACGAACTGGACGCGCTGCAGCGGCTGTTCCTGTTCAGCCGGGCCGACACGCTGTACGGCGGCTCGGACGAGATCCAGCGCACCATCATCGCCGAGCGCGTGCTCGGCCTGCCCAGAGTGGAGCGGTGATGAAAGGCGTCATATTCGACGGTGAGCGGCCCCGGGTCGTGGACGACCTGACGGTGCGGGATCCGGGGCCGGGCGAGGTGCTGGTCGGCATCCGGGCGGCCGGGCTGTGCCACAGCGACCTGTCGGTGGTCGACGGGACGATTCCGTTTCCGGTGCCGGTGGTGCTGGGACACGAGGGGGCGGGGGTGGTCGAAGCCGTGGGCGCGGGCGTCGGGCACGTGGCGCCCGGCGATCACGTCGCGCTGTCGACGCTGGCCAACTGCGGGGCGTGCGCGGAGTGCGACCGGGGGCGGCCGACGATGTGCCGTACGGCGATCGGCATGCCGGGGAAGCCGTTCCGGCGCGGGGCGGCCGAGCTGTTCAACTTCGCCTCGAACTCGGCGTTCGCGGAGCGTACGGTCGTCAAGGCGGTGCAGGCGGTGAAGATCGGCAAGGAGATCCCGCTGACCTCGGCCGCGCTGATCGGGTGTGCGGTGCTGACCGGGGTGGGGGCGGTGCTGAACCGCGCGCGGGTGGACCGCGGTGAGTCGGTGGTGGTGATCGGGGCCGGCGGCGTCGGGCTCAATGTGCTCCAGGGGGCGCGGATCGCCGGGGCGTCGACGATCGTCGCGGTGGACGCCAACCCGGCGAAGGAGGCGATGGCCCGGCAGTTCGGGGCGACGCACTTCGTGGACGCGTCGGCGGTGGCGGACGGCGTCAAGGCCGTGAAGGAGATCCTGCCGACCGGTGCCGACCACGCCTTCGAGTGCGTGGGCAGCACCCGGCTGATCCGGCAGGCGGTCGAGCTGCTGGACCGGCACGGCCAGGCGGTGCTGCTCGGGGTGCCACCGGCCGGTGCGGAGGCGTCGTTCCCGGTGTCGTCGATGTATCTGGACAAGTCGATCCTGGGGTGCCGGTACGGCTCGTCGCGGCCGCAGCGGGACATCGCGCTGTACGCCCGGCTGTACCGCGAGGGGCGGCTGCTGCTGGACGAGCTGGTGACGAGGACGTACCCGGTGGAGGACTTCGCGAAGGCGGCGGACGACGCGCACCACGGGCGGGTGGCGCGGGCGGTGCTGACGTTCTAGTGGCCCGATCCTGATGAACCATGGCCTTCCGGCCACTCGTTGTGTGCGGGGGTGCCGGGCGAAGGTGGTCGGGTGACCCTCACCCCCTCCGAACTGCCCGCCCGCGCACAGGTTGCGGGCCCGGCGGCCCCGCCCCGTCGCCGGCGGCCGCACCGTGCCTGGTCCGTCGCCGCCGTCACCTTCCTCACCCTCATCGGCGCGGCCGGCTTCGCCTCCCTCCCCGGTCTGCTCATCGAGCCGCTGCACGCCGAGTTCCACTGGTCGCGCGGCACGATCGGCTTCGCGGTCTCGGTGAACCTGGCGCTCTACGGGCTGACGGCGCCGTTCGCCGCGGCCCTGATGGACCGGTTCGGCATCCGGCGGGTGGTCGCCGGCGCGCTGACGGTGATCGCGGCCGGCGCCGGCCTGACCTGCTTCATGACGTCGAGCTGGCAACTGGTCCTGTACTGGGGCGTGTTGGTGGGGCTGGGCAGCGGTTCGATGGCGCTGGCCTTCGCCGCGACGGTCACCGGCCGGTGGTTCACCGCGCGGCGCGGGCTGGTCACCGGCATCCTCACCGCGGCCGGCGCGTCCGGCCAGCTGATCTTCCTGCCGGCGCTCTCCGTGGTCGTCGAGCGGCACGGCTGGCGGCCGGCCGCGGTGACCGTCGCACTGGCCGCGCTCGCCGTCGTCCCCCTGGTGTGGCTGCTGCTGCGCGACCACCCGGCGGACGTGGGCCTCGCGCCGTACGGGGCGGCGGAGTTCGTCCCCAGGCCGCCTCCGCAGCGCGGGGCCGCCCGGCGCGCGGTGCGGGCGCTCGTCTCGGCGGCCGGCACGGGCCCCTTCTGGCTGCTGGCGGGCACCTTCGCGATCTGCGGTGCGACGACGAACGGCCTGGTCAAGACCCACTTCGTGCCGGCGGCGCACGACCACGGCATGCCGATGACGGCGGCCGCGTCGCTGCTCGCGGTGATCGGCGTCTTCGACATCGCCGGAACCGTCGCCTCCGGCTGGTTCACCGACCGCTTCAGCGCCCGCCGGCTGCTCGCCGTCTACTACGGACTGCGCGGCCTGTCCCTGATGTTCCTGCCGCTGCTGCTGGCCGACACCGTCCACCCGCCGATGGTCTTCTTCATCGTCTTCTACGGTCTGGACTGGGTGGCGACCGTACCGCCGACCCTCGCCCTGTGCCGCGAGCACTACGGCGAGGACGCCGCGATCGTCTTCGGCTGGGTGCTGGCCGCGCACCAGGTGGGTGCCGCGCTGATCGCCTTCCTGGGGGGCCTGGCGCGCGACGCGTTCGGTACGTACAACCCGGTCTGGTACACCGCGGGGGCGCTGTGCGCCCTGGCGGCCCTGATGGCCCTGGTCATCCGCGAGCGGCGGGGCGGGGTGCGGGCGGTGGCGCTCACGGGCTGAACTGCCCGAAGGCGCCCCGGTGGAAGAGGAGCGGGCCGGCCGCGGCGGCGCGCGGATCGGTACCGAGGGCGTCGACCCGGCCGACCACGATCAGGTGGTCGCCGCCGGTGTGCACGGCGTGGATCGTGCAGTCGATCCACGCCGGGACGTCCGCCAGGCGCGGCGAGCCGGTCGCCGGGGCCGGCACGTGGCGGACGCCGGCGAACTTGTCGGCGCCGCTGACCGCGAAGGCACGGCACAGCGCGCCGTGGCCCGCGCCGAGGACATTGACGCAGAACACCCCGGCGCGGGCGATCCGCGGCCAGGTCGTCGACGTGCGCGCCACCATGAACGCCACCAGCGGCGGGTCCAGGGACAGGGAAGTGAAGGACTGGCAGGCGAAGCCGGCCGGGCCGGGCTCCCCGGGGGCCGTGATGATCGTGACGCCGCTGGCGAAGTGCCCCAGGGCGGCGCGGAATTCGGCCGCGTCCAGCGGGGCGCGCTCGTCCTCGCGCACGGCGCGCAGGGCCGGGCGTGGGACGGGCGCGGCGGGGGTGGCCGGTGCCGCGGCCGAGGTCGGTGCGCCGACGGAGCGCAGGTATCGCACGGCCGTGGCCGCCATTCCGGCGTGTCCCATCATGCCTGCATTGAATCTGATGGAGCGTCAGTTGTGAAGGCGGAGGAGGTGACGGCCACCCGGACGCGTGGTTTGCCCGCCGACCGCCGGGATGCCGGGGGATTCCGGGGGAAATTGGGAGGGCGGATTCCCGCTTGCGTGTCGTCCGCGGGGGAGCGGTCGCCTCGGCCGCGTCCGTAGCCGAGCACGGGGGAGTTCCGGTACATGGCCGATGCGACACCACCCTCAGCGTCGTCCGGCGCGTCACCCGCCTTCGACGAGGTCTTCTGCGGGCTGCTGCCCCGGCTCTACCGAAGAGCGGTGATGCTGGCCGGTTCACGGCAGTCGGCGGAGGACGTGGTGCACGAGGCGTACCTCAGACTCGCCGCCCGCCCGCAGCGCTTCCTCGCCCACCCGGAGCCGTACGCCTATGCCTTCACCGCGGTGCTCAACGTCGCCCGCGACGCCCGGCGCAAGGAGCGGCGCCAGGTCCTGGTGGACCGGTTGGACGGGCTGGAGGAGGGCGGTGAACCGGGGGCGGCGGGGCCCGGCGGCTGGGACGGCGGGGTGGAGCGCCGGCACGCCGAGATCGAAGCGGTCCGCCTGCTGGGGCTGCTGTCGCACCGGCAGGCCGGCATCGTCATCCTCGTCGACCTGGACGGCTACACCATTGACCAGGCCGCGAAGATCATGAAGGTGCACCGCGGCACCGCCGCCCGGCACCGGGCCCGGGCGCTGGACAGGCTGCGCGCCCACCTAGTCGAATCCGAACACGGGCAGGCCGGGAGGTGAGCGGCGCGGTGGGCGTGGGATCACGGTACGACGGCGGCGTGGGCGGTACGGGCGGCGACGGTCCGGCCCCGGGCGGTGGCCGGGGCGGATTCGGGGACGACGCCGAGGCGCTGCTGCGCGCCCGGCTGCGGCGCGCGGACGAACAGATCGAGACCCCGCCGGGCCTGTGGGACCGGGTCAGGGAGACCGGCGGCGCACGGGAGCCCGCGGCCGCCCGGCCCCGCCGACGGCCGTACGCCCTGGTCCTGGTGGTCGCGGCGGCGGTGGCGGCGGTGGCACTGGGCGTGTGGTGGCTGGTGCGGCCGGGGCCCGTCGACGTGCGGCCGGCGGGGCCGCCGCCGACCGTGCGCCTCACGGTCCACAACAGCGAAACGGCGTGCCGCGGCGGCCGGTTGCAGGAGTGCGCCCTGCGGCTGGCCAAGGATCCGCACGCCCCGTACGCCGCGCGCGACAACTCCGCCGGCCGGGTCTGGCACGGCGACGTGCTGGCCGCGCGCTGCGTGGTCACGGACGGCCGGCTGGTCCGCGACGAGGCGGGCCTCACCTCCACCCGCTGGTACCTGGTCACCAACGGGCAGGGGGTGGAGGGCTGGCTGCCGGGAGTGCGGACGCGGAACACCCATGAGGTGCCGGTGTGTCCCGAGGGACGCAAGTAGCGGCACGCGGCCGGTGGGCCGGCGGATCGGTGGGCCGGTGGACCGGGGGACCGCTGGGCCGGGGGTCACCGTCCTCGGTACGTCGGGTCGCGGCGCTCCACGAAAGAGGCCACCCCTTCCCGCGCGTCCGCCGTTGTCATGTTGATCTCCTGGGCGGTGGCCTCGGCGGCGAAGGCGGTCGCCCTGTCACTCTCCAACGAGGCGTTGACCAGCTGCTTCGTCAGGGTGAGCGCACGGGTGGGGCCGGCCGCCAGCCGCTCGGCCCACTCCCGGGCGGTGGTGGTCAACGCGTCGTCCGGGACGACCCGGTTGACCAGCCCCAGCCGTTCGGCCTCCGCGGCCGGTAGCGCGTCCCCGAAGAACATCAGCTCCTTGGCGCGTTGCGGGCCGATCAGCCGGGGCAGCAGATAGGCGCCGCCGCCGTCCGGGACCAGGCCGCGGCGGACGAACACCTCGATGAAGCGCGCCGATGCGGCGGCCAGCACCAGGTCGCAGGCGAGCGCGAGATGGGCGCCGAGCCCGGCGGCGGTGCCGTTGACCGCGGCGATCACGGGTTTCTCGCAGTCCTGCACCGCCGCGATGAGCCGCTGGGCGCCGTGCCGGATCATCCGGGCGACGTCGCCGGCGACCCGTTCGCCGGCCGGCGGCGCACCGCGCAGGTCGGCGCCGGCGCAGAAGCCCTTGCCGGTCGCGGTCAGGACGACGGCGCGGACGTCCGGGTCGGCCGAGGCGTCGGCGAGCCGGTCGATGAGGCGCTCGCGCTGGTCCCGGGTGAGGGCGTTGAGCGCCTCCGGGCGGTTGAGGGTGAGCCACGAGACGCCGTTGTCAGTGGTGTGCAGTATCAAGGAATCGACGGGCGCGGCGGCGTTGCCGGGCCCGGCCGGGGGGACGGTGCCGGGGGACGGGGAGGACGTCATGGGGGAGCGGCTCCAGGGAGTGCGGGCGGGATGCTCACGAGTGGTGCCGGGCCGGGTGCGGGCGGGGCCGGTTCGGGGTTCAGTGGCACACGGCGAGCGCGTCGAGGGCCACCGCGCCCTGTCCACGCTCCAGCACCACCAGCGGATTGATGTCCAGCTCGGCCAGGTCGCCGCCCAGTTCCAGCGCCATCCGCTGGACGCGCAGCACGACCTCGACGAGCGCGTCGACGTCCGCGGGCGGCGCGCCCCGTACGCCGTCCAGCAGGGCGCGGCCGCGCAGTTCGTCCAGCATCGCGCGGGCCCGGTCCTCCCCGAAGGGCGGTACGCCCACCGCGACGTCCCGCAGGACCTCGACGAGGACGCCGCCGAGGCCGACGGTCACGGTCGGCCCGAAGAGGCTGTCGTGGGTGACGCCGACGACCATCTCGACGCCCCGCTCGATCATCTGGCAGACCAGGACGCCGTCCAGCGGGACGTCCTCGTAGCGGGCGATGTCGGTGAGTTCCCGGTAGGCGTCCCTGACCTGGCTGGCGGAGGTCAGACCGACCTTGACCAGGCCCAGTTCGGTCTTGTGCGCCAGCTGCGGCCCGGACGCCTTCATGACGACGGGGTAGCCGACCAGGCTCGCCGCCCGTACGGCCGCCGCCGCGCTGGTCACCAGCTGTTCGCGCGGGACGCGGATGCCGTAGGCGCGCAGCAGCTGCTTCGCCGCGTGTTCGCTGAGCTGCTCGCCCGGGCGCATCAGTGCCCGCGCCTTGCGTGCGGAGGGCGACGCCGTGCGGGGGGCGTCGTCGAAGGGCGAGCGGTAGCCGGCGGTGAAGCGGTGGTGGTCGAGGAAGGCGCGTACGGCCGTGATGCAGTTGGCGAAGGTGCGGAAGGTGGCCACCCGCGAGGAGCCGAGCAGGGTGCGGCGGTAGGCGTCCTCCGTGCCGACCGGCGACCCCCAGATCACGCACACCAGCTTGTCCGTCTGCTCCGCCGCGTCCACCAGGTCCTGGGCGAGCTTGTCGCTCATCGGCGGGAAGGGGCCGGTGATCGGGCAGATCAGGACGCCGACGGACGGGTCGGCCAGGATCGCGTCGATGATCTTGCGGCCGCGCCAGTCGCCGACCGGGTGACCGCCGTTGTCGACCGGATTGGCGACGTTGAGGTAGTCCGGTATCCACTGGTGCAGTTCGGCCTGCTTGGCCTCGTCGAGGGTGGGCAGCCGCAGCCCCGCCGCGGTCGCCAGGTCGGCGAAGTGCGCGCCGGTGCCGCCGGAGATCGAACAGACCGCGACGCCCTCCGCGACCGGCTTCCTGGCGCGGGCCAGCAGCGCCGCGGTGTCCTGCAACTCGTCGAGCCCGTCCACCCGGATCACGCCGAACTGCCGCATCGCGGCGTCGACGACCTCGTCCGCGCCGGTGAGCTTGCCGGTGTGCGAGGCGGCCGTCCGGGCGCCGGCCTCGGTGCGGCCGACCTTGACGGCGACGACCGGCACCTTGTTGCGGGCCGCGCGGTCGGCGGCGAGCAGGAAGCTGCGGCCGTCCTTGAGCCCTTCCACATACGCGGCGATGGCGCCGACCTCGGGACGGGTGGCGAAGTAGGAGAGGAAGTCGGCGGTCTCCAGGTCGGCCTCGTTGCCGGTGGGGGCCCAGTGGGAGAGGCGGATGCCCAGTTCCTGCAGCGTGAAGACCGGCCGGCCCTGGTGGCCCGACTGGGTGATCAGGGCGATGGCCGGCCCGTCGAGGTCCTCGCGGAAGGTCTCGAAGGCGTTGAGGTTGGTGTTGGGGCCCAGCAGTCGCAGACCGGAGCGCTCCACGGCCTCGGCGAGCCGGGCCTGGGCGGCCGCCCCGTCCGCGCCGGTCTCGGCGAAGCCGGAGGCGAAGGCCACCGCGAACCTCACCTTGGCCGCGGCGAGTTCCTTGACGACCGGCAGCGGGTCGGCGACCAGTATCGCGGCGAGGTCGACAGGCTCGGGCAGGTCGGCGACGGCGGCGTGGCAGGGCAGCCCGAACACCTGGGTGCGCCCCGGATTGACGGGATACAGCCGGGCGCCGACCCGTTCCGCCCAGGCGATCAGCTGGCGGGTGATGCCGGTGTGGGGCCGGCCTTCGGTGTCCGAGGCGCCGATCACGGCCACCGAGCCGGGCCGGAAGAACCGGTCCAGGTCGGGCACCGGGGCGTGCAGCGGGCGGCCGCTGACGTCCCGGTCGACCGGGGCCCCGGCGCCCTGGCCGTCGCCGTCGCGCTGCGGTGCGCTCATACCGTGGACGGTGTGGGGTGGTTGCTCCCCGCAGGCCACGACACGGGCCGGCCGGGAGTGCGTGGTGAGGGTGCCGTGAGTCGATCCAAGCATCGCAAACGCCCGCTCCTGTGTGACGGCTCTCATTACCTGCACGCTGCACTGTGCGCTAGCTGACGCTCTGTCAGTTTACTTGAACTGACGACACGTCAGGAATGGTCCGGCGCAGGAAAAGGTCCGGGAGTCGATCCCGCCCGGTCGCACTCTTCGGGGTGCGAAACCCGGGCCGCCCTGGGTCCGGGCTCTTGCCGACCCGTTCCCTCGCGGGCCTAACTGACGTACCGTCAGAAGTCATCAGGGGTGAGTCGGCGGACGTGGTCGGCCGACGCGGCGGTGGGGGTGATCCGGTGACGGCCGGTGCCGGGAAGAGTGCCGACGGCAGGACCGGGGCCGGGGCCCCGGCCGGGGCGCCGCGGTTCGACGTGCCGGAGGTGGACGCCTTCACCCGGCCTTACTGGGACGCGGCGGCCGAGGGGCGGTTGCTGCTGCGCCGCTGCCGGGCCGCTGGGTGCGGGGTGACTCACCACTACCCGCGCGAGTTCTGCCCGTCCTGCTGGAGCGAGGACGTCGTCTGGGAGCAGGCCACCGGCCGCGCCACCCTCTACACCTGGTCCGTCGTGCACCGCAACGACCTCCCGCCGTTCGGCGACCGGGTGCCGTATGTCGCGGCGGTGGTCGAGCTGGCCGAGGGGCCCCGGATGATGACCGAGATCATCGACTGCCCGGCGGACGCGCTGCGGATCGGGATGCCGCTGGTGGTGCGGTTCCGGCAGGACGGTGACGGCAGGCAAGGCGGTGACGGCCGGCAGGGCGGTGCCGGAGCGGGCGGCGCGGGATACGTCGTCCCCGTCTTCGCCCCCGCGTGAGGATCGGCCGCCGAGCCGCGGCGCGGCCACGCGATGCAGGCCCCGGTGGCGACCCGCGGCGCAGGCCCGGGCCCCCGGTGGCGGCGGCCGGACGGGACAATTCCCGGTAGCGGTTCGCCGTGGATCGGCGGCATGCTGAAGAGGTGCTGATACGCGAGGCGACCGAGGCCGACTGGCCCGCCATCTGGCCCTTCTTCCACGAGATCGTGGCAGCCGGGGAGACCTACACCTACCCCCGCGACCTCGACGAGACGACCGGTCGCGAGATGTGGCTGCTCGCCCCGCCCGGGCGTACGGTCGTCGCCGTCGACGAGTCCGGCACGGTGCTGGGCACGGCCAAGATGAACCCCAACCACATGGGCGGCGCCGCGCACATCGCCAGTGCCAGCTTCATGGTCGACCCGCGCCGGGGCAGGCGCGGAGTCGGCCGGGCCCTGGGCGAACACGTCCTGGCCTGGGCCCGCGCCGAGGGCTACCGGGCGATGCAGTTCAACGCCGTCGTGGAGACCAACACCGGCGCAGTCGCCCTCTGGGAGTCCCTCGGCTTCGCGATCATGACGACGCTCCCCGAGGGCTTCCGGCACCCCACCAAGGGCTATGTGGGGCTGCACATCATGTACCAGCAGTTGTGAGCGCCGGCCGGCGGCCGTGAGCGGACGCCCGGCGGGGCACCCGGTGGTTCACGGCCACAGCAGGTCCCGCGTCCACCGCCCGTCCTCCCGGCGGTAGTCGAGGCGGACGTGGCGGCGCCGGGCGTCCCCCTGGAAGAACTCCACCTCCTCGGGCCGCAGCACGTACAGCGTCCAGCTCGGCACGGGTGCGTCCGGTTCCTGCCGGGCGCGCTCCCAGGCCGCGTCCGAGGCGCGGGCCAGCTCCTCGACCGAGCCGAGCACCTCGCTCTGCCGGCCGACCAGCGCCGCGGCCAGCGCCCCCGGGGAACGGCGGTGCAGATCGGCCGCGCTCTCCGCGGGGCCCGCCTCGGTCACCGACCCCCGGACCCGCACCTGGCGGCCGACCGCCGGCCAGTAGAACCCGAGCGCCGCTCGCGGCCGTTCGGCCAGTTCACGGCCCTTGCGGCTGCCGCGGTGGGTGGCGAAGTGCCAGCCGCGCTCATCCGCGTCGTGCAGCATCACGGTCCGTACGTTCGGGTCCCCGGCCGCGTCGGCGGTGGCGAGTGTCATGGTCTGCGGCTCCGGCTGGCCGGCCTCGGCGGCCTCCCGCAGCCACTGCCGGAACAGCGGCAGCGGCTCGTCCGGGGCCGCCGCCGGATCGAACGACGGCAGGTCGTGATCCCAGACCCGCAGGCCGCGCAGCAGGTCACGGAAGGCGCGGGCGGCCGGGTCGGCCTCGGCGCCGTGCTCCGGCGCGGCGCCGTCGGGGCCGGTGGCCGGCGGGTGCTGGGGCGCGGGGTGCTCGCTCATGTCAGGCAGCGTACGGGGGGTGCGGGACGCCCGGCGCACCGACGGCACCCGGCCCCGCAACCTCCGCGCGCCCCGCCACCGGACCCGGCTGCGGGTAGTCCTTGAGCGTGATCGCGCAGGCGGCCCGCTGCACGTCCTCGGCGATCTTCCTGGCGACGAGGTTCTTCCAGGGCATGTACGGCAGGATCCGCATCATCAGGTGCCGCAGGCGGATCTGCCACCGCGAGTCCACCGTCATCTCCTGCGCGAACTTCCGCGCCAGCGCGTGATTGACCTCGACGTAGCCACGCATCTCCCGCTCGTAGCGCGCGAAGGCCGTCTCGGGCGCGCCGCCGGCCGCCGCGAGCTCACCGGCCAGGACGTACGCGCCGACCAGCGCCATCCCGGTGCCCTGGCCCGACGCCGGGGAGGGGCAGTGCGCGGCGTCGCCGAGCAGCACCACGCGCCCCCGGGACCAGCGGTCCGCCTCGACCAGCTGGAGCCCGTCGAAGTAGAAGTCATCCGCCTCCCGGGCGGCGCGCAGCATGCGCGGGGTCTGCCAGCCGACGCCTTCGAACGCGTCCTCCAGCAGGGCCAGTTGCGCCCGGGTGTCGCGGTGGTCGTAGGGCAGCCGCGGCGAACGGAAGCACAGCAGGCCCTTGGCCGCCGGATCCCCGGCCGAGCTGTAGGCGCAGATCAGCCTGCCGGGCACGGCGTGGTACAACTCCTCGCGGTCCAGGCCCAGTTCGTTCGGCATGGAGAAGGCCGAGATGTATGCCCCGAGGTGCCGTACGAACTGCTCCTCCGGGCCGAAGGCCAGCCGCCGGACGGTCGAGTGCAGGCCGTCGGCGCCGACGACGAGGTCGAAGCGGCGGGGAGCGCCGCGCTCGAAGGTGACCTCGACCCCCGGGTCGCCGTCCCCGCTTGCGTGCCGCTCGACCGGGGTGAGCGAGGCGATCGAGTCGCCGAAGACGTACTCGACTTCCTCCCGGGTCCGCTCGTACAGGATGCGGGCCAGATCGCCGCGCATGATCTCGTCGTCGCGGCCGGTCCGGGCGCCGAAGATGTCCGCGGGGAGGGTGGCGATCCGCTTGCCGTCCTCGTCGACGTACGCGCCGGTCCGCATGTCCGTGCTGGCGCGTTGCACGGCCTCCAGGATCCCCATCCGTTCGGCGACGTCGACCGCCGCGCCACGGATGTCGACCTTGTAGCCGCCGGTGCGCAGGGCGGGGGCACGCTCGACGACGGTCACCGCGAAGCCGTGGCGGTGCAGCCAGTAGGCGAGCGCCGGGCCGGCGATGCTCGCACCGGAGATCAGTACGGAGGTGGGGCGGGCGGGGGCGGTGGTACCGGGCATGACGGGGTTCCCTTCGGGAGGTGCTGCTCCTGGGGTGGACTGCGGCGCGTCGTACCGGCGCCGTTCGGTCGTGGTGCACGCGTTGACCGGCACCCCTGACTATACGAGCGTCTTAAACGCTTGTCTATGACGAGCGTATAGATCGAGAGGTCTCGACGCCCGAACCAACTAGGACAGGCTCCGTCCTCCATGCCCGTTAGCGTCGTCCCGTCGGTAGCCAGCCCGTCACCGCGTCCCCGCGCCACCCACGTCACCGCACCACCGAGAAGGAGCAGACAATGAGCGAGATCAAGGTCAACCAGCCGCTCGGTACGCCCACTTGGATCGATCTCGGGGTCGCGGACCTCGACCGTGCCAAGGCGTTCTACGGCGCGCTGTTCGGCTGGGAGTTCCAGGAGCCGTCCGCGGCGAGCGGCCCGTTCACCCTGTGTCTGCTGCGCGGCCGGCGGGTGGCGGCGCTGCGGCCCGTCGCCGGGGCCGATGTCGCGGGCGAGTCCTGGTGGCACGTGTATCTCGCCACCGACGACTGCGACGGTACGGCCAAGCGGATCACCGGCGCCGGAGGGGAGTTGCTCGTACCGCCGTCGGACGTGGCCGGCCTCGGCCGTACCGCCGTCGTCGCGGACGCCGTCGGCGCCCGCTTCAGCCTCTGGCAGGGCCGGACGCTGCCGGGCTGCGAACTGGTCAACGAGCCGGACGCGCTGGTCCGCAACGACCTCATCTCCCCGGAACCCGGGCCCGCCCGCCGCTTCTACACCGGGGTCTTCGACTTCTCTCTCGACGGCAACGACGACCTCCCGCACCTCGACTTCACGTTCCTGCGCCGCCCCGACGGCCATGAGATCGGCGGTGTCTTCGGCTCCCCGACGGCCGCCGCCTCCCGTTGGCACACGGTCTTCGAAGTCGCGGACACGGACGAGGCCGTGGCCCGAGCCGTCGCCGCGGGCGGCACGGCCGAGCCCCCGCAGGAGACCCCGTACGGCAGGATGGCCGCCCTCACCGACCCCTTCGGCACGTCCTTCAGCGTCATCACGCGCCGGCCGAACGCGCGGTAGGAACGGCCGGCGGGCTCGTGTTCAACCGGTGCACGGGGCCTCCTCTGCGGTGCCGTCCCAGGTGTGCCGGCCGGCGTGACCGGCGAACAGACAGCAGCCCTCCCCGTCGGGTCCCGGGGCGACCACCGGGCAGTCCGGCAGTACGACCAGCTCCACCTCGGTCCCCCCGAGCCAGCGGAGCCACAGGGCGGTCCCGTACTCGTCGAGGTCGCCGCCGAGGAGGCCGCAGTGCTCACCGTCGTCGTGTGAGGCCAACTGGCACTACACGGCCCGGTCGACGCACTCCGCGGCCGACCTCTCCCGCGCTTCCCGCACCAGGTCCAGCGGCACCCGGCGCCAGTGCGTGCACCGCATCACGACTCCCTCCGCAGAGAATCGACGGCGTTCCGCTCCGCGCACCGGCGGCACGTGCACGGCGGGAGGCCGCCGGGGCCGTTCGGGAGCACCGGGCTGTCGCCCACGCGTGCCTCGGTGAGAGGTCCCCACGTCCGGCCGGAGTCGCGCGAGACCCGCAGCGTCATCCGTACCTCGTCCTGTCCGTTCGTCATGGTCAGGAGCATCGCGATCCACAGGCTCGACCAGAAAGGCCAAGTGGATTACCCAGCTTGGGTAACATCACTATCGGTTGCCGAACAGTAGCGATCCGTGGTCTTACTGCCGGAGCGTGCCCGATGCCCGAGCCACCCCGCCCGAAAGAACTCCCGGCCCGCCTGCTCGCGGACCCTTTGATGATCGAGGCATGCGGGGCCAGGGACTTCGGCCGCATCTTTCAGCTGGTCAAAGCGCGAGCAGGCGTCTACCCGTCGATGATCGCGCGACGCTGCGACCTCACTCCGAGCCGCGTCGGCGAGGTGATCGCCGGGCACCGGCAGCTGCTGCACATGGACGTGATCGAGCGGATCTCTGATGGGCTGCGCATCCCCGGACACATGCTCGGTCTTGCTCGGCGCTCGTGGGAGACCCCACAGAGTCTGGCGGCCACATCCCGAGAACCGGCCGGGGAATCGGCCCCAGCAGTGGAGTTGCTGACCGCGGGGCTGCCTGGGGCCGACGTGGACAGCATCCTCGCCCTGGCGGCCGAGCGGGAGCTCGGCCCGTCGACGCTGGACGCGCTGCACTCCTCGATCGCGGACTACTGGCGCCGGGACGACACGCACGGCGGCGAGACCTTACGGCCGGCGGTCGTCGGTCAGCTCCGCTACGTCGTCGATCTCCTCAAGGAGCAGCGACCCGCCCCGATGCGGGACGGCCTGCACAGCATCGCGGCCGAACTGGCCCGGCTCACCGGTTGGACGTACTTCGACGCGCGCCAGTACAACCAGGCACGTGCCTACTTCACCGAAGCCCTCGGTCTGGCCAAGGCCATTGAGGACCGCCAGTTCATGGCCAACGTCCTCGCTTGCATGAGCCTCCAGGCCACCTACCAGGACAAGCCCGGTGACGCCCTCGCACTCGTCACCGCGGCCCAGGACCAGGCTCGAACCGCCATTGGGACAACGTCTCGTGTGCTGGCCATGCTCGCCATAAGAGAAGCCTTCGCCCACGCCGTCCTCGGGAACCACAGCGCGACCCACAGCGCGATCTCGCAGGCCCACACCCACTTCGGACGGATCAGTGCCGACGATCCAGATCCGGCCTGGGTGGCCTACTTCGACGAGCCAAAGCTAATCGTGGACACCGGCATCGCGCACGGCCGCCTGGGTGAAGGCGCCCTCGCCGAACCTCTTATCGCGGATGCCCTGTGCCGTGAACACCGATCGAACCATCGAGGCCGCGCTTTCCACAGCTTCTGGCTCGCCCGCACCCAACTCCAGCGAGGCAAGCTCGATGAGGCGTGCCACACGGCGATGGGCGCCCTGGCTCCGGCTGTGGCCGTCAGCTCGCGACGGGTCGCGGGTCACCTCCGGGAGTTCTATGAGCAGTTGGAGCCCTTCCGGCGGGAGCCGGCCGCGGTGGCGTTCGAGTCCCGGCTCCGGGAAGTGCTGCCCCGCCAGGTCAGCGGATCGCTTCGTCCATGAGCACGTAGAGCAGCCCGACGAGCGAGCCGCTGCTGACGACCTCGCGCCGGTCGATCATGCCCCGCACGTTCTCCAGCGGGACCCACTCGATCCGGTCCGACTCGTTCTTCTCGGTCGGCGGTCCTTCGTATGTCGCTCCGTCGGCCCGGAAGACGTGGTGCTGGGAGTCGGTGATGCCGTTGGCCGGCTCGGCGTAGATCAGCGGCTTGAGGGGACCGGGGCGCCAGCCGGTCTCCTCCAGGACCTCGCGGGCCGCTGCGTCGGCCGGCGTCTCGCCCTCCTCGACCAGGCCCATGGGCAGCTCCCACGCCCAGGCGTTCGTGATGAAGCGGTGCCGCCACATCATCAGAACCTCGTGCCGCTCATTGACCACGGCGGCCACGGCCAGGTGCCGGAGCTTGACGACGTGGTGCTCCCAGCGGTTTCCGTCCGGCGTCTCGACGTCGGTGAGCCAGAGGTTCACCCAGCTGTTCTCGTAGATCGGACGTTCCCCGTGGATCTTCCACCGCATCGCTGCCGCCCCTCTCGACTGGTCTCCAGCATCGCAGAGCATCCATGAAGGGGGACCGAGTTGAAGGCGGATTGTCCTTACTGCAGACGGACCAGGTGCAGGCCGGCGGACATCGCCGCGCTGAGCGCGCCGTGACGAGAGGGGTAGGCATGTCGCAGACCGAGGGTGCACGAGTGTTCCGGGAAGCTTGGATCGCGGGAGTCCACCGGCACTTCCCGGGAGAGCCGAAGGCCGGCTATGTCACGCCGTGGGACGCCACCCCGCAGTGGGAGCGGGAGGCCGCGGGTGCCGTCTACGAGCAGGTCCGGCAATTCATCGAGAGCAGCGGCGGTTCCACAGCGCGGCTGTCCCGCGAGCAGAAGAGCCGCTTCGTCGCGACGTGCTGGACGGCCCAGATGTTCAAGCACTTCGAGGACCCGAAGCCCGGCTACGTGGCCGACTGGCCTGACCTCCCGTCCTGGCAGCAGGAGACCGACGCCGACATCTTCGAGGCCATCGAGAAGGTGCTGAGCTGAGACACCCGGCGCTGCCGTGATCTCCCTGGGTCCGGGAGACCAACGGGCAGGTCAGGAGCGGCAGAAGAGGCTTCCGTGGCACCCGCGGAAAAACCGTTCGCCCGGCGCAGTCCTCCGGCCTACCCTCGTCGCATGCATTCCTTCCTCCAGATGTACGGCTGACACGGCTCGGGGCGGTCTCGTCCGCCCGTGCCCGCCCGCGTCCGCACCGCGAAGGGCGGCGGCCGGCCTTCCCGGCCGACGCCGCGCGGTGCCGCGCGGTCCGTCGGGCTTCCCTGTTGCCAGCCGTAGCTCTGCATCGAAGGAAGTGTTCCCGTGCCCCGCACCACCCATATCGCCATGGTCGGCACGCCCATGGTCAGCCACGTCCTGCCCAGCCTGGAGATCATCCGTGAGCTGGTCTCCCGCGGCCACCGCGTGACGTACGCCAACGCCGAACCCGCCGCCGCGCTGATCGCCCCCACCGGCGCCGAGTTCGTCCGCTGCACCACCACCCTGCCGGTCGTCGACAACGCCTGGCCGCAGGATCCGGTCGCCGCCTCCTCGCTCTTCCTCGACGACGCGATCGCCCTGCTGCCGCAGCTGCACGCCGCCTACGACGACGACCCCGCCGATCTCTACCTCTACGACGTCGGCGCCTACGCCGCCCGCGCACTGGCCGAGGCGCAGGGCCGGGACATCGTCCAGCTGTCACCGACGTTCGTGGGCTGGGACGGTGCCGAGGCGGAGATCGCCGCGGCGTTCGCCGGGCTGCCGGGCGCCGAGGAGTACCAGGCGCGGTTCGCCGCCTGGCTGGCCGGGTGCGGCGCGCGCACCACGGACGTGGCGGAGTTCTCCGGCCGGCCGCGCCGGGCGCTGGCGACGATTCCCCGGGCCATGCAGCCGCACGCGGACCGGGTCGACGCCGACGCGGTGACGTTCGTCGGGCCGTGCCTCGGCGACCGCGCGGAGCAGGGCGGCTGGACGCGGCCGGCCGGCGCCGAGCGGGTGCTGCTGGTGTCACTGGGCTCGGCGTACACCCGCCGGCCGGAGTTCTACCGGCAGTGCGTGGCGGCCTTCGGGGACCTGCCGGGGTGGCACGTGGTGCTCCAGATCGGCCGCTACATCGACCCGGCGGAGCTGGGCAGCACGCTGCCGGCGAACATCGAAGTCCGGTCGTGCGTACCGCAGTTGGCCATCCTTGAGCAGGCGGACGCGTTCGTGACGCACGCCGGGATGGGCGGCAGCAGCGAGGGGCTGTACGCCGGTGTACCGATGATCGCGGTCCCGCAGGGCGCCGAGCAGTTCTTCAACGCCGACCGGCTGGTCGAGCTGGGGGTCGCCCGCCGCCTCGACACCGCGGACGCCACGGCCGAGGCGCTGCGTACGGCCCTGACGGAGCTCACCGCCGATCCGCGGGTGGCCGCGCGCTCGGCCGAGCTGCGCGCCGAGGTGCGTGCGGAGGGCGGCGCCCGCCGGGCCGCGGATCTCCTGGAGGCGCGGCTGGGCTGAGGTCCGGGGCGTCGGAGCCGGGCCGGTGTCCGCGCGGGCACCGGCCCGGTCCCTCCGCGCGCGCCGCCCCGCGCCCCGTCACTCCCGCCCCAGCACCACCGTCCCCGACGAGCAGAACCAGCCGCCCGTGCCCGAGGCGACCGCGAGCTGCGGCAGCCTGCCGCCGGCCTTGCGGACCTGGCGGTCCGGGCCCGCCTCGCCGCGGAGCTGGCGCACCGCCTCGACCAGCAGGAACAGGCCCCGCATACCGGGGTGGCAGGCGGCCAGTCCGCCGCCGTCGGTGTTGACCGGCAGCGCGCCGTCCCGCAGCAACCGGCCCTGCTCGACGAACGCGCCGCCCTCGCCCTTGGCGCAGAAGCCCAGGTCCTCCAGCGTCACCAGGGTCATGTAGGTGAAGGCGTCGTAGAGCTCCGCCAGGTCGATCTCCTCGGGGCGGACCCCGGCGCGCTGGAAGGCCAGGCGCCCGGAGACCGCCGCGGGCGAGACGGTGAAGTCCTCCCACTCGGACATCGTGGAGTGCGAGACCGCGGTGCCCGAACCCAGCACCCACACCGGAGGCTTGGCGAGGTCGGGGACGTAGTCCTCGGCGGCCAGCAGGACCGCGCAGCCGCCGTCGGAGCGCACGCAGCAGTGCAGCTTGGTGAACGGATCGGCGATCATCGGGCCGGCGAGCACGTCGTCGACGGTGATCGGCTCGCGGTACAGCGCGTCCGGATTGGCCGCCGCGTTGGCCCGCGCCTGCACCGCTATGTGGGCCAGCTGTTCCAGTGTGGTGCCGTACTGATGCATGTGGCGGCGGGCGGCCATCGCGTACTTGGCGATCAGGGTGTGCCCGTAGGGGACCTCGAACTGGAGCGGGCCGCGCGCGCCGAAGGAGAGGTTCGCGGTGCGGCGGCGGGCCTTGAGGTCGGCGCGGGCGGTGGAGCCGTAGACGAGAAGGACCGCGTCGGCGTGGCCGGCGGCGATCGCGTCCGCGGCGTGGGCGGCCATCACCTCCCAGGTGGCGCCGCCGACCGCGGTGGAATCGACCCAGGTGGGGCGCAGTCCCAGGTACTCGGCGACCTCGACGGGGGCGAGGGTGCCGAGGCCGGCGGAGGCGAAGCCGTCGACCACCGAGCGGTCCAGTCCGCTGTCGGCGAGCGCCCGGCGGGCGGCCTGTGCGTGCAGCGCGTACGGGGTGGCCTCGTCCACCCGGCCGCAGTCGGACAGGGCGACGCCGGCCACGGCGACCCTGCGCTTCCCCGAAGTCGCGGTAGTCGCTGAAGACATGAATCTGACGGTACATCAGATCGGGAGGGGCGGGGAGGGGGTGGTCCGGTGGGGTCGCGCGAGGGGTAGGCGTGCGCCGGTGGTCCCGTTTCCGATAAGGAAAGTGCGGGCGATTATCGGAGAATCCGAGTTATGGAACGGGTATTGAAGGATTTCCCGGCGCCGGTATTCTCGACGTGCTGTGTGCAAACCGGCCCCTTTCTGTGGCCGGGCGCCTGCTCGCTGTTGCCCATGCGGTGGAGCAGACATTTCCGTGTGCGGGACACGTCGTCCCGCCGAGCCTGGGGAGTGTCATGTTCACCTTTGCAGCGCAATTGCCGGTGACCGTAAGGGAATAGCGGCCCGCGCGCCGGACGGCGCCCGCGCCCCACCGGCCAACCGCCTTTCACCTGCGGCTGTGCAGTCGCCCGACAGGTTTCGCACGCCTTTTCCGTGATCGCCGCCGCCCCCGTCCCTGAACCTTCGGCGCCGATCCGGCACCGCGTACCGGGGTCAGTGCATTTCCCCGTGCGCATCGTCAGGGCACCTTCCTTCCAGTCCCACAGGAGAAAAAGTCATGCGTCATTTCAAGCACGTCGCCGTGAGTGCGTTCGCCGGACTGGCGGCCCTCCTTTTCTGCCCTCCCGCGGCGTCGGCCGCCACCGCTGCGGGCGACGGGCCCTGGCCGCAGGGAGAGGAGGTCTTCCAGCTGATCGCGCACCAGACCCAGATCAACTCGATCGATCTGGACGGGGCCGGGCCCACCCAGGGGGACGAGATCGTCATCACCGGTGACCTGCTCCGCGGCACCACCAAGGTCGGCGACTACAGCCAGATCTGCACGCTGACCCGGACCGCCCCCGCCGACGAGTTCGACCTCCAGTGCGCGGGCGACCTCTCCCTGGCTCCGGGGCAACTCACCATCCAGGGCCGCTTCACCGTCACCGCGGCCGGCACCGGGGGCATCGACATGGCGATCACCGGCGGCACCGGGCGCTACCGCACGGCCCACGGCTTCGTCCGCGCCGTCAACCTCAGCGCCGCGGACACCCAGCTCACCGTCCATCTCATCCGCTGACCCGGCGGAAAGGCGCAACGGCACCTGCGGGCCGGGCCACGGTGACGTGGCCCGGCCATCCGACGACTTTGCGGGGCCGCCCTAGGAAAGTGCACCGACCGTCCCTACTATGACGCACCGTCAGATCGCTGCCGGGGCCCGCCCGCACCGGGCGGGCGTGGTCGCACGGTCGGGAGGAGCCCGCCGATGGATGCCGCGTTCACCGAGGAGCAGCACGCAATCCGCCGTACCCTGCGCGAGCTGCTGCACAAGCGCAGCGGTCCGGACGAGGTCAAGGCGGCGGTACGCACCCCGCCGGGCTACGACGAGCAGCTGTGGCACCAGCTCGCCGCCCGTCTCGGGCTGCCGGGTCTGGCGCTGCCCACCGCGTACGGCGGGGTCGGCTGCGGGCCCACCGAACTCGCCCTGGTCTGTGAGGAAACCGGCCGCGTCGTGCTGCCCTCACCGCTGATCGCCACCGCCGCGCTGGCCGCCCCGCTGATCCTCGCCCTCGGCAGCGAACGGCAGCGCAGCACGCTGCTGCCGGCCCTCGCCGCCGGTGAGCTGACCGCGACGCTGGTCGTACCGGACGGGCGGCTGGCCACCGCGCTCGCGCTGACCGGCCCGAACGACGGCGACTGGGCGGGCGGCGGCCGGGCCGGCGGGATCCAGGCCCGGCAGCCGGCACCGGACGGCGGCGGACCGGCGACGGGCCGCTGGCGGCTGTACGGCGAGGCCGGGCAGGTGCTGAACGGGCACACCGCGCAGCTGCTGGTGGTGGCCGCGCACACCGGCGGCTTCGCGCGCAGCCGCACCCGGCTGTTCCTCGTGCGGGCGGACGGCGGCGGGCCGGCCGGCCCGCCCGGTCTGCTGCGGGTCCGGCAGACCGCGATGGACGAGACCCGGCCGCAGGCCAGGATCGAACTGCGCGACGTGCCGGCCGAGTTGCTGGGGGAGGAGGACGGCGACGCGGCGGCGGTCGCCGCGGCGCTGGCCGCGACCGGGGCGCAGGCCGCGGCGGCACTGGCCGCCGAGGCGGTCGGGGTGGCCGACACGGCGCTGGCCCGCACCGTCGGCCACGTCCGGGAGCGCGAACAGTTCGGCCGGCCCATCGGGTCCTTCCAGGCGGTGCAGCACCGGCTCGCCGACCTGTACGTGACGCTGCAGGCGGCGCGCTCGGCGGCGTACTACGCGGCGTGGTCGGCCGGACGCGAGCCGTCCGGGGGCGGCGCGGACCCCGCTGCGTACGGGACGCCCGAACCGGGCGTGGGCGGGCTGGCACTCGCCCAGGCGCTGGAGACGCTGCGTGCGGTGGCGGCGGAGGCCGTGCAGCTGCACGGCGGCATCGGCTTCACCTGGGAGCACGCGGCGCATCTGTACTTCAAGCGGGCGGCCTGCGACGAACTGCTGCTGGGGCCGGTGCACCGGCTGCGGGCCCGGGCCGCCGAGGAGGCGGGACTGTTTCCGCAGGACACCGGCGCCGGGTCCGGCGGCGGGCCGGCGGTGGCCCTCCGTACCCGAGAGGGGGCCGGTGCGTGACATCCGCAGGCGAGCGGCTACTGCAGAAGGTCTCCGCGACCCGCGTCTTCGCCCGGGTCGCACCGCACTGCATTCCCGCGCTGGACCGTGCGGTGCACCGGCTGACCCGGGGAAAGGTGCTGCTCAGCGCCCGGATGCTGCCCGGGGTGATCCTCACCGCGACCGGCGCGAGAAGCGGCCGTCCGCGGCGCACGCCGCTGGCCTGCCTGCCGGAGGAGGACGGCGGCTGGCTGCTGATCGGCAGCAATTTCGGGCGGCCGGGGCACCCGGCCTGGACCGGCAACCTCCTCAAGAACCCGGAGGCGGAGGTCAATTGGCAGGGGAAGGACATACCCGTACGGGCGCGGCTGCTGACCGGGGAGGAGCGGGCACGGGCGTGGCGGGCGGCGCTGGCGCTCTGGCCGCCGTACGCCGCCTATCAGGCGCGGGTGGAGCGGGAGATCCGGCTGTTCCGCCTGGAGCGGCGCTGACCGGCCGCTGCGTTCGAGGGCCGGCGCCGCGTGGGGCCGGACATGCGCAACGGGTGCCCGGGGCGCCCCTGAGGGGCGCCGGCACCCGCTGAGTGTGCGGTACAGCTATGGCAGGACGGACACAGGACCACTCACGAACCGGCCCGGGAAGACCGGGACTTGGAGGCGCGGCTGTTGCTCGGCCGCTTCCTCGGCTGCTGGCTCGGTTACTCGCTGGTTTTGCCGGTGGACCTCACCTCGTGGGCTTACGGCCGGTGACGCCGAGGTGCACCAGCAGTGCCAGATTCGGCTTGAGCTCGGCCTGCTTGACGCCCCAGCTCTGGAAGCCCTTCTGGTGTGCGGCAACCGCTGCCAGCATCGCGACGAGCGAGCCGGCGACGGCCGCGGGGCTCACGTCCTTGTCGACCTTGCCCTTGCTCTGGAGTTCCTGGACGGACTCCGTGAGCGAGTTGGTGACGGCGTTGAGGATCTTCATGCGGATCTTGTAGAACCGCTTGTCGCCCTCGGCGGCACCCAGGTCGATGACGCGCAGAATCGCGTCGTGCTTGCGCCAGAAGGAAAGGAAGCCTTCGACCAGTTCCTCCGCCGTCTGCCAGCCGGACTTGCCCACCCAGGAGCGTCCGGCGACAAGATCGGTCAGAGTGGTGCCTTCTTTGGCCATCTCCTCGGCGATTTCGAGGACGGCACCCTCGACGTCCGGGAAGTACTGGTAGAACGTTGCGGGTGAAGTCCCCGCTTTTCGGGCCACATCGATGACCTTGACGTCCCGATAGGGGGACGAACTGAGCATTTCACTGAGGCAGTCGAGAAGCTTCTGCCGCGTCGCCTGCCCGCGGCGGCCGGCAACTCTGCCGTCAACGGTTCGAACTTGTCCTGTCATGCCGTCAGCTTACCGAGGGGTGATCGGAGCGCGATTTGGCTGCCTGCAAATGGGGATGGGGAAATTCGGGGTGCGCGGTCACCGTCGGTGCACGGTTGGTGGCTCCGGCCGGGGGTGCGGATCCCGGTTCCCGGCCTGGTCCGAACTGGTGAATGGTCTTATCAACAGGCTGTGGACAACTTCGGTGGACAATCGGTCACCGTCCGTGCGCGAAATGCGCAAGGAGTGCCGCCAGTTGGTCCCCGGGCCCGCCCGTCGCCCGCCGCTGCCCGGTCGCCCGGAATCGATCAGTGCCGCCCCCGTGTTCGATTGCTCTGCGCGCGCGCCGCACGAAGCGGGGCTAACGTGGATATATGGCCACGAAGGCGGCCGGCGCTGTGGGCTGCCCGGACGCCGAGCACGGCGCCACGCGCCGTATGAGCGCGACGAAGTGGCCCGCGCCGACGCAGAATTGGGCCGTCAGGTCCGGGACGGCGACAGGGGGCAGGGCCGGCAGGCCGGCGCGGCGCAGTGGTGAGGGCCCGTACCCTCGGGCGGGGTCGCGCCCGAAGAGCACCGCAACCCGCGGGTAACCCCGGGGGTACCCACCCGTCAACGGACGTATCGGAGCACGTCAGGCGGGGTTGGGTTACGTCGGGTAACGGACCCGCCGCGGGGCACGGGGGGTATGCCATGACACGACGGACGGGCCCCGGGTTCGCAACCGTCGGCCCGGCCAGGAAGAATCAGCTCGCGTACGGCCGTATCGACAGTCCTCGCCGTAGGCGGGGGGATGCTGCACGGGGCAGTGGCTCTCGGCGGCTCGTGGCTAGTGAGAGTCTCTTTTCTACGCCCCACGGGGAGGTGGCAGGCAAGTGGTGGAGCAGCTGAAGGCGCTGACGCAGCACGATCCCCGGCGGATCGGGCCGTTCGAGGTGCTCGGCCGTCTCGGGGCCGGCGGCATGGGACTGGTCTATCTGGCGCGCTCGGCGTCCGGCCGGCGGGTGGCGATCAAGACGGTGCGTACCGAGCTCGCCGAGGACCAGCTGTTCCGGGTCCGCTTCACGCGCGAGGTCGAGGCGGCCCGCGCGGTCAGCGGTTTCTACACCGCCGCGGTGGTCGACGCCGACCCGCGCGCCGCGGTGCCGTGGCTCGCGACCGCCTACGTCCCCGCGCCCTCCCTGGAAGAAATAGTCAATGAGTGCGGGCCGCTGCCGGCCCAGGCGGTGCGCTGGCTGGCCGCCGGGATCGCCGAGGCGCTGCAGTCCATCCACGGCGCCGGCCTGGTCCACCGCGACCTCAAGCCGTCCAACGTCCTGGTCGTCGAGGACGGCCCCCGGGTGATCGACTTCGGTATCGCCTCCGGGGTGTCCAACACCCGTCTGACGATGACCAATGTGGCCGTCGGCACGCCCGCCTACATGTCACCCGAGCAGGCCCGGGACTCGCGCAGCGTCACGGGCGCGAGCGACGTCTTCTCGCTCGGCTCGACCCTGGTATTCGCCGCCACCGGGCACGCGCCCTTCCACGGCGCCAACCCCGTCGAGACCGTCTTCATGCTGCTGCGCGAGGGCCCCGACCTGGCCGGGCTGCCCGACGAGCTGCGCCCGCTGATGGAGTCCTGCATGCAGATGGAGGCCGGCCACCGGCCGTCCCCCGCCGATCTGCAGTCCCAGCTCGCCCCGCACCTCTTCGGCTCCGGCAGCGACGACAGCGGCACCGCCTCGGCCTGGCTGCCGCCCGGCGCGGTGGGGCTCATCGAGAGCCGGCGCGGCGGTCGCACCGCGGTGCCCCGGGACGGCGCCCAGCGGGCCGCCGCCGGCCGTGGCGCCAGCCGTCCGCCCGCACCCCCGGCCGTCCCGCCGATGCCCGCGCCCCAGCCCGTCCAGGCCCCGCCGCGGCCCGAGAACGCCCCGGCCGGCGACGGGTCCGGCTGGCCCGGCCGGATCGGCCCCGGCGCGCACCGCGGTGACCCGCGCGGCGGCCACCCCGGTCCGATGCCGCAGCCCGCGTCGCTCGGCCCGGACGCCGGGGCGCCCCGGGCGACGCCGGTCTCCGCGGCCCCGCCCGCCGTCGCGCCGGACCGGGCCGCCGTGCTGTCCGCACCGTCCGCCGACGGCGCCGCCGGCCCCGTCCACCTCGGCGGCTCGGCCGCCCCGATAGGGCCCGGGCCGCGCGCCGACGTCCGGGACCCGCAGCCGCGCGGGCAGGCCGCCGCCACGAACTGGGTACGGCCGCCCGCCGGTGCGCCCACGGCCGGGGTGCCGCAGCAGGGCGCGGCCGCCCCGCTGCCCGAGGCCGCCCCCGCGCCGCCGGCCGCACCGCCCGAGCCGCCGCCCGCCGAACCGGGCCGCTGGCGCCCCTGGCGGTTCCGGATGTCCAACGACGTCTGGGGCACCCCGGTCGTCGCCGACGACCTGCTCTACGTCACCTCCTTCGAGGTGCACGCGCTCGATGTGGCCAGCGGCCGGCGCAAATTCAAGACCCGCGACGTCGCCTGGGCGATGGCGGTCGCGGACGGCCGGATCCACGCCTCGGACGGCCCGAGCCTGTACGCGCTGGACGCCGAGGACGGCACCGAGCGCTGGCGGCTGAACACCGACGGCTGGGTCTACGCCCTGAAGGCCGACCGCGGCACGGTCGTCACCAGTACGCGTGGCGGCGGCGTCCAGGCGTGGGAGGCCGCCACCGGCGAGCTGCTGTGGGAGACCGCCGGCGCGCAGACCGACTTCGAGACCGCCGAGGCCGGGCCCGCGGTGCACGAGGGCACGGTGTTCGTCTGGGCCGACGCGCGGCTGAAGGCGCTGGAGGCGCGGACCGGCGCCGAGCGCTGGTCGTACCCGGTCGGTGACGCGGCGGCCTGCGGTGGGGTGCCGATGCGGCTGCTGCCCGCGTCGGACGGTGTGGTCTACGTGGTGGCCGGCACCCGGGTGCTGGCGATCGACATCGCGCGCGGCGACGTGCGCTGGCACTTCGAGGCGCCCGCGGTCTTCCTGAGCCCGCCGGCCTTCGCGCCCGGCCCCGCGGTCACCGGTGGCGGCCTCTACCTGGCCGACTACCTGGGCACGGTCTACGCCCTGGACACCGCGGACGGCCGCGACCGCTGGCGGATCGCGACCGAGGCCCGGCAGTCCACCGAACCGGTCCTGGTCGCGCACGGCGCGGTCCACCTGGGCAGCGGCAAGGCGCTCTACACCCTGGACGCGGTCACCGGCACCCCGCGCTGGCGCTTCCAGGCGGCTGCCGAAGTCGTCGGCGCCCCGGTCGTCGCGGAGGGCCGGGTGCACTTCGGCTCGGCCGACCACTGCCTGTACACGCTCGACGCGATGGGCGGGCAGCTGCGCTGGAAGCTGGCGACCGGCGGGGAGATCACCGGCTCGCCGGTGGCGGTCGGCGGGGTCGTCTACGCCTGCAGCAAGGACCGTTGCGTCTACGCACTGGACGCGGCCAAGGGGACGGGGCAGGCGCGCCGGGCCTGACGGCCGGCGCCGGCACCGCTACTCCCGCTCCTCCGGGGCCCGTTGGGGCTGCTGGGGCTGCTGGGGCTGTGGAGGCGTTTCGGGTTCCTGCTGCGCTTGTTGCTGTTGCTGTTGCTGTTGCTGTTGCTGTTGCTGTTGCTGTTGCTGTTGCTGTGGCGAGGGCGGTGGTGGCGGTGGGCCGGCCTGGCGGTGTTCCCAGCCCCACTCCACCGGCGGGGTGGGCGGCGGGCGACGGGACGTCACGGTCGGCGGGGGCTCCGGCGCACGCGGCCGCTGCTCCTGCTGGGGCTGCGGAGTCGGTGCCTGCAGCGGCTGCGGCCGTTGCTGCCCCTCCTGCGGCGGGGGCGGGGTGACCGGCAGGGGAGCGGTCGGGGTGCTGTCCCCCTGCTCCCTGTAGGGGCTGCCCCCCTGCTCCCCGTAGGGGGAGGGGGAGGCGCCCGTCTGCGGGCCGGCGGGACCGGGCGCGTACGGCTCGGGGTCCCATTCCTCGGCTCCCGGCCGGCCCGCGTCCCAGGGCTCGGGCGTCGCGGGCGGGTAGGCCGCCGGAGGGTAGGCGGCCGGCGGAGGGGGCCTGCGCTCGTCGTAGCGGTCGTCGGGTGCGTAACGGCCGTACCCGTGGTCGTCGTACTGCCGCTCGTCGTAACGGGCGTCGTCGTAGCGGCGGTCGTAGCCGCGGTCGTATTCGGGGTCGCGGACCCGGCGCGGGCGCCCCCGCATGATCAGGGCGCCGAGCAGCAGCAGCGCGCCGCCGCCCAGGGCGTTGGCAACGCCCACGCCGAGGCCCCGGGCGCCCGCGGTCAGCTCGCTCGCGGCCTGGCCCTGGCGGACCATCCACAGGATGGTGAAGCCGAGGACGACCAGGCCGGCGAGGGCGACCAGCGCCCGGGAGCACAGCGCGACACCGACCAGGGTCACCAGCGCGGCGAAGGCCAGCGGCAGGAGCAGGGAGCCGAAGAGGGGCGCACTGTTGCGGGTGATGCCGTTGAACAGGTCCTCGATGCGCACGTCCCTGCCGTGACGGCCGTCGTACCAGGGACGGAAGGGGCTCCATACGGCGGCCGTCGCTCCGATGAGGGCGATCAGCGACCCGAGAACGTTGCGCACCACGGGCGTCGCCTCGCTTCGAGTCGTCCGGTCGTCCTCCGTGACCGACGCTACGCCTGCCCGTCTGCACCCGCTAGACAAGTACGTCCACACGCGTTGCCAGGGCCCGTACGGGGTGTCACCGGTGCTTGCTAGGGTGCCGTGCACGCGTCAATCCTGAGGGTGGCGCTCTGAAATTTCCACGGGGGACGGGTTCGTATGAAGCACCACGCACGCACAGGCACGGGCGCCCGCGGCGGCACCCGTAAGGGCATCAGGGTGGCGGTCGCGGCCGGGCTGACGCTGGCCACGGTCGCCACGGTCGGCGGCTGTGCCTTCGCGCGGCCCCGGGTGGTGGTGCCGCCGAGCTACTACCCGACGCCCACCTCGACGTCCACCGGCTACAGCACCGACTACCCGACGCCGTCGTACGAGCCCACGTACTCGCCGTCGCCGACGCAGGAGACCTACGACCCGGACGGGCGCGCGGACGTCTCCGGCAGCAACTGCGACTTCTCCAATTCGCTGCGCCAGTTCACCTACACGGTCTCGATCACCAACCCGTCGTCGACCGACACCTACTCCTACGACATGGCCGTCAACTGGATGAAGGCCAAGCCGGCCGACGGCAAGGCGTACGGGCTGCACGAGCGCTCGATCACGGTGGGCCCCGGCGCGACCGAGACCTACACCGCCAAGTACACGGTCAACCAGTCCTCCATCGGGCAGTTCTGGTACACCTGCCAGATCACGCGGGCGCACAAGACCCGGATGTGACCCGGGGCGGCCGGGGCGGTCAGCCGGAGCCGTCCCGTTTCCGGGCCGCGAACAGCTCGGCCTGCCGTTCGGGCGGCAGGTTGCCCAGCGCGATCAGCTGGGGCGCGTGCGCCAGGGCCTGCGTCCTGGCCGCCTCCTTCGCCGCCCACAGGGCACGTACGGTGCCCTGCACCGCGCTCGTCGGCTGGGCGGCGACCGTGGCGGCGCGCCGCAGGGCGACCTCGGCCGCGGCGCCGGGCGCGGTCAGCTCGCAGACCAGCCCGATCTGGTACGCGCGCCGGGCGCCCAGCCGCTCCGCGGTGCCCATCAGGGACAGCCGGGCGATCTCCCCGAGGGGCATCCGCTGGGCCATCAGGACGGACTCGTAGGCGCTGACCATCCCGTAGGTGGTGTGCGGGTCGAAGAAGGTGGAGTTCTCGGAGGCGACGATGAACTCGGCCTCGCCCAGCAGGTAGAAGGCGCCGCCGCAGGCCATCCCGTCCACCGCGGCGATGACCGGTTTCCACAGGTCGTTGGTCTTCGGGCCGATGGAGAGCAGCGGGTCGTCGAGGGAGTAGGGCGACGGCGGCTGCGGCACGTCGGCGGAGCGGTCCAGGCCGGTGCAGAAGGCGCGCCCGCCGGCGCCGGTGACGACCGCGGCCCGTACGGAGTCGTCGAAGCGGAACGCCCGCCAGGTGGCGGCGAGTTCGGCGGCGGTGTCGAGGTCGATCGCGTTGTGCCGCTCGGGCCGGTCGAGGGTGACCAGCGCGACCCCGTCCGCGATCCGGGTGCGGACCGTCACGGCCGCTCCAGGAGCCAGCGGGGCACGGTCACGCCCCCGGGGAGCTTGGCGAAGACGGCCTTCACCGGGGCGCCGATGCGCAGCCGGGCCGGGCCGACGGAGTTGAGGGGCGCGTCGGGGGCGGCGACGAGGTTGCCGACGAGGCGGATGCGGGGGGCCTCGGCCAGTTCCACGACGATCGCGTTGTAGCCGGGCAGCGCGGCGTACGCGGGCAGCAGCGGCGGGTGCGGCAGGACGTAGGACCAGATGCGGCCGCGGCCGCTCATCCTGCGCCAGTGGGAGGCGAAGGACTGGCAGTGCGGGCAGCAGGGCCGGGGCGGGAAGCGCAGCTCGTCGCAGTCGGAGCAGCTCTGCACGCGCAGTTCGCCCCGCGCCGCGTGGTCCCAGAAGGGCGCGCCGTCCTCGTCGGGGACGGGGAGCAGCAGGCCGGCGTCGTCGCCGGGAGCGTTGTCAGTGGTGCCTGGCACGCTTGCGGACAAGGACTCGGGAACGGAGGGTGTCATGGCTGCACGGACGGACTCGGTGGCACTCATGGCGGATCAACTCCTCAGCAGCAGGGCCGAGGTGGGGACGCCCTCGCCCGCGGTGACCAGGCAGGTGGCGGCGTCGGGGACCTGCGCGGTGCTGGTGCCGCGCAGCTGCTTGACGCCTTCGGTGATCAGGTTGAAACCGTGGACGTACGCCTCGGACAGGCCGCCGCCGCCGGTGTTGAGGGGGAGCCGGCCGCCGATCTCCAGCGCGCCGCCCTCGGTGAAGGCCGCGCCCTCGCCGCGCCCGCAGAAGCCGTAGCCCTCCAGGGACAGCGGGATCAGGGGGGTGAAGGCGTCATAGATCTGTGCCACGTCGACGTCCTGCGGGCCGAGGTCGGCGCCCTTCCACAGGTGCCGGGCGGCGGTCCAGGCGGGGCCGGTGAGCGGGTCGTCGTTCCAGTAGTTGACCATGCCGTGGTGCTGGGCGGGCAGGCCCTGGGCGGCGGAGTGGACGTAGACGGGCCGCTGCCGGCAGTCGCGAGCCCGCTCGGCGGAGACCACGACACAGGCCAGCGCGCCGTCGGTCTCCAGGCAGTTGTCGAAGAGGCAGAGCGGCTCGCTGATCCAGCGTGCGGTCATGTACATCTCGCGGGTCAGCGGGCGTTCGTACATGATCGCCGCCGGGTTCTGGTTGGCGCGGTTGCGGCAGGCCAGCGCGACATTGAAGAGGTGGTCGCGGGTGGCGCCGTATTCGTGCATGTAGCGGCGGGCGAGCAGGCCGATCTCGTCGGCCGGGCGCAGCAGCCCGAAGGGCCGGGTCCACTGCCCGGGGGTCGGCAGCTGGACCCGGGTGTTCTTCCAGGGGCGCGGCCCCGATCCGCGCTTGCGGGACCGCCAGGCGACGCCGACGCTCGCCTGGCCGGTGGCGACGGCGGCGGCCAGATGGGCCACCGTCGCGCAGGAACCCCCGCCGCCGTAGCCGACCTTGGAGAAGTGGGTGACGTCCCCGGCGCCGATGGCCTTGGCTATCTCGACCTCGTCGGTCTCCTCCATGGTGTACGAGGCGAAGGCGTCCACCTCCGAGGGGGCGATCCCGGCGTCGTCCAGCGCCGCGACGATCGCCCGGCAGGCCAGGGTCTTCTCGGATTCCGGGAGGTGTTTGGCGAACGGGGTCTGTCCGATGCCGGCTATCGCCGTAGCGTCCTTGAGGGTCGCCCCCATCGCCACCTCCGTGGTCGGTCGTCAGTGCTGACAGCGGAGGAGGCTACCGCTAATCTGACGGACAGTCAGCTAGTGGTTCAGCGGCTCTTCGGCGGGAGGCGGTCGAGATGCACGGTGACGAGGACCCCCGGGCGGACCTGGAGTACGGCACCCTGCCCCGGCTGGTGCGCGCGGCCGCCCGGCGGTACGGCAGCCGCGAGGCCGTCGTCGAGGGCCGCACCCGCGTCTCGTACGCCGAACTGGGCGAGCGGGTGGAGCGGGCGGCGGCCGCCTGCATGGCCGGCGGGGTGGAGCCCGGCGACCGCGTCGCCGTATGGGCGCCCAACACCCTCGACTGGATCGTCTCCGCCCTCGGGGCGGTCACCGCCGGCGCCGTCCTCGTCCCCGTCAACACCCGCTTCAAGGGCGCCGAGGCCGCCCACGTCCTGGACCGCACCCGCGCCAAGCTGCTCTTCGTCACCGGCACCTTCCTCGGCACCTCCTACGTCGCCTCGCTGCGCCGTGCGGCGCCCGGCCTCCCGCACCTGGAACAGGTGGTCGTGCTGTCGGACAGCGCGCCCGAGGGGTACCGGACCTGGAAGGACTTCCTCGCGGGCGGTGAGGGCATCACCGGTGAGGAGGTGCGGCGGCGCGCCGACGCGGTGGCCCCCACAGCCCCCTCCGACATCATCTTCACCTCGGGCACCACCGGCCGGCCCAAGGGCGCGGTCATCACCCACGCGCAGACCCTGCGCTGCTACGGCGTGTGGAGCGAGCTGGCGGGGCTGCGCGAGGGCGACCGCTATCTGATCGTCAACCCGTTCTTCCACACCTTCGGCTACAAGGCGGGCATCGTCGCGTGCCTGCTGCGGGGCGCGGTGATGGTGCCGCAGCCGGTGTCCAGCGTGGAGACCGCGCTGGCGAACATCGCCGCCGAGCGGATCTCGGTACTCCCCGGCCCGCCGACCCTGCACCGGTCCCTGCTGGACCACCCGGCCCGCTCCGCCCACGACTTGAGCGCGCTGCGCCTGGTGGTGACCGGTGCGGCGGTGGTCCCGCTCCAGCTGGTGGAACAACTGCACGCCGAGCTGGGCGTGCGCACGGTCCTGACGGCGTACGGCCTCTCCGAGGCCAGCGGCATCGTCACGATGTGCCGCCGCGGCGACGCCCCCGAGGTCATCGCCTCGACCTCCGGCCGGGCGATCCCGGACACCGAGGTGCGGGTCCTCGCCGCGCCCGGCGAGCCCGGCGAGGTGCTGGTGCGCGGCCACCACGTGATGGGCGGCTACTTCGAGGACCCCGAGGAGACCGCGCAGGTCCTGGACGCCGACGGCTGGCTGCACACCGGCGACGTCGGCGTCCTCGACGCGGCCGGCAACCTCCGGATCACCGACCGCATCAAGGACATGTTCATCGTCGGCGGCTTCAACGCCTACCCGGCCGAGATAGAGCAACTCCTGTGCCGCCACCCGGACATCGCCGAGGCCGCCGTCATCGGGATACCCGATCCCCGCCTCGGCGAGGTCGGCCGGGCCTACGCGGTCCGCCGCGCCGGCTCCTCGCTCACCGCCGACGACCTGATCGCCTGGTCCCGCCGCGAGATGGCCAACTACAAGGTGCCGCGGGAGGTCGCCTTCGTCACCGAACTGCCGCGCAACGCGGGCGGCAAGGTCCTCAAGACCCACCTGCGCAAGGGACTCCCGGGCCCCGCCCGCGCCTAGCCCTGTTATTTGTTCATTCCCGCTCCGTGCATCCGCTCCCGCGCGATCCGCCCACCCGGCGGGCCTACGCCGCTGAGGGAGTCCAGTCCGGCCGGCGACCGCCGAGTCCGACGACCCGGTCGAGGAGCGGGGCGTCCTCCGGTACCGGGACCGCGGTGCCGAACAGCCCACCGTTCGTCCCGTCCGCCGCCGCCCACGACGACAGCAGCGCGTACGACACTTCGAGGCTGTCCTCGTCCGGCGCGTAGTCCTGGTCCGTGGCGCGCGCCAGGTCCCAGCCGTGCAGCACCAGCTCGTTGAGCGCGATCCGGCCCGCGACGGCGCCCGGCAGGGGCACCCCGCCCGCCTGGGTCTCCCCCTCCCACGCCTCCGGGGCGCGCCAGGCCGTCACCATCCCGGCGAGGTTCCGGTCCAGCTCGGCCCGCCAGCCGGGCTCCACATCCGGCCGGAACGCGTTGGGCGAGGTACTGGTCGTCGGGCCGAGCTCCTTGCGCGCCACGTCCTGAAAGGCGGCGCTCAGCCCCACGAGATGGCCCAGGAGGTGGCGTACCGCGTACGTCCCGCACGGGGTCGGCGCATCGAGCTGCGCGTCGGCCGTCCGCTCCGCGAGCCGCGCCACCAGCCGGGTCTGCGCCGTGAAGTCGATCATCTCGGTCATGGTCCGGGTCCTTCCGTCCAACGGGTACGGGCGTGCCGGCACACCGCGGCCGGGCCCTCCCAGTGAAGACTCCCACCCCGATGTGAACTCATCGCCACACCGCCACGGCCCGCCGCACCACCCGGCTACCGCGCGGTCACCGCGCACCCCGCGCGTACCGCTCGCGCAGTACGGACTTCAGCACCTTGTTCAGCGGCCCGCCGCGCGGCAGCTCCCCGACGCTCTCCAGCTGCTCCGGCAGCTTCTGCGTCATCAGCCCGGCCGCCCGCAGGTGCGCGGTGAGCGCGTCGAGGGCGAGCGGCGGGGCGGCCGGATCGGCGGGCGTGATCACCGCGCAGACCCGCTCCCCGCGCTCGCGGTCCGGCAGCCCGATCACCGCCGCCTCCGCCACCGCCGGATGCGTGTGGATCAGGTCCTCGATCTCCTGTGCCGAGATGTTCTCGCCCTTGCGGATGATGATGTCCTTGAGCCGCCCGGTCAGCACCAGATGGCCGTCGGGACGAAGAAGCCCCAGGTCACCGGTGTGGAAGTAGCCCTCGGCGTCGAACGCGGCGGCGGTCAGCGCCGGGTCGGTGTACCGGCGGAAGAGCATCGGTCCCTTGAGCGTCACCTCACCGCACTCCCCGGTCGCGGCCCCGCTCCCGTCCGGCCGGACGATCCGTATCTCCGCCCCCACCACCGGCCTCCCCACCGTCCGGGCCAGCTGCTCGTCGCTGTCGTACGGCGTGCCCATGGCGATCATCGGGCACTCGGTCATCCCGTACCCGTGCACGATCGCGCACTCCAGCTCGCGCCGGGCCGCCGTGCAGAGCTCCGGCGGCAGCGGCGCCCCGCCGCCGGACAGCAGCCGCAGCGACGGAATCAGCCGCCCGGCCCCCGGCCGCCCCGCCCGACGGCGCCGGGACTCGTCCAGGAACGCCTGGTAGAAGGCGGTGCTGCCGCCGGCCATGGTGACGCCCCGGCGCCGGTAGACGTCCGCCGCCCGGCCCGGTTCGAAGCTGTCGAGGATGACCGCGGGGAAGCCGCTGACCAGCATGGCGATGACGTAGTCCGGGCCGGCGATGTGCGCGTACGGAAAGGCGATCGAGCCGATGTCGCGGGCGGACATGCCCAGTGCGGTGGCCAGCCCCACCCCGCCGGCGAGGAGCGTGGCGTCGGTGTGCTCGACACCCTTGGGGGCGGCGGTCGTTCCGGACGTGTAGTAGATCCAGGTCGTCCCCTCGGCCGGCGCCACCGCGGGCACCCCGGCCGGATCCGCCCGCGGCAGCCCGTCCTCCACCGGCACCACCCGCACCCCGTCCGCCGCCACCTTCCGCGCCATCGCGGTGTGGTCGAACCCCCGCCACACCCCCGGGACGAGGACGAACTCCGCCGCCGACTCGGCCAGGACGAAGCCGACTTCGCGCTCCCGGTGCAGCGGGATGACGGGGATCTGCACGGCCCCCAGCCGGGCCAGCGCCAGCGAGACCAGCACCGTCCCGATCCGGCTCGGCAGCTGCCAGGCCACCCGGCTCCCGGCCCCGATCCCCAGCTCCCGCAGGCCGGCCGCCACCCGCAGCGCCTCGTCCCGTACCCCGTCGAAGGTGACGCTCCGCCCGTCCGCGTCGAAGAACATCGGCGCCCCGCGGGAGGCCCGCGCCCGGTACTCGACCAGTTCCCAGAGCGTCTGCACACGAGCGGCTTCGAACACGGCGCGCCTCCTGACTGCGGGCAGGACGGGGGTGTGCCGCGTGACTGTAGCACCGGAGCTGACGAAGCGTCAGGTCTGGTGCGGTGCGGGGTTGATGCCCTGGGGGGAAACGGCGACGGCAGCGGGCCACGGGGTGCGTGGCGCCGCTGCCGGCTCGACTCGCGAGGGTGCCGGACGTGCCCGGCCTCCGGTGGCTCAGGGTATGTGGTTGTCCAGGGGCGTGAGCGGCGTGTGCTTGTCCGCCGGCGGCACCGGTGCGTGGTTGTCCAGGGTCATCGCCGAGTGCGGCGGGGTGGGCGAGTGGCTGTCGGCCACGGCGGGCAGTGCGGCGGTGCCCAGCGCGGCCACCGCGGCGGCGGTGACGATGAGGCCCTTTGCGGTGCGGGTCATTCCAACTCCTCGGAGCAGTACGGCTGTTCTTCACGGGACAAGCTAGCGGCGATGGCGAGCAGATGTTCGATCATTGGGAAAAGGGCGCACATATCGCCAATGCGACTGCAGCGTGCATACGCCGCAGGGACCGGCTTCGATGGCATCCCCTCCGCGCCACCGAAATCGGCCCCTGCGATCCCCCGAAAACGTCCCCCCGTTGGTTCTGGGTCCCCGTTGGTTCTACGGGCCTTTGCCACTCGTAGACGTGCCGGCGTCAGTCCTTCTGTGCGGCGCCGTTACCCGGGCTCGGCTGGTGATTGTCGTCGGTCCTGGGCGTGGCGACCGGCTGGTGGTTGTCCATCGGCCGCACGATGTCCCGGTCCCCGGCCGGCTTCACCTGCGGCGTGACACCGGCCCCGATGATGGGCTGGTGGTTGTCCATGGGCCTGACGACATCCCGGTCGCCCGGCTTCTGCACCTGCGGCGTGACGCCGGCCCCGATGATGGGCTGGTGATTGTCCAGGGGACGGATGACGTCCCGCTCCCCCGTAGCTGGTGCCTTGTTGTCGGCGTTCACTGGGATCAACTCCTGTGTGGGCGCTTACTGCTTGGTCGACCGCCCGGCGGCTCCCCCGTGGGCCGCCGGACGGGCGTAGCATGGCCGCTCACCATAGCTCTGCGGCCTGGGCACCGAGCCGCTTGCCCCCCGAGGCGGCGGATCGATAACGACAAGAGTGGCCCGCCGCGATGAACGATCGATAAACGTCGCAGCCGCCCGATGAACGGACGCGTTATGCGACCGCGGTGGGCGTGAGAAGCGCCTGCACGGCGTTGCCTTCCGAGGACCCCAGGCGCTCGAAGGTCGCCAGTGCCTCCTGCCAGCACACGCGGGCCCGGCCGGTCTGTCCGAGCGCGTGCAGGGCACGTCCCAGCGTCGTCAGCACCGTCGCGCGCCAGGAGTCGCCGCCGATGCCGCGCAGCGCGGTCAGCGCCTGCTCGGCGTGGTTCGCGGCGGTGGCCGGGCGGCGGGCGGCGAGCTCGACCTCGGCGAGCCGGAAGTTCGTCATCCCCTCCCAGAAGCGCTGCCGGCTGTCCCGGAAGATCGCCAGCGCCGCGGTCAGCTGCCCGGTCGCCTCGTCCAGCCGCATGGCCTGGGTGTACGCGAGTGCGAGGGCGTACATCCCGTTGGCGAGCCGGCGCTTGGCACCGAGCTGCCGGTATATCGCCAGGCCCTCCTCGGCCAGTTCGATGGCGCTGTCCACCCGCCCGGTGTCCAGGTGGACGCGGGAGAGATTGCACAGCGCGCTGGCCTCGGACTGCCGGTTGTTGTCGTCGCGGAACGCGGTCAGCGCCTGGCGGAGGTAGCCCTCGGCGTCGGCGTGCCGGTGCTGGGCGTTGGCGATGATGCCGCGGTCGTTGGGCGCGGACGCGGCCACGTACGGGTCCTCGGAGGCGAGCCCGAGCAGCATGGCGGACCTGGCGTTCTCGTCGGCCTCGTCCAGCCGTCCCGACAACGTCCGCACATAGGTGAGCGCGAGGTGGAAACGCGCCTCCGCGTGCTGGTCGGCAGCCTCCCGGGCGGCCGTCAGCAGGGCGACGTTGGCCTGCTCGTACTGCAGCGCGTCGGCACCGGACTCGGCCAGGTCCTTGGTGAGCAGCAGCAGATCGGCGGCCCGCCGCAGCGTGGCGGCGCCACTGGACTGCCGGGCGCAGGCGAGCAGGCACCCGGCCTCGTTGAAGAGCCACTCCAGGGCCGCCGCCCGGTCGGCGAAGGCGAGGCCGGGGTAGCTGGTGGCCTCCATGTGGACGATCAGGCGGTCACCGGGGCGCTCCAGCGCGTACATCCGGGCGGCCGACGCCAGGTAGAAGTCCAGCAGCCGCGACATCGCGGCATCCCGCTCCGAGGGCGGGTGTTCGTCGCGCTCGGCGCAGGCACGCGCGTAGAGGCGTACCAGGTCGTGGTAGCGGTAGCGCCCCGGCGCGGCGGACTCCAGGAGGGAGGTGTCCACGAGGGATTCGAGGAGTTCCTCGGTGTCGTCGACGTCCATGTCGAGTACGGCGGCGGCCGCGGCGAGCGAGATGTCCGGGCCGTCCGCCAGACCCAGCAGCCGGAAGGCGCGGGCCTGCGCCGGCTCCAGCTGCTTGTAGCCCAGTTCGAAGGTGGCCTTCACGGCGAGGTCGCCGGCCCGCAGTTCGTCCAGGCGGCGGCGCTCGTCGGCGAGCTTGGTCGCCAGGATGGAGACCGTCCACGTACGGCGGGCGGCCAGCCGGGAGGCGGCGATGCGGATGGCCAGCGGCAGGAAGCCGCAGGCCCCGACGACGGCCATGGCGGCCTGCCGCTCCGAGGTGACGCGCTCCTCGCCGACGATGCGGGTGAAGAGCGCGAGCGCCTCCTCCGGGCTCATCACATCGAGGTCGATGAGGTGCGCGCCGGCCAGGTCGATCATGCGGGCGCGGCTGGTGACCAGGGCGGCGCACCCCTCCATGCCGGGCAGCAGCGGCCGGACCTGGGAGGCGTCCCGGGCGTTGTCCAGGAGCGCCAGCACGCGCCGGCCGGCGAGGGTGGAGCGGTAGAGGGCGGAGCGCTCCGCCAGGCCGTCGGGGATGGAGGCGTCGGGCGTGCCCAGCGCGCGCAGGAAGGCACCGAGGACGGCCACCGGCTCGGACGGGTTGTCCCCTGCGCCCTGGAGGTCGACGTAAAGCTGCCCGTCGGGGAAGTGGTCGCGGGCGGCGTGGGCGACATGGACGGCGAGGGTGGTCTTGCCCACGCCGCCGATGCCGGTCAACGCCGAGACGGCCATCACGCTGCCCTCGGCCGTGGCGAGTTGATCGCCGAGTTCGGAGACGAACGAGGCGCGGCCGGTGAAGTCGGCCACGGTGGCCGGAAGTTGCTGCGGGCGCACCACGGCGGGGCCGGCGGGGTCGGTGTCGAAGCTGACGTCGGGCGCGTCCAGGTCCGGGTCCGCCTGGAGGATCCGCTGCTGCAGCTCGGAGAGTGAGGCGCACGGGTCGACGCCCAGCTCGTCGGCGAGCAGCCGCCGGGTGTCGGCGTAGACGGCGAGCGCCTCGGCCTGCCGGCCGCTGCGGTACAGCGCCAGCATGAGCAGTTCGCGCAGCCGCTCGCGCAGCGGGTGCGCGGCGGTGAGCGCGGTCAGCTCGGAGACCGCGTCGGCGTGGCAGCCGGCCTCCAGGACGAGTTCGAGGCGGGTCTCGGTCAGGGACAGCCGCCATTCCTCCAGGCGGGTGCGCTGGGTCTCGGCGTACGGACCGGCGAGGCCGGCCAGCGGTTCGCCGTCCCACAGGTCCAGGGCCGCGTCGAGCAGTTCGCGGGCGCGGGCGCGGTCACCGGACGCCTTGGCCTTCTCGGCCTCGGCGGCGTACTGCTCGGCGTGGTCGTGGTCGAGGTCCAGCGGGTGGCCGTCCACCGGCCGGATCGCATAGCCGCCGGACTCGCTGACCAGCGCCTCGGCGTCCGCGCCCAGTGCCTTGCGGAGCCGTGAGGCGTACGTCCGCAGGGCGGCGAGCGCGGCGTGCGGCGGTTCGTCGCCCCACAGGGCGTCGACGAGTTCGGGCGCGGTGGCGGTGCGTCCGCCGCGCAGCAGTAGTGCGGCGAGCAGCGCCCGCTGCTGCGGGGAGCCCGCCGCCAGCGGCGTTGCGCCGCGCCAGGCCCGTACGGGACCGAGCACGGTGAAGCGGAGCCGCTCCCGCCCCGGACCGTCGTCCATGGTGTCCCCCTGCCCTGTGCCGAATTGACCGCGCTGTATGCGCCTTCTCGCTGTGCGCAACGGTCAGTCTGCCTTGTCGCGACCACTTACGTCAGTAGGGGTCCGGACCGTGCACAAAGCCTCCTCGGCTGAGGAGCGGCCGGGGAGCGGTGCGGCGCACCACAACGGCGCGGACGCCGGCCTTCCGCGCCCCCGTTCCACCCGGCGCATTTTCCTCCCGTTACTGACGGACCGTCAGATCAACGCTACCGTAACGGGCATGGAGACCTTCCCCAAGATCATCTCGGTGGACGACCACACGGTGGAGCCCCCCAACGTCTGGCGGGACCGGCTCCCGTCGAAGTACCACGACATCGGCCCGCGGGTGGTCCGCGCCCCCTTGAAGGAAATGACCTTCGTCGGCGGCAAATTCGCCCCAAAGATGGGCGCCCCCGGCGACGACGGACCGATAGCCGACTGGTGGATCTACGAAGACCTGCACCGCCCGCTGACCCGCCTGGACACCGCCGTCGGCTACTCCCGCGACGAGATCAAGCTCGAAGGCATCACCTACGAACAGATGCGGCCGGGCTCGTACAGCGTCCCCGAACGACTGGCCGACATGGACGTCAACCACGTCCAGTCCGCCCTCTGCTTCCCCACCTTCCCCCGCTTCTGCGGCCAGACCTTCACCGAGGCCAAGGACCGCGAGCTGGGGCTCCTCGGCGTGCGCGCCTACAACGACTGGATGGTGGAGGAGTGGTGCGGCCCCCAGGCGCGCGGCCGGCTCATCCCCCTCACCCTCATCCCCCTGTGGGACCCCGAACTCGCCGCCGCGGAAGTACGGCGCAACGCCGCCCGCGGCGTACGGGCGGTCTGCTTCAGCGAGATCCCGCCCCGCCTGGGCCTGCCCAGCGTCCACACCGACCACTGGGACCCCTTCCTGCGCGCCTGCGACGAGACCGGCACCGTCATCGCTATGCACATCGGCTCCAGCAGCCGCATGCCGTCCACCTCCGCCGACGCCCCGCCCGCCGTCGGCTCCACCATCACCTTCGCCAACTGCTGCTTCTCGATGGTCGACTGGCTGATGAGCGGCGCCTTCGACCGCTTCCCCCGCCTGAAGATCATGTACGCGGAAGGCCAGATCGGCTGGATCCCGTACATCCTGGAGCGCGCGGACGTCGTCTGGGAGGAGAACCGCGCCTGGGGCGGCGTGGCCGACAAGGTCCTCCGCCCCCCGTCCGAACTCTTCGCCGACCACGTCTACGGCTGCTTCTTCGACGACGCCTTCGGCCTGCGCAACCTCGACGCGATCGGCCCCGGCAACGTCCTGTACGAGACGGACTACCCGCACTCCGACTCCACCTGGCCGAAATCCCGCGAGGTCGGCGAGTCCCAGATGGCCCACCTGCCCCCCGCCACCGTCGAACGCATCGTCCGCGGCAACGCGATCGACCTGCTGGGCCTGACGGCTGAGGGCCTCTGGGAACCGTCGGCGCCGAGAGGCTGAGGCGGCGCCGGCCCGCGCTGCCCACTTCCCCTTCCTCTTGCCTGATGGCCCGTCAGGTATGACGATGTCCCGCACGCAGTTATATGACGCATCGTCAGATATGGCCGGAGGGCGCGCGTGGACGGCACGGGTGGTACGGACGGCGCAGGTGGTGGGGTGTGGCGGCCCGAAGGTGGGCGGCTGGTGTACGGGATGCAGTTGCCGGTGCAGTCGCAGAGTGTGCTCTTCGCGGAGGGGTGGGAGGCCGCCGCGGGGGTGGCCGATCTGGTGGCGGTCGCGCGGGCCGCGGACCGGTACGGGTTCGCGTACATCGGCTGCTGCGAGCACATCGCGATTCCGCGGCGGCTGGCGGAGGCGATGAGCACCGTCTGGTACGACCCGGTCGCCACGCTGGCGTATCTGGCGGCGGCGACGGAGCGGGTGCGGCTGCTGAGTCATGTGGCGGTGGTCGGGCTCCGGCACCCGCTGATCTCGGCCAAGCAGTACGCGACGCTCGACCACCTCTCCGGCGGGCGGCTGATCCTCGGGGTCGGGGCCGGGCACGTACCGGAGGAGTTCGCGGCGCTGGGGATCGGGTTCGAGGAGCGCGGGGCGGTGCTGGACGAGACCGTCGACGCGCTGAAGGCGGCGCTGGGGAGTGAGGAGTTCCCGGCGTTCGCGGGGAAGCGGTTCGCCTTCGAGGGGCTGGGGCAGGCGCCGCGGCCCGCGCAGACGCCGCGGCCGCCGATCTGGGTGGGCGGTTCCTCGGCCGCCGCCGTACGCCGGGCCGCCGAGCGCGGGGACGGCTGGCTCCCGCAGGGTGACCGGCGGGAGGCGCTGCCCGGGCAGATCGCCAGGCTGCGGGCGATGCGGGAGGCCGCCGGGGTCCGGGAGCCGGCGGTGATCGGCGCGATCGCCGAGCCGGTGTACGTCGGCGAGCCCGGGTGGGACGTCGGGCGGCGGGCCCTGACCGGGCCCCCGGAGCGGATCGCGGCCTCGCTGCGGGAGTACGGGGCGATGGGCGTGACGCAGATCCAGGTGCGGTTCCGCAGCCGAAGCCGGGCCGAGCTGACGGATCAGATGGCGGCGTTCGGGACGGACGTCGCCCCCTGTTTGAACTGAGCGGCGGTGGCCGTCACCGCCGGGGTGGCCGGCCGGTCCGCCGGTGCCGTGACCGTACGGGCGGGCGGTCGCCCCGCCCTCCCGGGGCCCTGGCGTGCCCCGCGGGTCCGGCGGCACCGGTCGCCTCGCGCGTACCGAGCATCCGCACCTCGACCGAGCAGCCAGGGAGGCTCTCATGGGCAAGTTGGACGGGCGCGTCGTCCTCATCACCGGGGCGGCGCGCGGGCAGGGTGAACGGGAGGCGCGGCTCTTCGCCGGCGAGGGGGCGAGGGTCGTCCTCGCCGATGTCCTCGACGCGCAGGGGGAGGCGCTCGCCAAGGAGGTAGCGGAGGAGGCGGGGGAGGGGCGGGCCGTGTACGTCCACCTGGACGTGGGCCGCGAGGAGGACTGGGCGGCCGCCGTCACCTCCGCCAAGGACGCGTTCGGGAAGATCGACGGGCTGGTCAACAACGCCGGCATCCTGCGTTTCAATGAGCTGACCAGCACCCCGCTGGCGGAGTTCCAGCAGATCGTGCAGGTCAACCAGGTCGGTGCGTTCCTCGGCATCAAGACCGTCGCGCCGGAGATCGAGGCGGCGGGCGGCGGGACCATCGTCAACACCGCGTCGTACACCGGTGTGACCGGTATGGCGTACGTCGGCGCGTACACCGCGACCAAGCACGCCATCGTGGGGCTGACCCGGGTCGCCGCCCTTGAGCTGGCGGCGAAGGGGATCCGGGTGAACGCCGTCTGCCCGGGCGCGATCGACACCGCCATGAGCAATCCCGCGCAGCTCGACCCGGAAGCGGACACCGAGGCGGCGGCGCAGGCGCTGGACGAGCTGTACCGCAAGCTCGTGCCGCTGGGGCGGGTCGGCCGGCCGGAGGAAGTCGCGGCGCTGGCGCTCTTCCTGTCGTGCGAGGACTCGTCGTACATCACCGGGCAGCCGTTCGTGATCGACGGCGGATGGCTCGCGGGCGTCTCGGTGCTGTGAGCCCCGGACGACGCTGTGGCTGACCGGTCGTCAGCTATTGACGGTCCCCGTGGGCGATGGAACAGTCGGCACACACATCGAATCTGACGGAGCGTCAGAAATAGCTCGGGACGGTGAACCACCTTGGAATTCGGGCTCTTTGTACAGGGATACGTCGGCAAGCGGGCCGAGACCGACCCGCTCGCCGAGCACAAGGCGCTGATGGAGGAGACCGAGTACGTCATCCAGGCGGACACCTCCGGCTTCAAGTACGCCTGGGCCTCCGAGCACCACTTCCTGGAGGAGTACTCCCACCTCTCCGCCAACGACGTCTTCCTCGGCTACCTGGCGCACGCCACCGAGCGCATCCACCTGGGATCCGGGATCTTCAACCCGCTCGCCCAGGTCAACCACCCCGTGAAGGTCGCCGAGAAGGTCGCCATGCTCGACCACCTCAGCGAGGGACGCTTCGAGTTCGGCAGCGGGCGCGGGGCCGGCTCGCACGAGATCCTCGGCTTCCTCCCCGGCATCACCGACATGAACCACACCAAGGAGATCTGGGAAGAGACCATCGCCGAGTTCCCGAAGATGTGGCTCCAGGAGGAGTACGTCGGGTTCCAGGGCAAGCACTGGCAGCTGCCGCCGCGCAAGATCTTCCCCAAGCCGTACGGCGCCTCGCACCCGGCCATGTGGTACGCGGCCGGGTCGCCGTCCTCGTACGCCATGGCGGCGAGGAAGGGGCTCGGCGTGCTGGGCTTCAGCGTCCAGAAGGTCTCCGACATGGAGTGGGTGCTGGAGCAGTACAAGACGGCGATCCGGGACGCCGAACCGGTGGGCGACTTCGTCAACGACAACGTGATGGTCACGTCGACCGCGATCTGCGCCGAGACGCACGAGAAAGCGGTGGAGATCGCCGTCAACGGCGGGCTCAACTACCTCCAGTCGCTGGTGTTCCGCTACCACGACACCTTCCCCCGACCCGACGGCATCCCCGAGTGGCCCGAGCTGCTGCCCGACTACACCACCGAGATCATCGAGCTGCTGATCGCCGAGGAGCTGATGATCTGCGGCGACCCGGACGAGGTGCTGCGGCAGTGCAAGCGCTGGGACCAGGCCGGCGCCGACCAGCTCAGCTTCGGGCTGCCCATCGGGATCCCGTACGAGGACACCATGAACACGATCAAGCTCATCGGCGAACACGTGATCCCGAAGATCGACACGGATCCGGTGCACCGGACGACCCGGTTCCGGCAGACGGCCGGCAGCTGAACGGCCGGGAGCCGAGAACCGGGAACAGGGAGCCGGCCGGCAGCTGACCGGCCGGCGTTCAACAGCACCCGAGGGGAGGCATTCCGTCATGCTCGACCATCTGATCAAGGGCGCGACCGTCGTGGACGGGACGGGCGCACCCGCGTACGCCGCCGATGTCGGGATACGCGGCGGGCGCATCGCCGTCATCGCCGCGCCCGGCACGGTGACCGAGGAATCCGCCACGAGCGAGGACGCCCACGGCCGGATCCTCGCGCCCGGCTTCGTCGATCCGCACACGCACTACGACGCCCAGCTCTTCTGGGACCCCTACGCCACGCCCTCGCTCAACCACGGCGTGACCACGGTGGCCGGCGGCAACTGCGGTTTCACGCTGGCCCCCCTGCACCCCGACCGCCCCGAGGACGCCGACTACACCCGCCGGATGATGTCCAGGGTCGAGGGCATGTCCCTGGTGGCGCTGGAGGAGGGCGCCCCCTGGTCGTGGAACTCGTTCGGCGAATACCTGGACGCGCTCGACGGACGGATCGCCGTCAACGCGGGCTTCATGGTGGGCCACTGCGCACTGCGGCGGTACGTGATGGGGCCGGACGCGGTGGGCGGGCAGCCCACCGAGCAGCAAATGGCGCAGATGCTCGCCCTCTTCCACGAGGCCATGGACGCGGGGGCGTGGGGCCTGTCCACCACCCAGTCCGGCACGCACTCGGACGGCGACGGGCAGCCCGTCGCCTCCCGGCACGCGACACCCGCCGAACTGCTCGCCCTGTCCCGGGCCGTCGCCGAGCACGAAGGCACCCAGATCGAGGCCATCGTGGCCGGCTGCCTCGACCAGTTCAGCGACGACGAGATCGAGCTGTTCGTCGAGATGAGCGCGGCGGCCGGCCGGCCCCTCAACTGGAACGTGCTGACGATCGACGCCGCCGTCCCGGAGCGCGTACCGCGCCAGCTCGTCGCGAGCGAACGCGCCCGGAAGGCCGGCGGGCGGATCGTGGCACTGACCATGCCGATCCTCACCCCGATGAACATGTCCCTGGGCACCTTCTGCGCCCTGAACCTCATCCCCGGCTGGGGCGACATCCTCGGCCTCCCCGTCGACGAGCGGATCGCCGGGCTGCGCGACCCGGCCGTCCGCACCGAGATGCTGCGGCGCGCGACCTCGAAGGAGGCCGGGGTCTTCCGTCGCCTGACCGACTTCGGCCGGTACGTCATCGGCGACACCTACAGCGCCGCCAACGACGGCCTCACCGGCCGGATCGTCAAGGACATCGCCGCCGAACGCGGCCAGGAACCCTTCACCTGCCTGGTGGACATCTGCGCCAACGACCGCCTGCGTACGGTCCTTTGGCCGATGCCCACCGACAACGATCCGGCGTCCTGGGCCCTGCGCGCCGAAACCTGGCAGCACGAGGACGTCCTGCTCGGCGGGTCCGACGCGGGCGCGCACCTGGACCGGATGTGCGGAGCGCCGTACACGACCCGCTTCCTCGGCGACTGCCTGCGCGGACGGCGGCTGGTGGGCCTGGAGCAGGCCGTGAAGATGCTGACCGACGATCCGGCGCAGCTCTTCGGCCTGCGCGAGCGCGGACGCGTCCGGGAGGGCTACCACGCCGACCTGGTCCTCTTCGACCCGGAGACCGTCGACGCCGGCAAGGCGACCCTCGTCCACGACCTGCCGGGCGAGAGCCCCCGCCTGGACTCCAAGGCGATCGGGGTGCACGCGGTGTGGGTCAACGGCGTCGAGACCCTCCGCGACGACGAGGTGACCGGGGCCGTACCGGGCACGGTACTGCGCTCGGGCCGCGACACCAGGACGGTGAGCACCAGGTGACCGTGTCGGCGCGGGTGGTGGTGACGGTGGGGGAGGGGCGGCGGTGACGGGGGCGGAAGGACGGTTGTTCGTCGGCGGGGAGTGGGTGGCCCCGGCCGGCGGCCACTACGAGGTGATCGACCCGGCGACGGAGACGGTCGTCGGGCTCGCCCCCGAGGCCACCCGCGCGCAGGTGCACGAGGCGGCCGCCGCGGCCCGCGCGGCCTTCGCGACCTGGTCCGGTACCGCACCCGAGGAACGTGCCGCGATCCTCGACCGGGCCGCGGACGTGCTCCAGCGGGACTTCGCCGCGCACGCCGAGCTGGCGCAGGCCGAGAGCGGCGCGACGACCGGCACGGCGCGCGCCCTGCAGGTGGCGGTGGCCGTCGCACGCTTCCGGCGCTACGCCAAGGGCGCCCTGGAACCCGTCGAACAGGGACTGCCCCCACAGGTCAACGAGGCGGGCCCGATGGGCAGGGCGGGGGTGATCGGCGCGCTCGCCGCACGCCGGCCCGTCGGCGTCGTCACCTGCATCACCTCCTACAACAACCCCTGGGCGAACCCCGCGGGCAAGGTGGCGCCGGCGCTGGCCATGGGAAACACCGTCGTCGTGAAGCCGGCCCCGCAGGACCCCCTCTCCGTCTACCGGATGGCGGCGGCCCTGGAGGAGGCAGGGGTGCCGCCGGGGGTGGTGAACGTGGTCAGCGGGGCCTCCGCGGACGCCGGCGCGGCCGCCGTCGACGCGCCGGACGTCGACATGGTGAGCTTCACCGGCTCCACGGCCGTCGGGCAGCGCATCGGCGAGGTCTGCGGGCGCGCGATGAAACGGCAGCTGATGGAGCTGGGCGGCAAGGGCGCCGCGGTGGTCTTCGACGACGCGGACCTGGACGCGGCGGTCGCCGGGATCGGTACGACGTTCTCCTTCTACAGCGGGCAGATCTGTACGGCGCCGACCCGGGTGATCGCCCAACGGGGGGTGTGCGACGCGCTGATCGACCGGCTCGCCCGCTACGCCGGGCACCTGAAGGTCGGCGATCCGAGGGCGCCGGGCACGGTCGTCGGGCCGGTGATCTCGGCGGCGCACCGCGACCGGGTCGCGTCGTACGTGGAGCTGGGCAGGAAGGAGGGCGCGCGGCTCGTCACGGGCGGCGAACACCCCCGGGGCCCGGAGCGTGGCTTCTACGTCGCGCCGACGCTGCTCGCCGACTGCACCCCCGACATGCGCGTCGTACAGGAGGAGATCTTCGGCCCGGTCGTCGTGGTCGTCCCCTTCGAGGAGGAGGACGAGGCGGTGGCCCTCGCCAACGACAGCGACTACGGGCTCATCGACTACGTCTGGTCCGGCGACGTGGCGCGCGCCTTCCGGGTCGCCCGGCAGCTGCGGGCCGGCGGCGTCGGGGTGAACACGGTCGGCCGCAACATGGAGGCGCCGTTCGGCGGCTTCAAGAAGAGCGGGGTGGGCCGGGACGTGGGCTCGTACGCGCTGCATGCGTACAGCGAGCTGCAGGCGATCGTCTGGCAGGGGTGAGTGCGCGGGCGGGCGCTTCGGGTTCCGGTGGGCGGGATGTGATGTTCAAAATCCGGACGGGAAAATTTTGAATCGGGGCAAAGCGGACGCTGCTGCGATTCTCGCAATGTGAAAGATGTAAGGAGAAAGGGTCGAATCCAAGGTCGAAACGGTCGTGAGGGTTTCGATTGATTGACCCTTGGCCGCTCTCCACCGTGCTAACTAAGGCTTAGGTGGCGGAGTTTGATCTTCCGGATACGGATACAGCAGCACTTAACGTCCTGTTCATGGTTCAGGTTGACCCCCGGCCCCAGGCCGGAGACACGGTAACGAGCGTTGCGGCTACCGGCAGTGCGGACGGCACCCGCGGCAAGGGCCTCAGTGGCAACTCCGTGGGCCTCCTCGGCAGCGCGGTCATCGGCATTTCGACCGTCGCGCCCGTCTACTGCCTCACCTCGACCCTCGGCCCGACGGTCGGCGAGGTCGGGGTGCAGATGCCCGCCGTCTTCCTCGCGGGCTTCCTGCCGATGCTGCTGGTCGCCTTCGCCTACCGCGAACTCAACAAGGCCGTCCCCGACTGCGGCACCTCGTTCACCTGGACGGTCAAGGCATTCGGGCCGCGGGTCGGCTGGATGTGCGGCTGGGGACTGGTGATCGCGACGATCATCGTACTCTCCAACCTCGCCGGCGTCGCCACCTCGTTCTTCTACCTGCTGCTCGGCGAACTCACCGGCAGCCAGGCCATCGCCGACCTCGACGGCAACCGGGCCGCACACGTCCTGACCTGCCTGGCCTTCATCGCCGTCGCCACCGCCATCAGCTACCGCGGCATGACGGCCACCAAGGGCGTCCAGTACACCCTCGTCGGCCTCCAACTCGCCGTCCTCGCGGTCTTCGTCGTCATGGCCGTGGCCAAGGCGCAGTCCGGCGACCTCGCGGGTTCGCTGCACTTCTCCTGGACCTGGCTCGACCCGTTCGCCGTCCGGTCCTTCTCGGCCTTCACGGCGGGACTGTCCCTCTCGATCTTCATGTTCTGGGGCTGGGACACCTGCCTCACCGTCAACGAGGAGACCACCGGCAGCGCGAAGACACCCGGACGCGCCGCCCTGCTGGCCATGCTCGTACTGATCGGCTCCTACCTCCTCACCGCCGTCGCCTCGCAGATGTTCTCCGGCGTCGGCCACAAGGGGACCGGGCTCGGCAACCCGGACACCGCCGACAACGTCTTCGCCGCCCTCGCCAACCCCGTCATGGGAACCGTGCTCGGCGTCCTGCTCTTCGTCGCGGTGCTCGCCTCGGCGGCGGCCAGCCTGCAGACCACGTTCATCCCCGTCGCCCGCACCGTCCTGGCGATGAGCACCTACGAGGCCCTGCCGGCGTCCTTCGCGAAGATCCACCCGCGGTTCCGCTCCCCGGGCCGGGCCACCATCGCCGCCGGCGTCGCCACCGGCGTCTTCTACGCCGTCATGAGCATCCTGAGCGAGAACGTCCTCATCGACACGATCTACGCCCTCGGCCTCATGATCTGCTTCTACTACTCGATCACGGCCTTCGCCTGCGCCTGGTTCTTCCGCCGCGAGCTGCGGAACTCGGCCCGCGACCTGCTCTTCAAGGGCGTCTTCCCCTTCCTGGGCGGACTGCTCCTCGCGGCCGTCTTCGGCAAGACCCTCACCGACATGTGGAACCCCGCCTACGGCTCGGGCAGTTCCGTCTTCGGCGTCGGCTCGGTCTTCGTCATCGGCGTGGGCCTGCTCCTGCTGGGCGTCGTCATCATGCTGATCATGCGACGCCGGAGCCCCGCCTTCTTCCGCGGCGAGGTACTCACCCGGGCCACGCCGGCGCTGGTGGTGGAGGAGTAGGGGGTGGGGTTGGGGGGCTGGGTTGGGG
>NZ_JNZA01000026.1 GCF_000717345.1 Streptomyces lydicus | reverse complement strand
GTGTACGAGCGGGGGTGGGCGGGTGCATGGGGGTGGCGGGGGCGGGGGGGGATTGGGGGTGTGTCTGTGTCTTTACCGGGTGTGAGGGGAGTGTCCGCATAGCGGGCGTTCACGGCGTACGGGTTCGGGCGGCGTTCAGACTCCTGAGGTTCAACGTACGTCTCGATCGATGGAACAGGCACGACCATGAGTCGGACATCAACCCAGTCACCACAGGGCACCCCGCAGGCCGTGCAGGAGGGCGGGGCCGTGTTGTCGCACGGTCTCAAGCAGCGTCATCTGTCGATGATCGCGCTCGGCGGGGTCATCGGCGCCGGGCTCTTCGTGGGTTCCGGGGTGGGTATCGCCGCGGCCGGGCCGGCCATCGTCCTGCTCTTCGTGGGGGCCGGCGCGCTGGTCATGCTGATCATGCGGATGCTCGGGGAGATGTCCGCGGCGCGGCCCTCCACGGGGTCGTTCTCGGTGCACGCCGAGGAGGAGATCGGCTCCTGGGCCGGTGCCACCTCGGGCTGGATGTACTGGCTGATGCTCTGTGCGGGTGTGGCCGCCGAGGCCACCGCGGCGGGCACGATCATGCACACCTGGGTGCCGTTCCTTCCCGCCTACGGCTGGGTGGCGGTCTTCATGGTGTTCTTCTGCGCAAGCAATCTGACCGCGGTCAAGAATTTCGGCGAGTTCGAGTTCTGGTTCGCCGCCATCAAGGTCACCACGATCGTCGCCTTCCTGGTGCTGGGTGTGCTCGGCATTCTCGGCGTCTTCGGCAGGGCACCCGGCACGAGTCATCTCACCGGTCACGGCGGCTTCTTCCCGACCGGTGCCGGCGGGCTCGCCGCCGGGCTGCTGACCACCATTTCCGGGTTCGCCGGCCTGGAGACCGTCACCATCGCCGCGGCGGAATCCGACCGTCCGAGCCAGAACGTGGCCCGGGCCGTCCGTACCGCGGTCTGGCGCATCGCCGTCTTCTACATCGGGTCCATGGCCGTGGTCGTCACCCTGGTGCCGTGGAACGACCCGAAGGTCGCCACGGACGGCCCGTACGTCACCGTGCTGGACCACCTCGGCATTCCGGCGGCCGGCACGATCATGCAAATCGTGGTGCTGGTGGCGCTGCTCTCGGCGATGAACGCCAACATCTACGGCTCGTCGCGGATGGCGTACTCCCTGGTGAACCGGGGCCTCGGCCCGCGTTTGCTGGGCCGGGTCACCAGGGGCGTGCCGGCGGCGGCGGTGCTGGCGTCGTGTGCGTTCGGCTTCGCGGCCGTGATCGCCGGGATCGTCTGGCCGACCACCGTGTTCGCCTGGCTGCTGAACATCGCCGGCTGCTCGGTGCTGGTCGTCTGGTCGCTGGTCTGCCTCACCCAGCTGAGGATGCGCCGCCGCCTGGAGCGTGAGGCACCCGAGCTGCTCTCGGTGCGGATGTGGGGCTTCCCCGTTCTGACCTGGGTCGCGTTCGCGGCCATCCTCGGGATCTTCGCCGTCATGGCCGCCCATGCGGAGGGCCGTCAGCAGCTCGCCGGTACGGCCGTCGTGGTGGCGGCGCTGGCGGCGGCAGGCCATCTCAAGCAGCGGCGCGACCGGCGGGCCGGCGGCACCACCTCCGACGTCGCCCCGTCCGACGTCACCTCCGGCTCCGACGCCGGCTGACGCCGGAGAGGCCCGCCCACTCCCCCCCGCCCACTTCCCCCGCCCTGCCGGGCCCATGCCCCAACTTCCCTCCTCGCCCGTCCTGTTGCCCCCTACAGTCCTTGGCCATGGACTGGATGGAGCGGGTGGGGAATCTGCGGCAGTGGGCGCGGAACGGGGCGCGGGCGCCGCACAAGCCGTTGTTGCTGCTGTACGCGCTGGGGCGGTTCCGGCGGAGCCCCGACGGGGAGATGCGGTACTCGGACGTCGAGCGGGACCTGCGGGAGCTGTTGCAGGACTACGGGCCCACGCATCCCACGTCGCCGTCGTACCCCTTCCATCATCTGGTCAGTGACGGGGTGTGGGAGGTGCGGACGGACACCGGCGCCGGCAGTCCCGGGTCGGGGGTGCAGGCGCTGCGGGAGAGCGGGGCGCGGGGGCAGTTGGCGCCGGGGCTGCGGGCCGCGCTGGTGGCGGATCCGGCGCTGCTGGGGCGGCTGACGCAGCTGCTGCTGGACGTCCACTTCCCGCCGTCGATCCATCCGGACATCGCCGCCTCGGTCGGGCTCGGTCTGGAGGACGCCGGCGCGGCCCCGCTCCCGGCGGGGACCGTGCGCGACCGGCGGCGGCGCGCGGTCGAGCTGCGCCGGGACGTGCTCGTGGCGTACGAGTACCGCTGCGCCTTCTGCGGTTTCGACGGGGCGCTCGGCCGGGTGCCGGTCGGGCTGGAGGCGGCGCACGTCCAGTGGTGGGCGTTCCAGGGGCCGGACGACCTCGCCAACTGCCTGTGTCTGTGCTCCCTGCACCACAAGCTGTTCGACAGGGGTGTGCTGGGGCTGGACGCCGACCGGAACATCACGGTGTCGCGGGAGTTCGTCGGGCGCGGCGGCGCCGCGCGCAGTCAGGTCCTCGGGCTCAGCGGCCAGGGCCTCCTCGGGCCGCAGAGCGGGAGTGACCGGGTCGCCGCCGAGCGCATCGCGTGGCACACGGCGCAGGTGTTCCGCGGCGCCGCCCGGGTGCCGGAGCCGGCCTGATGAGGGCGGGGAGCGCGGCCGTGACGGCGTCACTGGCCGCGCTCCCCCCGGCCGGTTACCGGCCGCGCGTCACACGGTCGCCGAGTGCCGGGGCGCAGGTTCCGTCGCGGGGGCCGTCCGCCGGAGGCGGCGGCTCTTGGTGAGGAGGACGGCGGTGCGGGTGAGGACCATGGCGAGGGACATGAAGACGAAGGCGTTGGCGTAGACGTCGGGGCCGCTCAGCCGGTTGTCGATGCTGAAGCGGATCAGGTCCGCGGCGAACCAGTGCTCGGAGCCGTAGGCGAACAGGACGCGGGCGCTGGAGAGGACGAGCCACAGGGCCGCGTAGCCGGCGCCACCGGTGGTGTGGACGCGGCCGTCCGCGCCCCGGTGGGCGGGGAGGAGGGCGCCCGCGACGAGACCGCAGATGACGCCGACCCCGACGCCGATGAGCTGGAAGGACGGGGCGTTACCGGACGTCGGGAGGGAGTGCACGAAGAGCCCGATGACGACGGCGACGGCTGCCACGGAACGCAGCATGCGCATCGTGGTGACCCGGCGTACGCCCAAGTCGGTGGCGAGGATAATGATCAGGATCGTTCCGCTGGCAAGGAGTGCGGTCAGGAAGGGACTCATCGAGAACATCGGGAACAGGGCCTTCTGATGGCGGTGGGTGGGGCAGTGGGACTCGTGCCCGGGCTGGTGAGTGCAGGTCAGCGGGCGCTTCCCGCAAGGCCGTTGGGGTTGCCTGGTGCTTCCCGCGGCTGTCTTCGACGGTATGGCGGCGGGGCGCGGGGACGGTACGACCGGTCGGTTGACGCGGTGTCCACCGGCCGGTGGACACCCGGTGCGGGGAGAGTGTGAGCGGTGGCGGTTGAGGCGGAGCGCGGGCCGCGGGCGCGGGTGCGGTGGCTCGGCCTGTGGGACGGCTACTTCGTGGTGTGTCATCTGGTCACCACGGCGCTGGTGTTCACGTCCGGCGCGCCGCAGGGTCGTCGTGTCCTCGCCATCGGCGGGCTGACCGTGGCCGCCGTCTGGTACGCGGCCCTCGGCCGGCCCTTGCTGACCGGGCGCGGGGGCGGCGGGCGGCGCAACGTGGTCTTCTGCGCCGGGCTGGTCGGGGTCTTCGCGCTGGTCGCGTGCGCCGACCTGACGGGCTCGTTCGCCCTGTTCGGCGTGGTCCCGATGCTGATGATGAGCCTGCCGGCCCGGCCCGCCGTGGTGGTCGCCGTACTCGTCAACCTCCTGCCGCCGGTGGCGTGGTGGCTGCGGCCGGACGCCGGCGACCCGCCTCCGCCGGCCGCGGTGCTCGCCTCGCTGCTCGGCGTCGCGCTGTCGGCGCTGCTCGGACTGTGGATCAAGCGCGTGGTGCGGCAGAACCGGGAACACGCCGAGCTGATCGAGGAGTTGCAGCGCAATCGCGCCCAGGTGGCCCGGCTGTCGCACCAGGCGGGGATCGCCGCCGAACGGGAGCGGCTGGCACGGGAGATCCATGACACCCTCGCCCAGAGCCTGACCAGCATCATCGGGCTGGTGCAGGCCGCCGAGGCGGAGGTGGCGGACGCGCCCGGGCTCGACGGCTCCCGCCGGCACCTCGCGCTGGCGGGACGGGTGGCCAGGGACTCGCTGGCCGAGGCGCGCGCCTTCGTGGCCGGGCGGGCGCCGGCGCCGTTGGAGCAGAGTTCGCCGGCCCGGGCCGTACGACGGCAGGCGGAGGGCCTGACCGCGCAGACCGGGGTGCCGGTGCGGTTCGCCGTGGAGGGCGCGGAAGGGCCGCTGCCGATGCAGGTGGGCGTCGTCCTGCTGCGTGCGGCGCAGGAGTCGCTGGCGAATGTACGCAAGCACGCCGCCGCCGGGCGGGTGGAGGTGACGCTGCGGTACGGCGCGGGGCGGGTCGGCCTCGTCGTCAGGGACGACGGCGGGGGCTTCGCGCCCGGGGAGGCAGGGGATGACGCGGTGGACGCGGCGGACGGCAGTTCGGCGGGCGGGTTCGGGTTGGCCGGGCTGCGGGCGCGGGTCGCGGAGTGCGGCGGGGTGATGACAGTGGTCAGCAGGCCGGGTGAGGGCACCGTCGTGGAGGTGCACCTGCCGGTGCCGGTGCGCGGCGTGGCCGCGGGAGCGGGGGCGGACGATGACGCTTGAGCGGACGGCTGCGGTCAGGGTGCTGCTGGCCGACGACCACCCCGTCGTACGGGAGGGGCTGTGCGCGATGCTCGCCTCCGACCCGGGTATCGAGATCGCCGGGCAGGCGGGCTCCGGCGAGGAGGCGGTGACGCAGGCGGAGCGGCTGGCGCCGGACGTCGTGCTGCTCGATCTGCGGATGGGCGGGATGGACGGGGTCGCGGCGACCGGCCACATCCTGCGGCGTTCGCCGCGCAGCAGGGTGGTCATCGTCACCACGTACGAGGACGACGGCGACATCCTGCGCGCGGTGGAGGCGGGCGCGGCCGGCTATCTGCTCAAGGGGACCTCACGGGCGCAGCTGGTCGAGGCGGTGCACGCCGCGGCGCGGGGCGAGACGGTGCTGACGCCGTCGCTGGCCGGAAAGCTGGTCCGGGCGCGGACGGAGGTGGCGCCGCTGCTGTCCGGCCGGGAGTGCGAGGTGCTGCGGCTGGTCGGTCAGGGGCTGAGCAACGCCGAGATCGGCCGGGAGCTGTTCATCGGTGAGGCCACGGTGAAGACGCATCTGCTGCGCGCGTTCCGGAAGCTCGGCGTGGCGGACCGGACCGCGGCGGTGCTCACGGCGCTGGAGCGCGGTCTGCTGAGCTGAGCGCGGCGCCCCTACCGCCACCCCGCCGGCCGGCTCACCCTCCGTCGAGTTGCGCGCGGTCCGCGGCGGCCCTGCCCTGGTGCCAGCCGGCCGCGTCGTGGACGCCGCGCAGGCGGACCGGGGCGGTGTCGGGGAAGAGGGTGCCGGTGGTCTCCTCGACGGCGAGTTCGCGGGCGGCGAGGACCGGGAGGAGGTCCGGGGCGGTGCCGGCGGACTCGGCGCCGGCCGCGGCGGTGGCGGCCTCGGTGGCCGCCGTCAGCCGGTCGCGGATGCGGTCCGCGTAGCCGACGAGGAAGGTCTGGCGGAAGTCGCGGGTGCGGCGGGAGCGGCCACGGGCATGGTGCTGGTCGCCGGCCCGGTTCATCGCGGTGGTGGCCTGGAGGAGCAGCGAGGTGTAGAGCAGTTCGGCCGCCTCCAGGTCCGGCGGGAAGCCGACGAGGGTCGAGAAGCCGACGTCGGCGGCCCAGACGGCCCGGCAGCGGTTGGCCGTCGCGACCGCGTCCAGGAGCAGCGCCTTGGCCTGCTCGTACGGTCCCTCGATGCCGATGCGGAGGGCCGACGGGCCGCCCGCGCCGTCCGCGGAGCCGGCCGCGCTGTCGAGCAGCGCCTCGTCGATGCTGTGCCGCGCCATCAGCTCCTGCGCCTTGGCGGACAGTGCCTCCGCCTCCTCGGGGAAGTCGGTGGCCTCGGCCTTGGCGAGCAGGCCGCGGATCCGGCCGAGCGCGCGGGAGGCGGCGGCGGTGCGGTCCCGGTCCCGGGGCGTTCCGCCGCTCGTGGTGCCGGCCGCGGGCGGGTCCGGGAGGGGGGAGATGCGGGGCAGCCGCGCGAGCGTGCGCAGCGCCGCCAGCAGGTCGTAGACGGTCTCGAAGCGGGAGGTGCGGCGGCGCCGGGCGAGCGCGTCGAGGTATCCGCGGTCGGACTCCCACCAGACCTCGGCGCCGATCTGCCGCAGCTGCCCGTCCCAGCGGGCGCCGTGCGTGGTCCGCCGCCCCGAGGGCCGGGCCGCCTCGGCGGCGATGGCGTCGACGACCAGTGCGGTGCGCGCCGGGTGGGGCGCGTCGCGCCGTACGATCCGCTCCAGGTCGGCGGGTTGCCAGCCGCCCGCCCAGCACTGCCGGACGGCCGCCACGGCGGCGGCGACCAGTGCCGCGCTCACGGCCTCCCAGCCGGGCTCGGCCGCTGCCAGCATCGAGGCGCCCGCCTCTATGGCGTCCTCGGCCGGCTCGCCGTCCGGCGCGTAGCGGACGCTGCCGAGCACCCGCCCGACCAGCTCGTTGGCCGCCGACGGCGACGCCCCGCCGCGCTGCTTCTTTCCCCGCTCGCTCACCGGGTCACTCTACGAGTCGCGCCCCGCGGGGCGGGCCGCCGGGCGTCAGCCGGCGGCGCTGCCCGCGACCCACTGCGACCAGCTCATGTTCCAGCCGTTGAGGCCGTTGTCGGGCGTGACGGTGTGGTCGGGGGAGTTGATCACCTTGACGACGTCACCGGTCTGCGAGTGGTCGAAGAACCAGGCGCCGTTCGTCTTGGCGTTGTCGGCGCCCTTGACGTCCTCCAGGCCGATGCAGCCGTGGCTGGTGTTGGCGTGGCCGAAGATGCCCTTGCCCCAGTAGTTGCCGTGGATGAAGGTGCCGGAGGACGTCAGCCGCTGGGCGTGCGGGACGTCGGGGATGTCGTACTCGCCCTTGCCGTCCTTCTTCTTGAAGCCGACGGTCGAGCCGTTCATCCGGGTCTGCTTGAACCGCTCGGAGATGACCATCGCACCGTTGTAGGTCGGGTGCTCGTCGCTGCCGGCGGAGATCGGGATGGTCTTGACGACCCGGCCGTCGCGCACCACGGTCATCCGGTGGGACTTGGTGTCGACGGTGCTGATCTGCGAGTGGCCGACGTGGAAGCTGACGGTCTTGTTCTGGATGCCGGAGACGCCCGGCGACGCCTGGACGCCGTCGAGGCCGAGCTTCATCGTGACGTCGGAGTTCGGCTTCCAGTAGTTCTGGGGCCGGAAGTCCAGCCGGGTGTCGCTGAACCAGTGGCCGACGACCTGCTGGTTACTGCTGGCCGACACCTTGATCGCGGATTCCACGGCGGCCTTGTTCCTGACCGGCTTGTCGAAGTTGATCGACACCGGCATGCCGACGCCGACGGTCGAGCCGTCCTCCGGCGTGAAGTTCCCGATGAAGCTGTTCGCCGGGGAGACCGTGGTGAAGCTGGAGTTCTCCACCGCCTTGCGGCCCTGCGGGTCCACGGCGTGCGCGGTGACCTTGTACTTCGTCGCACGGTGCAGCGGCTGGTTCGGCGTCCAGGAGGTGCCGTCGGCGGACAGCGTGCCGTCGACAGGCTGCTTGGTCTCCACGGAGGTCATGGTGACGTCGGTGAGTTTCCCGCCACTGACCGTGACCTTGGCGTCGCTGTTGATGCCCGCGCCCGCGGCGCCGTCCTCGGGGGAGATGGTGATTCTGGCGTCCGAGGCGTCCTTGGCGGCCGCCTCGTCGACCTGCTGGGTGTTCTCGTGCCGGATGCCGTCAGCGCCACTGCCGCCACTGCCGCCGCTGCCGCCGTCCGCCGCACTGCTGCCGCCGCACGCCGCCAGCGTGAGTACGCCCCCGAGCAGCGCGGCGCTGGCTATGAGGCCCTTGCGGCGCTTGCTGTCCGTCATCACACGCATCTCCATTGCTACCGAGTTCGCAAAACATCCCCGAGCGATCTGCCAACTGAACGCAGGCATATCCGGACGCTGGCATTCCGGCCGACGCCCAATTGAACGCCTTTTCCGTTTCGCCCGTTCCATTCCTATGAAAAGTGTGGGATAGGACACCTATGCCCATGATCGTCCCCACCGCCCCGCGCACCGGCCCGCGCCCCGGAACGCACCCGGCCCCCGCACGGCGGGGATGCCGTACGGGGGCCGTGTCCGGTGGGCGGGCGCGGGGCCGGTGTCAGCCCTCCCCGTCCGCGTCGTCCGCCAGGTCCCACTCCGCCGCGTCCCACTCGGCGTCCGGGTCGTAGTCGGTCAGCTCCTCACTGCTCCAGGATGCCTGCGCGAGCTCGACACCCGGTACGGCGGTGACGAGGTCGAACGGGTCGATCAGCTGGGCCAGCGCCTCCGCCGGGTCCTCCTTCGCGGTCTCCTGCGACTGTCTGCGCTCCTCGTCCGGGAGTGAGGAGTCGCGGTCGATGTGCTCCAGGGCGGCGCCGGTCAGCCGGCCGGTGTCGGTGACCTCCATGATCAGTTCCACATGAAGGCGCACAAAACGTGATGTCTCACCATTGCTCATAGCACGGAGGTTAGGCATGGTCGGGTCCTGACTTCCCCGCGACCCGCGGCGGTCACTAACATCTGCGCTCAACGGCCAATTCGCCGGACCCACAAGGAGGATCGCTGCCGTGACCGCACGTCGACCACTACTGACCGCCGCAGCCGCGGGATCGGTGCTGCTCGCCCTGTGGTTCGTGCCCTCCGCCAATGCGACCGCGGAAGCTGACGGGGCGACACACTCCGGCCTGCGGGCGGCCGCCGCCCCGGCCGGGTCCGGTCTCACCGACGCCACCGGGACCGACCCGGCGGCCGACGGCGCGCACACCGGCAGCGCCGCCGGCGACGGGAGCGGCCCGGCCCGCGGCCCGCAGGCCGCCGGCTCCGCCGTCGCGCCGCACCACCTCGCCGACACCGGCAGCCCGGACACCACCCCGTACGTGATCGGCGGTGCCGCCAGCCTCGCGCTCGGCGCCGGGCTGGTCAGCTACTCGGTGCGCCGCACCCGCGACGGGAGCGCCTGACCCGCCCGCCGGCGGGGCGCCCGGACGCTCCGCCCGGGCCCCCGCGAGGCCGCTACGCCAGTTCTCCGGTGACCGCCTCCACGGCCGCCACCAGCTTCCCGCTCCGCACGAACGCGTAGGCGCTCTCCAGGTCCGGGGCCAGGAAGCGGTCCCCGCCCGGGCCCTGCACGCCCGCCGCGCGGACCGCGTCGAGCACCGCGCGGGTGGCGGGTGCCGGGGTCAGGCCCTCGCGCATCTCGACGGCGCGGGTCGCGGCGTAGAGCTCCACGGCGACGACCCGGGTGAGGTTGTCGATCGCGGTACGCAGCTTGCGCGCCGCGGACCAGCCCATCGAGACGTGGTCCTCCTGCATCGCGGAGGACGGGATGGAGTCCACCGAGGCCGGTGCGGCCAGCCGCTTCAGCTCGCTGACCAGCGCCGCCTGGGTGTACTGGGCGATCATCAGGCCGGAGTCGACGCCCGGGTCGCCGGCCAGGAAGGCCGGCAGGCCGTGCGAACGGTTCTTGTCGAGCAGGCGGTCGGTGCGGCGCTCGGCGATCGAGCCCAGGTCGGCCGCGGCGATGGCGAGGAAGTCCAGCACGTAGGCGACGGGCGCACCGTGGAAGTTGCCGTTGGACTCCACCCGGCCGTCCGGCAGGACGACGGGGTTGTCGACCGCCGACGCCAGCTCGCGCTCGGCGACCAGCCGGGCGTGCGCCAGGGTGTCCCGGCCGGCGCCGGCGACCTGCGGGGCGCAGCGGATGGAGTAGGCGTCCTGGACGCGCGGGGCGTCGTCCTGGTGGTGGCCGGTGAAGCCGGAATCCTCCAGCACCTTCAGCATGTTGGCGGCCGAGGCGGCCTGCCCGGGGTGCGGGCGGATGGCGTGCAGCTCGGGCGCGAGGACCTTGTCGGTGCCGAGCAGCGCCTCCAGGGAGAGCGCCGCGGTGATGTCCGCCGAGGTGAACAGCCGGGCGAGGTCGGCGCAGGCCATCACGAGCATGCCGAGCATGCCGTCGGTCCCGTTGAGGAGGGCCAGGCCCTCCTTCTCGCGCAGCTCGACGGGCTCGATGCCGTGCGCCGCGAGCAGTTCGCCGGCCGGCCGTACGACGCCGTCGGGGCCCTCCGCGTCGCCCTCGCCCATCAGCGTCAGCGCACAGTGCGAGAGCGGTGCGAGGTCGCCGGAGCAGCCGAGCGAGCCGTACTCGTGCACCACCGGCGTGATGCCGGCGTTGAGTATGGCGGCCATGGTCTCGACGACGAGCGGGCGGACGCCGGTGTGCCCGGAGGCGAGGGTCTTGAGCCGCAGGAACATCAGCGCGCGGACGACCTCGCGCTCGACCCGCGGGCCCATGCCGGCCGCGTGCGAGCGCACGATGTTGCGCTGGAGCTGGACCCGCAGCTCGGGACTGATGTGGCGGACGGCGAGGGCACCGAAGCCGGTGGAGACGCCGTAGACGGGGTCGGGCTTGGCGGCGAGTTCGTCGATGAAGGCGCGCGAGGCGGTGACGGCCGCGAGGGCTTCCTCGGACAGCTCGATCCGGGCCGCGCCGCGGGCCACCGCGATGACGTCCTGTGCGGTCGTGCCGGACGTCCCCAGCACCACAGTGTGCATATCCATATTCAGGCACCCTAGAGACTGAATCGCCGGATGTCACCACCGGATTTCGGGAGCACCCCTTACCGGCAGTGAGCACCCCGGACCGGCGGCCACGCAACCCCAGTCGCCTCACCTCCGGAAGCGCCGGCGTTCCGGCCCCGGCCGCCGGTCGGGCGCGTCCGCGAGCCGGACGACCGGATCGTCCTTGCCGCCGTGCCGGCCGGCCACCACCGGCTCGCCCGAGCCGGCCGCCTTCGCCTTGTACTGGGCGGCGTCCGCGAGCCGGAAGAGCCGGCGGCCGCTGCGTACCGGGCCGATCGGGTCGCCGGTCGAGGCGACCCCCACCGCGACGCCCTCGCCGAGGTCCAACTCCCCGGCGCGTTCGCACAGTTCACCGGCCACCTTGACCACCTCGTCGGCCGGCGGCCCCACCGCCAGCAGGCAGAACTCGTCGCCGCCGAGCCGGGCGGCGAGCGTGCCGGGCAGCATCGCGCCGCACAGCGACAGCACCGAACCGAACCGCTCCAGCAGCCGGTCCCCCACCGCGTGGCCGCGGGAGTCGTTGACCCGCTTCAGCCCGTTGAGGTCGCACACCACCAGGCTGACCACCACGTCGCCGCCCCGGTGCAGCTCCAGCGCCTCGTCCAGCCGCATGTCGACGGCGCGCCGGTTGGCGAGGCCGGTCAGCGCGTCGGTGAAGGCCAGCCGGCGGGCCTCCGCCAGCCGCTCGGTCTGGGCGATCCCGGCGGCCGTGACGGCGGCGAGCACGCTCGCGAAGTCGGCGTCCGCCCGGTCGAAGACCGGCTCGCCGGTGCGCCGGGCGACGTACAGCTCACCCCACGCCCGGCCGTGCAGCACGATCGGCGCGACGACGCAGCAGCCCCGGCCGCGGCGGCGCAGCGCGGCCACCCGCTGATGGTTGTACGGGCCGCCGTCGCCGGGCCCGTGCGGCACCGGGTCCGTCTCGGCGGTCTCCACCCAGGCGCTGGGCTCGCCGCCGCCGGCCCACTGCTCGTGCAGGAAGCCGACGATCTCCGGGAACTCGTGGACGGGGTAGCTCTCGTCCTCCGGGAACTCCTCCTCGCCCTCGGCGAGTTCACCGACGTTGACCAGCACCCGCAGCTTGCCCAGTTCGCGCTCCCACTTCGAGATCGCCGCGAAGGAGCCGCCCAGGGCCTGGCGCACGCCCTGCGCCGCGGCGTGCGCCGATTCGCGCGGGGTGTGCGCGGCCGCCATCGCCTGCGCCAGTTCCACGACTGCCCGCAGCCTCGCATCGCCCTCGCCCGTCACCGGATCCTCACATTCCGTCACCGTGAGCACGCTCCGTACTACAGCGTAGGAATGTTTAACCCCTTTCGCCCCTTTCAGCGTGGGAATGACACCGGGGCGTTATCCGCGTCCTGGCTGGTAACGGGCCGGATCCCGGTCGCGGACGGCACCGGTCGCGGAGCGTGACCGGCGCCCGCCGTCACTCCCCCGGCCACTGCGGGTCCCGCTTCTCGTTGAACGCCGCCACACCCTCGGCGCGGTCACCGGAGAAGGCCACGCTGCGCCAGGCGCCGTCCTCGACCTCCAGGCCGGCCCGCAGATCCAGGCCGTGACCCAGCCTCATCGCCCGCTTCGCGGCACGCAGCCCGACCGGTGAGTTGCGGGCGATCCGGGCCGCCAGCTCCAGCGCCTCGGCCCGGTCCTGCCCCTCTTCGGCCAGCCGGTCGACCAGGCCCAGCTCCGCCGCCTCGGGCGCCGGCACCCGCCGGGCGGTGAACACCAGCTCGGCGGCGCGCGCCGCCCCCACCCGGCGCGGCAGCAGCTGGGTGCCCCCGCCACCGGGGATGACGCCCACCGACACCTCCGGCAGGCCGACCACCGCCGTCGGGTCCGCCACGATCAGGTCGCAGGCCAGCGCCAGCTCGAAGCCGCCGCCGAGCGCGAAGCCGTGCACCGCGGCGACGGTGGGCACCGGCAGCTCCAGTACGCCCGTGTAGGCGGCGCGGGTGTGCGGGCGCTGCCGCATCAGGTCCGCGTCGGTGAAGGAGTTGCGCTCCTTGAGGTCGGCGCCGACGCAGAACGCCCGCTCATGGGTGGAGGTGAGCACCACCGCCCGTACGGAGTGGTCCGCGGCCAGCTCGGCGCAGGCGCCCGCGAGGGCGTCGGCCATGGCCGTGGAGACCGCGTTCATGGCCTTGGGGCGGTCCATGACCAGCTCCGCCACGAAGCCGTGGCGCTCGATGCCGACCCATCCGTCCTCGCCGAACCGCTGCATGAAGCCCTCCTGGCGTCCTGTTAACGAGCGTTGACCTGTGCGACGGGACGGATCATGCCAGGTGAGGGCCGGGCGGGACAGGGGTACGGGGCGACGCTCCGTGGACGGGCGCCGGGGTTGGCGCCTCCGGGACACCCGGATGGCGCCCCGTCAGCCGGTGCCGGCGGTCAGCCGCGCCGGGTCAGCAGCCACGGCTCCACGACGCCGAGCCCGCGCACCGGCCGCTGCCACATCGGCTGGAGCGCGAAGCGGTACGACGGCGGTGCGGCGCCGGTGCCCTCCTCGGCGGCCTTCTCCGCGGCCGCGGCCTCCGCCTCGGAGACCGGCGCGTCACCGATCCGGCCCAGCTCCTCGGCGAACGCCTCGTCCACCAGCACGGTGTCCTTCGGCGCTATCGACGTCAGCCGGCTGGCCAGGTTCACGGTCGTGCCGAACACATCGCCCATCCGGGTCGTGACGGTGCCGAAGGCGATGCCGACCCGCAGCTCGGGCATCGTCTCGTCGTTCGTCATCGTCTCGATCAGCCGCAGGCCGATCTCGGCGGCGATCCCGGCGTCGTCGGCGGAGAAGAGGACCTCGTCACCGAGGGTCTTGATGAGCCGGCCGCCGTGCGCGGCGACCAGGTCGGAGCAGGTGGTCTCGAACGCCTCGACCAGCTCGCCCAGTTCCTCCTCCTCCAGGCGGCGGGTCAGCCGGGTGAATCCGACCAGGTCGGCGAAGCCGACGGCGAGCCGGCGGTCGACCATCTCGGCGTCGTCCTGGGCCCGTACGACCCGGCCGGTGGCGGCCGCGAGCTGGCGGCGCCAGACGTAGACCAGGAACTCCTCCAGCTCCGGCAGCAGCAGCTCGACCAGCGGATAGGTGATTTCCGTACGGGTCAGGCCGGAGTCCTGGGGCTCGGTGAGGCCCTCCAGGAAGGAGTCGATCTGCCAGTCGGCGAGACGGGCGGTGGTCTGGCCCGTGGAGCGGGCGACCTGCACGGCCATCGCCTCGCTCAGCAGGCCGGCCTCGACGAGACCGGCGAGCCGCCGCAGCGCCAGCACGTCGGCCTCGGTGAGCGCCTTGACCTGGCCGATGTCGGCGAAGCCCATGGCCCGCCAGAAGCGGGCCGCGAGGTCCATGGAGACACCGGCGCTGCGGGCCGCCTGGAACGGCGTGTAGCGGCGGTCGGCGCCGAGGATGAGCTGTTCGAGGCGGAGCGCGATGCTGTTCTCCTCGCCCTCCTCACCCTCGCCGCCCGCCTCCGGCGGCTCGCCCTCCGGGACGTCGCGTACGGCGTCGTCCTCGGTCGCCACCTCGCGCGGGGTGGCGCCCGAGTCGTCGGCGCTCACCGGCCGCTCCCTGTCCGATCCCTGCGCACTGCCCTTCCGATCACTGCTCGCCCGAGGTCCGCTCCCTGGCGGACCGCCTCAACGATACGGCAGGTGTGCTGTGGCTCACTCTTCACGTGCGTCGTGGTGCCCCGCCGCGGCTGCGTCGCGGTGGCCCGGGGCGGAGCCGTGGGTGGTTGCTGTCAGGGCGGGCTGCCGTCGGGCTCTCGACGGCGGGTCACTCCGGCCGTTCGGCGCCGTCCCCTCCGGTAGCTCGCAGATGGATGATGTCGCCCGCCCCCACCGGCTGCTGCACGCCCTCGCCGGTCGCCAGCACCAGCCGTCCGTCACCGTCGATGGCGACCGCCTCACCGGTGAGCGAGGTGTCGCCGGGCAGTTCGGCCCGCACCTCGCGGCCCAGGGTGGCGCAGCCCGCGGCGTAGGTCGCCTGCAGGCCGCTGGCGTCGGGGTCGCCGTCGGCGGTCTGCCATTCGCCGTACCAGTGCTCCAGGGACCGCAGCACGGCGCGCAGCAGCGGGTCGCGGTCGGTGGTGCGGGCGCCGGCCAGGGCGAGGGAGCCCGCGGTGGGGACGGGCAGCTCGTCGGCGGTGAGGGTGACGTTGAGGCCGATGCCGACGACGACGCCGCCGTCGGTCCGTTCGGCGAGGATGCCGCCGGCCTTGCGTTCGGCGCCCTCGACAGTGACCAGGAGGTCGTTGGGCCACTTGAGTGCCGTGTCGACGCCGGCGGTGCGCGTGAGGGCGGTGGCGGTGGCGACTCCGGCGAGCAGCGGGAGCCACCCCCAGCGCGCCGCGGGGACCCGCGGGGTGAGGTAGACGGAGAAGAAGAGGCCCGAGCGCGGGGGCGCCGACCAGGTGCGGTCGAGCCGGCCGCGGCCGGCGGACTGCTCCTCGGCCACCAGAACGGCCCCCTCGGCCGCGCCTTTCGACGCCCGTTCCGCCAAATCGGTGTTGGTGGAGCCGGTGGCGGGAACGACGTCGAGGGACGTCCAGAGGCTGCCGGGGCGCACCAGTGCCCGGCGCAGCGCGGTGGCGTTCAGCGGCGGGCGGCCCAGATCGCTCCAGCGACCGGCGTCTTTGTCCCGGTTTCCCGGCGGTTGAGGCGTCATGGCACCAGCCTAGGTGTGGTCAACGACGCAGTGCCGCTGAGCAGCCCCGCGGATACGCTACGGGTTGGTAGCCACACACGTACCACCCTCAGTACGAGCACCAGTCCAGGACGAGCAGGAGCCGCATCCCGATGTCCGAGCCGGAAGCAAACATCCACACCACCGCGGGCAAACTGGCGGATCTGCAGCGGCGGGTCGACGAAGCCACGCACGCCGGTTCCGCCCGGGCGGTGGAAAAGCAGCACGCGAAGGGCAAGTTGACGGCGCGTGAGCGCATCGACCTGCTGCTGGACGAGGGCTCGTTCGTCGAGCTGGACGAGTTCGCCCGGCACCGCTCGACCAACTTCGGGCTGGAGCAGAACCGCCCGTACGGCGACGGCGTGGTGACCGGCTACGGCACGGTCGACGGCCGCCCGGTGGCCGTCTTCTCGCAGGACTTCACGGTCTTCGGCGGGGCGCTCGGCGGGGTCTTCGGCGAGAAGATCGTCAAGGTGATGGACTTCGCGCTGAAGACCGGCTGCCCGGTCGTCGGCATCAACGACTCCGGCGGCGCGCGCATCCAGGAGGGCGTGGTCTCGCTGGGCATGTACGGCGAGATCTTCCGCCGCAACACCCACGCCTCGGGCGTGATCCCGCAGATCAGCCTGGTCGTCGGCCCCTGCGCGGGCGGCGCGGTGTACTCCCCCGCCATCACCGACTTCACGGTCATGGTCGACCAGACCTCGCACATGTTCATCACCGGCCCGGACGTCATCAAGACGGTCACCGGTGAGGACGTGGGCTTCGAGGAGCTGGGCGGCGCCCGGACGCACAACACCACCTCCGGCGTGGCGCACCACATGGCGGGTGACGAGAAGGACGCCGTCGAGTACGTCAAGGGACTGCTGTCCTACCTGCCGTCCAACAACCTCTCCGACCCGCCCGTCTTCCCCGAGGAGGCGGACCTGGAGACCTCGGACTACGACCGCGAGCTGGACGCCCTGGTCCCGGACTCGGCCAACCAGCCGTACGACATGATCACGGCGGTCGAGCACGTCCTGGACGACGGGGAGTTCTTCGAGACCCAGTCGCTCTTCGCGCCGAACATCGTCACCGGTTTCGGGCGGGTCGAGGGCCACTCGGTCGGCGTGGTCGCCAACCAGCCGATGCAGTTCGCGGGCACCCTGGACATCAAGGCGAGCGAGAAGGCCGCGCGGTTCGTGCGGACCTGCGACGCCTACAACATCCCCGTGCTGACCTTCGTGGACGTCCCCGGCTTCCTGCCCGGCACGGACCAGGAGTACGACGGGATCATCCGGCGCGGCGCCAAGCTGATCTACGCGTACGCGGAGGCGACGGTCCCGCTGATCACGGTCATCACCCGCAAGGCGTTCGGTGGCGCGTACGACGTCATGGGCTCCAAGCACCTGGGCGCCGACCTGAACCTGGCCTGGCCGACGGCGCAGATCGCGGTCATGGGCGCGCAGGGCGCGGTCAACATCCTGCACCGCCGCACGCTCGCCGCGATCGACGAGCCGGCCGCGCAGGAGGAGCGCCGCCAGGAGCTGATCCGGGAGTACGAGGAGGCCCTGCTCAACCCGTACGTGGCGGCCGAGCGCGGCTACGTCGACGCGGTGATCATGCCGTCCGAGACGCGCCGGCACATCGTCCGGGGGCTGCGCGCGCTGCGCAACAAGCGCGAGGCCCTGCCGCCGAAGAAGCACGGCAACATCCCGCTGTAGGAGGTCGGTCGAGGATGATCAAGGTCGTACGGGGCAACCCGACCCCTGAGGAGCTGGCCGCCGCACTGGCGGTGGTGCAGGCCCGGGCCGCGGCGGCCGCCGCCGGCCCGGCCCCCGGCAGCGGTGACTCCGGCACCGAGTGGTCGGATCCGGCGACGACGGTGCCGGCCCGGTCCCGCATGCCGCACCCGGGACCGCGGGCCTGGCGGACCAGCCACTGGCCGCGCTGACCGGTCGCGCGCGCCGGACCGGCCCACCGGGCAGGTCGGTGCATGATGCACGGACTAGTCCTTTGCGCCCCGGCGCCTGAGTACGCGTACTCAGGCGCCGGGGACGTTCCGGGCACAGGATCGATACATGCTGTGGTCCGATCCGCCCGATGAACCGCCCGAGGAGCTGCGCGACGTGCAGGCCAAGCTCCGCCGGCTGGGCATCGTGCTGGCCGTGGCCGCGGTGCTGCTGATGTTCCTGCTCTCGTCGCGCTGACCGCCGACGCCCACGCCCGGGGCAAAAGTTCCCGCCCGCGGGAGGTAACGCTCACACGCCTCGGCCGCAACCAGAGCCCCCGGAATCTCATCTTTCACTCTCGAAGAGCGCAATTCGGACGCTCGCCGTCCCCGGGCGGCGCGGTCGACGGGGAGTGGGAGAACGATGAACAGGCCGCTGAGGCATATAGCCGTCTTCTGCGGGGTGCTGGTGCTGGCCCTGCTGGTCCGGGTGACCTGGGTCCAGTTCGTCCAGGGCGACGATCTCGCCAACGACGCCAACAACCGCCGGGTCAAGATCGAGGCGTTCTCCTACCCGCGCGGCAACATCATCGTCGGCGGCCGGCCGGTCACCGGCTCCGTGGCGACCGCCGGCGACTTCAAGTACAAGCGGACGTACACGGACGGCCCGATGTACGCGCCGGTCACCGGCTTCGCCTCGCAGGCCCAGGGCAGCACCTTCCTGGAAGGCATCTACAGCAAGCTGCTCTCCGGCAAAGACGACCGGCTCGCCCTCAAGCACGCCCAGGACATCCTCACCGGCGAGAAGCCGCGCGGCGGCGACGTGATCACCACCATCGACCCCAAGGCGCAGAAGGCCGCCTACAAGGGGCTGACCGACCTGAACGCCAAGGGCGCCGTGGTCGCCCTCGACCCGCGCAACGGCAAGATCCTCGCGCTGGCCTCCACCCCCTCCTACGACCCGTCGGTCTTCGCCGGCATCTCCAACTCCGAGGCCCGCAAGTTCAAGGCGCTGGACGCCGACAAGAGCAAGCCGCTCAGCAACCGGGCGCTGCGCGAGACCTACGCCCCCGGCTCCACCTTCAAGATCCTCACCGCGGCCGCGGCCCTGGAGCACGGCGTGGTCAGCGACATCGACGCCCCCTCGGGCGCCCCCGCCCCGTACCAGCTGCCGCTGAGCAGCACGAAGATCGGCAACGACGTGGCCGGCGCGCCCTGCGACAAGGCGTCCCTCAAGACCGGCATGCAGTGGTCGTGCAACAACGTCTTCCTGGACACCGCGCTGAAGGTGGGCAAGGACAAGATGCGCGAGACCGCGGAGAAGTTCGGCTTCAACTCCGACGTCTACGACAAGGAGTTCGGCGACCTGCTGGCCACCAAGAGCCTCTACCCGAAGTCGCTCGACAAGCCGCAGACCGCGCTCACCGGCATGGGCCAGGGCAGCCTGACCAGCACCCCGATGCAGATGGCGATGGTCGCCGCGGCGCTCGCCAACGACGGCAAGCTGATGACGCCGCACCTCGTCGACGAACTGCGCGGCCCCGACCTGTCGACGATGCAGAAGTTCGAGCCGAAGCTGATGTCCCAGGCCGTCTCCGCCGGCACCGCGAAGAAGGTGCAGCAGATGATGGAGTACACCGTCGACAAGGGCACCGCCGACAAGGCCGCCATCGACGGCGTGACCGTCGGCGGCAAGACCGGCACCGCCCAGCACGGCGCGAACGTCAACGACGAGCGCCCCTACGCCTGGTTCGTGTCCTACGCCAAGCAGAGCGACGGCTCCTCCCCGGTGGCGGTCGCCGTCTTCGTCGACCCCAAGGACATGGACATCCCGCGCTCCGAGATCGCCGGCGGCAAGCTCGGCGGCCCGATCGCCAAGCAGGTGATGCAGGCGGTACTGGGCAAGTAGTCCGGCCGCCCCCCACCCGCCGCGGCTCCGTACGATGGCGGGCATGACCGAACATGCCCGCCCCCGCCGCCTCGTCCTCGCCTCCCAGTCCCCCGCCCGGCTGGCCCTGCTGCGCCAGGCCGGGCTGGCGCCCGAGGTGATCGTCAGCGGCGTCGACGAGGACGCGCTGAGCGCCGCCACCCCCGGTGAGCTGGCCCGCATACTCGCCGAGGCGAAGGCCGCCGCGGTCGCCGCCCGCCCGGAAGCGCACGGCGCACTGGTCATCGGCTGCGACTCGGTGCTGGAACTGGACGGCCGGGCCCTCGGCAAGCCGGCCGACGCCGAGGACGCCACCGCCCGCTGGAAGTCCATGCGCGGCCGCTCCGGCGTCCTGCAGACCGGCCACTGCCTCATCGACACCGCCGACGGCCGGCAGGTGTCCGCGACCGCCTCGACCACGGTCCGCTTCGGCGAGCCGACCGACGCCGAGATCACCGCCTACGTCGAGAGCGGCGAACCGCTCTTCGTCGCCGGCGCGTTCACCCTCGACGGCCGCTCCGCACCCTTCATCGACGGCATCGACGGCGACCCCGGCAACGTCATCGGGCTGTCCCTGCCGCTGCTGCGCCGCCTCCTCGCGGACCTCGGCGTCGCCATCACCGACCTGTGGACCTGACCGCCGGGACCGGCACACCACACAAAAAACGGGGGGAACCATGCACACCACGGCCGGACCGGCCCTCGCCCTGCTGGTCGTCGCACTGATCGTCCGCCGCCAGCTGCGGACCCGGCCGGTGCGCGCCACGGCACCGCTGATCGGCACGGCCGTCCTCGGCGTCCTGGGCGTGGCCGCCCTCGCCTTCGGCGTCGCGTCGGCGACCAAGAACCACCCGCTGACGGCGCTGCCCGTCGCCCTGGTCGTGCTGACCCTCGCCCTGGCGGTGCCGCTGGGCGTCGTCCGGGCCCGGACGGTACGGGTCTGGCGCGGCCCGGACGGCGGGGTGCTGCGGAAGGGGACCGCGCTCACCACGGCGCTGTGGCTGGTGTCGGCCGCCGTGCACGCCGCGATGGCTCAGTGGATCGACCACACCGCCACCGCCGGCCTGCTGGGCCTGTCCACCCTCCACCTCTACCTGGCGGTGACGTACACGGTGCAGGGCCTCCTCGTGCGGCGCCGGGCGGCCCGGCTCACGGGCGAACCGGCCGGCACGGCGCCCGGCACGGCGGCCCGCGCGGCGGCCTGACCCCGGCCGGGGCGGGGCCCGCCGCCGGGGAATCCGGAAAGCCGGCCCGGGCCGGCGCATTCAACGTCCCGGCGTGGGGAACCGATTGATCCGATACGGCCCGATCACCCCGATCAGACCGGTTGATGCGCTCACGAGGAGGAGGCAGCATGCCCAAGATCCTGCTGATCGCCGGCGACGCCACCGAGGACCTGGAGTTCTTCTACCCCTACCAGCGGCTGCTGGAGGAGGGCTACGAACCGCGGGTCGCCGCCCCGTCCCGCAAGAAGCTGAAGTTCGTCGTCCACGACTTCGTCGACAGCTTCGACACCTACATCGAGCGCGAGGGCCACTCCTGGCCGTCCGACCTCGCCCTGTCCGAGGTCGACCCGGCCGAGTACGCGGCGCTGGTCCTCCCCGGCGGCCGGGGCCCCGAGTACCTCCGCAACGACGCCGACTACCGCCGGGTCGTCACCCACTTCTTCGACGCCGACAAGCCCGTCGCCCACATCTGCCACGCGGCCGTCTCGCTGGCCCCCCTCGGCGTCCTCAAGGGCCGCCGCACCGCCGCCTACCCGGCCTGCGCCCCCGACGTCGAGATGGGCGGCGGCGTCTTCGTCGACGGCTCGGCGGTCGTCGACGGCAAGGTCGTCTCGGCCCGCGCCTGGAACGACCACCCCGACTGGATGCGCGCGTTCATGGAGATCCTGCGGGAGCACGCACCGGTGAAGCACTGAGGCGGGGCGGGCCCGGGACCGGTGTCCCGGGCCCGCCGACCGTTCACGACGGCCAGGCGTTCGTCTTCACGCAGGTGCGGACGACCCATCCCTCAGCCCCCATGCGGTCCACCACGTGCAGCCACAGGTTCCCGCGTTTTCCACAAGCCTTGTACATCCCGTGGACCGCACCTTCGTAGATGAGGACCTTCGAGCCCTTGGGGATAACGCCCAAGGCAGCGGACTGTGTGGTCGGTTCAGCTCGCAACGTCACCGCTTCAAGGGTCGGTCCGTGACCTGTCGGTCCGCTCTGCACAGTGCGCACGTCCGTCGGTACAGGAGTGCTCGCCATCGCGCTGCCGCCGGTCAGCGCAGTGCCGATCAGCGCACACGCGACCGCTGCCATCACCCTCACACGTGTCTTCCGCATACTTTCCCCCTCGTAGTTGACGCTTCCGCATCCCTCTGCGGTCCCAGAGGAACTCTCACCGCGATCGCCTCGCAAAGGTGCCCGAGGTGATCAACACAGGCTAGTGAAAGGGGCTGATGAGGGCTCCTCAAAATGCGCACCTCGCGCAGCGCCTCGCCCTACCGCTCAAGCCGTCTGCAGCCGTCAACCCCTGCCCCGGGACGGACGTCAAAACACCGGCAGGGCATAGAGCGCCTCGTCATTCATGACGAAGACGCGGTTGCCGGCAGCCGCCAGCCAGCGTCGTTCGGCCTCAGGGAGTTTGTACTCCCAGACGAGGTAGCCGGTCCGCTGGTCCACCGCGTTGACCTGCTTCCAGATGGCCTCGTCGATGGACCACACACCGTTGCCCTGAGCGAGCACCGGGCAGCTGAGGTCAGCCGTCCCACGGCACTCCAGGATCTTGCTGCCGTCGCTGCGCTTGATCTTGCGGGCCCAGTTGCCGTGCGTGGCATAGAGCAGATTGTCGTCGTACGGCGTCGCCGGGCCCCAGTCCTGGTGTTTGTGCCAGGCCGCGTCCCGGGCTTCGACCTTCCACAACTCCTTTCCGTCAGCCAGCCGTCGCGCTGTGAGGGTGGTGCCGTTGAGATAGACCGTGGAGCCGTGGACGGCCGGTCGGATCAGGGCGTCCCATTGGTTGCGCAACTCCCAGACCCGGCGGCCGTCGGAGGTGGCGAACGCCAGGACGTCCCCCTTGTCGGTGGAGACGACCAGCCGGCCTTCGGCGGCGACGCCCGGCGGGGCGAGCGTGCCGCGGAAGCCCTCGGGTGGACGCACGGTCCAGCGGACCGTCGCGTCGGAGCGGGCGACGGCGCGCAGCCGGTGGTCCTCGGTCACGAGGTAGACCGCCTCGTCGTCCGCGGCCAGCAGTTGGTGGGCCCGGACGTCGGCGGTCCAGCGGCGTTCCCCCGTGGAGGGGACGAAGGTGCGCAGCGTCCCCTTGGCGTCGACCGCGGCTATCAGGCGATCCGAGAGGGAGAGGTAGCGGCCGGTCGGTTTGATGTCGCGGGCGGCCCAACGGCGTTTGCCGTCCACGACGTTGTGGGCGGCGATCCCGCCGTCGCGGGTGCCGAAGACGATGACGTCCCGGACGGGCAGCGGGGCGGGGGTGTCCGCGCCGAGGCCGTGGACGACCCACAGTTCCTTCGGCGAGCCGCCGACGATCATGTCGCCGTCGTCCGGGTTCAGCACGTGCGCCACGGGCGTCCTGGCGGCGGGCGGGAAGGCGAAGAGGTCGACCTTCTTCCCGGGTGGCGCCGGCGGACGCGGCCACCACGCCGCGGCCGCGCCGCCGCCCGCCGCGAGGACCGCGCCGCCCGTGGCGAGGCCGGTGAGCAGCCGGCGCCGGGAGACCCGCTGCGGGGCGGCGCCCGCGACGAGCGTGGTGGTCAGCTCGTGGATGCCGCTCTCCCGCTCCTTGATCGCCTGGCTCACCGGGCCGCGCCGCCAGGCCCGTTCGGCACCCCGCGGCGGCGCGAACGCCGCGGCGATCCGGTCGGGCGTGGGGCGGGCGGCCGGATCCTTGGCCAGGAGGGGGGCGATCAGCGGACGCAGCACCTCCGGGACGCTGGTCAGGTCGGGCTCGTCGTGGACGACCTTGTACTGGAGGGCGGCGATGTGGGCGCCGTCGAACGCCCGCCGGCCGCCGGCCGCGTGGACCAGGACCGCGCCCAGCGAGAAGACGTCGGCGGGTGCGGCGACCCGGCGGCCCAGGACCTGCTCGGGGGCGCCGTAGCCGGGGGTGACCGGGACCTGGCCGGTGGTGGTGAGGGTCAGGCCGTGCTCGGGCCGGGCGATGCCGAAGTCGATGACGCGCGGACCGCCGGACGTCAGCACGATGTTCGGGGGCTTGAGGTCGCGGTGCACCAGCCCGGTGGCGTGGATGTCCACCAGGGTGCGGGCGAGCGACGCGGCGAGGGCGCGCACCGCCGGTTCGTCGAACGGGCCGTACGTCTCGACCGCCTCGTCGAGGGTCGGGCCGGCCAGGAACTCGGTGGCGATCCACGGCCGTCCGCCCTCCGTGTCCGTCCCCAGGACCCGGGCCACGCCCTTGCTCGTCACGGCCGTCGCGGCCTGCGCCTCGCGGACGAAGCGGCGGGCGAGGTTCGCCTCGCCGGTGAGCTCGGGCCGGAGCACCTTGACCGCGGCGACGGTGCCTTCGCCGTCCTGGCCGACGTAGACCTTGCCCATCCCGCCTTCGCCGAGCACGCCGAGCAGGCGGTACGGGCCGAGGCGCAGCGGGTCGCCGGTGCCGAGGGGTTTCATGGGCGGAGTCCTTCCGGCGGGTTCAGCGGAGCGGGAAGCCGGCGAGGAAATGGGAGTCGGACGCGATGATCATTCGGCTCTTCTCGTGGGCGGTGAAGCGGGTCCCGCTGGTGGTGTACAGCTGCTCGGTGGTGCGCGAGGTGAGGCCGACAGCCCGCAGCACGCCGTCGGTCCTGCTGTACGTGTAGGCGTACTCGGAGCCGATCACGGGCCGCACCACGTGCTCCGCCCGCGGCCCCTCCGCGCTCTTCTCCGCCCACCGCGGCTGCCCGCCGCCGGGGCCGTACGACACCAGGCCGAGGCCCTTCTCCACCGTGTACACCGCGCCGCCCTTGAGGACCGCCGGCCCGTACGTCTTCCCGGCGCGGACGGCGGACGTGTCCCACGCCTGCCCGCCGTCGCTCAGCCGCAGCGCCCGCAACGGGCCGTAGCCCAGGTAGAGATGACGGTCGTCGACCGCGAGCGGGTCCCGCACGAACCGGGGGTCGGCGCCGTTCCACGGCTTGTCCCAGGCCACCTTGCCGGTGCGGGTGTCGCGGGCGACGATCCGGACCTTGTTGTCGTTCGTCTGCTGGAAGAGGACCAGGCGGTTGCCGGTCGCCTTGGCGGCGATGAAGTGGTTGTCGTCGCTCCTGGCCGGGTGGAACGGCACCGGGTCCGACCACTTCCGGCGTCCCGAGGCGAGGTCCACCGCGATCACGAACCAGGGGGACTGGCGCTCGTACCGCTTGACCTTCCCGTGGGAGATCGCCAGGTAGGCGGTGCCGTCGGCGACCGCCAGCAGCCGGCTGAGGATGCCGTTGTGCTGTGCGTCGGACACCGGGGCGAGGTGCTTGCCGGCCTTGCCGGTGGCGAGGTCGACGCCGGCGAGGAACCACGAGACGGTCTTCGTGGCCAGGTCCTGGCCGTGCTCGACGCGCAGGATCCGGTAGACGTGTGTGCCGTCCGAGGCGACCTGCCAGGAGTCGTCCGCCCACAGCGAGAACGTCCACCGGGACTCCCCGGACCTCGGGTCGACGCCGCGCGCCTCGGCGTTGGCCACCAGGACGACCTGGTCGCCGGCCACCATGGGCACTTCGGGCGACTGGTCGTCGGCCGGCCCACCGGTCTGCTTCTGCCACACCGAGTCCAGCTTTTTCTTCTTCAGCGCGCCGACGCTCGGCCCCGCCTTCGGCTGGGTGTACCCCGGTCCGGTGCCCGGGCCGGCAGCGGTCCCGTCCCGCCCCAGCCACGCCCACACCCCGGCCCCGGCGCCGGCCACGCCGAGCACGGAGCCCGCGCCCGCCAGCAGCAGCCCCCGGCGGGAGAGCCGGGGCGCGGCGGGGGCGTCGGCGGACGGGAGGGTCGCCGGCTGCTCGGGCGGTGCGGGCAGCCGCCGCGGCTCGACCTGCCACACCTCGCCCGCCCGCCGCCCGATCTCGGCGAGCACCGCGTCCGGCAGGTGGTCGGCGAACTCCCCCGACCCGTCGTGCAGTTGGGCAGCCAGCTCGGTCGTGCCGGGGCGTTCGGCGGGGTCCTTGGCCAGGCAGCGGGCCAGGACCGGGACGAGGGCGGCGGGGGTGCCGGTGAGGTCCGGCTCGGCGTAGCGGACCCGGTAGAGGAGGTCCGCGGGCTGCCCGTCGCCGAAGGGACCCCGGCCGGTGGCGGCGAACACCAGGACCCCGGCGAGCGCGAACACGTCCCCGGCGGGGTCGTGTTCGGCGCCGGTGGCCTGCTCCGGCGACATGAACGCCGGCGTGCCGACCGCCGCACCGGCGTGGGTGAGCCGGTCGTCGCCGAGCGCGCGGGCGATGCCGAAGTCGATGACCTTCGGGCCGAACGCGGTGACCATGATGTTCGACGGCTTGAGGTCGCGGTGCACCACGTCGGAGCGGTGCAGCTGCCCGAGCGCCCCGCACAGCGCCGCCCCCAGGGCGCGCACCGCGGCCTCCGGCAGCGGACCGGCCAGCCGGACCGCCTCGTCGAGCGGCGGGCCGAGGACGTACTCGGTGGCGAGCCACGGGGTGTCGGCGAGCGGGTCGGCCTCGACGACCTGGGCGCCGTACCGGCCGCCGATGACCCGGGCGGCGTCCGACTCCAGCCGGAAGCGGGTGCGGAACTCCGTCTCGGTCGCGATCCGGGCGTGCACGGTCTTCAGTGCCACGGTCCGGCCGCCCGCGGAGCGGCCCAGATAGACGGTGCCCATGCCGCCGCTGCCCAGCCGGGCGAGCAGACGGTACGGGCCGAGGCCGGGCGGGTCGTCATGGGTGAGCGGCGAAGGCATGGCGGGCGTCAGTCCTGGCGTGCGGCGGGCGGAGGCGGGAGGGTCGCGGCGAGCAGTTCGGCCGACTGGCGGGCCAGCGCCGCGATGATCCGGCCGGGCAGCCAGCCGGGCCCGAGCGCGGCGGCGGCCCGCCCGGCGGGCCCACCGCCGCTGTCGAGGGCCGTGGCGGGATGTGCGGGCAGCGGGCCGATCGCGTCGAGCAGCTCGCCGGGGCGCGGCCGGGCCGCCGGGTCCCGCGACAGGCAGGACGTGACGACGGTCCGCAGGGCGGCCGGCAGCTCGTCCCGTTCGGGCACGGTGTGGCCGGTGGCGGCGTAGGCGAGCGTCGCGCCGAGCGCGTAGACGTCACCCGCCGGCTGCGGAGGCCCGCCGCCGGCCTGCTCGGGCGGCAGGCTCCCGGACTCCAGGCCCGGCAGCCCGGAGCGCCCGGCGCCGTCCGCCGCCGCGGCCCGTACCGCCCCGAAGCAGCTCAGCCGGGGCCCGTCCGCCGCCAACAGGACGGCGGCGGGCGACACTCCGGCATGGGTGAGGCCCTGCCCGTGCCCGATGATCAGCGTCTCCACGAGGGCCGCGCCCAGCGCCCGTACGGTGCGCTCGGGCAGCGGCCCACCGTGCACCGCGAGCGCGGTCGGCAGCGGGAGGACGGGGAGGTAGGGGCGGGCGTGCCAGGGCGGCTCACCGGGCGCGGCGAGTTCGACGGCCGGCCAGGACCACGGCCCGAGCAGATAGCGCGAGGCGTCCGCCTCGGCCAGGAACCGCCCCGGGTCGGCGCCGGGCAGCGGCACACCGATCAGGACCGTACGGTCCCCGTCCGCGCTCCGCCCGATCAGCCGCTGCTCCGGTACGGGCAGCCCGGGCGCCTCGCCGTCCAGCCGGCCCAGCACCGTGTACGGGCCGACCGTGCCCGGCACACCCGTCCGTACCGGTCCCCCGGCACCCGCAACCGGCGCCCGCATGCGCATCAACCCCCGTCCGACGACACCGCGCGACGAGACTACCCGGGCGTGTCGCGGGGCCGGGGACCGCCTCGGACCGGGGAGCGCGGGCGGGCCGAAACGGGCGCCGCGGGCGGGAGTTCAGCCCCCGGCCACGGCGCTCGGACCGCTCAGGCCGCGCCCGGTGCCGCCGGTCGCGGACCGGTCGGCGCGCCGTCCGCGGCCGGGCCGTCGCCACCGCGCGCCCGACCCTCCCCGTACGCCACCAGGGTGAACACCAGCAGCGCCAGCACCACCATCATCGCGACGAAGGCGACCCAGCCGACCAGACCGATGGCGAACGCGCCCACCATGCCGTGCACCACCACGGCACTGATCAGCACGATCCGGGCGAAACCGCCCGGCGCGCGGTCACGCAGCGCGGTGCGGACCAGGATGCCGGCGCACAGCAGGAGGTAGAGGCCGAAGACGCCGCCGCCCACCCACGAACCGGTGGACATCGCACCGGGCTCCAGCCCGGCCAGCGACATCTGCTGCCGGTCCACCACGATGCTCAGGATCCAGTTGAGCAGCACGATCCCGCACGCCTCCAGGACCAGTACCACCGCCGCCACCAAGGCCACCGGCCGTCGTGCCACCACCGTCCACCCACTTCCGTTGCCGCTCGCCGCAGGACTGTCGCCGCGCCCCGGAAGAACATCCGTTACCGCGAGTACAGAAGACATCGGGCACGCTACTAATGGGTAATAGCTGGGGCAAGGGTCGTGCACGAGTGGGTGCCGGCGGACCGCGAACGGCGTCCCGCGGCACGCCCGGCGGACGGAGCCGCAGCAAAGTTTCCTTCGCCCATTCGTAGGGACTCCACAAAGAATTGACGATCCGCTGGACGTCGGAAGATCGAGACCTAGGCCACATCGCGTCCCGGCTCCGAGCCCGGAAATCCGGGCCTACCCTGGGATACCAGAGGACTCAGGCCCCTCGCCGGCGCTCCGAGCACACTCCGTGTGGGCAAGCTCACCCCGGGGAACGGGTCGGCACGCGGTGTCGCCAGTCCCTAAAATCGCCGCATCCAAATTTGTTGCGGCGAAGCGCCAAGGAAGGACCCATCGTGCGCAAGGTGCTCATCGCCAACCGTGGCGAAATCGCTGTTCGCGTTGCCCGTGCATGCCGGGACGCGGGGATCGGCAGCGTAGCCGTCTACGCCGACCCCGACCGGGACGCCCTGCACGTACGCGCGGCAGACGAGGCATACGCCTTGGGCGGTGACACTCCTGCCACCAGTTACCTGGACATCGCCAAGGTCCTGGCCGCCGCCGCCGATTCGGGCGCGGACGCCATCCACCCCGGCTACGGCTTCCTCTCCGAGAACGCCGAGTTCGCCCAGGCCGTCCTCGACGCGGGCCTCACCTGGATCGGACCGCCCCCGCAGGCCATCCGCGACCTCGGCGACAAGGTCGCGGCGCGGCACATCGCCCAGCGCGCCGGTGCGCCGCTGGTCGCCGGCACCCCCGACCCGGTCTCCGGCGCGGAGGAGGTCGTCGCGTTCGCCAAGGAACACGGCCTGCCGATCGCCATCAAGGCGGCCTTCGGCGGCGGCGGCCGCGGCCTGAAGGTCGCCCGCACGCTCGACGAGGTGCCCGAGCTGTACGACTCCGCGGTGCGCGAGGCAGTTGCCGCCTTCGGCCGCGGCGAGTGCTTCGTCGAGCGCTACCTCGACCGCCCCCGGCACGTGGAGACCCAGTGCCTGGCCGACAAGCACGGCAACGTCGTCGTCGTGTCGACCCGTGACTGCTCCCTGCAGCGCCGCCACCAGAAGCTGGTGGAGGAGGCCCCGGCCCCGTTCCTGACGGACGAGCAGAACGCCGAGCTGTACCGCGCATCCAAGGCCATCCTCAAGGAAGCCGGCTACGAAGGCGCCGGCACCTGCGAATTCCTCGTCGGCCAGGACGGCACCATCTCCTTCCTGGAGGTCAACACCCGCCTCCAGGTCGAGCACCCGGTCACCGAAGAGGTCACCGGCCTCGACCTGGTCCGCGAGATGTTCCGGATCGCCGACGGCGAGGAACTCGGCTACGACGACCCGGCGGTGCGCGGCCACTCCTTCGAGTTCCGCATCAACGGCGAGGACCCGGGCCGCAACTTCCTGCCCGCGCCCGGCACGGTCACCAGGTTCGACGCGCCGTCCGGCCCCGGTGTCCGCCTGGACGCCGGTGTGGAGTCCGGCTCGGTCATCGGCCCGGCCTGGGACTCCCTGCTGGCCAAGCTGGTCGTCACCGGCGCCACCCGCGCGCAGGCGCTGCAGCGCGCCGCCCGCGCGCTGAACGAGTTCACCGTCGAGGGCATGGCCACCGCCATCCCGTTCCACCGCGCGGTGGTCAAGGACTCCGCCTTCGCCCCCGAACTCACCGGCTCCGCGGACCCCTTCACGGTCCACACCCGCTGGATCGAGACCGAGTTCGTCAACGAGATCCCGCCGTTCGCCGCCCCCGGCGGCGACGAGGCCGAGGCGGACAGCCGCGAGACCGTCGTCGTCGAGGTCGGTGGCAAGCGCCTGGAGGTCTCGCTGCCGTCCTCGCTGGGCATGCCGCTGGCCCGCGCCGCGGTCGCCGGCGGAGCCAAGCCCAAGCGCAAGGCCGCCAAGAAGGCCGGCAGCGCCGCCTCCGGTGACGCGCTCGCCTCCCCGATGCAGGGCACCATCGTGAAGGTCGCCGTCGAGGAGGGCCAGCAGGTCACCGAGGGCGAGCTGATCGTCGTCCTGGAGGCCATGAAGATGGAGCAGCCGCTCAACGCGCACCGCTCCGGCACCGTCAAGGGCCTGACCGCCGAGGTCGGCGCGGCCCTCACCTCCGGCGCGGTGATCTGCGAGATCAAGGACTGACGCGCACCCGCGACCACGTGTGAGGGGCTCCCGGCACCAGCCGCCGGGAGCCCCTCGCCCGTTGTCCGGACGAGGCCGGCCGCTCGCCTACGAGTTGCCGACCACGTCCTCCGGGAACGTCAGCTGCCTGTCCATCCACAGCAGCGCGGCGGGCAGTTCACGCCGCCAGGTCGCGAAGTTGTGGCTGCCGTGGTCGAGGACCAGGGCGTCCGCCTTCATCGGCGGCCGGACCGCCGCCAGGAACGCCTCGGCCGCCGGATAGTTCTTCTCCCCGGAACGGCTCGTGCCCACCAGGACGTTCACCTGCGGCGCCGGCAGATGCCGCAGTCGCCACATCAGATCGTGCTCCTGACGGCGGCGCGCCCGGTCCCGGCCGTCACCGAAGAGGTTCCCGGTCGTGGGGTCGTTGCTGACCCTGTAATCGGGCGACAGGGCCGCCGCCGAGCTGTACGTACGGTCGTGCCGCATGGCCAGCTGGAGGGCGCAGCTGCCGCCCGACGAGTAGCCCATGACGCCCCAGCCACCCGGGTCGTGGCCGACCCGGTAGTGCGAGACGAGCGCCTGCGGCACGTCGCGGGCGAAGAAGGTCTCGGCCTGCGGGCCGCCCGGCACATCGACGCACTGGGTGTCGCGCGGCGGCGCGATGGTGGGCCGCATCATCACGATGACCGTCGGCTGCATCCGGCCGGCCCGGATCAGCCGCGCGGCGGTCTGCGGCAGCCGCAGGTGCTGGCCCAGCAGGAAGCTGCCGCCCGGATAGCCGCTGAGCGCCACGATGACGGGGAAGCGCTGACGGGCGAACTGCGGCTGGAAGTACTGCGGCGGCAGATAGACGTACGCCGGGTCCACCGCCCGGGTCCGCCGGCCCACGATCCGCACCGACTCCACCCGGCCCACCTGCTCCGGCGGGCCCTTCGGCAGCCCGTGCACCTTCTCCAGGCCGTCCGGCCCGGCCGTCTGCACCAGCCCCTTCGACGGATCGCCCGCCGGGCCCGCCGTCCCCCCGTCGCCCCACTTGCCGACGGCGGCCGGCGCGTCGTCGTACAGGCCGAGCAGCTCGTGCCAGGAGGAGTAGAACTGGAAGTTGGCGTTCACCGCCAGCCCCAGCGCCGCCACGACGGCCAGCTGGGTACCCACGATCGAACCGAGCCGCCCCAGCACCGCCCGCGGCCCCCGCCCCGCGAACCGCGGCCACAGCCAGAGCGTGAGCCCCACGCAGACCACGGCGACCGCGACCATGGCGTACAACAGCGACCGGCTGGTCAGTCCCATGACGATTCCCCAGATGTCCCGCGCCGCGCACCGCTCCCCCGGCGGCCCGCCACGGCGTCCTTCCAGGTCTCCGGAAGCGCCCGGAAGACCTCTTTGCGCCAGGTTTGATGCCTCTTGGAGGCGCGGCGTTGCGGCCCGCCGCAGGTGTTCGACTGCGCGCCCACGGGGGTACGCCGGGACTTCACACCGGATCCGCCCGCCGTCCACCGGACGCGGCGACAGCACCGTACGCAACAAAGCCGAGGCACCCTCCGGCAAGCCCGGGGTTCCGCACCGGAACGGGCCCCCACCACGCAATGGCATCCTGGAGCCACCGGGCCGCAACCGGCCCGGCCGAGGGAGGACGGCGATGGCGACCGAGACGGCAGGACGGCGGCAGACGGCGCGGGGTCCGGAGGCGACCGCACCGGCGCGGGAACAGGACGTCCGCCCGATGCGGGCCGACGCCCGCCGCAACTACGAGCGGCTGCTGACCGAGGCCCGCACGGCCTTCACCGAACACGGCACGGACACCTCACTGGAGGACATCGCACGCCGCGCCGGCGTCGGCATCGGCACCCTCTACCGGCACTTCCCCAACCGCACCGCCCTGATGGGCGCGGTCTTCCAGGGCGAGGTCGACGCCCTGCTCGGCTACGCCAAGGAACTCGCCGACGCCCCGCAGCCGTGCACCGCCCTCGTCGACTGGCTCCGCGCGATCATCACCCACGCCAGCACCTACCGCGGCCTGTCCCGCGCACTGATGACCGCGTCGGCGGACGAGACCTCGGGAATGGCGCGGTGCAGCGTACCGATGCGGGAAGCCGGCGGCGCCCTCCTCGCCCGCGCCCAGCAGGCCGGCGCGGTACGCCCCGACGTGAACATCACCGACCTGATGCAGCTGACCAACGGCATCGCGCTGGCCGTCGAGGAGTCCCCGGACGATCCGGGGCTCGCCGACCGGCTGCTGACGCTCACCCTGAGCGGGCTGAAGGCGGGCACCCGGTGAGGCGGAACCGTTCCGCACCCACCCGCCGCTGACACCACCGGACACACCGCGGGATGGACCCCGCGCGCCGTCCGGCGCCGCCTCCGCCCGCCGCGCTCAGCGCCGCCGGGGAGCCAGGTCGGCGACCCGGCCGCCCTGCGCCTCACTCAGCGGCGTGGCCGGGCGCAGCTGGGGCGCCCCGCCCCCGCCACCCGGCGCGTGACTGCGCCGCTGGCCCGGCAGCGGCACGTCCCGCCGCGGCCCTCTGCGCTCACCGGCACTGTCCAGCCCCTGCTGGCCCGCCCCGTGACCGGCACCCGCGCCGCCCGCGACGGCGATCTGCACGCCCTGGTCGGCCAGCGCCTGGAGCTCGGTCGCGGCCCGGTCGTCGTGCCCCGGCGGCTCGTCCGTGACCAGGCGGGTGATCACGTCCGTCGGCACGGTCTGGAACATCGTGTCGGACCCGAGCTTGGTGTGATCGGCGAGCACCACCACCTCCCCCGCCGCCTGGACGAGCGCCCGGTCGACGCTGGCGGAGAGCATGTTGGACGTGGACAGCCCGCGCTCGGCGGTCAGCCCGCTGCCCGACAGGAACGCGCGGGACACCCGCAGGCCCTGGAGGGACTGCTCGGCACCGCTGCCGACCAGCGCGTAGTTGGAGCCGCGCAGGGTGCCGCCGGTCATCACGACCTCGACGCGGTTGGCATGGGCCAACGCCTGGGCGACCAGAAGGGAGTTGGTGACGACGGTCAGACCGGGGACGCGGGCGAGCCGGCGGGCCAGCTCCTGGGTGGTCGTACCCGCGCCGACGACGATGGCCTCGCCCTCTTCGACGAAGCCCGCCGCGAGATCGGCGATGGCCGTCTTCTCCGCGGTGGCTAGATGGGATTTCTGCGGGAACCCGGATTCCCGGGTGAAGCCTCCCGGCAGGACCGCACCGCCGTGCCGGCGGTCGAGCAGTCCTTCTGCCTCCAGCGCCCGCACATCCCGCCGTACGGTTACTTCGGAGGTCTGGACGACGCGGGCGAGCTCCCGGAGCGATACCGCCCCGTTGGCGCGCACCATTTCAAGGATCAATTGGCGACGTTCTGCAGCGAACACGAAACTGACAGTAACGCCAACGACCGTCTGTTTTCAGCAGGTTGCACCAATTAACGGAAGTTGTTCACGCAGCGCAGCGTGACGTGCTATGCGGGACGCATATGACGTTCGTCCGTCGAACTCCCGGCCGGACCGGGCCGCTTGCTGCCTGGTCAGCCCCCTGCCGCCCGGTACGACGACCGGACCGCGGCGCGCCCCGGCCCACCGGGCCGTGCAGGGACGTTTCATCCCAAGTGCTCACCGGGGGCACAAAGTTTTCAATCGGCTCCGGCCGGCCGCCGCGACGCCCGTCACCCGGTCGCCGCAGCGGCTGCCTTCCCGTTCTCCCGGCTACTCGCCGGCGCCCTTGCGCGTGTGCAGCTGGCGGGCGACCTCGGCGAGCGAGCCGGACAGCGACGGGTAAACCGTGAAGGCGCTGGCGATCTGCTCGACGGTCAGATTGTTGTCGACCGCGAGCGAGATGGGATGGATCAGCTCACTGGCGCGCGGGGAAACGACCACACCACCGACGACGATGCCCGTACCGGGCCGGCAGAACAGCTTCACGAAACCGTCGCGGATGCCCTGCATCTTGGCGCGCGGGTTGCGCAACAGCGGAAGCTTCACCACCCGGGCGTCGATCTTGCCGCCGTCGACGTCGGCCTGGGAGTAACCGACGGTGGCGATCTCCGGGTCGGTGAAGACGTTCGCGGAGACCGTCTTGAGGTTGAGCGGGGTGACCGCGTCACCGAGGAAGTGGTACATCGCGATCCGGCCCTGCATCGCGGCGACGGACGCCAGTGCGAAGACGCCGGTGCAGTCACCGGCCGCGTACACGCCCGGGGCGGAGGTGCGCGAGACCTTGTCCGCCCAGATGTGACCGGAGTCCTTCAGCTTGACCCCGGCACCCTCCAGGCCGATGCCCTCGGTGTTCGGGATCGAGCCGACCGCCATCAGACAGTGCGTACCGGAGATCGTCCCCCCGTCGGCCAGCGTCACCTCCACCCGGTCACCGACCCGCTTGGCCGACTGGGCCCGCGAGCGCGCCATGACGTTCATGCCGCGGCGCCGGAAGACGTCCTCCAGCACGGCGGCGGCATCCGGGTCCTCACCCGGCAGCACCCGGTCCCGGGAGGAGACCAGCGTGACGCGTGAGCCGAGCGCCTGATAGGCACCGGCGAACTCGGCACCGGTGACGCCGGAGCCGACCACGATGAGCTCCTCGGGCAGCTCGTCGAGGTCGTAGACCTGCGTCCAGTTCAGGATCCGCTCGCCGTCGGGAAGGGCGTCGGGGATCTCGCGGGGGTGCGCGCCGGTGGCGATCAGCACCGCGTCCGCGATCAGGCCCTCCGTCGAGCCGTCCGCCGCGACCACCGTCACCTTGCGCGACCCGTCCGGCGCCTGCCCCGGCTCCAGCCGCCCGCGCCCGCGCATCACCCGGCCGCCGGCACGGGTCACGGAAGCGGTGATGTCATGCGACTGGGCGAGCGCGAGGCGCTTGACCCGCCGGTTGACCTTGCCCAGGTCCACCCCCACCACGCGGGCGGGCCGGTCCTTGTAGGGGGTGTCGTCCTCGACGATGATGCCGAGCTCTTCGTACGACGAATCGAAGGTGGTCATCACCTCGGCCGTGGCGATGAGGGTCTTCGACGGGACGCAGTCGGTGAGCACCGACGCCCCGCCCAGACCGTCGCAGTCGACGACGGTCACCTCCGCGCCGAGAGAGGCCGCCACCAGGGCCGCTTCGTATCCGCCGGGTCCGCCACCGATGATCACGATCCGAGTCACGTACTCCATTGTCCCGCACGCCCGTACGTGCCTCTCGCCCGGGGGCGCGGACCGCGGCACGGGGCGGGCGGGGGCGGCACAGAAACAGTGCGGGGGCGGTGCGGAGACGGCGTGGGGCCGGGGCGGGATGCCTTGCGCCGCCCGGGGCACGCTCCGCTCTGCCCCGTCGTGCGAACCTCCGGTACCACGAGCCCGACGGGCAACCTCCCGTACCCTCGGAACCATGTCGCTCTACGCCGCGTACGCCGGCAACCTCGACGCGCGGCTGATGTCCCGCCGCGCACCGCACTCGCCGCTGCGCGGCACCGGCTGGCTCAACGGCTGGCGGCTCACCTTCGGCGGCGAGCAGATGGGCTGGGAGGGCGCACTGGCGACGGTCGTCGAGGACCCGGACTCCCAGCTCTTCGTCGCGCTGTACGACATCGCCCCCATGGACGAGGAGTCCATGGACCGCTGGGAGGGCGTCGGCATGGACATCTACCGCCGGATGCGGGTACGGGTCCACACCCTCGAAGGCGACGAGACCGCCTGGATCTACGTCCTCAACGGCTACGAGGGCGGCCTCCCCTCCGCCCGCTACCTGGGCGAAATCGCCGACGCCGCCGAATCGGCCGGCGCCCCCCACGACTACGTCATGGAACTCCGCAAACGACCTTGCTGAGGCGGGGGCGGCGGTAGCGGCCTTGGCTGAGGCCGGGCAGCGGTCGAGACTGACGGGCGCCGGGCCCGGTCTTGCTGAGGCCGGAGCGGCGATCTTGCCGAGGCCGGGGCGACGGTAGCGGCCTTGAGGCGAGCGCGGGTCGCGAGCCCCCGCTCAGCCGGGAGCGGGGCGCGCGGTCGACTGTCGAGCTGTCGAGCGGGGGTACGGGGGTACGGGAGCACGCCGGGGCGCAGCCGGAAGCTGAGGGGTGTGTCCGGACTCACCTGGGCGCGCGAGGACGGTGTCACGCCGGGGCGCGAGCCCGAACCCTTCCGCATCGTGCGGGCAGCCGTACGAGCATGCGGGGCCGAGGGCCTCCCGGGCCGCCAAGCCGCCCATGGGCCGCACGACGCGGCCGAAGCCCATCCCCCAAGGCCCGAAGCCCCTCCCCCTCGAAGTCCTGCTCAAGCCTGTCTCGAAGCCCCTCTCTGAAATCCCTCTCGAACTGCATCCTGAAGTCCATTTGGCGGAAGCCACAAGACAACGATTCCAGGACCGTGAGCAGCGACATCTACGCGCGTAGGGGATTACCGGCTACCCTCGTCCGCGTGAACGCATCTGTTACCCCGGACATCGCGCGCGACCCGCAGAGCGCCGCCGCCGACGCCGCCGCCCGCCTGCGCGAGCTGACCGGCGCCGAGACCCACGACGTAGCCCTGGTGATGGGCTCCGGCTGGGCGCCGGCGGCCGAGGCCCTGGGCGCGCCCGAGCACGAGTTCCCCGTCACCGACCTGCCCGGCTTCCCCGCCCCGGCGGTCGCCGGACACGGCGGCAAGATCCGCTCCTACCAGATCGGCGACAAGCGGGCGCTGGTCTTCCTGGGCCGGACCCACTACTACGAGGGCCGGGGCGTCGCCGCCGTCGCCCACGGCGTCCGTACCGCCGCCGCGGCCGGCTGCAAGACCATCGTGCTCACCAACGGGTGCGGCGGACTGCGCGAGGGCATGCGCCCCGGCCAGCCGGTCCTGATCAGCGACCACCTCAACCTCACCGCCACCTCCCCCATCGTCGGCGCGAACTTCGTCGACCTGACCGACCTGTACTCGCCGCGGCTGCGCGCGCTGTGCAAGGAGGTCGACCCGAGCCTGGAGGAGGGCGTCTACGCGCAGTTCCCCGGCCCGCACTACGAGACCCCGGCCGAGATCCGCATGATCCGCACGCTGGGCGCCGACCTGGTCGGCATGTCCACCGTCCTTGAGGCCATCGCGGCGCGCGAGGCCGGCGCCGAGGTGCTGGGCCTGTCGCTGGTGACGAACCTTGCCGCCGGCATGACGGGCGAGCCGCTGAACCACGAAGAGGTCCTCCAGGCCGGCCGCGACTCCGCGACCCGGATGGGCGCCCTCCTCGGCCAGGTCCTCAACAAGATCTAGCCGGCTTGTCGGCCGGGCCGGCAGCGGGCGACCGCCCAGCCCGGCCAGCCGACGCGACGCCGCCGGCCGACGCGACGCCGCGGTCGACACCACGCCGCGACGCTGCGGGCGGGCGCCTGGCCCACAGCCCGTCGGCTGGTGGGCGGCCCACCTGTCGGCCATGAGGCCGCCCACCTGGCGCCTGGGAACGCCCGGCGCTGCTGGTCCGCGGTTCCGACCGCTGGTCGGTTCCGGCTGCCGGTCGGCTCCGGTTGTTGGTCGGTCCGGCTGTCGGTCGGCTCCTCCGGCTGTTGGCCGGCTCCGGCTGGGCACCTGCGGTTCGTCGTCCTTCGGCGTCACCCTTCGGCCTAGCCCTTCGCCGTCGCCCTTCGGCGACCGGGGCCTTGGGGTGCCGCCGCCTCCTCCCTTTCACTACGGCAACGATTACGGAACGTAGTTTAGTTCCGAGATCGGTTACATTCTGTGACGGGGTGGGGGTGTGGTCAAGGCCGGGCGGGCGCAGGGCCGGGCGGGTGGCTGGTTGGCGTCGTTCGTCCCGCGCGCGGGGTAAGGGGTACGAGCCGGGCGTGCGCGGCGCGGCGCACGCCCCGCAGTCCCGGGCGCACCCCGTGCTGGGCGGCGGGCGTCCGGCAGCCCTCAGGCCCACCCCGTACGTCACCTCATCACGCACCCACAGGCAGGAGCATCACGTGGCTACCGATCCCGCGGAGCTGATCAACCGGGCCCAGGCATGGCTGGCCGAGGACCCCGACCCGGAGACCCGGGAGGAGCTGTCCAAGCTCATCGACGGCGCCGGCGGCGCCGACATCACCGCCGAGCTGGCCGCCCGGTTCGCCGGCACCCTGCAGTTCGGCACCGCCGGGCTGCGCGGGGAGCTGGGCGCGGGCCCGATGCGGATGAACCGTGCGGTGGTCATCCGGGCCGCGGCCGGCCTCGCCGCGTACCTGAAGGCGAAGGGCGAGGGCTCCGGGCTGGTCGTCATCGGGTACGACGCGCGCCACAAGAGTGCCGACTTCGCGCGGGACACGGCGGCCGTGATGGTCGGCGCGGGCCTGCGCGCCGCGCTGCTGCCGCGCCCGCTGCCCACCCCCGTGCTGGCGTTCGCCATCCGGCACCTGGGCGCGGTGGCCGGCGTCGAGGTCACCGCCAGCCACAACCCGCCGCGCGACAACGGCTACAAGGTCTATCTGGGCGACGGCTCGCAGATCGTGCCGCCGGCGGACGGTGAGATCGCCGCCGAGATCGCCGCGGTGCGCTCGCTGGCGGACGTACCGCGCCCCGAGTCCGGCTGGGAGATCCTGGACGACGCGGTGACGGCCGCCTATCTGGCGCGCACCGACGCCGTGCTGACGCCCGGCTCGCCCCGTGACATCGGCGTCGTCTACACGCCGATGCACGGCGTCGGCCGTGACGTCCTGCTCGCCGCGTTCGACCGGGCGGGCTTCCCGGCCCCCACGGTCGTCCAGGAGCAGGCCGAGCCGGATCCGGACTTCCCGACGGTCGCGTTCCCCAATCCGGAGGAGCCGGGCGCGATGGACCTCGCGTTCGCGACGGCCCGGGCGCGGGCCGCGGCGGGCGGGCCGGTCGTGGACATCGTCGTCGCCAACGACCCCGACGCGGACCGTTGCGCGGTCGCCGTCCCGGCCCCCGGTACGCCGGACGGCTGGCGGATGCTGCGCGGCGACGAGGTCGGCGCGCTGCTCGCCGCCCACCTGGTCAGCAAGGGGGCGTCCGGAACCTTCGCCACGACGATCGTCTCCTCGCAGTTGATGTCCCGTATCGCGGCCGCCGCGTCGCTCCCCTACGAGGAGACGCTGACCGGCTTCAAGTGGCTGGCCCGGGTGGACGGCCTGCGGTACGCGTACGAGGAGGCGCTGGGCTACTGCGTCGACCCGGAGGGCGTACGCGACAAGGACGGCATCACCGCGGCCCTGCTGGTGACGGAGCTGGCCGCGGAGCTCAAGCGGGACGGGCGTTCGCTCAGCGATCTGCTGGACGACCTCGCGGTGGAGTTCGGGCTGCACGCCACCGACCAGCTGTCGGTCCGGGTGGAGGACCTGTCGCTGATCGCCACGGCGATGCGCCGGCTGCGCGAGCAGCCGCCGACTTCGCTGGCCGGGCTGCCCGTGACCCGTGCCGACGACCTGACCAAGGGCACCGAGGCGCTGCCGCCGACCGACGGCCTGCGGTACTACCTCGCCGGTTCCCCGGACGCGGGCATCGAGTCCGCGCGGGTCGTGGTGCGTCCCAGTGGCACCGAACCGAAGTTGAAGTGCTATCTGGAGGTCGTGGTCCCGGTGGCGACGGCGCAGGCGCTGCCGGAGGCCCGGGAGAAGGCGACCACGGCGCTGGCCGCGATCAAGGCGGACGTGGCTGCGGCGGCCGGTATCTGACGACCCGTGGGGATGGCTGCCCGAGGAGCTGACTGTTTGTCGGGCGCCCGAGGGGCTGACTGTGTGCCGGGCGGGCGCGCGCTTCTCAGCGGGGCGCGCCTTCCCGGTCCCCCCGCACCGGCGGGGCGCGCCTTCCCGGTCACGCCCTCAGGGGTGCGCCTTCCCGGTCACGCCCACACCACGCTCGCCCCGTCACACCGCGATCATCACGGCCAGCCCGATCGCGCCCAGTACGGCCGGGGCGATGACCTCGTATGCCCAGCGCACGACCGGTTCGGCCGTGTTCTGCGCGTCCGCGCGCCGGTCGGCTCGTTCCTTGAGGTCGCGGAGTTCGTCGAGGGCCTGGTCGGCCGCGGCGCGCGGGGGCGGGCCGGCGTCGGCGTTCGGGCCGAAGCGGGGGCGGGGCGCGTCGGCGCCGCGCATCGCCTGGCGCCCGGCCTTCTTGCGCTGGCGCAGGGAGACCGGGATGGCCCACAGCTGGCACTTGCCGGTGGTGGTGAAGACCTCGGTGGAGAAGGACGCCCGCAGGCCCTCCACGGCGCCCCAGGGCAGCGTGATGGTGCGGAACGGGTTGCGGACCGTCAGCCGGTCGTCGCCCGCGCGTACCAGGGGCCGCAGGGTGTAGGCGATCACCAGGGGTACGCCGAGCAGCAGGGCGCACACCGCCGTGAGCCTGGTGTGGGTGTCGCCGCGCAGGAGTGCGTCGCCGGCGAGCCAGAGTCCGAGCAGCAGGAGCAGGATGCCGCCGACGAGGGCCGCGGGTGAGCGGTAGGTGCGCTCGGCGTACCGCTGCGGGGTCGGGGTGGCGGGTTCCTGGCTCGTCATGCCGCCGATTCTGCCTGACCGTCCGGATGCCGGACATTGCGTTACGGCATCATTCGTGCCGGGGGCCGGATTCGGCCGGGTGAGGGGGTGACATTGCGCTACGCGCGTAGATATGCTCCCCTCGTGACCATGCCCATCACTGTTCCCGCATACGGCAAGGAAGCCGCGGGGCGTCTGGCGTCAATGGCGGACGTGACCGCCGACGACGGTGCGCTGCGCCGCTTCCTCCACGGCCTCCCGGGCGTCGACGCGGTCGGCCTCGAGGCCCGCGCCGCCACCCTCGGCACCCGTTCGATCAAGACGACGGCGAAGGCGTACGCCATCGACCTGTCCATCTCGATGATCGACCTGACGACCCTCGAAGGCGCGGACACCCAGGGGAAGGTCCGGGCGCTGTGCGCCAAGGGCAGCAACCCGGACCCGACCGACCGGACCGCCCCGAAGGTCGCGGCGATCTGCGTCTATCCCGACATGGTCGCGACGGCCAAGGAGGCGCTCCGCAACGGCGGCGCTCCGGAGATCCACGTCGCGTCCGTCGCCACCGCCTTCCCGGCCGGCCGTGCCGCGCTGCCGGTCAAGCTGGCCGACACCCGGGACGCGGTCGCGGCCGGCGCCGACGAGATCGACATGGTGATCGACCGGGGGGCGTTCCTCTCCGGCCGCTACATGGCGGTCTTCGAGGAGATCAAGGCCGTCAAGGAGGCGTGCGCCCGCCCGGACGGCAGCGCCGCGCACCTGAAGGTCATCTTCGAGACCGGTGAGCTCCAGACGTACGACAACGTGCGCCGGGTCTCCTGGCTGGCGATGCTGGCCGGCGCGGACTTCATCAAGACCTCGACCGGGAAGGTCGCGGTCAATGCCACCCCGCCGGTGACGCTGCTGATGCTGGAGGCGGTGCGCGACTTCCACGCCGCGACCGGCGTCCAGGTCGGCGTGAAGCCGGCCGGCGGCATCCGTACGACCAAGGACGCGCTCAAGTACCTGGTGATGGTCAACGAGACGCTCGGCGAGCCCTGGCTGACCGCCGACTGGTTCCGCTTCGGCGCCTCCAGCCTCCTGAACGACCTGCTGATGCAGCGCCAGAAGCTCAGCACCGGCCGGTACTCCGGCCCCGACTACGTCACGGTGGACTGAGGCACCCATGACCTTCGATTACGCACCCGCACCCGAGTCCCGCGCGGTCGTCGACATCGCGCCGTCCTACGGCCTGTTCATCGACGGGGAGTTCGCCCCGGCGTCCGACGGCAAGGTGTTCAAGACCGTCTCGCCCTCGTCGGAGGAGTCCCTCTCCGAGGTGGCGCAGGCGAGCGCCGAGGACGTCGACCGTGCCGTGAAGGCCGCCCGCAAGGCGTTCGAGAAGTGGTCGGCGCTGCCGGGCGCCGAGCGCGCCAAGTACCTGTTCCGGATCGCCCGGATCATCCAGGAGCGCTCGCGTGAGCTGGCGGTCCTGGAGTCGCTGGACAACGGCAAGCCGATCCGGGAGTCCCGGGACGCCGATCTGCCGCTGGTCGCCGCGCACTTCTTCTACTACGCGGGCTGGGCCGACAAGCTCGATCACGCGGGCTACGGCCCGAACCCGCGCCCGCTGGGTGTCGCGGGCCAGGTCATCCCCTGGAACTTCCCGCTGCTGATGCTGGCGTGGAAGATCGCCCCGGCGCTGGCGACCGGCAACACGGTCGTCCTGAAGCCCGCCGAGACGACGCCGCTGTCCGCGCTGTTCTTCGCGGACATCTGCCGTCAGGCGGGTCTGCCCAAGGGTGTCGTGAACATCCTCACCGGGGACGGTTCGACGGGCGCGGCGCTGGTCGGGCACCCGGACATCAACAAGGTCGCCTTCACCGGTTCCACCGAGGTCGGCAAGGCCATCGCCCGTACGGTCGCCGGCACGGACAAGCGGGTCACCCTCGAACTGGGCGGCAAGGCGGCGAACATCGTCTTCGACGACGCCCCGATCGACCAGGCCGTCGAGGGCATCGTCAACGGCATCTTCTTCAACCAGGGGCACGTCTGCTGCGCCGGGTCCCGCCTGCTGGTGCAGGAGTCCGTCCAGGACGAGCTGCTGGAGGCGCTGAAGCGCCGGATGCGGACGCTGCGGGTGGGTGATCCGCTGGACAAGAACACCGACGTCGGTGCGATCAACTCCGCCGAGCAGCTGGCCCGGATCACGGCGCTGGCCGACGCGGGTGAGGCCGAGGGCGCCGAGCGCTGGGCCCCGGACTGCGAACTGCCCGGCTCGGGCTACTGGTTCGCGCCGACCCTCTTCACGGGTGTCACCCAGGCGCACCGCATCGCCCGTGAGGAGATCTTCGGTCCGGTGCTGTCCGTGCTGACGTTCCGTACGCCGGCGGAGGCCGTGGAGAAGGCCAACAACACGCCGTACGGGCTGTCGGCGGGCATCTGGACGGAGAAGGGCTCGCGGATGCTGTGGATGGCGAGCAAGCTGCGGGCGGGCGTCATCTGGTCCAACACGTTCAACAAGTTCGACCCGGCTTCGCCGTTCGGCGGGTACAAGGAGTCGGGCTTCGGTCGCGAGGGTGGCCGGCACGGTCTGGAGGCGTACCTCAATGTCTGATCGGCTGAGCGTTCTCAAGACCTACAAGCTGTACGTCGGGGGCAAGTTCCCCCGGTCCGAGAGCGGGCGGGTGTACGAGGTGACCGACTCGAAGGACAGGTGGCTCGCCAACGCGCCGCTGGCCTCCCGTAAGGACGCCCGGGACGCGGTGGTCGCCGCCCGTAAGGCGTTCGGCGGCTGGTCGGGCGCGACGGCGTACAACCGCGGGCAGATCCTCTACCGCGTCGCGGAGATGCTGGAGGGCCGGCGGGACCAGTTCGTCGCGGAGGTCGCGGACGCCGAGGGGTGCTCGAAGGCCAAGGCCGCCGCGCAGGTGGACGCGGCGATCGACCGCTGGGTGTGGTACGCGGGCTGGTCCGACAAGGTCGCCCAGATCGCGGGTGGCGCCAACCCGGTCGCGGGCCCGTACTTCAACATGTCGGCGCCGGAGCCGACCGGTGTGGTCGCCGTCCTGGCGCCGCAGGAGTCGTCGTTCCTCGGTCTGGTCTCGGTGGTGGCGCCGGCGATCGTCACCGGCAACACGGTGGTCGTGGTGGCCGCGCAGGACGCGCCGCTGCCGGCGCTGTCGCTGGCCGAGGTGCTGGCGACGTCCGATCTGCCGGGCGGTGTGGTCAACCTCCTCTCGGGCCGTACGGCGGAGCTCGGGGCGCCGCTCGCCGCCCATCAGGACGTCAACGCGATCGATCTCGCGGGTGCGGACGCCGGGTTGGCGAAGGATCTGGAGACGGCGGCGGCCGACAACCTCAAGCGGGTGCTGCGCCCGGGGGCGGTGGACTGGAGTGCCGCCCCGGGGACGGAGCGTCTGCTGTCCTTCCTGGAGACGAAGACGGTCTGGCATCCGATGGGCGTCTGACCGGGCGGCCTGCGGGCCCGTAGGGCGGCGCGGGACCCCACCTGTGGTGGTGGGGTCCCGCGCCGTCGTCGTGGTGGGCCGGCCGGTCAGCCGGGCAGCACTCTGGTGGTGAGGCCGACGAGCGGTACGTCGCGGAGGGCGGCGCCGCGGGAGAGGGAGCCGGTCACGACGGTGGTGCTCAGCGGCTTGAAGTCGGCGATCTGGGTGGCGACGGCGTTGGCGAGCGGGTCGACGGCGGTGTTGGCGAACGGGTCCAGTTGGAGGTTCTTGACCGGGCCGACGCCGCCGGCGACGGAGTGCAGGAGGGCGCCGGTCAGTGCGGAGGCCGTGGCGCCGGTGTCGGTGCCGTGCGCCGGGGCGGGCGCGGGGGCCGCGCTCGCCGTCGCCGCACCGCCCGCCGCGAGGGCGGCTCCGGCCGCGGAGACCGCCAGACCTGCGCGCAGCAGGGTGCGCGGGACGCGACCGGTCCTGGGACGTGCGTGGGAGGGCATGGGCCACCTGCCTGTGGGTCGAATGGCTGTACGGGCGGAGGAGTTGGGTAATCGGTTGACTGCGTAGCGTAGTTGAGCGGGGGTGGCCGATCCACCTCGCGCGCCAGGGGTCCCCCACACGGCCGCATGGGCGACAATGAGTACCCGTGAGCTCTCACTCCTTCGCCCTGCCGCCGTCCGCCAAGCTCTCGGCTCCTCCTTCGCCCCCGGCTCCGGCCGGGCGGGGGGACCGCCCTGAGCGGGGCGGCGCTCCCGCCCGTGTCGTCCTGCTGACGGGCCCGTCCGGTTCCGGCAAGACGTCCCTGGCCGCGCGCAGCGGTCTGCCGGTCCTCAACCTCGACGACTTCTACAAGGACGGGACGGACCCGACGCTGCCGCAACTGGCCGACGGTGGCGGCGCGGACTGGGATTCGCCGCTCTCCTGGGACGCCGGCGCGGCGGTGGCGGCGATCGAGGCACTGTGCCGTACGGGGCGTTCGGACGTTCCGGTGTACGACATCGCCGCGAGTGCCCGGGTCGGCGGGTCCGAGCTGGATCTGGGCGGGTCCGGGCTGTTCATCGCGGAGGGCATCTTCGCCGCGGATGTCATCGCGGCCTGCCGGGCGGCGGGGGTGCTGGCGGACGCGCTGTGTCTGCGGGGCCGGCCGTCCACGACGTTCCGCCGGCGGCTGGTGCGCGATCTGCGGGAGGGCCGCAAGTCGGCGCCGTATCTGGTGCGTCGTGGGCTGCGGCTGATGCGCGGTGAGCGTGCCGTGGTGGCCCGGCACACCGCGCTGGGTGCGTATGCGTGCGCGGGGCCGGAGGCGCTGGCGCGCATCGTGGCCGCGCGGACGGCGGGCGTGCCGGGCGCGCCCGTTCGCTCCTGAGGTCCGGTCGCGGGCTGCCGGCTCCCGGCCGTTCGTGTCGTGGCGGGCGGGCGGCCGTAGGCTGCGGGCAGTCGACGAGGGGATGGCCCGATGCCGGGACAGCACAGCTACCGCACCACCGTCACCTGGACCGGCAACTCCGGTTCCGGGACCAGCGGATACCGCGCGTACGGCCGGGAGCACGAGGTGCGCGCGGAGGGGCCGCCGCCGCTCGCGGGCACCGCCGATCCGGCGTTCCGCGGCTCGGCGGACCGCTGGAATCCGGAGCAGTTGCTGCTCGCCTCGCTGGCGCAGTGCCACATGCTGACGTATCTGGCGCTGTGCTCGCTGGCGGGTGTGGTGGTCACGGGGTACGTGGACGACGCGGAGGGCACGATGGCGGAGGACGGTGCGGGCGGCGGCCGGTTCACCGATGTGGTGCTGCGGCCGCGGGTCGAGGTGGCGTCGGCGGACGACGCCGAGCGGGCGCGGGCGCTGCACGGTGACGCGCATCAGAAGTGCTTCATCGCCAACTCGGTGAATTTCCCGGTGCGGCACGTGCCGGTGGTGGCGGTGCGGGGCGCCTGACCGGCGCGGACCCGGCGCACAACGAGGGAGCGGGTTCGGGCAGACCCCCCGGCCGCCCGAACCCGCTCCGTTTTCCCCGTGTCCCCCGTGTTTCCCCTCTTTTACGTATCCCCCGATACGTCCGGCTTCCGCGGATTGCTCCGCTTCTGCCGGTTTCCCCCGTATCCCCCGTACCCCCCTCGGGCTTCCCCTCGGGTGCGGGCCCAGCTTCCCCCGTGGGCCCGGTTCCTTCAGGCCACCAGCTCGCCGAAGGACTCCTCCTCGTCACGGCCGAAGCTGAGGACGTCGTCCTCGCGCAGCCGGCGCAGGGCGCGCCAGATGCTCGACTTCACCGTGCCGACACTGATGTTGAGAATGTCCGCGATCTCCGGGTCCGTACGGCCCTCGTAGTAGCGCAGGACCAGCATGGTGCGCTGCGTCTCGGGCAGCCGGGCCAGGGCCTGCCACAGCACGGCGCGCAGTTCGGTGCCGCGCATCGCGTCCACCTCGCCGGCCGTCTCCGGCAGCTCCTCCGTCGGGTACTCGTTGAGCTTGCGCCGGCGCCAGGCGCTGATGTGCAGGTTGGTCATGGTGCGGCGCAGGTAGCCGCCGAGCGCCGCCTTGTCGCTGATCCGGTCCCAGGCGCGGTAGGTCGAGAACAGCGCGCTCTGCAGCAGGTCCTCGGCCTCGTAGCGGTCGCCGGTCAGGTGGTAGGCGGTGGCGTACAGGGAGGCGCGGCGCTCCTGGACGTAGGCGGTGAAGGCCGCTTCGGCCTCGGCCGCCTCCGACGCGGAACGCCGTTCCCCGGTGGCCTCCCCGTACTCCGCTCCCCCGTTGTCTCCCCCGTGTGCGGCGCCCCCGTGCGCCGCGTTTCCCCCGGTGACGCTGATCGTCGTCGCGTCGATGGCCACCATGTAGGGCGGCCGCTGACGCGGGACGCCGCGGGTGCAGCTGCGTGCGCCGCCGAGCCCTGCGGCACCGGACTTCTCGGTGGTCCGTACGACGTCGTGGAGTCGCGTGATAACTGCGCTGGAAGTCGTGCCGTGCAGTGTGTTCATCTCGCGCCCCCCGTCGTAGAGCCAGCTCGTTCGGTGTCTCCGGGTTGTTGATCTCTCCCGGTGCCCAAAAGACTGCCAAGCCAGTTTCATCGCGTTGTCCGTCGACTGTCACAGCCCTGTCACAGGGGCGGGTGGCGGCCGCGTGGGTCCCCCGCGCGTGCGGGCCTTGTGCACGGGGGCGCCACTGGTCGATGTCCCGGCGTCCCATGGGACAGAATGGCGCTGTGCCTTTCCTGTTGCTGATCGAGGACGACGACGCCATCCGCACGGCCCTCGAACTCTCGCTGTCCCGCCAGGGTCACCGTGTGGTGACCGCGGCGACGGGCGAGGACGGCCTGAAGCTGCTGCGTGAGCAGCGCCCGGACCTGATCGTGCTGGATGTGATGCTGCCGGGCATCGACGGCTTCGAGGTGTGCCGGCGGATCAGGCGTACGGACCAGCTGCCCATCATCCTGCTCACCGCGCGTAACGACGACATCGACGTCGTGGTGGGGCTGGAGTCCGGTGCCGACGACTATGTCGTCAAGCCGGTCCAGGGGCGGGTGTTGGACGCCCGTATCCGGGCGGTGCTGCGCCGTGGCGAGCGGGAGTCCAGTGACTCGGCGACGTTCGGTTCGCTGGTCATCGACCGGTCGGCGATGACGGTCACCAAGAACGGCGAGGACCTGCAACTGACGCCGACGGAGCTGCGGTTGCTGCTGGAGCTGAGCCGCCGGCCGGGCCAGGCGCTGTCGCGGCAGCAGCTGCTGCGGCTGGTGTGGGAGCACGACTACCTGGGCGACTCGCGCCTGGTGGACGCCTGTGTCCAGCGGCTGCGCGCGAAGGTGGAGGACGTCCCCTCCTCGCCCACGCTGATCCGTACGGTCCGCGGCGTCGGCTACCGGCTGGACTCCCCGCAGTGACGGAACCTTCCCGCGGCGGCGGGGCGCCGGACGAGGGCGCGGGCGACGGGGCCGGGGGCGCCGCGGAGGCAACCGCCGGCCGCCGGGTGCCGCGGCTGCTGGGGCGGGCGTCGGGGCTGCTGCGCTGGACGAGTCTGCGGCTGCGGCTGGTGGTGGTCTTCGCACTGGTGGCGCTGACGGCGGCGGTCTCGGCGTCCGGCATCGCGTACTGGCTCAACCGCAACACGGTGCTGGACCGCACCCAGAACGCGGTCCTGAACGACTTCCGCAAGTCGCTGGAGGACAGCACGCGGTCGCTGCCGCTGCGTCCGCGGTGCTCCGAACTTCAGGACGCGGCGCGGCAGATGGCCGCCGGGCCGCAGAACTACGCGGTGCTGCTGATCGGTGTGGACCGTGAGGGCAAGGACTGTGCGGCCACGACGGACAAGAACCTGCTGACGCTCAGGAACGTGCCCGCGTCGCTGCGCAGCGCGGTCGAGCAGGTCCGCCCGGTCGACGAGTCCAACCGCTACTCCCACCACCTGTACTGGCAGCGCAAGGAGCTCGGGGACGCCCCGTACCTGGTCGCCGGCGCGAAGGTGATCGGCGGCGGGCCGACCGGCTACATGATCAAGTCGCTGGCCGCCGAGCGGCAGGACCTCAACTCGCTGGCCTGGTCGCTGGGCATCGCCACGGCGCTGGCGCTGGTCGGGTCGGCGCTGCTGGCGCAGGCCGCCGCGACGACGGTGCTGCGGCCCGTGCAGCGGCTGGGGCACGCGGCGCGGCAGCTGGGCGAGGGGCGGCTGGACACCCGGCTGCGGGTGACCGGTACCGATGAACTCGCCGATCTGTCGCGGACGTTCAACCGTACGGCGGAGCGGCTGCAGCAGCGGGTGGAGGAGCTGAGCGGGCGGGAGGCGGCGTCGCGTCGCTTCGTCGCGGACATGTCGCACGAGCTGCGGACGCCGCTGACGGCGATCACCGCGGTCTCGGAGGTGCTGGAGGAGGAGGCCGACTCCCTCGACCCGATGATCGCGCCCGCCGTCCAGCTGGTGGTGAGCGAGACCCGTCGGCTGAACGACCTGGTGGAGAACCTGATGGAGGTGACCCGCTTCGACGCGGGCACGGCCCGGCTGGTGCTGGACGACGTCGACGTGGCGGACCAGGTGACCGCCTGCATCGACGCCCGGGCCTGGCTGGACGCGGTGGACCTGGACGCGGACCGCGGCATCGTGGCGCGGCTGGACCCCCGCCGGCTCGACGTCATCCTGGCGAATCTGATCGGCAACGCCCTCAAGCACGGCGGGTCGCCGGTGCGGGTGTCGGTGCGGACGGAGGAGGGCCGGGGGGCGGACGCGGGCGCCGGTGAGGCGGCCGGTGCCGGCGAGGACGGCGGCGGTGCGGCCGGGGCGGGTGCCGAGGGCGCGCCGGTCGACGCGGCCGCCGAGCCCGGTGAGGAGACCGCGGACGAGGGCCGGGCCGGGGGCGGTGAGCTGGTGATCCGGGTACGCGATCACGGCCCCGGCATCCCGGAAGAAGTCCTTCCGCATGTCTTCGACCGTTTCTACAAGGCCAGCGCCTCGCGCCCCCGTTCGGAGGGCAGCGGGCTGGGCCTGTCCATCGCCCTGGAGAACGCGCACATCCACGGCGGTGAGATCACCGCGGCCAACCACCCCGAGGGCGGCGCGGTCTTCACCCTGCGGCTGCCGATGGACGCCTCCCCGCTGACGGACGGCGGCGGGCGGGACGGCGGCCGCGGCGGGGCCGCCGGCGAGGGCCCGGAGGGCGGGCGATGACAGCGACCGGGCGCGGGTGGCGGCGTACGGCCGCGGTGGCGGCGCTGGCGCTGGCCGCCGCGGGCTGCGGGATCCGGGGCACGTCCGTGCCGGTCGACGCGGGCGGCGCGCCGTCGCGGGTGAGCTGCAAGGCTCCGGCGAGCGAGACGGCGCCGGGCGCGTCCGACGGTACCCAGGCCACCGTCTATCTGGTGTGCGGTTCGGCGCTGGCGCAGGTCGAGCGGGCGGTCCCGGTGGCGAAGGGCACGGCCGGCACCGATCCGCGTCTGCAGGCCGCCCGCGCCCTGCTGGGCGAGTTGCAGCGCCGGCCGTCGTCCGACGAGGACAAGGCCGGGTTCAGCACCGCCGTGCCGGTGGACCTGAAGGTCGCCGGGCCGCGCCAGGGCGATCCGCCGGACGCCCTGCGGCTGACCGTCCGGCCGGACGACCTGCCGTCGTTCGCACTGGCACAGCTGGTGTGCACCTACGGCGCGAGCCCGGCTCTGGGCCGCACGCACGCCGCGGTGCTGGCCGGTCCCGGCCACGACTCCGCGCACCGCTACGACTGCTCCGCCGACGTCCTGGCCAACCCGGACATCGCGCAGAACGCCGGGTGGGGGGACCCGCTCTCGGAAGAGGGGTAGCCGGAGCGGTGGCGGCGCGCGGGGCCGTCGCGCGCACGGGCGGCCCGGGGAGCGCCGCGGGCCGGAGCGGGCCGCCGCCCGGGGCCGCGGGCAAACCCGGCGCACGCCGGCGGAACCGTTGCCACCGCTACCGGCGTCCTGGCCTGTGTGCAGCGTCATGGCCCCGGCAGCACCGCCGCCCCCCGTATGCGCGTCACCGGACTCCTCCTCCTCGTGGCGCATCTGCTGATCGTCAGCTGGCTCACGCTGCGACCTCGTACGGTGCCGTGGGTGCCCGCGGCGAATCTCGAACCGCTGGCGACGATCCGGGCGGAGCTGGCGCACGGGCTGTCGTGGGACGCCGTGCAGCACCTGGGCGGCTCGGTGCTGCTGCTGGCGCCGCTGGGGGTGCTGCTGCCGCTCTCGGCCGGGCGCCTGAACGTTTCGCCGCTGGTGTCGCTGACCCGGACCGTCTTCGCCGGCGCAATGATCGCGCTGGCCATCGAGCTGCTGCAGTCAGGGGTGCCCGGCCGGGTCCCGGACATCGACTCGGTGCTGCTGGGCGCCCTCGGGGTGGCACTGGTGCACCTCGCGGTGGTACCCGGGGCCCGGTCCCGGCTCCGCCGCCGGTACGAGCGTCTCGGGGATACGACCCCGAGGATCCCCAGGGTCGGAGTAGCCCGGCAGGCTGACGTGCTGACGGGCAGCCGGACCTACCTTTGAGGCATCGGGGCAGCCGCCCCACCGAAGCCGAGAAGGAGAAGATCGTCATGGCCGCCGCACTGGTCCGCCCCCGCAACAACCGAATGATCGCCGGAGTGTGCGCGGGCCTGGCCCGTCGCTTCGGTATGACCCCGGCGACGATGCGCGTGATCTTCGTGGTGTCGTGTCTGCTGCCCGGCCCGCAGTTCCTGGTCTACCTGGCGCTGTGGATACTCCTGCCCTCGGAGGACAAGGCCGCCGCCACCGCCTGGTAACCGGCCCGGCCCGGACACGGCGACGCCCCGGCCGTCAGCGCGGAGGCGTACGGCCGGGGCACGGCGGGTGCGCGTCCCCCCGAGGGGACGGCGCGGATCAGCCCAGGGTCTTGCCAAGCGCGTTGGTCGGCAGACCGCCCAGGAGGCTGTTGCCCTTGGAGTTCAGCGGCGTCTTGATGTCGCCGCCGACCGGCTTGGACTGGGTGGCCCCGGAGAGGGTCTTGGTGGCGTCCTTGACCGGCAGGTTCTTGACCGGCAGGTTCTTGAGCACGCCGGTGGTGTCGGCACCGCTCAGCGAGGCGGCGCTGGCGGCGCCCGCGGCGGTGACGGCGATGGCGGCACCGAGGGCGGCGGCACCGAGAGTCTTGATGGTTCCCTGCTTCATCGAATTACGTCCTCATTGATGGGGGCTTGACCGGCCAATCAACCTAGTGATGCGGCAACCGGCGCCGCAAACAGCCACGAGGAATGAAAAAACGGCCGGTGGACATTCCACCGGCCGTTGCGCTATATGCTCGCGCTACCCCTTACGCACGGTCAGACTCACTGCTCAGCGGGGTCGTTGTCGCCGCCGGGCGGAACAGCCATTCGGCCCGCAGTTCGGCATATCCGGGCTTGATGACGTCATTGATCATGGCCAGACGTTCATCGAAAGGAATGAACGCTGATTTCATCGCATTGACTGTAAACCACTGCATGTCATCGAGCGTGTACCGGAATGTCTTGACCAGGTGCTCGAATTCCAGCGACATGTTCGTGCCGCTCATCAGCCGGTTGTCCGTGTTGACGGTGAGCCTGAACTGGAGCCGGCGCAGCAGGCCGATGGGGTGCTCCGCGTAGGAGGGCGCCGCGCCGGTCTGGAGGTTGGAGGTGGGGCACATCTCCAGCGGGATGCGCTTGTCACGCACGTACGAGGCGAGCCGGCCGAGGATCACCGAGCCGTCGTCGGCGACCTCGATGTCGTCGATGATCCGGACGCCGTGGCCCAGCCGGTCGGCGCCGCACCACTGGAGCGCCTGCCAGATGGACGGCAGGCCGAAGGCTTCACCGGCGTGGATGGTGAAGTGGTTGTTCTCCCGCTTGAGGTACTCGAAGGCGTCGAGGTGGCGGGTGGGCGGGTAGCCGGCCTCGGCGCCGGCGATGTCGAAGCCGACGACGCCGGTGTCGCGGTAGCGGTTGGCGAGTTCGGCGATCTCCAGGGCGCGGGCGGCGTGCCGCATGGCGGTCAGCAGGGCGCCGACACGGATGCGGTGGCCGTTCTCGCGGGCCCGGCGCTCACCCTCGCGGAAGCCCTCGTTGACCGCCTCGACGACCTCTTCGAGGGTCAGCCCCTGCTCCAGGTGCTGCTCGGGCGCGTACCGGACCTCGGCGTAGACGACGCCGTCGGCGGCCAGGTCCTCGGCGCACTCGGCGGCCACCCGGGCCAGTGCGTCGCGGGTCTGCATGACGGCGCAGGTGTGCGCGAAGGTCTCCAGGTAGCGCTCGAGCGAGCCGGAGTCGGCGGCCTCGCGGAACCAGATCCCGAGCTTTTCGGGGTCGGTCTCGGGCAGGCCGTCGTAGCCGGTGGCGCGGGCCAGGTCGACGACCGTGGCGGGGCGCAGTCCGCCGTCGAGGTGGTCGTGGAGCAGCACCTTGGGGGCGCGGCGGATCTGTTCACTGGTCGGAAGGGTGGTCTCGCTCGTCATTGCGGCACTCTAGCCCCTACGCGCGTAGATATCACCGAACGATACGTAACAGTGACCCGTCCACAGGGTGGCGGGCACCTCTCCTTCTGCCATCGTTCTGGTCATGGCTCAGCAAGCGCTGCCGGAGCGTGAGGCCCGGCTCGGAAGACCGCTGGGATCGGGCGGTACGGAGCGGGCGGTGACCGGGGTCGCCCTCCTGCTGCCGGGCGGCGGCCCGACCGGGACACGGCGCCCGTCCCCGGTGACCGCGCTGGCGGTGCGCCCGCTCGCGGCCCGGCTGGCGAGGGCGGGCCGCGCCGAGGGGCTGGCGACGCATGTCGTGCACTACCGCTGCCGCGGCTGGAACGGCGCCGCGGCCCATCCGGCGCGCGACGCCGCCTGGGCGCTGGAGGAGGTGGTCCGCCGCTACGGCGACGTCCCGGTCTGCCTCGTCGGCACGGGCATGGGCGCCCGCGCCGCCCTGCACGCCGCGGGCCACCCCGCCGTCAACTCGGTGCTCGCGCTGGCCCCCTGGCTGCCGGCCCCGTGCGCAGACGGCGAGCACCCCGATCCGGTGAAGCAGCTCATCGGCCGCCGGGTCCTGCTCGTCCACGGCACCAACGACGAGCGCCACGACCCCGATCTGTCCTACCGCTACGCCGAGCGCGCGAAGAAGGTCAACCGCGACACCTGCCGCTTCGAGGTCCACTCCGACGGCCACTCCCTGCACCAGCACCGCGCCGAAGTGCACGCCCTGGCAACGGACTTCCTGCTCGGCTCGCTCTTCGCCCGCGACTACGCCCGCCCCGTGGCAGACGCCCTCGCCGCACCCCCACCCCTCGGCCTCCGCATGCCCCTGGCCGCGGGCTTCGGCACTTCGCTGCGGCGCTGAGCGCGGCCCTTCCCGCCGGCACCGACCGCAGCGACGGGCGGCCAAGGCGGGCCCTCAGGACAGCAGTTCGCCGCGGCGGCTCAGGAGGAATTTTTTGAAGGCGGCCACCGGGGGTGTGTCCACGTGGCCGTCGAGCCAGGCGACGCCGATCTCGCGGACGGCGCGGGGGGCGGTGACGGTCAGTTCCACGACGCCGGGGCGGGGTACGGCGGGTGGGGGCAGGAGGGCGACGCCCAGGCCGGCGGCGACCAGGCCGCGGAGGGTCTCGGCCTCCTCGCCCTCGAACGCGACCTTCGGGGTGAACCCCGCCTCGGTGCACAGGGCGTCGGTGATGCGACGCAGGCCGTAGCCCGGTTCGAGGGTGACGAACAGTTCGTCGGCGGCCTCGACGAGGCGGATCCGTTTGCGGGTGGCCAGCCGGTGGTCCTCCGGTACGACCAGGCGGAGTTTCTGTTCGTCGAGCCGGCGGGCGACCAGGTCGGGGTAGTCCGGGACGGGGGAGGTCAGGCACAGGTCGAGGTCGCCGGCGCGGAGCCGTTCGATCATTGCCTCGCCGTAGTTCTGGACGAGCTGGAAGCGGACCTTGGGGTGGTCGGCACGGAAGGTGCGCAGCAGGCCCGGTACGGTCTCCGATCCGAGCGTGTGCAGGAATCCGAAGGCGACCTTGCCGGCCTCCGGGTCGACGTCCGCGCGGACGGACTCGGTGGCGCGTTCGACGTCTGCCAGCGCGCGTTCGACGGAGGAGAGGAAGGTGCGGCCGGCGGGGCTGAGGGAGAGGGTCCGGCCGTGCCGGGCGAAGAGGGCGACGCCGAGGTCCTCCTCCAGCCGGACGATGGCGCGGCTCAGCGTCGACTGGGGCATCCCCAGCTCCTGCGCGGCGCGGGTCACGTGCTCGTGGCGGGCCACGGCCTCGAACTGGGCCAGCCGCGGTGCCAGCGTCAGCGCCCAGGAAGATTCCGACATGTCTTTTCTGTTGCGAAGCTGCAACAGGGACCCCGGCGACCTGCGATCATGCATCACAGCATTGATTATGCAGTTTCCATGCATTGGACGCATGAAAACCGGCGCTCTACCTTCGAAGCATGCCTCCCGCTGATACCGGGGCGTCCGTCACCGACCGTGCGGCCGCCTCTCCCTCGTCGTCCACAGACTCTTCTTCCTCCGCCGCCGCGCCCGATCCCGAGGCCGGCAAGCTGCGGCCCGGCGGGCCCGGTTACCGCCGGATGAGCTTCGCCCTCTTCGCCGCCGGAGTGGCCACCTTCGCCCTGCTGTACTCGACGCAGGCACTGCTGCCGGCGATCTCCACCGACCTCCGGGTGAGCCCGGACCAGGCCAGCTGGACGGTGTCGGCGGCGACCTTCGGGCTGGCGCTCGGGGTGATCCCGCTGAGCGCGGTCTCCGAGCGGTTCGGGCGGCGCGCGCTGATGACGGCGTCCCTCTCGGTGGCCGCGCTGATCGCGCTGGTGGTGCCGTTCGCGCCGTCCCTCGGCGTACTGATCGCGCTGCGCGCCGTCCAGGGTGTCGCGCTGGCCGGGCTGCCGGCCTCGGCGATGGCGTTCCTGGCCGAGGAGGTACGCGCCAAGGCGCTGGTGGCGGCCATCGGACTGTTCGTGGCGGGCAACAGCATCGGCGGCATGTCCGGCCGGATCGTGACCGGCTGGGTCGCCCAGGCATGGGGCTGGCGGGCCGCGCTGGGCGCGGTCGGCATGCTGGCCGTGGTGTGCGCGGTGACGTTCCGGCTGCTGGTGCCCAGGGCCCGGCACTTCGCCCCGCGTGCGGTGGGCCCGCGGGCGCTGGCCCGTACGCTCGGCGGCCACCTCGCCGACCCGCTGCTGCGCCGGCTGTACGGCATCGGCGCGCTGTTCATGACGGTCTTCGGCGCGGTCTACACGGTCATCGGCTACCGCCTGGTCGCCGAGCCGTTCAACCTGCCGCAGGGCATCGTCGGTTCGATCTTCGTGATCTACCTGGTCGGTACGGTCTCCTCGGCCGCGGCCGGCAAGCTGGTGGCCCGGGTGGGCCGCCGGGGCGCCCTCTACCTGGCCGTGGGCACCACCTCGACGGGCCTGCTGCTGAGCCTGGCCGACTCGGTGGGCGCGGTGCTGGCGGGCCTCGTCCTGATCACCGCCGGCTTCTTCGCGGGCCACGCGGTCGCCTCGTCCTCGGTCAGCCGCACCGCCAAGACGGCCCGCGCCCAGGCGTCGGCGCTCTACCAGTGCGCGTACTACGTCGGCAGCAGCCTGGGTGGTGCACTGGGCGCCGCGGCCTTCCACGCGGTCGGCTGGGAGGGCACCGTGCTGCTCGGCCTCGCGGCGATGCTCGGCGCCGCGTCGATCACCCTGTACGCCACCCGCAAGGCGATGACCGAACGCCGGCTGCTCCACCTGGAGAGGGCCGCGTAACACCCCCTCAGCGCGAAGGGCCCGCCCCGCCACCTGTCCTGGTGGGGCGGGCCCTTCGTCGTCCGTGCGGGACCGGTCCCACCATGCCCGAACGGGACCGGCGGCAATCCGCCGGTCCCGTTCACCCGTACGAGGAAACCGCAGGTCAGCCGATACGTTCCAGCACCACGGGGCCCGCCACGAAGGTGGCGTCGGCGGGGCCGACGAGGACGCCGCCGTCGAGGGCCTGGAGGGCGTAGGGGAGCTTCTCGGGGGTGTCGGTGTGCAGGGTGAGCAGGGGCTGGCCGGCGGTGACGCGGTCGCCGGGCTTGGCGTGGAGTTCGATGCCGGCGGCGGCCTGGACCGGGTCCTCCTTGCGGGCCCGGCCGGCGCCCAGACGCCAGGCGGCGAGGCCGACGGCGTAGGCATCGAGGGTGGTGAGGGTGCCGGTGGCGGAGGCGGTGACGGTGTGCTGCTCACGGGCGACGGGGAGGGCCGCGTCGGGGTCGCCGCCCTGCGCGGTGATCATGCGGCGCCAGTGGTCCATGGCGGAGCCGTCGGCGAGCGCCTTGGCCGGGTCGGCGTCCTTGAGGCCGGCCGCGTCAAGCATTTCGCGGGCCAGCGCGAGGGTGAGGTCGATGACGTCCTGGGGGCCGCCGCCGGCCAGCACCTCGACGGATTCCCGTACTTCGAGGGCGTTGCCCGCGGTCCGGCCGAGGGGGGTGGCCATGTCGGTGAGCAGGGCGACCGTGCGGACGCCGTGGTCGGTGCCCAACCCGACCATGGTGGAGGCGAGTTCGCGGGCGTCGTCGAGGTGCTTCATGAAGGCGCCGGAGCCGACCTTGACGTCCAGGACGAGGGAGCCGGTGCCCTCGGCGATCTTCTTGGACATGATCGAGGAGGCGATGAGCGGGATGGACTCGACGGTGGCGGTGACGTCGCGGAGGGCGTAGAGCTTCTTGTCGGCGGGGGCGAGGCCGTCGCCGGCGGCGCAGATGACGGAGCCGACGTCGCGCAGCACGTCCAGCATCTCGGCGTTGGAGAGGGTCGCGCGCCAGCCGGGGATGGACTCCAGCTTGTCGAGGGTGCCGCCGGTGTGGCCCAGGCCCCGGCCGGAGAGCTGCGGGACGGCGGCGCCGCAGGCGGCGACGAGCGGGGCGAGCGGCAGGGTGATCTTGTCGCCGACGCCGCCGGTGGAGTGCTTGTCGGCGGTGGGGCGGGGCAGCGAGGAGAAGTCCATGCGCTCACCGGAGGCGATCATGGCCGCGGTCCAGCGGGCGATCTCCTTGCGGTTCATCCCGTTGAGGAAGATGGCCATCGCCAGGGACGACATCTGCTCGTGGGCGACCTCGCCGCGGGTGTAGGCGTCGATGACCCAGTCGATCTGATCGGGGGTCAGTTCGCCGCGGTCGCGCTTGGTACGGATGACGGAGATGGCGTCCATGGACGGTTCCTTTCGAACGGGTAGGTCCGTTCTACACGCATAGACGCCGGGGTGGCCAGGGCGGGCCGGCAGACGGCAGGCACGGCACGTAAGGGGCGGGCGTTCGCATCCCGTAGGGGACGCGAACGCCCCTTGCAGACCACAACGTGAGGGGAGGCCAGGGCGTTCCGGGGGCCGCCGGCGGCAGGCGCCACCGGAGGCCGCCGACGGCAGGCGCCGCCGGCGGTCAGCGGCGGCAGGCACCGCGCGTGGTCAGCGGCAGCGGGCGCCGCCCGTGGTCAGCGGGTGAGGTGGTGGGGGCCGAAGGCGTCCGGCAGCAGCTCGGAGAGCGGGCGGACGCCGGCACTCGTGTCGACCAGGAGGTCCGGGCCGCCGTGCTCGTGCAGGAGTTGGCGGCAGCGGCCGCAGGGGACCAGCAGGTCGCCGGCGCCGTCGACGCAGGTGAAGGCCGTGAGGCGGCCGCCGCCGGTGGCGAACAGGGCGGAGATCAGGCCGCATTCGGCGCACAGGGCGAGGCCGTACGAGGCGTTCTCCACGTTGCAGCCGGTGACCGTGCGGCCGTCGTCCACGAGGGCGGCGGCCCCGACGGGGTAGCCGGAGTACGGGGCGTAGGCCCGGGACATCGCGTCCCGGGCCTGCGCCCGCAGCGACTCCCAGTCGGGAGTGGTGCTCACTTGCCCTGGCCTCTCCGGTAGATCTTGCCGATGGCCTTCGGGGGCCGCAGTCGTTGCGAAGCCAGCGAGAGCACCAGCAGCGTGGCGATGTACGGGGCGACACCGACGATCTCCAGCGGGACCGTGTCGGTGGTGGCGTACCAGGCGGCGAGCAGCACGGCGACGACCAGGCTGATCACGGCCTGGGGGCGCTGCCCGGCGCGCAGCTTCCACACCGCCAGGCCGACCAGCAGCACGGCGAGCAGGAGCAGCAGCGCGTGGACGGTGGGGCCGCCGCCGCGCAGCTGGAGCGCGTCCATGAAGCCGAACAAGCCGGCGCCCATGGCGACGCCGCCCGGCCGCCAGTTGCCGAAGATCATGGTGGCGAGGCCGATGTAGCCGCGGCCGCCGGTCTGGCCGTCCTGGTAGATGTGCACGTAGATCGCGAGGAACGCGCCGCCGAGGCCGGCCAGCGCGCCGGAGACGATCACCGCCGCGTACTTGTAGCGGTAGACGTTGACGCCCAGCGACTCGGCCGCGATCGGGCCCTCGCCGCAGGAGCGCAGCCGCAGGCCGAAGGCGGAACGCCACAGGACGAAGAAGCTGAGCACGAAGACGACGGCGGTCAGCAGGGTCAGCCAGGAGACGTTGGTGACCAGGGAGCCGAGGATGCCGGCCACGTCGGAGACCAGGAACCAGTGGTGCTGCTCGACGGAGTAGAGCCAGTCGGACAGACCGGGCACGGTGAACGTCGGCATGTCGGGCATCGGTGGCGACTGCTTGTCGTTGCCGCCGGCGGCCGCCGCCGCGCTGCCGTCCGCGCCGAACCACAGCTTGGCGAGGAACTGGGTCAGGCCGAGCGCCATGATGTTGATGGCGACGCCGGAGATGATGTGGTCGACGCCGAAGGTGACGGTGACGACGGCGTGCAGCAGTCCGCCGAGCGCGCCGCCGACGATTCCGGCCGCCGCCGCGGCCCAGGGGCCGTGCTGCCAGCCGACCGCGCCCGCGGAGAAGGCGCCCAGCATCATCATGCCTTCGAGGCCGATGTTGATGACGCCGGAGCGCTCGGACCACAGACCGCCGAGGCCGGCCAGGCCGATCGGCACGGCGGCGTTGAGCGCGGCGGTGTACTGGCCGGATTCGGTCAGGTTGTTGGCGCCGGTGATCACCCGCAGCAGGGACAGCAGGATCAGGCTGCCCGAGATGATCAGCAGGACCTTGGGGTAGCTGAGCTTGGCCCGGGATGCCTTGGGCTTGTGGTGGTGGGGGCTCTGGTCGACCGGAGCCGTGAGGTTCGTACTCACGAGGACACCTCCGCCTTCTCGGTCTTACGGGCCTGGGCGGCGAGCTCCGCGCCGACCTGCCGCTGCTGGAGTCTGAGGCCGTAGCGCCGTACGAGTTCGTAGGCGACGACGACGCACAGCACGATGACGCCCTGCATCACGCCGACGATCTCCTGCTGGTAGTCCTCGAATTCGAGCTGGGTGCCGGTGCGCTCGAGGAAGCCCCACAGCAGCGCGGCGGCGGCCATCCCGAGCGGGTGGTTCCGGCCCAGCAGCGCGATGGCGATGCCGGTGAAGCCGATGCCGATGGGGAAGTCGGTGCCGTAGTTGTACGAGGAGCCGAGCAGCGTGGGCATGCCGATCAGGCCCGCCGCGGCGCCGGACAGCAGCATCGAGGTGACGATCATCCGCTTGACGCTGACGCCGCCCGCCTCGGCCGCGGACTCGGACTGGCCGACCGTGCGGAGGTCGAAGCCGAAGCGGGTGCGGTTGAGCACGAACCAGTACACGAAGCCGACGACCACGGCGATGACGAGGAAGCCGTCGAGGGGAGCGGGCTGGGTGGGGATGGTGAAGAAGTGGCTGGAGGCCGGGAGGTTCGGCGTGTGGAAGAGGTTGCCGTCCTTGACCGCGAGCCGGCCGTCCTGGAGGAAGTAGCCGATGACCGCGGCCGCGATGGCGTTCAGCATGATCGTGGTGATCACCTCGCTGACGCCGCGGGTGGTCTTCAGCAGACCCGCGATGCCTGCCCAGACCGAGCCGACCAGCATCGCGACGATGATGATGACCGGGATCTGGAGGAAGCCGGGGAGGGTCAGCGCACCGCCGACCACCGCGGCGAAGAACGCCGCGATGCGGTACTGGCCGTCGACGCCGATGTTGAAGAGGTTCATCCGGAAGCCGATGGCGACGGCCAGCGCGGACAGGTAGTAGGGGACCGCCTTGTTGATGATCCAGACCTGGCTGTCGCTCTTGGAGCCGAAGTCGGCCATCACCAGGTAGGCGTGGATCGGGTCCTTGCCGGTGGCCAGGATGATCACCGAGGTGATGGCCAGCGCCGCGACGATCGCCAGGACGGGCGCGGCGATGCCCAGGATCAGCTTGTTCTTGTCGATCTTCTTCACTCGGACTCCCCCTCCTGGGACGAGCGCGGCTCCTGCTCCGCGGCGGAGTCGTTGTCGGAATGCGTGAGATGGCCGCTGGCGGCGCCGGTCATGGCCGAGCCCAGCTCCTCAGGGGTGATGGTGGCGGGGTCCGCGTCCGCGACGAGCCGGCCGCGGTACATCACCCGCAGGCAATCGGACAGGCCGATCAGCTCGTCCAGGTCGGCGGAGATCAGCAGTACGGCGAGACCCTCGTGGCGGGCGGTACGGATCTGGTCCCAGATCTGCGCCTGGGCGCCGACGTCCACGCCCCGGGTGGGGTGCGCGGCGATCAGCAGTTTGGGGTGGTGGCTCATCTCACGGCCGAAGATCAGCTTCTGCTGGTTGCCGCCGGAGAGCGAGGCCGCGGTGACCTCGATGCCGGGGGTGCGGACGTCGTACTCGGCGACGATCCGCTCGGTGTCCGCGCGGGCGGCCTTCAGGTCGAGCAGCCGGCCCTTGGCGTTGGGCTTCTGGGTGACGTGGCCCAGGATGCGGTTCTCCCACAGGGGGGCCTCCAGCAGCAGGCCGTGCCGGTGGCGGTCCTCGGGGATGTAGCCGATGCCGTCCTCGCGCCGGGTGCGGGTGGGCAGGTGGCTGATGTCGGTGCCGTCCAGCGTGATGATGCCGCTGTCGGGGTCGCGCATCCCCATGATCGCCTCGACCAGTTCGGCCTGGCCGTTGCCCTCCACCCCCGCGATGCCCAGGACCTCGCCCTTGTGGATGGTCAGCGACACGTCCTCCAGGACGGTGCGCTCCACCCCCTCCGCATCGGCGGTGGTCAGCCTCAGCCCTTCGACCTTCAGCATCTCCACGTCCGTGACGGTGGACTCGCGGGTCTGCGGCGACGGCAGCTCGCTGCCGACCATCAGCTCGGCGAGCTGCTTGGGCGTGGTCTCGCCGGGAACGACGGAGGCCACGGTGGTGCCGCGCCGGATGACGGTGATGTCGTCGGCGACCGAGAGCACCTCGCCCAGCTTGTGGGAGATGAAGATGACGGTCAGGCCCTCGGCCTTGAGTTCGCGCAGGTTGTCGAAGAGCGCGTCGACCTCCTGCGGGACCAGCACCGCGGTCGGCTCGTCGAGGATGAGCGTGCGGGCGCCGCGGTAGAGGACCTTGAGGATCTCCACGCGCTGGCGGTCGGCGACGCCGAGGTCCTCGACGAGGACGTCGGGGCGGACACCGAGGCCGTAGCGGTCGGAGATCTTGAGGATCTCGGCGCGGGCCTTGGCGCCGATGCCGTGCAGTTTCTCACCGCCGAGAACGACGTTCTCCAGGACGGTGAGGTTCTCGGCGAGCATGAAGTGCTGGTGCACCATGCCGATGCCGCGGGCGATGGCGTCGGCCGGGCTGTGGAAGCTGACCTGGTCGCCGTCGATGCCGATGGTGCCCTCGTCCGGCTTCTGCATGCCGTAGAGGATCTTCATCAGCGTGGACTTGCCCGCGCCGTTCTCGCCGACCAGCGCGTGCACGGTGCCGCGGTGGATGGTGATGTCGATGTCGTGGTTGGCGACGACTCCCGGGAACCGCTTGGTGATCCCGCGGAGTTCCACCGCCGGTGCCGCGGCGGGGGCGCTGTCTGCCTGGGGGCTGCTGGACGCTTTGATGGCGCACTCTCCTCGGGGGACAGGGAGTGGTACGAAGGAGCGGGGAGGTGAAGATATCGCGCCAACTCCGCGCTACGCGCGTAGTGTTGACGCCGAAAAAAGCCGAAAACCTGCCGGGGCGATCCGGCGAACGGCCCGGCGCGGCGGCGGGTGGCCGTCGCGCCGGGCTGGGGAGACCCTACTGCTTGGCGGGGGTGTCGCTGACCTTCACCTGGCCCGACGCGATCTTCTTCTTGGCCGCGTCGATCTTGGCCTGGATGTCCTTGATGAAGCCGCCCGACGTGGACAGCCGCACACCGTCGTCCTTGAGCGTGTAGCTCTTGTTGCCGGTCAGCGGCTTCTTGTCGTGCACGCTCTTGACCAGGTCGTACACCGCCACGTCGACGTTCTTCATGACCGACGTGAGGATCGAGTTCTTGTACTGGGCCAGGCCCGGCTGCAGGTACTGGTCGGAGTCGACGCCGATCGCCCAGGTGCCCTTCTTGCCGGCGACGGTCTCGATCGAGCCGTTGCCGGACTGGCCGGCCGCGGTGTAGATCACGTCGATGCCGGCGTCGAGCATGCCCTTGGCCTTGCCCTTCGCGGCGGCCGGGTCGTTGAAGCCCTTGTCGTCGTTGGCGTAGAGGTACTCGGAGGTGACCTTCGTCTTCGGGTCGGTGTCCTTGACGCCCTGCTCGAAGCCGGCCTGGAACTTCTGGATCAGCGCGTTGTTCACACCGCCGATGAAGCCGACCTTGTGGGTCTTGCTCTTCAGCGTGGCGGCGACACCGGCGAGGTAGGAAGCCTCGTTCTCGGCGAAGACCATGCCGTAGACGTTCTTGGCCTGGGAGGGGGAGTCAACGACGCCGAAGGTGGTCTTCGGGAACTGCTTGGCGACCTTGTTGACGGACTTGCCGTAGTTGAAGCCGACACCGATGACGGGGTTGTATCCCGCCTCGGCCAGCGAGGACAGGCGCTGCTCGCGGTCCGCCTCGGTCTCGCCGTTCTTGGCGGTCATCATCTTGGACTTCACACCGAAGTCCTTCTGGGCCTTGTCCACGCCACGAGCCGCCGCCTCGTTGAACGAGTGGTCGTCCCGGCCGCCGACGTCAAAGGCGAGGCCGACGCCCTTGTCCTTGCCGCCGGACTCGGTGGACGACTCGCCACAGGCGCTCAGGGAGAGTGTGAGGGCCGCGGTGGCAATGCCCGCGGCAACGATCTTGGATACCCGGTGCACGAGGGCCCCTTCGACTCGTAGCGCCACCTTTGGCGCTGACTTGTCGGAGATTAACGCGCGTAGACCTGGCGGAAAACCCTCCACTGTGTGGACGTTATCGATTTGTCTCTCAGGGCCTTGATCGTGATGCGGCCGGCGCCCCGGCCTCCGGTGCGACGTTCAAGATCGCACCGAGGAGGCCCGGGCGGCCGGTGAGACGGCACCCGGCGGCTCCGGCGGTGAGCCGGCAGCCGGGTACGTGGCCGGAAATCGCGGCACCCGGGAAGCTCGCCGGCGCTCGCGCGCCGGGGTCGGGCCGCCCGCGGGGCCCGGGCCCCGCGTGCCCCTACGGGAGAAGGTCTCCGGAGAGCAGCGCCGCCGCGGTGAAGAGTTCGACGCCGACCTTGATCGCCTGCTCGTCGACGTCGAAGTCGCCGCGGTGCAGGTCGCGGCGGACCGGGTCGGCGGGCGGGTGGACGCCGAGGCGGGCCATGGCGCCGGGGACGTGTTCCAGGTACCAGGAAAAGTCCTCGCCGCCGAGGGACTGTTCGGTGCTCTCGACGGCGCCCTCGCCGCGGCGGGCGGCCATCGCGGAGTGCAGGAGCTGGACCGAGCCCGCCTCGTTGACCACCGGGGGCACCCCGCGGACGTAGTTGATCTGCGACTTGGCGCCGTGCAGGGTGGCGATCTCGTCGATCGCGGCGTGCACCAGGTCGGGGGCCTGGCGCCAGGCGGCGATGTCGAGGCAGCGGACGGTGCCGGACAGCTCGGCGTGCTGCGGGATGACGTTGCAGGCGTGGCCGGTCTCCAGCCGGCCCCAGGTGACGGCGAGGCCGGCCCGGGCGTCGACCCGGCGGGACAGCAGCGCCGGGACGTCCAGGGCGACCCGGGAGGCGGCGGTGACCATGTCGGTGGTCAGGTGCGGGCGCGCGGTGTGGCCGCCGGCCCCGTCCAGGCCGACCTCCAGCCGGTCGCAGGCGGAGGTGATCGCTCCGGTACGCAGCCCGATCCGGCCGGCGTCGACCCGCGGGTCGCAGTGCACCGCGAGGATCCGGCCGACGCCCTCCAGGACGCCCGACTCGATCGCGTCGGCGGCGCCGCCGGGCAGGACCTCCTCGGCGGGCTGGAAGAGCAGCCGCACCGGGCCGGGCAGGGCGCCGGCGCGGGCCAGCTCGGCGAGGACCAGGCCGGCGCCGAGGACGACGGTGGTGTGCACGTCGTGGCCGCAGGCGTGGGCGCGGCCGGGGACCTGGGAGCGGTAGGGGACGGTCTTGGTGTCCGGGATGGGCAGGCCGTCGATGTCCGCGCGCAGCGCCAGCAGCGGGCGGGTGGGGTCGAGGGCGACGCCCGGGCCGCCGGTCGCCGCGTCGTCCGTACCGATGTCGCACATCAGGCCCGTGCCGGTGGACAGTACGCGCGGGTGCAGACCCGCCTGCTCCAGCCGTTCCTTGAGCGCCGCGGTGGTCCGGAACTCCTGGTTGCCCAGCTCGGGGTGCATGTGCAAGTCGCGCCGGAAGAGGCTGAGTTCGGCGCGCAGCGCCTCGGGGAGCGTGCCGGGGAGCTGGTCCCCGGCGGGGGTGCGAGCGGCGCCGGTATCGCGGGACATCAGTTGGTTCACCTGTTGAAGGTTACGGCCACCGAAGGGGCAACTGTCCCTCGATCAACAAAAGTTCAGCCCGTTAGGGGAAGAACATCTAGGCCGCTCGGCGCATGGACGGTTTATGGGAGGGGTATGAAGTAGAGCTTTGCGCAGCGGTCAACCGGCCGCCATCCGCTGGGTGAACGGCAGTCGTTGCACGTCACGGGCGGTGCCGGTGACCCCGTCGAGGAAGCCCTGGGCGCGCGGGGAGGCATGGGCCGTCAGCCACTGCGGATCGATGTCACAGACCGCGACCCTCACCCCTGTACCCAGCAGGGCGAGCGGCAGGGTGTGCACGACGGTGGAGGGGAAGCTGACGATCAGCCGGCCGATCGGGCCGCGCCGGGCGATCAGTTCGAGCGGCAGGTCGGGCCGGACGATCTCCAGGCCGGTCTCCGCGGCGAGCCGGTGCAGCTTCTCGGTGCTCTCCCGGCGGTGCGCGAAGTAGCGGGTGGCGCCGTGCGTACGGGCCAGGGCGAGGACCGCGTCCAGGTAGCGGTCGGGGTCCACCACGCCGGTCTCGACCAGCGAGGTGCCGACGATGTCGGCGGCGCCCATCACGCGGGGCGGACCGAAGCGGGTCCGGGTCCACGCGAAGTCGTTGGTGGTGACCCGTACGCCCGGCGGGGCGTCGACGGGCATCGAGCTGAACAGCCCGACGGTGCGCCGGCCGCCTTCGGGCGCGGGGGTGAGCCGGCGGCGGGCGGTGGCCGAGAACGGTGCGAAGACCAGGTCCCGGGCGCCGCGCCCGCTGCCGTGCCGGTGCCAGCGCACCAGCCGCTCCCCGCGGGCGAGTTGGGAGATGAACTCCATGGTGGCGGTGCCGTCGTCGACCACGACCAGGTCGCGCGCCCGGGTGAGGGTCAGCAGCAGCTGGACGTAGCGGGAGAACGGGTCGCCGATGACGATCCGGCGGGCCCGGCGCAGCAGCGGGGTGAGGCCGCCGACGGTGCGCATCGGGGCGGTCGGGCCGCCCCGGGCCTCCTCCCAGCGCACCGTGTGGCCCTCGTCGCGGGCGAGTTCCGCCATCCGGCGCAACTGGCCGCGGGTCATCGGGTCGTGCGGGGAGAGCACGACGACGGTGAGCGAGCTGGGTGCCGGTTCGCCGCGGCCGGCGGACTCGGGGCCGTGGCCCAGGTCCGCCGAGTGCGCCCATTCCAGGACGTTCAGCAGCTGCACCGGGCTCTCGACGAAGGCGAGGGTGCCGGTGCCCGGGGCGGCGGGCCGGCCCCCGGCGGGTGCGGTGCGGTTGCGCTGCCGCGGCACCCCCAGGAGACGACGGGCGGGAGTACCCGTCGTCTCCTGGGGCGGGACCCCGGCGCCGGGCGTGACGGGCTCGGCGCGGGTCCCCTCGGGTGAGCTCACCTTGGCTCCCGTCGGCTCGTGGGCCGGTCTCAGACGGTGGCCGGCTCGGCGCCCGTGGCCTCGGCCTCGGCGACCACACCGGCGACCCGGCGGAGCTTCTTCATCGGGCCGAGCTCGGACTCGTAGACCTTCTTGACGCCGTCACCGAGGGACTCCTCGATGGTGCGGATGTCGCGGACCAGGCGGGACAGGCCGCCGGGCTCGACGGAGGCGGCCTGGTCGGAGCCCCACATGGCGCGGTCGAGGGTGATGTGGCGCTCGATGAAGGTGGCGCCGAGGGCGACCGCGGCGAGGGTGGTCTGCAGGCCGGTCTCGTGGCCGCTGTAGCCGATCGGGACGTTCGGGTACTCGTCCTGCAGGGTGTTGATCATGCGCAGGTTGAGCTCCTCGGCCTTGGCCGGGTAGGTGCTGGTCGCGTGGCACAGCAGGATGTTCTCGCTGCCCAGGACCTCGACCGCGTGGCGGATCTGCTTCGGCGTCGACATGCCGGTGGAGAGGATGACGGTGCGGCCGGTGGCGCGCATCGCACGCAGCAGCTCGTCGTCGGTGAGCGAGGCGGAGGCGACCTTGTAGCAGGGCACGTCGAACTTCTCCAGGAAGGCGACGGACTCGACGTCCCAGGGGGAGGCGAACCACGCGATGCCGCGCTTCTTGCAGTACTCGTCGATGGCGCGGTAGCCGTCCTCGTCGAACTCCACGCGGTGGCGGTAGTCGATGTAGGTCATCCGGCCCCAGGGGGTGTCGCGCTCGATGTCCCACTGGTCGCGCGGGGTGCAGATCTCCGGGGTCCGCTTCTGGAACTTCACCGCGTCGCAGCCGGCGTCGGCGGCGGCGTCGATCAGCGCGAAGGCGTTCTCCAGGTCACCGTTGTGGTTGATGCCGATCTCACCGGTGACGTAGACGGGGCGGCCGGGGCCGGCCTCGCGGTCGCCGAGCTTGCGGAGACGGAAGTTGCTGCTCATGGGGAGGTTCCTTCGTGTTGACAAGGGGTGTGCGGGGGGGATTCGGGGTGGGCGTTACAGGGACGGGCGGGTGGGGGTTACAGGGACGGGCCCAGGAGCCAGGCCGCGATCTCGCGGATCGCGCCGCTGCCTCCGGGTGTCGCGGTGACCGCGCGGGCCGCGCCGCGCACCACGTCGTGCGCCCCGGCGACCGCCACGGGCCAGCCGACGAGGTCGAAGCACGGCAGGTCGTTGACGTCGTTGCCGACGTAGAGCACGCGCTCGGGCGCGATGCCCGCTTCCTCGCACCACTGCTTGAGGGCGAGGTCCTTGCGGTCGATGCCGTGCAGGACGGGCACCCGCAGCTTGCGGGCCCGTGCGGCGACGACCGGGTTGGTCTCCGTGGAGAGGATCAGCAGCTTCAGCTCCGCCTTGCGCAGCGCGGCGATGCCGAGGCCGTCGCCGCGGTGCACCGCGACGATCTCCCGTCCGTCGGAGTCGACCAGCACCCGGTCGTCGGTCTGGGTGCCGTCGAAGTCGAGCACCACCGCGTCGATGTCGTCGCGGGTGGGCAGCGCGCCGGGGCGGGTGGCGTCCAGCAGCGGCGCGAGGGCACGGGCGCGGGCGAGATCGTGCGGGTCGTCGATCTCCAGCACCCGGGCCGGGTCGGTGCGGACGAGTTCGGTGCGGCCGAAGAAGCGGTGGCCGTTGGTGCGGAAGCCGGCCGCGTCCATGGCGTAGGCGGCGCCGGTCTCCAGCAGGTCCTGGGGGCGGTCCTGGCGGCGCGGCCGGAAGGACTTGTCGTGGTTGACGCCGTAGCCGCCGTCGTCCGCGGCGGTGGCCGTGTCGGTGACGGCCGTGTCGGCGTCTCGCCAGACGAAGCCGTGGAAGGGGGCCACGGTCAGCGCGCTGTCGGCGCCGTCCTCGACGACCGCGGCGGCCACCCCGTCGATGTCCTCGGAGGTGAGGAACGGGCTGGTGCACTGGACCAGCAGCACCGCGTCGACGGGGGTGCCCTGCTGGGCCTCGTAGGCGTCCATGGCGTGCAGGACGGCGGCCTCGCTGGTGGCGGTGTCGCCGGCGATGTCACCGGGGCGGCGGACCACGACGGCTCCGGCGCCGCGGGCGGCGGCCGCGATCCCGGCGTCGTCGGTGGAGACCACCACGTCGGTGACGAGGCGGGCGGCGCGGCACTCACGGACCGCGCGGGCCACCAGGGGTACGCCCCCGACGGCGGCGAGGTTCTTGGCGGGCACGCCCTTGGATCCGCCGCGGGCGGGGATGACGGCCACAACGGTGGGTGGCATAGCGGGCTCCTTCGTCGGGCCGGGGGCAGCGGGAACGGGCGGGGTCACAGCTGGCCCCAGCGGCGGATGGCGGGGGCGACGCGCTGGACGCCGTGCCGGTAGGCGCCGCGGGCGGCCTCGCGGACGGTCTCCCGGGCGATCCGGCGCAGTCCGCCGGTCTCCTCGGGGGCGTCGGCGTGGCCGGGCAGCGGCTCGCCCTGCGGGTCCAGGCCGTGCCGGGCGAGGATGCCGGGGAGGTAGCCGGGGGCGGTGCGGGGTGTGTAGTAGGGGGTGAGCGGCGGCAGGGCCGGGGCCTCGCGCAGCGCGGTGACCCGGTCGCGGGCCGCGTCGAAGGCCCGCTCGTAGTCCCCTTCGGCGGCGACGCCCTGCCGGGCGAGCCAGTCCGGGTCGGGGTCCGGGCGGTGTCCGGCGTCCAGCTCGTCCCAGGAGGCCAGGCAGCCGGAGCCGAGGAAGTGGTGGTTGCCCAGGGTTTCGCGGACGCCGAGGTCGGTGAGGACGGCGGTGGGGATGCCGCGGTGCAGCGACTCCAGGGCGGCGGTCGAGCTGACCGTCACCAGCAGGTCGGTGCGGTCCAGGACCTCGCCCATGTTGCCGTACACGGCACGGCAGTTGGCGGGCAGTCCGCCGGGGATCTTGGTGGCGAGCTTCTGGTAGGGCAGTTCCTCGATGTGCGTGGTGTGCTCGCCCGGCTTGCTGCGGAGCTTGATCAGCACCTCGCGGTCGGGGTGCTTGCGGGCGTGCTCGACCGCGCGCCGGAGCAGGTACATCCGGTCCGCGCGGCTCTCCGGGACGGAGGGCTGGGCGGCGAACACCACGGTGCAGGGGTCGTTCCCGCCCTGGTACGGGGCGCCGCCGAGGAACGGCAGGGCGCATTCGACGACGCTGTCGCCGTCGGCGCCGACGCCCCGGTAGACGGCGCGGAAGCGGTCCGCGTCGTGCCGGGAGTTGGCGAGGACGACGTCGGCGCCGTGCCGCAGCAGCAGCCCGTCGGCGAGCTTCTCGTAGACCACGCCGACGTAGCCGGTGACGACGACGGGGCGGCGGCCGCCCGCGGCGGCCCCGGTGCTCCAGGCGTGGGCGAGGCCGTGCAGCATCGCCTGCACCGCGCCGCCGACACAGGCCAGCACGACGACGTCGTACCGCGTGCGGTCGATCGACCGGACGAAGTCGACGCCCCTGATTTCGCGCAGCGCGTCCGCACGGGCGCCGACCTCGTCGAGCTGGCGGACCGTGGGCGTGGCGCGGCCGCGGAGCAGATACCCGTCGAGGCGGATGTCCGGTTGGATTCGGTACGCTGTCAAAGCGCCCCATTTCCACCGGGTATCCGAGTCGGCGAGTACGGCGACCCGCGGCGAGGAAGTGGTACGTGATGGCACGTCGAAGACGCTAGGAAGGCATTCCGTTTGGCGGGCCAACTGGGCCGCAACAAAGGGTTAACAGCGGGTCGACGAATGGCGAACCGGCCCGATAACCGGCCTGGTTAACCATCCCGCCATTCTTCGTTCACCTCGGCGCCCGCATCGCGTAAAGACGAATGCCGGCTCCGCCCCTAACGTCACCCGGGTGGTTAAGCTCTCCGTCATCGTGCCGTTCTACAACGTGCAGACATACGCGCCCGACACCCTGAAAAGCCTGGCGGCAAACGCCCGCGAGGACTTTGAATTCCTGCTCGTCGACGACTGTTCGCGCGACGAGACCCCGGAGATCCTCGCGCGGGCCGAACGCGAGCTGCCGGGCGCCAGAGTGCTGCGGCACGAAAAGAACGGCGGTCTGGCCACCGCGCGCAACACCGGCCTGGACGCGGCCCGCGGCGAGTACCTCACCTTCCTGGACGGCGACGACTGGCTCGCCCCCGGCTACTACCGCGAACTGCTGTCCTCCATCGAGGAGTTGGGGTGCGACTTCGTGCGCACCGATCATGTGCAGTGCACCGCACGGGCGCGCACCGTGCACCGGGTGCCGCACGGCCGCCGCGGGGTGGTGCTGAACCCGCGCGAGGTCATCCTGCCCGCCGACCGCTCCACCTCCGTCGACTACGCCTACGCCTGGGCGGGCATGTACCACCGCCGGCTGCTGGACGACGGGGTGCTGCGCTTCAAGGACGGGCTGCGCACCGCGGAGGACCGGCCGTGGATCTGGCGGCTGCACCGCGAGGCGCGGTCCATGGCGGTGGTCGGGCTGCTCGGTGTTTTCTACCGGCGCGGAGTGGCGTCGTCGCTGACGCAGATCGGCGATGTCCGGCAATTGGATTTCATTCGCGCCTTCGATCAGGTGATCGAGGAAACCGCACAGGACCAGGATGCGGCATTGTTGCTGCCCAAGGCGGTGCGCACCTATTGCGCGATCATTTCCCACCACCTGAGTTCGATCGAACGCTTCGAACCGCAGGTCGCCCGTAAATTGCGCGCGATGAGTGCGGGGGCCATGAAACGCATGCCGCAGGACGTACTGAAGGAAGCCCTCGATTCGATGGATGTGCAGCGCGCGTCCCGGCTGCGGCGACTGCGCCGCCGCCCGTCCCCGGCGGAGGTCGCCGCCTGATGCCCACCCGCCCGCGTACCCAGATCTTCGTGGCGTCCACGCTCTACGGCGCGGCGACGCTCGCCGCCGCGCTGGACGCCGACTGCTTCGCACCGGCTGACCGCCGGCTGCTGCTGCTCAGCAACAACGCCACGACCCCGGAGACCACCGCGTCGCTGGACACCATGCCCGGCTTCGACCGGCTGCGCGGCCGCTTCGACCGGGTGCTGTCCTGGAACGAGACGATCAGCCCGTTCCACCCCGGCGGCTGGTCACCGCGCTCGGGCGACGCCCCGCTGTGGGAGCGGCACCTGCGGCTGCTGTGGGGCCTGGGCGACGACCACGTCGAACTGGTCCTGGAGTCCATCCAGGTCAACCCGGCCCTGGCGATCGCCCAGCTCTTCCCCGACGCGCCGATCGACGTCTACGCCGACGGCCTGATGAGCTACGGCCCCACCCGCAACAAGCTCGACCCGCTCATCGGCACCCGCATCAACCGGCTGCTGCACCTGGACCTGGTCCCGGGCCTGGAGCCGCTGCTGCTCACCGAGTTCGACGTCGCGACGCAGACGGTGCCGACCGACGCCTTCACCGCGGTGCTCGCCGAACTCGCGGACGTGAGCGGCCCGTTGGACGTCCCCGAGGGCGGCGCGCTGCTGCTCGGCCAGTACCTCTCCGCGCTCGGCATCCTCACCCCCGAGGAGGAAGAGGAGCTGCATGTGCGGATGGTGCGCGGCGCCGTCGAGCGCGGCCACCGCGAGATCGTCTTCAAGCCGCATCCGTCCGCGCCGGCCCGCTGGTCGCGGCTGCTGGAGCGGGAGGCCGAGAAGCTGGACCTCGCACTGACCGTGCTGGACACCCCGGTGCTCGCCGAGGTGCTCTATCAGCGGATGCGGCCCGCGCTGGTCGTCGGCTGCTTCTCCACCGCACTGCTGACCGCGTCCACCTTCTACGGCCTGCCGACCGCCCGCACCGGCACCGGGCTGCTGCTGGAGCGCCTGACGCCGTATCAGAACAGCAACCGCATCCCGGTCACGCTCGTGGACGCGCTGGTCCCCGACCTGGGCGACACCACCGGGCAGCCGCGTGCCCTCGCCTCCCCGGAGAGCGTCGAGGGCCTGGTCGCGGCGGTGGGCTACGCGATGCAGCACCAGATCTGCCCGCAGCTCCGCCCGGCCGCCGAGCGCTATCTGGCGGCGCACCTCGACACGTACACCTGGCGCTACTTCAAGCGCCGCCGGCTGACCGCGCTGGCGCTGCCCGGCGCGATCCCGTCCCAGCTGTCGTTCATCCCGCGCAACGCCACGGTCCGCCGGGTCGCGCGCCAGGCGCGGGCGGTGCAGCGGCGGCTGAAGAAGCGGGCCGTGTTCGGATGACCGCCTCGCCGCTGACGACCGGCGCGCCCTCCGTCGCGCCGGATCGCGTCCCCCCGGCCCGCGGGCCCGTCATAGTGGGGCGCAGCCGTGGAGCGTCCTCCCGGCTGCGCGCCCTCGACGGGCTGCGGCTGCTCGCCGCCCTGATGGTCGCCGCGTACCACTACGGGGGGCGCGGCGGCGAGATAGCCCGGGCCTGGGGCGACTCCCCGGCCCACCAGTTCCCCACGGCGGCCCCGCTGTTCGCCTACGGCTGCCTGGGCGTCCAGATCTTCTTCGTGATCAGCGGTTTCGTCATCTGCCTCAGCGGCTGGGGCCGGACGCTGCGGGCCTTCGTCGCCAGCCGCGTCTCCCGCCTCTATCCGGCGTACTGGGCCGCGATCCTGCTGATCACCGCGGTCTTCGCGCTCCCCTGGGTCGCCTACAAGGCGCTGCCGCCCAGCGAGGTGCTGACGAACCTCACCATGCTTCAGCAGCCGCTCGGCGTGCACCGCGTGCTCGGTGTCTGCTGGACCCTCTGGGCCGAGATGCGGTTCTACGCGCTGTTCGCGCTGTGCGTCGTCCTGCCGGGCGCCACCCGCGGCCGGGTCGTGCTGTTCTGCGCGGGCTGGACGCTGGCCGCCGCGCTCGCGCAGGCGGCGCACGAGCCGTTCCTCGACACCGTGCTGATGCCGGAGTACGCCCCGTTCTTCATCGGCGGCATCGGGCTGTACCTGCTGCACCGCTACGGCGCCCGCGATCCGATCGCCTGGGTGATAGTGCTGGTCAGCTGGCTGATCGGGCAGCACTACGCGGTCGCCGGACTGTGGCACGCGCCCTCGGCCACCGCCTTCTCCTACCGCTCGACGGCCGGCATCATCGCCGTCGTCACGGTCGGCTTCGCACTGGTCGCGGCGGTCGCGCTGGGCAAGCTGCGGTGGGCGAACTGGCGCTGGCTGACCGTCGCCGGGGCCCTGACGTACCCCTTCTACCTCGTCCACGAGCACCTGGGCTGGGTCGTCGTCCGCGCCCTGCACCACGGCATCGGCCTGCCCTCGTACGCGACGCTGCCGCTGACCGTGGGCCTGATGCTGCTGCTGGCGTGGCTGCTGCACCGCTTCGTGGAGCGGCCGGTGACACCGAGGCTGAGGCAGGCGATCGACCCGCGGCCCGCGCGGGCGCCGGTCGCTGCGGGCTCATCCCACCCCGAACCAGGTCTCCGCGAGTGACTCCAGGGTCGGTTCGGGTGGGGCGGGCAGCTCGCGGAGGTACCACGGCAGGTTGCTGCACCTGTGCAGCAGCGTGAGGGCGAGCAGTTCCCGCGGTGCGAAGGTCTCGCCGTAGGCGGCGAGGACGCGGGACAGCAGCCGGGGGTCGCCGCGGGAGACGAAGAGGCCGACGGCGACGAAGTCGTAGGCGCGCGGGCCGATCATGGCGGGTTCGAAGTCGAGGAGCCCGGTCAGCCGCCAGTCGTCCGACGGGTCGACGGTCAGGTGCTGGCGCATGAACTCGGTGTGCAGCAGGACGCCGGGCGGCCGGGCGGGCAGCGGCACGGACGCCAGGAAGTCGGGGATCTGCTCCAGCCAGGGCTCGGGGAGCCGGTGGGCCCGCTGCCGGCCGACGGCCGTCCCGCGCTGCCGGCCGAGGAAGCCGCCCCAGTCACCGGGGCCCAGGACGTCGGCGAGCGGGGCCGGGTCCAGGGCGTGCAGGGCGGCCAGCACCTCGCCGGCTTCGGTGGCGATCCGCTCCTGGTCGGCGCGCGGGACGCGGGGCCAGGCCAGGGCCAGGTCGGTGCCGCGCAGCTGCGACATCAGGACGTAGCGCCAGCCGTTCCCGTACTCCCCTGCGTCGTGCACGTACGGGGTGGGGACGGGCAGCCGGCCCTGGAGGTGGGCCAGCACCCGGGCCTCGGCGATGCCGTCCTCGGCGCCGGCGGCGGGGAAGAGTTTGAGGACGTAGCGGGTGCCGACGGCGTAGACGGGCCGGGAGCCGGCCGGGTAGCGGGTGAGGGCGACGGCGCCGAGGCCCAGCCGTTCGCACAGTGCGGCGGCGCCCGGCCGCATCACCGCTTCGTCCGGGACGACCGCGTCCCACTCGTCGTCGGTCTCCACACGCGGCAGCATGCGCGGACCGTACGACGGGGTGATCGCGGGCGGCAAAGGATTTTCGCCGCCACGCCCGCCAACTCACCGTCCTACGGCCCGGATTGACCGGCCCTCAGTCGCGCTCGCGGCCGCCGCGCGGCGCGGCGCCGGACCCGGTGGCCTCGATCCCGGCGACGAGGGTCCGCAGCCCGGCCTCGAAGTTCCGCCCGAGGTCGCCGAACATCTCCCGGCCCGCCAGCGCCGCGAGCGGATAGCGTTCGCCGAGCCGCTGCTCGCGGCCCTCCAGGTCGTAGGCCGGGTCGCGGAACCCGGGCGCGCCCGGGTCCGGGTGGACGGACTGCTCCTCGATCACCTGGCCGATGGTGAAGTTGTACGCGGTCCACCACGCCCGCGCCGCCTCGCCGAGCGTGAATCCGTCCGCGACGAACCGGTTCAGCAGGTGGTCGAGCGGCGCCGCGTAACTCTCGTCCGTCATCCGTGTGCCGCTGAAGACCTTGCCGCCGTCGCGGTAGCCGAGCAGCGCGGTGCGCAGCGTCCGGCAGCTGGTGCACAGGACGTCCTGCCAGGTGTCGCCGAGGGTCACCGAGTCCGGGCGCACCAGGGTTTCCGTCATCCGCCGGAAGATCTCGGTGGCCATCTCGTCCAGCAGTTCCTGCTTGTTCTTGAAGTGCCAGTACAGCGCGGGGGCCTGGACGTTGAGCTCCTTGGCGATGCGGCGCAGGGCGAGCCCGTCGAGACCCACCTCGTTCAGCAGCCGCAGGGCGGTGTCCACCACCTGTTTCCGATCGATGCGCGCAACCATGTTGACAACTTAACACCGTTAAGGCCATTCTCTGAACCATGGAACTTAACAGCGTTAAGGACGGCATGGATGTGCGGGACGGCGTTACCGGCTCTCTCCCCACGGATGTCGACGTACTGATCGCCGGCGCGGGCCCGACCGGCCTCGCCCTCGGCATCGACCTCGCCCGGCGCGGCGTGCGCGCCCTGCTCGTCGAGCGGCAGGACCGCCTCTCCCCCGGCGCCCGCGGCACCGGACTCCAGCCGCGCACCCAGGAGGTCTACGACGACCTCGGCCTGCTGGACGCCATACGGGCGGTCGGCGAGCCCTACCCGCAGGTGGCCCTCTGGAAGGACGGGCGGATCACCGAGACCCACACCATGGTCGAGCGGGTCGACCCGACGCCCGCCGCGCCCTGGTCGGACACCCTGATGGTGCCGCAGTTCCGCACCGTGCAGCTGCTGCACGAGCGGCTCTGCCAGCTCGGCGGCAGCGTGCTGCTCGGCACCGAACTCACCGAGTTCGGCCAGGACGCGGACGGTGTGACCGCCCGGCTCCGGCTCCCCGGCGGCACGCTGCACACCGTTCGCGCCGGCTACCTCGTCGCCGCCGACGGCGGGCGCAGCACCGTGCGCCGCGCCCTGGGCACCAAGATGAGCGGCCCGTCGCTGCCGGAGGGCGCCGCGCTGCTCGCGGACCTCCGGATCGAGGGCCTCGACCGCGACCACTGGCACCGCTGGATGCTGCCGAACGGCGGCTTCGTGATGGCCCTCCCGCTCGCCGGCACCGACTACTTCCAGACCTTCGTCGTCGCGTTCACCGACGTACCGGACGCGACGCCCGAGGTGGTCCGCGCCGCGCTCGCCCGGCACACCCACCTGTCCGCCGAGCAGCTCGGCGAGGTCCTGTGGTCCTCGGTCTACCGGCCCCGCGCCGGCATGGCCGACACCTTCCGCACCGGACGGGTCTTCCTGGCCGGCGACGCCGCGCACGTCCACTCCCCGGCCGGCGGCCAGGGCCTGAACACCAGCGTCCAGGACGCCTACAACCTCGGCTGGAAGCTCGGCCAGGTGCTGCGGCACGGCGCGCCCGACGCCCTGCTCGACACCTACGAGGCCGAGCGCCGCCCGATCGCCGCCCGCATCCTGGAGACCAGCACCCGGCTGCACACCAACCGCTCCCTGCGCCGCGGCCGGGATCTGCACCAGCTCGACATCGGCTACCCCGACAGCCCGCTGACCCGGGAGCTGCGGACGGACCTGCCCGAGGGCGCGCTGCGGGCCGGCGACCGGGCGCCCGACGCGCCCTGCCACACCCCCGACGGCAAGCCGGTCCGGCTCTTCGACTCGTACCGGGGCCCGCACTTCACCCTGCTCGCCCTCGGCGGTGCCGCGGTGGACGAGGCCGCGCTGCCCGCCGACCCGGCGCTGCTGCGGGTCGTCCGCGTCGGCGGCCCGGCGCCCGACCTGATCGACACCGACAGCCACGTCCGCGACGCCTACGGCGCCGGCCCCGCCGCCCTGCTCATCCGCCCCGACGGCTACCTCGCGCTCGCCGCACCGGCCGAGGACGCCACCGAGCAGGTCCGCGCCGCCCTGGCCACCTACCTCGGTGAACCGGCCGCGCAGACCCGCTGATCCGATGCGCACGAGGCCGCACCCGCGGGATTCCGCGGGTACGGCCTCGTGCCGGGAACGGGCGCCTGAGGGGGGTGCGGCGCCCGGGGCGGCCGGTGCCGCCCGGAAGGTCGCTGACGGTCCGTCAGAGGACCAGGGAGAGCAGCAGCACGCAGATGATGCCGACGACCGAGATCAGCGTCTCCATCACCGACCAGGTCTTCAGCGTCTGGCCGACGCTCATCCCGAAGTACTCCTTGACCAGCCAGAACCCGGCGTCGTTGACATGGCTGAAGAACAGCGAGCCACAGCCGATGGCCAGCACCAGCAGCGCGCCGTGCGTGGTGCTCATGTCTGCGGCCAGCGGGGCGACGAGCCCGGCGGCGGAGATGGTGGCCACCGTCGCGGAGCCGGTCGCGAGCCGGATGGTGACCGCGATCAGCCAGGCCAGCAGCAGGGTGGACAGATGCCAGCCCTTGGAGACGTCCAGGATCATCTGGCCGACGCCGGCGTCCACCAGCGTCTGCTTGAAGCCGCCGCCCGCGCCGACGATCAGCAGCACCCCGGCGATCGGGGCGAGCGACTTCTCGACGGTGACGGCGATCCGGCCGCGGGTGAAGCCGGCCGCCCGGCCGAGCGTGAACATCGCGACGACGACGGCGGTCAGCAGCGCGATCAGCGGCGAGCCGACGACGTCGAAGACCCGCTGCGCGCCGGCCGCGGGATCGTCGATCACGACGTCCACCAGCGCCTTGGCCAGCATCATCACGACCGGCAGCAGCACGGTGGCCACGGTGATCCCGAAGCCGGGCCGCTTCTCCAGGTCGTCCGAGGCGCGCTCCGGCACCATCTTCTCCGGCGGGCGGATGTCCACCCACCGGGCCGCGTAGCGGGAGAAGAGCGGGCCGGCGATGATCGCCGTCGGGATCGCGACGACCACACCGAGCGCGAGGGTCACCCCGAGGTTCGCGCCGACCGCGTCGATCGCCACCAGCGGCCCCGGGTGCGGCGGGATCAGCCCGTGCATGACGGACAGGCCGGCCAGCGCCGGGATGCCGATCCGCATCAGCGAGAAGTTGCCGCGCTTGGCGACCAGCAGCACCACCGGGATCAGCAGCACGATCCCGACCTCGAAGAAGATCGGCAGCCCGACGATCCCGGCGATCAGCACCATCGCCCAGGGCATGGTCCGGCGGCTCGCCTTCGCCAGGATCGTGTCGACGATCTGGTCCGCGCCGCCGGAGTCGGCGAGCAGCTTGCCGAGGATCGCACCGAGCGCGATCAGCACGCCCGTGCCCGCGACCGTCGTGCCCAGGCCCGTCGAGAAGCTGGTGATGGCCTTGTCGAGCGGCGCACCGGCCACCGCGCCGAGCACCAGCGAGCCGATGATCAGCGACAGGAAGGCGTGCAGCTTGAACTTGGTGATGAGCAGGACGATGACGGCTATGCCGGCCAGGACGGCGATGCCCAGCTGGGCGTGACCGGCCGAGGTGATCGGCTCGGTCGCATCCGCTGCGAGCATCTCGACGCTGAGATGTGTCACGGCGATTCCCTTGCTTGGAGGGGAGGGGGAAGAGGGGGTGGTGCGTTCCGGGGCGCGCGGCCCCGGGTCATCCGGTGGGGGCGGTCCTCGCACGGAGTGCGGCCACCGCGCGCGCGGCGATCTCCCGGGGGGTGCCGGAGACGTCCACCGCGACGCCGGCCTCGTCGTCCCCGAGGGGTTCGAGCGTGGCGAACTGGGAGTCCAGCAGCGCGGTCGGCATGAAGTGGCCCTTGCGCTCGGCCATCCGCGCCTCGATCAGCGCGCGGTCACCGGTCAGGTGCAGGAAGACGGCGCCGGGCGCCGCGGCCCGCAGACGGTCCCGGTAGGAGCGCTTGAGCGCGGAGCTGCTGACGACACCGCCGCGCCCGGACCGCCCGTGGGCCCAGGCGCCGATGGCGTCCAGCCACGGCCCGCGGTCCGCGTCGTCCAGCGGGACCCCGGCCGACATCTTGGCGATGTTGGCCGGCGGATGGAAGTCGTCCCCCTCGGCGTACGGAACGCCCAGCTCGGCGGCCACCAGCGGGCCGATCGTGGTCTTGCCGGTGCCGGCCACGCCCATCACGACGATGACGTCGGGGGTGCTCATCCCGTGGTACCTCGCTGTCTTCCTTGACCTCGTGCGCACCCCACTGAAACCCATTAGGTACGACGTATTCAAGAGCCTGTGATGCAAACGTCATACTTAATTGGCCGGAGTGCGGGAACGTAGGCTTGGCCCATGGAAAACGAGGGGAAGGGGCTGCACGCCCGTGTGCTGGAGTCCCTCGGACCCGCGATCACCGCGGGGGACTACCCTCCGGGCACGATCCTGCGCACGGACGAGCTGGAGCAGCGCTTCGACGTCTCACGCACGGTCATCCGCGAGGCGATCCGGGTCCTGGAATCCATGTGCCTGGTCGCCTCCCGCCGCCGGGTCGGGGTGACCGTCCGCCCCACCGAGGAGTGGAACGTCTACGACCCCCGGGTGATCGGCTGGCGGCTCGCCGGCCGGGACCGCCCCCGGCAGCTGCGCTCGCTGACCGTGCTGCGCTCGGCCGTCGAACCGGTCGCCGCGGGCCTCGCCGCCCGGCACGCCACCCCCGAGCAGTGCGCCGCGCTCACCGAGCACGCGATGGGCATGGTCGCCACCTCACGCGGCCAGCAGCTCGACGCCTACCTCGTCCACGACGTCGCCTTCCACCGGATCGTGCTGACCGCCTCCGGCAACGAGATGTTCGCCCGCCTCGGCGACGTGGTCGCCGCCGTGCTGACCGGCCGCACCCAGCACCACGTGATGTTCACCGACCCCGACCCCGCCGCGGTCACCCTCCACGTCCAGGTGGCGGAGGCCGTACGCACCGGCGACGCGGAACGGGCGGAAGCGCTGACGCGGGAAATCACCGCCGGCGCGATGGCCGAACTGGACGTGCTGGCACCGTAGTTGCGATGTCCGGTGCGGTAGCCGGACCCGCCGGCCGGCCCACCACCCCTCAGAACAGCGGCTGCTGGCCCGGCATCGGTGGCTCCTCCGGGTCGAACAGCTTCTCCGCCGGCGCCATCATCGGCGCCATCCGCCGCGATCCGGGACAGGAGATCAGCTCGATACCCGTACGGCGGCCCGGAGGGTCATGACGGGCATAGCGGCCGCCGACGACGGCGATCTCTCGGGTGCAGACGGGGCACGCGCGGCGGGGTGAGGACATGGCACCAGTCTGACGGACCGGCTGTCGGTCCCTCTCGCTAGCCTCCGTTCATGGCAATCAACGACGAGGCGCTCGCGCAGCTGCGCGCCGCGGCAACGGCCGGCGACACCCGGGCCGCACTCGGGTGGGCCCGGCTGCTGTGCCTGACGGTGGCCGGTCCGGCCGGCCCCGCGGCGGACGAGGCGGAGGGGCAGACCTGGCCGGAGGAGCCCTGGCTGCGCGCCGTACTGCGCACGTGCCCTCGCGACGTCCCCGCGATGACGTTGCTGGCCGGACGCCTGGCCCAGCAGATCGACTACTGGCAGAACATGACCGAGCTCCATCCCTCGGCCGCCGAGGAGTTCGGGGAGGACGAGACCACGATCGGACGGCGGCGCGCCGAGGCGGCGGATCTGCTGACCCGGATACGCGCGGCCGGCACGGAGCGGCACCTCACCGGCCCCGACCTGTCCGAGCTGGCCGCCGCGCTCGAACTGCCCGCCCCAGCCGGAGAGGCCGCCTCCGCGCCCCCGCGGGACGGCGGCGGCTACAGCTTCTACGTGGTGGAGGACGACGCCTGGAGCGGATCGGTCGTGCACCGCACCACGATCGTCGCGACCCGTCCCGACGAACTGCGCTGGGCCTGCGACCAGTGGTTCCGGCTCACCGACGGATGCGGCCTGAGCGGCTCGGCGACCCTCACCGGCCATGCGTACGGCGAGCCGGTGAGCGTCATCGAACTCGCCGGACACTTCGGCGAGACCGGCATGGTCTGGGACGACTGCGCCCTGCCGGCCCTGCCCGGCGAACCACTGCCGCCCGGCCTCCCGGTCCCGGGACAGGACCTGTTCTACGGGTTCGCGGCCCGGGTGGAATGAACCTGCGGGGCCGGGCGGCGCGAGCCCGCGGCCCGGGTGGAGCGAGCCGCCCCGCTCCGTCCCGGCACAGCCTCAGAACGCGTCCGTCGGCACGTACTGGCCCCACACCCCCCGCAGCGCGTCGCACACCTCGCCGACCGTGGCCCGGGCGCGGAGCGCCTCCCGCATCGGAGGGAGGACGTTGTCCGTGCCCTCGGCGGCCTTGCGGAGGTCGTCGAGGGACCGGGTGACCGCGCGACCGTTGCGGCGGGCGCGCAGGACCGCCAGGCGTTCGGTCTGCTGGGCCTCGATCGCCGGGTCGACGCGCAGCGGTTCGTACGGTTCCTCCTCGTCGAGCCGGAAGCGGTTGAGGCCGACCACCACCCGCTCGCCGCTGTCCGTCTCCTGGGCGATGCGGTACGCGTTGCGTTCGATCTCGTCCTTCTGGAAGCCCTGCTCGATGGCGGCCACCGCGCCGCCCCGGTCCTCGACCCGCCGCATCAGCGCGACCGCCTCCTCCTCCACGTCGTCCGTCATCGACTCCACGGCGTAGGAACCGGCGAACGGGTCGACGGTGGCGGTCACGTCCGTCTCGTGGGCGAGGACCTGCTGGGTGCGCAGCGCGAGGCGGGCGGCCTTGTCGGTGGGCAGCGCGATGGCCTCGTCGAAGGAGTTGGTGTGCAGGGACTGGGTGCCGCCGAGGACCGCGGCCAGCCCCTGGACGGTGACCCGGGCGAGGTTGACCTCCGGCTGCTGGGCGGTGAGCTGCACCCCCGCCGTCTGGGTGTGGAACCGCAGCATCTGGGACCTGGGGTCGCGCGCGCCGAACTCCTCCCGCATGACGCGGGCCCACATCCGGCGCGCGGCACGGAACTTGGCGACCTCTTCGAGCAGTGTCGTGCGCGCGACGAAGAAGAAGGAGAGGCGGGGCGCGAAGTCGTCGACGTCCATGCCGGCGGCCAGCGCGGTGCGGACGTACTCGATGCCGTTGGCGAGGGTGAAGGCGATCTCCTGCGCGGGCGAGGCACCGGCCTCGGCCATGTGGTAGCCGGAGATGGAGATGGTGTTCCAGCGGGGGATCTCGGTCCGGCAGTAGCGGAAGATGTCGGCGGTCAGCCGGAGCGAGGGCTGCGGCGGGAAGATGTAGGTGCCGCGCGCGATGTACTCCTTCAGCACGTCGTTCTGGATCGTGCCGGTCAGCCGGCCGGGCGCCACCCCTTCCTCCTCCCCGACCAGTTGGTAGAGGAGCAGCAGCAGCGCGGCCGGGGCGTTGATCGTCATCGACGTGGAGACCCGGTCCAGCGGGATGCCGCCGAACAGCACCCGCATGTCCTCGACGGAGTCGACGGCCACGCCGACCTTGCCGACCTCTCCGGAGGCGATCGGGGTGTCGGAGTCGTGGCCCATCTGCGTGGGCAGGTCGAAGGCGACGGACAGGCCCGTGGTGCCGTGGGCGATCAGCCGGCGGTAGCGGGCGTTGGACTCCCGGGCGGTGCCGAAGCCGGCGTACTGCCGCATCGTCCAGGGCCGTCCGGTGTACATCGACGGATACACGCCCCGGGTGAAGGGGTAGCCGCCGGGGGCGCCGAGCCGGCTCACCGGGTCCCAGCCGTCCAGCGCCTCCGGCCCGTACACCGGCTCGATCGGCAGGCCGCTCTCGCTGTGCCGGACGCTGTCCGCTTCCTGCGCCATGGACGTACGCCTCCCGTGCGGTGACCGTTATGCCGTTTTACGCCTTGGTCACAGCATGCCCGCAGGTTCGCCACGCCGCAGCGCTGGGAAGCATCACCGGTGGCCGGTCGGGCCGCCGAGATCCGGGGGTTGACGCATGAAGCGGAGCAGCGGAAGAGGGGCGGCCCCGGCGGTGGCCGCGGTGCTGGTGGTGGCGGCGCTGGCGGTGGGCTGCCGTCCGGTGACGGTCACCAGAACCGGCGCTCCCGACAGCAAGGGCGTCCACTTCGCCCCCACGACGCAGGCCCCGCCGCCGCTCCGCTCGCACGCACCGCCGGCCGCCCCGGCCGAACGCGCCGCCGCACCGCGCCCGCACCGCACCGGCCACCCCGCCCCGCGGGCCGCCAGGCCGGTCATGGCCGCCGGTGCCCGCGGCGCGCAGGTCCGTGAACTCCAGGCGCGGCTGACCCAGCTGGGTCTGTTCGACCGCGCCCCGACGGGCTACTACGCCGCCGTCACCGCCACCGCGGTCCGTGCCTTCCAGAAGCAGCAGGGCCTGCCCCGTACGGGCGCCGTGCAGCCGGCCCTGTGGAGCGCGCTGCGCGCCCGCACCCACCGGCCGTCGCGGGCCGACCTCTACCCGGCCACCTCCCGGCCGGTCGGCACGCCCGATCCGCGCTGTCTGACGGGCCGGGTGATCTGCATCAGCAAGCGGAGCAACACGCTGGCCTGGGTCGTCGACGGCCGGATCGTCTCGGCGATGGACGTCCGCTTCGGCTCGCAGTACACCCCGACCCGCGAGGGCACCTTCGCCATCACGTTCAAGAGCCGCCGGCACGTCTCGACGCTGTACCACACGGCCATGCCGTACGCGATGTTCTTCAGCGGCGGCCAGGCCGTGCACTACTCGGCGGACTTCGCCGCCCGCGGCTACACCGGCGCCTCGCACGGCTGCGTCAACGTACGGGACAAGGCGAAGGTCGCCGCGCTGTTCGACGCGGTGCGGAAGGGAACGAAGGTGGTCGTCTACCACTAGGGCCTTTCCGACCCTGACCCATCGGACAGGCCCTAGGGCGGTGAAACCACCGCCGGTGGCGCGCCGGTTGACACCTGGCGTCGGAGGAGATGGGGCGCGGGCAGGGCCGGGGGAACGTGCCCCGCCCGCGCCGAGTGCGCTGAGCCGTAGGTACGGGGGGAACCCCGGCTCGTCGCGCAGCCGATGACCAGTCGGCTTCACTCAGTACTGCGTCACCGGGTCGGAAAACGTCACACCTAGCTGCCGACCGTCACACCGGGCGTCGCGCTGACGGAGTCCGTGCTGGTCACGGACGGGGAAGGGGACGGGGTGGCGGTACCGGGGGTGGTGGCGCCGGGCGAGGAGGGCGCTGGCCCACCCTCCTGGTCGCCGCCGGGGTCACCGCTCTGCCCCGAGCCGCCGCTGCTCCCGCTGCCGCCCAGGCCACCGCTGAAGCCATCGTTGTCACCGGAGCCGCCGCCGACGCCGTAACGCGCCAGGTAGGCACGGCAGAAGACGTGCACCTTCTCCGCACCGCCGGCCCGCTTTTCGAGGCGGCGCAGCCCGTCGCGGTCCATCCCGTCCCGTTTGCCGGATTCGTAGTTCCGGCAGAGGCCGAGCAGGAACTGCTTCTTGGTGCCGCGTCCGCCGTCGCCCTTCCCGCCGCCGGGCCGGTCGTCGCGGCCGGCGGTGCCGCCGGGCGTGCCGGGGGTCCGGCTCGCGCCCGGGCTGGCGCCCGGGGTCGGGGTGCCGCCGGGTGCGGAGGTCCCGCCGCCCGGTGTGGCGTCGGGGGTCCGGGCCGTCGTGCCGTCCGTCTCGGCGCCCGGCTCGCGGGTGTCCAGCGGCCCGGGGGACTCGGCTGCGGACACGCTGGAGCCCGGGTCGGGGTCGCCGCCGCCTTGGAAGGGGGCCGTCAGGACGCCGGTGCCGGCGGCGACGGCGACGCCGCCGATGGCGCAGGCGGCGAGGGCCACGGCGAAGCCGCGCCGCAAGGGGCGGGCGAGCCGGGTGCGTTCGGTGAGGCCGGTGGCGCGACCGGAGCGGACGGCGGCCGGCGGCGCGTCGGCGCCACGGGCCCGCGACCGGGCACCGGCGCGAGCGGCCTGGCGGAACGCCGCGAGGGCGGTCTCCTCACCGGGCAGCGGCGCGGTGCCGGGAGCCTCGGCGCCGACCGCGGCGGCGGCCTTCAGCAGTTGTTCGAGCTCTTGCGCGCCGTCGCCGCGCCGGGCACTGACCGGTTCACCGCGCAGCAGCCGCTCCGCGGTGTCCTTGTCGAGCCAGTTGTACCGGTCGTCGGCCATCACATGTCCTTCTGCGTTCCGGCGGCCGTTTCCGTCACACCTGGTACGTACGATTCCGCCACGCCGTCGCGGCGTCTTCGGTCCTGGAGCGGCAGGCCGCTCACCGGTCCGCCGCCCTTGCGGGGACCGGGTGCGAGGCGCCCCGTGGGGGCGCCGTCGGCTTCGTCGGTGCGGTCGTCGGCGTCCTCCGGGCCGCCGCCGGGCGGCTCTCCGATCAACTCCGCGAGCTTGCGCAGACCGCGGTGTGCGGCGGTGCGCACCGCGCCGGGGCGCTTGCCGAGCACCTCCGCGGTGGACTTGGCGTCCAGCCCCACCACCACCCGCAGCACCACCGCCTCGGCCTGGTCCTGCGGGAGCCTGGCTATCAGCCGCATGGTGCGGCCGGTGCCGAGGGCCTCCAGCGCCTCGCCGGCGGTGTCCGACGCGGCGGGGGTGTCGGCCAGTTCGCTCTCGTCGCCGCCGATCGCCGGGCGGCGGCCGCGCATCCGGATGTGGTCCAGCGCGCGGTTGCGGGCGATGCGGGCGGCCCAGCCGCGGAAGCGGTCGGCGTCGCCGGTGAAGCGCGCGAGGTCGCGGGTTATCTGGAGCCAGGTCTCGGAGGTGACGTCCTCAACGTCCGCTTCGCTCACCAACGTCCGCACATACCCCAGAAGTCGGGGATGTACGGCGCGGTAGACGGTTCGGAACGCGGCCTCGTCGCCGTCCTGCGCCGCCTGCACGGCCACCGTCAGCCGACGGTCGTCCGGCTGAATGTCGTCCCCTCGCACGGGTCCATCCTGTCGCACGTGGAATGTCCGCCGCCCGGTCCTTGCTGCTTTGTGTCCTTGTCCGGCTCCGTCGCCGGCTGCCGCCCGGGAGCTGTCCGGGCTAGCGCCCGTCACCGCTGGTCAGGACGCACCGGGAACTCCCGGTAACCCGGCCGTTCCTGCTGACCGTAACCCGTGGACACACCCGCCCCGAACCCGGGAGGGCGCTCCCGGCCGCCCGGCCGGGGCCGGAACCCGGGCTGCGCCACGCGGCCGACGCACCGGAGAGGCGCGCGCACGGATCCATCTGGAACTCCCGGGAGGAACGTCGTGATGCAGGCCGCCGTGGGGTCGCGACCAGTGCGCCCACCGGCGCGGATCCGCACGTTACGGGCCGGGCCGGGCCCGCGTCCAGAGCACTGGCGGTACCCCGGCCCGCACCGCGTGTGACGCTTTCGAGCCGTCTGGCGCTGTACGGATTAGGGGGCCGTCACGGCCCTTCGCGAACGGCGGCCGGGGCCTCTCCTGTGGGGGGTGGCGGCCCCGGCCGTCCTCGCTTCTCTCACCCGTTTCTTACCGGGGCGGCCCTGCCACCCGGTTGGCCAGCGCCTTGAAGTCCGTCCAGGACAGCGCGGGCTTCCGCGAGTCCCAGGTCTTCTGCGCCAGCGCCGCCAGCGGCAGCCGGATCCCGGCGGCCACCTGCGCCTGTGTCTGTGCCTGGGACCGGTCGGCCCAGATCGCGAACCGCGCGCCGGGGATCCGGTCCGGGCCGGTCATGCTCGCGGGCACCGCGACCGGCTGGGTGTGGCGGAGCACCTGCGGGGTCCAGCTCTGGTAGATCCGCTGGCCCGTCGGGTAGGTGAACTGGTTGGGCTCGCCGAGGACGTAGTAGAGGAACTCGTCGTTGAAGTTCAGGACGTTGCGGCCCTCGCGCAGGAACTCCGCGGGGTCGCGCTTGCCGATCTCCTTGCCGGTCCAGTAGTCGACCATCCGGTTCTTGGCGGCGCTGGCCCTGGGGCTGGAGAAGAAGCCGTCGTTCCACGCCTCGATGCGGTTCTTGCCCTTGGCCTCGACGGTCTTCTGCCGGTCGTTCAGCCAGCCGGTCGCCAGGTCCTCGATGGTGCCGTTCGGCCCGTACTTCTGCCGAGCGGCGCGGGAGAGCTGCGGATAGGTGGTCGACGGGGAGGACGACATCAGCGCCTGGTACTCGTCACCGCCCAGGTGCCAGTAGGCGGGAGCGCCCTTGGGGTTGGTGAACAGCTCGCTCATCTCCTTGAGCAGCGAGTCCACCAGCGGGGCCGCCTTGGGGTTGGAGATGTCGATCGCGCCCGGGACCACCGAGCCGGACGCCCGGTGCAGCAGCAGGTCCTGGTGGTGGGCCAGCACGGCGCCGAGGTGGCCGGGCGAGTCCAGCTCCGGGACGACGGAGATGTGCAGGCTCTGCGCCAACTGGATGATCTGGCGGACCTGCGCCTTGGTGAGGTGGTCGGCGGAGACCACCTCGGGGTGGGTGTCGCTCTGGATGCGGAAGCCCTGGTCGTCGGAGAAGTGCAGCTGGAACTGGTTGAGCTTGAGGTCGGCGATCTCGCGCAGCCGGTCCTCGATCCACCCCTGGGTGAAGGGCTTGCGCGCGTTGTCCAGCGACATGCCGCGCTGCGGACGGTCCGGCCGGTCCTCGATGGTGCCCTCGGGCAGCCCGCCGGCGGCGCGCACGGCCTGCTTGACAGTGCGGGTGCCGTAGAAAATTCCGGTGTCGGTGGGGGCCGTCAGAGTGAGCCGGGTGCCGCGCGCGGTGAGGGTGTACGCCTGGTCAGCACTTCCCTCCACCGGGACGTTGTTGGCGGTGCTGCCGCCCTTGCCGCTGAGTTTCACCTCGATGTCGCCCGGCTGGACGGTCTCGCCGCCGTAGACGACGGGCAGGCCGCCCAAATCGTGGGCCATGAGTTGCGCCTCGTCGGCCACATTGCTCTTCGGGCCGGCCGGAACGACCACCCGGGCTCCCTTGGACGGGCGCCAGCCGCGTCCCTCGGCCCGGCGGAAGTCCCGCACGGCCGGGATGACCTGCGGCGTTCCGGTCACCGGTGCCCAGCTCGGGGTGGCCTGGGACGAGGGTTTCACCTTGGCGCTGGTACTGCCGGGCGGTTCGGTCTCGACGGTCTGGGAGCAGCCGGCGAGCAGCAGGGCACCGACGAGCACCGTGGCCGGGAACGCGGCGCGCGGCTGCCGTATCGGGTTCGACATCGTGCAATCCTCACTTTTCGGGGCGAAGGCATTGCCAGGTGTGCGGATCCGGTCGTCCACCGACCGCGCGAAAGCTCTCTCATCCGGGTGAAATTCGCGCAGCCGTCGGACAATGGTCGACAAGCGTCGTTAGCGTGGCGTCTCTGTACGTCACCCCTTTCCCAGGGCTCTCCTGGAACCGCCGGATACCGCCGGGCCGTCGTGCCACTCGCACCACCGCCACACCCGCCGCCGCTTCCTCACACGTCCCGGTCCGGTCCGCTTACCCCAGCTTCCGTCAGCCGCCCGTCCCGCACCCGTCGAAAAGATCCCTTCGCATCCGTCCGAGGAGCCCACGCTGTCCGGTGACACTCCGGCCGCCAGGCCGACGACGCTGCGTCCGCCGCAGCCCCCGTGGTGCGGCATACCTTCGCAGGCCCCCGGCGCCGCCCTGCCGGGGCCCCGCCCCGAGGGCCTCGGCCTGGTCCGCTTCAACGCCCTCGGCCACGAGGAGGTGCGCTCCGCACTCCTCCTTTGCTGCGGCAGCCCCCGCTGGGCGGAGCGGGTGGCCGCGCACCGCCCGTACCCCGACGCGGACTCCCTGCTCGCCGCCTCCGACGAGGCGTGTTACGACCTGACGGCGGCCGAGCTGGACGAGGCGCTCGCCGGGGAGTCGCTCTCCCCGCTGCCGCTGGCCGGCGCCCGCGGCCCGGCCACGCTCGCGGCCCACACGGCGCTGCGCGCGGCACACGCCGAGTACGAGCGGCGCTTCCGCCATGTCTTCGTCATCTGCCTGGACGGCTACCGCGACGACGAACTGCTCGACCAGGTGCTGTCCGGCATCCGCACCCGGCTGGGCAACGAACCGGAGGAGGAACGGGCGGTCGCGGCGGACGAACTGCGCCGGCTGGCCCGCGGCCGGCTGGCCCGGCTTCTGGCCCCGGGGCCCTGAGCCGAAGGCCGCACGGTGGCCGTATTGCCCGATAGCTCCGCACAGTTCCGTTTCATCCTCGTGTGATAGCCCGTTGGTGGCTGTTTGATCACACCTAAGGACCCCCGCGCGAGGAACCGACAGCTCGTCGATACGATGACGAGCGGCCGGTGGACCGTACCCGGCCGGGCCCGACCGACAGAGAAGCCGGCGCGGCCCTAGTCCCCGCTCCCGGAGGGTTCTTCCGTGCCGGCTGGAACGCTGTACCGCGGCCGGGAAGGCATGTGGTCCTGGGTGGCTCATCGAGTCACCGGCGTCCTCATCTTCTTCTTCCTGTTCGTTCACGTCCTCGACACCGCTCTCGTACGCGTCTCCCCCGAGGCGTACGACAACGTCGTTGCGACCTACAAGACGCCTATCGTCAACGTGATGGAGTACGGCCTGGTGGCCGCCATCCTCTTCCACGCGCTCAACGGCCTGCGGGTCGTCGCCGTGGACTTCTGGGCGAAGGGCCCGAAGTATCAGAAGCAGATGCTGTGGACCGTTGTCGGTGTCTGGGTCGTGCTGATGGCCGGTGCCTTCTACCCCGTGCTGCAGCACACCCTGCGCACGCTGTTCGGGAGCTGACGCAAGATGTCCGCTGAAACCACCCCCGCAGCCACCGCGACGGGCGCGACCGACCACGTGTCGCTCTACGACGTCGACAACCCGGCGCCGGTCATCGAGGCCCCGCGCAAGCGCACCGCGAAGTCCGGGCGCGCGTCCCGTGGCAACTTCGAGATGCAGGCATGGCTGTTCATGCGGCTGTCCGGCATCGTGCTGGTCGTCCTGGTCCTGGGTCACCTGCTGATCCAGCTGGTCCTCGACGGCGGCGTGTCCAAGATCGGCTTCGCGTTCGTCGCCGGCCGCTGGGCCTCGCCCTTCTGGCAGGTCTGGGACCTGGCGATGCTGTGGCTGGCCATGCTGCACGGCGCCAACGGCCTGCGCACCGTCATCAACGACTACGCGCAGCGGGACAACACCCGCTTCTGGCTGAAGATGCTGCTGTACACCGCGACGGTGTTCACCGTCCTTCTGGGCACGCTGGTGATCTTCACCTTCGACCCGAACATCTCCTGAAGCCGGGGCTGACTGGAACCATGAAGATCCACAAGTACGACACCGTCATCGTCGGCGCCGGCGGCGCGGGCATGCGTGCGGCCATCGAGTCGACCAAGCGCAGCCGCACCGCGGTCCTGACGAAGCTCTACCCGACCCGCTCCCACACCGGCGCCGCCCAGGGCGGTATGGCCGCCGCCCTCGCGAACGTCGAGGACGACAACTGGGAGTGGCACACCTTCGACACGATCAAGGGCGGTGACTACCTGGTCGACCAGGACGCCGCCGAGATCCTCGCGAAGGAGGCCATCGACTCGGTCCTCGACCTGGAGAAGATGGGCCTGCCGTTCAACCGCACGCCCGAGGGCAAGATCGACCAGCGCCGCTTCGGCGGTCACTCCCGTAACCACGGTGAGGCCCCGGTCCGCCGGTCCTGCTACGCCTCGGACCGCACCGGCCACATGATCCTCCAGACGCTGTACCAGAACTGCGTCAAGGAGGGCGTGGAGTTCTTCAACGAGTTCTACGTGCTCGACCTGCTGCTCCAGGACGTCGACGGCGTCAAGAAGTCCGCGGGCGTCGTCGCGTACGAGCTGGCCACCGGCGAGGTGCACGTCTTCCAGGCGAAGTCGATCGTCTTTGCCTCCGGCGGCACCGGCAAGTTCTTCAAGGTGACCTCCAACGCGCACACCCTGACCGGTGACGGCCAGGCCGCCGCCTACCGCCGCGGGCTGCCGCTGGAGGACATGGAGTTCTTCCAGTTCCACCCGACCGGCATCTGGCGGATGGGCATCCTGCTGACGGAGGGCGCCCGTGGTGAGGGCGGCATCCTCCGCAACAAGGACGGCGAGCGCTTCATGGAGAAGTACGCGCCCGTCATGAAGGACCTCGCCTCGCGTGACGTCGTCTCGCGCTCCATCTACACGGAGATCCGCGAGGGCCGCGGCTGCGGTCCCGAGGGCGACCACGTCTACCTGGACCTCACCCACCTGCCGCCGGAGCAGCTGGACGCCAAGCTCCCGGACATCACCGAGTTCGCGCGCACGTACCTCGGTATCGAGCCCTACACGGACCCGATCCCGATCCAGCCGACCGCGCACTACGCCATGGGCGGCATCCCGACCAACGTCGAGGGTGAGGTCCTGGCGGACAACACCACCGTCGTGCCGGGCCTGTACGCGGCCGGCGAGGTCGCCTGCGTCTCCGTGCACGGCGCCAACCGCCTGGGCACCAACTCGCTGCTGGACATCAACGTGTTCGGCCGCCGGGCCGGCATCGCGGCGGCGGAGTACTCCTCCACGGCCGACTTCGTCGAGCTGCCCGAGAACCCCGCGGAGCAGGTCGTCGAGCAGGTCGAGCGGCTGCGCAACTCCACCGGCAGCGAGCGGGTCACCGAGATCCGCAAGGAGCTCCAGGAGTGCATGGACGCCAACGTGATGGTGTTCCGCACCGAGCAGACGATCAAGACCGCGGTCGAGAAGATCGGCGAGCTGCGCGAGCGCTACCGGAACGTGGCCATCCAGGACAAGGGCAAGCGGTTCAACACCGACCTGCTGGAGGCCATCGAGCTGGGCAACCTGCTCGACCTGGCCGAGGTCATGGCGGTCTCCGCGCTGGCCCGCAAGGAGTCCCGCGGCGGTCACTACCGCGAGGACTACCCCAACCGCGACGACGTCAACTTCATGCGGCACACCATGGCGTACCGCGAGGTGGGCGCAGACGGCACCGAGTCGATCCGTCTCGACTACAAGCCGGTCGTGCAGACCCGCTACCAGCCGATGGAGCGTAAGTACTGATGGCAACCCCGACCCTGGAAAAGGCGGACGAGGCCGGCGCGCCCGAGCCCGGTTTCGCCGACTCCCCCTACATCACGGTCACCTTCCGGATCCGCCGGTTCAACCCGGAGGTCTCCGAGGAGGCCAGCTGGCAGGACTTCCAGCTGGAGATCGACCCCAAGGAGCGCGTCCTGGACGCCCTCCACAAGATCAAGTGGGAGCTGGACGGTTCGCTGACCTTCCGCCGCTCCTGCGCCCACGGCATCTGCGGCTCGGACGCCATGCGGATCAACGGCCGCAACCGGCTTGCCTGCAAGACGCTGATCAAGGACATCAACCCGGAGAAGCCGATCACCGTCGAGGCCATAAAGGGCCTGACCGTGATGAAGGACCTTGTCGTCGACATGGAGCCCTTCTTCCAGGCGTACCGCGACGTGATGCCGTTCCTGATCACGACCGGCAACGAGCCCACCCGTGAGCGTCTGCAGTCCGCCGAGGACCGCGAGCGCTTCGACGACACCACCAAGTGCATCCTGTGCGCCGCCTGCACGTCCTCGTGCCCGGTGTTCTGGAACGACGGCCAGTACTTCGGCCCGGCGGCGATCGTCAACGCGCACCGCTTCATCTTCGACAGCCGTGACGAGGGTGGCGAGCAGCGCCTGGAGATCCTCAACGACAAGGACGGCGTCTGGCGCTGCCGGACCACGTTCAACTGCACGGACGCCTGCCCGCGCGGTATCGAGGTCACCAAGGCGATCCAGGAGGTCAAGCGAGCGCTGATCACCCGGCGCTTCTGACCGCCGTCACCGGCGCCTGCCGGCGGGCCGGGCCGCGGCCCGGGCACCGATCAGCGACGGTACGTCCCTGAGGGCCTCGCTTCCGGAGAACCGGAAGCGGGGCCCTTCGGCCGTGGCGGTGCGGGACGTGCCGGCGGCCGGGCTCCCCGCCCCGGCCGCCGGATAGACCAGTACCGGCGGCAGCGCGTCGTCCACCAGCGCCACCGGTTCGTCCCGGCAGAAGTACGAGGGGACCAGGACCAGCCCCCGGCCCTGCAGGAACAGCTCCCGCTCCACGGGGTAGTCGACCTCCAGCACCGGTGGCCGCCACCGCATCACCGGGCCGAACGTCCGCAGCATCGCCTCCGCCCCCGACTGCCCGAGCGCATGCGCCCGCAACGCCCGGTCCGCGCCGACCCGCCCGGCGATCCGCGGCCAGCTCGGCGCGATGGCCAGATGGTGGTACGTCCGCAGGCTCCGCGCGAGGTGGCGCAGGGCGGCCGGCTCCCCCTCCCCGATCCCGCGCACCCAGCCCGGCAGCGCCCGGTGCCCCGACAGCAGCGTCAGCTCGGTCCGGAGCCGGCTGCGCGGGGTGCTCATGACGGCTTCCAGGCCGGGCTCCACACCGTCCAGCGCCGCGAACGGGGTGAGGAAATCCGGAAAGTAGCCGTGCTTGGGCACCAGCGGCAGCAGGGTCCGCAGCGGGCCCGGGCCGTGCCGTACCGCGTGCTGCCGCCAGGACGCCAGCGCCGGCTCGGCCCGGCACTCCCGCAGACTGTGCAGGCTCAGCACCGTCTCCCAGAGCGGGTCGGCCCCGTCGGCGACCCGAGTGCGCGTCAGATCCCGCGCCGTGAAGTGCACTCTCAGCACATCAGCCCCCTGCCTCTCGCCCCTCCCCCGAGGCGTGCACACGAGGATCTGTCCGGTGGGTGGCTTGTGGCAAGCGGAACACACGAGTAGCTTGCCTGCCTTTCGGCCGGCCCGCCCCCGACGCGCCCGCTGCCCCCTCAGCCCGCGCGCAGCGCCAGTGCCGCCAGCGCCTCGTCCTGCGTCCGGCGCTCCTGCATGACCTGCACATACGCTCCGAGCGCGGCCCGCCGCCGGGCCAACTCCGCCATTTCGTGGTCGAGTTGGACCATTTTCCGTTCGACGATGCCGCTCGACAGCGCACACGGCGTCAGGGCCGGCCCGCCCTGGGCGCAGGGCAGCAGCTCGCGGATGTCGTCGGTGTTCAGCCCGGTGGCGAGCAGCTCCCGGATCCGCGCCACGACCTCGACCGCAGCCTCGCCGTCGTACCGCCGGTACCCGTTCGCGTCCCGCTCCGCCCCCAGCAGGCCCCGCTGCTCGTAGTAGCGCAACACCCGCGTACTGACCCCCGTACGCCGCGCCAGCTCACCGATCCGCATCCGCATCCACCCCTCTCCCGGCCCCGCGTCCCGGGCCGGTTTGACCTTCACACCGGTGTCAAGCTGCAACCTCTTCCCCATGACGCAGATTCCCGCGGGCCCCGCGCCCGTTGCCGCCCCGCTCCCGCCCCTGTCCACCACGGTCGCCGGTGATCCGGCGGGCCCCGGCCTGCTGCTGGCCCACGGGGCCACCGGCAGCGTCGAGAGCAACTACGGTGCCCTGCTGCCCGCGCTGGCGGCGTCCGGCCATCGGGGGGTGGCGCCCGACTACCCCGGCTCGGGCGAAACCCCACGCGCCACCGGCCCGTTGGAGCTGGACGCGCTGACCGACGCCATGGTCGCCGAGGCCGTCTCGGCCGGCCTGGAGACCTTCACCGTGGTCGGCTACTCCATGGGCACCGCCGTCGCCGTACGCGCCGCCGCCCGCCACCCCGCACGCGTACGGGGCCTGGTCCTCACCGCCGGCCTCGCCAAGGCGGACGCCCGCACCCGGGTCTGGCTCGACCTGTGGCTGCGGCTGCTGGCCCGCGGCGACTACACCGGCTTCGCCCAGGCCGGCGTCCTCAGCGCCTTCTCGCCCGAGTACTTCAACGCCATGTCGCCGGCGGAGCAGGCCGCCGCACTGGACCCGGACCCCGCCCGGCGGCCCGCCGGCGCCGCCGAACAGGCCGCGCTCGTCGGCAGGGTGGACACCACCGGCGACCTCGCCGGCATCTCCGTCCCCACTCTGGTCATCGCGACCACCCGGGACGAGCTGCTGCACCCGGACCACTCCCGCTATCTGGCCGAGCACATCCCCGGCGCCGAATACGCGGAGACCGCCACCGGCCACCTGCCGATGGTCGAGCGCCCGGAGGAGTGGCAGGGCCTGATCGAGACCTTCCTGGCGAAGCACGGGCTCTGAGGGCGGGAGGGGTGCGGCGGTATCTGCCGAAGGTGCCGGCCGGGCGGTGCCCGTACCTGACCTTCGTCAGTACCGGGCGGCCCCGCCGCCTGCCTACGCTCGGAGCCATGAAGAGATCCCAACTCCGGTGTGCAACCGCCGCATTGCTCCTCGCCGCCGCGCTCCCCCTCCCGCTCGCCGCGACCGCCGTCGCCGCCCCCGCACCGCCCGCCGCGGCCGCGGTGTCCGTCGCTCCCGCGGTGTCCGCCACCGCCACCCGCCTCACCCTTCCGGCGCCCACCGGGCCGTACGCCGTCGGACGCGACACCCTGCACCTCACCGATCCGCAGCGCCGGGACCCCTGGGTGCCCGCCGCGGGCGCCCGTGAGCTGATGGTGTCGCTGTACTACCCGGCGCACCGGGGCACGGGCGGTGCCCGCGCGCCCTACATGACGACCGAGGAGGCCCGGCTCCTCCTGGAGGGCGACAAGCTCACCGGCGTGGTGGCGCCCGAGGTGCTCGCCGGCACCCGTACCCATGCCCGTACCGGCGCCCGGCCGATCGGCGGCAGGCACCCGCTGGTGGTGCTCTCCCCCGGCTTCACGCTGAACCGCGCCACGCTGTCCCTGCTCGCCGAGGAACTCACCTCACGCGGCTATGTCGTGGCCCTGCTCGACCACGCCTACGAATCCTTCGGCACGACGTTCCCCGGGGGCCGCACCCTGACGTGTGTGGCGTGCCGGGCCGTCGAGAGCGCCCCGGAGAGCACCGCCAGAAAGCTGATGGCGAAGGTGGCGACCGGCCGTGCCGCCGACATCCGCTTCGTCCTCGACACCCTGACGGGGCGCGGAGCCGGCGCGAGCACGGAAGCAGGGCTCGGCCAGGGCACTCCGGCCCGCCGGTACGCGGGCCTCGTCGACCCGCGGCGGATCGGCGTCGCCGGGCACTCCATCGGCGGCAACAGCGCGGCGAGCGCCATGGCGGCCGACCGCCGGATCCGCGCCGGGGTCAACATGGACGGCACCTTCTTCGCACCGGTCCCGCCCGGCGGGCTCGACGGCCGCCCGTTCCTGATGCTCGGCTCCCTCGACGGCCACGCCCCCACGGCGGAGGACACCACCTGGCTGCGCGACTGGCGCCGCCTCGACGGCTGGAAGCGCTGGCTGACGGTCCGCGACGCCGGCCACTTCACCTTCATCGACATCCCGGTCCTGGGCGCTCAGCTCGGCGTCACCGACCCCACCGCCCCGCTCCCCGGCAAGCGCTCCGGGGAGATCACCCGCGACTACGTCGGCGCCTTCTTCGACCGGCACCTGCGCGGCCGGCCCGAGCCCGTCCTGGACGGGCCGACGGCGGACAACCCCGAGGTCCTCTTCCAACGGCCGTGACGGTGCGGCGGGGCCGGGGGCCACCACGTCCTCACCCGGCGTCCTCCCCGCGTCCTCACCGACGCCGCAGCCCCGCACGCCCGACCGCTACCGCTCCCCCACGAGGGTGCCGTCCAGGACCTTGTCCAGGAAGTCGTCCAGATGCCGCACGAGACGCGCGACCCGGTCCTCCAGCGGCAGCGTCTCCTCGTGCCGCCCGGCGAGTTGCGAGCGCTTGCGCCCCCGCACGTAGAGGGAGCACGCCAGATCGGCGCAGAAGTACGCGCCGACGGTGTTCCCCTGCCGGCCCGCGGCCCCCGCCCGGCGCGCCGCGAGCAGACTGACGCCGGATCCCGGGTGGCCGGTCACACACACCGAGCACACCGTCGTCTTGGTGAAACTCCGCCGCACCCCCTGCGGCACCCGCAGCGTCACCCCGACGAGCCCGTCGCCGCGCGGCGCGACCAGATAGCCCCGGTCCGGCGCACCCGGATCCCGCCAGCCGAGGAAGTCGAGCCCCTCCCAGGGAAGGTCACCCAGCCCCACGGGCAGATTGATCCGGCTCGCCTCCCCTTTCGAGCAATTCACGAAGGAGGCACGTATCGCTTTTTCACCTACGGGGTCCATGGCACACGAAACTAACAGCGGGGGCGCGGAGGCGTCGTCCCATTTATGCGCCGCCCGGAAACGACCGGCGGTGAAGGTGCCCTCAGGCCCCCGGCCGCATCATCACCGCGCGCTTCGTCCGGTGCGTGAGCCTCGCCTGCTGTGCGCGCGCGAGGCGCTCGGGGTCGGCCTCGTCACGGCGGCGTGCGGTCTTGTCCCAGTCCGCCGGCTTCAGGAACAGCATCGACCGCTGCCCAGGCAGCACCAGCACACCGCCAAAGGGCAGGTCACCCGCGAACCATGCTCCCTCTTCCGTACTCTCCGGCCAGCGACGGCGGCCGGCGGCGTTGACCGCCAGCATCAGCGGCGCCCCGTGCTGCCCGCGCGTGGTGACGCGGACCTCGAGGACGTCGCCGTATCGGGTCCACCGCTCGCGCTTCTTGACCACCCGGGGGTGGAACTCCAGTGGATAGGTGCGGAGTACTCGGGCGCACTGGAACACGCGTATCCCGTATACCAACCGGTACAACGTGAAGATCAGCAGGAGCACACCGGCCGGAATGCACAGCGTGACGAAGAACGAGTCCACGCCCAGCAAACGGTCCGCCGCCACCGGGATCGCCACAAGGACCACGGTGATCAGGAGACGCAGAACCACGAATTTGGCCAGGGAAATGTAGTTTTCCCTCAATACCTGCGCCACGTCCGGCGCCTCGGGCGGTGTCGGGGTCTGCGCGTCGTACGCCATGACTTTCTCCTTCCGGTTCGGCTGCGACTAGCCGAACGGGTTCTTCGCCGTGTCCGCCGCGGCGCCCGGGCCCGTGTCCCCGGCCCCGTCCGCCTTTTCGGCGAGCGACGGGTCGATGAACGACACCGTATGCCCGACGCCCAGCAGCACGTCCCGGTAGTCGTCGGCCAGCTCCAGGGCCGGCGTGACCAGCTGCACCACCACGATGTCGGACATTCCCGGACCGGTCACCGCGATCGTGCCCTGCCAGACCGGCTCCTCGGGAAGACTGCCGTCCTCCTCGGGGGGCCTGCCCGGCGCGACGACGCTCCGGGTCTCGACGGCGAGGAAGCCCGTACCGCACGGCAGCTCCAGAGGCTGCACATCCTTCTCCGGGTCCTCGGCGGCCGTCACCGCCAGATCGGCCAGCGCCAGGGCCGCGTTGACGCCCGACGCGGGCACGGTGGAGAACGTCAGAACGGACTGCGCGAAGCCGCCCTCGTCATCGGGGTGCAGGCCGATCGCGCAGCCCTGGACGTCGTGGGAGTTCAGCGCCGTCACCACGCCGGCATAGAGCCGGAGCACCCGCTCCGCCTGGTTCCTGGCCTCCTCGGGCAGGCCGAGGAGGTGGTTCACCAGCGCCGTCAGCTTCTCGACCGGAGGGTCGAGGTCCAACGGCAGGTATCCGTGCGGGAGTCCGTACCAGTAGTCAGGTACGCGGCCGCTCGTCCGCTCCGTCAAGATGTCAGTCACTACCGCATTCGCCTTTCCGGGGCCGCGTCGACGCTTTTCACAGCCAGCCGAACAGGCCGGCGATGTCATGGGCGGTGGCGGCGGCCTTGGTGCTCTCCGCAGCGTTGTGGCCCGCCCCTTCCTCCGGAAGGACGCCCAGGCTCTCCATGGACGACATCATGTTCGCGCCGACGTTCAATCCGCCGGCGCTGATGGCACCCATCATCTTGGCGGAGCCACTGGCGGTCGTACGAGCCGCGTCCCACGCCTCGGAGACCTCGCTCACGGCATTCGATTTGAAGGCCGGGACGATTTCCCGGCAGAATGCCGCCCCCTTTTCGGCGCCGGTCACCCCGACACCGATCCGGCCGGCCAGCCCGACGCCGTCGGCGACTTCCCGCCCCGCGGCGGCCAGTGCCGAGCCACCCGGGATCATGCCGACGGTGTCTCCGGCCATGGAGGCGTACGCCGAGAAGATCTCCATGCCGCTCCCCTTGAACATCAAGGCGTCCCTGAACTTGGGATCGGAGAGGTTATGCGTCATGGACGCCGCGCTCGCCACCACCGCGATGCCGGCGAAGAGCGGGGTCAGCGGGGTCGGGAACAGCGCCAGCAGGCCGGCGATGGCGCCGATGGTGCCCGCGTGCTCGTACAGGAAGTCGCCGACCGCCTTGATGCCGTTCCAGATCGCGTCGACGGCCTTGCTCAGCCAGCCCGGCTCCTTCGGCGCCAGCTTGTCCGTGGCGCCGTCGAGCTCGCCGGCGACCGTGCCCGCCTGGTCCGCGTGGGTGGTCTCCAGCGTCTGGGCCTTGGTGATGACGTCGTTGTACGACTCGTTGGCCTTGTTCAGCTCGGTGGTCGCCGCGTTGAGCTCGCGTTCCGCCGCCCGGAGCCGTTCCGTGGCCGCGTCGGCCTCGGCCTGGGAGGGGTATTCCTGGCCGGCGAGCTTGAGGTCCGGGTGCTGTGCAGCCTGGGCGTGCTTCGACTTGGCGTGCTCCACCGCGGTCTTCTTCTCGGCGGCAGCGTCGTCGTACTTCTGCGCCAGATCGCGGTTGGACGTGAGGTGCTCGTCCCAGTTCTTCAACTGGACGGCGGCCTTTTCCAGGGAGCGGGCCGCGTTCTTGATGTACGTCGGCAATTCGCCGTCGAGCGCGTCACGGAACGCTTCCGCCGCGTCGCCCTGCCAGTAACTGCTCTCGCCGATGAGCTTCTGGATCTGCTGGTGGCAGCTGCGCAGCGCGGTCGCCGCGGTGCTGACCTTGTGCTGGAGCGCGCCGACCTCGGCGGGCACGCCGGGAACCGGGTTCCAGCCGAGATGCGGGTAGGGATTCTGCGCCATTACTTCGCACCCCCGCCGGACGTCTTCTTGGCTATCTGCGTCAGCGTCTTCTCCAAGGCGTCCTCGACCTCTTGATAGTTCTGCTTGGTCGCCTTCACGCCCTCGCTGATCGCGTCAATCATTTTCTTGGTCTGCTCGGACCCGTACTTCCAGCGTTCCTGGAATCCGTCGCAGGCTTCGTCCAGCCGGCCGGTTCCGATCTGGTCGGCCCGCACGTGGGCCAGGGCCGAGCGCGCTTCGTTGAGCTCGCGGACACAGCCCTCAAGTGTGGTGAGGAACTGCCCCAATTGATCGACGTCCGTTGCGAATTGCTTTCCCATGGACGGAATTCCCCCGTGGATGTGGCTTACTGCGTGTGCGATGAACGGTTGAGACATGCGCCGCGGCCGTTCCGGAACGGAACGGCCGCGGCGGTGGTACGGCGGAGGCTCAGCCCCACGCCTGATTACGCGAGTTGCGACGGCGGACGGAGACCACGACGCCGATGACGATGCCGATGACGACCAGGACACCGAGTCCGATACCGCCGAAGAGGGCCAGCTTCTCCTTGCCGCCCATGGGCGGGTTGGGGTCGGAGCCCTTGTCGGCACTCGCCTCGGAGTACTTGCCCTTGGGCATCGGCAGGGGTCCCTGCGCGGGACCCGCCGCGATGTCGCGCCGCAGGGCGGGGCCGGGCTGGATGAAGCCGTAGCCGTAGTGCGTGTCCGGCAGCTTGAGGTGCTTGGCCTTCTCGGCCTGCGCCAGGCCGGCCGTCTTCACCAGCCGGTTGGCAATCTGGCCGGGGGTGAGGTCGGGGAACTTCTGCTTGAGGAGCGCGGCGGCGGCGGAGACGTAGGCGGTGGCGGCGGAGCTGCCGTTCGCTTCGGTCTGGTAGGCGGAGTCGCTCTTGCCCATGGCTACGGAGACCTTTTCACCGGGGGCGAGCAGGTCCGTGTCCGAGTTGTAGTTGTTGGCCGAGGCCGCCTCACCGTACTGGTCCACCGAGCCGACCCCGATGGCTCCTGGGCACCCCACCGGATAGGTCTTCTTGGACCAGCCGTCGTTGCCCACGGCCGCTACCACCACGACGCCCTTTTCGACCGCGTAGTGGATGGACTCGCAGATATCGCCCTCCAGGTCGCCGCCGTAGGACATGTTGATCACGTCCGCGCCGTGCTCCACCGCCCAGCGCGTGGCCTGCCCGCTGTTCTTGTACTCGGGCACAGGGAGGATCTTGGCGTCGGGTGCCAGTCCCTTCACGCCTTCGGTTCCGCCAGGGCCGTGCCCGTGGCCAGCGATGATGCCGGCCATCGCGGTGCCGTGGTCGCGGATGTCCTCGTTCGGCTTGAGGTACTTCGCGCCCTCGGCTTCCGTTGCCTTCCCGAAGTCCGGCCCGGGCAGGAACTGCCCCTTCAGGTCCTGATGCGTCGTACGGAAGCCGCTGTCCAGCACGGCCACCGTCACGCCCTTGCCGGTGGCCTCCTTCCAGAGCTGCTGGGCCCCGAACGCCTCCAACGGCCACTGGCCCTTCCGCACCTGGTCCGCGGAGGCGGTACCGCCCGAGGCCAGCAGCAGCGCTCCGGTCAGCGCAGCACCCACCGTCGCGCGCAGTGTTCGGGTGACCCTCATCCTTCGCTCCTTCTTGCTGTGCTGTCCGGCGGCATCGTTCCGCCTGAGGAAAGGCCCCGCACACGTGGGAGTGCGGGGCCGTGCCTCATAGGCCGCAGGTGACGTTATCTTCGGCTCACTCGATGACGCGAGGGGCCACGTTACGTTGCGGGGTCCAGGTCTCCTCGTCCTCGACGAGGTAGTCGGGGCGCTGTCCGGTGGTGCGCTCCTTGTCCCCCTTGCCCTTGCCCTTCGCGCCGGCCGCACCCGCGGCTCCGGCGGCGGCGTTCTTGCCACCGCGGCTGCGGTGCAGCCCGGAACCGCCCTGCTTGGCTCCGCCGGCCGGACCGCCCGGCTTGCCGACCAGTCCGCCGCGGGTACGCGCCTGCGGACCGCGACCGGCCGCGCCCTTGGCGCCGCCCGCCTTACCGGCTCCGGCGCCGGCACCCGGCATGCCGCCACCGCGCATCCCACCGGCACCGCCCATGCCACGCGCCCCGCCGGCGCCCATGCCGCCACCGGGCATGCCGAAGGCGCCGGGCGGAACAGCGCCACCCGGGAAGCCGCCACCCGTACCGCCGGGCACGCCATGACCGCCACCGGTCGTTCCGCCGCCCAGGCCACCGCCGCCCACCGACGGCGGGGTGAGGGTGCCACCCTGCACGCTGTCGAGCCCGGTGGTCACGGGCAGCTCGGGCCGATGGATCTTCGGTCCGTCGAACCCTGCCGGCACGGCGCCGCCGCCCGCGCCGTTGGGCATCTTCGGCGCGTGCGGCATCTGCGACGAGGCGTGCGGATGACTGCCGCCCGTCACAGGCATGTTCACCGGCGGCGGCGGTGTGTACGTCGGCGGCTGCTTGGGCCAGTCGCCGCCACCGGGGCCGGACGGGTCGGTGCTCTCCCTGAGGAACCCGCCCTTGGCTTCGTAGTGGGCAGCCAGTTCATCCATCACGACGACCGCTTCGACCTGACGCTCCTTGGTCAGGGACAAGTTGTCCCTGTTGAGCTCCAGCGCCATGCGGGTGTCCATCTTGGGATTCGCCATGTCCCGCTTGAACTGGCTGTCGTCGCCCTTCTCGTCGGTGGCGCGGTCCACGACACCCGGGTCGTGGATCTTCGACATGGCCTTCTTGGCTTCACGGAGGCTGTAGGCGACACCGCTCTCCGGGCCGGAAGAGCGCGAGCCGATCAACACCGCTTCGACGTTCCGGGAGTGCTGGTACGTCCGGTCGATCTTTTCGAGGACCTTGGCGGCTTCCCTGCGGAACGCCTGCGCCGCCGTGCCTTCCCAATGGGCCGAGGCGTGATCGACGGCATCCATGAAGGATTTCCGGATGCCGCCGCGGCCGTCGTCCCCGCCCAGCCGGTCGGCGGAGGCGCGCCAGTGCTGACCGGAGGTCTCGATCGTCTCCGGGCTGGCGTGTTCGATCATCGCCCGGAGCGCGTTGATGCCGTGGTGGTGGAAGTCGGAAGGAGACCGGGGCGTGAGGTGCTGCCCCTTGAACGACTTCAGCCGCTCTTCCCGCTCGTGCTCCTTGCGCTGCCGCTCCATGTCTTTGGCGCTGTTGTACTCCTGCCTGGCGTCAACCATGCAGGCCCCCCTTCGCGTTCATCTCCGCCTCTCGTGCACCCACTGTCGCGTCCCGCTCAGCCGTTCATCGACGTCTTGGTCTCGTGCTCCTGGTCCTCGTACGCGCCACGGCTGGCTTCGGTCTTCTCGCCGAACTTGTGGATGAGGTCCTGGAGCGCGTTGATGACCTGCGACATGTAGGACTGCATGTCGTCATGCGCCTCGGCGAGCTTGCCGGCCTCGAGGAAATTCACGCCGAACGCCGATTTCGGAATCGTCGTGCTGTATTTCACCTTCTGGCTGGGTTCGTCCATATCCGCGCGAAGATGCCTGAGCTGGCGTACGACGCTGTCCAGTTCGTCGAGATCGACCTTGAAGCGCTCGCTCATTACTGCTCTCCCCGTTCCCCGCGTGCCCCGCTCGTCCCCCTCGCACCGCCCGTGAAGCCGTCACGGTAAGGGCAACATAAAGTAAAGAAAATACTAGGGAGTTGACCCCCTTCACTGCAAGATCGAAAGTCGTGATCTGTCCGATTTAACGCAGGATGGCACCGCAGTTTGTAGAGGGGTTGTTACCTCACCGGCGCAACCTGTCCGCAGGATGGTCGCCATCAGTTCGGCGATCCCTCTTCGCGGCCCGATTACGCCCGCAGTGACGCCAGTTCGACCACCGTTACGTCCGGGGGCGCGCCCAGCCGGACCGGCGGACCCCAGGCGCCCGCGCCGCGCGTGACGTACAACTGCGTGTCGCCGTAGCGCGCCAGGCCCGCGACGGTGGGGTTGGTCGCGGCGGCGACGTAGGTGAAGGGCCACATCTGGCCGCCGTGGGTGTGCCCGGAGAGCTGGAGGTCCACCCCGTACCGCACGGTGTCGTGGATGGTGACCGGCTGATGCGCCATGAGGACGACGGCGCGGGCCGGGTCGCGGTCGCCCAGCGCCAAGTCGTAGTCGGGACCAGCGTGTTCGGTCGCACCGGCGAGGTCGTTGATCCCCGCGAGGTCGAAGCCGGGCAGTTCGGTGCGCGCGTTCTCCAGGGGTTGGATCCCCAACTCCCTTACGTGGTCCACCCAGGGGGCCGCGCCGGAGTAGTACTCGTGATTGCCCGTCACGAAGTACGCGCCGTGCCGGGAGCGCAGCGCACGCAGGGGTTCGGCGGCCGGGGCGAGGTCGGCGACGCTGCCGTCGACCAGGTCGCCGACGACGGCGATCAGATCGGGCGAGGTCCGGTTGATCGTGTCGACCACCCGGCGGGTGTGGGCGCGGCCCAGGATCGGGCCGAGGTGGATGTCGCTGACGACGGCGATGCGGAAACCGTGGGCGGAGCGCGGCAGCTTGGCCAGCGGGACGGTGACGCGCTTGACGACGGGGCCGCGGAGGGTCGTCGCGGTGCCGTACCCGACGGCGGCGGTGGCGGCCAGGGACGCGCCGGCCGCCACGGCCCGGGCGACGAACAGCCGCCGGGGCGGAGTGGGGAGCGGCGGCAGCGCCGGGGTGCGGGGCGGGAGCAGAGTGGGGGCCGAGGAGGGGGCGGGGGCCGGG
>NZ_JNZA01000025.1 GCF_000717345.1 Streptomyces lydicus | reverse complement strand
TTCCTTTGTGCCTGTTTCACCAGGCTCTCCGGGCGCTTCCCTTCGGTGTTGCGTTTCCGACTCTATCAGATCCTTGCGGTTCTGATTTTCGCCGGTGCGGTTCGGCCTTTCGGCTTCTTCGCGGTTCCGACTCTATCAGATCCGATTCCTTGCCGTTTCCGGCTCGTATTCGGTCCGATTTCCCGTCGGAGGGATTTTGCCTTTCGGCTGATCCGACTTTATCAGATTGCTCTGGTCGGAATTCCGCCCGTTCCGGGGAGAGGCTCCGTGCACGCAAGCGTGCGGTGCTTCCCGTTCAGGCGGAGCCGTAAACGTACTGGAGCGGGGCGCCCGGATGCAAATCCAGGCGCCCCGCTCGTACTTGAGGACGTTCGTACCGACGCTGGGTCAGACCTCGACGACCACGGGGAGGATCATCGGGCGGCGGCGGTAGTTGTCGGAGACCCACTTGCCGACCGTGCGGCGGACCAGCTGCTGGAGCTGGTGGGGTTCAGCGACGCCGTCCTGGGCGGCCTTGGCCAGCGCCTCGTCGATCTTGGGAGACACCCCCGCCAGGGACACGTCGTCGATGCCGGAGCCGCGGGCATGGAGATCCGGTCCACCGACGATCTTTCCGGTGCTGGAGTCCACGACCAGGAAGACGGAGATGATGCCCTCGTCGCCGAGGATGCGGCGGTCCTTGAGGGAGGTCTCCGTGACGTCGCCGACCGAGAGGCCGTCGACGTAGACGTAGCCGGCCTGGACCTTGCCGACGATCTTGGCGACGCCGCCGACCAGGTCGACCACGACACCGTCCTCGGCGATGACAATCCGGTCCTTCGGTACGCCGGTCAGAGCGCCCAGCTCGGCGTTGGCGCGCAGGTGGCGCCATTCGCCGTGCACCGGCATCAGGTTCTTCGGCTTGCAGATGTTGTAGAAGTACAGCAGCTCGCCGGCCGAGGCGTGGCCCGAGACGTGGACCTTGGCGTTGCCCTTGTGGACGACGTTCGCGCCCCAGCGGGTGAGGCCGTTGATCACGCGGTAGACCGCGTTCTCGTTGCCCGGGATGAGGGACGACGCCAGGATCACCGTGTCGCCCTGGACGATGCGGATCTGGTGGTCGCGGTTGGCCATCCGGGAGAGAGCCGCCATCGGCTCGCCCTGGGAGCCCGTGCAGACCAGCACGACCTCGTCGTCGGGGAGGTCGTCGAGCGTCTTGACGTCGACGACCAGGCCGGCCGGGACCTTGAGGTAGCCCAGCTCGCGGGCGATGCCCATGTTGCGGACCATCGAGCGGCCGACGAAGGCGACCCGGCGACCGTACTCGTGGGCCGCGTCGAGGACCTGCTGGATGCGGTGCACATGGCTGGCGAAGCTGGCCACGATGATGCGCTTCTGGGCACCCGCGAAGACCTGGCGGATGACGTTCGAGATGTCGCGCTCGGGCGGTACGAAGCCGGGGACCTCGGCGTTCGTCGAGTCGACGAGGAGGAGGTCGATGCCTTCCTCGCCGAGCTTGGCGAAGGCCGGGAGGTCGGTCAGCCGGCCGTCCATCGGGAGCTGGTCCATCTTGAAGTCGCCGGTGTGCACGACCATGCCCGCGGGGGTGCGGATGGCGACGGCCAGGGCGTCGGGGATGGAGTGGTTGACCGCGACGAATTCGCACTCGAAGGGGCCCAGACGCTCGCGGTCGCCCTCGGCGACCTCCAGCGTGTACGGGCGGATGCGGTGCTCCTGGAGCTTGGCCTCGATCAGCGCGAGGGTCAGCTTCGAGCCGATGAGCGGGATGTCCGGCTTCTCGCGCAGGAGGTAGGGGACAGCGCCGATGTGGTCCTCGTGGCCGTGGGTGAGCACGATGCCGTCCACGTCGTCGAGGCGATCCCTGATGGACGAGAAGTCCGGAAGGATCAAGTCGATTCCGGGCTGCTCCTCCTCCGGGAAGAGCACTCCGCAGTCGACGATCAGCAGCCGGCCGCCGTATTCGAAGACCGTCATGTTGCGGCCGATTTCGCCCAGGCCACCGAGGGGGGTGACGCGCAGGCCGCCCTTGGGAAGCTTCGGCGGGGCGCCGAGCTCAGGATGCGGATGACTCAAAAGACTCTCCTCACCACACGCGCCACGCTGCCGTCGAGGCACGTGGCGCGCATGACATTCGTGCACTTGCTATATGGCGGTTGTTGGTCGGTATTCAGTTGTGAAGTCTGTGATCAGAGCTGTACCCCGCCGGCGGCGAGATCGCGCTTGAGCTGCTCGGTCTCCTCGGGGGAGAGCTCAACGAGCGGCAGGCGCAGCGGTCCCGCGGGCAGGCCCTGGAGACCGAGGGCGGCCTTGGTGGTGATGACGCCCTGGGTGCGGAACATGCCGGTGAAGACGGGCAGCAGCTTCTGGTGGATCTCGGTGGCCTTGGTGACGTCGCCGTTGAGGTGGGCGTCCAGGAGGGCGCGCAGCTCGGGGGTGACGACGTGGCCGACCACGGAGACGAAGCCGATGGCACCGACCGAGAGCAGCGGGAGGTTCAGCATGTCGTCGCCGCTGTACCAGGCGAGGCCGGAGCGGGCGATGGCCCAGCTGGCGCGGCCGAGGTCGCCCTTGGCGTCCTTGTTGGCGACGATCCGGGGGTGCTCGGCGAGCCGGACGATCGTCTCGGTGTTGATCGGGACGCCGCTGCGGCCGGGGATGTCGTAGAGCATCACGGGCAGATCGGTGGCGTCCGCGATGGCCGTGAAGTGACGCAGCAGGCCCTCCTGCGGGGGCTTGCTGTAGTACGGCGTGACCGCGAGCAGACCGTGGGCGCCGGCGTCCTGGGCGGCGCGGGCGAGCTCGAGGCTGTGGTGGGTGTCGTTGGTACCGGCTCCGGCAACGACAAAGGCGCGGTCTCCCACCGCGTCGACCACGGCGCGGACCAGCTGGGCTTTCTCCGCATCGCTGGTGGTCGGGGACTCTCCGGTGGTGCCGTTGACGACGAGGCCGTCGTTGCCGGCGTCCACCAGATGGGCGGCGAGCCGCTGCGCGCCGTCGAGGTCGAGAGCGCCATCCGCCGTGAACGGCGTGACCATGGCGGTCAGCACCCGCCCGAAGGGGGTCTGCGGTGTGGAAGTCGGAGCCATGGGTCCCACGCTACTCGTAGCTCACCGCGGGATGCGCCTCTGGGGAGCAGGGATGTGGACTCCGGCACTGCCTGCTCGGGGGTTCAAGCAGTGCCGGGTCCGTCTGTTCAGCGTAGATGAACTTCTCAAAATGCCGCAATCCGGACACTTCGCACTTCTGTCCCGACGCCCCTGTATCCGGCCCGCGGCCTGGGCATTACGGCGCGATCCGGCCGTTCGCATTGAATGCGCCGTACGTGAGCGGCATGAGCTTGGCCCAGTGGGCCTCCATCTGCTCGCCGACCATTTCGATCTCCCGCTGCGGGAAGGAGGGCACCTTCGCCTGCTCGTGCTGGGTGCGCAGTCCGAGGAAGTGCATCAGCGAGCGGGCGTTGCAGGTGGCGTACATGGAGGAGAACAGGCCGACCGGGAGCACCGCGCGGGCGACCTCGCGGGCCACGCCGGCAGCCAGCATCTCCTGGTACGCCGCGTACGCCTCGCGGTAGGTGTCCTCCATGACCCGGCTGGTGAGCTCGTGCTGCGCGGCGGTGCCGTCGACGAATTCGTACTTGCCGGGGCGGCCCTGCTGGACGAGCTTGCGGGACTCACCGGGGACGTAGAAGACCGGGTCCAGCTGGCGGTAGCGACCGGACTCCTCGTTGTACGACCAGCCGACGCGGTGCCGCATGAACTCGCGGAAGACGAAGATCGGCGCACTGATGAAGAAGGTCATCGAGTTGTGCTCGAACGGGCTGCCGTGCCGGTCCCGCATGAGGTAGTTGATCAGGCCCTTGGAGCGCTCCGGGTCCTTCTGGAGCTCTTCCAGGGACTGCTCGCCGGCCGTGGAGACCCGGGCCGCCCACAGCACGTCGCTGTCCGCGGCGCTGTGCTTGACCAGCTCGACCGTCACCTCGCTCCGGAAGCTGACGGCTGCACTGTCAGGGCTCTCAGTGCTCTCGGCGGGGGTGTGGGACACCGGCGGTTCCTTCCGTTCGATCCTCGTGCGCGACCAGCCTACGGCCCGCCACTGACAGCCGAGGAAATGCGACATGATGCAGCGTTAGCCGCAAAACGGACGCTCTATAGCAGTGTGCCGAGCGGCAGTTGATATTTTTCACAGAAGTCTTGGAAAACGGGCACCAATCGGGCGCCCCAGACGTCTAACCCTGTGACAGTGCCCACTACGAGGTTCCTAGGAGAGCCCGCTCATGTTCCGCCGGCGAGAGCCCGTCCCGTTCGCCTTCGTTGCCGAGGCAGACCGGTTCCGCAGCAATGTCACTCCCCCGCCGCGCCAGCGTGCGTCCCGCGCGCAGATTCTCAGTCAGTCACTGGTCACTCTCACAGTAGTGGGTGGCCTGGCCGGCGCCCTGCTGTTCGGTGTACCCGCACTGCAGCAGGACAGTTCCACCTCGGACCGGGTGCACCAGTCCGAAGCCGCTCACCGCTGAGCAGGCCGGGGCACACGTCGGCGGAGCGGGACCACCGAGTGGTTCCGCTCCGCCGCTCCCGCTAACCTCACCGATCACAGCTTCCGTCGGCACCTCTGTGCGTGCCGGCCCAGCCATGAGTGAGGATCAGCCGTGCCCCTGCCCTTTCTGACGGCCGACCGCGACCTCGACGACCGTGCCGCGGAAACCACCGCGCTACCCCATGACGAGCCCGACCACTGGCGCCGTCCCTACCGCCCCGGACCGTGGCGCGTAGGGGCGGCGGCGGTGTTTTTGCTGCTCGCCTCGTTCGTGCTGCTCTCCGCGATGATCATCGCGATGGCCGGGTCACTGCCCGGCGCCGCGGCCTGCGCACTGATCGGCGTCCTGCTGACCGTGCTGGCCGTCCGGCTGGTGCGGGTCGGTGTCTGGGTCAGTGCCCGAGGTCTGCGGCAGGTGAACCTGCTGCGCACCACGACCACACCGTGGAGCGCCCTCGCCTCGGTGCGCACGCTCCAGCAGCCGGTGCGCTGGCTGGGGCTGCCGCGGACCGTGCAGGGGCAGGCGCTGATCGTCGAGCGCACGCAGGGCGGGCCGCTGCGGCCCCTGGTCACCGACCACAACGGCGACTTCCTGGCCCGCCCGGACTCCTTCGAGCAGGCCACGGACGTGCTGGAGGCATGGGCCGCGGAGCACGGCGTCCCCCAGGGCCGGCCCGGCGGATCAGGCTCGGACCGGCGCTAGGAGCGGACTCAGGTCGCGCCGCCGTTGTGCAGTGCGATGGCGCGCTGCATCGCCTTGCGGGCGCGCGGGGTGTCCCGGGCGTCGTGGTAGGCGACCGCGAGCCGGAACCACGTACGCCAGTCGCCCGGCGCGTCCTCCGTCTCGGCCTGCCGCCGGGCGAAGACCGCGTCGGCGGCGTCCCGGTCGATCCGGCCGCCCGGCGTCCGCTTCAGTTCGTCGACGGGCAGCCCGCCCTCGGCCTCCAGCGCGTGCGCCAGCCGGTGGGCGTCCCGCGCGAAGCGGGTGTTGTGCCAGAGGAACCAGCCGCCGATGCACGGCAGCACGAAGGCCACCGCGCCCATGCCCATCGCCGCCGGCTCACCGGTCAGGAGGAGCAGTACGCCTTCCAGAGCCACCACGCCGAAGACGAGCACCAGCACGGTGGCGAGGAAGAAGTACGTGATCTTTCCGCCCATGGGGTGCCGGCCTCAGCCCAGGTCGAGGAAGTTTTCCAGGCCCACGGTCAGGCCCGGAGCGGACACCACACGCCGCACACCGAGCAGGATGCCCGGCATGAAGCTGCTGTGGTGCAGGGAATCGTGGCGGATGGTGAGCGTCTCGCCCTCGCCGCCGAAGAGCACCTCCTGGTGGGCCAGCAGCCCGCGCAGGCGTACGGAGTGCACCGGGATGCCGTCCACGTCCGCGCCACGGGCGCCGTCCAGCGCGGTGGTGGTGGCGTCCGGCTGCGGGGCGCAGCCGGCCTCCTCGCGTGCCGTGGCGATCAGCTGGGCGGTGCGGGCCGCGGTGCCGGAGGGGGCGTCCGCCTTGTTCGGGTGGTGCAGCTCGATGACCTCGACGGACTCGAAGAAACGGGCCGCCTGCTGGGCGAACTGCATGGTGAGCACCGCGCCGATGGAGAAGTTCGGGGCGATAAGCACACCGACCTCGGGTGAGGCGGCGAGCGAGGTGCGCAGCTGCGCGAGGCGCTCGTCGGTCCAGCCGGTGGTCCCGACCACCGCGTGGATGCCGTGACGCACGCAGAAGTCGAGGTTGCCCATCACCGCGCCGGGGTTGGTCAGCTCGACCACGACCTCGGCGCCGGCGTCGACCAGGGTCTCCAGCTTGTCCCCCCGGCCGAGCCCGGCGACCAGCTCCAGGTCCTCGGCCGCCTCGACGGCCCGTACGGCCTCGGAGCCGATCCGCCCCTGTGCTCCGAGTACGGCCACGCGCAGCTTGCTCATCGTTTCCAGTCTTTCTCTCGGTGGTACGGCATGGGCCCGCCCTGCTGTCCTACGCGACGACGTCGTCCAGCCGGGCCGCCTGCCGGTCCTTCAGCGGTCCGATGACGGAGAGCGAGGGACGCTGGCCCAGTACGTCGCGGGCCACCTCGCGCACCTCGTCGGGGGTGACCGCCGCGATCCGGCTGAGCATCTCGTCGACCGACATCTGCTCGCCCCAGCACAGCTCGCTCTTGCCCAGGCGGTGCATCAGCGCGCCGGTGTCCTCCAGGCCGAGGACGGTGGAGCCGCGCAGCTGGCCGATGGCGCGGTGGATCTCGTCGTCGCTCAGGCCGTGCGCCGCCACCTGGTCGAGCTCGTCGCGGCAGATCTTGAGCACGTCCTGCACCTGGTTGGGGCGGCAGCCCGCGTAGACGCCGAAGAGCCCGCAGTCGGCGAAGCCCGAGGTGTACGAGTACACGCTGTAGGCCAGTCCGCGCTTCTCCCGGACCTCCTGGAAGAGCCGGGAGCTCATCCCGCCGCCGAGCGCGGTGTTCAGCACGCCCATCGCCCAGCGCCGGTCGTCGGTGCGCGCCATGCCGGGCATCCCGAGGATCACATGGGCCTGCTCGGTCTTGCGGTTGAGCAGCCCCACGCGGCCCGCGGTGCGCAGGGCGCGGCTGCCCGAGCGCGGGGCGACCGGGGTGGCGTCCGTACGGTCGAGGGCGCCGGCCTGCTCGAAGGCGCGCCGGACCTGGCGGACGACCTTGGCGTGGTCGACGTTGCCGGCGGCCGTGACGACCAGGTGGGTGGGGTCGTAGTGCTTCTTGTAGAAGCGGCGGACCCGCTCGGCGGTGAGGGCGTTGACGGTGTCGACGGTGCCCAGGACCGGGCGGCCGAGGGGGGTGTCGCCGAGCATGGTGTGCGCGAACAGGTCGTGCACGCAGTCGCCCGGGTCGTCCTCGGTCATCGCGATCTCTTCGAGGATGACGCCGCGCTCGGCGTCCACGTCCTCGGCCTCGATCAGCGAGCCGGTGAGCATGTCGCACACCACGTCGATGGCGAGCGGCAGGTCGGTGTCGAGCACCCGCGCGTAGTAGCAGGTGTACTCCTTCGCGGTGAAGGCGTTCATCTCACCGCCGACCGCGTCGACGGCCGCGGAGATGTCCAGCGCGCTGCGCCGCTCGGTGCCCTTGAAGAGCAGGTGCTCCAGGTAGTGGGTGGCGCCGTTGAGGGAGGGGGTCTCGTCGCGGGAGCCGACGTGCGCCCAGATCCCGAAGGTGACGGAGCGGACCGTCGGCAGCGTCTCGGTGACGATCCGCAGACCGCCGGGGAGGGTGGTCCGGCGGACCGTGCCGGCGCCCGCGGCGCCCTTGAGAAGCGTTTGGGTACGGGCGACGGCCCGCCCCTCCGAAGAGGTGCGGGCCGTCGTCCTGTGCGTACGGGACGTCACTTGTCGGCGTCGTCCTTCTTGTCGGCCTCGGCGCCCTTGTCGGCGTCTTCTTCCTCGATCACGGGGATCAGGGAGAGCTTGCCGCGCTGGTCGATCTCGGCGATCTCGACCTGGACCTTGTGGCCCACGCCGAGCACGTCCTCGACGTTCTCCACGCGCTTGCCACCGGCGAGCTTGCGGATCTGCGAGATGTGCAGCAGGCCGTCCTTGCCCGGGAGCAGGGAGATGAACGCACCGAAGGTGGTGGTCTTGACGACCGTGCCCAGGTAGCGCTCGCCGACCTCCGGCATGGTCGGGTTGGCGATGCCGTTGATCGTGGCGCGGGCGGCCTCGGCGGCCGGGCCGTCGGCGGCACCGATGTAGATGGTGCCGTCGTCCTCGATCGTGATCTCGGCGCCGGTGTCCTCCTGGATCTGGTTGATCATCTTGCCCTTGGGGCCGATGACCTCACCGATCTTGTCCACGGGGATCTTGACGGTGATGATCCGCGGGGCGTTCGGGGACATCTCGTCCGGCGTGTCGATCGCTTCCATCATCACGTCGAGGATGTGGAGGCGGGCGTCACGGGCCTGCTTCAGGGCCGCGGCCAGGACGGAGGCCGGGATGCCGTCCAGCTTGGTGTCGAGCTGGAGGGCGGTGACGAACTCCTTGGTACCGGCGACCTTGAAGTCCATGTCGCCGAAGGCGTCCTCCGCACCGAGGATGTCGGTGAGGGCGACGTAGTGCGTCTCGCCGTTGATCTCCTGGGAGATCAGGCCCATGGCGATACCGGCGACCGGGGCCTTCAGCGGCACACCGGCGTTCAGCAGCGACATGGTGGAGGCGCAGACCGAGCCCATGGACGTCGAGCCGTTGGAGCCGAGGGCCTCGGACACCTGACGGATCGCGTAGGGGAACTCCTCGCGCGTCGGCAGGACGGGCACGATGGCGCGCTCGGCGAGGGCGCCGTGGCCGATCTCGCGGCGCTTCGGGGAGCCGACGCGGCCGGTCTCGCCGACGGAGTACGGCGGGAAGTTGTAGTTGTGCATGTAGCGCTTGCGGGTCACCGGGGAGAGGGTGTCCAGCTGCTGCTCCATGCGGAGCATGTTGAGGGTGGTGACGCCCAGGATCTGGGTCTCGCCACGCTCGAACAGGGCGGAGCCGTGCACCCGCGGGATGGCCTCGACCTCGGCGGCGAGCGTACGGATGTCCGTGACGCCGCGGCCGTCGATGCGCTTCTTCTCCTTGATGACGCGCTCGCGGACCAGGGACTTGGTCAGCGTGCGGTACGCGGCGGAGATCTCCTTCTCGCGGCCCTCGAAGTCCGGCAGCAGCTTCTCGGCGGCCAGACCCTTGACGCGGTCCAGCTCGGCCTCGCGCTCCTGCTTGCCGGCGATGGTCAGCGCCTGGGAGAGCTCGTCCTTGACGGCCTTGGTCAGGGCCTCCAGGACGTCGTCCTCGTGGTCGAGGAAGAGCGGGAACTCACCGACCGGCTTGGCGGCCTTGGCGGCGAGGTCCGACTGCGCCTTGCACAGGACCTTGATGAAGGGCTTCGCGGCCTCGAGACCGGCGGCGACGACCTCCTCGGTCGGGGCCTCCGCGCCGTCCTTGACGAGCTGGATGGTCTTCTCGGTGGCCTCGGCCTCGACCATCATGATCGCGACATCACCGTCGGGGAGCACCCGGCCGGCCACGACCATGTCGAAGACCGCGTCCTCGAGCTCGGTGTGCGTCGGGAAGGCGACCCACTGGCCCTTGATCAGGGCGACGCGGGTACCGCCGATGGGACCCGAGAAGGGCAGGCCGGCGAGCTGCGTGGAGCAGGAGGCGGCGTTGATGGCGACCACGTCGTAGAGGTGGTCGGGGTTGAGCGCCATGACCGTCTCGACGACCTGGATCTCGTTGCGCAGGCCCTTCTTGAAGGACGGGCGCAGCGGGCGGTCGATGAGACGGCAGGTGAGGACGGCGTCCTCGGAGGGACGGCCCTCACGGCGGAAGAAGGAGCCGGGAATCTTTCCGGCTGCGTACATCCGCTCCTCGACGTCGACGGTCAGCGGGAAGAAGTCCAGCTGGTCCTTCGGGTTCTTGGAGGCGGTGGTGGCCGACAGCACCATGGTGTCGTCGTCCAGGTACGCCACGGCGGAGCCGGCGGCCTGCTTGGCCAGGCGGCCCGTCTCGAAGCGGATGGTGCGGGTGCCGAAGGAGCCGTTGTCGATCACGGCTTCGGCGTAGTGGGTCTCGTTCTCCACCAGGAATATCTCCTCGTCTGCGTCTGCTGCCCGTGTGGCAGCAGACCTTCTCGGTGGAGCGCCGGTGCGGGCCGGTCTTCGATCGAAGCACCCGGAGTGATGCGACATGCCGTGCATGGATCGTCCGGGGGCCACTACCGAGGACCGGCGGCCAGGAGGCGCTCCTACCGCGTTCAGTTTTGCGATATGGCACCAGACTACAAAGGTTCCGTCCACCATGAGGTGGCGTGGGTGTCCGGTGCGTACGGCAAAGGGAGCGGCCCCCGGTGGGAACCGCTCCCTTTACGGCGTCTTACTTGGCGCCCGCCGCGCCGCGGCGGATGCCCAGGCGCTCGACCAGCGCGCGGAAGCGCGTGATGTCCTTCTTCGCCAGGTACTGCAGCAGGCGGCGGCGCTGGCCGACCAGCAGCAGCAGACCACGGCGGGAGTGGTGGTCGTGCTTGTGGGTCTTGAGGTGCTCGGTCAGGTCCGAGATGCGGCGGGAGAGCATCGCGACCTGGACCTCGGGGGAGCCGGTGTCACCTTCCTTGGTGGCGAACTCGGCCATGATCTGCTTCTTCGTAGCGGCGTCGAGCGACACGCGGTACTCCTCAGGGTTCCGGCCGGTGAGCGTCCCTGGTTGACATCACAGGGAATCTTGGATGACTCGTCCGGGCCGTCACACAGCGTACCAGTTGAAAACGGCCCCCCGACCGGGTGGTCGGGGGGCCGCAGCCGGGGCCGCGGGTGCGCTAGCTGCCGGTGAGGCCGCGCACCTTGTTGTAGATGTCCAGGACCGCCAGGCACAGCGGCACCAGGGACAGCAGGACCAGTCCGTCGAAGATGTCGAAGATCCGGCCCCAGAAGGGGGTGACGCCCTTGCGCGGGACGATCAGGCCGACGCCGACCAGGAGGGCGGCGCCCACCGCGATGCTGCTGGAGAACCAGACGGTGCGGATGTTGAGCGGGCCGGAGTCCTGGTACTGCATGAGGTCGACGAAGATGTCCGTCGGCGGGTGCAGCGTGATACCCAGGATCAGCAGGACGATCGTCAGGATGCCGGCGATGGTCAGGCAGGCGACCTGCGCGGTGTAGTCGAAAAGCCGGGCGCGGAGCATGATCGTGATGCCGGCGGTCAGCGCGAGCAGCTGGGCCCACATGTTGTCGGAGAAGCCGAGGACGACACCGGCCGAGCCGACGACCAGGGCGGAGCAGCCGGCGACGAGGCCGAGCAGCAGCTCGTGACCGCGCTTGGCCTGGTTGCCGATCTTGACGAAGTCGACGGACTCGGTCTCGCCGCCGCCCTCGAAGGAGCCCTTGGCGATCTGGTCGGGCGACTTGTAGCCGATGGGCAGGCGGGCGAAGCGGGCGGAGAGGCCGGGCAGCCAGGCGACCATGGCGATGGCGACGACGGCGGTGACGGCGGCGACCTCGCGGGGCGCGGCGTCGGTGAGGATCGCGGCGAAGACCGCGAGGGTGCCGATGGCGGAGAGGAAGGCGGCCGCGACGAAGGGGGCGTCACCGCGCGGCAGCAGCACCACCAGGAGGACCGAGGCGATCAGTACGGTCACGCAGCCGACGAGGAGGTGCAGCCGTCCGGGGCCGGCGCCGGGGTCGACCGGGAAGATGCCGGAGCCGGCGATCAGCAGGTGCGGCAGCGCGGCCAGGCCCAGCGCGATGGAGGAGCCGTGGTCGTCGTAGACCCGGGCGCGGACGCCGGCCAGCGCGACCAGGACGATGCCGACGACGCCGGCGATGATGCCGGGCAGGCGGTGCATGTCGCGGTTGACGGGGTTCGAGAACCACAGGGCGAACGCCATCATGACGAGCAGCAGCACACCGGCGGTGAGGCCGACGAGATGCATGAGGTCGTCGCTCCAGCGGCTGCGGTTGCGCTTGACCGCGGAGGCGACGGCGTCGGAGACGTCGTCGAAGACCGGGAGCGGCAGCGACTCGGCGAACGGCTTCAGCAGAAGCAGGTCGCCGTCGAGGATCTGCTGCTGGGCGAGTGACTGTCCGGCGTCGAGAACCGTGCCGTCGCGGCGTACGAGGTGATAGCCGGTCGGTGCGCCCTCCGCCTGGGACTGCCCGGAGAGCCGCAGGATCTCCGGGTAAATGTCGACCAGCGCGACGTCCTCCGGCAGAGCCACGTCGATCCGTGCGTCCGGCGCGGCGACTGTGACCCGGCAAAAGCCGGTGCCAGTGCTCGTGCTCACCTGGCGGTTCCCCCTATCCGTTGGGCGTTTTGTCGCGTCGCGCGCCGTATATATAGAGCCGTCTCTGCGGGGCCACGGCACGCTCGCGAGGCGTCAGCGTACCGTCCAATTCAGCGACGGCCCCACCCACCCCGAGACTTGACGCTTAACAGTAGGATCAACGCCTGGTTCGGGCCAAGGACTTGGCTCGGGGGGACCGTCGAATCCAACGGGGGCGGTCCGAGACTGCGAGATGCATGAAGGACTGATGCCTCGGTGAGCGTTGTCATCGTCAAGCGCCCGCCCCGCGCGCTGCCACCCGAAGTTCCCTCGGAGGAGGTGACACTCGAGGCACCGCCGGAGCTGCCGCGTGAAGGCGAATCAGAGAACATGCTGATGACGCTGATGCCCATGATGGGTATGGCGTCTTCTGCCGGATTCCTGTTCATGGGCAATCAGCCGTTCATGAAAATCATGGGCGGCTTTATGGTGGCGTCCACCCTGGCAATGGCGATCGTGCAGATCGTCAAGGCGCGCCAAGGCCCTTCCGGACAAATGGTTCAGGAGCGCCAGGATTACCTCAAGTACCTTACGCAGAAGCGAAAAGAGGTACGGCGCACCGCACGGAAACAGCGCGATGCCCAGCTTTACACCCACCCCGATCCGAGCCAGTTGTGGTCGATCGTGGCCGAGGGCAAACGCGTATGGGAACGCCGGGCGTCCGACCCCGACTTCGGGCAGGTGCGTCTCGGGCTCGGGCCGCAGCAGCTGGCCACCCCGCTGCGGGCCCCGGAGACCGCTCCGGTCGACGAGCTGGAGCCGCTCACCGCGCATGCGATGAAGGAATTCCTCGACAAGCACGGCCAGTTGGACAACCTGCCGCTCGCGGTGTCGCTGCGCGCCTTCTACCACCTGACCGTCTCCGGTGACCCGGACACCGTCTACGGCGCCTCGCGCGCCATCCTGGCCCAGCTGTGCACCCTGCACTCCCCCGAGGACCTGGTCGTGGCGGTCGTCGCCGCGCCGGGCGCGCAGGCGGAGTGGGAGTGGACGAAGTGGCTGCCGCACGTGCAGGACAAGACGACGGACGGCGCGGGCAGCCGCCGGCTGGTCGTCGGTGACCTCGGCGAGGTCGAGGAACTGCTGGCCGACGACCTGGACGGTCGCGGGCGGTTCAACCCGCAGGGCACCCCGGTGACCGACGCCCCGCACGTGGTGATCGTGCTCGACGGCGGCGAGGTACCGATGGACTCGGTGATCGCCGGGGCCGAGGGCCTGCAGGGCGTCACCATCCTGGAGGTCGTACCGGGCGATCTGGACGAGATCCGCGGCGGTCTCGCCGTCCAGGTGTGGCCGGGCAAGCTGGTGCTGGAGTCGGCCAACGGCGCGGTCTACCACGGTGTGTGCGACACCCTGTCGATCGCCGAGTCGGAGTCGCTGGCCCGTCAGCTCGCTCCGCTGCGCGCGGGCACCGGCGCGGACGGCGAGGAACCGCTGCTGTCCGCCCTGGACTTCACCGACCTGCTCAACATCGGCGACGCCGGTGCCCTGGACGTGGCCCGCACCTGGCGGCCCCGGACGCTGTCCGAGCGGCTGCGCGTCCCGATCGGCGTCGACCGCGACGGCCAGCCCGTCATGCTGGACATCAAGGAAGCCTCGCAGCAGGGCATGGGTCCGCACGGCCTGTGCGTGGGTGCGACCGGTTCCGGTAAGTCCGAGGTGCTGCGCACCCTGGTCCTCGCGCTCGCGGTCACCCACTCCTCCGAGACGCTCAACTTCATCCTCGCGGACTTCAAGGGTGGCGCCACCTTCACCGGCATGTCGGAGATGCCGCACGTCGCGGCGGTCATCACCAACCTCGGTGAGGACGTCACGCTGATCGACCGCATGCGCGACTCGATCACCGGTGAGCTCCAGCGCCGTCAGGAGCTGCTGCGCTCCGCGGGCAACTACGCGAACATCACCGACTACGAGAAGGCGCGTGCCGCGGGTGCCCCGCTGGACCCGCTGCCGTCGCTGGTGATGATCATCGACGAGTTCTCCGAGCTGCTCGCCGCCAAGCCCGACTTCATCGAGATGTTCATCCAGATCGGCCGCATCGGCCGTTCGATGGGTGTGCACATGCTGCTCGCCTCGCAGCGTCTGGAAGAGGGCAAGCTGCGCGGTCTGGACACCTTCCTGTCCTACCGGCTCGGTCTGCGGACGTTCTCGGCGGCCGAGTCGCGCACGGCGATCGGTGTGCCGGACGCCTACCACCTGCCGAACGTTCCCGGTTCCGGCATCCTCAAGTACGACACCGAGACGATGGTGCAGTTCAAGGCCGCGTACGTGTCCGGTACCTATCGCGGTCCGGGCGGCGGCGGCCGGGGCGGCAGCGGCGGCCGGTCGATGCGGATGCCGGTGCCGTTCACCGCGGCCCCGGTCGTCGAGCAGATCATCGAGGAGCCGGTCGCCGTCGAGGCGACCGAGCCCGAGGTCGACGACGCGCTCGCCGACACCGTGCTGGACGTGATGGTCCAGCGCATGCAGGGCCAGGGCCCGCCGGCCCACCAGGTGTGGCTGCCCCCGCTGGAGGAGGCGCCGACCGTCAACCAGCTGCTGCCGACGCTGGCGGTCACGCCCGAGCGGGGCGTGCACGCGCCGGAGTACACCGCACTCGGCAAGCTCGTGGTGCCGGTCGCGCTGGTGGACAAGCCGTTCGAGCAGCGGCGTGACGTGATGTACCTGGACTTCTCCGCCGGTGCCGGTCACGGCCTGGTCGTCGGTGGTCCGCAGTCCGGCAAGTCCACCCTGATCCGCTCCGCCATCGCGGCGTTCTCGCTCACCCACACCCCGGCCGAGGTGCAGTTCTACTGCCTCGACTTCGGCGGCGGCGGCATGCTGACGATGGAGGACCTGCCGCACGTCGGCGGTGTCGCCTCGCGTCTGGACGCGGAGAAGGTCCGCCGTACGGTCGCCGAGGTCGTCGGCATCCTCAACCAGCGCGAGGAGTTCTTCCGGGCCAACAGCATCGACTCGATCGCGACCTACCGCCAGCGGCGGGCCGCGGGCGCCTTCCCCGACGAGAAGTGGGGCGACGTCTTCCTGATCATCGATGGCTGGGGAACCTTCAAGACCGACTACGAGCAGCTCGACCCGGTGATCCTGGACATCGCCGCGCGGGGTCTCGGTTTCGGTGTCCACCTGATCCTCGGTGCGGCCCGCTACACCGAGGTCCGGCCCGCGCTGCGCGACCAGCTCCTCAACCGCGTCGAGCTGCGCCTGGGTGACCCGATGGAGTCGGAGTTCGACCGCAAGCGCGCGGAGAACGTCCCGATGGGCAAGCCGGGCCGTGGTCTGTCCCCCGACAAGCTCGACTTCCTCTCGGCGCTGCCGCGCCTGGACGGGATGAGCGACCCGGAGACGATCAGCGACGGCATCGCGAACCTGGTGTCGACGGTCAAGGAGCACTGGCAGGGCGAGCCCGCCCCCAAGGTGCGGATGCTGCCGACGATGCTGCACGTCAACGAGCTGCCCAAGGGCAACGACTACCCGGAGCACGGCATCGCGATCGGTGTCGACGAGACCACGCTGTCCCCGGCGTTCATCGACTTCGAGACCGACCCGCTGCTGGTCATCTACGGCGAGAGCGAGTCGGGCAAGTCGTCGCTGCTGCGCCTGCTGACCAAGCAGATCGCCGAGCGGTACCCGTCCGACAAGGCGCTGATGGTGGTCTCCGACTACCGTCGCGCGCTGCTCGGCGAGGTCCCGGAGAGCCATCTGTACAAGTACTGCGCCGCGGGGCCGCAGCTGCAGGAGGTCATCAGCGGGCTGGCCGGTTCGCTGGGCCGCCGGATGCCCGGGCCGGACGTCACGCCGGAGCAGCTGCGCAACCGCAGCTGGTACGACCTGCCGGACGCGTTCGTGATCGTGGACGACTACGACCTGGTGGCGACCAGCAGCGGCAACCCGCTGCAGCCGCTGCTGGAGTACCTGCCGTTCGCCCGTGACCTGGGTCTGCGCCTGATCATCGCGCGCAGCTCCTCGGGCGCCGGACGGTCGTCCTTCGAGCCCGTGATGCAGCGTACGAAGGAGCTCGGCGCCCAGGGTCTGATCCTCTCCGCCGACCCGGCGGAGGGCCCGCTGATGGGCAACATCAAGGGACAGCCCCTCACGCCCGGCCGGGCCACGTTCATCACCCGCAAGCGCGGTGCGCAGCTGGTCCAGACGGGCTGGCTGCCGGCGCACGGCCAGTAACGGGCCACACAGGAAACGGCGGTGGGGCGTCCCTCTCAGGAGGGGCGCCCCACCGCCGTTTCGCCGTGGGCATCGGGGCCGGCGGCGCGGCCGGCCGGTCAGCCGGTCAGCCGAAGGCGCCGTGCCGGCGGGTGTCGGGGGTGGCCGCGTCCGTGGCCTTCTCCTCCGGCTTCGCCGGCTCTTCCGGCTTCCCCGCCTCTTCCCGCTTCCCCGCCTTCGCGGGCTTCTCCGCCGCGGCCTTCGGGGCCCGCTCGTCGCCCGGTCCCGCGTCCGGACCGGCCGGCTGGGTCCGTACGCCCTTGGCGAGGCCCTCCCCGCCGCGCGTCGCGGCGGCGCCGCTCTGCCCCGGCCCGAAGGGGTCCGGACCCTGCGCGGCCGTCGAGGTCTCCCACGTGTGCCGCACGACCGGCACGGAGCTCTGGCCGCCGCCCCGCCCGCCGCGCTTGCCGAACGCGCCGCCCAGGCCGTTGGCGAGCTGACCGAGCGCCATGAAGCCGTAGGCGGCCTCGGCGCCGGACGACTGCCCGCCGTTCGCCGAGTTGTTCACCGGCGGGGCACCGTGGTCCTCGTCCTTGTGGTCGTCGGGGGGTGCGGCCGCGGCGGTCTCCAGATCCGCGGCGGCCAGTTCGAACGCGGGCAGCGAGTCGTCGACGGACCGCTTGAGGCGGTGCCAGTCCGCGGCGAACGCCTCGCCCGCCGGGCCCTGCCAGTTGGCCGCCGCGGCGGTACCGACGTGCCGGTCCAGATCGCGGACCATGCCGTCCAGGTGCTTGCCCATCTCCCGCCAGCCGGCCGCCGCTTCGTGCAGTGCCTCGGGGTTGCGTCGCTCGCTCACTTGACGCTCCGCATCATCTCGACCAGCTCGTCCTCGGCCGCCTGCGTGGTGCCGGCGGTCTCCTTCAGGCCGCTGCCGACCTCGGCGAGCCGCTGCTGCAGCTGGACGAGGGCGTGCTCGGCCTGCTCGTACAGCTCACGGAACGGCCGGGCGGCCTCCTGGCTGCCGAAACCGTCCCGCAGCGCCTCGGCATCCGCCCGCCGTCTGAATGCGGCCAGCTGCCGGCTCAGTTCTTCCGCGCGTATCTCGAAGGTCGCACCGAGCTTGTGCAACTCCTCCGTACTGAGCCGGACTTCGTCGGACATCATTTCTCCCCGAATTGAATGACAGCTACCTGCCAACATCGCCTCAGGTCTAGCACACCCGCAATAGGCCCGATGCCCTCCGTCGAGCGGCCGGCGGACGGAGCACGGAATGCATACGGAGCAATTTGCGGCATTACCGACAACCCCCGCCTTGACGACCCGTTCACACCCGTCATTACACTCAGGACGCCGGTGCCGCACACGCGGTTGCTGTGCCATGACGTTCTAGGGGGCAGGGATGAGCAACGAGCGAGAGATCCAGGACGAGGACCTGATGGACGTCGCCCAGGATCCGGAGCAGGCGCACCGGCTGCGCAAGGCGCTGAAGGTCCTGGCGGACAACCCCAAGGTCGGCGGCAAGCTCCAGGAGATGGCCCAGGAGGTGCTCTCCGGCCGCATCGGCATGAAGGACGCCATCCAGACGCCCGGCTACATGGACGCCATGGGCGACCGGCTCAACGAGATGCGGCGGGCCGCCGAGGACCAGACCATGGCCGAGCGCGAGGAGTCCCGCGCGAAGTTCGCGGCCTGGCAGAAGGAGCAGGAGGCCAAGGAGGACGAGGAGCGCGCCGAGCGCGACGGCCCGACCGGCAACATCGTCACCGCGCCGCGCCGCGGCGGTCGCGGACACCGCGGCTGACCCGCCCTTCGCACCTCTGCCGCCCCACTGCCCTTCCGCGTCGCGCACCGCTCTTCGGCGTGCCGTGGTTTTCCGGTTTCCCCGGTTTCCCCGGATATATCGGGTTGCTCGGGGTTGCTTGATTTTCCGGGCCACTCGGCTTCCGCGGATTTCTCCTGACGTCCGCCGGCGGCCCCCGTGCGGCTGCCGGCTCCCGTAGCCGTCAGCCGCACGGCACCTGCCGGAGATCGAACGGCACCTGCCGGAGATCGATACGGACCACAGGGGCGATACGATCACGCAGTCGATACGAGTGAGGGTCAATTCGGTCGATAAGGAAGAAGAGCAGTCCGGCATTCGGAGAATGCGGACACATCCGCTTCCTTTCCACACAAGTGATCTCGATTTCTCCACAACGGGCCACAGGAACAGGCACAACAGCAGCACGCACCGGGACCACCGGCGCCACGCTCGTCCCACGAGACACCGGCGCTCCACCCCCACACCCGCCCCGGCCTGCGTGTTCCAGTTCCGGTACAGCCGACCCCGTGCCGTCTCCGGCATGCGGCCCGGATCATAGGATCGAGCCGGTACACGCAGGAATCCACGAAGGTGGAGGGCGGGATTGATGGGGGACGAGGAAGCCATGAGCGCCTCAACTGAAGGAAACGCCCGAGCGGCCGGATACACACCGCATCCGTACGTCGGCGGCCGCACCGCCGCACTGCGCGCACTGGCGGCCTGGCGCATGCGGTGGCCGGGTGCCCCGCGGGTCATCGTGCTCACCGGAAACCCGGGCAGCGGACGCTCGCGCCTGCTCACCGGCTTCCTGATGATGTGCGATCCCGAGTACCGCAAGCAGCTGCCGATCGACGACCTGGACCCGGCGACCGTGCCCCCGGATCTGCCGGCACCCGCGGTGCCGAGCGCGGCCGGGCGGACCGCGGCGCAGGTGCTGTGGCTCCTCGCCGATCACTTCGAGCTGGCGGCCGGCCGCACCGAGGACGTCTTCGCCGAACTCGCCGCTCGTGATGAGCCGGTGACGATCGTGGTGCCCGACGTCGACCAGGCCGGTCCGGTACGCGCCGCCGAGGAGGCAACCCGCGTCGTACGGGAGGTGCTCACGCCGCTCGCGGCCACCGAAACGGTTCAGCTGCTCGCCGACGTGCCGCGCGAGCTGGCCACGGAACTGGCCGGGGCGCTGCCCGCCAGCCAGGTCCAGGTCATCGATCTGGACGCGCCCGAGTGGGCCGACCCCAAGGGCCTGGTGCTGCACGCCGAGACCGCGCTCGACGCCGGCTCCGGGGCGCCGGAGCTCCCGTACACCACCGATCCGGCGGCCCGCCGGGCGCTCGCCGAGGCATTGGCCGCGCGCGCCGCGGGCAGCCGGCTGACCGTCCAACTCGCCGTGCAGTCGCTGCTCATGCAGCCCGAGGGCTTCGACCCGGCGGACGCCTCACAGCTGCCCACGAGCGTCGGCGAGGCACTCGACCTGCACGCCCGCCGGCTGGGCGCCGATCCGCAGACCCTCCGCCTGATGCTGGCACCGCTCGCGTTCGCCGAGGGCGACGGGCTGCCGGTCCAGCTGCTGGGGACGCTGGCGAACGCCGTCGCCGGGCGCGACATGAGCCAGGACCTCGCCGACGGCATGCTGCTGGCGGCGCCGTTCATCCAGCCGGTGGAGCCCTCGTCCGAGGACGACGAGGAGGGGACCAGGGAGGACGGGACCGGGGAGGACGCGGAGGCCGGTGCCGGTGCCGGCCGTACGCTGCTGCGCCTGATGCACCCCGCCCTCGCCGAGGAGATCCGTTCCGGCCTGCCCGACGTCCGGGACACCCAGACCAGGATCGCCATGGCGCTGCTGGAGGAGGTGCCCCAGCAGGACTGGGCGCAGGCCGATCCCTACATCCGCGACCACCTCGCGGCACACACCCTCGAAGCCGGTCTGCTGCCCCAACTCCTCACCGATCCGGGCCTGTTCGCCCATGCCGACCCGGTGACGCTGCGGGCCGCGATCGAGGCCGTACCCCTGGAGCAGCTGGGCGCACCGGCCCGTACCTATCTGCGCACCGCTCCCCTGCTCACCCGTTCCCAGGCATCGGCCACCCTGCGGGCGGCGTTCCTGGAGTCCGCGTTCGTCGAGGACGGGCTGGCGCCGTACGCGGAGGCGCTGCACACGCGCGGCTTCCGCCTTCCCTGGCGGACGCTGTGGAGCGTGCCGCTGGCCGGTGTCCGCGCGGTGACGACGGGATCGGTGGCCGCAGCCGGCGAGGACGGCACGGCCGTGTCCCGTTCCGTCGCCGCGCTCCTCGTCCCGGAGGGCACTCCTGGTTCCCGTACGCTGCCGGACGCCGCGGACGGCGCGGTGGCGCCGCAGGACGGGACCGGCGCCGCGGACGGGACGGCCGCCGGGGAGGATGTCGGTGCCGTGAGCGGGGACGGCGCGGCGGCCGCGGGCGGCCGTACGGCCCTCCTCCTCCACGACCTGCGCGCCCCCGAGTACGTGGACGCCGACCCCTCCCAGGTCGTGCAGCCGTCGGAGGAGGACCGGGCGGCGGCGCCGCTCGGCTTCAGCCGCGGCGCCGACTATCTGCGGGTCTGGGCGCGCGCCGACCGGAGGATGGTGGCTGCGCTGGTCTCCGACTCCCCGGTCACCGACGCCGATCTCTCGCCGGACGGGGTGCTGGTCGTCGCCACCGAACGCGGTGTGACCGCCCGCCAGATCCTGGTGGCCGCGCCCCCCGCCGCCCCCTCCGTGCCGGCCCAGCGCACCGGCACCACTGACGCCGACGCTTCCCACGGCCTCGAAGGAGACCACTCGTGATCACCCAGGCGCAGGCACACGCCACCGCCGCCCGCTGGCTCAACCCGGAAGGGCATCAGGGCCCGCCGCGTGAGGTGGCCATGCAGGAGTTCGACCTCGGCTGGGTGGTGTGGGCCGTACCGCCGCCCCCGGAGGTCGACCCGGAGACCGGGCAGCGCCGCCCGCCCGCCGAGATCGGCACCGCGTGCGGTGTCGTCGACCGGGCCTCGGGCGAACTGACGGTCTGGCCGTCCGTACCCGTCGACGAGGTCGTGCGGATGTACCAGCAGAAGCACGGCGGCGGGGCGCCCGCGGCTCCGGCTGAGCCCTCCCTGCCGCCGGTCACCGGCCCCGGCAACACGGCCGTGGCGACCTACGACGACCCGGCGACCGGTGAGGAGACCAACCTCGTCAAGGTCTCCGCCCCCGGCCTTCCGCCCGTCGAGTTCCAACTCCTCGACGAGCTGCGGCGGCTGGGTGTCGACCCGGCGGCCGTCCGCGCGTTCCACACCGACCTGCGGCCGTCCCTGCTGCCCGGCGGCTACCCCGGCGACTTCGTCCTCCGCGCGTTCCCCAACGCCGCCTTCTCCTGCACCGAGGGTTACGGCATGCGGCCCGAGGAGCGCGCCGAGGGCATCGCCGGGCTGCTGCGGCACGTCGAGATGATGCACCGGATGGCGGGTCAGCAGCCGCCGCCGCAGCCGCACCGGCTGCCGGTGCCGGACCGCGTCGAGGCCGCGCCGCAGATGCGCGACGTGGCGCTCGGCAAGCACCTCGTCGAGGTCTTCGGCCCGCAGGGCGTACGCCGTCCCGACGCCGACGACCTGGCCGCCACCCAGCTGCCCGAGGCCACCAGGAACACCCTGGTCTGGGGCGGACTGCCGGCCACCGTCCCGTATTTCTTCACCTCGGACGGTCCCGACAGCCCGCCGCCCGGGGGGCTGTTCACGGACATGGCGACCCATCTGCGCGAGACCGGCACCCGGGCCCAGGAGCAGACCCTGGAGACCCTCGCCGGCTACGTCCGCCTGGGCACGGACGGCCTCTATGCCATCGCCGTCCAGTGCACCGCGCCGGAGAACAACCAGAACCTGGTCGGCACCGTCTGGGCGGTGCAGCCCTCCTCGGGCGGCGGCCGCTTCGTCAACCGCACCGTGTCCGCCTACCTGCGCTCGCTCGTCCTGCTGGTCACCACGCGCCGGCAGATGGAGGGCATGGACCCGTACGCCGCCGGAACCGCGGTCGCCGCCTTCCAGGAAGAGATCGCCGCGATCGACTCCTGGGCACTGGACGACCCCGGCAACTGGTGGTCCCTGGTGATCGAGCAGATGTGGCACGGCTTGTTCTGATTGTTCTGCCGCGTGCCGCGGGCGGCCCTCGTCGGAGGAGAGGGCCGCTCGGGGGCGTGTGCATTCGGGGCCTGGGCCTTCAGGGCCTGGGGACTTGAGCTTTCGGGGCTTGGGGGGCCTGGCCCGTTTTTTGAGGGCGGGCCCCGGGCCTCAGGGCAACAGCAGCCAGTCCGAGGCCAGCGCGGCCACGAGACCGATGCCGAGCAACCAGGTGCCGAGCCGGGTGCGCCCGTGCCGGCTGAGTTCGATCACCACACCACAGAGCACCAGCGCCGCCCCGTACACCCCGACCACCAGCACCGACGTACGCGACGCCAGGCGCACCACCAGCACCACCGCCATCGCGGCCATCAGAACCGAGGCCAGGACGATGCGTATCCGCCGGGCCTGGCGAGGAGTCAGCCCCACCCGGTTCGCAGATTCCTCCTCGGACTCGTCAAGCTCCTCGAACTCGCCTGACGCATCGTCCTCTTCGGCCCCCACACGACCATCGCGCTCCACGCGTTCGTCGTGCTTCACGGGTTCGTCGCGTTCCACGGGTTCGTTGTGGCCTTCACGTCCGTCGTGCTCTGCGCGCTCGCCGCGCTCTTTGTGTGCCGCACGCTCGCCGTGCTCGTCACGCTCGTCCTGCTCATCGTGCGGTGCGCGATCGTCGCGCTCTTCACGATCCTCGTGCACGTCACGATCCTCGTGCAGGTCACGCTCTTCATTGCCGGGTTCACCCATGAGCGCGAATGCTACGGGACGGATGATCGTCCACGCGCCCGGCTTCCCTCCCGGAGACGTAAACCCGCCCACCGGGCTCACCAGCGGCAATTCCCCCCTTGCCCACCGCACTTCCCTCCCCCGTCAACAGATCACGCCCACCCGTACGACCTTTTCCGGCAACGTCCAGGTTGACGCCGCCCCCACCGAGCGCAGACCGCCAACCACCGAAACGCCGCCCCAAAGCCCTGCCCCCACCCCACACCCGGCTCCGCCCCCGCACCCATTCATTGACCTGCAGCGAACCAATATTTAACCTGCACTTTCGGAAGCAGCCGAGGGTGTCGACACCGCTCAGGGATCCACCCCGTCCGCCACAAGTTTCACCAATGCCGCCAAAGCCACAGGCTGGTCAATTCCCCAGAACCGCAACGGCATTGAAGCCCCCGGATACCCACGTATCCTCCACACACTCTCCTTGACATGCCTGTGTTCAGATCGCCTAACCTGGGACCGTTAGAATCGCGCCAGGAATCAACGCGGCACGGCTGAAAACGGGGGCAACGGTGGCAGGCAAGGCATTTGACGTCGATCCGGATGTGCTGCGCACGCAGGGCAACGCGTTCGTCCACATCGGCAGCGATTTCTCCAAGGCTTCGAAGAAGCTGAAGGACGACCTCGAAGGTCTCGGCAGCCCCTGGGAAAACTGCGACTTCGGCGACATCTTCGAAACGATCTACACGCCCATCAGGGATGGAATGTTCGAGTCGATGGACTCCCTGGGCGAGCGTCTCGAAGGCATTGGCGACAAGCTCCAGACCATGGCCAGCACGTACGCCGACTCGGATGAGCAGGGCATTCACACCATCAGCGCGGTCGGCCGTCCGGTCATCTGACGCCGCGGCCCGCTGCCCCTCCCCGCCGGCCCGGTGGCCTGAGCCCCACCCCGCCGCATTCTGCGCCCGGATTCTGGCCCGCACCTCTCCATTTCACTCAGCATTCGGCTACAACTGCACGGGGGACGATCACTGTGTCATTGACGCTGCCAAGCGAGGTAGCCTGGGTCCTCGACCTGCTCGGCTACAACTGGCCGGACGCCGACGAGGACAAGCTCCACGAATGTGCCCAGGTCTGGCGGAATTTCGCCGAGTCGGTGAATCAGGCGTCGTCCTCCGGCTCCTCGGCAGCCAATGAAGTTGTCTCCGCCAACTCCGGCGAAGCGATCGAGGGCTTCACGAATGAGTGGGGTACTTTCTCCGGCGGCGGGGACAGCGGGGACAACTACCTCCGCGACGCCGCGGCCGCGGCCGAAGTCATCGCCGTCGCATTCGACGCAGCCGCCATCGCCGTTCTTGCCGGCAAGATCGCGGTCATCGTCCAGCTCGTGATGCTGGCCGCAGAACTCATCGCCGCACAGGCCGCCGCGCCGTTCACCCTGGGCCTCTCCGAACTCGGCGCCGCCGGGGCCACGCAGGCGACCCGTCTGCTCGTCCGCCAGATCCTCGACAAGATCAAACGCGAGGTCATGGAGGCGGCCACCAAGGCCATGGAGCACGCCACCATGGACGCCATCAAGAAGATGGCGAAGAAGGCCGTTTCCAAGGAAGCCCGCAAGCTGGCCGCCGACTACGTCAAGAAGACGGTGAAGGAAACCGTCAAGGACAAGGTCGTCGACCAGGCGAAGGAAATCGCCAAAGACAAGATCATCGAAGAGGGCAAGAACAAGGCCAAAGAGGCCGCCACGGAGATGGGCCAGAACGTCGCCCAGCAGGGCATCGAAAGCCACTTCGGCGCCCGCGACGGAATTGACTGGGGCGAAACCGCCGACATCGCCAAGGACAAGGCCGGCGAATACGTGGACGGCATCAAGGAAGGCGCCCAGGACTACAAGGACGGCGTCACCAGCCTCGCCGACCCCAGCACCTACGTCGACCATGCCAAGGACGACCTCAAGAACCGCGGCCTCGACGCAGCCCAACGCCACGTCGACCGCCGCACCGGCGGCGCCGCCACCCGCCACCAGGACGTCACCGACGAGGTCCGCTCGGTCTTCGGCTGACCCGGCCTCGTACGCCCGCACCCCGTGATGCCCTTGGTCTTCGTGGACGACTTCCACGAAGACCAAGGGCATAGGGCTGTTTTGGGGCCCCATGGCGACAAGAACAAAGCGCGGGGCCACAGTCATGAACTGTGACCCCGCGCCTCGCTGACGACTGAGAAGTCCTCAGCGCCCCGGAGGCTGAGTGGGCGGAGCCGGCGGGTACGCGCCCGGTCCCCCCGACTGCGGGTAGGTGCCGAACTGCTGCTGCGCGGGAACCGCACCGCCGCCACCCGGGCCACCGTAGCCAGGACCACCGCCGTAGCCAGGACCTCCCGGAGGCGGACCGTTACGGCGCTTCTTGCTGGCAACAATCACAGCGATGACGATCCCCAGCACGACGATCACGCCGAGACCAATACCGGCAATCATCAGCGGGCTCAGACCACTCTTCTCATCCCCGCTGCTCGCCGAAGGGTTCTCCCCCGGCGCATTCGCGCCCGCACCGGCCGAAGGCTCGGAATCCTTCGGCATGGTGAGCGGACCGTTCTTCGGGCCGGCGGGAATGTTCTCCGACAGGGCCCGGTACGGACGAATCACGCCGTAACCGTACTTGGGGTCGGGAGACTTGATGCCCGTCTTGCCGTCCGGGGTGATCGCGGTCTTCGTCAGACGGTTCGCGACCTGACCGGCGGTGAGGTTCGGAAACTTCGAACGCACGAGGGCCGCGGCCGCGGAGACGTAGGCGGTGGCGTCGGAAGTGCCGGTGGCCTGCCGGTACTTCATGGAGGTACCGGCAGAGTAGATCTTCTCGCCGGGCGCAATCAGGCGAATGTGCGGTCCGTAGTTCGACTCCCCTAGGACCTTGCCATTCTCAGCGACTGCTCCGACCGCCAATACGCCGGGCGCTGCAGCCGGGTATTCAGGCTGGTCACTGCCGTCGTTGCCGGAGCCACCAACGAGCAGCACGTCCTTCTTGACTGCATAGTTGATGGCCTCCTTCTCCTGATCACTCATCGAAGAACGCACAAAAGACATGTTGATGACCTTTGCGCCATGATCAACGGCATATCGGATGGGGTCGCCGAAACCGTTCTCTGTCCCACCGACTACATTGCTGAGCTTGATCGGGAGGATCTTCGCGTCGGGGGCCAAGCCCATAATCCCGTCCGCATGGTTGGGTCCATGCCCATGAGCAGCGATCAAGGCCGCCATGGCGGTACCATGATCGTCACCGGATTCGTGATCTGCCGTGCCGCCGCCGGTATCGAAATTCTTGCCCGGGAGCACATTGCCCTTAAGGTCTACGTGCTGCCCGTTGACACCAGAGTCGATGACCGCCACGGTGACGTTTTTACCGGTCGATTCTTTCCACACCTTTTGCGGATTGAACGCGTCAAGCGCCCACTGTCCGTCCCTGATGTAGTCCGCCGAAGCAGTCGGCGCGGCGGTGAAGAGCAGCGCTCCTGCCACCGCTACGCCACCTACCGCACGCAGCGTCCGCGTGAAGCTCATGCTGTAAGACCTCTCCTCAACAGGTTGCGGCCCGCAGCCCGAAGGCTGCGGGCCCAACTCGTTTCCGCCGCTGTCACACCCGCAGGCTAGCTACTCAATCACCTTCGGGGCCACATTGCGCTCAGGAGTCCAGGTCTCCTCGTCCTCAACGAGGTAGTCCGGCCGCTCGCCGTTCTGGCCCTTGTTGTCCTTGGCCTTGGCGCCGTGTGCACCGTGCGCACCGGGCATCCCAGCCGGACGACGGCTGTTCCCGGACGCCGCGGCACCCGACTGAGCGCCACCACGGCTCCGATGCAGACCCGATCCGCCTTGTGAGCCACCGGCTCCCTTGCCTCCGGCAGCGCCACCGATGACGCCACCTTTCTGGCGAGCGAGGGCACCACCGCGACCCGCTGCACCGCCCGCGCCCTTGGCTCCGCCCTTGGCGCCAGCCGCACCGGCACCACCCATACCGGGCATGCCAGGCCGGCCGGCACCACGACCGGCTGCACCAGCACCGGCACCAGCAGTGGTACCACCAGCGCGACCGCCAACGGCCCCACCGGCTCGACCACCAACAGACCCGCCGCCGCGGCCACCGGACATACCACCGGTTCCGATGCCGCCCGGCACGCCGACGCCACCGCCGAGACCGCCGCCACCGCCGCCGCTCAAGCCGCCGCCACCGCCGCCGCCACCGATGCCGCCAGGGACACCGACACCGCCGCCGGTGCCACCGCCGCCACCAACACCCTGCGGCGGGGTGAAGCTGTCAAGCCCCGTACCCACGCTGGGCGAGAAGGGCCCCGCCTTGCCCGGCATCGTGTTGCCGATGCCGCCGCTGATCCCCGGAGTCTTGAGGCCGTCGTTCGAGAAGCCCGGCCCCTGGCCCATGGGCTTCAGCGAGCCCTTCGACGTCCCCTTGGGCCTGGTGACGCTTGCCGGCAGAGGGTAGTGAACCGGCGGGATACTCGGAGTGTCCGGCGGCGAGACTTCATTCGGGTCGTCAACACCACTGGTTTTCAGCTGACCAATAGCGGCCGCGTTCGTCCGGTAGGCAGCCCCCAGGTACTCCATGGTGGCCGCAGCCTTCAGCTGCGTCTCCTTCTGCGCTGACAGGTCGTCTTCGTTGTCCTCGACGACCTGCGTCGCACTCTTGCCGCTGGCAAGCTGGGCGTCAGCGTTTTTGTCCTGGCGGTCGATGTGGTCCGTGGCCCAGTCCCAGGCACGGTCGCCCCAGTCAGGCATCTCCATGCCGTCGAGGTGCTGCTTGTAAGCGCTCAGGGCCTCGTGCGCGCGGCCCATGCCTTCGCTCACGTGCTTGGCGTAGAGAGCTCCGTTCCCAATACTCTCGCTGATCTTCTTGGCGCGCTCGCGAAATGCCTTCGCTGCGTCGCCCTCCCAGTGCTGCAAGACCTCGTCGATGGCCTTGTCGAAATACGCGCGGATGCCACCGCCGTTGTCGACCACCATCGAGTTGTGCACCTGTTCCCAGGCGTGGGCAACGCCGGCGACCGTCTCCGGCTTCGCATCGGCCACCATGGCCTTCAGCGACGTGAAGTCGATCTTGTAGAACTTCGTGGTGTTCTCGATGGCATAGCACTTGTCCTGTGGTGCGTACTTATTGTCCGCGTAGCTACCCACGCCCCTGCCCCCTCTTCCTCTGCGAGCTCATGACCGTCGTTCAGGAGTACTTGTTCTGCGACGAAGTGTGGCCCTTGTTCATCGCATTGCTCGTGTTCTGCTCCTGGTCCTGATAGGCGCCATGAGTCTTCGAAGTCTTCTTCTGCAGATCATCGATCAGACGCTCAAGCTTGTTGAGCACCTTCTGCTCGATGAAGCCCTTCAACTCATCATGAGTCTTCCGGAGTTCGCCCTCTTCCTCGAAGCCCTTCCCCAAGGCCCCCTCCGGCAGGTGCGTCCCGCTCTTGGCCTTGCCGGAAGCGCTCTGCATGTCCTTGAGGACGTTGTTGAGCTTCTTGACGACCTCGTCGAGTCTGTCGAGATCGACGCGGTAGGAATCGTTAGCCATGGTTGGTCTCCCCGTGTTTTGCTATGCGTTCTTCCGTCGCCAGTCACGGAGTGCGACGGAACAGCCGACTACCGTGCCGACGGCGAGAAGGCCGCCGGCGACGATGTAGATGGAGATCCGGGCACGTCGGTCCTCGGCGCTTTCACCGAAACTGACGGCGACCGGGTGGATGTTGGAGCCGTCGGCCACGCTCGAGGGCCGGTCCGGCTTGGGCGGGCCGGTGGGCGTGGTGTCGTCGTTGAGGGCGGCCACCGGGTCGACGACGCCCCAGCCGATGAAGTCGTCCCGGCCGCGCTTCACGCGTTCCGCCGTCTGCTCCAGGTGCCAGATCAGCTGCTGCGGCTTCCAGTTCGGGTGCTTGGCCTTCAGGAGGGCCGCGGCGCCGGCCGCGTACGGCGCGGCGAAGCTGGTGCCCTGGTCGACGCAGTTGCCGCCGTCGGGGACCGTGGAGACCATCTCGACGCCGGGGGCGGCGATGTTCACGAACTTGCCGGACTGCGAGAAGGGTGCGCGCTCGTTGTTGCGGTCCGAGGCCGCCACCGCCAGGACGTTGGGGTAGTCCTCGGAATACGCGGCGGGGAACATGTTCTTCTCGCCGCCGTCGGCGCCGCCGTTGCCGGCGGAGGCGACGATGAGGACGTTCCTGTGCTCGGCGTTCTGGATCGCTGCTTCGAGGGGGCCGAGAAGAGCTCGGGGGGCGGCCGTGCCCTGGGAGATGTTGATGATGTCGACGCCCAGGGAAACGGCCTTGTTGATCGCCGTCGCCAGCGTCTTGGAATCGCCGGCCTTTTCCTGCGAGGTCTGCTGGAACGGAATGACCGTGGCCTTGGGCGCGAGTCCGTAGAAACCCGAGCCGGCTATCGGCCGCGCGGCGATGATGCCCGCCACTTTGGTGCCGTGGCCGACCTTGTCGTCGGTGGCCTTTCCGTCCTTGACGAGGGTGGCGCCCCCGCTGCCGATCGCGTCCGTGAGCTGCTTGTTGCCCGCGTCGATACCGGTGTCGATGACGGCGACCTTGATGCCCTGGCCCATCTTCTTGTTGGCCCAGAGCTGACTGGTCAGGAGGCGCTGCAGCGACCAGGGGGTCTCTTTGATGTTGTCGGTGCCGAATTTGCACTCGCCGCTCTGGAGCGGCACGTTCTCGTCCGCGACCGCCGGTGCGGCCGCGACGCCCGACAGGCCGACAATGCACGCCGTCGTAACCAGCGCGCCCGCCGCTCGGCGACGGTGCCCGGTTCGAAGACCAATGGCGCGAGATCCCACGGGTTGTCTGCTCTCCATGTGTGGCGGAAGGGACGAAGCGAGGGGTGAGAAGTCCAGGGGGTTCAGGTCTGAGGGGGTGCGGACGGCAGAAGGGCGAGCGCACTGATGCAGCGCGCTCGCCCTCATTGACCACTGTGCGAGCCGTGGGGGCTGCTCAGCCGATCGCCATCCGTGCTGTACTGAGGCTGGTCAGCCGCCCCAGATACCGGCGTTCTTGTGCTCGGTGGACTGGTAGTTCTGAGCGGCGGTGTCCAGAGCCTTGGCGATGGCCTCCAGCGTGGAGTGCAGGGAGGCGGCGCGCTGGTCCCACTCGCGCTGGCGGGCCTGGTAGCCCTCCTGCGCCGCACCTTCCCAGCTGGCGGCGATCTTCTTCACGCCGGCCTCGAGGTCGTCGAGCTGCTGGCGGATGTTGTTGGCCGTACCGCGCACGTCGGAGCTGGCCTGCTGGATCGTCGCAAAATTAACGAGGATCTGGCCTGACATGGTGTCTCCTCAGGAGTTGATGCTGCTGGTCGAATCGCATACCGCGACGGGCCGGCGCAGAGGGCCGGCTCTCGTGCGGCGAATGGCCGTGCGTCGCGGTCAGCGACGCGGCCCCATCATCCGAACGGGGAAGCCGAGGCGGAGATGTGCGAGATCGACTGCGCCTGCTCCTCTTCGGAGGCGGAGTAGTTCTTCGTGGTCTCGTCGATCGCTTCCTTGATCTCACCCAGGAGCTGGTTGAGACGGTTGGCGTCCTCGTTCACCTGCGACTGCAGCTGGTTGTACGAGGAGGCCGCAGCACCCTTCCACCCGGAGGTGATGGTGTCGACGACCGTGTTCAGGCGGGAGATCTCACCCTGGATCGACTGGTTGACCGAGGAGATCTTGCCGCTGAACGCGACCATCTCCTCCTCGGTGGTTGTGTACTGCTGACCAGCCATAGTCAACGTCCCCCATGAGACTTGTACGTTGTCCCGCGCTGCGCCGGCTAGCCGGCTTGCGTGGTCGGCATCTCCTGCTGACGCCTTCGCCCACTTTAACCACTCCACACGCCTGTTCCCAACAGGGGGTGGACTGTTGTGACGGGATCACAACATTGTCAACTCCCCGTTGGGGAAACGTCGTTCAGGGAATTCGGGCAGATGTGGCGCTATCGGTCAGAATTAGAAAAGTGACCGCGTCGTGAATATGCCTCCGCGATCAGCCGCGAGATCACCGGCGGGATAGCGCAGGAGGCCGCGCCGATCGTCCCGGAGACGATCGGCGCGGCCTCGTCGCTCAAAGGCTGCCGGCGCGGCCCCGTCGGCTCAGGAAGCCTGCGGCTTCTTGGCGCTCTGGGCGTCCAGCGAGGGCCCCGCGGAGAGCAGTTCGGACCATGCCTTCAGCACCAGGGGCGGGTGCGCGCCCTTGTAGCCGAGACGCAGCTGCGACTGCCCCTGGTCCTGGTCCGCCTTGCCCGCCTTGTCGGCACCGTCGTTGTTCTCGGGGATCGAGTAGCGCAGACCGGTGTCGGTGACCAGGAAGAGGCTGCCGGAGGTCGCGGAGGGCGTGCTCACCTGCCGGTAGAGCAGACCGCTGCCGGGGGTGACGTACGCGGTCGCACCCGGGGCGATCTTGGCCGGGTAGTCCTTGCCGACCCAGGTGCCCATGTCCGGCACGCCGTTCGGGAAGCCGAGCTTGTCGGCGCCCGGGTACTTGGTGCTGGTGCCGTTGTAGACGCTGCAGGAGACGCCGTTGTCCGTGGGGGTGGTCAGCCCGCCGGTCTGGGAGCCGCTCTTGAAGTCGTTCGAGGCGCTGATGTCCTCGGTGGGCCAGGGCAGGTCGATGCCCTGGAACTTCCCCCAGAACGTGATCGGGTGGTTGGCCTCGTCCGGCTTGGGGTGGACCCGGCCCGTGGCGATCATCTCGGGCTTCAGTTCCTTGCCGTCGGGCTGCAGCACTCCCGCGTTGGGCGGGCCCTGGGCGAGCAGGTTGGCGACGAAGTTGGAGACCTGCTCGACGCCGTCCTTCATCACGACGTACTTCTGGCCGTCGCTGTCCTGGAGCAGCGAGCCGACCTTCTTTGCCGCGTCCGGGACCTCGGTGCTCGTGGTCGTGGAGCCGACGCCGGGCACCACCGGCATGGTGAGCGGGACGGGGCTCTTGATGAGGGTGTTCATGAACTGGTCGGTCACCTTCTGCGGCTCGGCCGAGCCGAAGATGATGCGCCGCAGTGTGTCGTCGCCGGTCTGCTTGCCCTGTGACGACTTCCAGCCACCGAACGAGGAGTCGAAGGCGAAGGCCATGCCGTTGTGGTCGACCAGCCACCGCTTGCCCTGCTCGTCCTCGACGTACAGCGCGTGGTGGAAGTCGAGCTTGCCCTTGGTGGTGTCGTTGACGAGCTGCTTGTCCTTGCCGTCCAGGACGAACACGGACTGCTGGGGCTTGCTGTTGGTGCCGCTGCCGGGGCGGTTGCAGACCGCCCAGACCTTGGGCTTGTCCGCGGTCTTCGCGTTGGGCAGCCGGTCGGGCGCGTACGGAATGCCGACGGCCGGGCCGTGCGGAAGCTTTCCGTCCAGTTCGGATTCCTTGACCTTGAGGACGTTGAACTTGTCCGGGTCGAGGAGGAGCCGGGCCGAGGCGAGATTCAGGACGGGGTGCAGCAGCTTTTGCTTGTGGCCGTCCGAGTCGGTGTTGGGCAGAACGACATAACGCGTGGTGGATTCATCGCCGACGAGAACATTCGCCCCGACCGTGTCCCACCCCTGCGGCGCAACGGGCTTGATAATGCCGCAGGCGCCGAATCCGACGAGGATCAGCACGCCCACGACGATGCTCGGCACCACCGCCTTGAGCGGCTTGGGGGCGCTCTCGATCGAACCGTTCGGCAGCGGCTTCAGAAATGCCGCATTCGTACGCTTTCGAGCGAACGAATACGCATTCAGCTCGTCCCGACGTGATGCCATTGTTGCTTTCTCTCCCCGCCTGTTGGATCCACATCGAACCGCCCCCGGCACTCACGCCGTAGCGCCCTCTACTATGCCGTGTGTCGATCGACCCGTACGGTACGGGTGCCACCTTCCAACGCACCAGTCTCAGCGGCGGCCGATACGCCTAGAGGCCCACATCACCAGTAGAGGAGCAGGCCGGGGGATGTCCAGCGCCACCAGGGCTCGACGCCGCAATGGGCGGCAACAGCAGCAACAGCCTTCTGCTGCACCGCAATATGCGGGAAACGCTGACCAAAACGGTACAGCTCCGGGCAATAGAGGAAATGGCGGCCGGAGTTCTTCGGGTCGTCCGGCCGGTCCGGTGGCACCGCGGCTGCGCCAACAGGCGGGAACGATCGGCGGGGTGCGCGTCCAGCAGCTGGCCATCATCGAACTCGCCGCCGCGCTGGTGCTGGTGGGCTGGTCCATCCACCCCGCCGCATTGACCGCGGCGATCGTCGTGGCGGCCGTGCTGGTCGTCTTCGCACTCGGTCGCCGGCGCCGGATTCCGCTTCCGGAATGGATCACGACCGTGCGCGCGATGAAGCGCCGCGGCAAGGACAGCACCACCGCACTCGCCGCCACGCAGGGTGTCGACCCGGCCTTCGCGCCCGTCGTGGAGTGCGAGCCGGCACTGCGGACTTACGAATACACCACCGAATCAGATCAGCGTGCCATTGGCTTTGTCGGCGACGGCACGTTCCTGACGGCCATTGTTCAGGTGGACGCCCGCGACGAACCGCTGCGACCGCAGCGCGGCAGCCACATGCTGCCCCTCGACGTGCTGCACACCGCCCTCGACATCGAGGACATCCACCTCGAGTCGGTCCAGTTCGTGCAGTACACCCAGCCCGCGCCGGCGCCGCACCTGCCCGAACAGGCCGTCGCGGCCCGCTCGTACGCGCCGCTGCAGGCCCAGGAGCAGACGCCGGCCATCCAGCTGACCTGGATCGCGCTCAAGCTCGATCCGGAGCTGTGCTCGGAGGCCATCGAGGCCCGCGGCGGCGGCATGGACGGTGCCCAGCGCTCCCTGCTGCGCGCCGCCGATCAGCTCGTCAGCCGGCTGACCGCACACGGCGTACGGGCCAGGGTGCTCGCCGAGCGCGAGGTCGTGGCCGCCATCGGCACCGCGGTCTGCGTCAGCCCGCGGGCCGCCAACGGCGCGATGGGGCGCGACGGCCGGGCGGCCCGGCGCACCCAGGAGACCACCCGGGCGATGCGTTGCGACGACCGCTGGCATTCCACCTACTGGATCGGCCGGTGGCCCCAACTGGGCCAGGGCGGTGCGCCGTTGGCGGCCGTCACCCAGCTGCTGACCAGCACCAGGGCGATGGCCAGCACCTTCGCGCTGACCGCCACGCACGGCGGCGGCCGCGCCCCGGCCATCACGGGCTACGTCCGTCTCTCCACCCGCAGCGAGAACGAACTCTCCTCCGCCCAGAGCGAGTTGGAGCGCCGTTCCGGTTCGGTGAAGGTCGGCCTCGTACGGCTCGACCGCGAACAGCTGCCCGGCCTGCTGGCCACGCTTCCCCTCGGAGGTACCCGCTGATGGCCTCTCCCACCTATCAGCCCCGCGTCAACACCAGCGGCGACGGCTGGCGCAACCCCCCGCTGGCCACCCCCGGCGGTGGCGGCGGGCGCCGGCTCTCGCACCAGCCGCGCCCGGAGCAGGAGCAGTCGGGCCCGACCGGTCCCAGGCCCAGGCCCGGTTTCGGCCTGCGCGGCCCGCGGCGCAGCCCGCACGTGCTGACGGCCGAGTCGCTCGCCTCGCTGACCCTGCCGGTCGGCGACGACGGCGTGATCATCGGGATCGATCCGCAGAACAAGCCCGCTGTGCTGAGCGTGCTGCGGCCCGCTCCGCTGGAGATCGCGCTGGTCGGCAGCATGTGGATGGCGCAGGTGCTGGCGCTGCGTACGGTCGCCACCGGTGCCCGGGTGGCGGTCGAGACCGCCCGTCCGCCGGCCTGGGCCCAGATGGCGCAGAACGCGGGCGGCGGGCAGCAGTGCGTGTCGGTGCACGAGGTGCGCCAGATCGCGCCCCAGGGACCGTCGGTTTCCAGCCCGGTGCTGGTCGTACGGGACATGGGCGCGCGGCCGCCGCGCAATCAGCTCGCCCCGAGCCCCTGGCAGTCGGTGCTGACCGTGCTGCCGTTCCTCGGGCCGCGGTCGCCGCAGATGCTCAGCCGGGCCGACCTCGTCGGACTGCAGCGGCTTTCGCCCGAGGAGGCGGAGGTTGTGACGCGAATCATGCGGCTGCCCGAGCAGGTCGGCGCGGTGCTGCCGACGCTCAGCGACAACGCCATGCTGTGGTGCCGTCGTGACGGCGGCCACCAGTTCGTCATGACCCAGCCCACGGAGGCGGAGACCAACCTGCTCGGTGGGCCGCGTCGTATGGACTGACCTGGTACTGCGGCCAGTTGTTCGCGGAGTGCGACCGCTCTCGTGGGCAACCGGCCGCCGGCACACCCCCCACGGGCGCATCCTCGGGTGCGCCCGTAGGCGTGCCGAAGGGCTTGAAGACGACATGACATCGACTGCCGTTATGGGCCGACTCTTGATTAGGCTGTGTGGGAGAGCCGCGGGAGCACGGCACTACGGCAGTCGACACGGGGATGGAGACAGTTAGTGTTGGCGCAACCCCGGGTGGTGTGTTCCGACTTCCGCTACACCCGAACAATCCGCCTGTATCCGGTCCTGCCGTTCAGGTGCGTTGCAGTACACCAGGAGGCACAGTGAACGAGCAGGAGGCTTTCCGTCCGGACGGAAACGATCCTGACGACGACCAGTCGGAGTTCGACCTGACCGGCGAGTTCAAGATCGATTTTGCCGCGCCGGCCTGGTACGCGAGCACCGACACCAGTGGTGGCGGCGCGGGTGCCGCAGCCACTCCTGCGGCTCCTCCTGCGACTTCGCCCACCACTCCGCCGGCCGTGGCGCAGCCCCCCGGGCCGCCCATGGGCCAGCCGGTGACCGGCTCTTCTCAGGGCGCGCAGGTGCCCGGCGTTCCGCAGTCGGGCGCGCCGACGGCGCCGTCTCCGGTCGAGGCCGCACCGCCCGGTTTCCCGACGCTGCGCCCCCAGGACACCGGTGCCGCACCGGCCACGCCGGAGGCTGCCGCGGAGGCGACCGCTCCGGCCGCGAACAGCGCTGCCGGTTCCGGCAATCAGCGCTCCGGTACGGGTGTCGACCCGTCGGCCTCCCTCTGGGACGACGACGAGGACGACGCGGAGCCGGCGACGGCAACGGCCTCGGAGCCGGAGGCCGCACCGACGGCTACGGAGGCTTCGGCACCGCTGTCGGCACCGCAGCCGGAGGCCGTCGTGTCCGACGCGCCTGCCGAGGGCGCCGCTCCGGCCCCTGAGGCCGCTGCGCCCGTCCAGCCGGCCCCCGAGGCCGCTCAGCACGGCGCACAGCCCGGGCAGCCCGTTCAGACCGCTCAGGGCCAGCCACAGCCGCAGCAGGCCGTCCCGCAGCAGCCTCTTCCGCAGCAGGCGGCGCCCCAACAGGCCGTCCCGCAGCAGGGTTACCCGCAGCAGGGCGCTCCGTGGGGCGCGCCCGCGGACGGTCAGCCGCAGGGCGTCCCGGGCCAGGGCGGACTGCCGCCGCTGCCGCCGGAGTTCCAGCCCGCCGACCCGCGGATGGCGCAGGCTCAGCAGGCCGCTCAGGCGCAGCAGGCGGCGCAGGCACAGCACCACCAGGCCGCTCAGCAGCAGGTTCCGGCCCAGCAGCCGCACCCTCAGCAGGCCCAGCCGCAGGCCGGCTACCCGCAGGCCCAGCACCCGCAGCAGGCCGGCTATCCGCAACAGCAGCAGGGTGCGCCCGCGCAGCAGCAGCCGGCGTACGGCTATCCGCAGTCCGGGTACGGCTACCCCCAGCAGGCCCAGCAGCAGCCGCAGAACCCCAACGCGGCCGCTCAGCAACCCGCGTACGGCTACCCGCAGACGGCGGCCCAGCACTACCCGCAGCAGGGCGGCCAGCAGGCGCAGCCCGGGTACGACCAGCAGGCGGCCCAACAGGCGGCGGCAGCACAGGCCCAGCAGGCGCAGCAGGCCCAGCAGGCCCAGCAGGCGCAGCAGGCCCAGCAGGCGCAGCAGTACCAGCCGCTCCCGGGGCAGCAGGCCGCCGACCCCAACGCGGCGGCGAACTACGCCTCGTACTCGCAGCCCGGCCAGCAGCCCCAGCGGGCCGCGCCGGGAGCTCCGCTCGGCTACAGCGCAGCCGTCGAGCTGACCTCCGACCGACTGCTGCGCAACCAGCCCAAGAAGCGGAAGCCGGGCGCCAACGCCCAGCCGTCCAAGTTCAAGCTGGGCGCGAAGAAGGAGGAGGCCGAGCGGCAGCGCAAGCTGGAGCTGATCCGTACGCCGGTGATGTCCTGCTACCGGATCGCGGTGATCAGCCTCAAGGGCGGTGTCGGCAAGACCACGACGACCACCGCACTGGGTGCCACGCTCGCGTCCGAGCGGCAGGACAAGATCCTGGCGATCGACGCCAACCCGGACGCCGGCACGCTCGGCCGACGGGTGCGCCGCGAGACCGGTGCGACCATCCGTGACCTGGTGCAGGCCATCCCGCACCTGCACAGCTACATGGACATCCGGCGGTTCACCTCGCAGGCCCCCTCGGGTCTGGAGATCCTCGCCAACGACGTCGACCCGGCCGTCTCGACGACCTTCAACGACGACGACTACCGGCGGGCGATCGACATCCTCGGTCGGCAGTACCCGATCATCCTCACCGACTCGGGCACCGGTCTGCTCTACAGCGCGATGCGCGGAGTGCTCGACCTCGCCGACCAGTTGATCATCATCTCCACGCCGTCCGTGGACGGTGCGAGCAGCGCCAGCACCACGCTGGACTGGCTGTCCGCGCACGGCTACGCCGACCTGGTGCAGCGCGGCATCACGGTCATCTCGGGTGTCCGCGAGACCGGCAAGATGATCAAGATCGAGGACATCGTGTCGCACTTCGAGACCCGCTGCCGCGGTGTCGTCGTGGTGCCCTTCGACGAGCATCTCGCCGCCGGCGCCGAGGTCGACCTCGACATGATGCGCCCCAAGACCCGCGAGGCGTACTTCAACCTCTCCGCCCTGGTGGCCGAGGACTTCGCGCGCGCCCAGCAGGCGCAGGGGATGTATCCGCAGCAGCAGATGGGCGGCGACCCGTACGCCCAGCAGCAGTACGCCCAGCAGGGCCAGCCGCAGCAGGGGCACCCCCAGCAGGGCGGCCACCCCCAGCAGGGGCAGCAGCAGCCGCAGCAGGGGCAGCCGCCGGCCGGTTACCCGCCGCAGCAGGGGGGCTGGACCCAGCAGCCCGCCCAGCCGCCGGCTCACTGGCAGCAGCAGCCCGCTCCGGACGCACCGCAGCAGGAGCAGCCGGGTCTCGCACCGGGCTGGCAGCAGCAACCGCCTCCGCAGTGAGGCACGCGGCGCGCACGACGCGTCGCACGGCGCAACAGAGGCGGGGCCCGGCACTGATCAGTGCCGGGCCCCGCCTTTTGCCTGCCGCCAAAGCACTGCGTACCCCGGACGAGTGAACGACTCCCGGCCGAACCACCCCTGGAACAAGCCGAGTTGAGGCGCCCGAGGCGGAACGGCGAGCGGCGTCGCAACCACGCGATCACGGCACCGGAGCCCGCCAGAAAAACGCAGCACTCCAGCTCGCGCACCGCGCCACCTGAGTGCACCACCACACCCGCGAACCGCGGCACTCCGGCTCACAAACCGCCGCAACACATCAGCGCACCGCACCACTTGCGCACGCGAACCGCACCACTACACCCGCCCACCCCCCGAAGGGGGGTGGGCGGCGGGGAAAAACCAAGCGGTGGGAAAACCAAGCAGTGGGGAAAAAGCCCGAGCGGCCGGGAAAGACCAAGCAGCCGGGAAAACCAAGCGGCGCAGAAAAAAACAACAGCAGCCTCGTCGGCCGGAAAACAGGCCGGCCGAAAAGGCCAACCGCCCAGCCGGCACCTCAGCCCGCCGCGATCAGCCCCCGGGCCAGCTTCACGTCGACCGCCATCCGCTCCAGCAGCGCGTCGAGGGTGTCGAACTTCTCCTGGCCGCGGATGTACGCGAGGAAGTCCACCCCGACGTGCAGGCCGTACAGGTCCAGCCCGACGCGGTCGATCGCGTACGCCTCGACCGTGCGCACCTTGCCGTCGAACTGCGGGTTGGTGCCGACCGAGACGGCCGCCGGCATCGCCTCGCCCTCGACGTGCAGCAGGCCCGCGTAGACCCCGTCGGCCGGGATCGCGGTGTGCGGCAGGGTCTCCACGTTGGCCGTCGGGAAGCCCAGTTCACGGCCGCGCTGGGCACCCCGTACGACGACGCCCTCGACGCGGTGCGGCCGCCCCAGGACCTCCTTCGCACCGGCCACGTCGCCCTCGGCGATCAGCCGCCGGGCGAGCGTGGAGGAGAACGGCTCGCCGCCGCCCGCCTCGCCGCGCTCGTAGAGGTCGATGACCTCCACGGTGTAGTCGTAGGTCTTGCCCAGCTCGGCGAGGGTGTCGACGTTGCCGGTCGCCTTGTGCCCGAAGCGGAAGTTGGGGCCCTCCACGACGACCTGCGCGTGCAGCTTGTCGACCAGCACCTTGACCACGAAGTCGGCCGGCGACAGCTTCGAGAACTCCTTGGTGAACGGCAGGACCAGCACCGCGTCCACGCCCAGCTCGGCCATCAGCTCCGCACGCCGGTGGTGCGGCGCCAGCAGCGGCGGGTGAGTGCCCGGGCGTACGACCTCGCTCGGGTGCGGGTCGAAGGTGACGACGACCACCGGGAGACCCTGCTCCCGGGCGCGCTCGACGGCCTTCCCGATGATCAATTGGTGGCCGCGGTGCACTCCGTCGTACGAGCCGATGGTGACGACGCTGCGTCCCCAACCCTCGGGGATGTCCTCCAAGCCACGCCAGCGCTGCACTGTGCCCGCTCCTCGCCCGAACTCTCGTCAGTCCACTGCGCCACGTCGGCATGGCGCAGGTCTAAGACTGCCATGCCCCGGGTGGTGCTTTGTGCGAAGGGGGCCCCGGGGGGCCTCCGGTGGACCGCCGCCGGCCGTGGCCGGGGCCCGGTGCCCGGCCGTTCCTCAGCCTCCCGGGCAGCCGGCGAGCGTGGCTCGGGCGCCGGGCCCCACCACCGCCGCCCACTCCCCCGGCTCGGCCGCGACCCAGCCCTGGACGCGCCGGGCGAAGCCGGGCACCCGGCGTCCCAGCTCCGCCAGCTGCCGGTCGAAGCAGGCCGCGCCCTCAGGGGTGCGGGCCAGCAGCGTCCCGGCCCGGTGCACCAGCTCCCGGGTGCGCTCCTCGGGCCGCCCTCCGGCGCCCTCGGCGGCGACCCGCAGCAGTGCCTCCAGGACGCGCGTGTCCCGGCCGGTGCCCGGGTCCGTGTACGCGCCGTGCGTCGCCGTCTCCGCGTACCACGCCTCCCGTGCGAGCAGCACCTCCAGCAGTTCGCGGCGCAGCGGGGCCGAGTCGCCGGAGCCCGGCTCGGCGAGTACGGCGGCGAGGGCGCACCGCACCGGCACGGGGTAGCCCGTCAGCAGCTCCAGCGCGAGCGGGCGGAGCGCGGCGCGGGCGGCCGGCCCGCGCTCCAGGCGGTGGCCGACGAACGCGGCCACCGGGTGCGCGGCGCGGTCAGGGCAGTGGCCGGCGTAGGCACGGACGAGCCCGGCGGTGCGGGCGGCGATCTCCGGCGCGTCCAGGCGGGCGAGCATCCGCAGCAGCGGGCCCGCCACGGGCGGCCCCTCGTCGCCGACGAGCCGGGCGCGGAAGGCGGCCAGCACCCGGCCCGGGTCGTCGGTGAGGGCACCCTCGAAGGCCGTCGGCGGCAGCTGCGGGTCTCCGGCGACGAAGCGTGCCAGCGCCCGGTCCAGGAAGCGCGGACGGGCGGCCGGATCGCCGATCAGCAGGGCGAGCGCGGAGCCGTGGTGGGCCTCGTCCTCGGCCCGGGAGAGCAGACGCAGGGCCGCTTGGCGCACCAGCGCGCGGTCGGTCGCTCCGGTGGCGTACGGGGCCACCCGCAGCCCGTAGGAGACGGCGGCGAGGCGGCGACGGGGGTCCTCGTCGTGCGCCCAGCGGTCGACGGCGCGGCAGACCGCCGCCGGCTCGTCCTCCGCGAGGGCCTCCAGCAGTTCGTCGCCCTTGGGGTGGACGGCGGCCACCAGGGCGTCGAGGAGGGCGTCGGGGGCCCGCCGGCGGTGGGTGTGCAGCAGCGCCTGTGCGGCGGACGCGACGGTGAGTTCACGGGGAGCGGCAGGTACCGCCCGGTCGGGATCAGTGGTCGGGGCGGCGGGGCGTTGCAGCGGACGGATGTCGTCGAACCAGGAGCACAGCAGCGGCTGGATCCGCTCGGGAGCCGCCCGCAGCAGCCCGGCCGCGGTGTCCAGGAAGCGTTCCGGGGGCGGCGCGGTGCCGTCGCGGCGGGCCGGGGTTCCTCCGTGGGCGGGCTCCTCCCCGGTGGGCTCGTCGTGGGGGTCCGCCGCGTGGGTGCCCTCCCCCGGGGCCGGGTGGACGCGGACCCGGGGCGGCTGGGCGAAGGTGCGGTGGCCGGGGGGCGGTGCGGCGCGGTCCGGCTGCCGCGCCGCGGCGGGCGGGCCGTCGGACGGCAGCAGGCGGCGCAACAGGTCCATCCGGTCCTCGTCGGCCAGCGCCAGCCGCTCCCAGAACCACGGCCCGAACATCTCCAGCCCGGTGTGCGCGAAGCCACCCGCCCGCAGTGACCGTTCGGTGATCCGGTCGGCGAGCAGCCGCAGCACGCCGGTGTACGGCGCGGCGTCGGGGACCCGCAGCAGCACACCGGCCAGCAGCTGGGCGGCCCACCGGCGGCCGTCCTCGGCCTGCGCGACCGGCGGCCCGGCGGCGGGCGCGGTGACCATCGGCACCAACTCGGCCAGCCGGAAGGTCAGTTGCACCTTCCCCTCGCGCCGGGCGAGCAGCAGCAGCCCCTGGACGGCCGGCCCGATGCGGTGGCCTCCGGGGACGGGCAGCAGCTCGAGGTCGACGTGTGCGCCCTGCAGCCACTCCGCCAACTCCTCGTGCGCGAAGCGGTATCCGGGGCCGGCCGGCACCAGCAGCCCCTCGGCGAGCACCGCGGCGGCCCAGCCGGCGCCGGGCGGGAAGACCTCCTCGAAGGAGGTGCGGTCCAGCGTGCCCGGGCCGGTCCCCAGACAGCGGCGGGCCGCCTCGTGCACCTGGCCGGCGACCTGGGCGGCCAGGCGGCGCACGGCGGTGCCGCGCGGCGCGGGCCGGTGCCCGTCCGCGATCCGCCGGGCGATGCGCAGACAGGCCAGGCTCAGGTAGGCGTCGAAGATCTGGTGGCGGTCGGGGGCCGCGGCCGGCCCGTGGGGGCCGTGCCCGCCCGCGTCGCCCTGGCCGAGCGCCTCCCGGACCTCCGCGAGCAGCCGCAGCGCCAGCGGGTGGCCGGCGTCCTGGGGGGCGGTCGCGCGGGGCGGGAGCCCGTAGCGTCCGCGGGCGCGCTCCGCCGCCTCCGGGGCGAGGTCCCCGATCCCGAGGCAGGGGGGCAGGCCGGGCAGCGGGCGCTGCGGCCGGTGCAGCAGACCGGACGGGAAGAGCGCGCCGGTCCGCTCCCAGTACTCCGGGCGGCAGGCGAGGACGAGTCGCACCCCCGCCGTCCGCAGCCAGTCGCCCGTCGCGGCGGTCCAGGCGGCCAGCCGCTCCGGCCGGGCCAGCTCCGGCGGCATCTCCTCGGGGGCGTCCAGGAGCACCAGCAGGGGGCGGCCGGCCGCGGCGGCGAGCCGGGCCACCGCGTCGGGGGTGAGGTCCGTGGGATCGCCGGCGGTGCGGCCGGACGCGGCGAGGGTCAGGCCCGCCGAGCGCAGCACCCGCCCGACCGCGGTGCGCAGTCCGTCGTCGTCGGCGCGCAGCTCGGCGCCGCACAGCCGGACGGTCGGCGCCGGGTGCGGGCCCGTCGCGCGGCGCTCGGTCAGCCGCGCCAGCTCCGTGCTCCGTCCCGTCCCGGGGTCCCCCACCAGGCCCAGCACCGGCGCCGTGCCCTCGTCCTCCGCGAAGCGGGTGAACTCCGCGGTCAGTTCGGGTCGTTCGACGGGTACGGGGTCCCGCGGCAGCCGCCCGGCGGCCTCCGCCGTGAGCAGGGTCAGCCGCAGCGCGCCGGCCGGGTTGAGTTCGCTGCCGTAGGCGGGGACAGTGGCCGCGTTGCGTTCCAGCAGCGCGGCGAGCGGGCTCCGGGGCGCGGCCTCGGCGACCGCGCGCAGCCCGATGGCGTGGCCGCCGGACCGGCGCCCGCTGTGCAGGGCGGTGCCGAGCACGCCGAGCACCACGCCGGTACCCGCGTCCAGCACCGGCCCGCCGACCGCCGGCCCGCCCAGCCGCAGCGCTTCCCGGCCGCCCGCGCACAGGCCCAGTTCGAGCGTCTCGTCGAGGAGGTGGACCCGGTCCGTCGCGGTGTACGTCACGTCGCGGCCCGGTCCGACGACCGTGCCGTCCAGCCAGCCGCCCGCCCACAGCCGCGCGGCGGTGCCGGCGGCGGGGCGGCCCGCGGCGATCGGCAGCGGCACCAGGCCGTGCGGCCGCAACGCGTCGGTCCGTACGAGGGCGAGCCCGGTCTCGGGCAGCGGGGTGATCGCCCCGGGCTCCACGGGGCGCGTCCAGGCGGTGGCGCCGGCACCCGCATCCGGGGACTGCACCATCGGTTGCAACACGAGGCGCTCCGCCCCGTCCACCGCCTCGTGGCTGGTCACGACCGTGCCGTCGTGGTCCGCGAGGAACCCCGTGCCGCGTGTCCGACCCGCCAGATCGCGGATGCGCACCAGTGCCACGTCCGCATCGGCATCCAGCAACGCCATTGCCGATCCTCCCCGCCTGTTCCGTTCTCCGACGGTAAGCAGGCGGTGATCGTCGCGGTGGGCTGCTGCGGGAAAGCGCCCCCGTCCACACCTTGATTCACTCCGAGCGCCTCACCGAATGAGTGAATGCCGGTAACGCGCTGGAGAGAGATCAGGCGGAGGGGGATGGTGGAGCGCGGACCGGTTCCCGAGCCGGTCCGGACGGCCCGCGTTCCACCACCTTCGTGCCCTGGCTCTGCTGCCTAGACGGCGAAGACCGCCAGGCTCTTCGCCTTGCCGCCCTGGTTCTCCACCAGCGCCAGGAAACGGCCGTCCGGCCCGAAGGCGGCGACCGGGCCGTTGCCCTCGAAGTGCGGCATGGCGATCCGCGCGCCGTTCAGCAGCAGCCGGGCCTGGGGCTCGGTGACGTCCCAGCGGGTGAAGGCCGCCTCGGCGGCCTCCCCGACCGGCATGACCGGCAGGCCGCCACCCTCGGGATCGTCCACCGCGGCCTGCAGCTGCTCCAGCGTGCGCGCCCGGTCCAGCTTGTACGGGCCGACCCGGGTGCGGCGCAGCGCGGTCAGGTGGCCGCCCACGCCGAGCCCGGCGCCCAGGTCACGGGCGAGGGCGCGGATGTACGTACCGGACGAGCACTCGACGGAGACGAGCAGGTCGGTCACCGGGGTGCCGTCCTCCGCCTCGGCCTCGTGCGCGGAGTGCACGACGAACGAGGAGATGGTCACCGGACGCGCCGGGATCTCCACGTCCTCGCCGTCGCGGACCCGGGAGTAGGACCGCTTGCCGTCGATCTTGATCGCGCTGACCTTCGACGGGACCTGCATGATCGCGCCGGACAGCTGCGCGACGCCGGCGTCGATGTCCTCGCGGGCGATGCCGTGCGCCGCCTTGGACGCGGTGATGTCGCCCTCGGCGTCGTCGGTGATCGTGGTCTGCCCGAGCCGGATCGTGCCGACGTACTCCTTCTCGGTCAGTGCGAGGTGGCCGAGGAGCTTGGTGGCCCGCTCCAGGCCGAGGACGAGGACGCCCGTGGCCATCGGGTCGAGGGTGCCGGCGTGGCCGACCCGGCGGGTGCGGGCCATGCCGCGCATCTTCGCCACCACGTCGTGCGAAGTGAAGCCGGACGGCTTGTCGACGATGATCAGGCCGCCCGGCTTGTTGCTCTCACGCTTCATTCTGCGCCGGTGCCCTCGTCGTCCTCGTCGTCGCCCGGCTTGCGGTACGGATCGGCCTCGCCGGCGTACTGGGCCCCCGAGGAGACCTCGCGCACCTTGGCGTCCGAGGCCCGTGCCTTGTCGAGCAGGTTCTCGATGGTCTTGGCGTTCTCCGGCAGTGCGTCCGCCACGAACGTCAGGGTCGGCGTGAACTTCGTGCCGGCCGCGGCGCCGACCGCGGAGCGCAGGATGCCCTTGGCGCTCTCCAGTCCGGCGGCCGCGCTGGCCCGCTCCTCGTCATCGCCGTAGACCGTGTAGAAGACCGTAGCCTCCCGCAGGTCGCCGGTGACCCGGGTGTCCGTGATGGTCACGTGCGAACCGAGCCGCGGGTCCTTGATTCCGCGCTGCAGCTTCTGGGCGACCACCTCCCGGATGAGGTCCGCCAGCTTCTTCGCCCGCGCATTGTCGGCCACTGGTCCGTCTCCTTCTTGTCTTCCACAATTGTGCTTCCACCGGCGGCGCCGTGCCCCGTGACCAGGTCAGTCGTCGTCGCCGTGCAGCCGTCGGCGCACCGACAGCAGCTCCACTTCGGGCCGTGCGGCGACCAGGCGCTCGCAACGGTCCATGACATCGGTCAGATGCCCCGTGTCCCCGGAGACCACCGCCAGACCGATGGTGGCCCTGCGGTGCAGATCCTGGTCCCCGACCTCCGCGACGCTCACCGCGAATTTGCGGTGCAGCTCGGCGACGATCGGGCGGACGACGGAGCGCTTCTCCTTGAGCGACCGTACGTCGCCGAGAAGCAGGTCGAAGGACAGCGTCCCTACGTACATGCAAGACGGGTCAAGCCACCCGTGGGGCCTTAGGTGTCCGTGTCATGGGAACCGTACACGGAACGGCCGGGGCCGATCGACGGAGTTTCTCCCTCCTGCCGCCGCCTTCGCGGCGGCAGGAGGGGCCCAGCCGACCGGCCCCGGTACGTCGCTGCGTGATCAGCCGCGAGGCTTCTCGCGCATCTCGTACGTCGCGATGACGTCGTCGATCTTGATGTCGTTGAAGTTTCCGAGGTTGATACCGCCCTCGAAGCCTTCGCGGATCTCGGTGACGTCGTCCTTGAAGCGGCGCAGACCCTGGATGTTGAGGTCCTCCGCGACCACCTTGCCGTCGCGGATGAGGCGCGCCTTGGTGTTGCGCTTGACCTCGCCGGAGCGGATGAGCACACCGGCGATGTTGCCGAGCTTGGACGAGCGGAAGATCTCGCGGATCTCCGCGGTACCGAGCTCGACCTCCTCGTACTCCGGCTTCAGCATGCCCTTGAGGGCCGCCTCGATCTCCTCGATCGCCTGGTAGATGACCGAGTAGTACCGGACGTCGACACCCTCGCGCTCGGCCATCTGCGTGGCACGGCCTTCGGCGCGCACGTTGAAGCCGATGACGATCGCGTCGGAGCCGGTCGCCAGGTTGATGTCCGACTCGGTGACCGCACCCACACCGCGGTGCAGGATGCGGATCTCGACCTCTTCGCCGACGTCGAGCTGGAGCAGCGAGGACTCGAGAGCCTCCACCGAACCGGACGCGTCGCCCTTGATGATGATGTTGAGGTCCTGCACCAGGCCGGCCTTGAGCACCTTGTCGAGGTCCTCCAGCGACACCCGGCGGGTGCGCTTGGCGAAGGCCGCGTTGCGCTCGCGGGCCGCGCGCTTCTCGGCGATCTGACGGGCCGTACGGTCCTCGTCGACCACCAGGAAGTTGTCGCCGGCACCCGGGACGTTGGTCAGACCCAGGACCAGGACGGGGGTCGACGGACCCGCTTCCTCGACGTTGTTGCCCTTGTCGTCGAGCATCGCGCGGACTCGGCCGTAGGCGTCACCGGCGACCATCGTGTCGCCGACGCGGAGCGTTCCGCGCTGGACGAGGACGGTGGCGACGGCGCCGCGACCGCGGTCGAGGTGGGCCTCGATCGCAATACCCTGCGCGTCCATCTCCGCGTTGGCGCGAAGGTCGAGCGAGGCGTCCGCGGTGAGGACCACGGCCTCCAGCAGGGAGTCGATGTTCTCGCCCTGCTTGGCGGAGATGTCGACGAACATGGTGTCGCCGCCGTACTCCTCGGCCACCAGGCCGTACTCGGTCAGCTGACCGCGCACCTTGGTCGGGTCGGCGCCCTCGACGTCGATCTTGTTGACCGCGACCACGATCGGCACCTCGGCCGCCTTGGCGTGGTTCAGGGCCTCGATCGTCTGCGGCATGACACCGTCGTTGGCCGCCACCACGAGGATCGCGATGTCGGTCGACTTGGCACCACGGGCACGCATGGCGGTGAACGCCTCGTGACCCGGGGTGTCGATGAAGGTGATCCGACGCTCTTCTTCGTTGACCTCGGTCGCGACCTGGTAGGCACCGATGTGCTGGGTGATGCCGCCGGCCTCGCCCGCGATGACGTTCGTCTTGCGGATCGCGTCGAGCAGTCGGGTCTTACCGTGGTCGACGTGACCCATGACGGTCACCACCGGCGGACGCGCGACGAGCATGTCCTCGCCGCCCTCGTTCTCACCGAAGTCGATGTCGAAGGACTCGAGAAGCTCGCGGTCCTCCTCCTCCGGGCTGACGATCTCGACGACGTAGTTCATCTCGTCGGCGAGCAGCTGCAGCGTCTCGTCGGAGACCGACTGGGTCGCGGTGACCATCTCGCCGAGGTTCAGCATGACCTGGACCAGCGACGCCGGGTTGGCGTTGATCTTCTCCGCGAAGTCCGTCAGCGAGGCACCGCGCGACAGGCGAACCGTCGCACCGTTGCCGCGCGGCAGCATGATGCCGCCGACCGACGGGGCCTGCATGGCCTCGTACTCCTGACGGCGCTGCCGCTTCGACTTGCGGCCACGACGCGCCGGACCGCCGGGACGGCCGAACGCACCCTGCGTGCCACCACGGCCACCGGGACCGCCGGGACGACCGGCGAAGCCAGGACGACCGCCGCCGAAGCCGCCGCCACCACCGGGACCGCCGCCACCGGGACGACCGGCGAAACCGCCGCCGCCACCCGGACGACCGCCGCCGCCACCGGGACGACCGGCGAAGCCGCCGCCACCGCCCGGACGACCGGCACCGCCGGGACGACCGGCACCGCCGGGACCGCGACCGCCGCCGCCACCGGGGCCCGGACGCGGGCCGGCAGCCGGACGCTGCGGCATCATGCCCGGGTTCGGACGGTTACCGCCGCCGGGACGCGGGCCGGCACCGCCGGGAGCCGCACCCTGCGGACGGGGCATACCACCGGGGGCCGGACGCGCGCCGCCCTGGCCCTGGGGACGGGGGCCACCCTGGCCGCCGCCCTGCGGACGCGGGCCGCCGGGGCCACCCTGGCCGCCGGGACGCGGGGCGCCACCGGGACGGGGGGCCTGCGGACGGGCCATGCCCGTGGAGCCACCGGAGGTGAAGGGGTTGTTGCCCGGACGCGGACCGGAGGGACGCGCGCCGGGACGGGGTGCCGGACGCTCGCCACCGGGACGCGGGGCGCCACCGCGACCCTGACCACCCTGACCGGAACCGGACGCCGGACGGGCCGGGCGCGGGCCGGGGGTGGCACCGGGGCGGGGAGCCGACGGCGCGGAGGCGGCCGGCGGAGCCTGGAACTCGGGCTGCGCGGGGGCGGCCGGAGCGGGCTTGGGTGCCGCGGGGCGCGCCGGTGCGGGGCGCGGGCCCGGGGTGGGGCCGGCGGCGGGAGTGCTCTTGGGGGCAACCGGGGCCTCAGGGGCAACCGGGGCCTCGGGGGCCTTCGGCGCCTCGGGGGCTGCCGGAGCCGCGGGGCCCGGCTTGGGGGCGCCCGGCTTCGGGGCAGCAGGACGGGCCGCCTGCGCCGGAGAGGGCGCCGACGGCTTCGAGGGGGCCGACTTGCGCGGCGCCGCGGGCTTACCGGCGGCGCGGCCGTTGCCGCTGCCTGCCTGGAAAGCGTCGGTCAACTTGCGAACAACCGGCGCCTCGATCGTCGAGGACGCCGAACGGACGAATTCACCAAGTTCTTGGAGCTTGGCCATGACGACCTTGCTCTCAACGCCGAACTCCTTGGCGAGTTCGTATACCCGGACCTTAGCCACTTCGCTCCTTCTAGGTCCGGGTTGTCCACCGGACCGTCGCTACTTCATGGGCGTACTCATCGCGTACTCATCGAGTGCTCATCGCAATCTCGACCTACTTCCGACTCGCGAGGTACCTGACCGCACGGTTTTCCGTGCGCTGTGCGTTCTTGCTGTGCGTTATTGCATGGGCGGCTTCAACCGGCGCCCCGTTCGAGGAACCGACGCAACTCCGTCGAATCGAACGGTCCCCGGCCCCGAAAGGCCCGGGGGAACGCCCGGCGGCGAACCGCCAGGTCGAGGCAGACCAATGTGGGATGCACGTACGCACCCCGGCCGGGCAGCGTACCGCGAGGATCGGGGGCACACTCACCCTCGATCGCCACGATGCGCAGCAAATCGCCCTTGGCCGCTCGCTCCCGGCATCCCAGACAGGTGCGCTCAGGGCATGCCCGGGCATGCGTCCGGCCAGACACTGCTTAAGTCTACCTCCCCGCACCGACCCGACCCCGATGGGGTAAGGGCCGGAGCGCTGCTCAGAATTCCCGGTCGGGCGCCGCGACACCACCGATTTTCCGGAATGCGCGGCACCCGTCGATCACTGTGGGTGATTTCAGTCCTGCGCCGAGTGCTCGGTGTCCGGGCGGATGTCGATCCGCCAGCCCGTGAGACGGGCGGCGAGCCGGGCGTTCTGCCCTTCCTTGCCGATGGCCAGTGACAGCTGGTAATCGGGGACGGTGACCCGGGCGGACCGCGCCGCCAGGTCCACGACCTCGACCTTGCTGACCCGGGCCGGCGACAGCGCGTTGGCGACCAGCTCGGCCGGGTCGTCCGACCAGTCCACGATGTCGATCTTCTCGCCGTGCAGCTCGGCCATCACCGCGCGCACCCGGCCGCCCATCGGGCCGATGCAGGCGCCCTTGGGGTTGAGTCCCGAGCGGGTGGACCGCACGGCGATCTTCGTACGGTGCCCGGCCTCGCGGGCGATGGCGGCGATCTCCACCGACCCGTCCGCGATCTCCGGCACCTCCATGGCGAAGAGCTTCTTCACCAAATTGGGATGTGTCCGCGACAGCGTCACGGACGGCCCGCGCACGCCCTTGACCACCCGGACGACGTACGACCGCAGCCGCGTGCCGTGGGCGTAGTCCTCACCGGGGACCTGCTCCTGCACCGGCAGGATTGCTTCCAGGCGGCCGATGTCGACCAGGACGTTCTTGGGGTCCTTGCCCTGCTGGACGACGCCGGTGACGACATCGCCCTCCCGTCCGGCGTACTCGCCGAACGTGATCTCCTCCTCGGCGTCCCGCAGCCGCTGCAGGATGACCTGCTTGGCGGTGGTCGCCGCGATCCGGCCGAAGCCCGAGGGGGTGTCGTCGAACTCGCGCGGCTCGGCACCCTCCTCCAGGTCCTCCGGGTCCTCCTTCGCCCACACCGTCACATGACCGGTGCTGCGGTCCAGCTCCACCCGCGCCCGCCGGCGGCTGCCTTCGGTGCGGTGGTAAGCGATGAGGAGGGCCGACTCGATCGCCTCGACCAGCAGGTCGAACGAGATCTCCTTCTCCCGCACCAGCCCCCGCAGGGCACTCATGTCGATGTCCACGGCTACGCCTCCTCCTTGTTCTCGTCGATCTTCTCGTCGTGCTGCGCGTCGCGCTTGTCGGACTTGCGGTTGAACTCCAGCTCGACGCGCGCCTTGGCGATCTCGTCGAAGGAGACCCGGCGGGCGGTCGGCTTGCGGCCCTTCACACCCGGTACCTCGAGGTCCAGTCCGTCCTCGTCAACGGCGATGATCCGGGCGACCAGCTCTCCGGACCCTGCTGCGTCGGTCAGTTGGGCCTTGATGAGGCGGCCGGCGGCGCGGCGGTAGTGCCGCAGCTCGGTCAGCGGCCGGTCGGCGCCCGGGGAGGTCACTTCGAGGGTGTAGGGCGCGCCGCCCATCACCTCGGTGTCGTCCAGGACCTGCGACGCCTCGCGGCTCAGCTCGGCGCACTCGTCCAGCTGGACGCCCTCGTCGGAATCGACCACGATCCTCAGCACCCGCCGCTTTCCCGCCGGTGTCACCTCGATCTCTTCCAGATCCAGGTCTCGCGCGGCGACGAGCGGTTCAAGCAGTCCGCGCAGCCTCTCGCTCTGGGTGGTGCTCATCCGGGTGACTCCTCGGCCGCGTGTGCTGTTGTGGGTAGGTCGCGTGTCGGGTCAAAGCCTATCGGTTCCGGCGGGGTACTGACGATTCGGTGGGTCGTCACGGATACTCTCGCCTGCGGTGATCACTACGAAAGACCCCGGGAAGTGCAACGTGCCGAAAGTGGCGCTCTCACGCAGAAGGACCCTGCTGGCCGGCGCCGCCCTCGGGGGCGCGGCACTGCTCACCGGCTGCTCCTCGGACGACGGCCCCGACCGGGGCGAGGACTCCTCCGCCGCCGAACGGCTGCGCGAGCGCTCCGCCCGCGACAGCACGGCCCTGCTGGCGCGCTACGACGCGACGCTGGCCGCCCACCCCGCCCTGGCGGAACGGCTGCGTCCGCTGCGCTCCGAAGTCGCCCGGCACGCCCGGGCGTTCACCGAGCACCGTGCCGCCCCCTCCCCCAGCGGCACCCCTGCCAAGGGCCGGGCGCACGAGGCCGCCGCACCCGCCGTGCCGCACGACGAGAAGGCCGCCCGCAGCGCGCTGGCCGAGGCGGAGCGCAAGCTCGCCGACGTCCGGACCCAGGAACTGCTCGCCGCGCCGCCGGAGCTGGCCCGGCTGCTCGCCTCGGTGGCCGCGTCCGGCGCGGCGCACGCGTACCTGCTCGCCGAACCGGCCGGGTGACGTCCGCCGGATGACGGCACCCGGCACGGCAGGACGTACGGCACCGACCAGCGAAGGGGCGCACCCATGAGCACACGAACGGCTCACCAGGCGAAGAAGCGGGACGACGCGGAGGACGCGGACGGCACGGACGAGCTGACGGCGGTACAGGCGGCGCTGGCCGCCGAGCACGCCGCGGTCTACGGCTACGGCGTGGTCGGCGGCCGGATCGCCGCCGGCCGGCGCAAGGAGGCGATGGCCGCGTACGACGCGCATCGGGCACGCCGGGACGCGCTGCACCGCGAGGTGCGCGACCTGGGTGGCACCCCGCAGGCCGCGGCCGCCGCGTACGAGCTGCCGTTCCCGGTTCCGGACGCGGCCGCCGCGGTCCGGCTGGCGGCGGAGCTGGAGGACCGGCTGGCGGCCGTCTACGCCGACCTCGTACGGGCCGGCGGCCGGGCCCGGCGGCGGGAGGCGGCCGGGGCGCTGCGGGAGGCAGCGGTGCGGGCGGTGCGCTGGCGCGGCGGCGGCGTAGCCTTCCCTGGGCTCGTGGAGCGGGCCGCGGCCGCCGCTCCGTCCGGCTCCGAGGACGCCTCCGCGGGCGCGCTCTGAACGACCGCCGGGGGCCTTGGCCCAGGACGACGTGGTGGGCGGGCGCGGGATCGCGCGGCCGCCCCACCTGAAGGGACAGCTCGAGCATGGCAACGGCACCCATCGAACCGCCGCAGCGGTTGGTGAGTTCGCTGAGCGGCGATCCGGACAGCGCCGCTCAGGAGTGGCTGCACGCGCTGCCGACGCTGGTTCAGCAGCGCCTGGACGCCTGGGAGCTGACGCTGGAGCGGGTGCACGCGCCCGGTGGCCGCAGCAGCCTGCTCGCGCTCGTACGGCAGCAGGACGGCACCCCGGCGGCGCTGAAGCTGCCGGTGCCGGGCGCGCGGTCCGCGCAGGAGGCGGCCGCGCTGGCGGTGTGGGACGGCTGGGGCGCGGTGCGGCTGCTGCGCTCCGACGACGGCAGCGGCGCGCTGCTGCTGGAGCGGCTGCAGAGCGGGGTGTCGCTGCGTTCGCTGCCGGAGGCAAAGGCGCTGCTGGAGGCGGCCGGCACGGCGCGCCGGCTGTGGGTGCCGCCCGGTGCGGGGCACCCGTTCGCGACCGTGGCCGGCCGTACGGAGGAGGCGGCGGAGGCGCTGCGGACCGCCGGGGCGGACGTCCGTACGGCCGCGCCGCTGGTGGACGAGGCGCTGGAGCTGCGCCGTGCCCTGCCGGCCGGCTCCGACGAGGAGTTCCTGCTGCACGGCGCCTTCCGGCAGGGCAAGGTGCTGGCCGGCGAGCGGGCGCCGTGGCTGGCGACCGGGCCCGCGCCGGTGGTCGGCGAGCGGGCGTACGACCTGGCGGCGCTGGTGCTGGACCGGTTCGAGGACGTGATGGCCGGCTCCGGTGCGGCCGCCGCGGCCCGCCGCCGGGTCGCCAAGCTCGCCGACTCGCTGGACGTGGACCGCGACCGGCTGCGCGACTGGACGCTCTACCGGGCGGTGGACACCGGCGTGCGCGAGGTGGCCGCCGGCGACCGTCAGCGCGGCGAACTGCTGCTGGAGTTCGCGGCCTGGCTGTAGCGCGGGAACGCGAACGGGCCGGCCGGGGTGTTCCCCGGCCGGCCCGTTCGCGTTGGCTCAGGCGCCGAGTCGCGCGACCGCTTCCTCGACCGTGAGCTCCTCGCGCTCACCGGTGCGACGGTCCTTGACCTCGACGACGCCCTCGCCGGCGCGACGGCCGGCGACCACGATGGTCGGAATGCCCAGCAGCTCGGCGTCGGTGAACTTCACGCCGGGCGAGACGCCGGCGCGGTCGTCGACCAGCACCCGCAGGCCCGCGGCGCCGAGCCGCTCGCCGAGCTCCAGCGCGAGCTCGGTCTGCGTGGCCTTGCCGGCCGCGACGACGTGCACGTCGGCCGGCGCGATCTCGCGCGGCCAGCACAGGCCCTTGTCGTCGTGGGTCTGCTCGGCGAGCGCGGCGACCGCACGGGAGACCCCGATGCCGTACGAGCCCATGGTGACCCGCACCGGCTTGCCGTTCTGGCCGAGGACGTCGAGCTCGAAGGCGTCGGCGTACTTGCGGCCGAGCTGGAAGATGTGGCCGATCTCGATGGCGCGGTCGATCTTCAGGCCGGCGCCGCACTTCGGGCAGGGGTCACCGGGCTCGACGACGACCACGTCGAGGTAGTCGTCGACCTCGAAGTCCCGGCCCACGACCACGTTGCGGGCGTGCTTGCCCTCCTTGTTGGCGCCGGTGATCCAGGCCGTGCCGGGGGCGATGCGGGGGTCGGCGATGTAGCGGAACGCCTTGCCGGCCAGGCCCTGCGGGCCGACGTAGCCGCGGACCAGCTCCGGGCGGTCGGTGAAGTCCTCGGCGGTGACCAGCTCGACGGTGGCCGGCGCGAGGTGCTCGCCGAGCTTGCCGAGGTCGACCTCGCGGTCGCCGGGCACGCCCACCGCGACGATCTCCCCGTCGACCTTGACCAGCAGGTTCTTCAGGGTCGCGGAGGCCGGCACGCCGAGGTGCTCGGCGAGCGTCTCGATGGTCGGGGTGTCGGGGGTGTCCAGCTCCTCGACGGGGCCGTGGGCGGAGCCGTCGGCCGGCTCGACCTTGACCGTGACGGCCTCGGTGTTGGCGGCGTAGTCGCAGCTCGGGCAGTCGACGAAGGTGTCCTCACCGGCCGCGGCGGGCGCCAGGAACTCCTCGGAGGCGGAGCCGCCCATCGCGCCGGAGACGGCGGAGACGATGCGGTAGTCCAGGCCCAGGCGCGCGAAGATCTTCTGGTACGCCTCGCGGTGCAGCGCGTAGGACTGCGCCAGGCCCTCGTCGGTGGTGTCGAAGCTGTACGAGTCCTTCATGTGGAACTCGCGGCCGCGCAGCACGCCGGAGCGGGGGCGGGCCTCGTCGCGGTACTTGATCTGGATCTGGTAGAGGATCACCGGCAGGTCCTTGTAGGACGTGCACTGGTCCTTGACCGTGAGGGTGAAGATCTCCTCGTGGGTGGGGCCGAGGAGGTAGTCGGCGCCCTTGCGGTCCTTGAGGCGGAAGAGCAGGTCGCCGTACTCCTCCCAGCGGCCGCTGATCTCGTAGGGCTCCTTGGGCAGCAGGGCCGGCAGCAGGACTTCCTGGCCGCCGATCGCGTCCATCTCCTCGCGCACGACGCGGGAGACGTTCTCCAGGACCTTCATGCCCAGCGGCAGCCACGTCCAGATGCCGGCGGAGGAGCGGCGGACGTACCCGGCGCGGACGAGCAGCTTGTGGCTGGCGGTCTCGGCGTCGGCCGGGTCGTCGCGCAGTGTCTTGATCATCAAGCGGGACATGCGCTGGACCTGTGCGGCGTTGGCCATGGGAGTTTCTCCTGCGTAAGAAAGGTGACTCCCTGGAGGTTAGCCGCCCGGGTGTGGCACACGGAAATGGGTTGCGGCCCGGACACGCCCTAGCGGCGCTTGAGCGGCAGCGCCGCGCCCATCACCGCGTACGGCGTCGGCGCGCTCGGGAACAGCACCCGGCGGGCGATGTCGCGGTAGCCGAGGGAGCGGTACAGGCCGCGTGCCGGGCTCTCCACGTCGATGGCCGACAGGATGGAGCGCGGCTGGGTCGCCTCGTCGGTGATGCGGGTGATCAGTGACCGTCCGATGCCCCGGCCCTGGTAGGCGGGGTGGACGTGCAGCTCGGTGATGGTGAAGGAGTCGTCGAGCCAGTGGTCGAGGCCCTGGCTGCGCAGATAGGGCTCGACGACGGTGGACCACCAGTGGGCGCGGTCGTTGGGCATGCCGTAGACGAAGCCGATGAGCCGGCCCGCGGGGGTGGTGGCGCCGAGGGCGCGGGCGCCGGGGCAGCCGAAGTGGCGCAGGACGATGTGCCGGCGGACGGCGATCTCGTCGTCGCTCAGTCCGAACGCGAGCGCCTGGACGGCGAGCGCGTCGTCCACGCGGGCAGCGAGATCGAGGGGGCCGACCGCGACGTCATCCATGGTCGGAGCGTACAAGGCCGCGGGCCGGAACAGTACGCCGGCGGCGGGTCAGAACAGCACACTCATGAACGCGCCGACCTCTTCGAAACCCACCCTGCGGTAGGAGGCGCGGGCGGCGGTGTTGAAGTCGTTGACGTAGAGGCTGACGACGGGGGCGACATCGCTGAGCGCGTAGCGCAGCACAGCCGCCATGCCGGTCTCCGACAGGCCCTTGCCGCGGTAGGCGGGGTCGACCCAGACGCCCTGGATCTGGCACGCCCGCTGGGTGGCGGCGCCGATCTCCGCCTTGAAGATGACCTTGCCGTTCTCGACACGGGCGAACGAGCGGCCGGCGCCGACGAGTTCGGCGACACGGGCCTGGTAGAGCAGACCGCCGTCGCCGGCCATCGGGGAGATGCCGACCTCCTCGGTGAACATGGCCACGCACGCCGGCATGATCAGGTCCATCTCGTTCTTGCGGATGCGCCGGACGTACGGGTCGGGGGCGATCTCGGCGGACGGCCCGGTGGTGACCATCAGGGGCTGGTGGGCGCGGATCTCGCGGGCCGGTCCCCAGGCGGGCTCCAGCAGGGACCACAGCTCGGCGGTGGGTCCCGCGGGGCCGACGATGGAGGAGCAGCGGCGGCCCTGCCGGCGGGCGCGCTCGGCGAAGCCGCGGACGGCTTCGGAGGTGGCGCAGACGGGGACGAGGTTGGCGCCGGCGTAGCAGAGGGACTCCAGGCGGCCGTCGGCGTACCAGCCCCACATCTCGCCGCCCAGCCGCCAGGGGTCGAGGCCGGCGATCTGGACGCGAGCGGCGACGAAGGCGTTGGCGACCGGGTCGCGGTCGAGCACCGCGAGCGCGTCGTCGAGTTCCCCGGGCTCGAGGACCTTGATGGCGGGGGTCGTCAGCACGTCTCGGAATGCCTCACCGGTACGGGCCTGGGAGGCCAGGCGGGAGCAGGTTCTGGCACTTTACCTCCACCTGCGCGGGAGCACCCGGCCCGCGGGGGCGGCGGACGCCGGGGAGGGTGCGGCACCGGCCGGGGAAGCCCTGAGCCCCGCGGCCCGGGGCGGGCGGCGGGGCTCGGAAGCGGTGGGTGGGCGGCCGATCAGCCGGCGGCGGTGACGACCGGCTCGCCGGAGGCGATGCCGTCCTTCTCCATCTGCTCGGCGATCTTCATGGCCTCTTCGATCAGGGTCTCGACGATCTTCGACTCGGGGACGGTCTTGATGACCTCGCCCTTGACGAAGATCTGGCCCTTGCCGTTGCCGGAGGCGACGCCGAGGTCGGCCTCGCGGGCCTCGCCGGGGCCGTTGACGACGCAGCCCATGACGGCGACGCGCAGCGGCACCTCCATGCCTTCGAGGCCCGCGGTGACCTCGTCGGCGAGCTTGTAGACGTCGACCTGGGCGCGGCCGCAGGACGGGCAGGAGACGATCTCCAGCCGGCGCTGGCGGAGGTTGAGCGACTCCAGGATGGAGATGCCGACCTTGACCTCCTCGGCGGGCGGCGCGGACAGCGAGACCCGGATGGTGTCGCCGATGCCCTCGCTGAGCAGCGCGCCGAAGGCGACCGCGGACTTGATCGTGCCCTGGAAGGCGGGGCCGGCCTCGGTGACGCCGAGGTGGAGGGGGTAGTCGCACTGGGCGGCGAGCTGGCGGTAGGCGTTGACCATCACGACCGGGTCGTTGTGCTTGACCGAGATCTTGATGTCGCGGAAGCCGTGCTCCTCGAAGAGGGACGCCTCCCACAGCGCGGACTCGACCAGCGCCTCCGGGGTGGCCTTGCCGTACTTCTGCAGCAGGCGGCGGTCGAGGGAGCCGGCGTTCACGCCGATGCGGATCGGGGTGCCGGCGTCCGCGGCGGCCTTGGCGATCTCCTTGACCTTGTCGTCGAACTGCTTGATGTTGCCCGGGTTCACCCGGACCGCGGCGCAGCCGGCGTCGATGGCGGCGAAGACGTACTTCGGCTGGAAGTGGATGTCTGCGATGACCGGAATCTGGGACTTCCGGGCGATCACCGGGAGGGCGTCGGCGTCGTCCTGCGTCGGGCAGGCGACCCGGACGATCTGGCAGCCGGAGGCCGTCAGCTCGGCGATCTGCTGCAGCGTGGCGCCGATGTCGGACGTCCGCGTCGTCGTCATCGACTGCACCGAGACCGGTGCGTCTCCGCCCACGGCGACCGTTCCGACGTGGATCTTGCGGCTGACCCGGCGGTCGGCCAGCTTCGTCGGTACGTCCGGCATTCCCAGTGAAATGGCAGTCATCTGGCGAGCAACCCCAAGGTGTGGATCAAGGTCCCGAATCGGCGGGCTCCGGGTTTCGAGATTACGGCACCGGTATTGCGATAGGCACATCGCGCCCCCGTGGACCCCCGAAAGAGAACGGCCGGACACCTCCAAACGCCACGGAGGTGCCCGGCCGTCCCCAAACCTTCTTTCAGGTCAATTTCACCGGATTCACCACGTCGGCGACGAGCACCAGCAGCGTGAAGCAGATGAAGATCCCCGCGACCACGTAGGCGACCGGCATGAGCTTGGCCACGTCGAAGGGGCCCGGGTCGGGGCGCCGGACGATCTTGGCGAAGGCCCGCCGGATGGCCTCCCACACGGCGCCGGCGATGTGCCCGCCGTCGAGCGGCAGCAGCGGGAGCATGTTGAACAGGAAGAGCGAGAGGTTGAAGCCGGCGACCAGGAAGAGCATCGTCGCCACCCGCTGCTCCGGCGGGATGTTCAGCGAGAAGACCTCGCCGCCGACGCGTGCGGCGCCGACCACGCCCATCGGGGAGTCCTGCTTGCGCTCGCCGCCGTTGAAGGCCGCGTCCCACAGGTCCGGGACCTTGCCGGGCAGGTGGACAAGCGAGGAGACGCCCTGCTCGACCATGTTGCCCATGCGGTCGACGGACTGGCCGAAGGACTGCTGGACGACGCCGCTGGCGGGCGTGAAGCCGAGGAAGCCGGCGGTGACGAACTGGCCGGGGAGGTAGCCGCCGTGCCCGTCGGTCTTGGCGACCTTGTTCTCGATCAGGTCGGCGTGCAGCGTCCTGCGCACGCCGTGCCGCTCGACGACCAGCGTCGCGGGCCCGGTGGTGTCGCGGATCTGCTGCTGGAGGGTGCCCCAGTCGGGGACGGCGTGCCCGTTGAACGAGACGATCTTGTCGCCGGCCCGCAGGCCCGCGGCCTTGGCCGGGGAGTCCTTGGCGCCGTGCGGGCACTTGTCGGTCTTGGCGGCGGCCGAGATGACGCAGTCCGAGACGGAGCCGACCTGGGTGGTCTGGGTGTTGATGCCGAAGCCCATCAGCACGCTCATGAAGATCACGACCGCGAGGATCAGGTTCATGAACGGCCCGGCGAACATCACGATGACGCGCTTCCACGGCTTGCGGGTGTAGAAGAGCCGCTTCTCGTCGCCGGGCTGGAGCTCCTCGAAGGCCGCCGACCGGGCGTCCTCGATCATCCCGCGGAACGGTGAGGTGGAGCGGGCCTGCAGCTTTCCGTCGTCGCCGGGCGGGAACATCCCGATCATGCGGATGTAGCCGCCGAGCGGGATGGCCTTGATGCCGTACTCGGTGTCGCCCTTCCGGCGGGAGAAGATCGTCGGCCCGAAGCCCACCATGTACTGGGGCACGCGGATGCCGAACATCTTGGCCGTGGAGAGGTGGCCGAGCTCGTGCCAGGCGATGGAGAACAGCAGGCCGACGACGAAGACGACTATGCCGAGGATGGTCATCCAGGTCGTCATGCGCGAGCCTCCGAGGGTGTCCGTGCCGCACGGGCGGCCAGTTCGCGGGCGCGTGCGCGCGCCCAGGTCTCCGCCTCCAGGACGTCCGCGACGGTCAGAGAAGTTCCCCGGGCGGGCGTGCCGTGTTCAGCGACCACATCGGCGACGGTATCCACAATCCCTGTGAAAGGCAGCCCGCCTTCGAGGAACGCCGCCACGCACTCCTCGTTCGCCGCGTTGAAGACGGCCGGCGCGGTCCCGCCCAGATCACCCACGTGGCAGGCCAGCGGGACGGACGGGAAGGCGGACGCGTCGAGCGGGAAGAACTCCCAGGTCCGGGCCTTCGTCCAGTCCACGCCCGGTGCGGCGTCCGGGACCCGCTCGGGCCAGCCGATGCCCAGCGCGATCGGCATCCGCATGTCGGGCGGACTGGCCTGGGCGAGGGTGGAGCCGTCGGTGAACTCCACCATCGAGTGGATGTAGGACTGCGGGTGGACGACGACCTCGATCCGGTCGAAGGGGACGTCGAAGAGCAGATGCGCCTCGATGACCTCCAGGCCCTTGTTGACCAGGGTCGCGGAGTTGATGGTGACGACCGGGCCCATGGACCAGGTGGGGTGGGCCAGCGCCTGCTCGGGCGTGACCTCGGCCAGCTCGCGCTTCGTACGGCCGCGGAACGGGCCTCCGGAAGCGGTGACGACGAGCTTGCGGACCTCGGCGCGCTCGCCGCCGGCCAGCGCCTGGAAGAGCGCGGAGTGCTCGGAGTCGACGGGGACGATCTGGCCGGGCTTCGCGACGGCCTTGACCAGCGGGCCGCCGACGATCAGCGACTCCTTGTTGGCGAGGGCCAGCACCCGGCCGGCCTTCAGGGCGGCCAGGGTCGGCGCGAGGCCGATGGAGCCGGTGATGCCGTTGAGGACGGTGTGGCACTCGGAGGCGGCCAGCTCGGTGGCCGCGTCGGGGCCGGCCAGGATCTCGGGCAGCGGCTCGCCCGCGCCGTACCTCTCGGCCAGCGCCGCGCGCAGGGCCGGCAGCGCATCCTCGCGCGCCACCGCGACGGTGGCCACCCGCAGCTGGTGCGCCTGCTCGGCGAGCAGGTCGGTCCGCCCGCCGGCGGCGGAGAGCGCGGTCACCCGGAAGCGGTCGGGGTTGCGCCGCACGATGTCGATCGCCTGGGTGCCGATCGACCCGGTGGAGCCGAGGATCACGATGCTGCGCGGGCCGTCGGGGTCGCCGGAGGCCGGCTCGAAGCGCAGGTGCGGATGGGCGAGGGAGTCCGTCATGCGGTCCATTGTGGCCGGTCGCCGGGGTGGCGTGGACACAGAGGGCGCACCGCGGGGCCCGTACGGCGGATCTTCGCCGTACGGGCCCCGCGGCGTGCGGTCGCGGATCGGCTCAGCTGATCGGGCGGCGGACGTTGTCCGCGCGGCTCGGGCCGGGGGTGGCGTCGGCGATCCAGGGGCCTTCGCCGCTGGGGTCGACGATGCCCTCCTCCAGCCAGGTGTAGCTGCCGTCGAGGACTCCGGAGACGACCTTGCGGTCGAGTTCGTCGGTGTTCGTCCACAGCCGGCCGAACAGCTCCTCGACGCGGATCCTGGCCTGCCGGCAGAACACGTCGGCCAGCTGCTGCGCCTCCCGGCCGTGGTCGCCGGTCTCCTGCAGGTACTCGGCGCGTACGCAGGCGGCGCTCATGGCGAACAGCTCGGCGCCGATGTCGACGATCCGGCCGAGGAAGCCCTGCTTGGTCTCCATCCGGCCCTGCCAGCGGGACATCGCGTAGAAGGTGGAGCGGGCGAGCTTGCGCGAGGTCCGCTCGACGTACCGCAGATGACCGGCCAGTCGGCCGAACTCCTGGTAGGTGCGCGGGAGTTGGCCCGGTCCGGCGACGAGCTTGGGCAGCCAGCGGGCGTAGAACTGGCCGGCCTTGGCGGCCGCCTTGCCCTTGTCGGCGAGGCTCTTGTCGGGGTCGATGAGGTCGCCGGCGACGGACAGGTGGGCGTCCACCGCCTCCCGGGCGATCAGCAGGTGCATGATCTCGGTCGAGCCCTCGAAGATCCGGTTGATGCGCATGTCGCGCAGCATCTGCTCGGCCGGCACGGCGCGTTCCCCGCGGGCGGCGAGCGAGGGGGCGGTCTCGAAGCCGCGGCCGCCGCGGATCTGGACCAGCTCGTCGGCCATCAGCCAGCCCATCTCGGAGCCGTAGAGCTTGGCGAGCGCGGCCTCGATGCGGATGTCGTTGCGGTTCTCGTCGGCCATCTGGGAGGAGAGGTCGACGACCGCTTCGAGGGCGAAGGTGGTGGCGGCGATGAAGGAGATCTTGGCGCCGACGGCCTCGTGCTTGGCGATCGGCCGGCCCCACTGCTCGCGGGCCGCGGACCACTCGCGGGCGATCTTCAGGCACCACTTGCCGGAGCCGACGCACATCGCGGGCAGCGAGAGCCGCCCGGTGTTGAGCGTGGTCAGGGCGATCTTCAGGCCGGCGCCCTCCGGACCGATGCGGTTCGCTGCGGGGACCCGGACCCGGTGGAAGCGGGTGACGCCGTTCTCCAGGCCGCGCAGGCCCATGAAGGCGTTGCGGTTCTCGACCGTGATGCCGGCCGAGTCGGCCTCGACGACGAAGGCGGTGATGCCGCCCTTGTGGCCGTCGGAGGCGGGCACCCGCGCCATGACCACCAGCAGATCGGCGACCACGCCGTTGGTGGTCCACAGCTTCACCCCGTCGAGGACATAGTCCTCCCCGTCCGGCACGGCGGTGGTCGCGAGCCGGGCCGGGTCCGAGCCGACGTCGGGCTCGGTCAGCAGGAACGCCGAGATGTCCGTACGGGCCAGCCGCGGCAGGAAGGTCTCTTTCTGCTGCTGGGTGCCGAACAGCTTCAGCGGCTGCGGCACGCCGATCGACTGGTGCGCGGAGAGCAGCGCGCCGACGGCGGGGCTGGCGGAGCCGACCAGTGACAGGGCCCGGTTGTAGTAGACCTGGGTGAGCCCGAGGCCGCCGTACTTCGGGTCGATCTTCATGCCGAGCGCGCCGAGCTCCTTGAGCCCGTTGACGGTCTCGTCCGGGATCTGTCCCTCGCGCTCGATCCGGGCGCCGTCGATCTCGGTCTCGCAGAACTCCCGCAGCGTGGCGAGGAACTTCTCGCCGCGGCGCACGTCATCGATCGCCGGCGTGGGGTGCGGATGGATGAGGTCGAGCCGGAAGCGCCCCAGGAACAGCTCCTTGGCGAAGCTGGGCTTGCGCCAGTCCTGCTCACGGGCCGCCTCGGCGACCTGGCGTGCTTCGCGCTCGGAGACGTTGCGGATGGATGGAGCGGTCATCAGGAGCTCACCTCGCCGCGGAATCGGGAGTTCTGCGCCGGCGGGCCGGTCGGGCCGCTGGAACAGCGCTACTTGTGAGAGTTACCCGATCCGGGCGGGTTGCACCACTGGAGGTACGGGGCCGGGGAGGGCGGGACGGCGTCTCCTGGCCATACGGGGCATACACCCCGGCAGATGCCCGAGTTGGTCGGGCGCCCTCGGCCCTTCGGGGGGTGCGGCATACCGCGCTGGTTGTACGTGCCGCCGCTTCTCCACCCCGGGGCACCCCCGCGTCTCCGCCTCCGACAGGAGGCGTCGTGGGCGTCCGCGCCGTACGGTCAAGATCCGGCACGGGGGCTGCGCTGCCGGGCGGGGGGGGAGAACGGGGGACGCGGCGCGCTCCGGAAACAGGGTGCCGGAGCGCGCCGCGTCAGGGCCGGCGCCGGGGGGTGCGCCGGCCGGGGCCCGGACAGTGATACGGCCCAAGGGATGGCCGTCGCTGTCCACCGGTCCGGACCGGGTCGGGGAGTGACGTGAGGGTTGTCGTCGTCCCGCGGAGGGTTTACAGCGCCAGGCCGGTGAGGACCAGCACCCGCTCGTAGGTGTAGTCGTCCATCGCGAAGCGCACGCCCTCACGTCCCACACCGGACTGCTTGACGCCGCCGTACGGCATCTGGTCCGCGCGGTAGGACGGCACGTCGCCGATGACCACGCCGCCGACCTCCAGGGCGCGGTGGGCGCGGAAGGCGGTCTGCACGTCGTGCGTGAAGACGCCCGCCTGGAGGCCGAACTTGGAGTCGTTGACGGCCGCGAACGCCTCGTCCACCCCGTCGACCTTCTTGATCGTGAGGACCGGGCCGAAGACCTCCTCGCAGGCGAGGGTGGCGTCGGCGGGCACGTCCTCCAGGACGGTCGGCGCGTAGGAGGCGCCGTCGCGCTTGCCGCCGGCGAGCAGCTTCGCGCCGCGCTCCACGGCCTCGTCGACCCATGCCTCGACGCGCTTGGCGGCGTCCTCGTTCACCAGCGGGCCGACCTCGGTCGCGTCGTCCGACGGGTCGCCGGTGACCTGCGCCTCGACGGCCGCCACGATCTTGGGCACCAGCCGGTCGTACACGGACGCGTCCGCGATGACCCGCTGCACGGAGATGCAGGACTGGCCGCCCTGGTAGTTCGAGAAGATCGCGATGCGCTGCGCCGCCCAGTCCAGGTCCGCCTCGGAGGACCAGTCGGGCAGGACGACGGCCGCGCCGTTGCCGCCGAGCTCCAGGGTGCAGTGCTTGCGCGGGACCGAGTCGAGGATGGCGTAGCCGACCTTCTCGGAGCCGGTGAAGGAGACGACCGGCAGCCGCTCGTCCTGGACCAGCGCCGGCATCCGGTCGTTGGTCACCGGGAGGATCGACCAGGAACCGGCCGGCAGGTCGGTTTCGGCCAGCAGCTCGCCGATGATCAGGCCGGAGAGCGGGGTGGCCGGCGCGGGCTTGAGGATGATCGGGGCGCCGGCCGCGATGGCCGGGGCGACCTTGTGGGCGCACAGGTTCAGCGGGAAGTTGAACGGCGCGATGCCCAGGACCGTGCCGCGCGGGAAGCGGCGGGTCAGTGCGAGCCGGCCGGCGCCGCCCGCGTCGGTGTCCAGCCGCTGCGCGTCGCCGCCGTTGAAGCGGCGGGCCTCCTCGGCCGCGAAGCGGAACACCGAGATGGCGCGGCCGACCTCACCACGGGCCCACTTGATGGGCTTGCCGTTCTCCGCGGAGATCAGCTGCGCGAACTCCTCCGTGCGCTCCACCAGCCGGCGCTGCACGTGATCCAGGGCCGCGGCCCGCACGTGGGCGGGGGTCGCGGCGAACTCCTCCTGGACGGCGACGGAGGCGGCGATGGCCTCCTCGACCTGGGCCTCGGTGGGAATGCTCACCGTGCCGACAAGACGTCCGTCCCAGGGGGAGGTGACATCGAAGGTGGCGTCGCCGGTGGCCTTGCGGCCGGCGAGCCAGAAGGCGGTGGGGGCTGCATCAGTGTGGATCGGCACAGTGGAACCCGGCCCTTCAGAAGTGGTGGGTGGTGCGCATGGGCATGGCTCAGCGAGCGGCTCTGCGGTTTTGACTCTGCCCCCACGGTAGGGGTGCGGCGGCGCCATGGCGTTTGTCCGAAGCGTAGTAATGCGGGGGCGGGCCTCTCCGCGGTGGAGGGGGCGCTCCCCGGCCGGGACTGCCGCTGCGCCCCCTGCCGCTCGACGGGGGGCCGCGGGGGCGGGCCCCTCGTCGCTCCCGGTCCCTTGTCGCTCCGGGCCGGCTGTCGCTCCCGGCCGGCGTCAGTCCGCCGGCCCGCCGGCCGTCGCCTTCAACGCCAGCCACAGCTCCATCCGCACGTCCGCGTCGTCCAGCGAGCGGCCCAGGATCTCCTCCACCCGCCGCATCCGATAGCGCAGCGTGTGCCGGTGAACGCCCAGGTCGGCGGCGGCCGCGTCCCACTGGCCGTGCCGGGCGAGCCAGGCGCGCAGCGACGCCACCAGATCACCGCGCCCTGTCGCGTCGTGCTCCCGCAGCGCCCGCAGCAGCCCGTCCGCGAAGGCCCGCACCGCGTCGTCGGCGAGCAGCGGCAGCACCGATCCCGCCGCCACGTCCTCGTGCTCGACCAGCACCCGCCCGCGCCGGCGGGCCACCGACAGCGCCTGTTCGGCCTGCCGGTAGGCGTTGGCGGCGGCCATCGGCCCGGTCGGCGCCGACAGTCCGACCGCCACCCCGGCGCCGCCGTTCGCCGTCTCTCGGCGCCCCGACCGGCCGCGCGGGCCCGTCTGCGCTCCGGAGCGGGCCTCGGCCTCGGCGGCGTACGCGGCACAGGCGTCCGCGGCCGCCCCGCCGTCCGCGACCAGCACGATCAGCCGGCCGGCGTCCGGTACCGCGAGCACCGCCTCACCGGTCCGCGCGGCCGCGGAGTCCATCGCGTCGGTGAGCGCCTCCAGCACCCCCGCCGCGCCCGTTCCGCGGGCCGGGGAAGCGCCGCCCGACGACGCCGGTTCCTCGCCCGCCACCGGCTCGGCCACCACCACCCGGAACGGCGCGTCCAGCAGCCCTCCGTAGAGCCGCCCCGCCACCGCCCGCGCGTGGTCCGGCTCCCCCGCGAGCAGCATCTTCAGCACCGCGTCGCCCAGCCGCTGCTCGGCGTCCTGCAGCGACCGGGACCGCTCGGTGGTCAGCGTCAGCAGGGCGACCGCGGAGTGCACGGCGTAGCGCTCGGCCGTACCGAGCCGCGCCCCCGTCCCGACGGCCAGCACCCCGCGAGCGCGCCGTCCCGTACCCAGCGATTGCAGCTCGACGCGGTCGTCGCCGTCCGTGTCGCTGACCACCGAGCTGGCGGGCGCGGGCCGCTCCCGCAGCCGCGCCACGTCCTCCGAGAGCCGGGCCGCCCGCCGCGCCGCCCAGTCGGGAGCGGCGGCCACCACGGCCCCCGACGCGTCGTACAGCGCCGCCCAGCCGTCCAGATGTGCCGCGAGCCGCGCCAGCAGCTCGGCGGGCCCCTCCGCGCTGAGCGCCGCCCGGGTCAGCTCCCGCTGCGCCTCGAAGCCCGCGGTCACCGCGCGGTACTGATCCGCGGCCACCGAGGCCGAGACGGCCTTGCTGATGGCGATGAACGGCGTCCTGCGGGGCACCCCGAGCAACGGCAGCCCCTGCTCCCTCGCCGCCTCGACCAGCGCCTCGGGAACGTCCTCGTAATTCACCCCGACCGCGAAGCCCAGCCCGACCACCCCGGCCTCCGCGACCCGCCGCACGTACCTGCGGGTCGCCTCCGGGTCCTCCGCGTCCAGCTTGAGCGCGGTGATCAGCAGCAGCTCGCCGCCCTCCATGTACGGCACCGGGTCGATCAGCTCACTGGCGTGCGCCCACCGCACCGGGACGTCCAGACGCTCCTCCCCCGCGAGCACGGTCAGCTTGAGCGCGGTGTGGTTGACCAGGGAAGCGAGGGTGTGCGGCATGAGACCTTCGATGGCTTCGACGACTGCGACCGACGACCGGCCGCCGACCGATGATTTGCGCCGCCCCGTATGAACGGCCCGTGTCGATTCTGCCTCAGCGGAGGAATCGGGGGCACTCCACGCCGGCCAAATCTTCCAGTCCCGGGTCCCGGGGACCGGCCTCAGCCCTGGCCGGCCTCCGGTACCCCGGTCAGGGACGCAGGTCCACGAGGACGGGAGGCGCGTGCTCCCCCGCCACCGACGTCACCGAGAGCACCGCGTGCCCGGCCGGGACCGAATTGGCGAGGTCGGAGGCCGACCAGCGCTCCCGTTCGACGGTGCGCACGGTGACGGCCTTGGCGGTGGCCGCCTTGCCGGTGACCAGGTGGCGGAAGATGTGGAACGCCTTCATCGCCGCCCCCTCGGCGATGATCTGACGGTCCGTGACGTCGCGGGTCTCCACCCACTCCTTGCCCCAGACCTCGGCGAACCGCGCGCCGTCCCAGGTCGTCACGCCGGCGAACGCCATCCGGCAGCCGACCGCGCCGAGCAGCGTGCCGCGCAGCCCGTCCGGGACGTCGTCGAGGGAGCGCAGCGTCAGCACCGCGCCGGCATTGGCCGAACGCAGCCGCTGAAGGCCGCGCAGCGCCTCCGCGGTGATGGTGTGCGCGGCCTCGTCGAGCACCAGGCAGGCGAACAGCGAGCGGTCGGCGCGGGCCACGGCGCACTCGGTGAACTGCGCCAGGACCAGCCGGGCGAGAATCCGCGAAGCCTCCGCGTGGCCGCGTTCGGGGAGCTCGATCCGGACCCGCAGCGGGTGATCGAGGGCGCGCAGCGAGACCTGGCGGGTGCGTCCCGTCGGGTCGAAGAACGCGGCGAACGCGGGGCGGTCGAGGAGGGCGATGCGGTCGGCGAGGAGGACGGCGGCGTCGCCGGGGCGCTCCGACTGGCGGGCCCGGGCGTCCAGTTCGCGCAGCAGGGTGTGCGCTCCGGCCTCCTCCAGGGCGGTGCGCAGTGCGGCGATCGCCCGAGGGCCGCCGTCCAGAAGTTCCCGCAGCTCGGGGACGGTGGGAAAGCGGTCGTGGGCGGCGCGGAAGGGCCCGAGCAGCTGGGCCAGTGCGGTCGCGGCACGCCGGCTGTCGCCGCCGGGCAGCTGCTCGGCGAGATCGCCGACCAGCGCCTCGGCCAGGATGCCGGCCGCCTCGTCGGGATCGGTGGTGCCGCCGTAGAGATCGAGGTCGCAGTCCGGGTCCCGGTGGCCGACCCTGACCACCACGTCGAACGCGTCGTCGGGCCCCAGGTCGGAACCGGCCGGTCCCACGGCGATCACCGCGCACTGCCCGGCCAGCGCCTGCAGGCACATCGACTCCACGACCGGCTTGACGACCCGCGTGGTCTTCCCGCTGCCGGCGGGCCCGACGGCCAGGAGGGAGGTGCCCAGCAGGCGCGGCTCCAGGGCGCATCCGACGCCGCGGTGCTGATAGGGGTTGCGGGGGTGATCGACGGAGGTGCCGAGGCGGACCTGGTGGGCGAGCAGGTCGTGGTGGGCGGTCCGGCGGGACAGATCGCGCCGCCCCGACGGGTGCGCGCAGGCCGCCGCGCCGTGCCGGAGCACGGTGTCGGTGAACGAGGCGAGGGAGTTCTTACCCGACCGGACCGAACGCCAGGCGCGTTCGATCCTCGCCACGTCCACGTCGTTCATCCGGCCGGTGCGCGCCTCGGCGGCGAGCTTGTCGGCCGCGTCCGACGCACCGTGGGCCCGCAGTTCGGGCCACTGCGCCGGATCGACGGCGGGCGCGGGCGTACGGGCGGGGGCGGGGGTGCGGAGGCGACGGACGAGCGGCACCACATACCGACGGATGAGCTCCGGCCAGCGGCCGATACGCCCGAAGACGATCGCGATGCCGAGGATCCACAGTCCGTAGTAGGCGTTGGAGGCGATTCCGTAGGCGGTCTTGTCGCCGGAGGTGGCTCCGAGTACCCAGGCGTCCGGAATGAGGACCTCGAAGGGCCACGCCCAGTAGGACCCGAGATACCCGTTCCACAACAACGACCACAACAGCCACCCGCACAGCAGCGAAATCACCGCCCCGCTGACCAGCTGCCGTCCGGGGATGCGGTCGGGTTCCTCCGCGGCGCGGGGACGGTGCCCATACGTCCAAACCCCCGGCGCGGCCGCCGGCCGCGCCGTCCGCAGCCAGCTCAGCACCGGCGGCTCGGACGCGCCGGGCCCGGCCGACGGCGCCGTCGGCGGAATGTCGGGCATGGCGGGGACGGGCATGGCGGGTACGGGCGGAGCGGTCGGCGGTGGTGGGGTGTGCGGCGCGGTGGCCGGTTGTGCGGGCGGGGCCGCGGGGCGCGGCACCGTGGGTTCGGACGGATGCGCTCCGCCGGACGGCTGGGGAGCGGTGTGCTGTGCGTCGTGCGTGCCCTCGGTGTCCATCCGGTGCCCCTTGTCCCCCTTGAGCCGTGGCCTGGTGCGTTGTTGGGGCGGCCGGGGTGGGGCCGGCCGCCTTGCCATTGTCATGCCCGCGCTCGTGCCCTCCGGTGCCGGGCACGCCGCCGCTCAATCTACTGGCCGCGGTCCGTCGCTATGTCCGGTGCGGACAACGCAACACGCGCACTTCTCCCGAACGGAACATGCCAGACCCGCCCGGCCGCCCCTAACCTGCGAGAACAAGCACTCTGTACAACCTCTGCACGCCCTCGGCAGGAGACCTCGGACAAGAGACCTCCGTACGAGACCGGTGTACGTTCCCGTCCCACTCAGGAGACTGCCATGACCGAACTGTCCGGAGGCCCCGGCCTCCCCCAGGAGCGTCGCGTCGTCACCGCGATCCCCGGCCCGAAGTCGCAGGAGCTGTGGGCCCGTAAGCAGGCCACCGTGGCCAGTGGCGTCGGGGCCGTACTGCCCGTCTTCGTCAAGCGCGCGGGCGGCGGCGTCCTGGAGGACGTGGACGGCAACTCCCTGATCGACTTCGGCTCGGGCATCGCGGTGACCTCGGTCGGCAACAGCGCGGAGGCGGTCGTCCGCCGGGCCAGCGCGCAGCTCGCCGACTTCACCCACACCTGTGTGATGGTCACGCCGTACGAGCCGTACATCGAGGTCTGTGAGCAGCTCGCCGAGCTGACGCCGGGCGACCACGCGAAGAAGTCGGCGCTGTTCAACTCCGGCGCGGAGGCCGTCGAGAACGCCGTCAAGATCGCGCGGGCGTACACCAAGCGGCAGGCCGTGGTCGTCTTCGACCACGGGTACCACGGCCGGACGAACCTGACGATGGCGCTCACCGCCAAGAACATGCCGTACAAGCACGGCTTCGGCCCGTTCGCGCCCGAGGTCTACCGCGTGCCGGTGGCCTACCCCTACCGCTGGCTGACCGGCCCGGAGAACTGCGCGCAGGAGGCCGCCGACCAGGCCATCTCGCAGATCACCAAGCAGATCGGCGCGGAGAACGTCGCGGCGATCATCATCGAGCCGGTGCTCGGTGAGGGCGGCTTCATCGAGCCGGCCAAGGGCTTCCTCCCGGCGATCGCGAACTTCGCCAAGGAGAACGGGATCGTCTTCGTCGCCGACGAGATCCAGTCCGGCTTCTGCCGTACGGGTCAGTGGTTCGCGTGTGAGGACGAGGGCGTCGTGCCGGACCTGATCACGACGGCGAAGGGCATCGCCGGCGGTCTGCCGCTGGCGGCCGTGACCGGTCGCGCGGAGATCATGGACGCCGCGCACGCGGGCGGCCTGGGCGGCACCTACGGCGGTAACCCCGTGGCCTGCGCCGCCGCGCTCGGCTCGATCGAGACCATGCGCGAGCAGGACCTCAACGGCAAGGCGCTGCGGATCGGCGAGGTCATGAAGGCCCGTCTGAACGCGATGGCCGAGAAGTACGACATCATCGGCGAGGTCCGTGGCCGCGGCGCGATGATCGCGATCGAGCTGGTGAAGTCCGGCTCCAAGGAGCCCAACCCGGAGGCCACCGGCGCGCTCGCGAAGGCGTGCCACCAGGAGGGCCTGCTGGTCCTGACCACCGGTACGTACGGCAACGTGCTGCGCTTCCTGCCGCCGCTGGTCATCGGTGAGGACCTGCTCAACGAGGGCCTGGACATCCTCGAGGCGGCGTTCGCCAAGATCTGAGCGGACCGCGGGTTCCTCGCGGGGGAACCGGCCGGCGCGGCCCGGGGTACGGCTACGGTCGTGCCCCGGGCCGCGCCCGTGTGTGCCCGCCCGTCGGCAGGTCCGCCGGGGGTGCTGGTGGGGCTGGTGGGGCCGGACGCGCGTAGCTGGAGGCGGCGAGTGAAGAAGATGTGCGGGGCCAATGGCGGCCGGGTGATGCGGCTGTCCGGTGCGCTCCCTGTGCCGTACGGTTTCTGCAGATGAGAGAAACACCCCGCCCGCAGGGGACTGCGGGCGACGCCCGGTCGGCGCTTCCCCGGCTCCGATCTGGCCGTGCCCTCGCGCACAACACCGGGACCCCTGGCAGAGGGGGCTCCGGGAATCCTCACCGATCGGATGTCCGCCCGCCCCACACCCCCCGGGGCGCGCGGGACACCGGTCACCACGGCCGCCTCGGAACCACCCCCCCTGTTCCGAGGCGGCCGGCCCTTTTCCCGCGCCGGCCGGCCCACCCCGGGCGATACGGCCCCCGCCCCCTGGTCGTCGGTCTCGTCAGCGCCCTGCTGTTCGCGCTGCTCACCTGGCAGGTGGCGGGCCACGGGCCGCTGCGCACGCTCGACGAGCGGCTGGGCCGCGCCGTCGCCGGCGGCGGCTTCCCTTCCTCCGCTGCCCACTTCCTCGCCGACCTCGGCAATACGGCCGTCGCACTGCCGGTGCTCGTGCTGGTGATGCTGTGGACCGGGTGGCGGGGAGGGCAGGAGTGGCGCCGCGGGAGCCGCCAGGCGGTGGACGGCGTCGTGCGCGGCCGGTGGTGGCTGCCTCCGCTCGCCGCCGGGGCCGCCCTCGCCGCGGTGCCCGCCCTCGTCGTCCCGCTCAAGCTCTGGCTCGCCCGGCCGGGCCCGCCGCAGATGGCCGGCGGGGCGCACGACGGGTTCTATCCGTCGGGGCACGCGGCCACCGCGGCGGTCGCGTACGGCGCGTCCGCGTTGCTGATGCTCAAGGGGCCGACGGGCCGGGAGAGGCGCCGCCGGGGCCGTCGGGCGACGGTGGCCGGGGTGATCGTTGTCGAGGTGGGCGTGGGCGTCGGCCTGGTTCGCTGCGGCTATCACTGGCCGCTGGACGTGCTCGGCAGCTGGTGTCTGGCCGGGGTCCTGCTCGCGGCGTGGTGCGCGGTGTGCGGGCGGTGGGGCCCGGGGGCCGGCGGTGGGCGCAACCGGGCACCGGAAGCGGACGGCCTGCGGGGTGCGGCGCCGCAGTGCCCGGCGGCGACGGGCGGTTCGCGCAGTGCCGTACCGAAGCGCCCGCGGGGGCGGTCCGCGGACTGCCGTACCGAAGCGCCGCACGGGGACGGGCGGCGGACCGGGCCGGGTACCGGCGGCGGGCAGTCGTCAGGCTGATGTGCACAAGTGCGGGGGCGGACGGCTGAGTGCCGTCCGCCCCCGCGCGCTTCGATGTCTCAGCTGTCGAAGCCCAGCCCCACCTTGTCCATGGCCTTCAGCCACAGATTGCGGCGTCCCGCGTGGGTGTCGGCGCGGGTCATCGACCACTGGGTGATGCCGATGCCGGCCCAGCGCAGCGGCTCGGGCGGGAACGGCAGCGGCTTGCTGCGCACCATCTCCAGCTCCGTGCGCTCGGTGCGCTCGCCGGAGAGCAGGTCGAGCATCACGTCGGCGCCGAAGCGGGTGGCGCCCACGCCGAGCCCGGTGTAGCCGGCGGCGTAGGCGACCCGGCCGGCGTGCGCGGTGCCGAAGAACGCCGAGAAGCGGGAGCAGGTGTCGATCGCACCGCCCCAGCTGTGGGTGAAGCGCAGGCCCTCCAGCTGCGGGAAGCAGCGGAAGAAGTGCCGGGCGAGCTTCTCGTACGTGGCCGGGTGGTGGTCGAACTCGGCGCGTACGCCGCCGCCGTAGCGGTAGACGATGTCGTAACCGCCCCACAGGATGCGGTTGTCGGCGGTGATGCGGAAGTAGTGGAAGTGGTTGTTGCTGTCGGAGAGGCCCTGCCGGTTCTTCCAGCCGATGGCGGCGAGCTGCTCGTCGGAGAGCGGCTCGGTCATCAGGGCGTGGTCGTAGACCGGGACGATGTACGGCCGGACCCTCTTGACCAGTGAGGGGAAGGCGTTGGTGCCGAGCGCGACATGACGGGCGAAGACCCGGCCGTACGGGGTGCGGACGGCCATGCCCATGCCTTCGGCGGCGAGGGCGGTGGCGCGGGTGCGTTCGTAGATGCGGACGCCGAGGCCGAGGCATGCCTGCTTCAGGCCCCAGGCGAGGCGGGCCGGGTTGAGCATGGCGACGCCGTCGCGGTCCCACAGGCCGGCGAGGAAGGTCGGCGAGTCGACCTCGGCGCGCAGTGCGTCCCGGTCGAGGAAGGTGTGCCGGTCCAGGCCGAGCTTCGCCGCGTCCTCGGCGGCCTCCTCCAGTTCGGCGATCTGGTGCGGCTCGGTGGCGATGTCGATCTCGCCGGTGCGCTCGAAGGCGCAGTCGATGTCGTAGCGGGCGACCGCCTCCTCGATGGCGTCGAGGTTGCGGATGCCGAGCTCTTCCAGCCGGGCGAGTTCACCGGGCCAGCGGGCCAGCCCGTTGCCGAGGCCGTGGGTGAGGGAGGCGGCGCAGAAGCCGCCGTTGCGTCCGGAGGCGGCCCAGCCGATCTCGGCGCCCTCGATGAGCACGACGTCGCGCTGCGGGTCGCGCTCCTTGGCCATCAGCGCGGTCCACAGTCCCGAGTAGCCGCCGCCGACGACCAGCAGATCGCAGGTCTCGTCACCGATCAGGGCCGGCCGGGGGTCGGGGCGGGCCGGGTCGTCCAGCCAGAAGGGGGTGGGGGCGGCGTCCGCGAGCGCGTGGACGGGGGACGGGGCGTTCATGGCAGCTCGTGCCATGTCTCTCAGCTCCTCTAGCTCCTCTTACGGCGCTTGCCGGCCAGTTGGCCGACGACTACGCACAACACGGCGACCAGGAACATCGCCGTACCGATGACATTGATCTGAACGGGCGTGCCCCGCTGGGCGGATCCCCAGACGAACATGGGGAAGGTCACGGTCGACCCGGCGTTGAAGTTGGTGATGATGAAGTCGTCGAAGGACAGGGCGAAGGAGAGCAGGGCGCCGGAGGCGATGCCGGGCGCGGCGATCGGCAGCGTCACCCGCAGGAAGGTCTGCACGGGCGAGGCGTAGAGGTCCTGGGCGGCCTGTTCGAGCCGCGGGTCCATGCTCATCACCCGCGCCTTGACGGCGGTGACGACGAAGCTCAGGCAGAACATGATGTGCGCGATGAGGATCGTCCAGAAGCCGAACTGGATGCCCATGTTGAGGAAGAGGGTGGCCAGTGAGGCGGCCATGACGACCTCGGGCATCGCCATCGGCAGGAAGATCAGGGTGTTGACGCCGGCCCGGGCGCGGAAGCGGTAGCGGGCCAGCGCGAACGCGATCATGGTGCCGAGGACGGTCGCCCCGACGGTCGCCCAGACGGCGATCTGCAGGCTGAGACCCAGCGAGCCGCACAGGTCGGCGACGCCGCACGGGTCGGTCCAGGCGTCCGTGGAGAAGCGCTGCCACTGGTAGTTGAAGCGCCCGTTGGGCTTGTTGAACGAGAAGACCATCACGATGACATTGGGCAGGACCAGATAGGCCAGGGTGGCCAGGCCCGCGATCGTGATGATGTTGCGGCGCAGCCAGCGCAGACCCTTGTTGGGCGTGCGGGCCGCCGTGGTTGAGGGGGTTGCCGTGGTCCCGGTTGCCGCCATCAGACCAGATCCTCCGTCCCGGACTTGCGGATGTAGATCGTGACCATGGCGAGGATGGCCGCCATGAGGATGAAGGAGAGCGCGGCCGCGGTCGGGTAGTCCAGAACCCGCAGGAACTGCGACTGGATGACGTTGCCGATCATCTTCTGGTCGGTGGAGCCCAGCAGTTCGGCGTTGATGTAGTCACCGGCGGCCGGGATGAAGGTGAGCAGGGTGCCGGCGACGACACCGGGCATGGACAGCGGGAAGGTCACCCGGCGGAAGGTGGTCGCCGGGCGGGCGTAGAGGTCGCCGGCGGCCTCGTGCAGCCGCGGGTCGATGCGCTCCAGCGAGGTGTACAGCGGCAGGATCATGAACGGCAGGAAGTTGTACGTCAGTCCGCAGACCACCGCGAGCGGGGTGGCCAGCACCCGGTGCCCCTCGGTGATGCCCAGGGCGCTGGTGAGGTCCAGGATGTGCAGGCTGTTGAGCGCGCCGACGACCGGTCCGCCGTCGGCCAGGATCGTCTTCCAGGCGAGCGTACGGATCAGGAAGCTGGTGAAGAACGGGGCGATGACCAGGATCATCACGACGTTGCGCCAGCGTCCCGCCTTGAAGGCGATGAGGTAGGCCAGCGGGTAGCCCAGGAGCAGGCAGAGCACGGTGGCGACCGCCGCGAAGCCCACGGAGCGCACGAACTGCGGCCAGTACTCGCCGAGCGCGTCCCAGTAGGTGGCGAAGTGCCAGGTGACCTTGAAGCCCTCTTCGAGGGAGCCGGTCTGGATGGAGGTCGACGCCTGGTAGACGAGCGGGGCGGCGAAGAAGACGAGCAGCCACAGGATGCCGGGCAGCAGCAGCCAGTAGGGGACGAGCCGTTTGCGGGCGGGCGTTCTGCGCACCTCCAGGGGCGCGGGGTCGGCCTGCTCGTCCGGTGGCGCGGGCCTCGCGGTGGTGGTCACGCGGCCTCCTCGTCGAGGTCCGCGCCGGCCTGGATGTCCTGGGTGGCGTCCAGCCCGAAGGTGTGTGCCGGGCTCCAGTGCAGGACGATCTCCGCGCCGGGGACCAGCCGCCCGTCGCGCTCGATGTTCTGCTCGTAGACGGCGAGTTCGCCGAGGCCCGGGACCTCGACGACGTACTGGGTGGAGACGCCGATGAAGCTGGCGTCCTTGATGCGGCCGGACAGCCGGTTGTGTCCCTCCGGGACGGACCCGGCGTCGTCGGTGTGCCGCAGTGCGACCTTCTCGGGCCGTACGCCGGCCAGCACCTTCTCGCCGGTGCGGGCCGAGGCGCTGCACCGGGCGGCGGGCAGCCGCAGCTTGCCGCCCGCGGCCTTGAGCAGCAGCTCCTCGCCGCCGGCCTCGACGACCTCGGCCTCGATGAGGTTGGAGGTGCCCAGGAAGTTGGCGACGAAGGTGGTCGCGGGGTTCTCGTAGAGGTCGGCGGGCGCGCCGAGTTGCTCGACCCGGCCGCCGTTCATCACGGCCACGGTGTCGGCCATCGTCATGGCCTCCTCCTGGTCGTGGGTGACGTGCACGAAGGTGATGCCGACCTCGGTCTGGATGCGCTTGAGCTCCAGCTGCATCTGGCGGCGCAGCTTGAGGTCGAGGGCGCCCAGCGGCTCGTCGAGCAGCAGCACCTGGGGGTGGTTGATCAGCGCGCGGGCGACCGCGACGCGCTGCTGCTGGCCGCCGGAGAGCTGCTGCGGCTTGCGGCGCGCCATCGGACCGAGCTGGACCAGGTCGAGCATCTCCTCGACCTGCTTCTTGACGGACTTGATGCCGCGGCGGCGCAGGCCGAAGGCGACGTTCTCGTAGATGTCCAGGTGCGGGAAGAGCGCGTAGTTCTGGAAGACGGTGTTGACCTGGCGCTTGTAGGGCGGCAGGACGGTGACGTCCTGGCCCGACAGTTCGACGGTGCCGGTGGTGGGTTCCTCCAGGCCGGCGATCATCCGCAGGGTGGTGGTCTTGCCGCAGCCCGAGGCGCCCAGCAGCGCGAAGAAGGAGCCCGCGGGGACGGTCAGGTCGAGCGGATGGACGGCGGTGAAGGAGCCGTAGGTTTTGCTTATCCCTTGGAGGCGGACGTCGCCGCCGCTGCTCCGGGTGTTCGCGTTCTTGGTCATGTCGGTCGTCCCGTGGGTCGGATGGGCGAAACGGCTCGGGCGGGCCCGGTGCGGATCAGGCGCCGGTGAGGTCGGAGAACTTCTGGGCGAACTCCTTGTTCTCCTTGGCGGTCAGCGCGCGGAAGGAGTGGGACCTGGCGGCCATCTCCTTGTCGGGGAGGATCAGCGGGTTGTCCGCCGCCGACTTGTCGATCTTGGCGAGCTCCTCGCGCACCCCGTCGACGGGGCAGACGTAGTTGATGTACGCCGCGAGCCGGGCCGCCACCTTCGGCTCGTAGAAGTAGTCGATGAGCCGTTCGGCGTTCTGCTTGTGGCGGGCCTTGTTCGGCACCATGAGGTTGTCGGTGGACGTCATGTAGCCGGTCTTGGGGACGGCGTAGGCGATGTCCGGGTTGTCGCTCTGCAGCTGGACGATGTCGCCGGCCCACGCCACGCACGCGGCGAGGTCGCCCTTGTCCAGGTCGGTGGTGTAGTCGTTGCCGGTGAAGCGGCGGATCTGCTTGGAGTCGACGCCCTTCTGGAGCCGGGCTATCGCCGCGTCGTAGTCGTCGGCGGTGACGTCCTCGGGGTTCTTGCCCATGTCCAGGAGGGTCAGCCCGACGCTGTCGCGCATCTCGGAGAGGAAGCCGACCCGGCCCTTGAGCTGCGGGTCCTCCAGCAGCTGGCTGACCGAGTCGACCTTCTTGCCGCCGGTGGCCTTCTTGTTGTACGCGATGATCGCGGGGATGCCCTGCCAGACGTAGGAGTGCGCGCGGCCGGGGTCCCAGGCGGGGTCGCGGAACTGCGGGGAGAGGTTGGCGTAGGCGTGCGGCAGGTTGGCCGGATCCAGCTCCTGGATCCAGCCGAGGGAGATCATCCGCGCGCACATCCAGTCGGTGAGCACGATCAGGTCGCGGCCGGTGTCCTGGCCGGCCGCCAGCTGCGCCTGGATCTTGCCGAAGAACTCGTCGTTGTCGTTGATGTCCTCGGTGTAGTTGACGGCGATGCCGGTGCGCCGGGTGAAGGCGTCCAGCGTGGGGTGGTGCTTGCCGTTGTCGCTGACGTCCATGTACTCGGTCCAGTTGGAGAAGTTCAGGCGCTTCTCCGCCCTGGAATGGTCCGTGGTCCGGGCGGCGTCGGTACGGCCGGCGGGCGGGATGCCGCAGGCCGACAGGGCGCCCAGGCCGCCGATCGCGGTGGCCATGGCGCCGGTCGCGCGCAGCAGCGAGCGGCGGGTCATGGCGAGCCGGCCGTCGGTCAGGCTCCGGCGCATGGCGGTGAGTTCCGCCGGGGACAGGGGTTCGGGCTGCTCGTGATGGTCCATGCGCGGTGCCCTTTCAAGGGGGTGAGCCCGGCGCTCGGCCGGTGGTGACGATGGCGCGCGGCGCTGGCCGCAGGCGTGGGGCCCGGTGGGGGGCGGGCGTTCCGTTACGCGCGGTCCCCGAAGACGGTGCGGTGCCAGTCCTTCCTGGCGACCGCGGTGTTGTCGTACATCACGTGCTTGACCTGGGTGTACTCCTCGAAGGAGTAGGCCGACATGTCCTTGCCGAAGCCGGACGCCTTGGCGCCGCCGTGCGGCATCTCGCTGATGATCGGGATGTGGTCGTTGACCCAGACGCAGCCGGCGTTGATCTCGCGGGTGGCGCGGCCGGTGCGGTAGACGTCCCGGCTCCAGGCCGAGGCGGCGAGCCCGTAGGGCGTGTCGTTGGCCAGCGCGATGCCCTCGTCGTCGCTGTCGAAGGGCAGCACGACCAGCACCGGGCCGAAGATCTCGGACTGCACGATCTCGCTGTCCTGCGCGGCCCCGGCGATCAGCGTGGGCCGGTAGTACGCGCCCTTGGCCAGGTCGCCCTGGGGGGACTCGCCGCCGGTGACGACGGTGGCGTAGCCGCGGGCCCGCTCGACGAAGCCGGCCACCCGGTCGCGCTGGGCGTGGGTGATCAGCGGTCCGAGGTCGGTGGACGGGTCGAAGGGGTCGCCGAGCCGTACGGTCGCCATCAGGTCGGCGACCCCGCTGACGAACGCGTCGTAGAGCGGGCGCTGGACGTAGGCGCGGGTGGCGGCGGTGCAGTCCTGGCCGGTGTTGATCAGCGCGCCGGCGACCGCTCCGTGGACGGCGGCCTCCAGGTCGGCGTCGTCGAAGACGACGAAGGGGGCCTTGCCGCCGAGTTCGAGGTGCAGGCGCTTGACGCTGCCGGTGGCGATCTCGGCGACGCGCTTGCCGACGGCGGTCGAGCCGGTGAAGGAGGTCATCGCGACGGCGGGGTGGCCCACCAGCCGCTCGCCGGCGTCCCGGCCCGCGCCGGAGACGATGTTGAGCACGCCGTCCGGCAGACCGGCGCGCTGGGCGGCCTGCGCGAAGAGCAGCGAGGTCAGCGGGGTGATCTCGGCGGGCTTCAGGACGATGGTGTTGCCGGCGGCAATGGCCGGCAACACCTTCCAGGCGGCCATCTGCAGCGGATAGTTCCACGGTGCGATCGAGCCGACGACACCGATCGGCTCGCGGCGGATGACGGAGGTGTGGTCGGCGCTGTATTCGCCGGCCGCCTTGCCCTCCAGATGACGGGCGGCACCGGCGAAGAATGCGGCGTTGTCGATGGAGCCCGGTACGTCGAACTCATTGCTGAGCTTGATCGGCTTTCCGCAGTTCAGCGATTCGGCGTAGGCGAGATCGGCGGCGTCCTCGGTGAGCGCGGCGGCGAACCGGTGCAGGGTGTCGGAGCGCTCACCGGGCGTCGCGCCGCCCCATTCCGGGAAGGCCCGCTCCGCCGCCTCGACGGCGGCGTCCACATCGGCCGTACCTGCGAGTTCGTAGGAGTACACCGTCTCGCCGGTGGCCGGGTCCACGACGGCCTGGGTACGGCCGGAAGTACCACCGCGGAGACTGCCCGCGATGAATTGCGCGCCCGGGGCGAAGCGCTCGGTGACATCGAAACGGTGGTCCATGGTGCTCTCCTCCGCCGGGCGCCGGGGCCGCTCAGCGGCACTGCCTGGCGTAGCTACTTCCGGAATTGATGGCCGATCTTGACAGAGGAAGGGAGCCTCAACAAGTGATTCCGTTGTTGCCTTTTGGTTACGCGACGAATTCTGTGATTTACCGGTCCTGAGCCCCGACACGTTGTCAGTGCCCGCTGACAGAATCCCGGCATGATGCACGACACGGGGACGACGAAGGGCCGGGCGGCGGACGGACCGCGCTCGGTCGAGGAGCTGCGCCGGGAGACCGCCACCGGCCGGCGGGTGAAGTACGTCCACTTCTGGGGCCACAGCCCACGGCGCGACGGCAGCCCGGGGCCGAGCTGTTTCAGCCAGTGGTGGCCGGCCCCCTTCACCGTCGACGGGGTCGGCTACGCCACCGCGGAGCACTGGATGATGGCCGGCAAGGCCCGTCTGTTCGGGGACGCGGAGGCTGAGCGGCGGGCGCTCGCCGCCAAGCACCCCAAGCAGGCCAAGGACGCCGGCCGCGCGGTCCGCGGCTTCGACGACGAGACCTGGCAGCGGCACCGCTTCGGCCTGGTCGTCACCGGCAGCGTCCACAAATTCGGGCAGCACCCGGCGCTGCGGGAGTACCTGCTGGGCACGGGCTCCCGGGTGCTGGTCGAGGCCAGCCCGCTGGACCGCATATGGGGCATCGGCCTCGCCGCCGACGACGAGCGGGCCGGGGACCCGAGGCGCTGGCGGGGGCTGAATCTTCTCGGCTTCGCCCTGATGGAGGCCCGCCAGCGGCTGCGGGAGGCGGCCGACGGGCAGCCGTAGCGACCCGCATAGCATGACCAGGCCGTGCCGCGCACCGTGGCGCGCTCTTCGACCAGGAGGAAGCGTTGTCCGATCTCGATGCCTTCATCGCGGGCCTGCCCAAGGCGGAGCTGCACGTCCACCACGTCGGATCGGCCTCGCCGCGCATCGTCTCCGAACTCGCCGCCCGGCACCCCGACTCGACCGTGCCCACGGACCCCGAGGCGCTGGCCGACTACTTCACCTTCCGCGACTTCGCGCACTTCATCGAGGTCTACCTCTCCGTCGTGGACCTGATCCGCGACGCCGAGGACGTCCGGCTGCTGACGTACGAGGTCGCCCGGGACATGGCCCGCCAGCAGATCCGCTACGCCGAGCTGACGATCACGCCCTACAGCTCCACCCGCCGCGGCATCCCCGACGCCGCGTTCGTCGAGGCCATCGAGGACGCCCGCAAGGCGGCGGAGGCCGAGCTGGGCGTGGTGCTGCGCTGGTGCTTCGACATCCCCGGCGAGGCCGGCCTGGAGGCCGCCGAGGAGACCGCCCGCATCGCGTGCGACCTGCAGCCCGAGGGCCTGGTCTCGTTCGGGCTCGGCGGCCCCGAGATCGGCGTCCCGCGGCCGCAGTTCAAGCCGTACTTCGACCGCGCCCTCGCCGCCGGGCTGCACTCCGTGCCGCACGCCGGCGAGACCACCGGCCCCGGCACGATCTGGGACGCGCTGAACGATCTGCGCGCCGAGCGCATCGGCCACGGCACCAGCGCCACCCAGGACCCGAAGCTGCTGGCCCACCTCGCCGAGCACCGCATCCCGCTGGAGGTCTGCCCCACCTCCAACATCGCCACCCGCGCGGTGCGCACCATGGAGGAGCACCCGGTCAAGGAGATGGTCGACGCGGGTGTCCTGGTCACCATCAACAGCGACGACCCCCCGATGTTCGGCACGGACCTCAACACCGAGTACGGCGTCGCCGCCCGCCTGCTGGACCTGGACACCACCGGGCTCGCCGCCCTGGCCAAGAACGCCGTCGCGGCCTCCTTCATGGACGCCGCCGCGAAGACCCGGCTGTCCGCCGAGATCGACACGTACACGGCGTCCTGGCGCGGCTGACCCCCCGCCCGCGGAAAGCGGCGCCATCGGCCACAGCGGGCACAGCAGCCACAGCGGCTACAGCGGCTACAGCGGCTACAGCGGCTACAGCCCCACGATGGCGTTCCACTCCTTCGCGAACTCGATGCGCTCCTTGGAGGTGATGTCGCGGGCGATGGCCAGTCGCCTGCGCATCGCGTCGTCGGGGAAGATCAGCGGGTCCTCGGCGAGCGCGGCGCGTTCCTTGTCCTTGGAGGAGGCCAGGACGTCCCGCGCGGCCGGCACGGGGCAGACGTAGTTGACCCAGGCGGCCAGCTCGGCGGCGACCGCCGGCTCGTAGTAGTAGTCGATGAGCCGCTCGGCGTCGCGCTTGTGGTCGGCGAGGTTGGGGATCATCAGGCTCTCCGCCCACAGCTCGGCGCCCTCCTGCGGCACGACGAACTCGATGTCCGGGTTGTCCGCCTGGAGCTGGATCACATCGCCCGAGTACGCCTGCGCGGCGAGCACGTCCCCGGAGTCCAGGTCCTTGATGTAGTCGTTGCCGGTGAAGCGCCGGATGTGGCCCTTTCGCACGAGCCCGCGGATCTGGTCGGTCATCCGGTGGAAGTCGTCCGCGGTCCACCGGGTGATGTCGGCCCCGTTGCCCTGCATGAGCAGGGCGAACGCCTCGTCGAGACCGGACAGCAGGGTGACCCGGCCGCGCAGATCGGCCTTCCACAGGTCCGAGGTGTGCTTGATCTCCCGGCCGAGCTTCCTGCGGTTGTAGGCGATGCCGGTGATCCCGGACTGCCAGGGCACGGAGTGCCTGCGGCCGGGGTCGAAGTGCGGGGTGCGCAGCAGCGGGTCGAGGTACTTGGCGACGTGCGGCTGGGCGGCGCGGTCCATCTCCTGCACCCAGCCCAGCCGGACGAACCGGGCGCACATCCAGTCGCTGATGACGATCAGGTCCCGGCCGGTGCTCTGGTGGTTCATCAGCGCCGGGCTGACCTTGCCGAAGAACTCGTCGTTGTCGTTGATCTCCTCGGTGTACGTCACCGAGATCCCGGTGCGCCGCTGGAACGCGTCGAGGGTGGGACGGCGCTGCTTGTCGTGGTCGTCGACGTCTATGTAGAGCGGCCAGTTGGCGAAGACGAGCCTGTGGTCCCGTGCCGATCGGTCCGGGCTGCCGCGGTCGGCCGCCTCGACGTACGCCGGCGGCACCCCGCACCCCGTCATGGCGGCCAGCGCCCCCGTCACACCCATTCCGCCCACACCCCGGAGCAGCGCACGCCGCGAAAGATCAGCCATGGCGAGCACTCTCACGCGTCGCGGGCGGAGGCGGCAAGCGACAGAGCGTCAGTTGCCGGGCCTCCGCCCGCGACGGTGTGTCGAGCGTTCCGTGCCGCTCGACGGTGGGGATCCCCCGGATCGGCCGGTCCGGCCGCGCGGCCGGCTCAGCCGTCCAGCGAGGTCATCACGTGCTTGATGCGGGTGTAGTCGTCGAAGCCGTAGGCGGAGAGGTCCTTGCCGTAACCGGACTTCTTGAAGCCGCCGTGCGGCATCTCGGCGACCAGCGGGATGTGGGTGTTGATCCACACGCAGCCGAAGTCGAGGGTCTTGGACATCCGCATGGCGCGGGCGTGGTCCTTGGTCCACACCGAGGACGCCAGCGCGTACTCGACGCCGTTGGCCCACTCCACGGCCTGCTTCTCGTCGGAGAAGGACTGGACGGTGATGACCGGGCCGAATACCTCCTGCTGGACGATCTCGTCGTCCTGCTTGAGGCCGGAGACGACGGTCGGGGCGAAGAAGTAGCCCTTGTCGCCGACCTGCTCGCCGCCCGCCTCGATCTTGGCGTGCGCGGGCAGCCGCTCGATGAAGCCCTTGACCTGCTTGAGCTGGTTGGCGTTGTTCAGCGGCCCGTAGAGGACGTCCTCGTCGTCGACCGCGCCGGTCTTGGTCTCCGACGCGGCCTTGGCCAGCGCGGCGACGAACTCGTCGTGGATGGAGTCCTGGACGAGCACCCGGGTCGCGGCCGTACAGTCCTGGCCGGCGTTGAAGTAGCCGGCGACCGAGATGTCCTCGACGGCCTTGGCGATGTCGGTGTCCTCGAAGACCACGACCGGCGCCTTGCCGCCCAGCTCCAGGTGGACCCGCTTGAGGTCCTTGGACGCGGACTCGGCGACCTGCATGCCGGCGCGCACCGAGCCGGTGATGGAGGCCATCGCCGGGACCTTGTGCTCGACCATCAGGCGGCCGGTCTCGCGGTCACCGCAGATGACGTTGAAGACGCCGCGGGAGTGGCCGAGCTCGTCCAGCACGCTGCCGATGATGTCGGCGATCAGCACCGTGGAGGCCGGCGTGGTGTCGGAGGGCTTGATGACGACGGTGTTGCCCGCGGCCAGCGCCGGGGCGAACTTCCAGACGGCCATCATCATCGGGTAGTTCCACGGCGCGACCTGGGCGCAGACGCCGACCGGCTCGCGGCGGATGATCGAGGTGAAGCCGGCCATGTACTCGCCGGCCGAGCGCCCCTCCAGCATCCGGGCGGCGCCCGCGAAGAAGCGGATCTGGTCCACCATCGGCGGGATTTCCTCGGAGCGTACGAGCGCGATCGGCTTGCCGCAGTTCTCGGACTCGGCGGCGATCAGTTCCTCGGCGCGCTCCTCGAAGCGGTCGGCGATCTTGAGCAGGACCTTCTGGCGCTCGGCCGGTACCAGGTCACGCCAGGCGGGGAAGGCTGCCTCGGCGGCAGCCATCGCCGCGTCGACGTCCGCGGCGCCCGAGAGAGGGGCGGTGGCGTACGCCTCGCCCGTGGCCGGGTTGACCACCTCCGTGGTCCGCCCGTCGGCGGCGTCCCGGAACTCCCCGTCGATGTAGTTGCGCAGACGACGCAGTGCGGTGGTCACTGTGGCGCCCCCTTCAGTCAGATGTCCGGTGGTTTGCCTCCACCCTAGCCGCGGAACCCACGTTTTCAACACACCCGCCACTCGGAGACAACGGAATCAGTGATTTTTAGACCTCGACACGACTAATTTCATCGATTCGGGGTTGCAAGACTGACGAGGCTCGTGCACAGTGAGGGACGTGGCCACTCGTGACAGAAACGGCACTCCGACGATCGACTCCGTCTCCCTGGCGATCATCGAGCAGCTCCAGGAGGACGGGCGCCGTCCGTACGCCGCGATCGGCAAGGCCGTGGGCCTGTCCGAGGCGGCGGTGCGGCAGCGCGTACAGAAACTGCTCGACCAAGGCGTGATGCAGATCGTCGCGGTCACCGACCCCCTCACGGTCGGTTTCCGTCGGCAGGCAATGGTCGGCATCAACGTCGAGGGTGACCTCGACCCCGTGGCCGACGCCCTGACGACCATGGAAGAAGTCGAGTACGTCGTCATGACGGCAGGCTCCTTCGATCTCATCATCGAGATCGTCTGCGAGGACGACGACCACCTTCTGGAAATGATCAACAAGCGGATCCGCACGCTTCCCGGCGTCCGGACCACCGAGAGCTTCGTCTACCTCAAGCTCCGGAAGCAGACCTACACCTGGGGAACGAGATAGCAATGAGCCAGGACCTCTCCAAGACGGCATACGACCACCTGTGGATGCACTTCACCCGCATGTCGTCGTACGAGAACGCCCCCGTGCCGACGATCGTGCGCGGTGAGGGCACCAACATCTACGACGACAAGGGCAAGCGCTACATCGACGGCCTTGCCGGCCTCTTTGTGGTCAACGCCGGCCACGGGCGGGTCGAGCTCGCCGAGACCGCCTACAAGCAGGCGCAGGAGCTGGCCTTCTTCCCCGTGTGGTCGTACGCCCACCCCAAGGCTGTGGAGCTTGCCGAGCGCCTGGCCAACGAGGCCCCTGGCGACCTCAACAAGGTCTTCTTCACCACCGGTGGCGGCGAGGCCGTCGAGACCGCCTGGAAGCTGGCCAAGCAGTACTTCAAGCTCGTCGGCAAGCCGATGAAGCACAAGGTGATATCCCGCGCGGTGGCCTACCACGGCACCCCGCAGGGCGCCCTGTCCATCACCGGTCTGCCCGGCCTGAAGGCCCCCTTCGAGCCGCTGGTCCCCGGCGCGCACAAGGTGCCGAACACCAACATCTACCGCGCCCCGATCCACGGCGACGACCCCGAGGCGTTCGGCCGCTGGGCCGCCGACCAGATCGAGCAGCAGATCCTCTTCGAGGGCCCCGAGACCGTCGCCGCGGTCTTCCTGGAGCCGGTGCAGAACGCCGGTGGCTGCTTCCCGCCGCCGCCCGGCTACTTCCAGCGCGTCCGCGAGATCTGCGACCAGTACGACGTACTGCTCGTCTCCGACGAGGTCATCTGCGCCTTCGGCCGTCTGGGCACGACCTTCGCCTGTGACAAGTTCGGCTACGTCCCGGACATGATCACCTGCGCCAAGGGCATGACCTCGGGCTACTCCCCGATCGGCGCCTGCATCATCTCCGACCGCCTGGCGGAGCCGTTCTACAAGGGCGACAACACCTTCCTGCACGGCTACACCTTCGGTGGCCACCCGGTCTCCGCGGCCGTCGGCGTCGCCAACCTCGACATCTTCGAGCGCGAGGGCCTCAACAAGCACGTCCTCGACAACGAAGGCGCCTTCAAGAGCACCCTGGAGAAGCTGCACGACCTGCCGATCGTCGGCGACGTCCGCGGCAACGGCTTCTTCTACGGCATCGAGCTCGTCAAGGACAAGGCCACCAAGGAGTCCTTCAACGACGAGGAGACCGAGCGCGTCCTGTACGGCTTCCTCTCCAAGGCGCTGTACGACAACGGCCTCTACTGCCGCGCCGACGACCGTGGCGACCCGGTCATCCAGCTCGCCCCGCCGCTGATCGCCGACCAGTCGGTCTTCGACGAGATCGAGCAGATCCTGCGCACGGTCCTCACCGAGGCGTGGACCAAGCTCTGACCGAGGCGGCCGCGTCCCGGTTCACCGAGGCGCTCCTGACGGCCCTACAGCCTCAGCGGCACAACTGAACATCCATCGGCCCGGATTCACTCACTTCAAGCCATACGAGTGAATCTGGGCCGTTGTGCTGCCAAGCCACGAATACCGGGGGTCACCAGTCCTTACCGTGCTAGTGACCGATACCCTCCATGGTCGTTCACCCGCTTGGGGGAACGAGTCGACGCGAACTATCAAGAGGTGCGCAGATGGTGGCCCCGCCTGACAACGACGTTCTCTGGGCCCGCGGCCTGCACCACACGCTCGGTGGCACCACCGCCCTCGCCGGAGTCTCCCTCGGCGTCCGCGAAGGCGAGATCCTCGCCGTCACCGGCCCGCGCGGCAGCGGCAAGACGACCCTCCTGAAATGTCTCTCCGGTCAACTCGTCCCCACCGAGGGCGAGGTCTGGTTCAACAGCGCACCCGTACACACCCTTTCCTCCCCCAGCCGCGAACGGCTGCGTCTGGACCGGTTCGGCTGGATCGACACCCAGCCGCACCTCGTCCGCGAACTCTCCGCCTGGGAGAACGCCGCGCTCCCGCTGCTGCTGCGCGGCACCGGCGCCCGCTCGGCCAAGCACACCGCCCTCGAATGGCTGGACCGCCTCGACGTCGGCATGTGCGCCCGCCGCCGCCCCGGCCAGCTCGACCAGTCCCAGCGCCAGCGCGTCGCCATCGCCCGCGCCCTCGCCACCACCCCCCAGGTGCTGTTCGCCGACGAGCCCACCGCACCGCTGCACCACGCCGACGGCACCCAGGTGCTGCGCACCCTGACCACCGCGGCCCGTTCGCACCAGATCACCGTGGTCCTGGCGACCCACGACGCCGACGTCGCCACACTCGCCGACCGCTCCCTCGCGCTGCTCGACGGCCGCCCGTCGACCGCCGCGCCCGTCACCACCGGTGCCTCCGACGAGGAAAGCAGGGCAGAGTGCTCGCTCTCCGTCTAGCCCGCGGGTCCCACCCCCTCGTCCTGCTGCGCCGCCTCGGCGTCTCCGCCGCCGCGGCCGGTACCGGCTTCCTGCTGCTGTCCACCGTCGGTCACGCCGCCGGCCACCCCGCCGCGGCGGACGAGTCCCTGGTGCGCCTGCTGTGGTGCGCCGCACCGCTCGCCGCCACCGCCCAGTTCGCGGTGTCCACGGCCCGTACGGACCCCGCCGCCCGACTCCAGCGCGGAATGACCGCCGCCGGCCTCGGCCCCCTCCGCCTCACCCTGCTGGCCACCGCCTCCACCGCCCTGACCTGCTTCCTCGGCGTCCTCCTCGCGCTGCTCGGCTTCCTCCGCCTGCGCGGCGACCTCGGCGGCCCGGCCGGCGACTCCCCCTTCGGCATCGACTCCGACCTGCTGGGCGCCGGCCACCCCGTGCCGCTCGTCGGCGCCCTCATGCTGCTGGCGCTCGTCCCGCTGACCGCCGCCGTCGCGACCGCCTTCTCACTCCGCCCCCGCAACGAGGCCGGCTCCCCCGACGACGAGGGCCTCCCCAGGACCGCCCCGCCCTCCGGCCTCCCGTGGGGCATCGCGCTGGCCGCGGCGGGCCTGGCCATCGAGGCGTACACCAGCCCCGGCACGGCGGGCTCCGGCGGGCTGCTCCCCCTTCCCGGCCGGCTCATCGGCAGCCCGCCCGGCGTCCTGGCCGGCTGGGCCCTGTCCGCCTTCGGCCTCGTCCTCGCCGGCCCCGGCCTGGTCCATCTGTGCGGCCGCCTGCTCTGCGCCGGCCGCCCCGGCGCGCTGCGGCTGCTGTCCGGCCGCGTCCTCCAGGAGGAGTCGCACCGCCTCGGCCGCCCGCTCGGCGTCCTGTGCGCGGTCGCCTCCGCCGCCTACGCCGCGGTCAAGGTCTACGAGGCTTCTCCCACCCGTCCGTTCGGGCCGCTCACCGCCATCGGCGCGGCGGTCGTCCTCGCCTGTGTCACGGCCAGCGCTTTCACCGCCGCCCTCGAATCCCGTTCGGCGCGCGCCCACACCACCGCCGCGCTCCGCCGCCTCGGCGCCTCCGCCTCGGTCCTCCACCGCGCCGCCGCCCTGCGCACCCTCTCCCTCCTGCTCGTCCTGGCCCCCCTGACCTGGACGGTCGCCGAAATGGCAACCCTGCCGCTGGTGCATTGAGCCCCCGTTGGCCCCTGACGGGGCCGGCCGGGAGCGAGCCCTCATCGCTCCCGGCCTGACGGCCGGCTGAGGACGGGCCGGCCCCGGTTCGGCGAGGACGGCCGGGGCGGGCTCGCCCGGTCAGTCGCCGAAGCGGCGGACGTAGCGCTTCTGCCAGGGGGTTTCGACGGCGCGGGGGTGGTAGTTCCGGCGTACGTAGTCCACCGCCTCATCGGCGGGGACGCCGTCGAGGACCGCGAGGCAGGCCAGTGCCGTGCCGGTGCGCCCTCGCCCGCCCCCGCAGGCGACCTCGACCCGCTCGCGGTCGGCGCGCGCCCATGCCTCACCGAGGAGAGCCCGGGCCTGTGCGTCACTGCTCGGCAGCCGGAAGTCCGGCCAGCGCAGCCACTTGGATTCCCAGGCGACCTCGGGAGGCTGCTTGCCCAGCAGATAGACGGCATACGTCGGCGCCGGCCCGGACGGCAGCGGGCGGCTCAGCCCGCGGCCCCGGATCAGCCGCCCGGAGGGAAGCCGTAGAACCCCGTCGTCGGTTGTCTGCCAGGTCTCGGTCATCCGGCCACCGTACGTGCGCGGGTGGCGAAGGGGAGCGCGTTCGGACAGCTCGGGAAGCAGGGCCCGCGACAGGCTCCGGTCAGCCGCCGGCTCCGGTCAGCCGCGGGCGAGCGCCGTCGCCTCGATCTCTATGCGCCAGTCCGGCTGGGCCAGCGAAGACACTTCCAGGAGGGTGTCCGCGGGGTAGGGCCGGGAGAGGAACTCCTCGCGCAGCCTGATGACGTCGTCGAGGTGGGCGGCCATGTCCGTGACGAAGATGCCCACCTTCACCACGTCCGCGAGTGAGGCCCCGGCCGCGGCGAGGACCCGTTCGACGTTCGCGAACGCCTGCCGCCCTTGCGTGAGGAAGTCGTCCGAGACGGTCCTGCCCTGTTCGTCGATCCCGGCTTGGCCCGAGACATGAATCCAGCCGCCTGCCCTGACGGCCTGGGAGATCCGGTACTGCTCGTACCAGTCCGGAGTGGTGGCGATGCGCTCGATCTCCTGCGCGACCCTCGCTTCGGTCACTGCCATGGTCGTGTCCCCTCTCCGGTTCCATGCACCTGCATCACTTGCATGCGCATGCATTAGTTTCCGATGCATGTACGCTGCTGTCAAGGCCCCGCCCACGAACGGCAATCGGCGGAAGAGCGGCAACGGCAGCAGAAAGCGGATGGCGATGGACGCGGAGCACTGGGACCGGCTCGGAGCGCTGCACACACGCGTCGAGCAGGAGCTGGCACGAGCCCTGCAGAAACACCACAGCATCGGGCTCTCCGAGTACCGCGCACTGTCCCGGCTGGCCGAGGCGGACGACGGTGAACTGCGCATGCAGGAACTCGCCGACCTCATCGGCCTGAACCAGAGCTCGGTCAGCAGGCTGGCCTCCCGCCTGGAGACCTCCGGCCTGACGCGCCGGGACCTGTGCCCGGACGACCGGCGCGGCGTCTACAGCGTCATCACGGAGGAGGGGCGGGAGGTGCAGAAGAAGGCGCGGCCGACGTATGACGGCGCGCTGCGGGAAGCGCTCGACGCCGCTGCCGCCGACGGGCACCTCGGCCCGCTGGTGGAATCCCTGCGGTCCTAACATGGCGGGCGTGCAGCCGAATTCAGAGTCCCCAGCGCCCCGCCCCCGCCGCGACGACGACCGGGAGATCGAGTCCCTCGAAGAGTTCGACCAGGTCGTCGCCTCGGGCAGTCTCGCCGGACACCGTGTCCAGTCGGTCGATCTGACGGACCGTACCTTCGCTCTGCTCAGCACGGACACCACGGAGGCCGTCTTTCTCGGCTGCCCCATGGAGCCGGACGCCGCCGCGAAAATACGCGCCGGCGGCGCCCTGGTCTTCCCGCCGATACCCGGCCTGCCCTTCGACCCGTACCGGGGCAGCCTGTACGCGCCGGACGAGCTCTTCACCGGGCTGGCCGACGGCGGCTACGACGCCACACCGGACGCCCGCGCCTACCACTGGTACCAGCGGACCAAGTCGGACGGCGACATCTTCGCCTCCATGCTGCGCAGCATCCACGACGACGCCGTCTCCGACGCACTGGACGAACTCCTGGACGGCGCACAGGTCGTGGGCGTCATGGGCGGGCACGCCCTGGAGCGCGGCTCCGCCTCCTACGCCGGCGCCGCCCGGCTCGGCCGCCGGCTGGCCCGCGACGGGCTGACCGTGGCGACGGGCGGCGGCCCCGGCGCGATGGAGGCGGCGAACCTCGGGGCGTACGCCGCGCCCTTCGACGACGGCATGCTCGACGCGGCGCTGGAAGTCCTCGCCAAGGCACCGCACTTCGCCCCCTCGGTCACCGAGTGGGCACGCGCCGCCTTCGACGTACGCCGGAGCCAACCCAACGGCGGCGCCTCGGTCGGCATCCCCACCTGGTTCTACGGGCACGAGCCGCCCAACGCCTTCGCGACCCATATCGCCAAGTACTTCGTCAACGCGGTGCGCGAGGACGGCCTGCTGGCGCGCTGCAACGCGGGCGTGGTGTTCCTGCCGGGCGCGGCCGGGACCGTACAGGAGATCTTCGACAACGCGACGCCGAACTACTACGGGTCGCGGGGCGAGCCCACGCCGATGGTGCTGGTGAACCGCGCGCACTGGACGGCGAAGCTGCCTGCCTGGCCGCTGCTCCAGGCCCTGGCGTCGGACCGGCCCATGGAGAGCAGGATCGCCCTGGTCGACGAGGTGGACGAGGTCCCGGAGGCACTGGCCCGGCTCGCGCACGGGAAGCCGGCCTGAGCTGCGCTTCCACCCGTTCCCACGGCGCCCGCCGGGTATGTTGCCCTGCCGAGGCAACTTCCGTCCCGAAATGCGCGTCTGCCAGGCCAGGTAATGAACAGGTAATGCAGACAGCGGGCGAACGGAGCTCTTGGTGATCATCGGCCTTCTGACGGCGGTGGCGGCGTCGGCCTGCTACGGCACGGGTTCGGTCCTCCAGGCGGTGGGATCGCGCAAGTCCGCCCGCCAGGAGGCGGCGAAGGCGTCCACCACCGGTGTCACACAGCACGGCGGCCCCAGCCTCTCCTCCACCGCGAAGGCCGCGGTGACCTGGGAGTTCATGGTGGGCACGGTGCTGGACTTCATCGGTTTCGGGCTCGGCGCCCTGGCGGCGCGCCTGCTGCCGCTGTTCCTGTCCCAGACCGTGATCAGCGCCAACCTCGTGATCACCGCCGTCCTGAGCATCAAGCTCCTCGGCATCCGGCTCAGCCGGGCCGAGTGGGGCTCGATCTCGGTGGTCTGTGCGGCGCTGGTGCTGCTCGCCACGGCGGCCGGGCCGGAGGGCAGCGGGCACACCCCGATCGCCACCCACTGGTGGCTGCTCGCCGCGGCCGTCGTGCTCATCGGCGGCGGCACGCTGATCGTGCGCCTGATGGGCAGCCGGGCCGCGATCCTCGCCGGCCTGCTGTCCGGCCTGGGCTTCGGCGCGCTCGGCGTCGGCGTACGGGTGCTGAACGGCGCCGACCCGTTCCACCTGCCCACCCTGCTCGCCGACCCCGCCCTGTACGCGATTCTCGTCGCGGGCCTCGGCGGGATGTATCTGCACACGGTCGCCCTGCAGATCGGCTCGGTCAACGGGGCCACGGCGGCGCTGGTGGTGGGTGAGACGGTGGTCCCCGGCATCCTTGGCGTCGTCTGGCTCGGGGACGCCTCCCGTCCGGGCTTCGCCTGGGTCGCCGTCCTCGGCTTCGTGGTGGCGGTGGCGGGCGCGGTCGCGGTCGCCTGGTTCGGCGAGCCGGAGCCGTCGGAGCCGGTCGGTACAGGCATGGAGCACGACACGGACACGCAGCCCGGTACGGACACGGAGCACGCCGGTGCGGGCCCGGCCGCGGGCACGGAAGCCGGTACCGGCACGGAAGCCGGCTCCGGACGCTCAGCCGCCGGCCCGTCCGCGCACTCCCTCGCGGCCTCCCCCAAGCGCTGACTCCGCCGGCCCCGGCCCGTAACGGGGCGGCGCTCCGCCCCTCCTAGCCGTCCGCCGCGTCCAGCACCACGACGTCCGGCGCGGCGAAGGCGATGCCCACCCGCTCCCCCGTCTCCGGCGCGTCACGCAGGGCGCAGGCCGCCTCCACCTGGGGGCCGCCGGCCGGCTGGAGCAGCAGCGCGACATGGGTGCCGCGGAAGGTCCGGGCGGCCACCGTGGCGGGCAGTCCCTCGGCCGCGGAGGTCAGCCGTACGCCGGCCGGGCGGACCAGCAGACGGCACGGGCCGTCGGGGGTGCCGTCCGGGACCGGCACCTTCCCCCAGGGTGTGGCCGCGGCCTCGCCCTGCACGGTCGCCTCGACGACGTTGTCGAAGCCGAGGAAGCGGGCGACGAATTCCGTGGCCGGCCGCTGCCAGACCTCCAACGGGGTGCCGGTCTGCGCGATCCGCCCGTCCTGCATCACCACGACCCGGTCGGCGAGGGCGAACGCCTCGCCCTGGTCGTGGGTGACGGCGAGCACCGTCGTGCCCAACTCGTGGAAGAGCCGGCGGAGTTCCACGACCAGCCGCTCGCGCAGACCGCGGTCGAGCTGGCCGAGCGGCTCGTCCAGCATCAGCAGACGGGGGCTCGGTGCCAGTGCGCGGGCCAGGGCGACCCGCTGCTGTTCGCCGCCGGACAGCGAGGCCACGGCGCGCCGCTGGGCGCCCGGCAGCCCGACGAGATCCAGCAGGCCGGCGACCGTACGTTCCTGGTGGGTGCGCGAGGAGCCCCGCATCCGCAGCCCGAAGGCGACATTGCCGGCGACGTCGCGCTGCGGGAAGAGCTGGTGGTCCTGGAACATCAGGCCGACCCCGCGCCGGTGCGTGGGCACACCCGCCTGATTTCGTCCCTCCAGCAACACCTGCCCCGCGTCCGCCTGTTGGAGCCCCGCGACCACGCGCAGCAGGGTGGACTTGCCGCTGCCGCTCGGCCCCAGTACGCACACGATCTCGTGCGCGGCGACGTCCAGGTCCACCGCGTCGAGGGCGGGCCGCCCGGAGGCGCCGAAACGGACGGTCACGCCGCCCAGCCGCAGCAGCTGCGGTGGCCGCGGCGCCGTGGTCCCGTGCCGTGCCGTCATCTAGAACTCCCCGGAATGGTCGGTTCGGGCGCGCTCCAGGAGCAGCAGCGCACCGGCGCACACCACCATCAAAATGGTCGACAGAGCCATCGCCTGCCCGTAGTTGAGCTCCCCGGCACGTCCCAGCAGACGGGCCACGGCCACCGGGAGCGTCGGCTGGTCCGGCCGTGCGATGAACACCGTCGCCCCGAACTCACCGAGCGACACGGCGAACGCGAAGCCCGCGGCGATCAGCAGGGCCCGGCGCACCAGCGGCAGATCGACCTCCCGCCACACCCGCCACGGCGAGGCGCCGAGCACCGCGGCCGCCTCCCGCAGCCGTCCGTCGACGGCCCGCAGGACGGGCAGCATGGTCCGGACCACGAAGGGCACTCCGACCAGGGCCTGGGCGAGCGGCACCAGCCACCACGAGGCGCGCAGATCCAGCGGCGGCCGGTCGAGGGTGATCAGGAAGCCGAAGCCCACGGTGACCGCGGAGACGCCGAGCGGCAGCATCAGCAGCGCGTCGAAGCCCCGGACCAGCCGGCTGACCAGCGGAATCCGTCCGGACCTGCCGCGCCGCAGCCGGGGCAGCGTCAGGGCGGCGGCCGCCAGCCCGCCCACCACCAGCGCGATCGCGGTGGCCGCTGCCCCGTAGGCGAGCGAGTTCCACAGGGCGTCCAGGGGGGCGACGGCGAAGGTGCTGTCGGCGGTCGCGGCGGAGCGCAGCGACGCGTAGAAGACCGTGCCGTAGCCGTCGGGCCCGGCGAACGACCGCTCCACGAGCACCGCCAGCGGCGCGATGAGCAGGACGGCGATGACCAGCAGCGTTCCCCACAGCAGGGCCCACTGGCCGCGGCCGTGCGGCCGGCGTGCGGTCCGCGCGGCGTCCACCAGCCGCAGCGCCGATTCCCTGCGGCGTACGGTCCAGGCGTGCAGCGCCAGGACGCCCAGCACGGCGGCGAACTGGATCAGGGTGAGTACCGCGGCCGTCGGCAGGTCGAGGAAGTCCGCGGTCTGCCGGTAGATCTCCACCTCCAGCGTGGAGAAGGTGGGGCCGCCGAGGATCTGCACCACCCCGAAGGAGGTGAAGGTGAACAGAAAGACCATCAGGGCGGCGGCCGCGACGGCCGGCGCCAGCGCGGGCAGCGTCACCCGCCGCCAGGCCGCGAACCGGCCGGCGCCCAGCACCCGCGCGGCCTCCTCCTGCCGCGGGTCGAGCTGCCCCCACAGCCCGCCGACGGTCCGTACCACCACCGCGTAGTTGAAGAAGACGTGCGCCAGCAGGATCGCCCAGACCGAGGTGTCCAGGCGGATGCCCCACAAGTCGTCCAGCAGACCGCCCCGCCCGAGCAGCGCCAGGAAGGCCGAGCCGACGACGACGGTCGGCAGCACGAACGGCACCGCCACCACCGCCCGCAGCAGCTGCTTGCCCGGGAAGTCGAAGCGCGCGAAAGCGTACGCGCCGGGCAGCGCGATCAGCAGCGTCAAGCCGGTCGAGGCCGCCGCCTGCCAGACGGTGAACCACAGGACGTGCACGACGTCGGGGTCGGTGACCACGTCGCCGAACCGGCCGAGCTGCCACTGCGCGCCGTTCTTCAGTCCGCGTCCGACGATCGCCACGACCGGGTAGGCGAAGAACAGCGCGAAGAAGGCGAACGGCACCGCCATCAGGCCGAGCCGCACCGCCGTTCCCCGCGCGGGCCGTCCGCGCCGGGCGCCCGCGCCGTCCGCGGCGTCCGTGGGCGTTACTTCAGGACGAGCGAGGACCACTGCTTGATCCACTGTTCGCGGTTCTTGGTGATCGTCCCGGGGGCCAGCGTCGCGGGCTTGTCGATCGTCGCGCCGTACTTGGTGAACAGCTCCGGCACCTTGGCGTCCTTACGGGCCGGGTTGACGAACATCTGCAGCGGCTCGTCCTCCTGGAACGTCCGGCTCAGCAGGAAGTCCAGCAGCGCCTTGCCGCCCTTCTCGTTCTTCGCGCCCTTCAGGAGCCCGCCGAATTCGATCTGCCGGAAGCAGGTGCCGGTCGCGACGCCGGTCGGTGCCTCCTTGGGCGCGGGCTTCTTGCCGAGCACCTCGGCGGGCGGGCTGGAGGCGTAGGACACCACCAGCGGCTTGTCGCCCTTGTTCTTGCCGGCCGCGGAGCCGGAGAACCGGTCGTTGTACGCCTGCTCCCAGCCGTCGACGACCTCGACACCGTTGGCCTTGAGCTTCTTCCAGTACCCCTGCCAGCCCTCGTTGCCGTACGCGGCGATGGTGGCGAGCTGGAAGGCGAGGCCGGGCGAGGAGGTGGCGGAGTTCTCGGTGACGAGCAGCCCCTTGTACCGGGGCTTGATCAGGTCGTCGAGGGTCTTCGGGGGCGCGATCTTGTGCCGGGTGAAGTAGCCGCGGTCGTAGTTCACGCAGATGTCGCCGTAGTCGAGCGGCGTGACGCGGTGCTGCCCCTTGTCGAGCTGCAGCCCGGCCGGCACGTTCGCCAGCCCCTTGGCCTTGTACGGAGTGAAGAGGCCCGCGTCGAGGCCGCGCGACAGCAGGGTGTTGTCGATGCCGAAGAAGACGTCCCCCTGGGGGTTGTCCTTCGACAGGATCGCTTGGTTGACGGCCTTGCCGGCGTCCCCGCCCCGGAGGACCTTCACCTTGTAGCCGCTCTCCTTCTCGAACGCGGCGAGCACGGACTTGGAGGCGTTGAACGAGTCATGGCTGACGAGCGTGACGGTCTTGGCGTCCGCGCTCCCGCCGCCCGAGCCGCCGCATCCGGCGAGCGCGGTCATGCCGACCGCGGCGGCGACGGCCGAGGCGGCGATTCTGCTGGTGGTGCTCACTGATGTCCTCCTGGCTGGCCAGGAAGAGACGCGGCCCCGCCCCGGGTCGGCGGCTCGCGGCGTCCGGTGACGTCGGGAGCGGACCCGGGGCAGGGCGCAACAGCATGAGTAACGACCGAACTTCCTACCCGGAATGACCCGGGCGAGGTTCAAGGGTCTGCGGGCACCGTAGGACTACGACGCTTCCGCACTCTCAGCGCTGTGGCGCTCCCCTGTCGGAATGTGTATTTGTTCGATCACACAGTACCAGCGGGCGGTCAGCGTTCCGAGGCCGCCAGCTGCCCGCACGCACCGTCGATCTCCTGCCCGCGGGTGTCGCGCACCGTGACCGGAACGCCGTGCGACTCGATGGCGCGCACGAACGCCCGCTCGTCCTCCGGGCGCGAGGCGGTCCACTTCGAGCCGGGCGTGGGGTTCAGCGGGATCAGGTTCACATGGACGCGCTTGCCCTTCAGCAGCCGTCCGAGGAGGTCACCGCGCCACGCCTGGTCGTTGATGTCCCGGATCAGCGCGTACTCGATCGAGATGCGCCGCCCGGACTTCTCCGCGTACTCCCAGGCCGCGTCGAGCACCTCACGCACCTTCCAGCGCGTGTTGACGGGGACGAGCGTGTCCCGCAGCTCGTCGTCCGGCGCGTGCAGCGAGACGGCCAGCCGGCACTTGAAGCCCTCGTCGGCGAACCGCAGCATCGCCGGCACGAGACCGACAGTGGAGACCGTGATCCCCCGCTGGGACAGCCCCAGCCCGTCCGGCTCGGGGTCCGTCAGCCGCCGGATGGCACCGACCACCCGCTTGTAGTTGGCCAGCGGCTCGCCCATCCCCATGAAGACGATGTTGGAAAGCCGCGCCGGCCCGCCCGGCACCTCGCCGTCGCGCAGCGCGCGCATCCCGTCGACGATCTGGTGCACGATCTCGGCGGTGGAGAGGTTACGGTCCAGCCCCGCCTGCCCCGTGGCGCAGAACGGGCAGTTCATGCCGCAGCCGGCCTGCGAGGAGATGCACATCGTGACCCGGTCCGGGTAGCGCATCAGCACCGACTCGACGAGCGTCCCGTCGTGCAGCTTCCACAGCGTCTTGCGGGTGGTGTCGTCGTCGCACGAAATGTGCCGTACGACCTTCATCAGGTCCGGCAGCAGCTCGCCCGCCAGCTTCTCGCGCGCCGCCGCCGGGATGTCGGTCCACTCCGCCGGGTCGTGCGCGTAACGGGCGAAGTAGTGCTGCGAGAGCTGCTTGGCACGGAACGGCTTCTCACCGATCGCGGCCACCGCTTCGCGGCGCTCGGCAGGACTGAGATCGGCAAGGTGCCGAGGGGGCTTCTTGGCGCCACGAGGCGCGACGAACGTGAGTTCTCCGGGTGCAGGCATGGTCCGTCCAGTGTGGCAGATCGTCCGGGGAGGCCCGTCCGGAGCGGTGAGGGTACGAGCCGGCGGGCCACGCGCCGGGCCGGAACGAGGCCCGGGGACGGCCGGGGCGCGCCCTGTCCGCGGGCCCCTGTGACGTGGATGACGTCGCCGCTCCGGTGGCCGCCCGGGGCCGAACCCGCCGTCGCAACGGCCGGCGCTCATTCGAGAAGCCCCTCACACCAGCGCTTTCGCCGCTGAGGTGAGGGGCTTCCGGTTGCCGGGCGCGGTCAGCCCGCCCCGACGAAGACGACGAACAGCAGCCAGACCACGGGGGCGGTCGGCAGCAGGGAGTCGAGGCGGTCCATGATGCCGCCGTGGCCGGGGAGCAAGGTGCCCATGTCCTTGATGCCCAGGTCGCGCTTGATCATGGATTCGCCGAGGTCCCCGAGGGTGGCGCTGGCCGCGACCGCGAAACCGAGGATCAGGCCCTGCCACCAGGCGCCGTCCTTGATCAGGAACTGCATGCACAGGGCGCCGGCGACCATCGCGAAGAGCACCGCGCCGACGAGGCCCTCCCGGGTCTTGCCGGGGCTGATGCGCGGCGCGAGCTTGTGCGTGCCGAAGCGCCAGCCGACCGCGTAGGCGCCGGTGTCGCTGACGACCGTCAGCAGCAGGAACGTCAGCACCCGCTGCGGCCCGTCGGCCCCGGCGGCGAGCATCAGCGCCACGAACGTCGCGAGGAAGGGCACATAGAACGCCGCGAAGACGCCGGCGGTGACATCCCGCAGGTAGTTCTCGGGGGCCTCGGTCATCCGCCAGACCAGGACGGCCAGCGCGGTGAGCGCCATGGCCACCCACGCGCCCTCGGCGCCGCGTACGTATCCGGCGACGACCATGGCCGTGCCGCCGACCGCCAGCGGCACCAGCGGCACCCGGATGTCCTTGCGCTCCGCCAGCCGCGAGGTCAGCTCCCACAGGCCCACGACGACGGCGATCGCGATCACGCCGATGAACACGGGCTTGTAGACGAAGAGCGACGCGAGGATGACCACGCCGAGGCCGACACCGACCCCTATCGCGGCCCGCAGGTTGCGGCCCGCGCTCTTCTTCTTCGGCTTCTCAGAGTCCGCCGTGCGGTCGGACCCGGGAAAAGAGGTGGGCATGGGCTCCTGCGGCTTTTCATCGCGGAACAGGGGGCCGCTCAGGCGAGCAGCCCCCCGGTCGTCCGGGTCGTGCCGGTCATTCCGGATGTCCCGATGTTCCCGGTCGTCGTCCTGGTGTCCGCCTGGCTCGGGCACGATGGGCATGGGCCGAGTCTGCGCCGCGTCGCCCCAGTCGTGCACGGGACCCGCCGAGGGCGGCGCCGCCCCGCGAAGCGAGGAGGCCGGTCCGTGGTCGGGCGGTCCCCATCGACCGGCGCCGGGCGAGGCCCCCCAGGATGACTCGTTCATCAGACCTCGAGGAGCTCGGATTCCTTGTGCTTGAGCAGCTCGTCCACCTGCGCGACGTACTTCGCGGTGGTGTCGTCGAGCTCCTTCTCCGCACGGCGCACCTCGTCCTCGCCGGACTCCTTGTCCTTGACGAGCTTGTCCAGCGCCTCCTTGGCCTTGCGCCGGACGCTGCGGATCGAGATCTTCGAGTCCTCGGCCTTGTTCTTGGCGACCTTGATGAACTCCTTGCGGCGCTCCTCGGTCAGCTCGGGGAAGGTCACCCGGATGATGCTGCCGTCGTTGCTCGGGTTGACGCCGAGGTCGGAGTCGCGGATGGCCTGCTCGATGTTGCGCAGCGCGCTCTTGTCGAACGGGGTCACCACGGCCATGCGGGGCTCGGGAACCGAGAACGACGCCAGCTGGTTGATCGGCGTCATCGCGCCGTAGTAGTCCGCCACGATCTTGTTGAACATCGCCGGGTGCGCACGCCCGGTGCGGATCGCGGCGAAGTCCTCCTTGGCGACCACGACGGCCTTCTCCATCTTCTCCTCGGCCTCGAGGAGGATCTCTTCGATCACCACTTGCTCCTGGTCTTATCGGTAAGAAGCAGAGCCTCGCCCCTGCCGCGCGTCTTCTCCTGCACGGTGTCCGACCGGCAGGCAGTTGTCCATCCCCGTACCGAGGTCTTCCCCCGGCCGGGAGTTGCCGCCCGTACGGGCCGATGCCCGTACGGAATCACGGCAGTTGGGGCCGTCAGGCCCGGGTGTCCTGATCGCTGACGAGCGTGCCGATCTTCTCACCCTTCACCGCACGCGCGATGTTGCCCTCGGCGAGCAGTTCGAACACGAGGATCGGGAGCTTGTTGTCCCGGCACAGCGTGATAGCGGTGGCATCGGCGACCTTCAGGTCGCGGGCGATGACCTCGCCGTACTCGAGCGCGTCGAACTTCACCGCGTCGGGGTTCTTCTTGGGGTCGGAGTCGTAGACGCCGTCGACACCGTTCTTGCCCATCAGCATGGCCTCGGCGTCGATCTCCAGGGCGCGCTGGGCGGCCGTGGTGTCCGTGGAGAAGTACGGCATGCCCATGCCGGCGCCGAAGATCACGACCCGGCCCTTCTCCAGGTGACGCACCGCGCGCAGCGGAATGTACGGCTCCGCCACCTGTCCCATGGTGATCGCCGTCTGGACGCGCGAGTCGATGCCTTCCTTCTCCAGGAAGTCCTGGAGGGCGAGGCAGTTCATCACCGTGCCGAGCATGCCCATGTAGTCGGACCGGGCCCGGTCCATGCCGCGCTGCTGGAGTTCGGCACCGCGGAAGAAGTTGCCGCCGCCGATCACGATGGCGATCTCGTAACCGTCGCGCACCACGGCGGCGATCTCGCGGGCCATCGCGTGCACCACGTCGGGGTCGACACCGAGTCCGCCGCCACCGGCGAAGGCTTCGCCCGACAGCTTCAGCAGGAAGCGTCGCCTGCCTCCGTGACCGGCATGGTCTGTGTGCGCGCCGTCGGCACCGTGATTCATTGAGCTCTCCTCGTGCACATACGAAGAAGGCCATTGCCGTGGGTCTGTACCAGATCCCTGTGCGGCAATGGCCTCCTCGTCACATCTGCGGCCGGCCGTTGAGCGGCCGACTGCGTACGACCCTAGCGGGGTCGCAGGTCATTCGCTGCCTTGCGGCAGGCTCTCAGATGCCGACCTTGATGCGCGAGAAGCGCTTCAGGGTGACACCGGCCTCCTGGAGGACCTTCTCGACGGACTTCTTGTTGTCGAGCGCGTACGGCTGGCCGAGCAGCGTCGCGTCCTTGAAGAAGCCGTTGAGGCGACCCTCGACGATCTTCGGCAGGGCGGCCTCGGGCTTGCCCTCCTGGCGGGTGGTCTCCTCGGCGACGCGGCGCTCGGCCTCGACGACCTCGGCCGGGACGTCCTCGCGGGAGAGGTACTTCGGCGCGAAGGCGGCGATGTGCTGCGCGACGCCCTTGGCGACCTCGGCGTTCTCCTTGTCGAGCTCGACGAGGACACCGATCTGCGGCGGCAGGTCCGGCATGGTGCGGTGCATGTACACCGACACGTAGCCGTCGGAGAACTGCGCGAAGCGGTCCAGGACGATCTTCTCGCCCAGCGTGGCGTTGGCCTCGTCGACGAACGCCTGGACGGTCTTGCCGGCCTCGATCTCGGAGGCGAGCAGCGCGTCGAGGTCGGCCGGGGAGGTCTTCGCGACGTGCGCGGCGATCTCGTTGGCGACGGCCTGGAACTTGTCACCCTTGGCGACGAAGTCCGTCTCGCACTTCAGCTCGACGATGACGCCGGAGGTGTTGTCGTCCGCGATCAGGGAGACCACGGCGCCGTTCTCGGCGGAGCGGCCCTCGCGCTTGGCGACGCCCTTCTGGCCCTTGATGCGCAGCGCCTCGACGGCCTTGTCGACGTTGCCTTCGGCCTCGTCCAGGGCCTTCTTGCAGTCCATCATGCCGGCGCCGGTGAGCTCGCGGAGCTTCTTGACGTCAGCGGCGGTGTAGTTCGCCATGGTCTGTGAATCTCTTCTCGAAATCTCGAAGTCAGTCGAAAGATCTACTGGTGAACGGCGGGGGCGGCGCTCGTGGCGCCCTCCCCCGCCGTCATCACCGGTCCTGAGGTCAGGCCTGCTCGGCGTCCGCCGGCTTCTCAGCCTCGGCGGCCGGGGCCTCAGCAGCCGGGGCCTCGGCGGCCGGAGCCTCGGCGGGCTTCTCGGCAGCGTCCTCGGAGTCTGCCTTCTTCTCGCCCTCGAGCAGGTCGCGCTCCCACTCGGCCAGCGGCTCGGCGGCAGCCTTGTCGCCGGGCTTCTGGTCGCCGGTGGCGGCACCGGAGCGGGCGATGAGGCCCTCGGCGACGGCGTCGGCGATCACGCGGGTGAGCAGGGTGACGGAGCGGATCGCGTCGTCGTTGCCCGGGATCTTGTAGTCGACCTCGTCCGGGTCGCAGTTGGTGTCGAGGATCGCGACGACCGGGATGTTGAGCTTGCGCGCCTCACCGACGGCGATGTGCTCCTTCTTGGTGTCCACGATCCAGACGGCGCTGGGCACCTTCTGCATCTCGCGGATACCGCCCAGGGTCTTCTCCAGCTTGGCCTTCTCGCGGGAGAGAACCAGGAGCTCCTTCTTGGTGAGGCCGGACGCGGCCACATCCTCGAAGTCGATCTGCTCGAGCTCCTTCAGGCGCTGCAGGCGCTTGTAGACGGTCGAGAAGTTGGTCAGCATGCCGCCGAGCCAGCGCTGGTTCACGTAGGGCATGCCCACGCGGGTCGCCTGCTCGGCAATGGCCTCCTGGGCCTGCTTCTTCGTGCCGACGAACATGACGGAGCCGCCGTGGGCGACGGTCTCCTTGACGAACTCGTAGGCGCGGTCGATGTACGACAGCGACTGGAGCAGGTCGATGATGTAGATGCCGTTGCGCTCGGTGAAGATGAAGCGCTTCATCTTCGGGTTCCAGCGGCGGGTCTGGTGCCCGAAGTGGACGCCGCTCTCCAGCAGCTCCCGCATCGTGACGACGGCCATGGCCGTACTCCTCGTTGTTCTCGGTTCCACTGCGGCCGGTCGGCCGCGGTGCCTGACGCCCCGACGCGCCTGCCGGGGAAGACACCTTGCGGAGCCGTCCGAGGACCGAGGGGCGCGGCCGTCGTGCTGCCCGAACGGGACTGGGCACTTACGGCGGGGCGTGCGAAGTCGACCCGGTGACCCGGATCGCCATCAGAAGTGTACGGGACTGCCGATGCACCGGGCGACACGCACCATTTCGAGCCCCGAGCGAGTGAGCCCGGCAGCCCGACCGAGTGACAACCGGGGGCCGACCGGGTGAGGGAGCGGCGCGGGCAGCCGGCCACATTCCCGGCCCCTGACCGACGGGATCCCCCTCTCCCGGGTGACGCCGTTGTCCACAAGCGGCCCTTTGTCCACAGCTCCGGACCAAGATCCCCACGCCGCACCCGGCCTACGTCACTGTCGAGCCATGCGACGACCGACCCGAGAAACACGCCGACCCACCCGACACCCGCGCCGCCCGGTCCACGGCATGCAGCTGCCGCACCCCGTGCGAGACATGCAGCTCAGGACCGGGGCCGCCCGCCGGGGCACACTCCCCCGATTCCTCCGGCGCGCGCAGACCACGAGCCGGGGCAACCCCCACCACAGGCAGCGCCCCGCTCCCCCGCCCACCGCTCCCCGGCGCGCCCCCTTACGCCCGCTTCCCCACCAGCAGCCGCGCGCCCCCGGCGCCAGCTGCTTCTTCCCGGCCCGCGCGGCGACCGCACTCCTGACCCCCGCCACGGCGGCCCTGCTCCTCACCCTCCCCACGGCGACCGTCCTCTCCCAGCTGTCCCCCGCGACGGCTCCGCCCTTGGCGGCAACGTCGCCTGCAGCGACGGCGCCGCGGGTCGCGCACACCGAAACGGCCACACCGGAGCGGGCACGGCAAACAACGGGGGCCGAGGACACCAGGCACGGCGAACAGCAGGCGGCAGACCGGGCGGGCCACCCGACGGACCGGTCCTGGCCGGTGGACGGACAGGGGCAGAGCGGCATACGGCCCACGGTGCTACGCGGCTGGGAGCCACCCCCGGCTCCCTGGGCCGCCGGGCATCGAGGCGTGGACCTGGCCTCCTCGGTCGGCGCGACCGTACGGTCCGCCGCGCCGGGCCGGGTGGCCTACGCCGGGAACGTCGCCGGCCGTGGCGTCCTGACCATCGAACTGTCCCGCTCGGGCCGCCCTCCCTTACGAACCACGTACGAGCCCGTACGCGCCACGGTCCACAGGGGCCAGCGCGTCACCGCGGGCCAGCCTGTCGGTGTACTGCAACGTGGCCCGTTCCACTGCCGCGAACCGTGCCTCCACTGGGGCCTGCGCCGCGGCAAGACCTACCTGGATCCCTTGTCGCTACTGCCCCCGAGCATGCGAAACAGCGGCCCGTCCCGACTGCTGCCGGTCTTCGGAATCCCCCTGCCGGCAGGCGGCCACACCCGCCTTCAGGTGCCGGGCCCACCGAAGTCCGCAGCCGAAGAGACAAGATCAAAACCGTCGGGCACCGCTCTGACCGGAGCAGTCGCGCTCGCGGCCGCAACCCTCTGGGCCGTCGGCCGGCTCTCTCCCGCTCGCTCAGCGAGGAAGCGGGGCCGTGCGGGGCACAAGGGGGCCAGTAGGGGCGCGACGGCAGGCCCCGATGAGGGCGTTTCCGCAGGCAGGGCGGGTACCGCTGGTCCGGCGGCGTGAGCGGGCGCGGGTCGCGCCCGGGAAGTGAGCAGAGCGAGAGGGCCCAGGGTCGTGGCGTCAGGGGCAAGGGGGTGAGGCGAGGGGCGCGGGGTGCAGTGCCCGGCTGACGGCAGGGCATGGCCCGGTCGGCAGGACCTGACGGCAAAGGCGGGGCCCGGCGGCACAGGAGCAGTGCCACGCCCTGCCCGGGCCAGGCGACACCAGGCAGCACCGCGCTGCCCTGCGGGCTGCGGGCTGCGGGCTGCGGGCTGCGGGCTGCGGGCTGCGGGCTGCGCCGACAACTTGAGGCGGGTGTGGAGGGGGTGGGGGT
>NZ_JNZA01000024.1 GCF_000717345.1 Streptomyces lydicus | reverse complement strand
GGTGTGGGTGGGGGGTTGGGGGAGGCCGAAGGTGGTGAAGGCGGTGCGTTCGGGGAGGGGGTAGGGGGTGGTGCCGGTGAGGGAGTTGAGGATGGTGGCGCTGCGCCAGGCGGCGAGGCCGAGGTCGGGGGCGCCGACGCCGTGGGTGTGGGTTTCGGCGTTCTGGACGTAGAGGGAGCCGGTGACGGTGGGGTCGAGGACGACGCGGTGGTGGGGGTCGATGCGGGGGCGTTCGGCGGCGTCGCGGCGGATGTAGGGGTCGAGGGCGGCGAGGAGGGTGTCCAGGCGGCGTTCGCGGTATCCGGTGGCGAGGACGACGGCGTCGGTGGTGAGGCGGGAGCGGGTGCCTTGCTGGGTGTGGTCGAGGTGGAGTTCGACTTTGGTGGTGCCGACGCGGCCGGCGGTGCGTACGGAGACGCCGGGGGTGAGGGTGGCGTCGGGCCAGCCGCCGTGGAGGGTGCGGCGGTAGAGCTCGTCGTGGATGGCGGCGAGGGTGTCGTGGTCGATGCCTTTGTGGAGCTGCCATTGGCCGGGGACGAGGGCGTCGCGGACGCGTTCGGGGAGGGCGTGGAAGTAGCGGGTGTAGTCGGGGGTGAAGTGTTCGAGGCCGAGTTTGCTGTATTCCATGGGGGCGAAGGCGGGGGTGCGGGCGAGCCAGTGGAGTTGTTCGCGGCCGGTGGGGCGGTTGCGGAGCTGGTCGAGGAAGATTTCGGCGCCTGACTGGCCGGCGCCGATGACGGTGAGGTGGTCGGCGGCGAGCAGGGTGTCGCGGTGGTCGAGGTAGTTGGCGGAGTGGATGACGGGGACGGTGGGGGCCTCGGCGAGGGGGCGGAGCGGGACGGGGATGTGGGGGGTGGTGCCGATGCCGAGGACGAGGTTGCGGGCGTGGGTGCGGCCGAGGGCTTGTGCTTCGCCGTCGGGGGCGAGGTGGGTGAAGTCGATTTCGAAGGCGTCGCGTTCGGGGTTCCAGCGGACGGCGTCGATCTGGTGGCCGAAGTGGAGGGTGGGGAGGTTTTCGCTGACCCAGCGGCAGTAGGCGTCGTATTCGGCGCGGTGGATGTGGAAGCGCTCGGCGAAGTAGAAGGGGAAGAGGCGTTTGCGGGTTTTGAGGTAGTTGAGGAAGCTCCAGGGGCTGGCGGGGTCGGCGAGGGTGACGAGGTCGGCGAGGAAGGGGACTTGGAGGGTGGCGCCGTCGATGAGGAGGCCGGGGTGCCAGTGGAAGGCGGGGCGCTGGTCGTAGAAGGCGCAGCGCAGTGAGGTGAGGGGGTGGGCGAGGGCGGCGAGGGAGAGGTTGAAGGGGCCGATGCCGATGCCGGCGAGGTCGAGGGGTTCGTCGGGGGTGGCGGGGGCGGCGGGTGCGTCGGCGGTGCTCATCGGGGGATGTGGCCTTCCACGAGTTTGAGGAGGGTGGTGAGGTCTCCGGGTTGGGTGTGGGGGTTGAGGAGGGTGGCTTTGAGCCAGAGGCCGGTGGGGGTGGTGGCGCGGCCGAGGACGGCCTGGCCGTCGGTGAGGAGGGTGCGGCGGATGGTGGCGAGGGTGGTGTCGTCGGCGCCGGTGGGGCGGAAGAGGACGGTGCTGAGGGTGGGGCGGGAGTGGAGTTCGTAGCGGGGGTGGGCGTCGATGAGGTCGGCGAGGGTCCGGGCGGCGGCGAGGGTGCGGTCGATGAGGTCGCCGAGGCCGCGGCGGCCGAGGGCTTTGAGGGTGACGGCGATTTTGAGGATGTCGGGGCGGCGGGTGGTGCGCAGTGAGCGGCTGAGGAGGTCGGGGAGGCCGGCTTCGGTGTCGTCGTCGGCGTTGAGGTAGTCGGCCTGGTGGGCGAGGGGGGTGAGGGTCGCGGCGTCGGGGACGGCGAGGAGGCCGGCGGCGACCGGTTGCCAGCCGAGTTTGTGCAGGTCGAGGGCGACGGTGTGGGCGCGGTCGAGGCCGCTGAGGGCGGTGCGGTGGGTGTCGCTGAAGAGGAGGGGTCCGCCGTAGGCGGCGTCGATGTGGAAGCGGGCGCCGTGGTGGGCGGCGACGTCGGCGAGGGCGGGGAGCGGGTCGATGGCGCCGGAGTCGGTGGTGCCTGCGGTGGCGGTGAGCAGCACCGGGCTTGCGGGTCCGGTGTGGCCGGTGAGGTTGGCCAGGCAGGTGTGGACGGTGTCGGGGGTGAGGATGCCGTCGGGGGTGGGGAGGGTGAGGGGTGCGGGGAGGCCGAGGAGCCAGGCGGAGCGGTGGAGGGAGTGGTGGGCGTTGGCTCCGCAGACGATCTGGAGGGGGCCGGCGGCGGGGCGGTTCGCGGTGGCGGCTTCGCGGGCGAGGAGGATGCCGAGCTGGTTGGATTCGGTGCCGCCGGTGGTGATGAGGGCGTCGGGGGCGGCGGCCCGGGGGTAGACGAGCGCGGCGAGGGCGCGGCTGGTGAGGGTTTCCAGGGCGGAGGCGGCGGGGGCCTGGTCCCAGGAGTCCATGGAGGGGTTGAGGGCGCCGGCGGCGAGGTCGGCGGCGGTGGCCAGGGCCAGGGGCGGGCAGTGCAGGTGGGCGGCGCAGTGCGGGTCGGCGGGGTCGGCGGAGCCGGCGGCGAGGGTGTGGACGACGGTGCGCAGGGCGGCGTGCGGGCCGGTGCCGTGCTCGGGGAGCAGGGGGTGGCAGGCGTCGTGCACGGCGCGGGTGACGGCGTCGGGGCCGCCGGGCGGGAGGGGGCCGGCGCGGTCCTCGGCGCCGGTGGTGAGGGCGTCGAGGACGGTGTCGAGGAGGGGGCGCAGTGCGCGGGGGCCGTTGGTGCCGCCTGCGAGGGCGGTGCCGGCAGGGGGCACAGACATCGGTGTGCTCTTCTGTCAGGGAGTTGGGGGCCGCGTCTGCGGGGGTGGCCCGGTGCGGGCCCCCGCGGACGGGATGTTAGGCAGCCCTAAGTTACTTTCCCTGTACGCTGCGTCTCCACTGCTTGCGGTCATACCACCCGTAAGTGGTACGGGTGTACCGCAGGTGTTCGGGTGCCGCCGGCTGCGCGGGCGGCGGCACCCGTGTGGTCACCGGGTTGCCGGGTGTGCGCCGGCGGCCGCGGCGCGTACCTTCAAGGCCCGCCGCAGGTCGTCGAGTTGGTCGACGAGCTTGCGGCGCAGGGCGGGGGTGGGGTCGCTCTCGGCGAGGCAGGTCTCGCCGAGGCGGAGGGTTTCCTCGTCGACCCGGGTGGCGGGGAAGGCGTAGCGGCCGGCGGCCTCGGCGAGGGCGGGGCCGCGGGCGGCGGCGAGGGCGGGGACGTCGGTGAAGTAGCGGGCGACGTAGGGCCGCAGCAGGTCGTGGTGTTCGGGTGCCCAGAAGCCGGTGGCGGTGGCGGTGAAGAGGTAGTTGGACAGGGCGGTTCGTTCGTCGGTGCGGAACAGGGCCTCCCAGGCGGCTTCCTTGGCGTCGGGGTCGGGGAGCGCGGCGCGGCAGCGGGCGGCGCCTTCGCGGCCGGTGGCGCTGGGGTCGCGGGCGAGTTCGGCGTCGATGGCCGCGTGGAGTTCGGCGGTGGGGGCGGCGCCGAGGGTGGCGAGCCGGCCGAGGATGCGCCAGCGCAGTTCGGGGTCGAGGTGCGGGCCGCCGGGGACGCTGCCGTCGTCGAGCCAGTCCTGGATGCCTTCGGGGGTGGTGGCGCTGTCGATGAAGGTGCGTACGGCGGTGAGCCGCAGTCCGGCGCCGGTGCCGTTCTCGGGGCCTTCGGTGCGGCGGAGTATCTCCCGGCTGAGGGAGGTGAGGGTGCCGAGCGCGGTGTGGCGGTCGGGGGTGGGGAGGTAGCGGTCGGCGATCTGGGTGCGGGCGAAGGCGAGGACGCCCTGGATGAGGGCGAGGTCGGTCTCGTGCGGGAGGTGGGTGCGGGCGGCGTCGAGGTAGGCGGTGGGCGGCAGTTCGCCGTCGCGGACCAGGTCGCGCAGGGTGTTCCACAGCACGGCGCGGGTGAGCGGGTCGGGGAGGGCGGACAGGTCGCGCAGGGCGGCCTGTGCGGAGGCGGGGTCGAGGCGGATCTTGGCGTAGGTGAGGTCCTGGTCGTTGGGGACGATCAGGGCGGGGCGGGGGCCGCGGAAGGTCCGGGCGGTGCCGTCGGTGGGCACGTCGACGTCGAGGCGTTCGCGCCGGACGAGGGGGTGGCCGGTGGCGGGGTCGCGGTCGTAGAGGCCGACGGCTATGCGGTGGGGGCGGCTGCCGGTGCGGTCGACGGTGAGGGACCAGCCGTCGGGGCCGTCGGTGACGGTGGGGGTGAGGGTGTCGACGCCGGTGGTGCGCAGCCAGGCGTCGGCCCAGGCGTGGACGTCGCGGTCGGTGTGGTGGGCGAGCGAGTCGATGAAGTCGGCGAGGGTGGCGTTGCCGAACTTGTGGCGGGTGAAGTGGGTGTTGATGCCGGTGAGGAAGTCCTTCTCGCCGAGCCAGGTGACGAGCTGGCGGAGGGCGGAGGCGCCCTTGGCGTAGGAGATGCCGTCGAAGTTGAGCAGGGCGGAGGCGGTGTCGGGGACGCCGTCGGGGTCCGGGGCGACGGGGTGGGTGGAGGGGCGCTGGTCGGCGTCGTAGCCCCAGCCCTTGCGGGCGACGGCGAAGTCGGTCCAGGTGTCGGTGAAGCGGGTGGCTTCGGACAGGACCTGGTAGCCCATGTATTCGGCGAAGGACTCGTTGAGCCAGATGTCGTCCCACCACTGGAGGGTGACGAGGTCGCCGAACCACATGTGGGCCATTTCGTGGGCGATGACCATGCCGCGGGTCTGGCGTTCGGTGTCGGTGACGGCGGAGCGGTAGACGAATTCGTCGCGGAAGGTGACCAGGCCGGGGTTCTCCATGGCGCCGGCGTTGAACTCGGGGACGAACGCCTGGTCGTAGGAGTCGAAGGGGTAGGGCTCCTCGAAGATCTCGTGGTAGCGGTCGAAGCAGCGGCGGGTGAGGTCGAGGAGTTCCTCGGCGTCGGCGTCGAGGTGCGGGGCGAGTGAGCGGCGGCAGTGGAGGCCGAAGGGCAGTCCGGCGTGTTCGGTGCGGACGGAGTGCCAGGGGCCGGCGGCGACGGCCACGAGGTAGGTGGAGATGAGGGGGGTGGGCGCGGCCTGCCAGCGGCCGCCGCCGAGGTGCTCGGTGAGGCCGTTGGCGAGGACGCGCCAGCCGTCGGGGGCGGTGACGGTCAGCTCGAAGACGGCCTTGAGGTCGGGCTGGTCGAAGGCGGCGAAGACCCGCTGGACGTCGTCCATGAACAGCTGGGTGTAGACGTAGGTCTCGTCGTCGGCGGGGTCGGTGAAGCGGTGCATGCCCTCGCCGGTGCGGGAGTAGCGCATGGTGGCGTCGAGGCGCAGTTCGTGGTCGCCGGGGGTGAGGCCGGTGAGCGGGAGGCGGTTGCCGTCGAGTGCCGCGGGGTCGAGGGGGTGGCCGTCGAGGGTGGCGGTGTGCAGCGCGGTGGGCTTGAGCTCGACGAAGGTGTCGCCGCCGGCCCGGGCGGTGAAGTGGATGACCGTGCGGGAGCCGAAGGTCTCGTCACCCCGGGTGAGGTCGAGTTCGACGGCGTAGCGGTGGACGTCGATGAGTCGGGCTCGGGTCTGCGCCTCGTCGCGCTGCAGTTGGTGCATGGGGCCATGCTGCCGTACGGCCGGTGGCCGGTGCACGGGGGTTTGCGCAGGCCGGGAAGGTCAGGAGAACGAGCGGCGGATGCCGGCCGGCCTCTCCCCCGCCGAGTGCCGTCAGCCGGCGCGGCTGCCGTCCAGGCTGGAGCGGTCGCTCACGGAGGCGGACACCGGACCGGACGCCGGGCCGGACGCCGACGGCGGGGACCGCTGGTGGTCGGCGCGGGGCACGCCGGCAGCGCCGGACTGCCGGGCGTCTTCGCGCTGCTCGGCGGGGTCGCGCTGCTGGGGGCGCCGGCGTCCGCCGCGTTCGGTGAGGAGACCGCGGGGCGGACGCTGGCGGAACTCTCGCCCTGACGCCCGCTCCCGCTACGGACCGCCCCCGCTGACCAGTGGGGGTTTGTCCGGGTCCGGGATCTGCGTGGACCAGCCGCCGGGAACACTGCGGATCTGCCGGTCGCGGAAGCGGACCGGGGCGGTGCCGACACGGCGGGTGAACAGCCGGCTGAAGTAGGCCGGGTCGTCGTAGCCGACCCGGCGGGCCACCGCGGCGACCGGGAGTTCGGTGCCGACCAGGAGTTCCTTGGCGCGGCCCAGGCGGATGCCCAGCAGGTAGTCCTTGGGGCTGCAGCCGGCGCCGCGGCGTACGGCGGTGCGCAGTTCGGCCGGGGTCATGCCGTGCCGGGCGGCGTGCTCGGCGACCGACAGGGGCAGGAAGGCGTCGCGGGCCAGGGCCGCCAGGACGGGGTCGCCGTCGGCGTCGGTGTCGGCGCGGGCGCGGCGCAGCGCGACGAGGAGTTCGTGGACGGCGGCGGAGGTCTCCACCTCCAGCAGGGGGTTGCCGCGGCGGGCGGCGCGCGCGATGCGGCCGACCGCGGCGCGGGCGGGGCCGGTGTCGGCGAGCGGGACGACCGGCTCGTCCGGTTCGATGTAGCCGAGTTCGGTGTAGGTGGCGGCGGCCGGGCCGGTGAAGTCGACGAAGCTCTCGTCCCAGCCGGTGTCCGGGTCGGCGCCGTAGTGGTGGGTCACCCCGGGGACGATCCACAGCAGGGCGGGCGCGGTGACGGCCCGGCGGCGGCCGTCGGGGGCGGTGAACCAGCCGCGGCCGGCGCTGATGACGATGGCGACGTGGTGGTCGAGGGTGCGCGGGCCGACCGTGGGCAGCGCGCCGTGCTGGAGGCCGACGCCCAGGCAGACCAGGCCGAGCCGGTGGTGGACCGGGCTCGGGGTGAAGTAGCGCATCCAGGTGTGGTACACGCCCGGACCTCCCGTCCTCCGTACCTCTTCCGTTCCGCTTCGTCCAAACAACGCCGATCTTTGTCCATGGACCGTCACACCGCCAGAGGGCGAGGGTGACCGGTGACCGTGGGCGCCGGCCGGCGGCCCGGGGGCCAGGACTCAGGGGGCGGTGACGTGGCGGGATTCGCGGTGGGCGAGCGGGACTTCACGCTGGACGGACGGCCGGTGCGGCTGCTGTCCGGGGCGTTGCACTACTTCCGGGTGCACGAGGCGCAGTGGGGCCACCGGCTCGCGATGCTCCGGGCGATGGGCCTGAACTGTGTGGAGACGTACGTGCCGTGGAACCTCCACGAGCCGCGGCCCGGCGTGTTCCGGGACCCGGAGGCGCTGGGCCGGTTCCTGGACGCGGCGGGCGCCGCGGGGCTGTGGGCGATCGTCCGGCCGGGGCCGTACATCTGCGCGGAGTGGGAGAACGGCGGGCTGCCGGACTGGCTGACCGGGCCGCTGGGCCGGCGCGTGCGCACCCGGGACGCGGCGTATCTGGCGGCGGTGGACGCGTGGTTCGCGCGGCTGCTGCCGCAGGTGGTGGCGCGCCAGTGCACCGCGGCGTCCGCGCCGCGCGGGCCGGGCGCCGGGCCGGTGCTCATGGTGCAGGTGGAGAACGAGTACGGCTCGTACGGCAGCGATGCCCGCTACCTGGCGCACCTCGTGGAGCGGCTGCGGGCGCTGGGCGTGCGGGTGCCGCTGTTCACCTCGGACGGTCCCGAGGACCACATGCTCACCGGCGGCTCGGTGCCCGGGGTGCCGGCGACCGTCAACTTCGGCGCGGGGGCCCGGGAGGCGTTCGCGGCGCTGCGCCGCCATCAGCCGCGCGGGCCGCTGATGTGCGCGGAGTTCTGGTGCGGGTGGTTCACGCACTGGGGCGCGGCACCGGAGCCGCGGACGGCCGGGGACGCGGCGGCGGAGCTGCGGGAGATCCTGGAGTGCGGGGCGTCGGTCAACGTCTACATGGCGCACGGCGGTTCGAACTTCGGCGGCTGGGCGGGCGCGAACCGGGCGGGCGAGCTGCACGACGGGGAGCTGCGGGCGACCGTCACCTCCTACGACTACGGGGCGCCGGTCGACGAACGGGGCCGGCCGACGGAGAAGTTCCGGCGGTTCCGGGAGGTGCTCGCCGGGTACGCGGACGGGCCGCTGCCCGAGCCGCCCGCGCCGCTGCCGGTGCTCGCCGCCCCGGTGCGGGCGGTGCTCGCGGAGTGGGCGCCGGCCGGCGCGGTGATGGACGCGCTGGGCGGCGCGGAGACCGAGGGCGGTGCCCCGGCGACATTCGAGGAGCTGGGCGTGGACCGCGGCCTGGTGCGCTACCGGGTGGCGGTGCCGGGGCCGCGGGGCCGGTATCCGCTGCGGGTGCGGGGGCTGCGGGACCGGGCGGTGGTGTTCGTCGACGGGGAGCGGCGGGGCGTGGTGGACGGTGCGGACGCGGACCTCGGTGAGGTGGCGGGGCCGGCGTCGGTGGAGCTGTGGGTGGGGTCGCTGGGGCGGGTCAACTACGGGCCGCGGCTGGGCGAGTCCAAGGGCCTCACCGGCGGCTTGCTGCACGAGCGGCAGTACCTGCACGGCGTGCGGTCGCGGGGCCTGCGGCTGGACGCGCTGGAGGAGGCCGGGGCGCCGGCCAGGGTCGCGTTCCGCCCGGTGGCGGAGGCGGGCGGGGCCGCGGGCCTGTACCGGGGGACGCTGACGGTGACCGGGCGGCCGGGCGACGCGGACCTCGCGCTGCCGGGCTGGGCGCACGGCTTCGCGTGGCTCAACGGGTTCTGTCTGGGCCGCTACCGGTCCGTCGGCCCGCAGCACACCCTGTACGTGCCGGGGCCGGTACTGCGGGAGGGCGACAACGAGTTGCTGCTGTGGGAGTGGGAGGGCGCCCCGGCCCCGGTGGGGGAAGGAACGGGGGCGGGGGCGCCCGGTCTGTATCCCTGCGCGGAGGTGCGCGCAGAGGCGCCGTGACGGCAGCCGGCGACGGCACGGACGGGGCCGAGGGGCGATGGGCCGGGGGCGGTGGGCCGTGGGCCCGGGGCCCGGGGTCCGGGTCCCCGTCCGGGACCGTGGGGGCGCGCCGACCCCGCCCCCACGGCCCGTTCCGGGACGCCCGCGGGCCCGGCCCTAGTCCCGCACCTCGCGCACCTCGAAGCCGTCCAGGACGCATTCCGCGGTCCCGTCCTCCCCCACCTTGCGCAGCCCCACCCACGCCTCGCCCCGGTCGGGAGCGGTGAACTCGTAGGTGTGGGTGGCCGGCTGGGTCGCGACCGGCAGCGGGGTGCGGCTCAGCTCGCGGGGTGCGGGCTCGTCGACGGCGGTGACCCAGGCGTACTGGCCGGCCGTCTCGTTCTCGTAGCGGACGGTGACCCGGTAGCGGCGGCCCGGCGTGAAGCGGACGGTGTGCGGGACGGTGCGGTACACCAGCCCGGTGTTCTCGCCGCGTGACTTGAGCGACTGGCCGCCGTCGATGACGTCGTCGATGGCCTTGCCGTTCCAGCCGCGCCGGGTGAACGGGGCGTGCCGCTGGGCAAGGTGGGTGCGGGGGTCGGTGCTGCCGCCCGCGTCGCCCTTGACGAAGACGCCCCAGCCCTGCGGGACGTGCTCGAAGTCCTCGTACGCCAGGGTGCCCGGCTTCCCGGTGGGCGCGGCGGCAACGACCCGGACGTTGTCGAACCGGACCCGGGCCGCTCCCGCGGCCGCGGTGAGGGTGAGGGTGACCGGGCCGCCGCCCCCGGGGACGGTGAAGCGGGTGAACAGCCGCTGGAAGCGGGTGCCGGACTTGCGGTCGGCGGCGACGTAGTTGCCGGCGGTCGAGGTGTCGGTCCAGTTGGCGGCGGTGACGCCGTCGGCGGTACGGACCTCCAGGCCGGCCCGCCGCCGCTCGCCGGCCGTCCGGCCGACCTCGATCTGCACCGACGCGGCGTAGTGGCCGGGGGCGAGCCGGCCGAGGCGCTGGGCGACGGTGGCCGCCCCGCCCGCGCCGATGACCAGCTCGTGGTCGCCCCGTTCGGAGCGTTCGACGGAGGCGGGGCCGATGGTCTGCCAGGCGTCGAGGGTCCCGGAGTGGAAGCCGGGGTCGCGCAGCGGGGTGCCCTCGCCCCAGCGGGGGTCGCGCCGGGCGGGGGCCCGGTCCCGGTGGACGACGTACGCCACGCCGGGTTCGGCGGTGAGGGTGACCCGGCCGCCGCTGACCGGGAGGCGTTCCTCCTGGGTGCGGCCCTGGTCGGTGAGCCGGTAGGCGTACACCGCGCGGGCCGCCGACCAGCCCCGCGGGAGGTCCCAACGGGTCGTCCCGCCCCGCGGGTTGTAGTGGTAGAGCTTGCCGGGGTCGGTGGCCCGGCGGGGTTCCCAGGGGAGCAGATAGGTGCCGTCGTCGTAGACGAGGCGGCCGTCGGTGGTGATCCGGCGGGTGCCGCCGGCGTCGCTGACCGAGGTCCGGGTGGGGCCCTCGAAGGTGATCTCGTGCGCGCCCCAGGTCTTGATCGGGTACGCCTGGAGGTACTTGGCGGGCAGCGCGTCGGTCCAGATGATCGCGTAGAACGCGTTCCAGTCCGTTTTGCCGACCCAGCCCTCGAAGTTGCCCATCCGGCCGCTGCCCAGCAGCGTGGGCCACTTGTTCGCGAAGACGTCCTTGTGGTGGTTGCGCAGGAAGCGGATCAGCCGGGAGTTGATGCCGCGGGAGGTGTCCGGGCCGTAGTCGGTCTCGTTCGCCCAGTGCGACCACAGCGAGGAGCGCTCCAGGCCGTGCCCCCATTCGCTGGTGACCTGCCAGCCCTGGTCGCGCAGATGGCGCTGGAGGCGGTCGGAGTTCCAGCCGGACTCGCGGAAGACGTCGAGGTAGAGGGTGGTCAGGGCGGGGTCGGTCTCCCTGCGCAGCTGTGCGAAGCGGGCGGCGATGTCGCCGGAGACCAGGTCGCGGCGGGCGTCGATGCGGTACGACTGGTCGAGCCAGTCCCACTGCTTGTCCGTCTTGTCGACGAGCGTCTCGGAGAAGGCGTGCGCGACGGGATAGGACTCGGTGGCGTTGACGTGCACCGCGAAGTCGCTGTGCCACATCTTCCCGGCGCGCAGCAGGGTGTTGAGGTCGGCGAGGCCGCCGGCCCGCTCGTTGTAGTTGCCGCCGTAGTCGGGGTGGGCGGAGTCGTGCCCTTCGGACTGGTAGCCCTTGAGGAGGGTGAACTGCCGCAGCCCGTCGGTGGCCAGCGCGATCCGCTTGACGTTGTCGAGGGTGGCCAGGAACGGGTTGGTGGCCTGGCTGGCGAAGTTGAACGGGATGTGCGGGACGACCCGCAGATGCTGTTCGTCGGCGCCCAGCGGCATCACCATGATGTCGCGCAGCGCGATGGCACCGTCCTGCCAGTCGGCGGTGCCGTCGCCGTTGCGGTCGCGGGTGACGATGACGGTGGCGTACGGCAGCGGTTCGGTGGCGTCCCACGGCTGCCCGGCCGCCCGGTGCGTCCACTGGCCCGGGACCAGCTGCGCCTTGACGAAGCCGTCGCCCCGCACGGTCTGCCGCCACAGCCGGCCGTTCTCCCAGGTGGTGGCGCCGGACGGCTTGTCGTAGACGGTGTTGGTCTCGATGCCGGCGGCGAGTTCGCCGGTGGCGACGACGGCGTAGGCGCAGCCGGTGGGCGCGGCCTCGACGGGGGTGGCGTCGGTGACCTGGACGAAGGTGTCGCCGCTCTTGGCCTTGTCCAGTTCGATCCGGGCGGCGAGCAGGGCCGCGCCGGGCGGGCCGCTGCGCACGCCGAGCAGGGCGAGGCCGGGGATCTCCAGGGTGCCGACGCGCAGCGCCGGGGTGTCGGTGAGGGCGGTGACCCGCCAGGTGGTGGTCCACCCCTGGACGGCGATCTCCACCTCGAGGGTGGTGCCGCCGTCGAAGCGGAGGACGTAGCGGGCCCGGTCGGCGCGGACGTGGTGGCTGACGTCGGGGGTGTGCGGGACGTCGTCGATCAGGACGCGGGTGACGGGGGTGTCCTGGCCGTACAGGACGGCGCCGGTGCCGCGGTCGGTGTAGGACACGATGCGCGGGAAGGCGGTGTCGACGCGGACCTCCAGCGCATCGGAGCGCAGCACCGCCTCGCCGGCGCGGTGGGCGGCCGCGGCGGGGTGCGCGCCGAGCGGGAGGGCGCCGGCGACCGGGGCGAGCGCGGTGGCGGTGACGACCTTTCTGCGGCTGGGCCCGCGCGGGGCACCTGTCTGTTCGTTCACGCGCGCTGTCCTCCCCTTCGGCCTGCACTGGCTGTCGGCGGACAGCGTGCTGCCGGGGCGGGGCACCGGCCTATGGACAAAGGGGGTGGAGGTGTTGGACAGATGTGGGCGGCCGGGCCGTCAGGAGGCCAGGACCCGGGACGGCGCGGGTTCGGCGGCCTTTTCGACGGGGCCGTGGTGGCCGCCGAGGAGGACGTAGGTGAGGGCCGCGGCGGAGGCGGCGAGGAGCAGCGCGGCGACGACCGTCGTGCGGTGGTCGCGGTCGCGCGCCCGGGGCCGGGTGCGGGGCTCGGTGGACATGCCGTTCACGCTACGCAGCGGCGGGCCGCGGGCCCAGGGGCCGTACGGTCATCGCCGGCGGCACAAGGCCCGGGCGCGGGGGTGAGCTTGGTCCCCGGCGGGGGCGGACCAACGTCCGGGGCGCGCGGGACGGAGGTCCGGGACCAAAGGCCCGGGGGTGGTGCCCCCGGGCCCCGCGCCCGCGTGGGTGGTGCGGTCAGCCGCCCAGTTCGCCGGCGGCCTTCTTGATGTTCGCGGCGAAGGTGCTCACCTCGCTGTAGACACCGGGCTTCCCGGGCCGTGCGCAGCCCTCGCCCCAGGAGACGATGCCGACCTGAAGCCACTGGCCCGCGTCGTCCTTGCGGAACATCGGGCCGCCGGAGTCGCCCTGGCAGGTGTCGACGCCGCCGGTGTCCACCTTGCCGGCGCAGATCTCGTCGCCGGGTGTCAGCTGGTCGCCGTACGCCTTCTGGCAGGCGGCGTCGTCGACGAACGGCACGGTCGCCTTGAGCAGGTAGCGCTGCTGGTCGCCGCCTTCCTTGTCGGCGCCCCAGCCGGCGATGGTGAAGTCGCCGTTGTTCAGCTTGGTGTCCTCGGCGATCTTCAGCGTCGGCTGGTCCAGCGGCTTGGCGAGCTTGATCAGCGCCCAGTCCTTGCCCTTGCCGTTGTAGCCGGGGGCCTGCAGGACCTGGGTGGAGTTCACCTTGACGGCGGCGGAGTCCTGGAGGTCGACCACGCCGGCGGTGGCGGTGATGGAGGTGTTGGGGCCGCTGCCGTCGACGCAGTGCGCCGCGGTGAGCACGATGTCCTTGGTGTAGAGGGCGCCGCCGCAGCCCATCGACAGCCGCACCATGAAGGGGAATTCACCCTGGTCGGCCTTGCTGCCGCCGACGACCTTGGTGTGGACGGAGCCGGAGGGGGCCGGGGCGGGGGCGGCGCCGGCGGAGCCGGACTGGAGGCTGAAGGCGGCCAGGGCGATCGCGCCGGCGGCGGTGGTTCTCTTGAGAAGCTTCCGGTAGCTGCGCAACGGGCTTCCTTTCGTGGGGGGTTGCCTTGCTGACGAGCCCATGCCAACACCGGAGCCGGACGTGGCCGCCGCAGAGTGTGTGGAGGGCGGGCAGCACGCCGTGAGGCGTCCGGACCCAGTGGGGGATGAGTCCGTGAAGCGCCCTTGGATTATGTGGAGCGGGCAATCGGCGTGACAAGGGTGCGCATCCGGCCAACTCCCTTTCCACCCCTGCCCGGTACGGCTCATACCGGACGATCCCGGACACCCGTACAGTGAGCCGGGTGACCACGGGCACAAGCGGTATCGAGCACGGCTTCCCCCATGTCGACACGGTGCGTGCGGCCGTCCACGCGCTGTTCAAACGCCTGTCGTACGACACGGTGAGCACCTTCGCCACGAGCGTGCTGCCCGCCGACGTCGCCTTCGACGACACCGAGGACCTGTACCTGGGCGCGCAGCGGGTCGCCCGCGCCCTGGTCCGGCAGCTGCATCTGCCGGACGCGCGGATGGTGGTCGGCTTCCGCGAGATGGAGCACGCCGCCAACGTCGAACTCACCGCGGGTCCCGAGTACTTCATCGAGCTCAACGACCGCTTCAAGAAGCACCGCAAGGACATCGGCGCCGCGCTGGCGCACGAGGTGATGCACGTCTACCTGCACCGCCTGGACCTGTCGTTCCCCGGCACCCGGGACAACGAGATCCTCACCGACACCGCCACCACGTACCTGGGCGCGGGCTGGCTGCTGCTCGACGCCTACCGCGAGCACGGCCCGTTCTCGCAGAAGCTCGGCTATCTGACGCCGGAGGAGTTCGGCTACGTCCTCGCCAAGCGGGCCGCGTTCTTCGGCGAGGACCCGGCGCCGTGGTTCACCAGCCCGCAGGCGTACGACGCGTACACGGCGGGTGCCGCGCGGGCCCGCCAGGAAGCCCGCCGGCCGCCGCTGGCCGGGGCCGGCTGGGCCGCCCGACTGCGCTACGCCAAGGACCGGCGGGCGGCGCAGGACCCGCGGCGGGCCGGCCGGGTGGCGGGCCCGGACGACGGCTACGTCTTCGAGGACGCGCCGCTGCGGGTGTCGTTCACCTGCCCGGCCTGCCACCAGCGGATCCGGGTCCCGGTCCGCGGACACCTCCAGGCGCGCTGCGGACTGTGCAAGACGCTGCTGGACTGCGACACCTGACGCACCGTCACCCGTTCCGGGACAGCTGCCGGGCGAAGAACGCCCGCAGGTGGTGCCGCACCTCGGGTACCGCTCGCGCCGGGCCGACCGGGCCGGTCAGCGCGTTCCGGTCGGCGGCCGTCATCAGGCCGGCGGCCTGCAGCGCGGGCGCCAGGGCGGCGTAGTCGGTGAACACCCAGTGCGCGGCGCGGTCGATCTGCCGCCGAAGGGTCCGCCCACGGGGATGGGCGAGCATCGCCGACCAGGAACGCTCCAGCTCCCTGCGCCCCCGCGCGCCGATGAACTCCGCGGAGCCCAGCAGGAGCAGCGGCCGGTCCGTGCCGTACCGGGCGACGGGGTACAGCTCCCCCGCCCGGCCGGGACCGGGCCGCTCCGGCGGATGGTCCAGATAGCCCTCCAGGTTGGCCGCGGCGGCGAACCGCCGGTCCTCGTACAGCGCCTCGGCGACCGCGGTGCCGCCGGCGGAGTGGCCGTAGAGGCCCACCCGCCGCAGGTCCAGCGCCCGGCCGAGGTGCTCCGGCAGGGCGCGGCCGGCCGCGTCGGGGCTGCCCCCGGCCGCGAAGCCCGCCAACTGGTCCCGCACGAAGCGGAGGTCGGCGATCCGGGTGTCGATCAGGGTGCGGAACCGCGCCGGATCCCGCCGGGGATCGTCCCTGAGGACGGTGGTGCGCACGGGGTCGGCCCGGTACGGCGTGGTGCCGGGGAAATCGACCTCACCGGCGTCGCCGGGGTGATCGACGCTCACCACCACATGGCCGTGGCTGGCGAGTTCCTCGGCGAGGCCGGTGCCGAGGGTGCGCGGATCGCCGCCCCCGGGGCTGTACAGCAGCACCGGCCGCCGTACGGGCTGCGCGGGCGCGCCGGGGTGGGCGTGGGTCAGGGTCGCCGCCCAGTCCACCCCGGCCGCCGGGAGGTGGTGCACGCGGACGTCGATGCCGGCGAACGCGGCCGCCGCACGCTCGGTCATCTGCGGGGCGACCGGCAGCCCGCGGACCTCGCGGGCCGGGTAGAAGACGGTCACCATCAGTTCCCGTACGGGAATGCCGGCGTCCCACGGGTCGCGCCGGGAGCGGTCGACGAGGTAGAGGGTGGTCACCCCGAGGGGGTGCGGGCCGGTCGGTGCGGGCAGCCGCAGGGTGAGGCCGGCCGCGGGCCGGGCCGGGCCCTGCGCGCGGTCGCGGGCGCGCGCCCGTGTCCGGCCCCGGGCGCGGGCGACGCCGGTGCCGCCGGTGAGCAGCAGCCCGCCGCCCAGGAGGGCCGACGCGGCGACGGTCCGCCGGTCCGTCCCTGCCGCGGTGTGCGTGAATGATGAGGACATGCCCGCATGCTGGCGTCCGGCGGCGGGCGCGGGCGAAGGTTGTGGCCCAGCCCGAAAGGCTGGCGCGGCGCCACGGAGGAGAGCAGTGATCCGGATCCACCTCACGGCCGCCGACCTCGCCCACATCCGCCTCGCGCCCCGGCCGGCCCCGCTCCAGGAGCTGAACACGGCCCTGTTGAGGATGTGCCGGCCCGACGGCGGGCTGCTCTTCGACCGCTGGCGACGGCGGCTGCTGCGGTCCCTGCCGGCCGCGGCCGATCCGCTGGCGGACCTGGTCCCCGCGGCGGCGGCCCCCGCGTTCCTCGACGTGTTCAGCGACAGCCTGACGGAGGGCCTGGAGTCCGTACGGGCCGCCCGGCCCGCCCTGGTGCGCGCCGAGTTGGAACGGGTGTACGCCGGCCACCCGGGCCCGGTCCCGCTCTGGGTCCAGGGTCTGCACCGCGGCGACGCCGCGTCCTGGCGGCTGCTGCGCCGCGCCCAGCGGGCGGCGTTCGACACCGCGCTCGGCCCCGTCTGGCCCCTCGTGCAGGACCTGCACCGGGAGGAGTTCACCCGCCATGCGCTGACGGTGGCCGAGCACGGCACCGGCGCCGCGCTCACCGCGCTCGTCCCCGGCAGCCGACTGCGGGACGGCGTCTGGGAGTTCGCGGCACCCGGGCGCGCCGACCTCCGGCCGGCCGGCCGCGGCCTGGTGCTCCACCCGACCTTCCACTGGGGTGGCCACCCCCTCGTCGCCGACCCGCCCGACGGCCCCCTCGTGCTGACCTACCCGGCCGGCCCGGGCCTGCCGCTCGCACCGGACGGAGCGGCCGGCCCGGACGACGCGCTGGCCGCCGTACTCGGCCGGACCCGCTTCACGATCCTGCTGCTGCTCGCCGAGGAGCACACCACCAGCGGCCTCGCCCGGCGGCTCGGCGTCGGCAACGCCACCGCCTCCGCGCACACCGCCGCACTGCGCGGCGCGGGCCTGATCACCACCACCCGCGCCGGGCGGGCGGTGCTCCACCGGCGCACCGCGCTGGGCGGCCTGCTGCTGCGGCGGCCCGGCGGAACGGGTGCTACACCCACCCCTCCAGCCCCGTCATGAAGCCGTCGAAGTCGTCGCGGTGGACGGTGTGGCCGGCGCCGGGCACCGTACGCACCTCGAAGCCGCGGGCGGCGAGTTCGGCGGCCGCCTCGTCGGTGAAGAGGAACCCCTCCCCCGCGATCTGCACCAGCGAGGGGACCACCGGCTTCTCGGGCGTACGGTCCCGCAGGTGCTCGGCGGACAGCGCCCGGGCGGTGCCGGTGTCCCACAGCGCGAGGGTGGCGAGTTCGATGTCGACGTCGGTGTCGTCCCAGCGCGGGTTGAAGCCCGCCACCATCGCCCGGTCCGCGGTCTTGAAGGGGACGAACACCGCCGGGTCGACGGGCTGGCCGACCCGGCCGAGCGACCACGCCGGATCGCTGTAGACCGCCCGCCGCGGCTGCAGCCGCTCCACGGCCAGGGAGAGCGCGAGGCCGCCCAGCGAGTGCCCGAGGACCACCTCGGGCCGGGCCGGCAGGGTCTCGACGAGGTCGTCGGCGAACAGCTCGGCGCCGTACTCGCCGCGCGGGCTGAGGCCGTGGCCGCGCAGGTCGACGGCGACCACGCGGTAGCCCCGCCCGGCGAGCGCCGGGCCGACCCGGTGCCAGGTGCGGTGGTCGGACATCATGCCGTGGACCAGCACCGCGATCCGCTCGCCGGTGCCCCATTCATGGGTGTGCAGCCGCATGCCCGTGCCCTCTCCCTGGTCGGTGTGCGCCGGCTTCCGCCGCTTCCCGGCCCGCCCTCCCGGCCCGGGACCGCGCGAGCGACGTTACACGTGTCAGTGGTAGCGGGGAACGTGCCGCGCCCCGGCCCGCCGGACAAAAACCCTGTGCGAGGATGCCCAGCAGCATGACTGACCCCGCCGGCCCACGGGCCACCCCAACGCCCCCGACCAGCGCGGCCGTTGCCCGGCGCGCCGGTGTCTCCCGCGCGACCGTCTCGTACGTCCTGAACGGGCAGGCCGCCGGGCGGGTCGGCGAGCGCGCGCAGGCGCGGGTGCGGGCCGCCGCCGAGGAGCTGGGGTACGTCCCGCACGCCGCGGCCCGCAGTCTGCGGGCCGGCCGCGGCAGCATCGTGCTGCTGGCCGCGCCCGCCGACACGGTGCCGGTCTTCGGCCCGCTCCTCACCCGCTTCCTGGCCGGTTTCCAGACCGCGCTGCACGCCCTCGGCTACACCGGTGTGCTGCACGGCGCGCCCGCCGCCTCCCCCCTGGCCGCCGCCCGCGCCTGGGCCGAGCTGCGGCCGGCCGCCGTGCTCACCCTGCACGGCCCGCCGCTGGACGAGCCCGCCGTCGCGCTGCTGCGCCGGGCCGGCACCGCGGCGGTGCTCACCCACGGCCCCGTGGCGCCGCCCGGCGCCCACACCCTCCTGCTCGACCAGCGCGAGGCCGGACTGCGGGCCGGTGCGCATCTGCTGGCCGGCGGGCGCCGCCGGATCGGTGTGGTGCTGCCCGCGGAGCCGGGGCTGGCGGCCTACGCCGAGCCCCGCCTCGCGGGCGTAAGGGCCGCGGCCGCCGCCCACCCGGACGCCGAGGTGCGCCCGCTCGACCTCGCCCTCACCGAGGAGTCCGCGGCGCGCCTCGCCGCCGCCTGGCCGCGGCTGAACCTGGACGCGGTGTTCGCGTACAACGACGAGTACGCGATGCTGCTGATGCGCGCGCTCCAGGACGCCGGCCACACCATCGGCGTCCGCTCCCCCGGCGAGGTCGCGGTGGTCGGCGCGGACGACCTGCTGCTGGGCCGGCTGCTGCGCCCCCGCCTGACCAGTGTCCGCGCGGAGATCACCCCGCCGGAGCGGATCGCCGGACTGGTCGACGAGCTGGTCCGAAGCCCCGGCACGCCGCCCGCCACGCACCGGCTGGGCACCTTCCGCGTCGCGGCGCGCGACTCCGGCTGAGCCGCCGCCCGCTCAGCGCCGGTCCGTCTCCGGTCAGAGCCAGTCCGTCTCCGGTGTCGCCGCGGCGAGGGCCTCCCGGGCCCGGCCGACGACCGGTCCGCCGTGCGGGACGCACACGGTCTCCACGTCGTCGAGCGCCGCGAGCCGCCGGAAGGACGCGACGGCCACCTCACGCGCGACGTTGAACGGCCCGAGGACCACCCGGTGCCCGGCGGGATCGGCGCCGATGATGTCCCCGGGGAACAGCAGCCGGCTGCCCGGCAGGTGCAGGGCGATGCCGCCCGGTGTGTGGCCGGGGACGTGCAGCACCCGGACGGGTTCCGGCCAGCCGTCGAGGGTGTCGCCCTCACGCAGCTCGACATCGACCTCGACGGGGCGCGGCGGCGGTCCCCCGGCGGCCGCGAAGTCCGCCGTGATCCGTTCGTGCAGCGGCCGTTCGGCGGGGGTGAGCACCGGCGGGGGCTCGGGGGCGGTACCGCGGATGTACGGCGCGTCCAGCGCGCCGGCCAGCACCCGGGCACCGGTGGCGGCGACCAGGTCGGCCGCGGAGCCCGTGTGGTCGGCGTGCGAGTGGGTGAGCACGATCTGCCGGAGCTGCCCGGACCGGCCGCCGATCCGGGCCAGCGCGTCGAGTACGGCGGGGGCGGAGCCCGGGACGCCGGTGTCGACCAGCGCGAAGCCGTCGTCGGGCAGCGCCACGATGTAGACGTGCCCGACGGGGAAGGCGAGTTGCCAGACGGTGGGGGTGATCCGGGTGAGGGTGTCCATGCCACGGACGCTAACGGGCCCCGGGCCGCGGCGGCCGGCTTTCCGCCGTGGGCGGAGCGCACGACGGCCCCTCGTGCAGGCCCGGGATACGGCCGGATCCCCCCTTGCGGAACCTCTCCCGCCTCCGGTGCGTCACAGAGCCGAACCAAGGAGGCATGTCATGCGAGGATCCCACCTCTCCCGCACCCGTACGCTCGCCGCCGTGCTGACGCTGGCGGTTTCCGGCGCCGTCGCGCTGACCGGCTGCGGCCAGAAGCAGCAGACCGTGGGCAGCGCCCCGCCGCCGAAGAAGCCGGACGCCTTCGAGCAGCGGGCGGACCAGATAGTGCGGGACTGGCCCAAGGTGTCGCCGGTCCACGGGCGGCAGCAGGCGCTGCTGCCGCTGGTCGGTGCCGACCGTCCGAAGGACACCGGCGTACGGGAGATCACCGTGACCGTCGGGCACAGTGCCTGCGACGTCCACTTCGGCGCGCGCAGCCACGAGTCCAAGGGCCTGGTGGTGGTGACCGGCTGGGGCAAGCGGAAGAGCTCCAAGGGGATGTGCACCGAGAACCTGGCCACCGACAAGGTGAAGGTCCAGCTCAAGGGCCCGCTGGCCGGCCGCAAGGTCGTGGACGCGGCCACCGGCAAGCAGCTGCTGAAGGGCTGACCGCCGGCGACGCGGCCGGGCCCGCCCGCCGGCGGACCGGGCCTGGAGCGCACTCCAGGCCCTACGCTCGGCCGCATGAGTCCTTCCATCGCCACCAACAACCGCGTCGAGCTGCTCGAGTTGCTGGAGTTCGTCCGCCCCCGTCACCGCGCGATCCTGCTCACCCGCCGCGGCGACGGCACTCCGCAGGCGTCGCCGCTGACCTGCGGGGTGGACGACTCCGGCCGGCTGGTGATGTCGACGTATCCGGAGCGCGCCAAGGTCCGTAACGCCCGCCGGGTCTCGTCGGTCAGCGTCCTCGTGCTGTCCGACGAGTGGAACGGCCCGTGGGTGCAGATCGACGGCGAGGCCGAGGTGATCGACGCCCCGGATTCCGTCGAGCCGCTGGTGGAGTACTACCGCAACATCGCCGGGGAGCACCCGGACTGGGACGAGTACCGGGAAGCCATGCGCAAGCAGGGCAAGTCACTGATCCGGGTGACGCCGGTCCGCTGGGGCCCGATCGCGACCGGCGGCTTCCCGGCCCGTCTCGTGGCGGACGACGCCGGCGCGTAGGACGGCACACGGTCCACCTCAACGAGTGGTGGGCACACGGCAGTTGACGCACACGATCCGCCCCGTGAGGGCCGGGCCGCCGGTGGGGCCGCGCCCCGTGCAGGACCGGCGCCCGGCCCTCACCCACGGGGGGCCGCGGGCGTGAAGGACGGGAACAGGGCCTCCTCGGGCAGGCCGAGGCAGTCCCGGAAGGCCGTCCGGCCCGCCGCGGTGACGCCGAGGATGCGGGTGGTGGGGGACTTGACGATCCACGCGCGGTCCACGGCGTGGCGGTAGAGGGCGGCGCCGACCGCGCCGGAGAGGTGCTGGCGGCGCACCGTCCAGTCGAAGCAGGTGCGCACATGGGCGCGGTGGGCGGCCGAGGGGCCGGTGTCGGGGATGCCGAGGGCGGTCAGCCACTGGGCGCCGGCGGCGGTCAGCACCAGGCCGTAGTCCCGTGCCAGCAGGCCGCGTTCGGTCATCGCCTCGGCCAGGGCGACGCCGAGCGCGCCGGCGATGTGGTCGTAGCACGTACGGGCGTGGTGCAGGGCTCTGCGCTGGTTGGCCTCGGCCAGGGAGCGGATCGGGACCGGGCGGTAGGGGGCCAGCCCGGCGAGGTTCTCCAGCGTCTCGGCGGTGTCCGGGCCGGCCAGTCGTACGTAGCGGCGGCGGCCCCGACGCTCCTCGGCGAGCAGGCCGCCGGAGACCAGGAGGTTGAGGTGTTCGGTGGTCGTGGAGGGCGCCACCGAGGCGTATTCGGCGAGTTCACCGGCGGTCCAGGTGCCGCCGTCGAGCAGGGCCATGCAGATGGCGGCGCGGGTGCGGTCCGCGAGCAGCGCCGCGAGGGCGGCGAGGTCGGGAGTCTCCGCGAGGCTTTCCTGATCGGCGTCCCATCGGTTCATGTACACAGAGTAACCTCTGATAACATTTCGGTGAGCACCGAATCATCCGACTTCTATCCTCAACGGCATGAAAAGCGCGCTGGAGAAGAGCAGTTCGGTCACCCCGGCGCTGCTGTCGACGGAGAACGACGACGGAACATTCGTCCTGGTCGAGCTGCGGATCCGGTGGGAGCTCGGCCCGGTCGTCAGCCTCTGGCTGCCGGCCCGCGGGCGCACCGCCAAGAATCTCGCGGTACGCCCGGACGTGGTGTTCAATCTGCCGCCGGACGCAACGGGGACCGAGGAAGCAACGGGCGTCACGGCGCCCTCGACGGACGCACCGTGGACGGAGCCGTCCGAACTGGTACGGCCGCCCCGACTGGTGCACTGCCCGGTGCAGTTGGAGGCGCGCCGGGTCGGTGAGCGCACGGTGACGGACGGGGCATGGACACAGATCGAGGCACAGGTGCTGCGGGTGCACGCCGACCCGCGGTGGGTGCTGCCGCTGAGCGACCGCCGGATCGACCTGGGGGCGTGGCACCCACCGGTGCACGACTTCCGGCCGCCGGCCACTCCCCCGGCACAGGCCGTACCGGCGCCCGCACGGGAGCTGGCACGGCAGTTGGGGCGCCGCTACCCCGCCGAACGCAGCGGCTCGTAGGGGGCGGGCGAACAGATCCCGTAGGGGACGCAAGACCCCCCTGCGGGGCCACAACGGGGCGGGGGCGAAGGGTTATTCCCGGGGCGCTCCCGAAGGGAGTGGGGTGTTCCACGGGAAGGACCCGGGCGTTCCCGAAAAGACCCGCGGCGCCTGCCCTCCGGTCGGGGGGAGGGGACAGGCGCCGCGGACGGGGGCCGGGCCGAGGGCCCGGTTCCCGTGCCTCCGTACGACGTTGTACGGGACAATCAGGGACGGATGCTCACACGGTCAGTGCGCGGTCCGTCGGCTTGATGGGAGCCGGCAGGGCGCTGACTCCGGTCAGGAAACGGTCCACACCGCGGGCGGCGGAGCGGCCCTCGGCGATGGCCCACACGATCAACGACTGGCCGCGACCGGCGTCACCGGCGACGTACACACCGGGGACGTTGGTGGCGAAGTCACTGTCACGGGCGACGTTGCCGCGCGCGTCCAGCTCCAGGCCGAACTGCTCGACCAGACCGTTCTGCTGGTCGGTGCCGGTGAAGCCCATCGCGAGGGTGACCAGCTGGGCGGGGAGCTTCCGCTCGGTGCCGGGCTTCGGCTCCGGCTTGCCGTCCTTGAACTCCACCTCGGTCAGGTGCAGCCACTGGACGTTGCCGTCCTCGTCGCCCTCGAAGTGGGTGGTCGAGACGGAGTAGAGCCGCTCGCCGCCCTCCTCGTGCGCGGAGGTCACCTTGTACAGCATCGGGAACGTGGGCCAGGGCTGGTTGGGGTTCCGCTCCTCGCCCGGCTTGCCCATGATCTCCAGCTGGGTGACGGAGGCCGCACCCTGGCGGTGGGCGGTGCCGACGCAGTCCGCGCCGGTGTCGCCGCCACCGATGACGACGACGTGCTTGCCCTCGGCGGTGATCGGGGCGACGGTCAGGTCGCCTTCCTGCACCTTGTTGGCGAGCGGCAGGTACTCCATCGCGAAGTGGATGCCGTTCAGCTCGCGGCCCGGGACGGGCAGGTCGCGGGAGGTGGTGGCACCGGCGGCGATGACGACGGCGTCGTAGCGCTTGCGCAGCTTCTTGGCGTCGATGTCGCGGCCGATCTCCACCTCCGTACGGAACTTGGTGCCCTCCGCGCGCATCTGCTCGATGCGGCGGTTGATGTGGCGCTTCTCCATCTTGAACTCGGGGATGCCGTAGCGGAGGAGCCCGCCGATACGGTCCGCGCGCTCGTAGACGGCGACGGTGTGGCCGGCCCGGGTCAGCTGCTGGGCGGCGGCCAGACCGGCCGGGCCGGAGCCGATGACGGCGACGGTCTTCCCGGAGAGGCGCTCGGGCGGCTGCGGGGTGACGTCCCCGTTGTCCCACGCCTTGTCGATGATGGAGACCTCGACGTTCTTGATGGTCACCGGCGGCTGGTTGATGCCCAGCACGCAGGCGGCCTCACAGGGCGCGGGGCACAGCCGGCCGGTGAACTCCGGGAAGTTGTTGGTCGCGTGCAGCCGCTCGCTGGCCTCGGTCCAGTCCTCGCGGTAGGCGTAGTCGTTCCACTCGGGGATGAGGTTTCCCAGCGGACAGCCGTTGTGGCAGAACGGGATGCCGCAGTCCATGCAGCGCGACGCCTGCTTGCTGATGATCGGCAGCAGGGAGCCGGGCTGGTAGACCTCGTTCCAGTCCTTGACGCGCTCCTCGACGGGGCGGGTCTTGGCGATCTCGCGCTCGTGGGTAAGGAAGCCCTTGGGGTCAGCCATTGGTCGCCGCCTCCATCATCTTCTCGTGGGTCTCGGACTCGGAGAGCCCGGCCAGCTCGGCGGCTTCCTTGGCGACGAGCACTGCCTGGTACGTGGGCGGGATGACCTTGCTGAACCGCGCGGCCGCGGCATCCCAGTCGGCGAGGAGCTTGGCGGCCACGGTGGAGCCGGTCTCCTCCTGGTGGCGACGCACCACGTCGTGCAGCCACTGCCTGTCGGCGTCGTCCAGCGCGTTGACCGCGCCGGTCATCTCCTTGTTGACGTTGGCCGGGTCCAGGTCGATGACGTAGGCGAAACCGCCGGACATGCCGGCCGCGAAGTTACGGCCGGTCTCACCGAGGACGACCGCGTTGCCACCGGTCATGTACTCGCAGCCGTGGTCGCCGACACCCTCGGAGACCACCGTGGCACCGGAGTTGCGGACGCAGAAGCGCTCGCCGACCCGGCCGCGCAGGAACAGCTCGCCGCCGGTGGCGCCGTAGGCGAGGGTGTTGCCCGCGATGGTGGAGTACTCCGCGAGGTGGTCGGCGCCGCGGTCCGGGCGGACCACGATCCGGCCGCCGGAGAGGCCCTTGCCGACGTAGTCGTTGGCGTCGCCCTCCAGCCGCAGCGTGACGCCGCGCGGCAGGAACGCGCCGAAGGACTGGCCGGCGGAACCGGTGAAGGTGATGTCGATGGTGTCGTCGGGCAGGCCCGCGCCACCGAACTTCTTCGTCACCTCGTGGCCCAGCATGGTGCCGACCGTGCGGTTGATGTTGCGGACCGCGACCTGCGCGCGGACCGGCTGTGCAGCCTCGGCGGTGTCGGCGGCCAGCGCGTCGGCGGCGAGCTTGATCAGCTCGTTGTCGAGCGCCTTCTCCAGACCGTGGTCCTGGGCGGTGATCCGGTGGCGGACCGCGCCCTCGGGCAGCTCGGGGACGTGCAGCAGCGGGGCCAGGTCCAGGCCCTGCGCCTTCCAGTGGTCCACGGCCTTGCCGGTGTCGAGCAGCTCGGCGTGGCCGACGGCCTCCTCCAGGGTGCGGAAGCCCAGCTCGGCGAGGAGTTCGCGGACCTCTTCGGCGATGAACTGGAAGAAGTTGACGATGTACTCGGCCTTGCCGCTGAAGCGCTCGCGCAGCGTCGGGTTCTGGGTGGCGATGCCGACCGGGCAGGTGTCCAGGTGGCAGACGCGCATCATGACGCAGCCGGAGACCACCAGCGGGGCGGTGGCGAAGCCGTACTCCTCGGCGCCCAGCAGGGCGGCGATGACGACGTCGCGGCCGGTCTTGAGCTGGCCGTCGGTCTGCACGACGATGCGGTCGCGCAGGCCGTTGAGCAGCAGCGTCTGCTGGGTCTCGGCCAGGCCCAGCTCCCAGGGGCCGCCGGCGTGCTTGAGCGAGGTGAGCGGGGACGCGCCGGTGCCGCCGTCGTGGCCGGAGATCAGGACCACGTCCGCGTGCGCCTTGGAGACGCCCGCGGCGACCGTGCCGACGCCGACCTCGGAGACCAGCTTCACGTGGATGCGGGCCGCCGGGTTGGCGTTCTTGAGGTCGTGGATCAGCTGAGCCAGGTCCTCGATGGAGTAGATGTCGTGGTGCGGCGGCGGGGAGATCAGGCCGACGCCCGGGGTGGAGTGCCGGGTCTTGGCGACCCAGGGGTAGACCTTGTGGCCGGGCAGCTGGCCGCCCTCGCCGGGCTTGGCGCCCTGCGCCATCTTGATCTGGATGTCGTCGGAGTTGACGAGGTACTCGCTGGTCACACCGAAGCGGCCGGAGGCGACCTGCTTGATGGACGAGCGGCGCGCCGGGTCGTAGAGCCGCTCCGGGTCCTCGCCGCCCTCACCGGTGTTGGACTTGCCGCCCAGCTGGTTCATGGCGATGGCGAGGGTCTCGTGCGCCTCCTTGGAGATGGAGCCGTACGACATCGCGCCGGTGGAGAAGCGCTTGACGATCTCCGACACGGGCTCGACCTCGTCGAGGGAGATCGGCTCGCGGTCGCTCTTGAAGCCGAACAGGCCGCGCAGCGTCATCAGCCGCTGGGACTGCTCGTTCACCCTTTCGGTGTACTGCTTGAAGATGTCGTAGCGGCGCGAGCGGGTGGAGTGCTGGAGCCGGAAGACGGTGTCCGGGTCGAAGAGGTGCGGTTCGCCCTCGCGGCGCCACTGGTACTCGCCGCCGATCTCCAGCGCGCGGTGCGTGGCGGCGATGCCGGACGCCGGGTACGCCTTGGCGTGCCGGGCGGCGACCTCCTTGGCGATGACGTCCAGGCCGGCGCCGCCGATCTTGGTGGCGGTGCCGTGGAAGTACTTGGCGACGAACTCCTCGTCCAGGCCGACGGCCTCGAAGACCTGCGCGCCGCGGTAGGAGGCGACGGTGGAGATGCCCATCTTGGACATGACCTTCAGGACGCCCTTGCCGAGCGCCTTGATGAGGTTCTTGATCGCGGTCTCGGTGTCGACGCCGGGCAGGAAGGTGCCGGCGCGGACGAGGTCCTCGACGGACTCCATGGCCAGGTACGGGTTGACCGCGGCCGCGCCGTAGCCGATGAGCAGCGCGATGTGGTGCACCTCGCGGACGTCGCCGGCCTCGACGAGCAGACCGACCTTGGTGCGCTCCTTGGTGCCGATGAGGTGGTGGTGGACCGCGGCGGTCAGCAGCAGCGACGGGATCGGCGCGTGCTCGGCGTCGGAGTGCCGGTCGGAGAGCACGATCAGCCGGGCGCCGTCGTCGATGGCGGCGTCGGCCTCGGCGCAGATCTCCTCGATGCGGGCGGCCAGCGACTCGCCGCCGCCGGAGACCCGGTAGAGGCCGGAGAGGGTGACGGCCTTCATGCCGGGCATGTCGCCGTCGGCGTTGATGTGGACGAGCTTGGCCAGCTCGTCGTTGTCGATGACCGGGAAGGGCAGGGTCACGCTGCGGCAGGCGGCCGCGGTGGGCTCCAGGAGGTTGCCCTGGGGGCCGAGCGAGGAGATCAGCGAGGTGACCAGTTCCTCGCGGATGGCGTCCAGCGGCGGGTTGGTGACCTGCGCGAAGAGCTGGGTGAAGTAGTCGAAGAGCAGCCGGGGGCGCTCGGAGAGCGCGGCGATCGGCGAGTCGGTGCCCATCGAGCCGATCGGTTCGGCGCCGGCCTTGGCCATCGGGGCGAGGATGACGCGGAGCTCTTCCTCGGTGTAGCCGAAGGTCTGCTGGCGGCGGGTGACCGAGGCGTGGGTGTGCACGATGTGCTCGCGCTCGGGCAGGTCGGCCAGTTCGATCAGGCCGGAGTCCAGCCACTCCTGGTAGGGCTGCTCGGCGGCGAGCTGCGCCTTGATCTCGTCGTCCTCGATGATGCGGCCCTCGGCGGTGTCCACGAGGAACATCCGGCCGGGCTGCAGGCGGCCCTTGCGGACGACCTTCGCGGGGTCGATGTCCAGGACGCCGACCTCGGAGGACAGCACGACCAGGCCGTCGTCGGTGACCCAGTAGCGGCCCGGGCGCAGACCGTTGCGGTCGAGGACCGCGCCGACCTGGGTGCCGTCGGTGAAGGTGACGCAGGCCGGGCCGTCCCAGGGCTCCATCAGGGTGGAGTGGTACTGGTAGAAGGCGCGCCGGGCCGGGTCCATGGCGGTGGAGTTCTCCCACGCCTCGGGGACCATCATCAGCACCGAGTGCGGCAGCGAGCGGCCGCCGAGGTGGAGCAGTTCCAGGACCTCGTCGAAGGAGGCGGAGTCGGAGGCGTCCGGGGTGCAGACGGGGAAGATCCGCGCGAGGTCCTGCTCGCCGAAGAGTTCGGAGGCGAGCTGGGACTCGCGGGCGCGCATCCAGTTGCGGTTGCCCTTGACCGTGTTGATCTCGCCGTTGTGCGCGACGAAGCGGTACGGGTGGGCCAGCGGCCAGCTCGGGAAGGTGTTGGTGGAGAACCGCGAGTGGACCAGCGCGATGGCGGTGGCGAAGCGGCGGTCGGACAGGTCCGGGAAGAAGGGCTCCAGCTGGCCGGTGGTCAGCATGCCCTTGTAGACGAGGGTCCGCGCGGACAGCGAGGGGAAGTAGACGCCCGCCTCGCGCTCGGCGCGCTTGCGCAGCGCGAACGCCTTGCGGTCCAGGGCCAGGCCGGTGTTCTCGCCGTCGCCGACGAACAGCTGGGAGAAGGCCGGCATGGTGGCGCGGGCGCCGTTGCCGAGGAGCTGGGGGGCGACCGGGACGACGCGCCAGCCGAGGACGTCCAGGCCCTCTTCGGCGGCGATCGTCTCGATGGCCGAGACGGCGGCGGCCGCTTCCTGGGCCTCGGACGGCAGGAAGGCGATGCCGACGGCGTACCCGCCGGCCTCGGGGAGCTCGAAGGTCACGTTCTCACGCAGGAACGCGTCCGGCACCTGGAGCAGGATGCCGGCGCCGTCGCCCGAGTCGGGCTCGGAGCCGGTGGCACCGCGGTGCTCCAGGTTGGTCAGGACGGTGAGGGCCTGCTCGACCAGTGCGTGGCTGGCCTCGCCGGTGAGGGTGGCCACGAAGCCGACGCCGCAGGCGTCGTGCTCGTTGCGCGGGTCGTACATCCCCTGCTGGGCGGGGCGCCCGTCCATGGGCGACCAGGCGGCGGTGGCGCCGTCGGTGGTCGCGGAGTGCGTGGACGCGAAGCGCATCGGCTCTCCCATACGTCGTCGTGGCATAGGCATTGCCGAGGGACGACGTTGGCCCTCCGCGAAATTTCGTGCAGGTTACAGGATGGCTCCCTTCTCGAAAAGCGAAAAGGGGCTTCCAACATGCGGACACCGCAGGCGCGGTGGTCAAGGACGCGGACGGAATCAGGGCCGTCTCACAAGGCGGCGTCCGGCGAGCGACATTGCCCGCGACGCCTCGGGCTTATGCCCGGTCGTCAACGAACCGAAACCGCTGGGTAACGCGGTCATTATGCAGTCACCCGTATGACTCGTCACCCCACGACGGTGCCGAAGAGCGCTCCCAGGGCGTATGTCACACCCGCGGCGGCGCCGCCCAGGGCGAGTTGGCGCAGTCCGCTGAACCACCAGGAGCGTGCCGTCACCCGCGCCACGACCGCGCCACAGGCGAAGAGCCCGACCAGCGCGAGCAGCACCGCGGGCCAGATCGCGGACGCACCCAACAGGTAAGGAAGAACAGGCAAAAGCGCGCCGAGAGCAAATGATCCGAAGGAGGAAATGGCGGCCACGGCGGGCGACGGAAGGTCCGAGGGGTCAATACCCAATTCCTCGCGGGCGTGAATCTCCAGGGCCTGTTCGGGGTCCCGGGAAAGCTGCTCGGCGACCTGGCGCGCGAGAGCCGGCTCGACGCCGCGGGACTCGTAGAGCGCGGCCAGCTCCTCCAGCTCGTCCGCGGGGTGCTTGCGCAGCTCGGCGCGCTCGACGTCCAGCTCGGCCTGCACCAGCTCGCGCTGCGAGGCGACCGAGGTGTACTCGCCCGCGGCCATCGAGAAGGCGCCGGCGGCGAGGCCGGCCAGACCGGTGATGATGATGGTCTGCTGCGACAGGGCGCCGCCCGCGACGCCCGTCATCAGGGCGAGGTTCGAGACCAGCCCGTCCATCGCGCCGAAGACGGCGGGGCGCAGCCAGCCACCGTTCACATCGCGGTGGGTGTGGTTGTCGCGGTGCGCCACATGCGTCGGTGCCGCGGCGTCCATGATCTCCATGACGGACATATCGGGACCTACTCCCTTCAGCGAGGTGTGGGCCGATGGCGGCACTTCCCCCTGGAACACCTCGAAGTTAGGCGCCCAGCACCCTCCGCCGCTAGCAAGGAAGGCCGAACTTACTGCGCTGACCTGCGGTTTTCTCCGAAGTTCGGCGTTGAGATCCCCGTCACAGAGGGTGTCGGGGCCCTCCGGCGGTGTCTTCCGGTGGAGTCGACCGGGTGACGCGGCCGCGCGGGAGAGGAGAGCCGGGCCGCCGCGTGGCACGGATAGCAGCATGAGCGCAGCGCACCCCGAGCCCCCGCAGCCGGGCTCTCCCGGCGCCGCCGGCGACGTCCGCGACCGGGCCCGCGGCGCGCTGCTGGGACTCGCCGTCGGGGACGCGCTCGGCGCGCCCGCGGAGAACATGAAGCCCTCGCAGATCCGGCAGCGGTGGGGCCGCATCGAGGGCTACGTCGAGGACGATCCGGCCGGTACCGACGACACCGAGTACGCCATCTTCTCGGGGCTGCTGCTGGCCGCGCACGGGTCGGCACTGACCGTCGCGCACGTCGAGGCGGCCTGGCACCGGTGGATCGCCGACCGCGACGAGGGGCCGTTCCGCGGCGCGGGCTTCAGCGAGCGCGGCACCCTGGAGAACCTGCGCCGCGGGCTGGCCGCCCCGATCTCCGCCCAGCACCGGCACGCCTGGAGCGACGGGCTGGCGATGCGCGCCGCGCCGTTCGGGGTGTTCGCCGCCGGACGCCCCACCGAGGCGGCCCGGCTGGTCGCCATCGACGGCACGGTCAGCCATGACGGCGAGGGGATCTACGGCGGCCGGGCGGTGGCCGCGGGGGTCGCCGCCGCGATGGTCGCCCTCCCCCAGGGACCTTCGGCCGGCCCCCGCCCAGGGGGGACCTCCATCACCGACACGGTGATCGCCGCCGCCCTGTCGGTCGTACCGGAGGACTCCTGGACCGCCCGCTCGCTGCGCCGCGCGATCAGCGCCGCCCAGCGCTGCCGGCACGATCCGGGCATCACCCGGCTGGGCACCGAGCGCGCCGTGCGGTCCGCCGTCGTGGTCGGCGGCTACCCGTGGACCGACCTGGCGCCGGAGGCCGTCGGACTGGCCTTCGGGGCGTTCGCGGCGGCCCACGGCGACTTCGCCGGGTCGGTGCTGACGGCGGTCAACATGGGCCGCGACGCCGACACCACGGCGGCGGTGGCCGGCGCACTGGCCGGGGCGCTGTGCGGCGCCGCCGCCCTCCCGGAGACCTGGACCGCCGCCATCGGCCCGGCGCGCGGCAGCTGTCTGCCGTCGATGGCCGGCTACCACGTCCTGGACATCGCCGACCTGCTGGCGCCGGGCGGCACGGCCGCCGCACCGGGCCCCGCGGCCGGGCCGTGGGCCGCGTACGGGACGGACGCCGGGACCGGCGCCCCGGCCGGGGTGAGGGCCGGATGAGCGGCCGGCCCGGCCCGTGGCAGGCTCCCGGCCCGGCCCCGGCACGCCCCGTCGAGGCGGCCGGCGCCCGGTGCCGCATCGAGGGGCTGCTGCTGGGGCTGGCCGCCGGGGACGCCGCGGGCTGGCCCGCGGCGCGGCACCGGGCCGCGCGGATGCCGGAATGGACCCGCCGGCTCACCCGCGAGCTGGACACCTTCGCCGAGCAGAACGCCACCACCACGCTGCCGGTGCCGATCGCGCTCAACCAGCCGCCGGAGCCGCTGCGCCTCGGCCCGTCCGACGACGCCGAGTGGGCGGCCTTCACCGCGGAGTCGGTGCTCACCGCCGCCGACGCGCTGCTCAGCGATCTGGGGCGGGACCGCCGGATGCGGGCCGCGCTCGACCTTGCCTGGAACGCGCTGGCCAACGAGGTCGCCGCGGCCGCCGACCGGGCGCCCGAGGTGGAGTCCGCGGTGCTGCCGCTGCGCGCCCGGATCTCCGTACGGGCCGGGCTCGGCAACCTCGCCGCCGGGCTGCGGCCGCCCGCCACCGGCCACGACAACCCGCACTTCTTCGACGACGCGGCCTGCGTGCGGGCCGCCGTCCTCGCCGTGGTGCACCCGGGCGAGCCGGCCGCCGCCGCCGACCTGGCGGAGTACGACGCGCGCTACACCCAGGACGGCGACGGGGTGCACGGCGCCCGGGCGATGGCCGCGGCGGTCGCCGCCGCGCTGGGCGGCCGGCCGGCCGCCGACTGCGTGGACGCCGCCCTCGGCCAGCTGCCCGAGGGAACCGAGATCCGCCGCAACGCGCTGCACGCGGTGCGGCTGGCCGAGGCCGTCGCCGCCGACCGCCCCGGCCGGTGCGGGCACCACGGGCACGGCCACGGCTTCGCGCTGGTGCCCGTGCTGGAGCACGAGATCGTCGACCACGTCTACAGCTACGGCATCGCCGCCGCCGAGACCGTGCCCGTGGCGCTGGCCCTCGCCCTGGCCACCGACGGGCAGGTCACCGAGGCGGTACCGGCCGCCGCCTGCCTCTCCCGGGTCGCCGACTCCGCGCCCGCCCTCGCCGGGGCGCTGACCGGCGCGCTCGGCGGCAGCACCGCCCTTCCGCGCACCTGGCGCAACGCCTGCCGGGTGCTCTCCGGCTGTGCGCTGCCGCGGCTGGCCGGCACGGACCTCGTCGAGCTGGCCGGGCTGCTCGCCCGCACCGAGCTGACCGCTCCGCAGACCCCGCCGGACACCGTCGCCGAGGCCCGCCCGGGCCCGTACCACTCCCCCACCGTGCCCTCCGTGGAAGGACTCATCCGGACATGACGTACACCAGCGAGCGGACACCCGGCGTGCCGGGCGTCCCCGACCCCCAGGCCACCCAGGTCCTGCCGGTCACCACCCTGAAACCGACCGTCACCCCCGTCACCAGCGGCCCGCCCGGTACGCCCGTCACGCCGTCGGGTACGCCCCGCACGCCCGATGCGGTCAGGCCCGCCCCGCCCGGTACGCCCGTCACGCCGTCCCTGGAGGACCGGGCGGTCGGCGCGCTGGTCGGCGCGGCCGTCGGCGACGCGCTCGGCGGGCCCGTCGAGGGCCGCACACCGGAGGAGATCGTCAAGCGCCACGGCGGCCCGGTCGAGGGCATCGTCGGCCCGTTCCACGACGACTGGCGCACCGCCCGGCCGCTCGCCCCGTACCACAAGGGCGACGGGCACGTCACCGACGACACCCTCATGACCCATGCGCTGGTCCGGGTCTACGAGTCGGTGCGCGACCACCTCGACGCCTACGACATCGCCGACCACCTCGTGCCGGACCTCATCGGCACCCCGCGCTGGATCCCGGAGCTGGAGGCCGAGGCGCTGCCGCTGCAACGGATCTTCCTCGCCGAGAAGTGGATCGTGGCGCGGCTGCACTACGGCCACGCCGACCCGCGCGAGGCCGGCGTCGGAAACATCGTCAACTGCGGTGCGGCGATGTACATGGCGCCGGTCGGCGTGGTCAACGCCGGCAATCCCGACCGGGCCTACGCCGAGGCGCTGGACATCGCCGGCGCCCACCAGTCCTCGTACGGGCGGGAGGCCGCCGGGGTGTTCGCCGCGGCGGTGGCCGCCGCCTTCGTGCCCGAGGCCACCCCGTCCTCGGTCGTCGTGCAGGCGCTGCGGCTGGCCAAGGACGGCACCCGCGCCGCGATCGAGGCGGTCTGCGAGGCCGCGGCCGCGGTCGACGACCCCGCTTCGGCGGGCGTGGCGCTGCGGGCGGCGGTCGCCCCGTTCGACACCGTCGGACCGGACTACCGCAACCCGTCACTCGGCGCCCGCCGCCCCTCCCGGCTGCACTCCGTCGAGGAACTCCCCATCGCCCTGGGCATGTTGCTGGTCGGCCGCGGCGACTACCGGACCACCGTCCTCGGCTCGGTCAACTACGGCCGGGACTGCGACTCGATCGCCACGATGAGCGGTGCGCTGGCCGGCGCGCTGCGCGGCGCCTCGGCGGTGCCGGACGAGTGGAGCCGCGAGGTCGCCCGCGCCAGCCGGCTCGACCTGCAGGCCCCCGGCGCCGCACTGGCCACCGTCGCCCGGGAGATCTTCACCCGCGACCGGGCCCGGGCCCGCACCCACGAGCAGGCGTTCACCGCCATCTCGGCGATCCCCGCGATGACGGAGGCGGGCGCACGGTGACGACCACGGCTGCGGGCACCGCCCGGACGGCGCCCGCCGCGACCGGTCCGCCGCTCCGGGTGACCTGGGTGCAGCCCGAGGACCTGCTCGGGCACGAGCTGCGGCAGGCCGCGGAGGACGGCCGGGACGCCGCCGGGATCGCGCGCCGCTGGCAGGCGGCGGGCGGGCCCCCGGCACCGGACCGGTCGGGCGCCTCCCCCGGGCCCGCCGGCCCGTCGCTGCGCCGGCTCGCGACGACGCTCCTCGATGAACTCGCCCTGCTGCCGAGCCCGTTGACGGTCGACGAACCGACCGACCTGACGGGCATTCAGCGGGCCTGCGCGCCCGGGCCGTTGCCTCGGCGCGCCGGGGCGCGGCCGGACCAGGACCGTACGGCGGCCCGGCTGGAGGCCGCCTGGCTGGGGCGGGCGGCCGGCTGCCTGCTGGGCAAGCCGGTGGAGAAACTGCCGCTCGACGGGATCCGCACGCTCGCCCGCTCGACCGGGAACTGGCCGCTGACCTCGTACTTCACCGGGGCCGGGCTCGACCCCGAGGTGGCCGCCCGATACCCCTGGAACCGTCGCAGCGCCGCCACCTCGCTCGCCGAGAACATCGACGGGATGCCCGAGGACGACGACCTCACCTACCCGCTGCTGGGCCTGCTGCTCCTCGAACGCCACGGGCCCGGCTTCACCACCGCGGACGTCGCGCGGCTGTGGCTGGACGAGCTGCCGGCCGGACGCACCTTCACCGCCGAACGCGTCGCGTACCGCAACCTCCTGGACGGCATCGAGCCGCCGCACACCGCACGGCACCGCAACCCGTTCCGTGAGTGGATCGGCGCGCAGATCCGGGCGGACGTGCACGGCTGGACCCGGCCCGGCGACCCGGCGGGCGCCGCCGCGCAGGCGTGGCGGGACGCCGTGCTCAGCCACACCGGGAACGGGGTGTACGCGGCGATGTTCACGGCCGCCGCGCTCGCCGAGGCGGCCGGCGGCCGGGCCGATGTGCACGGCGCGCTGCGGGCCGGGCTCGCCGTGATCCCCCCGCGGTCCCGGCTCGCCCGGGCTGTCCGCCTGGGTATCACGGCCGCGCGGGAGGAGCCGACCGGTACGGCGGAGGGCTTCGCGGCCGTCGCCGACCGGCTGCACACCGTCCACGGCCACCACCACTGGGTGCACGCGGTGCCGAACGCCGCGCTGCTGGCCGCCGCGCTCACCCACGCCGACGGCGACTTCGCCGGCTCCATCTGCCGTGCGGTGTCCGGCGGTTGGGACACCGACTCCAACGGCGCGACGGCCGGTTCGCTGGCCGGGCTGCTCGCCGGTTCGCCCGCCGCGCTGCCCGAATCCTGGACCGCGCCGCTGCGCGGCCGGCTCACCGGCAGCGTCGGCGGGCAGGCCGTACACGCCTTCGGCACCCTCGCCCGGCGCACCGCCGCACTCGTCGTCCGTACCCCCGACCGACCGGAGGCCCCGGCACCATGACCGACCCGTCCCTGTCCGGGAAGCCCTCGTCCGGGAAGTCCCGGTCCGCCGACGGCGAGCCGGCCGCCGCCGGACCGGACCACCCCCGGGGCCCGCTCGCCGGGCTGCGGGTGCTGGACCTCGCCACGCTCTTCGCCGGGCCGCTCGCCGCCACCCTGCTCGGGGACTTCGGCGCCGAGGTGATCAAGGTCGAGCACCCGCGGCGGCCCGACCCCTCGCGCGGCCACGGACCCGCCAAGGACGGCATCGGGCTGTGGTGGAAGCTGCTGGGCCGCAACAAGAAGGCCCTCACGCTCGACCTGTCCCACCCGGGCGGCCGGGACGTCCTGCTGCGGCTCGCGGCCGACGCGGACGTCATCGTCGAGAACTTCCGGCCCGGCACGCTGGAGAAATGGGGCCTGGGCTGGGCGGAGCTGTCCGCCGTCAACCCGCGGCTGGTGCTGGCCCGGGTCACCGGCTTCGGCCAGTTCGGGCCGTACGCCCGGCGCCCCGGCTTCGGCACGCTCGCCGAGGCGATGAGCGGATTCGCCGCCATCACCGGCGAGCCGGACGGCCCGCCGACCCTGCCGCCGTTCGGTCTCGCCGACGCGATCACCGCGCTGACCACGGCATACGCGGTGATGGCCGCGCTGCGGGCCCGGGACACCGGCGGCCGCGGCCAGGTCATCGACCTGGCGCTGATCGAGCCGATGCTGACCGTGCTGGGCCCGCAGCCGCTCTGGTACGACCAGCTCGGCCACGTCCAGCCGCGCACCGGCAACCGCTCCGCCAACGTCGCGCCCCGCAACACCTACCGCACCGCCGACGGGTCCTGGGTAGTGGTCTCCACCTCCGCCGAGTCCGTCGCCGAACGGGTGATGCGGCTGGTCGGCCGCCCCGAGGTGATCGACGAGCCCTGGTTCGGGACCGGTGCGGGCCGCGCCCGGCACGCCGACGAGCTGGACGCGGCGGTCGGCGACTGGATCGCCCGGCGCGACCGGGCCGAGGTGCTGGCGGCCTTCGAGAAGGCCGAGGCGGCCGTCGCGCCCGTCTACGACATCCGCGATGTGCTGGCGGACCCGCAGTACCGGGCGCTGGGGTCGATCACCGAGGTGCCCGACGAGGAGCTGGGCACCCTGCGGATGCAGAACGTCCTCTTCCGGCTCTCCGAGACGCCGGGCGCCATCCGGTGGGCCGGCCGCCCGCACGGCGCGGACACCGACGAGGTGCTGGCCGGGCTCGGGCTGGGCGAGGCGGAGATCGCCGCGCTGCGCGGGGCGGGCGCGCTGTGAGGCCGGCCCCACCGCCCCGGGAGCCCTCCGCCCCTACGCCGCTGACCTGGCTCTACGTTCCGGGCGACCGCCCCGAGGTGGTGGCCAAGGCACTGCACTGCGGGGCGGACGTGGTGGTCGTCGACCTGGAGGACGCGGTCGCCCCGGACCGCAAGGACCGCGCGCTGCGGGCCACCGCCGAGCTGCTGAGCGATCCGGCGCCGGGGACCGCACCGGTACACGTCCGGGTCAACGCGCTGGACGGTCCGCTCGCCGAGACCGAGATCCGCACCCTGGCCGCCCTGCCGGGCCTGGCCGGGCTGCGGCTGCCCAAGGTGCAGGGACCGGCCGACATCCACCGGGCGGCCGCCTGGGCGACCACCGCCGCCCAGCCGGCCGCCGGCCCCGCCCTGACCGGCCGGCTCGCCACCGGGCGGCGGGCCCGCACCCCCGCGGCCGCGGTCGCACCACTCACCACCGGCACCGCCCACCCCGCCCGCGCCGCACGTACCGCGCGCACCGCCCGCACCGCCCGGACGGCCGCCCCGGGGAGCGCCACCGCCACCCTCACCCCCGCCGCCCCGGCCCCCGCGGCGCTGCCCGCCACCCCGGCGCTCTACGCCCTGCTGGAATCCGCGCTGGGCATCGAGCACGCCTTCGCGATCGCCACCGCGCACCCGGCGCTGCGCGGGATCGCCCTGGGCGAGGCCGACCTGGCCACCGAGCTGGGCGTACGGGACGAGGCGGGGCTGGCCTGGCCGCGCAGCCGGACGGTGGTCGCGGCCCGGGCGGCTGGGCTGGCCCCGCCGCCGCAGTCGGTCTACCCGGACGTGGCGGACCTGGAAGGGCTGGCCCGGTCCTGCGCCCGGGGACGGGCGCTGGGGTTCCTGGGCCGGGCCGCCATCCATCCGCGTCAGCTCCCGGTGATCGAGGCGGCCCATCTGCCCTCGCCGGAGGAGGTCGAGGCGGCGGCGGAGATCGTCCGGGCCGCCGGCGCGGAGGGCGGCGCCCAGGCGCTGCCGGACGGGCGGTTCGTGGACGCGGCGGTGGTCGCGGGCGCGCGACGGGTGCTGTCGCTGGCCGAGCGGCGGAACTGAACGGCCGGCGAGCGGAAACGGCGGAGCGCCGGGCGGACTCGCTGTCGAGTCCACCCGGCGCTCGTGGCGGCCGTGGGCCGTCTCAGGACTTCTTGGTGCTGCCGCTTCCGGCGGGCTTGGCGTCGGCGTCCGCAGACGAGGCCGCCGCGTCCACCGCCTCGGGCCCGTCCTCCGCCTCGGCCTCCGCCGCGGACTTCGCGGCGGGCGCCTTGCCGGCCGGGGCCTCGGCACCGTCACCGCCGTCGGCACCGTCGGCCTCCGTGGCGGCGTCGCTGTCGCTCGCGGCGCTCTCCGCGGCGGCGGCCTCGGCCGCCGCACGCTCCTCCAGCGCGCCCGGCTCGACGACCTCTTCCCGCCCGGGCGCCCGCTTCGCGGAGACCACGAGGTAGACGACGGCCAGCACGAAGACGATCAGCGCGGTCCACACGTTCAGCCGCAGGCCGAGGATGTGGTGCGCCTCGTCGACCCGCATGTACTCGATCCAGGCGCGGCCCGCGCAGTAGGCGGCGACGTACAGCGCGAACGCCCGTCCGTGGCCGAGCCGGAAGCGCTTGTCGGCCCAGATCACCAGCGCCGCGACGCCGATGCACCACAGGCACTCGTAGAGGAAGGTCGGGTGGTAGGTGCCGCCGATGCGGCCGATGGCCGGGTCGGAGCTGATCTTCAGCGCCCACGGGACATCGGTCGGCTTGCCGTACAGCTCCTGGTTGAACCAGTTGCCCCAGCGGCCGATCGCCTGGCCGAGCGCCAGGCCCGGTGCCAGCGCGTCGGCGTAGGCCGGCATCGGGATGCCGCGGCGGCGGCAGCCGATCCAGGCGCCCACCGCGCCGAGCGCGACCGCGCCCCAGATGCCGAGGCCGCCCTCCCACACCTTGAAGGCGTCGAGCGGGTGGCCGTTCTTGCCGAAATACGGTTCGTACGTCGTGATGACGTGATAGAGACGGCCGCCGACCAGACCGAAGGGCACGGCCCATACGGCGATGTCCGCGACCGTGCCGGAGCGGCCACCGCGCTGGATCCAGCGCTTGTTGCCGAGCCAGACGCCGACGAAGACGCCGATGATGATGCAGAACGCGTAGCCGCGCAGCGGGATCGGGCCGAGATGTACGACGCCGACCGACGGGCTGGGAATGAATGCGAGGTCCATGGCAGGAACGACGCTACCGCGCCGGGCGGGGTCGGCGACAACCCGCCCGGCAACGGCTGCGTAACGACCCCGTCCGCACGCGGTGACGCAGCGTGGCTAGGACGCCGGCGAGGCGCCGGTCCGCACGGAGGCACCGGTCCCGGGCACCGCGCCGCCGTGGTGACCCGCGCCCGGGTGCGCGGAGGACGCGCCGTGGTGACCGGGCCCGGCCTGCGGTGACGCGCCGCCGTGGTGGCCCGCCCCGTTCTGCGGGGAGGCAGCGCCGTGGTGGGCCGCGCCGGGCTTCGGCGAGGCGCTCGCGCCGCCGCCCGGTGAGGCGCTCGCCCCGGGGGAAGCGCTCTTGCCGGGCTGCTTGCCCTTGGCGGCGTCCAGGACCATCTTCTTCAGGTCCGCCGGCGTCATCCGGCCGCCCTTCACCTTGGCGAGGTCCTGGCCGTTGAGCAGGACCGTCGGGGTGCCGCGGTAGCCGGACTTGGCGAACGCGTCACCGGACTTGCGGACGAAGGCGTTGTAGGTGCCGTCCTTGACGCACTTGGTGAAGGCGGGGGTCACCAGGCCCTTGACCTTGCCGGCCAGCTGGAGGACGTACTGGGGGTCGGCGAACTTGTCCTGCGGCTCGGGCGGCTGATTGGCGTAGAGGACGTCGTGGAAATCGCGGAACCGGCCGGCGTCCTGGGCGCACAGGGCGGCGTTCGCGGCGGTGAGCGATCCCTTGCCGCCGGAGTTGCCGTCGATGATCGTCACGAGGTGGTACTCGCTCTTGAGCTTGCCGGAGTCCTCCAGTTCGTGGATCACCGGGCGGAAGCCGGTCTCGAACTGCTGGCAGGCGGGACAGCGGAAGTCCTCCCACACCGTGAGGGTGGACGGGGCGCCGGGCGCGCCCACCGTGATGAACGGCTTGGTGCCGCCGGCGGCCTGCCTCGGGCGGGCCGTTTCGTTGTCGGAACTGCTCTGGCCGCCGCCGGCGGAGGTGGCCCAGACGGCGATGCCGCCGGCGACCGCCAGCACCGCGACCACCGACCCGGCGACGACCGCCTGGCGGCGGCGCCGGGAGCGCGCCTTTTCCTTCTCGCGCTGCTCCTGAAGCCGCTCGCGGGCGGTTTTCTTACCCTCATGATTCTTCTGGCTCACGCCCCTGCACAACGAAGCGGAGGGGTGCCGTCGCACCCCTCCGCACCGATGTTCGCCCTATCGAGCGACAGGGTCCGGGCCGCCGTGGACGCCGGCCCGGCCCGTAACCCTATGAACGGCTGCGTACGCCCTCGGCCAGCTCACCCGCGAGGGTGCGCACCTCGGCGAGGCCGGCCGTCAGGTCGTCGCCGGCGACCAGCAGCCGCTTGACGAACGCCGAGCCGACGATCACGCCGTCCGCGAAGGCGGCCACCTCGGCGGCCTGGGCGGGGGTGGAGACGCCGAGGCCGACGCAGACCGGCAGCTCGGTGGTGGCGCGCGTACGTGCCACCAGCTCCTGGGCCTCGCGGCCGACCGACTCGCGGGTGCCGGTGACGCCCATCAGGGAAGCGGCGTAGACGAAGCCGCTGCCGGCCGCGGTGATCTTGGCGAGCCGCTCGTCCCGGCTGCTGGGCGCGACCACGAAGACGGTGGCCAGCCCGTGCTGCTCGGCGGCCTTGCGCCACACCTCGGACTCCTCGACCGGGAGGTCGGGCAGGATGCAGCCGGCGCCGCCCGCCTCGGCCAGGTCGGCGGCGAACCGCTCGACGCCGTACGCGTCGACGGGGTTCCAGTACGTCATGCACAGCACCGGCGCGCCGGTGGCGGCGTGCACCTCGCGGACCGTGCGGATCACGTCGACGATCTTCAGGCCGCCGCGCAGCGCGATGTCGTCGGCGGTCTGGATGACCGGCCCGTCCAGGACCGGGTCGCTGTGCGGCAGCCCGACCTCGACGATGTCGCAGCCGCCGTCCAGCATCTCGGTCATCGCCCGGATGCCGCCGTCGACGGTCGGGAAGCCGGCCGGGAGGTACCCGACGAGTGCGGCGCGGTTCTCCGCGCGGGCCTGGGCCAGCACGGAGTTCAGCAGTTCGATGTTGCCCGCCATCACTTCTCCCCCTCACCGGTCGGCTGGACCGCGCCGTTGACGTCGGCGCCTCTCCCTTGCGCGGCGTCGTCGTCGTACAGCCCGAAGTAGCGGGCGGCGGTGTCCATGTCCTTGTCGCCGCGCCCGGAGAGGTTGATCAGCAGCAGGCCGTCGGGGCCCAGCTCGCGACCGACCTCCAGGGCTCCGGCCAGCGCGTGGGCGCTCTCGATCGCCGGGATGATGCCCTCGGTCTGCGACAGCAGCCGCAGCGCCTGCATCGCCGCGTCGTCGGTGACCGCGCGGTACTCGGCGCGGCCGACGTCCTTGAGGTAGGCGTGCTCGGGTCCGATGCCGGGGTAGTCCAGGCCGGCCGAGATCGAGTACGGCTCGGTGATCTGGCCGTCCTCGTCCTGGAGGACGTAACTGCGGGAGCCGTGCAGGATGCCGGGGGTGCCCTCGGTGAGGGTGGCGGCGTGTTCGCCGGTCTCGACGCCGTGGCCGCCGGGCTCGCAGCCGATCAGGCGGACGCCGGTGTCGGGGAGGAAGGCGTGGAACAGGCCGATGGCGTTGGAGCCGCCGCCGACGCAGGCGAGTGCGGCGTCCGGCAGCCGCCCGGCGCGCTCCAGGAGCTGGCGGCGGGCCTCGACGCCGATGACGCGGTGGAAGTCGCGGACCAGGGCCGGGAAGGGGTGGGGGCCGGCGACCGTGCCGAAGAGGTAGTGGGTGCGGTCGACGTTGGCGACCCAGTCGCGGAACGCCTCGTTGATGGCGTCCTTGAGGGTGCGGCTGCCGGACTTCACGGCGATGACCTCGGCGCCGAGCATCCGCATCCGGGCGACGTTGAGGGCCTGCCGCTGGGTGTCGATCTCGCCCATGTAGATGGTGCATTCGAGGCCGAAGAGGGCGCAGGCGGTGGCGGTGGCGACGCCGTGCTGGCCGGCGCCGGTCTCGGCGATGACCCGGGTCTTGCCCATCCGCTTGGTGAGCAGCGCCTGGCCCAGCACGTTGTTGATCTTGTGCGAGCCGGTGTGGTTGAGGTCCTCGCGCTTGAGGAACACCCGGGCCCCGCCCGCGTGTTCGGCGAACCGCGGCACCTCGGTGAGCGCGCTGGGGCGCCCGGTGTAGTTGACCAGCAGGTCGTCGAGTTCGACCGCGAAGGCGGGGTCCGCCTTGGCCTTCTCGTACTCGGCGGCGACCTCGTCGACCGCCGCGACCAGCGCCTCGGGGATGAACTTGCCGCCGAAGGCACCGAAGTAGCCCTCGGGGGTGGGGACCCGGCCCTCGGGGTCGGGAAGGAAGAAATCGGAGGACATCTGACGCACTCCTCGATCGGGGCGAATCGCCCCGTCGGTTCGGATTCCGGACATCACGCTACGGGGATGACTGCCGCGCACGCGGGTGCCGGGGACGTCCGGTCCCCGGTCAGCGTGCGGCAGCCGGGCGCCATCGGCGCCCGTTGATCTGTCCCGGCTCCGAGCCGATGTGATAGCGGACCCGCCGCCCGCGGACCCGCCGCGCGGGCGCCCGGCAGCCACGCGGCCGGCAGCCGCGGCCGAGTGCCGCGTGCCGTCCGTCGCCGGCGGCCGCGGCGAGCACGCCGGCCGGCCCGGGGCGGTGGCCCGGGGCGGGTCGGCGGAGGCGGGAGGCGCTGGCGGTCATGGCGGGGTGCTGGGCCTCGTCCTCAGGACCGGCCGTGGCGGATCGCCGGGTGGGAGCCCGCGGCGACCAGGTCGGCGACCGCGGTCCTGGGGTCCTTGCCGGTGACCAGCGACTCGCCGACCAGCACCGCGTCCGCGCCGTCGTTGGCGTACGCGATCAGGTCGTGCGGTCCGCGGACACCGGACTCGGCGATCTTGACGATGTGGTCGGGGATCTCGGGGGCGATCCGGGCGAAGTTGCCGCGGTCGACCTCCAGCGTCTTGAGGTTGCGGGCGTTCACGCCGATGATCTTCGCGCCGGCGTCCACCGCCCGGGCGACCTCTTCCTCGTCGTGCACCTCGACCAGCGGCGTCAGCCCGATCGACTCGGCCCGCTCGATCAGCGAGACCAGGGCCTCCTGCTCCAGCGCGGAGACGATCAGCAGCGCGAGGTCGGCGCCGTAGGCGCGGGCCTCCCACAGCTGGTAGGCGGTGACGATGAAGTCCTTGCGCAGCAGGGGGATGTCGACCCGGGCCCGGACGGCCTCCAGGTCGGCCAGCGAGCCGCCGAACTTGCGCTGCTCGGTGAGGACGGAGATGACCGCGGCGCCGCCCGCTTCGTAGTCGGCGGCCAGGCCGGCGGGGTCGGCGATCGCGGCGAGCGCGCCCTTGGAGGGGCTGGAGCGCTTCACCTCGCAGATCACCGTGACGCTCTCGCCCTTGAGTGCCGCGACACCGTCCATCGCGGGGCGTGCCTTCTGGGCCCGCTCCTTGAGCTCGTCGAGGGTGACGCGCGCCTGCCGCTCAGCGAGGTCGGCGCGGACCCCGTCGATGATCTCGTCGAGCACACTCACGCGAGCGGCCTCCTTCTGGAGCGGTGGAGGGGGACAGTGCCCCGGGGGACGAGCTGTCCCGTCCGGCTCTCTGATGGTATCCGCCATGAGGTGCAGGTCTCGCATCCGGTGGACCGCGGTCCCACGACCTGGACACTTGCCGGCGGGCGCGGGCGGCGGACCCGGGTGCCGGTCACGGTGCCAGGCCGCTGCCGAAGGGGAGGTTGCGGACGACCGTGAAGGCCAGCAGCAGCGCGGCCAGCGCCCACCAGTGGACGGCTCGTGGCCGGGGGCCCGCCGTGGGGCGGCCGCGGGCGGCCCGGCCCAGCCAGAGCACCCAGAAGACCGCGCAGGCGGCGTACCCGGCCACCGCGAGCGCATTGGCGCCCAGTGCGGCGGTGAGGTCACCGTGCGCGACGGCGTGCGCGCTGCGCAGGCCCCCGCAGGCCGGGCAGTAGAGCCCGGTCAGGTGCAGCAGGGGGCAGACGGGGTAGTGGCCGGGCCGGTTCGGGTCGACGGCGCCGACGTAGGCGAACGCGGCGGCGGTCGCGGCGAGGGCGCCCAGGGGTGGTGCGAGACGGCGCGCCGGGCCGCCCCTGGGCCGGGTGTCCGGCCGGGCCTGCGCCACGGGATCGCTCACGTGGCGAGTGTGCCGCCGTCCGGCCGCGGGCGCCTGCCGGGACGGGCGTACGGGGGTACGCGCGAAGGCGCGGCTTCTCGGCCTCCGTACGGGGTGTGCACGGACGGCGGGTACGGCACCCGGGGGTGCGTACGGGCCGGGAAGCGGCGCCTTCGGGGTCAGTCAGGGGGGCGGCAGCCGGTGTGCGGTGCCGCGGGAGCGGGGGCTCAGCCTTCCTGGGGCTGCGCCTGGGCCGCGAGCTTCGCCGCCGAGCGCTTGGGCTCCTGGCCCAGGCCGGCCGCGCGCATCAGGCCACCCGCCACGGCGCCGAGGCCGATCAGCACGATGCCGGCCCAGAAGCCGGGCACGCTGTCCAGCACGATGAAGGCGCCGGCCACACAGAAGCCGATGAACGAGATGATGACGCCGGTCCAGGCGGCGGGGGTGTGTCCGTGGCCACTGCTCGACATGTGTGCTCCTCGTTGCTCTCGCGCGTCGGGTCGGGCGCGCGGTGATCCTCGGCGTCCATTGTCACCGATGCCGCGCGCGGCTCTTTTACCGGGTGGGGTCCTCGCCGCGGTCCAGGGACTTCCAGATCTCCTCGGGGCGGTCCAGATCGGGCGCCGGCGGGGTGCGCCGCGGGCCGCGGGCGCCGCCGGGCGTGCGCTCGTATCGGCCCGACATAGCAGGCCAGTGGCGTCCGCGGACCAGTGCCAGCAGCCCGGCGATCAGCAGCAGCAGGCCGCCGGCGGCGGCCACCCACGGCCAGCCGGTGTGCGTGACGTGATGCACATCGGCGCCGGCCAGTCCGACCGCGGTGGCGGCCTTCTCGCGCAGTGCGGAGGTGTCGGCGTTCCCCAGCAGCGCGGCGGCCACGATCCCGGTGCCGCTGAGCGCGAGGAGGGCGGCGACGGCGGTCCGGCCGGCCCGGCGCACCGCGAAGACGGCGACCAGCGCGGCCAGGCCGACCACGGCCAGGGCGCCGGGTACACCGGTCACGTCGGCGCCGGTCACGCTGCGCGGCAGTTCGCCCTGGGCGAGCTGGGCGGAGCCGCGGGCCCAGATGCGGCCGGAGGCCAGCAGCGCGAGGCCCGCGCCGGCCGCGCCGGCCAGCAGGGCCAGGGCGAGGCTGCGGCGCGCGCCGCGGTCCGCGCCGCGCGCGGGCCCGGCCGGCGCGTCCTCGGCGGCGTCGCCGCCCGGGGGCGCGGCGCCGTCCGGGAGCTCGGTCTCGTCCGAGGGCTCGGGGTCGGTACGGGTCTGGGGTGCGGCACTCACGCGTACCACTATCGCGCACCGGCCCGCGGGGCCCGGCGCGCGGGGGTGGCACCCCGGGGGCGGGCGGTTACCTGCCCAGGTGGTTGGCAGTGTGGACGGCACGGAGGACCGCGGCCGCCTTGTTGCGGCACTCGGTGTCCTCGGCCACCGGGTCGGAGTCGGCGACGATGCCGGCGCCGGCCTGGACGTAGGCGGTGCCGTCGCGCAGCAGGGCGGTGCGGATGGCGATGGCGGTGTCGGAGTCGCCGGCGAAGTCGAGGTAGCCCACGCAGCCGCCGTACAGGCCGCGCCGGGTCGGCTCCAGTTCCTCGATGATCTGCAGGGCGCGGGGCTTGGGGGCGCCGGAGAGGGTGCCGGCGGGGAAGCAGGCGGTGAGCACGTCGAAGGCGGTGCGGTCCGCCGCCACCCGGCCGGTGACGGTGGAGACGATGTGCATCACGTGGCTGTAGCGCTCGACGGACATGAAGTCGACGACCTCGACGCTGCCCGGCTCGCAGACCCGGCCCAGGTCGTTGCGGCCCAGGTCGACCAGCATCAGGTGCTCGGCGCGTTCCTTGGGGTCGGCCATCAGCTCGTCGGCGAGGGCCTGGTCCTCCTGGACCGTCGCGCCTCGCGGGCGGGTACCGGCGATGGGGTGCACCATGGCCCGGCCGTCCTCGACCTTCACCAGCGCCTCGGGGCTGGAGCCCACCACGTCGAACGGGGCCCGGCCGGCGGCCTCGTCGCCCGCGAAGCGGAAGAGGTACATGTACGGGCTGGGGTTGGTGGCCCGCAGCACGCGGTAGACGTCCAACGCGCTTGCCGTGCACGGGGTTTCGAAGCGCTGGGAGGGCACCACCTGGAACGCCTCGCCGGCCCGGATGCGCTCCTTGATGTCCTCGACGGCCTCCCGGAAGGCGGCGTCGCCCCACTCGGCGGTGTACGGGGGGACCTCGGACGGCGGGAGGGCGGCGGCGCTGGGCGGCGCGGGCCGGGAGAGGTCGTCGGCCATGGCGTCGAGGCGGGCCACCGCGTCCGCGTACGCCTCGTCGATGCCGGTGTCGAGGTCGTTGTGGTTGATCGCGTTGGCGATCAGCAGGACCGTGCCGCTCCAGTGGTCGAGGACCGCGAGGTCGGAGGTGAGCAGCATGGTCAGCTCGGGCAGCCGGAGGTCGTCGGTGGTCTGCTCGCCGATCTTCTCCAGGCGGCGCACGATGTCGTAGCCGAGGTAGCCGACCATGCCGCCGGTGAACGGCGGCAGCCCCGCCCCCTCGATGAGGTCGCGGGGGGTGTGCAGCGCCTCGACGGTGGCGCGGAGCGCGGCGAGCGGGTCGCCGTCGGTGGGCACGCCGACCGGCGGGGTGCCGAGCCAGTGGGCCTGGCCGTCGCGGGTGGTGAGGGTGGCGGCGCTGCGGACGCCGATGAAGGAGTACCGCGACCACGTCCGGCCGTTCTCGGCGGATTCGAGAAGGAAGGTGCCGGGGCGCTCGGCGGCGAGTTTGCGGTAGAGCCCGACCGGTGTGTCGCCGTCCGCGAGCAGGCGCCGGGTGACGGGGATGACCCGCCGGTCCTTGGCGAGGGTGCGGAAGGTGTCGAGGTCCGGAGTGGCGGTGCCGGTGGTTCCCGTGGTCATGGCAGCGGAGCCTACTGGCCTCGGTGGTCCTCGGTCGCCAGGACGTCCGCGTCGAAGCAGGTGCGGTCGCCGGTGTGGCAGGCGGCGCCGACCTGGTCGACCTTGACCAGGACGGTGTCGGCGTCGCAGTCCAGCGCCACGGACTTGACGTACTGGAAGTGTCCCGAGGTGTCGCCCTTGACCCAGTACTCCTGGCGGCTGCGGCTCCAGTACGTGCAGCGGCCGGTGGTGAGGGTGCGGTGCAGCGCCTCGTCGTCCATCCAGCCCATCATCAGCACCTCGCCGGTGTCGTACTGCTGGGCGATGGCGGGGACCAGGCCGTCGGCGCCGCGCTTGAGGCGGGCGGCGACGGCGGGATCCAGGGAGCTGGCGGCGGTGGAGCGGCTGCTGGTCATGGGTCCATTGTGCCGTGCGGCATCCTGCAGACATGCATCCTCAGCAGCCGCCCGTGCCACCGCCGCCGGACCCGGACCGCGCCGCGCGGGTGGCGGCGCGGGTGCTGGGCGCGGTGTTCGTGGCGGCAGTGGTGGTGGGCGTGGTCCTCGCGGTGGTGATGCTGGGCCGCTAGCAGGCGCGGCGGCCCGTCCCGGCCGGGCTCACACGCCGAGCTGCGCCGTCATCAGCCGCGCGACGGCGTCCTTGTCGCCGTCCAGCTCCACGTGGGCGGCGTCCTGCCGGCCGAAGGCGAACAGGGTCAGCTCGCCCGGTTCCCCGACGACCGTGACCACCGGGGTGCCGCGGTGCGCGACCGCCGTGCGGCCGTCCGGCCGGCGCAGCACCAGGCCGACCGGGGACTTGCGTCCGAGCACCCGGGCCATCCGCTCGATCCGCGACCACAGCGCGTCGGCGAAGACCGGATCCGGCTCGCGCGGCGCCCAGTCCGGCTGCGCCCGCCGGACGTCCTCGGCGTGGACGTAGAACTCGACGGTGTTGGACGCCTCGTCGATGGGCTTCAGGGCGAACGGCGAGAGCCGCGGCGGGCCGGTCCTGATGAGCCGGAGCAGCTCCTCGTACGGCCGGGCCGCGAATTCGGCCTGCACCCGTTCCAGGCGGGCCGCCAGCGGCTTGACGAGGATTCCGCCGGCCGCGTCGGGGCGCCGCTCGCGGACCACCAGATGGGCGGCCAGCTCCCGCGTGGTCCAGTTCTCGCACAGGGTCGGCGCGTCGGGGCCCGCGCTCTCCAACAGGTCGGCGAGCAGCAGCCGTTCGCGCTTGGCATGGGTCGACATGCAGCCAGCCTACGACCGGCCGGGACGCCCCGCCACGGCACCACGCGGGGCCACCCGGGGGTCAGGACGCCCCCGGGGCCAGGTGCTCCTTGAGGATGCGCTCCAGTTCGCGGGCGGCGCGGGGCGGGGAGACGTCGCCCCGGTGGGCGACGGAGATGACGCGATGCATACCGGGGGTGGCGAAACGGGTGACGCGCAGCCCGGAGCGCTCGGCGACCATGCTGGGGACGACGGCGATGCCGAGTCCGGCGCGTACGAAGCCGAGGACGGCGTCCATCTCGCCGCCCTCGACGGTGAAGGTGGGTTCGAAGCCGGCCGCGCGGCACGCCGCGGTGGTGAATTCCCGCAGGTCGTAGCCGCGGCGGAACATGGCGAGCGGGCGGTCGCGGAGGTCCGCGACCCGGATGCGGGTGCGGCGGCCGCCGACCGGGGCGGGGCGGTCCGGCGCCGAGACCACGACCAGCTCCTCGCGCAGCAGGTCGGAGGTGGCCAGCGCGGGGGCCTGGACCGGGAGCGGGGTGATGATCAGGGCCAGGTCGAGTGCGCCGTCGGCCAGTGCGCGGACGAGGTCCTGCGAGCCGTCCTCGGTGACGAGCAGGTCGACGCCCGGGTAGGTGGCGTGGAAGGCGCTCAGGACGTCGGGGACGAGGCTGGCGCAGAGGCTGGGCGGGGCGCCGAGCCGGAGCCGGCCGCGGCGCAGCTGGGCGACCTCCTGGACCTCTCGGCGGGCGGTCTCGGTGTCGGCGAGGATCCGCCGGGCGAACGGCAGCAGCGTCTCGCCGGCGTCGGTGAGGGTGATGTGACCGCGGGCGCGGTGGAACAGCTCGGCGCCCAACTCCCTTTCCAGGGAACGGATCTGCTGGGAGAGGGAGGGCTGGGCGACGTGTTCGCGCTCGGCGGCGCGGGTGAAGTGGCGGGTGTCGGCGACGGCGGTGAAGTAGCGGAGCTGCTGCAGCTGCATGGGGGGACTGTACGGCACCGATAGGCGGAGCCTATGGAGATGAGCCGTACCATGTCTTGGACTGATGGCGGGTGGGCTCCTTACCGTCGGGACCCATGGCACTGGACACACGGACGGGCCGACGGCCGTCCTTCGCAGCCACGCTCTGGGGCTCGACCGTCGGCAAGAAGACGGTGATGGCCGTGAGCGGCCTGATCATGCTGCTCTACCTGGTCGTCCACATGATCGGCAACCTGAAGATCTTCTTCGGGGCGGCCGAGTTCAACCACTACGCGCACTGGCTGCGGGTGGTCGGCGAGCCGTTCATGCACGAGGAGTGGACGCTCTGGCTCGTCCGCGTGGTCCTGCTCGCCGCCGTCGTCGCGCACGCCACGTCCGCGTACCAGCTCAGCCGCCGTGACATCAAGGCGCGGCCCGGCAAATACCTGCACAGGAAGCCACGGTCGAGCTACGCCACGCGGACCATGCGCTGGGGCGGGATCATCCTCGGCCTGTTCCTCGTCTGGCACCTGCTCGACCTGACGACCGGCACCGTGCACGCCGGCTTCCGGCCGGGCCACCCGTACCAGAACGTGGTGGACACCTTCTCCACCTGGTACGGCAACGTGATCTACCTCGTGGCGATGCTCGCGCTGGGCCTGCACATCCGGCACGGCTTCTGGAGCGCCGCCCAGACCCTCGGCGTCGGCAGCCGTGCCCGCGACCGCGCCCTGAAGACCACCGCCAACGCCCTCGCGCTGGTGCTGACCGTGGGCTTCGTCTCCGTACCCGTCGCCGTCATGACCGGAGTGGTGAGCTGACCATGACCTACACCGACTTCGCGACCGGGGACCCGGCCGTCGACCGCAAGGCGCCTTCCGGGCCGATCCACGAGCGCTGGGACACCCGCCGCTTCGAGGCCGAACTGGTCAACCCGGCCAACCGCCGCAAGCACACCGTCATCGTCGTCGGCACCGGCCTCGCGGGCGGCGCGGCCGGCGCCACCCTCGCCGAACAGGGCTACCACGTGGTCCAGTTCTGCTATCAGGACTCGCCGCGCCGGGCCCACTCGATCGCCGCGCAGGGCGGCATCAACGCCGCGAAGAACTACCGCAACGACGGCGACTCGATCCACCGGCTGTTCTACGACACCGTCAAGGGCGGCGACTTCCGCGCCCGGGAGTCCAACGTCCACCGGCTGGCGCAGATCTCCGTCGAGATCATCGACCAGTGCGTGGCCCAGGGCGTGCCGTTCGCCCGCGAGTACGGCGGTCTGCTCGACACCCGCTCCTTCGGCGGCGTCCAGGTCTCCCGTACCTTCTACGCCCGCGGCCAGACGGGACAGCAGCTGCTGCTCGGCGCCTATCAGGCGCTGTCCCGGCAGATCGCCGCCGGGAACGTCGAGATGCATCCGCGCACCGAGATGCTGGACCTGATCGTGGTGGACGGCCGGGCGCGCGGCATCGTGGCCCGGGATCTGATCACCGGCCGCATCGACACGTACTTCGCCGACGCCGTCGTCCTCGCCTCCGGCGGCTACGGCAACGTCTTCTACCTGTCGACGAACGCCATGAACTCCAACGCCACCGCCGTCTGGCGGGCGCACCGCCGCGGCGCCTGGTTCGCCAACCCCTGCTTCACCCAGATCCACCCGACCTGCATCCCGCGCACCGGCGACCACCAGTCGAAGCTGACGCTGATGAGCGAGTCGCTGCGCAACGACGGCCGTATCTGGGTGCCCAGGGCCAAGGGCGACACCCGGCCGCCGAACCGGATCCCCGAGGACGAGCGCGACTACTACCTGGAGCGCAGCTACCCCTCGTTCGGCAACCTGGTCCCGCGCGACATCGCCTCCCGCGCCGCGAAGAACGTCTGCGACGAGGGCCGGGGCGTGGGGCCGGGCGGCCAGGGCGTGTACCTCGACTTCGCCGACGCCCTCGCGCGGCTGGGGCGCAAGGCCGTCGAGGCGAAGTACGGCAACCTCTTCGACATGTACCAGCGGATCACCGACGAGGATCCGTACGAGGTGCCGATGCGGATCTACCCGGCCGTGCATTACACGATGGGCGGACTGTGGGTCGACTACGACCTCCAGACCACCGTCCCCGGCCTGTTCGCGATCGGCGAGGCCAACTTCTCCGACCACGGCGCCAACCGCCTCGGCGCCTCCGCCCTGATGCAGGGCCTCGCCGACGGCTACTTCGTCCTGCCCTCGACGATCAACGACTACCTGGCGCGGAACCCGCACACGGACGAGGTCACCGCCGGGCACCCCGTCGTCCAGGAGGTGCTGGCCGAGACCGAGGACCGGCTGAACCTGCTGCTCGCCGTCGACGGGGACCGCACCCCGGACTCCTTCCACCGCGAACTCGGCGCGCTGATCTGGGAGTTCTGCGGGATGGCCCGCAGCGACGCGGGCCTGCGCAAGGCGCTCGACCGCATCCCGCAGATCCGGGACGAGTTCTGGCGCCGCATCAAGGTGCCCGGCACCGGCCAGGAGTTCAACCAGTCCCTGGAGAAGGCCAACCGCATCGTCGACTACCTGGAGCTGGCCGAGCTGATGTGCCTCGACGCGCTGCACCGCGACGAGTCCTGCGGCGGCCACTTCCGCGAGGAGTCCCAGACGCCGGACGGCGAGGCGGCCCGCCGGGACGAGGAGTTCTCCTACGCCGCCGCCTGGGAGTTCACCGGCACCGGCGCCTCCCCCGTCCTGCACAAGGAAGACCTGGTCTTCGAGTACGTCCACCCCACCCAGCGGAGCTACGCATGAGGCTCACCCTGCGCGTCTGGCGCCAGAAGAACGCCGGCGCCGAAGGCGCCATGTCCACGTACGAGGTGGACGGCGTCTCCTCCGACATGTCCTTCCTGGAGATGCTCGACACCCTCAACGAGGAGCTGATCCTCAAGGGCGAGGACCCGGTCGCCTTCGACCACGACTGCCGCGAGGGGATCTGCGGCGCCTGCTCGCTGGTCATCAACGGCGAGGCGCACGGCCCCGAGCGGACCACCACCTGCCAGCTGCACATGCGGTCCTTCGAGGACGGCGACACCATCGACGTCGAGCCCTGGCGGGCCGCGGCCTTCCCCGTCGTCAAGGACCTGGTCGTCGACCGCTCCGCCTTCGACCGGATCATCCAGGCCGGCGGCTACATCACCGCGCCCACCGGAGCGGCCCCCGAGGCGCACGCCACGCCGGTGCCCAAGCCCGACGCGGACTTCGCCTTCGAGCACGCCGAGTGCATCGGCTGCGGGGCGTGCGTGGCGGCCTGCCCCAACGGGGCGGCGATGCTCTTCACCTCCGCCAAGGTCAACCACCTGGGCGTGCTGCCGCAGGGCGCCCCCGAGCGCGAGAGCCGGGTGCTCGGCATGGTGACGCAGATGGACGAGGAGGGCTTCGGCGGCTGCACCCTCGCCGGCGAGTGCGCCACCGCCTGCCCCAAGGGGATCCCGCTGTTCAGCATCACGAAGATGAACCGCGAGTTCGTCCGGGCGGCCCGCCGGGGCCGCTGAGCGGCCCGGCCGGGCGGGGCGCCGCGGTCAGCGGACCGGGTGCCCCGCCTCGCGCAGGGCGCCCTTGACCTCGGAGATCCGCAGGTCGCCGAAGTGGAAGACGGAGGCGGCCAGCACCGCGTCGGCGCCCGCGGCGACCGCCGGGGCGAAGTCGGCGAGCTTGCCGGCGCCGCCGGAGGCGATCACCGGGATGGTGACGTGCTTGCGCACCGCCTCGATCATCGCGACGTCGTAGCCGTCCTTGGTGCCGTCGGCGTCCATGGAGTTCAGCAGGATCTCGCCGGCGCCCAGCTCGGCGGCGCGGTGGGCCCATTCGACGGCGTCGATGCCGGTGCCGCGGCGGCCGCCGTGGGTGGTGACCTCGTACCCGGACGGGGTCCCGGCGTCGGTGCGGCGGGCGTCGACGGAGAGGACCAGGACCTGGCTGCCGAACCGCTCGGCGATCTCCCGGATCACCTCGGGGCGGGCGATCGCCGCGGTGTTGACGCCGACCTTGTCGGCACCGGCCCGCAGCAGCTTGTCGACGTCCTCGGGGGTGCGCACGCCGCCGCCGACGGTGAGCGGGATGAAGACCTGTTCGGCGGTGCGGCGCACCACGTCGTAGGTGGTCTCGCGATTGCCGGAGGAGGCGGTGATGTCGAGGAACGTCAGCTCGTCGGCGCCCTCGTCCCCGTAGACCTTCGCCATCTCGACGGGGTCGCCCGCGTCCCGCAGGTTCTGGAAGTTGACGCCCTTGACGACCCGGCCGTTGTCGACGTCCAGGCAGGGGATGACTCGTACGGCCAGTGTCATGACTGGGGGGCCTTTCTGTACGCCTCGACCTCTACCTCGACGACCAGGCGCGGGTCCACGAAGCCGGAGACGATGATCATGGATGCGGCGGGGCGGACGGCGTCGAACAGCTCCTTGTGGGCGCGCCCGACCTCGTCGACGTCCCGCGCGTGGGTCAGGTACATACGGGTGCGCACGACGTCGTCACGGCCGAGGCCGACCTCCTCCAGCACCGCCAGCGCGACGCCGAAGGCGGTGACCGCCTGCTCGTACGGGCCCCCGTCGGCGACCTGTCCGTCGACGACGGAGGCGCAACCGGAGACCAGCACCAGGCCGTTGGGGAGTTCCACCGCCCGGGAGCGGCCGAAGGCGTCCGCCCAGGGATCCTCGGCCCGCGGCGCCGCGGAGGTGACGCGCCGTACGCCGCCGCTCATGAGGAGACGGCTTCCAGCGCCTCTTCCAGCGTGAACGCCTTGGCGTAGAGCGCCTTGCCGACGATCGCGCCCTCGACGCCCGCCGGCACCAGCGTGGCCAGCGCCCGCAGGTCGTCGAGCGAGGAGACACCGCCGGAGGCGACGACCGGGCGGTCGGTGGCGGCGCAGACGTTCCTGAGCAGCTCCAGGTTGGGGCCCTGGAGGGTGCCGTCCTTGTTGATGTCGGTGACGACGTAGCGGGCGCAGCCCTCGGAGTCCAGGCGGGCCAGTGTCTCGTAGAGGTCGCCGCCGTCCCGGGTCCAGCCGCGGCCGCGCAGCGTCGTGCCGCGCACGTCCAGGCCGACCGCGATCTGGTCGCCGTGCTCGGCGATGACCTTGGCGACCCACTCGGGGGTCTCCAGCGCGGCGGTGCCGAGGTTGACCCGGCGGCAGCCGGTGGCGAGCGCGGCGGCGAGGGTGTCGTCGTCGCGGATGCCGCCGGACAGCTCCACCTTGATGTCCATGGACCGGGCGACCTCGGCGATCTGCGCACGGTTGTCGCCGGTGCCGAAGGCGGCGTCGAGGTCGACGAGGTGCAGCCACTCGGCGCCGGCCCGCTGCCAGGCCAGGGCCGCCTCCAGCGGGTCGCCGTAGGAGGTCTCGGAGCCGGACTCGCCGTGGACGAGGCGGACGGCCTGGCCGTCGCGGACGTCGACGGCGGGGAGGAGTTCGAGCTTCGGCATCAGGGGGCTCACAGGGTGTTGATCCAGTTGGTCAGGAGCTGGGCGCCGGCGTCGCCGGACTTCTCGGGGTGGAACTGGGTGGCCCACAGCGGGCCGTTCTCGACCGCGGCCACGAACGGCCGGCCGTGGGTGGCCCAGGTGACCTTCGGCGGGGCCATGTGCGGGTTGCCGGTCTCCAGCTCCCAGTCGTGCACCGCGTAGGAGTGCACGAAGTAGTAGCGGGCGTCGGCGGGCAGGCCGGCGAAGAGCGTGGAGCCCTCGGGGGCGTCGACGGTGTTCCAGCCCATGTGCGGCACGATGTCCGCCTTGAGCGGGCCGACCGTGCCGGGCCACTCGTCGAGGCCCTCGGTCTCCACGCCGTGCTCGATGCCCCGGCCGAAGAGGATCTGCATGCCGACGCAGATGCCCATGACCGGGCGGCCGCCGGCCAGCCGGCGGCCGACGATCCAGTCGCCGCGGGCCTCCTTCAGGCCGCGCATGCAGGCGGCGAAGGCTCCGACGCCGGGGACCAGCAGGCCCTCGGCGGCCATCGCCCGGTCGAAGTCGCGGGTGATCTCCACGTCGGCGCCGACGTGCGCCAGGGCGCGCTCGGCGGAGCGGACGTTGCCGAAGCCGTAGTCGAGGACGACGACCTTCTTACGGGGTGCGGTGGTCAATTCCAGACCTCCAGCCGCAGCACGCCGGCGGCCAGGCACATCGCCGAGCCGACGGACAGCAGCACGAGCAGGCTCTTGGGCAACTGCTGCTTCCAGAAGGAGTAGACGCCGCCGAGGAGGAAGAGGCCGAGCAGGATAAAGACGGTCGACAGGCCGTTCACAGCACCCTCCGGTTCTCCCCCAGACTCCGTCCGGGGGCACCCCCATCTCCGCCTGCGCGGCGCAGAGGTGCGGGCATCGTGGTCGTCTGCGGCCCGGCGGCCGCGCGTGCGTCGCTCACAGCGCGCCCTTCGTGGACGGGATGATGCCGGCGGCGCGGGGGTCGCGCTCGCTGGCGTAGCGCAGGGCCCGGGCCAGCGCCTTGAACTGGCACTCCACGATGTGGTGGGCGTTGCGCCCGTACGGGACGTGGATGTGCAGCGCTATCTGGGCCTGCGCGACGAAGGACTCGAAGATGTGCCGGGTCATCGTCGTGTCGTAGGTGCCGATCATCGGCGCCATGTTCTCCGGCTCGGTGTGCACCAGGTAGGGGCGACCGGAGAGGTCGACGGTCACCTGGGCGAGCGACTCGTCCAGCGGGACGGTGCAGTTGCCGAAGCGGTAGATGCCGGTCTTGTCGCCGAGCGCCTGCTTGAAGGCGGCACCCAGCGCGAGGGCGGTGTCCTCGATGGTGTGGTGGGTGTCGATGTGCAGGTCGCCGTCCGTCTTGACCTTGAGGTCGAACAGGCCGTGCCGGCCGAGCTGGTCGAGCATGTGGTCGTAGAAGCCGACCCCTGTCGCGACGTCGACGTCTCCCCTGCCGTCGAGGTCGATCTCGACGAGCACGGACGTTTCCTTCGTTGTGCGCTCCACGCGTCCTACGCGGGTCATCGCTCGTTCTCCTTCAAGCTGCGTTCTTTGAACAGCGTGCGAACCGCGTCGAGGAACGCGTCGTTCTCGGCCGGGGTGCCGGCGGTGACCCGCAGCCAGCCCGGTACGCCGTTGTCACGGACCAGCACGCCCTGGTCGAGGATCGCCTGCCAGGCGGCGTGGGAGTCCTCGAAGCGGCCGAACTGCACGAAGTTGGCGTCGGAGGGGGTGACCTCGCAGCCGATCGTCCGCAGCTCGGTGACCAGGCGGTCCCGCTCGGCCTTGAGCTGCTCGACGTACTTCAGCAGGGTATCGGTGTGCTCCAGCGCGGCCAGCGCGGTGGCCTGGGTGACGGACGAGAGGTGGTACGGCAGCCGGACGAGCTGGACGGCGTCGACCACGGCGGGGTCGGCGGCGAGATAGCCCAGCCGCAGCCCGGCGGCGCCGAACGCCTTGGACATCGTCCGGGAGACCACCAGGTTGGGGCGGCCCTCGATCAGCGGCAGCAGCGAGGGGCGGTGGCTGAACTCGCCGTACGCCTCGTCGAGCACCACCAGCGCCCCGGCGGGGCCGGGCCCGGCGGCCTGCGCGGCCTCGTACAGGGCGAGCACCGTGTCCGCGTCGACGGCCGTGCCGGTGGGGTTGTTCGGCGAGCAGATGAAGAGCACATCGGGGCGGTGCGCGGCGATGGCCGCCCGCGCCGCCTCGACGTCGATGGTGAAGTCGTCGTTGCGCGGGCCGGAGATCCAGCCGGTGCCCGTGCCGCGCGAGATCAGCCCGTGCATCGAGTACGACGGCTCGAAGCCGAGGGCCGTGCGGCCCGGTCCGCCGAAGGTCTGCAGCAGCTGCTGGATGACCTCGTTGGAGCCGTTGGCCGCCCAGACCTGCTCCTTGGTGACCGTGTGGCCACCGGTGCGGCTGAGGTAGCGGGCCAGCTCGGTGCGCAGCTCGACCGCGTCCCGGTCGGGGTAGCGGTTGAGCTCGCGGGCCGCCTCGGTGACCCGCTCGGCGATCCGCCGGACCAGCGGCTCGGGCAGCGGATAGGGGTTCTCGTTGGTGTTCAGGCGTACGGGCACGTCGAGCTGAGGGGCGCCGTACGGGGACTTGCCGCGCAGCTCGTCCCGGATGGGGAGATCGTCGATACCGGTCACTTGCTGCCGGGAACCTTCCAGTCGAACCTTGCCTTGATCGCCGCGCCGTGCGCCGGGAGGTCCTCCGCCTCGGCGAGGGTCACCACATGGTGGGCGACCTCGGCCAGCGCGTCGCGGGTGTAGTCGACGACATGGATGCCCCGCAGGAAGGACTGCACGGACAGGCCGGAGGAGTGGCAGGCGCAACCACCGGTGGGCAGGACGTGGTTGGACCCCGCGCAGTAGTCGCCCAGCGAGACCGGGGCGTACGGGCCGACGAAGACCGCGCCGGCGTTGCGCACCCGGGCGGCGACGGCCGAGGCGTCGGCGGTCTGGATCTCCAGGTGCTCGGCGCCGTACGCGTCCACCACGCGAAGGCCCTCGTCGATGCCGTCGACGAGGACGACGGCCGACTGCCGGCCGGACAGCGCCGGGACGATCCGGTCGTCGACGTGCCGGGTGGCCGCGATCTGCGGCTCCAGCTCCTTCTCGGTCTTCTCGGCCAGCTCGACGGAGTCGGTGACCAGGACCGCGGCGGCCATCGGGTCGTGCTCGGCCTGGCTGATCAGGTCGGCGGCGAGGTGCACCGGGTCGGCGGTGTCGTCGGCGAGGATCGCGATCTCGGTGGGCCCGGCCTCGGAGTCGATGCCGATCCGGCCCTTGAGCAGGCGCTTGGCGGCGGCGACGTAGATGTTGCCGGGGCCGGTGACGAGGTTGGCGGGCAGGCACTCGTCGGTGCCGTACGCGAACATCGCGATGGCCTGGGCGCCGCCGGCGGCGTAGACCTCGTCCACGCCCAGCAGGGCGCAGGTCGCCAGGATCGTCGGGTGCGGCAGGCCGCCGAAGTCCTTCTGCGGCGGGGAGGTGACGGCGAGCGAGGCGACGCCGGCCTCCTGGGCGGGGACGACGTTCATGACGACGGACGAGGGGTAGACCGAGCGGCCACCGGGAACGTACAGCCCCACCCGCTCGACCGGGACCCAGCGCTCGGTGACCGTGCCGCCGGGGACGACCTTGGTGGTGACGTCCGTGCGGCGCTGCTCGCGGTGGACGATCCGGGCGCGCCGGATGGACTCCTCCAGGGCGGCCCGCACCGCCGGGTCCAGCGCGTCGAGGGCGCTGCGCAGGGCCTCGGCGGGCACCCGCACCCGCTCGATCTCGACGCCGTCGAACCGCCGCGCGTACTCGATCAGCGCCGCGGTGCCGCGATGGCGTACGTCCTCGCAGATGGGCCGCACCTTCTCCAGGGCGGCTTCCACGTCGAACTCGGCACGGGGCAGCAGGTCTCGCAGGGCGCCACCCTCGGGGAGGGCGGCACCGCGCAGATCGATTCGGGAGATCACGCCCCCAGTGTCTCAGACCCGCTCCCGGCGCCGAGCGGCCGTATCACTCAGTGATACACAGCGACGCAGGGTACGGACAGCCCGTCACCGGACCCCGCGAAGTTGACCGGAGTTGGCCCTGACCACGCGTGTTCAAGCAGTCACGGGGCGGGCAAGGGCCACGTAGCGGCGTACGGGGAGACCTGAGGGACGTGCGCGGCTCGCGCGCAGACCACGCGCGAAGTGCGTCCGAACAGGTTGCGACACGCGCCCCGGCTCACCGAGGGACGGCAAGGGGGACACAGTGACGGAGCTCAGGGACGGCGATGCGCCCGCCGACCTGCGACTGACATCGGCGGAATGGAGCATGTGGCAGGCATTCCGCAACGGCAGCACCTGCGACCTGCACACCGGCGACCCCGGCCGCGACGATCCGCACGGGCAGCACCTGTGGGGCCCCGAGCGGCGGGTGCGGGCGCGGGTGGTGGCGCTGCTGCTGCTCGACGGCCCGCCGGCGCAGCCGGGCCGGGTGTCGGCGCTCAAGCTGATCGGCGCGTACATCACGGACACGCTGGACGTGGCGGGCGGCACGATCAAGCCATTCGTGGAACTGCGTGACTGCCGCTTCGAGGCGGAGGTGGTGCTTCCGGAGAGCCGGTTCACCACACTGCGGATGGTGAACTGCGCGCTGCCGCGGCTGGAGGCGGCCCGCCTGCACACCGAGGGCGATCTCCATCTGCCGCGCTGCGTGGTGCAGTCCGGCATCCGGCTCACCGACGCGCACATCGGCACCGACCTGATGCTCAATCAGACGGTGGTGCACAAGGACCGGCAGGGCCGGTCAATCATGGCGGACGGACTGACCGTCGCCCAGGACCTCCAGGCCGAGATGCTGGAGTCGTACGGCGAGCTGTCGCTGCGCGGCGCCACCGTCGGGGTGTCGCTGAGCCTGCGCGGCAGCCACCTGAGCAACCCCTTCGGCCGCCGGGCGCTGAACGCCCCGCAGCTGACCGTCGAGCGCACCCTCTACCTCACCGCCGCGGGCCTGGCGAACTCCCCCTTCTCCAGCACCGTCACTCCCCCGTACGGCATCTCCACCACGCCCTCGCGCGGCACCCGGATGCAGCGCTTCGAGTGCGAGGGCGGGATGCGGCTGGACGACGGGCGGTTCGGCGACGCCGTCGACCTGGAGCACGCCCGCTTCGTGATGGAGTCCGACCAGGAGCTGTCGCTGCGCCGGATACAGACGCCCGAGCTGCGCTTCCTCGGCGAGCGGCCGCAGCGCGGCCGGGTGATCCTCTCCGGCGCCCGGGTCGTCAACCTCGTCGACAAGTCGGCCAGCTGGCCGGGGCTCGGCGGGCTGTGGATGGCCGGCTTCGCGTACGAGACGCTCATCCCGCGCGGTCACTTCCCGCTCGCGCAGCGGCTCCAGTGGGTGGCCGCGGCGACCCCCGAGTACGCGCCCGAGCCCTACGAGATGCTGGCCACCTCGCTGCGCGCCAGCGGTGAGGACTCCGACGCCCGCGAGGTGCTGCTGGCCAAGCAGCGGCGCCGCCGCGAGACCCTGCCGCTCGCGGCGAAGGCGTGGGGCTTCCTCCAGGACTGGACGGTGGCGTACGGCTACCGCCCCGGACGGGCCGCGGTGTGGATGGCGATCCTCTGGGCCATCGGCACGCTCTACTTCTCCACGTCCCCACCCCCACCCCTCAAAGTGGGCGAGGCACCCCCGTGGAACCCGTACCTCTACTCCCTGGACCTGCTGCTGCCGGTCATCGACCTCAACCAGGACACCGCCTGGAAACCGGGCGGCACCGCGCAATGGGTGGCGGCCATCCTCATCATGGCGGGCTGGGTACTGGCCACGACGGTGGCGGCGGGCGCCTCTCGCCTGTTGCGGCGGCAGTAGTTCCCACGTTGTTGTCTGCGGCGCCGTGGTGGTTTCTCGCCGTTACGCCTGCGGCGGGCGTGGGTGGTCGGGTGCGGTGCCGGCCCTCCAGACTTCGTCCTCCGGTCCAGCCCCTCCCGTGAGTGGATAGACAAAGGCCGGTGGGGGCGAGCGTCCGTAAGACGCCCGCCCCCACCGGCCTTCAACTTTCTCCCCAACGGGAGGGGACGGGCCGGAGGGGCCTGTTCTGTGGGCTTCGCTTCCAAGGGCTCGATAAGGAGCGAAGGCGGAGCGCAGCGGAGCGTAAAGCGAAGCAGTCCACAGAACAGGCCCCGGAGGTCCGTCACCGCACCCACAGACCACCCAGCCCGCCGCAGGCGCAACGGCGAGCAACAAGCACGGCGAGAAACCCAACCACGTGGGAAGCAGCCAAGCGCAGCGTCTAGGCTTGCGGGCTGTGACCTCCCTGCGCCTCCCCCTCTTCCCGCTGAACTCGGTGCTGTTCCCGGGACTCGTGCTCCCGCTGAACGTCTTCGAGGCGCGGTACCGGGCGATGATGCGCGATCTGAGCGCGGCGTCCGACGACGACCACCGGTTCGCCGTGGTCGCCATCCGCGACGGCCGGGAGGTCGCGCCCACCGCGCAGGGCATGCCGGACGCCACCGCGCCGACCGCCCAGGGGCCCGCCGCGGGCTTCGGCGACGACCCGGTGAAGGCGTTCCACGCCGTCGGCTGCATCGCGGACGCGGCCACCATCAGGGAGAAGTCCTCCGCCGAGGACACCGGCTACGAGGTGCTGGCGACCGGCACCACCCGCTTCCGGCTGCTGTCGGTGGACGCCTCCGGCCCGTATCTGATGGCCGAGCTGGAGGAGCTGGAAGAGGAGCCGGGGGCGGGCGCGGGCGCGCTGGCCTCGGGTGTGGTGCGCGCGTTCCGTACGTATCAGAAGCGGCTGGCCTGGGCGAACGAGCGGACGCTGTCGAGCGGGCAGGACCTGCCGGCCGACCCGTCGGTGCTGTCGTACCTCGTCGCTGCGGCGGCCGTGCTGGACGTGCCCGCCAAGCAGCGGCTGCTGGAGGCGCCGGACACCGCGGCCCGCCTCGCGCAGGAGCTGAAACTCCTTCGCCACGAGTCGGCCCTCCTCGGTAAGCTCCCGTCGCTGCCGGCCGTGGACCTGACCCGGCAGCCGACCAGCCCGAACTGATCAGCCCCCTGACGCGAGGCACGAAGACGTTGGCGAAGAAGTCCAGGAAGTCCGTCGGCACCCCCGCGACGGTCGCCCTCACCGAGGCGGGCGTCCGCTTCACCACCCACTCCTACGAGCACGACCCGGCCGCCGCCTCGTACGGCGAGGAGGCCGCCGAGGCGCTCGGTGTCTCGCCCGACCAGGTCTTCAAGACCCTGCTGGCCGAGGTCGACGGGACCCTGACGGTCGCGGTGGTGCCGGTGTCCGGGTCTCTGGACCTCAAGGCGCTGGCGGCCGCGGTGGGCGGCAAGCGCGCCGCGATGGCCGATCCGGCGGCGGCCGAGCGCAGTACGGGCTACGTCCGCGGTGGGATCTCGCCGCTCGGGCAGCGCAAGCGGCTGCCGACGGTCGTGGACGCCTCGGCCGAGGGCCGGCCGACGGTGTGCGTCTCGGCGGGGCGGCGCGGGCTGGAGGTCGAGCTGTCGCCGGCGGACCTGGTGGCGCTGACGGGGGCGCGGCTGGCGCCCATCGCCCGGGCCTGAGGGGCCCTCGCGCGCGGCCGCGACGGGGCGGCCCGGTGTGGCGGCCGCCCCGGGGTGCCCCGGTCAGCCGGGGCGGGGCGTGGCTCAGCCCGCGGGCGGCGGTTCCTGCCCGTGGGGGCCGTGGGGGCGCGCTTCGGCGCCGGGCGGGCCGTCGTGGTGGCCGGACCAGTCCGGGAGCTCCGGTTCCGGGTCACGCGGGCCGAACAGCCCGGTCAGCGCCAGCTGCGTCAGCATCGCGGCGATCGGCCAGGCCAGCAGCGCCCCCTTGGCCTGAAGGCGCAGCGGACCGTCGAAGGTCACGCCGGGGCCGGCCTGCTTGGCGTGCGCGACCACGTCCGCGGTGGGGCCCAGCCACATGCCGGTCAGCCAGCCCAGTGCCGCGCCGAGCAGCCCGCCCAGGACCAGTGCCGCGACCAGCGGGATCCCGCCGCGCCGACGGAAGAGGAAGACCGCCGCCGTGGTGACGACACCGAAGGCCAGCGACAGCAGGACGAAGGTGCCGTCGGCACCGATGGCCTCCTCGCCCTCGGTGTTCTTGAGGTAGACGTTGCGGGTGTCCGCGATCAGCGGGACGTGCGGGGCGAGCCAGTTCCACACCACACCCAGCAGGACGCCGCTCACCGCGACCCCGAGCGCGATCAGCGCGGCCTCGCGCAGCTCCCGGCCCGGGTCGGGGCCGAGCAGACCGCCGTGCTCGGCGGCGCTGCCGTGGCCCGCGGGCGCGGCCTCGGGGTGCTGCGGCTCTTCGGGCGGTTGGTTGTCGGGGGGCGTCAGCGGTGCGGTCACCCCGTCATCGTGCCAGGTGGAACCGGGGGGACCGGAAGCAGGACGCCCGTTCGGGGTGGCGGCGGCGCTCATCGGGCCGCCGCCCGCCGGTAGGCCCAGGTCGCGACGGCCAGCGAGAGCACGCCGACGGCCGCGCAGACGCCCAGGTCGGCGGCGACCGCGGCCCAGTCCGGGTGCGGGTCGAAGCTACGGGCCAGCGCCTCCACGCCGTAGGTCGACGGCAGCAGATCGCGCGCCCAGCCCACCACCTCGGGCATCCGCCCGGCCGGCAGCACGCCCAGCAGCAGTGCCGCCGACATGCCCAACTGGCCGCAGAGCGTGGCGAGTTCGGGGCGCGGGGCGAGCAGCCCGAGGGCCGCGCCCAGGCCGGCCAGCGCGGCCCCGGCGAGCGGGAGGACGGCGGCCAGCACCCAGAGGTTGGCCATCGGCAGCTGGAAGAGCACACAGCCGGTGACGGCGGTGACGATCGTCCCGGGCACGGTGAAGGAGGCGTACGCGCCGGCCGCGCCGAGCACCACCGCGGCCGGCGGCACGGGCAGCGTCGCGTAGTGGTCGAGTCCGCCGCCGGCCCGCAGCTGGCCGAAGTACTGGGCGAGCAGGTTGAGCGCCACGAAGGCGACGACCAGGACGCTGGAGCCGGAGACCACGGACCGCGCCGGGTCACCGCCGTCCACGACCCCGCGCAGCAGGACCATGATCCCGATGGACTGGAAGGTGGCGACGAACAGCAGCGGGATCCGGGCGACCCGGGCCCGGGAGAGCTGGGCGCGGTAGACGGCGCCGAGCGCCGGGCCGAAGCGGGCGCGCGGTGCCAGCGGGGCGGCCCCGTCCTCGGGCCACATCTCGGCGCCCGGGGACGCCCCGGCCACCGCCTGCGCGGAAACGACACTCACGCTGCCACCCGGCCTTCCTCTTTCCGTCCCCGATGTGCGATACGTCCCCGGCCCCCACCCGCGTTCAGCCGGCCGCCGCACCCGCTCACGCCTTCACCAGTCCCTCGCCCCGGCCGCCCAGCGCCAGGTAGACGTCCTCCAGGCTCGGCGTGGCCAGGGTGAAGTCGTCGAGGGCCGCGAAGGCGGGGCCCCCGGTGACCGCGGCGACGGCGGCGCGCGCCCGGTCGGCGGGCAGACGCAGGGTCCAGCGGCGGCCGGAGACACGGGCGGCCGGTTCCAGGGCGGCCACCTCGGGGACGTCCAGCGGCGGGCGGTCGCGCCAGACCAGCTCCAGCCGGACCTCGTCGCTCACCCTGTCCTTCAGTCCGCCGGGCGTGTCGCAGGCGATCACCCGGCCGCGGTCGATCACCGCGACCCGGTCGAGCACGCTCTCGGCCTCCAGCACGTTGTGGGTCACCAGCACCACCGTCGCACCGCGCTCCGCCCGGCGCCGGTCCACCGCGGCCCACACGGCGCGCCGCGCGACCGGGTCCATGCCGGTGGTGGGCTCGTCCAGCACCAGCAGCGGACGCTCACCGATCAGCGCGGTGGCGACGCAGGCCAGCCGCCGCTGCCCGCCGGACAGCTTCTTCAGCGCCCGGCCCGCGAGGTCCGTGAGGCCCAGTTCCTCGACCACCGCGTCCCGCTCGGCGCGCGCCGCACGGGTGGCCAGGCCGCGCAGCCGGCCGGTGGTCTCCACGGCGAGGGCGACCGTCATCTCGTCCAGGGCGGTGGACTCCTGCCCCAGGTAGCCGAGCAGCCGGGCGGCCCGCTCCGGGTGGCGCACCAGGTCGTGGCCCAGTACGGCGATGCTGCCGGAGTCCGGGCGCAGCAGCCCGGTCAGCTGGCGGACCAGGGTGGACTTGCCGGCGCCGTTGGGGCCGAGCAGCCCGAAGATCTCGCCGCGGCGTACGTCCAGGGTGATGCCGTCGTTGGCCCGTACGGCGGGCGCCTGTGCCGCACCGCGGCGCCCGCGCATCGCGGGGTACGTCTTGACCAGGTCCCGCACGGCGCACACCGGCCCGCCGCGCTCCGCCTGTGTTGCGCCCGTCCTCACGAGCTACGAGGGTACGCGTCCCCGGGCCGTCCCCGGCCCGCGGGGCACCCGGGGGCGAGCCGGGATCGGGGCGGCGGGCGCAGGTCAGTCGCCGGCCGGGGCGTGCTCGGCGGCCGTCCGCAGATCGACCTCGCGCCAGAACCCGGCCCGGATCGCGTAGCGGTCGTGCTCGTCGATCTGGTCGTCCTTGTGGGCGAGCAGCCCGAACCGGGCGGCGTAGCGCAGCAGTTCGCCGTCGATGCGGTGCGGGATGCGCGGGTACTCGGTGGACAGCTGCTGGAGGTGGACCGTGTCGGAGAGCCGCTCGGTCCAGCGGCGGGCGAAGACCTGGCCGACCTCGAAGGGGTCGCCGCCGACCGCGGTGATGTCCTCCTCGCGGTCGGCCCAGCGCTGCTCGGCGCTGGTGAGCTGGGCGAGGGTGGGCAGGCCGGCGGTCTCGGCGGGCTCCCCCAGCGGGCCGCCGCGCTCGACCCAGCCCTTGTCGGAGGACCAGCGCAGGGTGGCGCCGGCCGGGGACTGGGTGCCGTTGCCGGCCGCGCCCTGGCCGGCGGCGCGGTCCCGGCCGAGTCCGGCGAGGTCCTTGGGGGTGGGAACGCCCTTCCCGGCGGTGGAGCCCGGCTCGGCGCCGGCCGCCCGGACACCGTCGGCGGCCGTGCCGTGCCCGGACCCGTTGACCGCGCCGTTGCCCTCGTGGCCGCGGACGCCGGACTCCGGGCCGCCGGAGGAGGCCGCTGCCGCCGCGGCCGCCGCCACCGCGGACTCGGGCAGCGGCGCGGAGAGGATCGCGGCGATCTCGGGGCGGGGCGCGGGCGGCGAGGCGCAGGGCCCGCCGAGCTCCTTGGCGCGCACCGCACGGGTGATCCAGCTGCGGTCGAGCACCCGGCGCTCATCGGCCTCGGCGACCAGGTCCTCGGACTGGTTGTAGTCGCCGTCCGCGGCCTGGACGGCCCACAGGTGGACGGCGACGCCGTGCTCCTTCGCCGACATCAGGCCCGGCAGCAGATCACCGTCGCCGGTCACCAGGACGATGTCGGAACAGGCGCGGTTACGGGCGAGCTCGGTCAGCTCGGCGTGCATCGCGGCGTCCACGCCCTTCTGCGCCCAGCGGCCGTCGCTACGGGTCAGGGCGCCCAGCCGGACGGTGACCCGGGGCATCACCCGCAGCCGGCGGTGCTCGGGCTGGGGGACGCGGTCCGGGGCGCCGTCGAACCAGTAGATCCGCAGCAGCGGACGTTCGGTGTCCGCCTCGGCGCGCTGGCGCAGTCCCTGGATGAGGGCGGCGTGATCGACCGTGATCCGGGAACGTGCGGGCTCTCCGGCGAGCAGGCTCGCGGCGGCGCCGAGCAAATACCCGGCGTCCACGAGGACGACACAGCGATCCACGTTCCACCCTCTTCCTGAGGTGCTGAAGTCCGGTCGCCCCCCGGCTCGGCCCGTGGCACGAGTTCTCTTCGAGTCTGCCCGACCGTACGGGCGTTATCTGTCCGAACTCGATCATCGGCGTGGCGGATTCGGCGGGGATCCCGGGTACAGCGTGTGATCGACCGTATTACGCAGGGTAATTGCCCGAAATGCAGGCTTCTGTCCGGCGTGTAAGTCTGGTCCCGGCCCCGATCCCAGATTCCCCCTCAGGAGGCAACGGTCATGGCCAAGGACAAGAAGCAGAACCGAAGTCAGCAGAAGGCTTCCGCGGCCGAGCGCGGCCAGCAGGACGCCCACAAGTCGGCCATGGAAGCCCAGACGCGGTCCACCGGAGCCACTCCCGGCGACCTCGCCCGCAAGAACCGCGAGCGGCGCTTCGGTCACAACTGACATATGGCGCAGAGAAGTTGAGGGGCGCGTCCACGGCGGACGCGCCCCTCGGGGTAACTCGCTCCGGCGTCAGCCCGCCAGGCAGGACGGACCGAGCAGCACCTTGAGATCGCCGAACAGGGACGGGTCGGGCGTGACCCGGTGCCGGTCCAGCCGCAGCACGGTGGTCTTGCGCGCTCCCTGGAGCTTGATCCGCACCTCCGTCGAGCCGCGGTGGCTGCTGAGCACCTCACCGAGCTTCTCGACCATCGGCGGGGTGACCTTCACCGTCGGAATGGTGATCGTCACCGGGGCGTTGGTGCCGGCCTCCGAGAGGTCGGGGACCATCATCTCCATGGCGACCAGCCGCGGGATGTCCTCGCGCTTGTCGAGGCGGCCCTTGACGAACACCACGGTGTCCTCGACGAGTTGGGTGGACACCAGCTGGTAGGTCGCCGGGAAGAACATGCAGTCGATGGAGCCGGCCAGGTCCTCGACGGTGGCGATGGCCCAGGCGTTGCCCTGCTTGGTCATCTTGCGCTGGAGGCCGGAGATGATGCCGCCGATGGTGACGATCGAGCCGTCGGAGTAGTCGCCGCCGGTGAGCTGGGCGATGGCGGCGTCCGCCTTGTCGGACAGCACGTGCTCCAGCCCGAAGAGCGGGTGGTCGGAGACGTAGAGGCCGAGCATCTCCCGCTCCTGGGCGAGGAGGTAGGTCTTGTCCCACTCGATGTCGGAGAACTCCACGTCCAGACCGAAGCCGGGGCCCTCGTCCGCGCTGTCGTCGCCCATGCCGCCGAAGAGGTCGAACTGCCCCTCGGCCTCCTTGCGCTTGACCTGGACGACGTTGTCGATCATCGGCTCGTAGTGCGCCATCAGGCCCTTGCGGGTGTGGCCCATCTCGTCGAACGCGCCGGCCTTGATCAGCGATTCGGTGGTGCGCTTGTTGCAGACGACCGCGTCGACCTTGTCGAGGTAGTCGGGGAAGGAGGAGTACTTCCCCTTGGCCTTGCGGCACCGGATGATCGAGTCGACGACGTTCTGGCCGACGTTGCGGACCGCGGTGAGGCCGAAGAGGATCACGTCGTCGCCCTGGGCCGCGAAGTTCGCCTCGGACTCGTTGACGTTCGGCGGGAGCACCTTGATGCCCATGCGCCGGCACTCGTTCAGATAGACCGCCGACTTGTCCTTGTCGTCGCGCACGGAGGTCAGCAGCGCGGACATGTACTCGGCCGGGTAGTTGGCCTTGAGGTAGGCGGTCCAGTATGTGACCAGGCCGTACGCGGAGGAGTGCGCCTTGTTGAAGGCGTAGCCGGCGAACGGGACCAGGACGTCCCACAGCGCCTGGATGGCCTGGTCGGAGAAGCCCTTCTTCTTCGCGCCCTCCTGGAAGAGCACGAAGTTCTTCGCCAGCTCCTCGGGCTTCTTCTTGCCCATGACGCGGCGGAGGATGTCGGCCTCGCCGAGGGAGTACCCGGCGATGATCTGGGCGGCCTTCTGCACCTGCTCCTGGTAGACGATCAGGCCGTAGGTGAGGCCGAGGACCTCCTTGAGGGGCTCCTCCAGCTCCGGGTGGATCGGGGTGATCTCCTGGAGGCCGTTCTTGCGCAGCGCGTAGTTGGTGTGCGAGTCCATGCCCATCGGGCCCGGGCGGTACAGGGCCGAGACGGCGGAAATGTCCTCGAAGTTGTCGGGCTTCATCAGCCGCAGCAGCGAGCGCATCGGGCCGCCGTCGAACTGGAACACGCCGAGCGTGTCACCGCGGCAGAGCATCTCGTACGTCTTGGGGTCGTCCAGCGGGACGGAGAGCAGCTCCAGCTCGACGCCCTTGTTCTTCTTCACCATCTTGACGGCGTCGTCCATGATGGTGAGGTTGCGCAGGCCCAGGAAGTCCATCTTCAGCAGGCCCAGCGACTCGCACTGGGGGTAGTCCCACTGCGTGATGGTGACGTTGTCGGTGTGCCTGACCCAGACCGGGGCGTGGTCGACGATGGGCTCGCTGGACATGATCACGCCGGCCGCGTGCACACCCATCTGCCGGACCAGGCCCTCGACGCCCTTGGCGGTGTCGATGACCTTCTTCACGTCCGGTTCGTTCTCGTACATCGCCCGGATCTCGCCCGCCTCGCTGTAGCGCGGGTGGCTGGGGTTGGTGATGCCGTCGAGGTCGATGCCCTTGCCGAGGACGTCGGCGGGCATGGCCTTGGTGAGCCGGTCGCCCATCGCGTACGGGTAGCCCAGGACGCGCGCGGAGTCCTTGATGGCGTTCTTCGCCTTGATCTTGCCGTAGGTGCCGATCATGGCGACCTTGTCGGCGCCGTACTTCTCCGTGACGTACCGGATGACCTCGACGCGCCGGCGCTCGTCGAAGTCGATGTCGACATCGGGCATGGACACGCGCTCGGGGTTGAGGAACCGCTCGAAGATCAGCCCGTGCTCGATCGGGTCGAGGTCGGTGATGCCCATGGCGTACGCCACGATCGAACCGGCCGCGGAACCACGGCCGGGGCCGACCGCGATGCCGTTGTTCTTGGCCCACATGATGAAGTCGGCGACGACGAGGAAGTAGCCCGGGAACCCCATCTGGATGATGACGTCCATCTCGTACTCGGCCTGCTTCTGGCGGTCCTCGGGGACGCCGCCGGGGAAGCGGCGCTGCATGCCGACCCGGACCTCCTCCTGGAACCAGGTGACCTCGGTGTAGCCCTCCGGGATGTCGAACTTGGGCATCAGGTCGCGCTTCTCGAACATCCCGGAGGTGTCGACCTGCTCGGCGACGAGCAGGGTGTTGGCGCAGCCCTGCTGCCAGGCGTCCGAGGAGTCGATGGCGTACATCTCCTCCGTGGACTTGAGGTAGTAGCCCGTGCCGTCGAAGCGGAAGCGGTCGGGGTCGGAGAGGTTCTTGCCGGTCTGGATGCACAGCAGCGCGTCGTGCGCCGTCGACTCGTGCGCGTAGGTGTAGTGCGAGTCGTTGGTCACCAGCGGCGGGATGCCCAGTTCCTTGCCGATCTTCAGCAGATCGTCGCGGACCCGGCGCTCGATCTCGATGCCGTGGTCCATCAGCTCCAGGAAGTACCGGTCCTTGCCGAAGATGTCCTGGTACTCGGCGGCGGCCTTGCGCGCCTCCTCGTACTGACCCAGCCGCAGCCGGGTCTGGAGCTCACCGGACGGGCAGCCGGTGGAGGCGATCAGGCCCTCCGACCACTGGGCGATGGTCTCCTTGTCCATCCGCGGCCACTTCTGCAGCCAGCCCTCGGCGTACGCGTCGGAGGAGAGCCGGAAGAGGTTGTGCAGACCGGTCTTGTTCGCCGCCCAGATCGTCTTGTGCGTGTAACCACCGGAACCGGAGACGTCGTCGCGCTTCTGGTGCGGCTGGCCCCACTGGATCTTGCGCTTGTTGCGCCGCGACTCGGGCGCCACGTACGCCTCGATCCCGATGATCGGCGTGACCCCGGCCTTCTGCGCCGAGTGGAAGAAGTCGTAGGCGCCGTGGAGGTTGCCGTGGTCGGACATCGCGATGTGCGTCATGCCCATCTCGTTGGCCGCCTTGAACATGTCCGACAGCCGCGCCGCACCGTCCAGCAGCGAGTACTGGGTGTGGACATGCAGATGCGTGAACGGCGGCTTGGCCACGGTGCGGGACCTCCAGAGGACGGTTGGTGGAACGGTGTCGAAGTCTACGACTCCCCACTGACAATCGCGGGGCACTCACGAGTAGCCTCGCCCGTTGTCAGGAGCAGATCCGCGACCCGGATCCGCCCGGCTCTCCGTATCTTTCACGCACTTCAGGAGGCACCCAGCGATGCCGTCCCAGCACGCCCCGGCGCAGGACGCCGCGCAGCGCGGCGAGGAGATCCTCGCCGTCTTCGACACCGCCTTCGGAGAGCTGCTCGCCGCCGACCCCGCGGCCTTCCGCGTCAAGTTCCGGAAGATGGCCGCCTCCGCCTTCGCCTTCTACCGGGGCACGGCCTGCCTGTTCTACCGCGACCTGGAGGACGGGAAGGACAGCGGCCCGTATCTGGACGAGCGGACCGGCCGGGTGTGGATCCACGGCGATCTGCACGCCGAGAACTTCGGTACGTACATGGACGCCACGGGCCGGCTGATCTTCAACGTCAACGACTTCGACGAGGCGTACGTCGGCCCGTTCACCTGGGACCTGAAGCGGTTCGCCGCCTCCGTCGCGCTGATCGGCTACGCCAAGGCGCTCAGCGACAAGCAGATCACCGATCTGGTGCGGACCTACGCCGCCGCCTACCGGGAGCGGATCCACGCCCTGGCGTCCAGGACCCGGGCCTTCGACGGGGACGAGCTGCCGCCGTTCACCCTGGACACCGCGGAGGGCCCGCTGCTGGGCGCGCTGCGCGACGCCCGTTCGCTGACCCGGTTCGCGCTGCTGGACTCGATGACCGAGATCCGTGACTTCGAGCGGCGCTTCGCGGAGGGCGGTGGCAGCGTCGAGCTGGACGCGGCCACCCGCTACAAGGTGCTCGCCGCCTTCGACGGCTATCTGGAGACGCTGCCGGAGTCGAGCCTGACCCGCCCGGACTCCTACCGGGTCAAGGACGTGGTGGGCCGGCGCGGCATCGGCATCGGCTCGGCCGGTCTGCCGTCGTACAACATCCTGCTCGAGGGCAACAGCGACGCCCTGGAGAACGACGTGGTGATCTACATGAAGCAGGCGCAGACCCCGGCGGTCTCCCGGCACATCACCGATGCCGCGGTGCGCGGCTACTTCCAGCACGAGGGCCACCGCACGGTCATCTCCCAGCGCGCGCTGCAGGACCACGCCGACCCCTGGCTGGGCTGGACCGAGCTGGACGGCGCCGGCCAGCTGGTCGCCGAGATCTCGCCGTACGCGGTCGACCTGGACTGGTCGGACATCGACGACCCGGAGGAGATCTCCGCCGTGGTCGCCGACCTGGGGCGGGCGACGGCCACGATGCACGCCGCGGCCGACGACGAGAGCGGCCACTCCCTGGTGCCCTTCTCGACCGAGCGGGCCATAGACGCGGCCATCGCCGCCGACGAGGAGGGCTTCGCCCCGCTGCTGGTGGACTTCGCGCACTCCTACGGCGCCCGGGCCCGCGCCGACCACCAGATCTTCGTGGACCTCTTCCGCAACGGCCGGATCCCGGGCCTGTAGGACGGCGCGGCGCAGGCGGCGCCACAGGGGCGGGCGTGCCGTGCGGCGGCCGGAATTTCCGGTCCGTACGGGTTCGCACCCCCTTAGGCGCCGCTTACCCCGGCCCATGGCACACTCGGCAGCAATGGACATCTCGGCGGCACATCTGCGGGCACTGCGCGCGGCGCTCTTCACGGCGCTGTGCGTGACGCTGTCCGCGGCGTCCCATGTGCTGCTGTCCCGTATGCCGCTGCCGCCGGCCACCGTCGCCGCGCTGTCCGCGGCCGTCTTCGCGCTCGCCTACGCGCTGGCCGGCCGCGAGCGCGGCTACTGGCGGATCGCGGCGCTGCTGGTGCCCGTGGAACTCGCCGCCGACCTGGTCTTCAGCATCGGGCAGCACACCTGTTACGGCGGGGCGGGCGGTCCGGTCGCCGGGCCGCTGCGCTCGCTGGGCGTGGATCTGCTGTGCGGCGGCGGAGCGGTCGGCGGCCCGCTGACCCGGCTGTCCGAGGACGCCGCCGCGCCCGCCGCGCCCGGCACGGTCTGGCTGCTGCTGCTCGCGGCCCACCTGGCCGTCGGGCTGCTGGCGGCCGGCTGGCTGCGCCGCGGCGAGGCCGCGCTGGCCCAGCTGCTGGGCGCGGTGGCCGGCTTCGCCTTCCGCCCGCTGCTGATCGCGGTCGCGGTCATCGGCGCCACCGCCGCTCCCCGCCGCCCGGCGCCGGCCCCGGTACGGACCGGGCACCCCGCCCGCACCGCTCCCCTGCTCGTGCACTGTGTCGTGCGCCGCGGGCCGCCCTGCGCGCTCGCCGCGTAGCAGCCGGCTCTCCCGTCCGGCCGCGCGGCGTGCGTACGCCCGCGCGCGTACGCCCTCGACGGCACGCACAGCACCTCTCGATGTCCCACGGATTTTCACGGAGCAGGAACAGTCATGAGCAACCGCAACAGCCAGGCCAACAAGCAGGCAGCCCGCGAGCGGCTGCGCGCGGAGCGTGCACGGCAGGCGAAGAAGGAGAAGGTCCGCCGGCAGCTGATCGTCGGCGGGGCGATCGTCGCCGTCCTGGCGATAGCCGGTGGTATCGGGGTCGCGGTCACGAACTCGGGCGGCGGCGACTCGGGCGGTACCGCCGCCGACAGCGCGGGCGGCAGCCAGGTCTGGGCGAAGGCCGCCAAGGCCAAGCTCGTCAAGCCGGCCAACACCTCCGGCGCCAACGGCACCACCGTCGTGATCGGCAAGCCGGACGCCAAGAACACCCTCAGCCTCTTCGAGGACCCGCGCTGCCCCGGCTGCGCCAACTTCGAGCAGAACGTCGGCACGACCGTCGAGAAGGACATCAAGGACGGCAGGTACAAGGCCGCCTACCACCTGGGCACGTTCCTCGACACCAACCTCAAGGGCACCGGCTCCAAGAACGCGCTGTCCGCGCTGGGCGCCGCGCTCAACGTCAGCCCGGACGCCTTCCTCAAGTACAAGTACGCGCTGTACTCCAAGACGTACCACCCGGACGAGACCGGTCCGGACAAGTTCGCCGACGACAGCTACCTGATCAAGGTCGCCGACACCGTGCCGGCGCTCAAGGGCAACGCCGCCTTCCAGAAGGACGTCAAGGGCGGCACGTTCGACCGGTGGGCGCTGGAGATGTCCACCGAGTTCAACGGGCACAAGGAAGTCGCCAGCACCCCGACGCTGAAGGTCAACGACACCGTCATCGGCACGGACAGCGCCCAGGGCAAGGTGGCCCCGTCGACCGTGCCCGCCTTCAACTCCATGGTCGACAAGGAGCTGAAGAAGTGACCCGGTCACGGCCGTGACCCCCGGCCGGCGTGCGGACCCGCACGCCGGCCGATGCCAAATCTTGACCCGGGCCCCTGCCGTGCACATGGCAGACTCCCGCCCATGCAGGCGAGGGGAGCGCGCCCGGAGGCCGCGCCGTGGGCTGAACTCAGGGTGGTGCGGGCGGCGCTGTTCACCGCGCTGTGCACCACGCTGTCCGCGGCCTCCCACGTCCTGCTGTCGCACACCCCGTTGCCGCCCGCGACGGTCGTCGCGGTCTGCGCCGGGGTGTTCGCCGCGGCCTACGCGCTGACCGGCCGGCGGCGCGGCTACCGTGCCGTCGCCGCGCTGCTGGTCCCGCTGGAGCTGGCCGCGGACACCGTCTTCACCGCCGGGCAGCACACCTGTTACGGCCCGGCCGGCGGCCCCCTCGCCGGCCCGCTGCGCTCGGTCGGCGTGCATCTGCTGTGCCGGGGCGGCGAGTTGGGCTCCCCGCTGGCCGGTATCACCGCCCGCCCGGCCTTTCCGCTGCCGCCGGCCGCGGCGCCCTGGCTGCTGCTCGCGGCACACCTGGCCGTCGGACTGTTGGCGGCCGGCTGGCTGCACCGCGGCGACGCCGCCCTGGACGCCCTGCTGCGCACGGCCGCGACCGCCACCTTCCGGCCCCTGCTGACCGCCGTCGCGGTGGCCGGCGCCGCGCCCCTCCCGCCCCGCCGGCGGATCCGCCCGCTGCGCCCGCTGCCGCCGGCCCGCCCGCTCCCCCTCCTCGTGCACTGCGTACGGCGCCGCGGCCCTCCCCGTACGGCCGCCGCCTGACCCGTCCGTACGAGCCATCAGACCCTTGAGGGGACCCCCCATGAGCACCCGTAACAGCCAGGCGAGCAAGACCGCGGCCCGCGAACGCATCCGGGCCGAGCGCGAGCGCCAGAAGAAGAAGGACCGGATGCGCCGCCAGCTCGTCGTGGCGGTCTCGGTCGTCGGCGTGCTGGCCGTGGCCGGCGGCATCGGCTTCGCCGTGATGAAGGCCAACGAGCCGACCGGCTGGGAGGCCGCCAAGGAGGCCCCGCAGGTCGCACCGGCGCACACCCAGGGCAAGGACCACACCGAGATCCTGATAGGCGACCCGAAGGCCACCCAGACGCTGGAGGTCTTCGAGGACGTCCGCTGCCCGGCCTGTGCGGCGTTCGAGCAGAGCAGCGGCACGGCGCTGCTGAAGGACATCAAGGACGGCCGCTACAAGGTCCGTTACACGATGTACTCGTTCATCGACGGCATGCAGGGCGGCGAGGGCTCGAAGAACGCGCTGAGCGCGCTCGGCGCCGCGCTGAACGTCAGCCCGGAGGCGTTCCTGAAGTACAAGACCGCGCTGTACTCCACCAAGTTCCACCCCGATGAGCGCGAGGACCTCTACGCCAAGGACTCCGAGCTGCTCAAGGTCGCCGCCGAGGTGCCGGAGCTGAAGAACAACAAGGCGTTCGAGACGGCGGTCAAGAAGGGCACCTACGACCGCTGGACGATGGACATGACCGCGCTCTTCGGCCGCAAGGGCGTCAAGGGCACGCCGACGTTCATGCACGGCGACAAGAAGCTGGTGATGGACCAGATCCCGCAGCGCCGGATGACGGAGGCGCAGTACAACCAGCTCGCGCTGGCCGGCTTCAAGAAGATGATCGACAAGGAGTTCGGCCCGGCGAAGGGCACGGGGGCCGGCAAGGGCTCCGGCGGCGGGAAGGGCATCCGTGAGGGCGAGAAGGACCCCACGGGCGGCCACTGAGCGGCCGGCCCGCCGGGAGCGGGCCCGCCGTCCTTACGGCACGGGGACGGGAGGGCGAATTCTCGGAAATCCCGGGATTCACCCTCCCGTTGATGTCCTACCGGCCAGTAAGGTGAGCGCCCGTGACCGCTCATGACCAGATATCACGCCGCTCCGCCGTTACGGCCGTAGCCGCCACCGCCGCCCTCCTGCCGTTCGCCGGCGCCACCGCCGCGCACGCCCAACAGGCCACGGAACAGGGCCAGTTCTTCCAGCACGGGGTCGCCTCCGGAGACCCCCTCCCGGACGGCGTCCTGCTGTGGACCCGGGTCACCCCCACACCGTCGGCCACCCCGGGCTCCGGCCGCGGACCTGCCACCGAGGTCACGTGGGAGGTGGCGGGCGACAAGGGCTTCACCACCGTCGTCGCACACGGCAAGGTGACCGCCTCCGCGGACCACGACCACACCGTCAAGGCGGACGTCCGCGGCCTGCGCCCGGCCACCACCTACTACTACCGCTTCGCCGCCGGCGGCGGGTACTCCCCCGTCGGCCGCACCCGCACCGCCCCCGCGCACGACACCGCGGCCGGCAACGTCCGCTTCGGCGTGGTCTCCTGCGCCAACTGGGAGTCCGGCTACTTCTCGGCGTACCGGCACCTGGCCGCCCGTACCGAGCTGGACGCGGTGCTGCACCTCGGCGACTACCTCTACGAGTACAAGTCCGGCGAGTTCCCGGACTTCAAGTACGTGGTCCGCCCGCACACCCCCGCCCACGAACTGCTCACCCTCGCCGACTACCGCATCCGGCACGGCGCCCACAAGGCCGACCCGGACGCCCTGGCCATGCACGCCACCCACCCGGTCATCGCCATCTGGGACGACCACGAGTTCGCCGACAACGCCTGGAAGGGCGGCGCGGTCAACCACACCCCGGGCACCGAGGGCTCCTGGTCCGCGCGGGTGGCCGCGGCCAAGCAGGCGTACTTCGAGTGGATGCCGGTGCGCCCGTCGATCGCCGGCACCACCTACCGCCGGCTGCGCTTCGGCACCCTGGCCGACCTGCACCTGCTGGACCTGCGGTCGTTCCGCGACGAGCAGGCGAAGCCGGGCAGCGGCGCGGTCGACGACCCGAGCCGGACGATCACCGGCCGGGCCCAGCTGGACTGGCTCAAGGCCGGCCTGGAACGCTCCGACACCGCCTGGCGTCTGGTCGGCACCTCGGTGATGATCTCGCAGGTGGCCTTCGGCTCGGTGCCCGCGCACCTGCTCGGCCCGCTCGCCGAGATCCTCGGCATCCCCAAGGAGGGCCTGGCGGTCAACACCGACCAGTGGGACGGCTACACCGACGACCGGCGCGAGCTGCTCGGCCACCTCAGCGACCGCGGCATCGACAACACCGTCTTCCTGACCGGCGACATCCACATGGCGTGGGCCAACGACGTGCCCCTGGAGGCGGCGACCTACCCCGCCACCCGGCCGGTGGCGACGGAGTTCGTGGTCACCTCCGTCACCTCCGACAACGTGGACGACTTCCTGCACGTCGCCCCGCACACGGTCTCGCTGGTCGGCGTCGCCGCCATCCGGGCCGCCAACCGGCACGTGAAGTGGCTGGACATGGACTCGCACGGCTACGGCGTCCTGGACGTCACCGCCGCGCGCACCCAGATGGACTACTTCGCCGTCTCGGACAAGACCGACCCCGCCGCCACCAGCAAGCACCTGCGCTCGTACCGCACCCTGACCGGCAGCCGGCAGGTGGAGCGGGCGGACGGGCCGGTCGTCTAGGCCGTTTTCTTTCGGATCATGCCGGGCCGGCGGCCGCCCGGCCCCGGGTCGCCGGGCGGCGGGCGCCGGCCCGGCGCTCAGAGCTCGGCCAGGAACCCCAGGGCCACCTTCCAGGCGCTCTCCGCCGCCTCGGCGTCGTGGTCCGGCAGATCCGGGTCGGTGAAGAGATGGCCGGCGCCGGCGTAGCGGAACACCTCTACGTCCGCGCCGGCCCGGCGCATCTGGAGGTACCAGGCGTTCAGCCAGTCGTGCGGCTCGTACGGGTCCGGGTCGGCGACGTGCAGCTGCACCGGCAGGTCCTCGGCGACCGCGCCCTCGGCGATGTCGGAGGTGCCGTGCAGCAGGAGCAGCCCGCGGGTCTTCTCGTCGCTCAGCGCGAGGGTCTGGGCGACCGAGCCGCCGAAGGAGAAACCGGCGTAGACCACCCCGCGGTCCGAGTACGGTGCGACGGCCGTGACGGCGCGCTTGAGCAGCTCCTCCTTGCCGATCTCGTCCTTGATCAGGATCCCGTCCGGCACCGATCCGGCGGTCCGGCCGTCGAACAGGTCGGGGACGATCACCTCGTGTCCCGCGGCACGCAGCCGGTCCGCCGCGGCGTGCACCGCGGGGCGCAGCCCGCACACCGAATGGAACAGCACAATCGTCAAGGGCCCGCTGGTCGCGGGCTCGGCGGAGGCCGGCACTGCATCACTCCCTGGTTCGGATCGTTGTGACCCATCGTGCCAGTTACGGTCGGTGGGACCGGGTACCAGCACACCAGAGTGCATCCCATCCGAGGAGGATTCCCGTGTCCGTGGAGGACGTGCTGCGACCGATCGCCGTCATCGGCGGCTCGATCCTGCTCACCCTCGTCCTGGTCTGGCTCGCAGACCGGGCGCTGCGCCGGATCGACACCGCCCACCCCGAGACCCCGCTGTGGGGGCTGCTGCGGCGCTGCCGGATACCGCTTCAGGTGGTGCTCTGCGCGGCCCTGCTGCGCGGTTCCTACGACCAGAGCGGGCTGACGGTGGCGAAGGAGCACGCGGCGGGGATCGGCCAGGTGCTGACGCTGGTGCTGATCGCGGCCACCGCCTGGCTGGTGGTGCGCGCCGCGGCGGCGATCGTCGAGTCGTCGTACTCGCGCTACGCGGCGAGCGCCCGGGACATCGCACGGGTGCGGCGGGTGCGCACCCAGGTGACGCTGATCCAGCGGGTGGTCACGGCCGTGGTGATCGTCGTCGCGGCGGCCTCGATGCTGCTGACGTTCCCGGAGATGCAGGCGTTCGGCACGTCCGTGCTGGCGTCCGCCGGACTGCTGGGCATCGTCGCCGGTATCGCCGCCCAGTCCACCCTCGGCAACCTCTTCGCCGGGCTGCAGATCGCCTTCGGCGACATGGTCCGCATCGGCGACACGGTCGTGGTGGACGGCGAATGGGGCACCGTCGAGGAGATCACCCTGACGTTCCTGACCGTACGGACGTGGGACGAGCGGCGGATCACCATGCCGGTGTCGTACTTCACCGGCAAGCCGTTCGAGAACTGGTCGCGCGGCGGCGCGCAGATGACCGGCACGGTGCTGTTCCACCTCGACCACAGCGCGCCGGTGGAGAAGATGCGGCAGCGGCTGCTGGAGATCCTTCAGGAGTGCCCGGAGTGGGACGGCAGGTCCTGGAGCCTGGTGGTCACCGACACCACGCCCACCACGGTCGTGGTGCGGGCGCTGGTCACCGCGCGGGACTCGGACGCCATATGGACGGTGCGCTGCACGGTCCGCGAGCAGATGCTCGAATGGCTGCGGACCGAGCACGCCTACGCGCTGCCGCGGATCAGCACCGCGCCGGCGCCGCAGGACCGCGTCGGGGAGCTGCCGGAGCGCTGACCGGCCGCACCCGGCAGGCGCGTGCCGCCGGGGCGGCCGGGCGCCCCGGGAGGACTACGGCACGCCGCCCCGCAGGCTGCGCACGTCCAGATGGCGCAGCACCCGGTCCACGACCTCCGGGTCCACCCCGGGCTCGCTGCGCGCCGCCAGCACCTCGTGCCGGGCGGCGGAGAGCATCTCGTTCTGGATGCGCTGCACCTTCTTGAGCCGGGAGATCCGCTTCTCGAAGAGTTCCCGGCGCTCGTCGTCGACGATCTCCGGCGCGATCCGGGCACCGATGTCGTGCGCGCGCCGCGCCAGCTGCTCGCTGACCTCGTCGGGCAGCTCCTCGACCTCCAGGATCTCCTTCAGCCGCCGCTTGGACGCCTTGATCACCCGCAGCGCCAGCTCCCGCTCCAGCGCGTCGACGGCATCGGTGTCGGCCCGGACCCGCAGTTTGCGCACCAGCCAGGGCAGGGTGAGGCCCTGGATGAGGAGGGTGCTGAGCACCACCGCGAAGGCGATGAAGAGGATGTCGTCGCGGGCCGGGAAGTCGTTGCCGCCGTCGATCGCGTACGGGATGGCCAGGGCCAGTGCCACCGAGGCCACCCCGCGCATCCCCGACCACCACATGATGAGGGTCTCCCGCCAGCTCATCGGGATCTCCTCGTCGTAGTCGCGGAGCTTGTGCATCCGCTTGGCCAGCCAGGCGGCGGGCAGCAGCCACAGCAGGCGGACGCCGACGACCACCCCGACGACGGCGGCGCCGGCGCCGAGCAGCTGGCCCCAACGGTGCGAGGCCGCCCCGAAGATGTTGTGCAGCTCCAGACCGATCAGCCCGAAGGCGACACCGGTGACGAGGGTGTCGACGACCTCCCAGAAGGTGTAGCCGGCGAGCCGCCCCATCACATCGTCCGGATCGACCGCGTACTCGGCCAGGAACAGCGCGCAGGTCAGCACCGCGAGCACGCCGGATCCCCGGAAGTTCTCGGCCAGGACGTAGGCGACGAACGGCACCAGCAGCGTCAGGCCGATCTGCAGCGTCGGGTCGCCGAGCAGCCCCATCAGCTTGTTGGTGACCCAGCCCAGCAGCAGGCCGACCGCTATGGCGACCACGGCGGAGAGCACCAGCGAGCCGACCGCCCCGGGCACCGAGAACGTTCCGCTGACCGCCGCGGTGAGCGCCACGTGGTACAGCACGATGGCGGTGACGTCGTTGAACAGCCCCTCGCCCTCCAGGATCGACACCATCCGGCGGGGCAGCCCGAGCTTGCCGGCGACGGCGGTCGCGGCCACCGGGTCGGGCGGGGCGACCAGCGCGCCGAGCACCACCGCGGCAGCCACCGGCAACCCGGGCACCACCGCCTGCGCGACGGCGGCGACCGCGGCGGTGGTGGCGAAGACCAGGGCCACGGCGAGCAGGAAGATAGGCCGGAGGTTGGCGGTGAACTGCCGCCAGGAGGTGCGCTGCACGGCCGCGTAGAGCAGCGGCGGCAGCACCACCGGCAGGATGAACTCGGGCGGCACCTCGACGTTGGGCACGAACGGCAGCAGTGCCAGGACGGCCCCGCCGAGGGTCATCAGCACGGGTGACGGAAGTCCCAGCCGGTCGCCGACCGGAACCATGACCACGGCTCCGAGCAACAGGACGAAGATCAGAGCCAGCTGGTCCACGGTGGCTACGCTCCGGGGTCGGATTCGATCACTTGCCGCCCCCAGCGTGCCACGACACCGGCGGTTGCCCGCGGTGCCGGCCCCTGCGTGATACCCGCCGCGTCAGCTGCTCTCGTCCCGCACGGTGTCCAGGGCCTGCTGCAGATCGGCCGGGTAGCCGCTCTCGAACTCGACCCAGCTGCCGTCGGAGGGGTGCTCGAAGCCCAGCCGGACCGCGTGCAGCCACTGCCGGCCGACGCCCAGCCGCTTGGCGAGGGTGGGGTCCGCGCCGTAGGTCAGGTCACCGACGCAGGGGTGGCGGTGGGCGGCCATGTGCACCCGGATCTGGTGGGTGCGCCCGGTCTCCAGCTTGATGTCGAGCAGGCTGGCCGCGCGGAACGCCTCGATCAGGTCGTAGTGCGTGACCGACGCCTTGCCCTCGGCGGTGACCGCCCACTTGTAGTCGTGCTGCGGGTGCCGGCCGATGGGCGCGTCGATGGTGCCGCTCATCGGGTCCGGGTGGCCCTGCACCAGGGCGTGGTAGCGCTTGTCGGGGACGCGCTCCTTGAACTGCCGCTTCAGCGACGTGTACGCCCGCTCGGACTTGGCGACGACCATCAGGCCCGAGGTGCCGACGTCGAGGCGGTGCACAATGCCCTGGCGCTCGGCGGCGCCGGAGGTGGAGATGCGGTAGCCGGCCGCGGCCAGCCCGCCGATGACGGTCGTGCCCGTCCAGCCGGGGCTGGGGTGCGCGGCGACGCCGACCGGCTTGACGATCACGACGATGTCGTCGTCGTCATGGACGATCTCCATGCCCTCGACGGGCTCGGCGACGATCTCCACGGGCTGCGCGGCCTGCGGCATCTCGACTTCCAGCCAGGCACCGCCGTGCACCCGCTCGGACTTCATCACCTCGGACCCGTCGACCCGGACCTTGCCGGCGGCGGCCAGCTCGGCCGCCTTCGTACGGGAGAAGCCGAACATCCGGGCCAGCGCGGCGTCGACGCGCTCGCCCTCCAGGCCGTCCGGTACGGGCAGGGTGCGGATCTCGGGAATGGTGCTCACCCCACGAGTATGGCAGTCCCACCGTGGTGCCCTGCCCGGCGGCCGGGCGCCGGCGACCGACGCCCCGTCAGTCCTTGTGGACCGTGCCGTCGGGGTCGAGCCCGCGGAAGGAGAGGATCACGATCAGGATGCCGCCGCAGACGATCGCGGAGTCGGCGAGGTTGAAGACCGCGAAGTGCGCGGGGGCGATGAAGTCGACCACCGCGCCCTCGAAGATCCCCGGCGAGCGGAAGATCCGGTCGGTGAGGTTGCCGAAGGCGCCGCCGAGCAGCAGGCCGAGGGCGAGGGCCCAGGGCAGGCTGTAGAGCTTGCGGGCGATCCGGGCGATCACCACGATCACGGCCGCCGCGATGATCGTCAGGAAGATCGTCAGCGCCTCGCCGATGCCGAACGCGGCCCCGCGGTTGCGGATCACGCTGAACTGCAGCAGCGTCCCGATGACCTCGATGGGCTCGTGGTGCTCCAGCTTCTCGACGACGAGGAGCTTGCTGCCCAGGTCGAGGAGGTAGACCAGGAACGCGACCAGCAGCAGCGCGGCGATCCGCCGCTTGCCGCGGCCGGCGCCCTGCTCCGGCTCCGCCGGCCCTCCCCCTTCGGCCCCCGGTGCGGGGTCCGTCCCGGAGCCCGGCTCGGGTTCCGGCGTACCGGTGATGCGCTCCGCCTCTGCCACGTGTGAGTCCCTCAGCCCGTCGTGTCCACGGCCAGGCCGTGCCTGGCTGAACCACGAGAGTACGGCACACACGTACGGCGGCGGGCGGTACGGGTGCCGCCCGCGACGACCTCTTCCGCGGACCGGCCTCAGCGGCGCTCCTGCTGCTGTTTGCACTCCACACACAACGTCGCCCGGGGGAACGCCTGCATCCGCGCCTTGCCGATCGGTTTGCCGCAGTTCTCGCACAGCCCGTAGGTGCCCGCGTCCAGCCGGCTGAGGGCCCGTTCGGTCTGGTGGAGCATCTCGCGGGCGTTGGAGGCGAGCGCCAGCTCGTGTTCGCGGGTGATGTTCTTGGTGCCGGTATCGGCCTCGTCGTCACCGGCGCCGTCCCCGGAGTCCCGCATCAGGCCCGCGATGGCGTCCTCCGCCGTGGTGATCTCCAGCCGCAGCCGCACGGTCTCCTCCATCAGCGCGGTGCGCGCCTCGGCGACCTCGGCGGACGTCCAGGGGTCCTCGCCGGGCCGTACCGCCAGCTCCTCCGGTGCCGCGGCCGTCCGGGCGGTCGGCACCGCGTCCTCGCCGTGCGCCCCGGTCGTCGCGGCCGCCGTCTTCTTCGCCACCGTGTGCGCTCCCGTCTTCCTAGCGGGCACCGCGGCCTTCTTGGCCGGAGCCTTCTTCGCGGTCTTCTTCGCCGCTGTCCTGCCGGCCGTGGTCTTCGCGGCCGCGACCTTCCCGGTCGTGGTCGTGCCGGCCGCCGTCTTCTTGGCGGCGGCCTTCTTCGGAGCGGCCTTCTTCGGTGCGTCGTGCCTCGGCGCAGGCTGCTTCGCGACGGCCTCGTCGGCAGGCGTCGTGCTCTTCTCCGCGGCGGTCTTTTTCGCCACCATGGCCGCGACCCCTTCACATATGTGACTTTGTTCGCGAATCGTGACGGGAACGATAAATCGCCGCAGAGCACGCGGCAACGGGACGCACCGCCCCATCGGGTCCTGCCACCCGGCCCGGAGGTCCGGTCTGCCTCGGTTGTGCCCCGCTGTCCGCCCGGTAATCCGCCCGGCGGGCGGGCACCCGGCTGCTGGCCATTCGGGTCATCCGGGCGGCGCGGCGCCCCCGGTAGCGCGCCCGCCGGCCCGCTCCGGCCCCGCGGCGCAGAAATACGGTCGGCCGCTGTCGGTGCGGCCCCGTACACTGGGCCCAGCGAGAGGCTTTGACGGGACGAGTAGCGCCGTACGCAGCCAGCAGCGACCCGGGGACGGTGGAAGCCCGGGGGTGTGCGCGACGTGAAGATCAGCCCGGAGCCGCCGGAAGAAAGTTTTGGACAGTGGGCTCCGCCCACGGGCTTGGACAGTGGGCTCCGCCCACGGCCCCCGGGCCACCCAAGGCGAGTAGAACCGGCAGCGCGACCCCAATGAGGGGGCGGTGCGGTGCGCACCGCCAAGGAGGGTGGTACCGCGGGAGCCGAGGCTCTCGTCCCTCCGGACGGAGAACGCAGCAGGTGTCCGCCGGAGGAAGCCCCCGATGACCGATCAGCCCCGGTACCGCCAGGTACCCGCCCAGGTAGACCTCCCCGCCCTCGAGCACGCGGTGCTCGATTTCTGGCAGGAGCAGAAGGTCTTCGCCCGTACCCTCCAGCAGTCCGAGGGCCGGCCCGAGTGGGTCTTCTACGAAGGCCCCCCGACCGCGAACGGCATGCCCGGCGCCCACCACATCGAGGCGCGCGTCTTCAAGGACGTCTTCCCCCGCTTCCGGACGATGCAGGGCTACCACGTCGACCGCAAGGCCGGCTGGGACTGCCACGGCCTCCCGGTCGAGCTGGCCGTGGAGAAGGAGCTGGGCTTCAACGGCAAGAAAGACATCGAGGCGTACGGCATCGCCGAGTTCAATGCCAAGTGCCGTGAGTCGGTGACCCGGCACACCGACGCGTTCGCCGAGCTGACGACGCGGATGGGCTACTGGACCGACCTGGACGCCCCGTACCGCACGATGGACCCCGACTACATCGAGTCGGTGTGGTGGTCGCTGAAGGAGATCTTCAACAAGGGCCTGCTGGTCCAGGACCACCGCGTCGCCCCCTGGTGCCCGCGCTGCGGCACCGGCCTGTCGGACCACGAGCTGGCGCAGGGCTACGAGACCGTCGTCGACCCCTCGGTCTTCGTCCGCCTCCCGCTGACCTCCGGCCCGCTGGCCGGCGAGGCGTCCCTGCTGATCTGGACGACGACCCCCTGGACCCTGGTCTCCAACACGGCCGCCGCCGCGCACCCGGACGTGACGTACGTCGTCGCCACCGACGGCACCGAGAAGCTGGTCGTCGCCGAGCCGCTGCTGGAGAAGGCCCTCGGCGAGGGCTGGCAGCCCACCGGCCAGTCCTTCACCGGCCGCGAGATGGAGCGCTGGGCCTACGAGCGCCCGTTCTCCCTCGTCGAGCTGGAGGGCGCCAACTTCGTCGTCAACGCCGAGTACGTGACCACCGACGACGGTACGGGCCTGGTCCACCAGGCGCCCGCCTTCGGTGAGGACGACCTCAAGACCTGCAAGGCGTACGGCCTCCCGGTCGTCAACCCGGTCCGCCCCGACGGCACCTTCGAGGAGCAGCTCCCGCTCGTCGGCGGCCAGTTCTTCAAGAAGGCCGACGAGGCCCTGGTGGCCGATCTCGACGCCCGCGGCCTGCTGTTCCGGCACATCGCCTACGAGCACAGCTACCCGCACTGCTGGCGCTGCCACACCGCGCTGCTGTACTACGCCCAGCCGTCCTGGTACATCCGCACCACCGCGGTCAAGGACGCCCTGCTCCGCGAGAACGAGAACACCAACTGGTACCCGGAGTCGGTCAAGCACGGCCGCTTCGGCGACTGGCTGAACAACAACATCGACTGGGCGCTGTCCCGCAACCGCTACTGGGGCACCCCGCTGCCCATCTGGCGCTGCGAGGAGGACCACCTCACCTGCGTCGGCTCGCTCACCGAGCTGTCCGACCTGACCGGCACCGACCAGTCCGGCCTGGACCCGCACCGCCCGTACATCGACGACGTCACCTTCACCTGCTCCCACGAGGGCTGCTCGCGCACCGCCGTCCGGGTCCCGGAGGTCATCGACGCCTGGTACGACTCGGGCTCGATGCCGTTCGCGCAGTGGGGCTACCCGCACCGCAACAAGGAGCTGTTCGAGAAGCGCTACCCGGCGCAGTTCATCTCGGAGGCCATCGACCAGACCCGCGGCTGGTTCTACACGCTGATGGCCGTCGGCACCCTGGTCTTCGACAAGTCGTCCTACGAGAACGTGGTCTGCCTGGGCCACATCCTCGCCGAGGACGGCCGGAAGATGTCCAAGCACCTGGGCAACACCCTCCAGCCGATCCCGCTGATGGACCAGCACGGCGCCGACGCGGTCCGCTGGTTCATGGCCGCCGGCGGCTCCCCCTGGTCCGCGCGCCGGGTGGGCCACAGCACCATCCAGGAAGTCGTCCGCAAGACGCTCCTGACGTACTGGAACACCGTCGCCTTCCAGGCGCTGTACGCCCGTACGTCCGACTGGGCGCCGTCCGCGGCCGACCCGGCCCCCGCCGACCGCCCGCTGCTGGACCGCTGGCTGCTGGGCGAGCTGAACACCCTGGTCGAGCAGGTCACCGAGTCCCTGGAGGGCTTCGACACCCAGCGTGCCGGCAAGGTGCTGTCGGCCTTCGTCGACGACCTCTCCAACTGGTACGTCCGCCGCTCCCGCCGCCGCTTCTGGCAGGGCGACCCGGCCGCGCTGCGGACCCTGCACGAGGTCATCGAGACGGTCACCCGCCTGATGGCGCCGCTGACCCCGTTCATCACCGAGCGGGTCTGGCAGGACCTGGTCGTCCCGGTCACCCCGGACGCCCCGGCCTCCGTCCACCTCGCCGGCTGGCCGGTCGCCGACAAGGCGGCCATCGACCCGGCGCTGTCGGCCCAAATGCTGCTGGTCCGCCGGCTGGTCGAGCTGGGCCGGGCGACCCGCGCCGAGTCCGGCGTCAAGACCCGCCAGCCGCTGTCCCGGGCACTGGTCGCGGCGCACGGCTTCGCCGACCTGACCGAGGACCTGCGCGCGCAGATCGCCGAGGAGCTCAACGTCAGCTCGCTGGCCTCGCTCGCCGAATCCTCCTCTGGTCAAGGGGGCGGCGGTTCCCTCGTCGACACCACCGCCAAGGCCAACTTCCGCGCCCTCGGCAAGCGGTTCGGCAAGGGCGTCCAGGCGGTCGCGAAGGCCGTCGCCGCCGCGGACGCCGCGGCCCTCTCGCTCGCGCTGCGCGAAGGCACGGCGAGCGTCGAGGTCGACGGCGAGACCGTCACCCTCGCCCCGGACGAGGTGATCATCACCGAGACCCCGCGCGAGGGGTGGTCGGTGGCCTCCGACGCCGGCGCCACGGTCGCCCTGGACCTGGAGATCACCCCGGAGCTGCGCCGGGCGGGCCTGGCCCGCGACGCGATCCGGCTGATCCAGGAGGCCCGGAAGAACAGCGGCCTGGACGTCGCCGACCGGATCGCGCTGCGCTGGCAGTCCACGGACGAGGAGGTCCGTACGGCGCTGACCGACCACACCGGCCTGATCTCCGACGAGGTGCTCGCCACGGACTTCGCCCCCGGCGAGGCCGACGACAGCTACGGCTCCGCCTTCGCGGACGAGACACTGGCACTGACGTTCCGCCTCCGTAAGGCGTAATCTCCCCGTTCGCACACGTGCCCCGGCGCCACCCGCGCCGGGGCACTTCTCTTTGCCCACCGCCTCCCCCGCCCGCACCGCCCGGCCGTGTTCCGGGCAGCGCAAAGGGCCGGGCCCCGAGGAAATCCCTCGGGGCCCGGCCCTGATTGCCGACGGTACGCGCTAGGCGGACCTCAGTTGTCGTCCTCGTCGATCAGGAAGCCGCGCATCGGCGACGGCGTCTGCTGCATCGGCGACGGACCCTGCGGCCGCACCGGAGCCATCGGCTGCGTCATCGCCGGCGACATCTGCTGCTGACCGCCGTACGACGGGGCGTTGCTGGACTGACCGGCCATGGAGTGGTTGCCGCTCATCGACTGGCCACCACCCATGGTGTGGTTACCGCCCATGGTGCCGGCACCGGCCGACGCCATCGACGGGGACGGCGGCAGCGAAGCAGCCGCCGGCGTCCGCGGCGGGGCCAGCGAGTCGTCCGCCTGGTTCTCCAGCTGACGCAGCTGGCTCTCCAGGTAGGACTTCAGCCGCGTGCGGTACTCGCGCTCGAAGCCGCGCAGGTCCTCGACCTTGCGCTCCAGCGTCGCGCGGGCCGACTCCAGCGAGCCCATCGCCACGCGGTGCTTCTCCTGCGCGTCCCGCTCCAGCGCGTCGGCCTTGGCGCGGGCGTCCCGCTCCAGACCCTCGGCACGGCTGCGGGCCTCGCCGACGATCTTGTTGGCCTCGGAACGGGCCTCCGCGATCGCCTGGTCGGCGGTCTGCTGCGCCAGCGACAGCACGCGCGCGGCGCTGTCACCACCGGGGCCGCCCTGCGGGCCGCCCTGCTGGAGCTGCTGCGGTCCACCGGGGCCGCCCATCGGGCCACCCATGGGACCGCCGGGGCCCATCGGACCGGGGCCGTGCGGGCCCTGCGGGCCGTGGCCACCGGGACCAGGAGGCAGCTGCGGTGCACCACCGGGCAGTTGGGGCGGGCCACCCATCCCCTGCTGCTGCGGCGGGACCGGCTGCGGACCGGATATGGCGGCGGGCACGGGAGCCCCGGGACGCTGCTGCTGCTCCTGCTGCTGGTCCGGTCCCTTGCGCAGGCCCTGCTGCTGCTGGTTCTGCGCCGCGGCGCGGGTGGCAGCGGCCAGCTTGGCGCGCAGGTCCTCGTTCTCCCGCAGGAGCCGGGTCAGTTCGGCTTCGACCTCATCGAGGAAGGCATCGACCTCGTCCTCGTCATAGCCTTCTCGGAGGCGGACGGTCGTGAACTGCTTGTTCCGCACGTCCTCGGGGGTCAACGGCATCTCTACTTCACCTCAACGTAGTCGTCGGCAATCGGCAAGACCGTATCGTTCACACCAACAACACCGACCTCACGACGGTGATCAGGATGTACACGATGATCATCAATACGAAGAAGGACAGGTCGAGCGCCACGCCCCCGAGACGCAGCGGCGGAATGACCCGCCGCAGAAGCTTGAGTGGCGGATCAGTGACAGTGTAGGCGGCCTCCAGAACGACCACCATCGCCTTGCCGGGTTGCCATGAACGGGCGAATTGGAACACATAGTCCATCACCAGGCGGAAGATCAACACGATCAGGAAGCAGTACAGCGCGATGTAGATCACCTGACCAAAGACACTCATCTCGCGCAGTCCCTCTCCCCTTGCCTTGCTTCTGTGTTGACCTCACGGCCCCGGTGTGCCCGGTGTTGCGTCTCAGCTCTGGTTGAAGAACCCGCCCTCTGCGATACGGGCCTTGTCCTCCGCCGTGACATCGACGTTAGCAGGCGACAACAGGAACACCTTCTGCGTCACCCGCTCGATGCTGCCGTGAAGACCAAACACCAAACCGGCCGCAAAGTCGACAAGTCGCTTCGCATCGGTGTCATCCATCTCCGTGAGATTCATGATCACCGGAGTGCCCTCACGGAAGTGTTCCCCGATGGTACGGGCTTCGTTGTAGGTCCGCGGGTGAAGTGTGGTGATGCGGTAGGGCTCCCGCTCGGACACAACCTTGGGCATGATCACCGGTGCGTTCTTCTCCAGATTCGGACGGTCGGGTGTGATGGATGCCACGGGGGCGATTCGCGCGGGTCGTCCGCTTTCCACGGTGAGCGGGGCTGGTTCACGTTGCGCCGGAGGCGTCACGGCACGGACGGGTTCGTCCCGTTCCGGGCGTGTTTCGGGCTGCACTTGATGCTGCTGCCGCCGCCCGCGATCGGGTTCCGGGTCAAGCTCGGGTTCGAACTCGTCGTCGGGGTCGAACCCCCTGCCGTCGTACCCATCGTCCTCCACGAGGCCGAGGTAGACCGCCATCTTGCGCATCGCGCCGGCCATTCTCTGCGTCCTCCGCTCTGTGGTGGATCGGCTCCGTCACCAGGGGCCTTGGATCCACGCAGCCTTCCCGCTTTCTGCGGAAATGACCATATTTTGTGCTGTGGTCCGACTTGCTTGGCGACGTTACCCGAGCCGTGGTCGGACTCCGAGTACCGCAGTGCCGACGCGCACATGTGTCGCCCCGGCCGTCACGGCATCCTCGAGGTCCGCGCTCATACCTGCGGACACCATGGTGGCAGCAGGATGGGTGGCGCGCAGGTCGGTTGAGATTTCCATGAGCCGTTCGAATGCGGCCAGTTGGCGGCCGGCATACGGCCCGGCCAGCGGCGCGACGGTCATCACGCCGTCCAGGCGCAGCCCTTGGGCCTCCGCGATCGCGTCGGCGAGCGCCGGCACCCCCTCCGGGGCCACACCGCCCCGCTCACCGGTGGCCCGGCCGGCATCCCCCGACTCCGCGTCAAGTGCCACCTGGATCAGGCAACCCAGCTCGCGCTCGGCCCGCACCGCTTCCTTGGAGAGCGCGGTGACGAGCCTGGACCGGTCGACCGACTGAACAATCCCGGCATAACCGGCCACAGACCGCACCTTGTTGGTCTGTAGTTGTCCAACGAAGTGCCAAGTAAGGGGCAAATCAGCGCATTCGGCGGCCTTCGGTGCGGCGTCCTGGTCGCGGTTCTCCGCGACCTGTCGCACCCCCAGTTCCGCGAGCAGCCGCACATCGCTCGCGGGGTAGGTCTTGGTGACCACGATCAGGGTCACCTCGTCGCGCGGCCGGCCGGCCTTGGCGCAGGCGGCGGAGATACGATTTTCCACCCGCTCCAGATTGGCGGCCAGTTCCGCTCTCCGGTCATCCGTCACAGCTCGGCCTCCCCCGGCCCACGGCCGGGGATCTCCCCGAGCCACACATAGCTCGCGAGCCGCCCGGTCGTGCGGTCGCGCCGATAAGAGAAGTGGTCCGCGGACTCCCGCGTACAGATGTGGGAATCCTCACGCACCGCGACGCCCGCGGCGGCGAGTTGGGCCCGTACCCCCGCGGTGACGTCCACCGCCGGGGTGCCCCACCCGGTCGTCGCGTGCGCCTCGGGCACCACCGCGGCGACATCGGAGCGCATCGCCTCGGGCACCTCGTAGCACCGGCCGCAGATCGCGGGTCCGGTGCGCGCGAGGATCCGGGCCGGCTCCGCGCCCAGTTCGACCATCGCCTCGACGACCGCCGGCACCACGCCGGCGACCAGGCCGGGCCGTCCGGCGTGCGCGGCCCCGGCGACCCCGGCGGCCGGATCGGCCAGCAGGACCGGGGTGCAGTCGGCGGTCAGGACGGCGAGCGCGAGGCCCCGGCGTGCCGTCACCACCGCGTCCACGCACGGGACGTCGGCATCGCGCCAGGGCCCTTCGACCACCGCGACATCCCTGCCGTGGACCTGGTTCATCCAGACCACCGCGGCCGGGTCGAGGCCGAGTTCGGCCGCCGCCAGCGCACGGTTGGTACGGACGGCCTCCGGGTCGTCGCCGACCGCGCCGCCCAGGTTGAGCTGATCGTACGGAGCGGCGCTCACCCCGCCCCACCTGTCGGTGAAGGCGAAGTGCGCGCCGCTCTCGTGGTGCTGTTGCCCTATCACTTCGGTGCTTCGGTCACTTCAGGAAGTCGGGAACGTCCAGTTCCTCGGCCGCGGAGTCGGAGTACGACGGACGGGCCGGAGGAACCTGCGGGGTGCTCGACGGCGCCGGCACCTCACCCAGCGAGGAGGAGGGCTCGGCGGTCACCGGCTCCTCGTCGCGTGCGGGCACCGAGCCGAGGCCGCCGAAGGACGAGGACGTACGGGGCTCCGGCGGAGCGACCGGACGGCTCGGGGCCGGGGCGGGCTCCTCGCGCTTCGGGGCCGACAGCGCCGACTGCGCGTCGCGGCGGGCCGGCGGCTGACCGCCGTCGAAGCCCGCGGCGATGACCGTGACCCGGACCTCGTCACCCAGCGCGTCGTCGATGACCGCACCGAAGATGATGTTGGCTTCCGGGTGTGCCGCCTCGCTGACCAGCTGCGCCGCCTCGTTGATCTCGAAGAGACCGAGGTCGGAACCGCCGGAGATGGAGAGCAGCACCCCGCGGGCGCCGTCGATGGACGCCTCCAGGAGCGGCGAGGAGATCGCCATCTCCGCGGCGGCCACCGCGCGGTCGTCGCCGCGCGCCGAGCCGATGCCCATCAGGGCCGAGCCGGCCTCCGACATCACGGACTTGACGTCGGCGAAGTCGAGGTTGATCAGGCCCGGGGTGGTGATCAGGTCGGTGATGCCCTGGACACCCGACAGCAGCACCTGGTCCGCGGACTTGAACGCGTCGAGCACGCTCACCTGGCGGTCCGAGATGGACAGCAGTCGGTCGTTGGGGATCACGATGAGGGTGTCGACCTCTTCGCGCAGCTGGGCGATACCGTCCTCGGCCTGGTTGGCGCGACGGCGGCCCTCGAAGGTGAACGGCCGGGTGACCACACCGATCGTCAGGGCGCCCAGCGAGCGCGCGATGTTGGCGACGACGGGTGCGCCGCCGGTGCCGGTGCCGCCGCCCTCGCCCGCGGTCACGAAGACCATGTCGGCCCCCTTGAGGACCTCCTCGATCTCCTCACGGTGGTCCTCGGCCGCCTTGCGACCCACATCCGGGTTGGCGCCGGCGCCGAGGCCGCGGGTCATTTCCCGGCCGACGTCGAGCTTGACGTCGGCGTCGCTCATCAGCAGCGCCTGCGCATCGGTGTTGATCGCGATGAACTCGACGCCCTTGAGCCCGACCTCGATCATCCGGTTGATGGCGTTCACGCCACCGCCGCCGATGCCGACGACCTTGATGACTGCGAGGTAGTTCTGCGGTGCTGCCACGTCGAAGGCCTCTCGCCTCGAGTTACGTGTCGTCGCCGCACTGTGCGTGTGGACGCCGACTGATGCCGATGGGACGGTCCGTTATCGCCGACCCGAACCCTAACGTTGAAGTTTAGGGTTACCTGTGCCTGTGTTCCTTGGTTCCATAGTCCCTTTGGAACGAGACACTAAGTCGACAAGGCGCGCCCGTTCAACGAACACGCCGAACCTCCCGTTTTTCTTTTCACCCTATGTGATCACCCATAGTCGTAGCCATCCAGGGTGCTGGCCTGCGACTGCGAACGTCAACTCCCCGATACCGCAGGGGCGCTGGGGACGGAGATGTCAAAGTGGCGCGCGTCACGTGCCGCTTTCAGCAGCGCGGTCAGCACCTTCGCCTTTTCGGCGCCCTGTTCGCTGCTGCCCCACGCAATCGTGCGTCCGCCGGCCAGTTCGAGGGTGACCGAGTCATAAGACCGTACGCGGACCTTACGGACATCCTTGCGTACGGCCGGGGGCAGATCCTGTGCGACCTCGACCGCCGCGCGCCGCAAACGGTCGGCTCCGAACCGATCCGGACTCGGGGCGTGCGAAACGGCCATTTCCAGAAGCGGAACGCCCTTGGGGGCGGCCGTGACGGTGGCGAACCGGACGCCCTCGGCGTCCACTTCGACGAACTTTCCGCTCGCTCGCATCACGAGTTCCGGCGTCCTTTCGGTCACTTTCAGACCGATGGCGTGCGGCCAGGACCGCTCGACGTCGACGCTCTTGATGCGCGGGAGCCGGGCGCGCAGCCGGTGGGCCAACGCGTCCGTATCCACCGAAATGAGCGGTGCGTTGATCGGGGCGTCGGCCGCGGCCACGACCTCACGCGGGGTCAGAACGCTGGTCCCGGTGGCCCGGACGCGCTCCAGCCGGAGCCAGTCCGAGGCGTAGAACGCCCAGGCGCCGAACGCGCCGAGCAGCACCGCGCACACCGTGATGATGATCAGACCGCGGCGGCCCGGTGCGCGAAGCGGAGTGCGCACCCAGCGGAATCTTCGCCCGCGCTCCTCCGGGGCGGAGGGCGGGCCGGACGGTGACTTCTTCTCGCCGCGCCGGGCGGTCGTCGGTCCGGCCACGCTCCCTGCCTTCTGTCGGGCGCTACTTGTTGCGCTGCGCGATCGCCTCGTACACCATGCCGACCAGCAACTCGTCGGCGTCCCGGCGGCCGAACTCGGAGGCCGCGCGGGACATCTCGTACAGCCGGTGCGGATCCGCCAGGACCGGGAGCACCGTGTTCTGCACCCAGTCCGGGGTCAGCTGGGCGTCGTCGACCAGCAGGCCCCCGCCGGCGTTGACCAGCGGCTGGGCGTTGAGCCGCTGCTCGCCGTTGCCGATGGGCAGCGGGACGAACGCGGCCGGGAGCCCGACGGCGGACAACTCGGCGACGGTCATCGCGCCCGCGCGGCAGAGCATCATGTCGGCCGCGGCGTACGCGAGATCCATCCGGTCCACGTACGGTACCGGGACATAGGGCGGCATCCCGGGCATGTTGTCCACATGCGGCAATTCGTTCTTCGGGCCGACCGCGTGCAGCACCTGGATGCCGGCCCGCTGGAGGGCCGGCACGGTCGCCTGGATGACCTCGTTCAGCCGGCGCGCGCCCTGCGAACCGCCGGACACCAGCAGGGTCGGCAGGTTGGGGTCGAGGCCGAAGGCGGCCCGCGCCTCGGGGCGGACCGCGGCACGGTCGAGGGTCGCGATGGTGCGGCGCAGCGGAATGCCGACGTAGCGGGCACCGCGCAGCTTGCTGTCGGGGGTGCTGACAGCTACGAACTTGGCGTACCGCGAGCCGATCTTGTTGGCCAGGCCGGGGCGGGCGTTGGCCTCGTGGACGATGATCGGCACACCGAGCCGCTTGGCCGCCAGATAGCCGGGCAGCGCCACGTAACCGCCGAAGCCGACGACGCAGTCGGCCTTCGTGCGTTCCAGGATCTGCTCGGCGGCCTTGATCGTGCCGCGCAGCCGCCCGGGGACGGTGATCAGTTCGGGGGTGGGCTTGCGCGGCAGCGGCACGGCCGGGATGAGTCCCAGCTCATAACCGCGCTCGGGGACGAGCCGGGTCTCCAGGCCCTTCTCCGTACCGAGTGCCGTGATCCCCACCGTGGGGTCCTGCCTCCGCAGTGCGTCCGCGAGGGCGAGCGCGGGCTCGATGTGGCCGGCGGTCCCCCCACCGGCGAGTACGACATGCACCGAAATTCACCGCTCTCCGGACGGTCGCTTCTTGACGCGCCGTCTCATCGTCTTCCATCTCACCCCGGCCGGTCTCCTGCCGGAAACCGGCCTCCGCGCCGACCGGGCCGACAACGCCGCTCGTGCAGCGGGCTCGTCACGCGCGAAGGCGATCAGGAGTCCGATGGCGAACATCGTCGGCAGCAGGGCGGAGCCTCCGTAGGAGAACAGCGGGAGCGGGACACCGGCGATCGGCAACAGGCCGAGCACCGCACCGATGTTGATCACGGCCTGGGCCGTGATCCAGGTGGTCACGCCTCCCGCGGCGTACCGTACGAAGGGATCCTCCGTGCGTCCGGCCACGCGGATACCCGCATAGCCTAGAGCCGCGAAGAGGGCGAGCACCGACAGCGTCCCCGCCAGACCCAGTTCCTCCCCGGTGATGGCGAAGATGAAGTCGGTGTGCGGTTCAGGGAGTTCACCCCATTTTTCCATACTCGCACCCAGGCCGGAACCGAAGAATCCGCCTGAGGCGAGGGCATAGATTCCGTGCACGGCCTGCCAGCACTGATCGCCCGGGCCCGGGTCGGTCGCGCCGATGCAGGCCAGCCGGGCCATCCGGTTGGCGCTGGTCTTGATCAGCAGCGCACCGATCACCGTAGCGGTGCCGAGCACCCCCACGAAGAGCCGGGTCGGCGCTCCGGCCAGCCACAGCAGCCCGAAGAGGATCGCCGTGAGAATGATCGCGGTGCCCATGTCGCCGCCGAGCATGATCAGCCCGAGCAGCAGGAAGGCGACCGGGATCAGCGGCACCAGCAGGTGCTTCCACTGGACCAGCAGCCGCTTGTCCTGTTTGCGGGCGAGCAGGTCGGCGGCCCACAGGACGAGCGCGAGCTTGGCGAACTCGCTCGGTTGCATCTGGAAAGGGCCGCCGAGGTTGATCCAGTTCTGGTTGCCGTTGACCGCGACCCCTATGCCGGGGATCTGGACCAGGCACATCAGGAACACCGAGACGGCCAGCAGCGGGTAGGCGAGGGTCCGGTGCACCCGTACGGGCATCCGGGCGGCGAAGAGCAGCAGCCCGCCCCCGAGGACGGCCGCGAGCAGTTGCTTGCGGAAGAAGAACGACGGGGCGAGGCCGGACTGCAGCGCCTTGATCTGGGACGCCGAGTAGACCATCACCAGGCCCAGGACGGTGATCAGCAGGCTGCCGCCGAGGATGAGGTAGTACGCGGTCAGCGGGCGGTCCCAGGCCCGTCTGAGCCGGGTGTGCAGCCCACGGGGGCCGCCCCGCGGGCGGCTGCCGCGCGGCGGGCGCACCGGGGAGGTGCGGCGGGGCGAACGCGGCGGGGCGGACGAGCGCCCGCCCGCCCGCCCCGTCCTCACCGGTCGGGCCGTCATCCTCGTCCCCTCCACAGGTGCGCTCGCCGCCGGTGTGCGACGACGGCGGGGAGACGCGGGCTAGTGATCCCGTGCGGTCAGCTCACGAACCGCGTCGGCGAAGGCGTCGCCCCGCTTGTTGTAATTGACGAACATGTCCATCGAGGCGCAGGCCGGAGCCAGCAGGACGGTATCGCCGGGCTCGGCCAGCCGGGTCGCTTCCCGGACCGCCTGGGACATCGCCCCAGTGTCGGTCCGGTCGAGGTCGACGACCGGGACCTCGGGGGCGTGTCGCGCCAGGGCTTCGCGAATCAGTGCCCGATCGGCGCCGATCAGCACCACCCCGCGCAGCCGCGCGGCCGACTTCTGCACCAGCTCGTCGAAGGTCGCGCCCTTCGCGAGGCCGCCGGCGATCCACACGATGTGCTCGTACGCCGCCAACGACGCCTCGGCGGCGTGGGTGTTGGTGGCCTTGGAGTCGTCGATGTAGGTGACGCCGTCGACGTCCGCGATGTGCTGGATGCGGTGGGCGTCCGGGTGGAAGGCGCGCAGTCCGTCGCGCACCGCCGCGGGGCGGACGCCGAAGGCGCGGGCCAGCGCCGCCGCCGCGAGGGCGTTGGCGATGTTGTGCGGGGCGGGCGTGCCCGAGCCGGGTGCGATGTCGGCGACCTCGGCCAGCTCCTGGGCCTGCTTCTGGCGGTTCTCCACGAAGGCCCGGTCGACGAGGAGGCCCTCGACGACGCCGAGTTGGGACGGGCCGGGGGTGCCGAGGGTGAAGCCGATGGCCCGGCAGCCCTCCTCGACGTCGGCCGCGCGGACCAGTTCCTCGGTCGCCTTGTCGGCCACGTTGTAGACGCAGGCGACGGTGTTGCCCTCGTAGATCCGGCCCTTGTCGGCGGCGTACGCCTGCATGGAGCCGTGCCAGTCGAGGTGGTCGGGGGCGAGGTTGAGGACCGCGGCGGAGTGCGCGCGCAGCGACGGCGCCCAGTGGAGCTGGTAGCTGGAGAGTTCGACGGCGAGCACGTCGTAGGGGCGTGCGCCGTCCTTGCCCTGGCCGAGCACGACGTCGATGATCGGGGTGCCGATGTTGCCGACGGCCATGGTGTGCAGGCCCTCGGCCTCCAGGATGGAGGCCAGCATCCGCACGGTGGTGGTCTTGCCGTTGGTGCCGGTCACGCCGAGCCAGGCCGCGGCGTCGGGCCCCCGCAGCCGCCAGGCGATCTCCACGTCGCCGACCACGTCCACGCCGGCCGCGGCGGCCGCGGTGAACAGCGGGCTGGTGGGCTTCCAGCCGGGCGAGGTGACGACGAGGTCGGTGCCGTCGGGCAGGGTGTCGCCGTCGCCGAGGCGCACGGTGATGCCTGCCCGGTGCCCCGCGTCGCCGGTGCCGGAGGCGCTGCCGGTCGCAGCCCATTCCTCCAGCTCGGCCGCGGCGGCCCGCTGCTTGTCGCCGTCGCCGCCGTCGACGACCGTGACCCGGGCGCCGAGGCCGGCCAGGGCGCGGGCGGCACTGCTGCCGCTCACGCCGAGGCCGGCGACGGTGATGTGCATACCGGCGAAGTCCGCGGGGGTCGGTGCCGGGCCGTGCGTGGTCACTTCGCTGCCTGCCAGCCGCCGTAGAAGATGCCGAGTCCGACGATGACGCACATGCCCTGGATGATCCAGAACCGGACCACCACAAGGACTTCGGACCACCCCTTGAGTTCGAAGTGGTGCTGGAGTGGCGCCATCCGGAAGACCCGCTTGCCGGTGAGGCGGAACGAGCCGACCTGGATGACCACGGACATCGTGATCAGGACGAACAGGCCGCCGAGGATGGCCAGCAGCAGCTCCGTGCGGGAGCAGATGGCCAGACCGGCCAGCGCGCCGCCCAGGGCCAGCGAGCCGGTGTCACCCATGAAGATCTTGGCGGGCGAGGTGTTCCACCACAGGAAGCCGAAGCAGGCGCCCATCAGGGCGGAGGCCACCACGGCCAGGTCGAGCGGGTCACGTACCTCGTAACAGCCCGGTCCGGCGGTGATCTGGTTGGCGCAGGACTCCTGGTGCTGCCAGATACCGATGAACGTGTACGCGCCGAAGACCATCACCGAGGCGCCGGTGGCCAGGCCGTCGAGGCCGTCGGTGAGGTTCACGCCGTTGGACATCGCCAGGATCATGAACAGCGCCCAGATCACGAAGATCACCGGGCCGATCTGCCAGCCGAAGTCCTGCGTGAAGGACAGCCGGTCCGAGGCCGGGGTCTGTCCGCGCAGGTCGGCGAACTGGAGCGAGAGCACCGCGAAGGCGATGCCGACGATCAGCTGTCCGGCCATCTTCGCCTTGGCCCGCAGGCCCAGCGAACGCTGCTTGACGATCTTGATGTAGTCGTCCAGGAAGCCGACCAGGCCCATGCCGGCCATCAGGAACAGCACCAGCACACCCGAGAAGGTGGGGTCACTGCTCGTGATGACCTTGGTCAGCACGTAGGCGATGATCGTTGCCAGGATGAAGGAGATGCCACCCATGGTGGGCGTCCCCTTCTTGCTGCCGTGGGTACGCGGGCCGTCATCGCGGATGAACTGCCCGTACCCCTTCCTCGCCAGCAGTTTGATCAGCAACGGGGTGCCGATCAGGGTCAGGAAGAGCCCGATCATTCCGGAGAAGAGGATCTGCTTCATCGAGTTCATCGGGACGCGGCTCCACCCTCTGCGCCCATCACGCCCTCGTCGTCAAGCAATGCTGCGGCGACCCGCTCCAGCCCCACCGACCGGGACGCCTTGACCAGCACGACGTCTCCCGGTCGCAGCTCGCTGCGCAACAGGTCGACCGCCGCCCGCGCGTCGGACACGTGCACCGACTCCTCACCCCACGAACCCTCGTTCTTGGCGCCCATGTCGAGCCAGGCCGCTTCCCTGCCGCCGACTGCCACGAGCTTGCTGACGTTGAGCCGGACGACCAGCCGTCCGACCGCGTCGTGTTCGGCGAGTGACTCCTCACCGAGCTCGGCCATCTCTCCGAGCACCGCCCACGTACGACCGCCCTCGGCCTTGCCGGCCGCGCCCATCGCGACCAGCGCACGCAGCGCAGCTCGCATGGACTCGGGATTCGCGTTGTAGGCGTCGTTGACGACCGTCACGCCGTCCGCGCGCTCGGTGACCTCCATACGCCAGCGGGAGAGCGTGCCGGCTTCGGAGAGCGCGGTGGCGATCTCGTCGACGGGCATGCCCAACTCATGGGCTACGGCGGCCGCGGCGAGCGCGTTCGACACGTGGTGCTCACCGTACAGCCGCATGGTCACATCACTGCACCCGGAGGGTGTGTGAAGCGTGAAAGCGGGCTGTCCGAGGTCGGTGAGCCGGACATTCTCGGCACGGACGGCCGCGTCCTCGGCCTCACCGAACAGAACGGTGCGGGCCTTGGTGCGCGGCGCCATGGCGCGGACGTACGGGTCGTCGGCGTTGAGCACCGCGATCCCGCCCTCCTCGGCCGACGGCAGCGCCTCGACGAGTTCGCCCTTTGCCTGCGCGATCTGCGCGCGGCCGCCGAACTCGCCGATGTGCGCGCTGCCGACGTTGAGCACCACGCCGATCCGCGGCGGGGTCAGGGTGGCCAGGTAGCGGATGTGGCCGATGCCGCGGGCGCCCATCTCCAGCACGAGGTGCCGGGTGGTCGCGTCGGCGCGGAGCGCGGTCAGCGGCAGCCCGATCTCGTTGTTGAGGTTGCCCTCCGGCCAGACGGTCGGACCGTGCCGCTGGAGCAGCTGGGCGATCAGGTCCTTGGTGCTGGTCTTGCCGGCCGAGCCGGTCAGGCCGACGACGGTGGTGCCGAGCCGCTCGACGACGGCCCGGGCGAGCGCGCCGAGCGCGGCGGTGACGTCGTGGACCACGATCGCGGGCACGCCGACGGGGCGGGCGGCGAGCACGGCGACGGCGCCGGCCTCGACCGCGCCGGGCGCGAAGTCGTGGCCGTCGGCGCGTTCACCGGCGAACGCCACGAACAGGCCGCCGGGGCGTACCGCGCGGGAGTCGGTGACGACGGGCCCGGTGACCTGGCGGTCGGCGTCCGGTATGTCGTGCTGCTGCCCGCCGACGATGCTCGCGATCTCGGCGAGGGACAGGGAGATCACAGGTCACCCCCGGCCCGGGACCGGCGGTGACGGCGGAAGGATTGTGCGCGCATGGCGGTGTGTCATCCCTGGTGGTTCGGGTGCGGTGACGCTTGCGACTGCTGTGACTTCAGTGAGCCCTCGATGGCATCGCGCAGCACCTGGCGGTCGTCGAAGGGACGGACCACTCCGGCGATGTCCTGGCCCTGTTCGTGGCCCTTGCCCGCGATGATCACGGTGTCGCCGGGCTCGGCGCGGGCGACGGCCGCGGCGATGGCGGCGGCCCGCTCCTCCTCGACGAGGACCGTGCCGCGTTCGTGGATCGGCACCTCCGCGGCGCCCGCCAGCATGGTGGCGAGGATCGAGAGCGGGTCCTCGCCGCGCGGGTTGTCGGAGGTCAGGATGGCCGTGTCGGCGAGGCGTGCGACCGCGGCGCCCATGGGGCCGCGCTTGTGCGGGTCGCGGTCGCCGCCGCAGCCGAGCACGGCGTGCAGCTTGCCGTCGGTGACCTTGCGCAGGGCGCGCAGAACCGATTCGACGGCGTCGGTCTTGTGGGCGTAGTCGACGACCGCCAGGTACGGCTGGCCGGCGTCGACGCGCTCCAGGCGGCCGGGGACACCGGGCACCGCGGCGACGCCGTCGGCCGCGGTCTGCGGGTCCACGCCGGCGACGACCAGCGAGACGATCGCGGCGAGCGCGTTGGCGACGTTGAACGGGCCGGCGATCGGGGAGGCGGCGCTCAGCGTCTGCCCGCCCGGGCCGTGCACGGTGAAGGTCGAGCCGAGCGCGCCGACCTCGACGTCGGAGGCGCGCCAGTCCGCGTCCGGGTGGCCCTCCGCGGAGAAGGTGGTGACCGGGACCTCGGACTCGCCGGCGGCCAGCCGCTTGCCGTACTCGTCGTCGAGGTTGACCACGCCGGCCCGGCTGCGGGCCTTGGTGAACAGCTGAGCCTTGGCCTGGAAGTAGTCCTCCATGCCGGAGTGGAACTCCATGTGCTCCGGGCTGAGGTTGTTGAAGATCGCGACGTCGAAGACGCAGCCATCGACCCGGCCCAGGACCAGGGCGTGGCTGGAGACCTCCATGGCGACGGCCTTGACGCCGCGCTCGCGCATCACCGCGAAGAGCGCCTGGAGGTCGGTGGCCTCGGGGGTGGTGCGCTCGGACTTGATGCGCTCCCCGCCGATGCGGGTCTCCACGGTGCCGATCAGGCCGGTCAGCCCTCCCTCGGAGCGCTTCGCGGCGGCGGCCCGCAGCCCGCCCTCGATGAGGTAGGCGGTGGTGGTCTTGCCGGAGGTACCGGTGATGCCGATCTGGAGCAGATCCTCGCCCGGGGCGCCGTAGATCGAGACGGCCAGGGCGCCCATCCGCGCGCGGGGATTGTCCACGACCAGGACCGGCAGGCCGGTCGCGGTGGCGCGGTCGGCACCCGACGGGTCGGTCAGGATCGCCGCGGCACCGAGGTCGGCGGCCTGCGCGACGAAGTCGGCGCCGTGCAGACGGGCACCGGGCAGCGCGGCGTAGACGTCGCCGGGGCGGACCGCCCGGGAGTCATGGGTGATGCCGGTGACGGCGGCCTCGGCGTGGGCCGCCGCGGGGGCCGGGGTGCCCAGCTGCTGGGCGAGGTCGGCCAGGGGGGTGGGGCGGACCTGTTCAGGGCGCGGCGCTCCCGGATATTTGCCGGGGCCGCCCTTCTGCGCGCGCTGGGCTTTCGGGGACTGATCAGCGTGTGACACGGCGGTGAGCGTACCGGGCTGAACGGGCCCGGGGCGAAGTGAGGGCCCTGGGGAGGTGCGGTCGCGCGGCTCCGGGGTGCCGTCGGGGGTGATCGTCGTCACGGCGGGATTGCCTCGATTTCATTGGCCTGGCGTGAAGGTGACCGGCAGCCGCGGGGGCTGCGCGCCGGTCGGGGGGACCTGCAGGGTCTTCAGCGCGAACGCCATGACCTGCTGGTAGATCGGGCCGCAGACCTGGCCGCCGAAGTAGCTGCCCTTGGTGGGGTTCTGTACGGCGCAGTAGACCGTGATCCTGGGCTTGTCGGCGGGCGCGAAGCCCGCGAAGGAGGCGGTGTAGCCACGGTAGCGGCCGGTCTTGGGGTCCACCCGGTTGGACGTGCCGGTCTTGCCGCCGACCCGGTAGCCGTCGATCTTCGCCTTCGCCCCGGTGCCTTCCTCGTCGTCGACGACGGACTCCAGCATGGTGGCGAGGGTACGCGCGGTCTTCGGGCTGACCACGCGGTTCTTCGCGGGGCGGGGGGCCGGCGCGTAGTGGCCGTCGGGCCCGGTGGTGCCGCGGACCAGCGTGGGGGCGATGCGCTCGCCGCCGTTGGCGATCGTGGAGTAGACGGAGGCGGCCTGTACGGCGTTGAGGGACAGCCCCTGGCCGAACGGGATCGTGTACTGCTGCGAGGTGTTCCAGTCCTGCGGCTTGGCCAGGATGCCGTCGGTCTCCCCCGGGAAGCCCAGTCCGGTCGGCTTGCCGATGCCGAATTTGCGCAGGTAGGAGTACAGGACCTGGTTGGCCTCGGGCTGGGTGCGGCCGAGCTGGCCGGTCGCCAGGATCGTTCCGATGTTGCTGGACTTGGCGAGTACGCCGTTGAGCGTCAGGTGCCAGGTCGCGTGATCGACGTCGTCCGCGAAGAGCCGGTCGCCGCGGTGCAGCCGGTTGGGGACGGTGACCCGGGTGGACGGGGTGGCGACGCCCTCCTCCAGTACCGCGGCCATCGACATGACCTTGCTGGTGGAGCCCGGCTCGAAGGCGTCGGAGAGGGCCGCGTTGCCCAGCGCCTCCGGGTCGGACTTCGCGACGTCGTTGGGGTCGAAGGCGGGGGCGTTGGCCAGCGCGAGGATCTCGCCGGTGCGGGTGTCCTGGACGACGACGTAGCCCCGGTCGGCGCCGGACTTGGCGACCTGGTCGGTGATGGCCTGCTGTGCCGCCCACTGGATGTCGCGGTCGAGGGTCAGCTCCACGTCGGTGCCGGGGACAGCGGGGTGCTCCTGGGTGTCGGCGGTGGGCACCCGGCGGCCGCCGGACTGGGCGTAGACGAGCTTGCCGTCCTTGCCGGCCAGCTGCTTGTTCAGCAGCGCCTCCAAGCCGCCGCCGCCCTTGCCCGCGCCGTTGACGAAGCCGAGGACGCCGGAGGCGAGGTCCTTGTTGGGATAGAGGCGCTTGCTGTGCTTGTCGGCGAAGATCCCGGTCAGGACGTCGGGACGGGGTGCGCTCCTGGGGGCGGCGGCGGCCTTGGCGTCGAGGGTCTTGCGGAGGTTCTTGATCCGCTTCCAGACCTGCGGGGTCTGCTGCCGGGCGAGCAGGACGTAGCGCGCCTTGGGCTGGTCGAGCTTCCTGGCGAGAGTGGCCTCGTCCTCGTGGAGGATCGGCGCGAGCAGGGCGGCGGCGCGCTGCGGGGCGTCGTCGGTCCTGGTCTTGCCGGGCGCCAGGAGGCTGGGGTCGGCGGTGATGTCGTACGCGTCCACGGTGGTGGCCAGGTCCACGCCGTTGCGGTCGGTGAGCGCACCGCGCTCGGCGGCCAGCTTGACCGGTACGTAGCGGTTCTCGTTGGCCTTGGCGGCGAACGCCCCGGCGTCGACGGCCTGCACCTGGAAGAGCCGTACGACGAAGATCAGCATGATCAGCGTCAGCCCGAGGGAGACCAGCCGCAGCCGGGGGCGCGGACTGCCGAGGCGGAGCGCCGGGGCGCCGGAGCGGGGCCGCGGGGTCCGGGGGCCGGGGCGGCGCGCCCCGGGCCGGGGGGCGCCGCGTCCGGGTGCCGGGCGCTTGGCGGCGGGCGGGCGGCCGGCGCGGCTCGGGGGCTGCCCGCCGCGCTGGGCGGGGCGCGGCACCCGGCGGGGGTCCCTGGGCTCGGTCATGCCGCGTTCACCTGCCGGAGGTCGTCGGGGAAGGCGCGGGGGCGGTGGGGGCACCGGCTCGGGGCACGGCGCGCGGGGCGGCGGGGGCCGGGGGTGCGGCGGCGGGGGCCGGCGGGCCGGGGCGGCCGAGTGCGGCTGCCGGGGCCGGCGTGCTCTGCGGGCCGAGGGTGGCGGACGAGGCGGGGACCGGGGGCCGGACGGCGGGCGGCGCGACCGCGGCCGACGGTGCGGCGGACGGGCCGGCCGGCGCGCTCAGGGCGGCCGTGCCCAGCAGCGCGGACGCCGACGGCGCGGCGGAGCTGCTCAGCGGCGCCCCGTCGGACGTCGCCACGCCCGGCTTGCCGAGCACCTTGCCGTCCGGCAGCAGGAACACCGGGGCGCCGCCGGGCACCATCCCCAGCCGGCGGGCGCGGCGCTCCAGCGCGCCCGGGGCGGAGTAGGCGTCCACCTCCTGCTGCAGCGCCTGCTGTTCGTCGGTCAGCTCGTCGGTCTTCCGCTCCAGCTTGCTGAGTTCGAACGACCCTTGGTTGAGCGCGGAGTTGAGCAGCAGCAGGGTGATCAGCCCGGAGCCGAGCAGGACCACGATGAGCAGCACGAAGGGTGCGCGGGCCGCGGTGCCGGGGGCGGTGGCGGCGGGGAACAGCGCGGAGAGCCGCTTCTGCCTGCCGCGCGGCCGCCCCTGGCCTCTCACGCGCGGCCGCCCTCGACGTCCTCGCGGATCCGCTCCGCGCCGCGCAGCCGGGCGGGGGCGGCGCGGCGGTTCTCGGCGATCTCCTCCTCCGTGGGGAGTTCCGCACCGCGGGTCAGCAGCTTGAGCCGCGGCTGGTAGCGCTCGGGCACGACCGGCAGGCCGGGCGGCGCGGTGTTGCTCGCACCGGCCGCGAAGACCTGCTTGACCAGGCGGTCCTCCAGGGAGTGGTACGAGAGCACGGCGACCCGGCCACCGACCGCGAGCGCCTTGACGGCGGCCGGGATCGCGCGCTCCACGCTCGCCAGCTCGCCGTTCACCTCGATCCGCAGCGCCTGGAAGGTGCGCTTGGCGGGGTTGCCGCCGGTGCGCTTGGCGGCCTGCGGCAGCGCGTCGCGGATCAGCTCGACCAGCCGGGCGCTGTTCGTGAACGGCTCCTTGGCGCGCTCGCGGACGACCGCCTCGACGATCCGCTTGGCCTGCTTCTCCTCCCCGTAGGAGCGCAGGATGCGGACCAGCTCACCGGGGGCGTAGGTGTTGAGGACGTCGGCGGCGCTGATGCCGGTGCTCTGGTCCATCCGCATGTCCAGCGGGGCGTCCTGGGCGTACGCGAAACCGCGGTCGGCCTCGTCGAGCTGCATGGACGAGACGCCGAGGTCGAACAGGACGCCTTGGACGCGCGGGGTCCCGAGCCGGTCGAGGACCTCGGGGAGCTCGTCGTAGACGGCGTGCACCAGAGTGGCGCGCTCGCCGTACGGGGCGAGCCGCTCCCCGGCGAGCTTCAGGGCGGCCGGGTCGCGGTCGAGGGCGATCAGCCGGGCCGCGGGGAAGGTGGAGAGCAGCGCCTCGCTGTGGCCTCCGAGGCCGAGCGTGCAGTCGACGACGACCGCGCCGGGCTCGGCGAGCGCGGGGGCGAGCATGTCCAGACACCGCTGGAGCATGACGGGTACGTGGCGGGTGTTACTGCTCATGCGCCGGCCTCACTGCGTTCGGCGGGCTTGCCTTCGCAGAGCGCGCACCTCTTTCCGATTCGCTCGCTGCGCTCGCTCATATGCCTTCCGAATGCTGGGGCGGCGGGTGGGTCCCCGGCCGCTGGCTGGGGGGTGCCGCACGTACCGCTTGGTCCCCGCCCGCTCTGAAGGGGAAGTGGCCCTCCGGCGACGGGGAAGTGACGTCGGAAAACCATGGGAGCGGGAGGAGGCCGAGCCGTACGTACGGTGCGCGCACGCGAGGAATCCGGTTTCCAAGGAGAGCGTCACGCCTCCCACTTCGCGCCACTTTAGTCCACCGGCTGGCCCGGTCAATCAACTGGTCGCGCGCGTCCTGCGACGGCTTTTCGAGGGGCATTCCGGCGGTCGTCTCACCCGGACGGCGGGCACGCGGGCCTGTGCATTACCTCACAAGGAGTGATGTTGCCCCCTATGCCCGGCCTGCTGTGCAGCTGAAAGGGCGCTGAACTATTACCGTGAATGCATGCCCATACCTGCTTCGCAGCCGCTGCCCCCGTCCGCCGACAGCGCCGAGGACCGCACCGGAGAGGCGGTCATTGATCGTCTCGTCGAGGCGAACCAGCGCTATGCCGCCGATTTCACCGACCCCGGAATGGACGCCCGGCCGGTCCGCAAGGTCGCCGTGGTGTCCTGCATGGACGCCCGTATCGACCTGCACGCCGCCCTCGGTCTCGAGCTCGGCGACTGCCACACCATCCGCAACGCGGGCGGTGTGGTGACCGACGACATCATCCGTTCGCTGACCATCAGCCAGCGTGCGCTCGGCACCCGCTCGGTCGTCCTCATCCACCACACCGGGTGCGGACTGCTCAGCCTGACCGAGGACTTCCGGCACGACCTGGCGGCCGAGGTCGGCCAGCGTCCGACCTGGGCGGTCGAGGCGTTCAAGGACCTCGACGAGGACGTACGGCAGTCCATGCAGCGGGTGCGCACCTCGCCCTTCCTGCTGCACACCGACGACGTCCGCGGTTTCGTGTTCGACGTGAAGACGGGTCTGCTGCGGGAGATCGATCCCCAGGGCTGACCTGCGGGGCCGGCCCGGCTGACGTACGGGCCGGCCCGAAAAGCCGGGTTCGCCGGGAAGGCCCGGCCGGAACCTTGTGAGTTATCCACAGGCCATGACGCGAAGCCGCGCGGGCGGCAAGAATGCGTGGGTGACGTCGTCCCGGCCGTGGCCGGGCTCGGCGCTTTCGGGGAGGGGCCGGGTCCACAGAGGGGGCATCGGCCCGCAGCACAGGGCCGAGGAGGGCCGAGTGACGACGTATGACGAACGAGCGAGCCTTGGAGATCTGACCACCACCGCGGAGCGGGTGCACCGGTCGGTGGAGAGCGTCATCGAGGGCAAGCCGGAGGTCGTACGGCTCGCGCTGACCGTGCTGCTGGCCGAGGGGCACCTGCTGATCGAGGACGTGCCGGGCGTCGGCAAGACCATGCTCGCCAAGGCGCTGGCCCGCTCCATCGACTGCTCGGTGCGGCGCATCCAGTTCACCCCCGACCTGCTGCCCTCCGACATCACCGGCGTCAGCATCTTCGACCAGCAGCGGCGGGACTTCGAGTTCAAGCCCGGCGCGATCTTCTCCCAGATCGTCATCGGCGACGAGATCAACCGCGCCTCGCCCAAGACCCAGTCCGCGCTCCTGGAGTCCATGGAGGAGCGCCAGGTCACGATGGACGGGCAGACCCACGAGCTGCCCAGCCCGTTCATGGTCGTCGCCACCCAGAACCCGGTGGAGATGGAGGGCACCTATCCGCTCCCCGAGGCGCAGCGGGACCGCTTCATGGCGCGGGTGTCGATCGGCTATCCCAGCCCGGCGGCCGAGCTGCAGATGCTGGACGTGCACGGCGGCGCCTCGCCGCTCGACGACCTCCAGCCGGTGGCGCACGCCCATGACATCGTCAAGCTGATCGACGCGGTGCGCGAGGTGCATGTCGCCGACACGGTGCGCAGATACGCCGTCGACCTGGTGGCGGCCACCCGCAGCCACCCCGAGCTGCGGCTCGGCGCGTCCCCGCGGGCGACCCTGCATCTGGTGCGTGCCGCCAAGGCTTCCGCGGCGCTGCTGGGGCGGGAGTACGTCCTGCCGGACGACCTCCAGTCGCTGGCGGTGGCGGTGCTCGCGCACCGTCTGCTGCCCACCGCCCAGGCGCAGTTGAACCGCCGCACCGCCGAACAGATCGTGCTGGAGATCCTGCGGCGGGTCCCGGTCCCCGAGCCCGCCGCGCAGCCGTGGCGGACCCACGGCCGGCAGCCGCCGGGGGTACGGGGGCTGTGATGAGCGGAGGGGGGAGCGAGGCGACACCGGAGCCGGGCGGGCTGCGGGCGGCCCTCGGCGGGCTGACCACGCGCGGCAGGTCGTTCCTGGCCGCCGGGATCGCCGCCGCGGTGTGCTCGTACGTCCTCGGGCAGCCGGATCTGCTGCGGGTCGGACTGCTGCTGGCGGCGCTGCCGCTGGTGTGCGTCCTGGTCCTGCACCGCACCCGCTACCGCGTCGCCGCCGGCCGTACGCTCTCCCCCGCCCGGGTGCCGGCCGCCGCCGAGTCCCGGGTGCAGCTGCGGATGGAGAACGTCTCCCGGCTGCCCACCGGCGTGCTGATGCTCCAGGACCGGGTGCCGTACATCCTCGGGCCGCGCCCGCGCTTCGTCCTGGACCGGGTCGAGGCCGGCGGCCACCGCGAGGTGTCGTACCGCGTCCGCTCCGACCTGCGCGGCCGCTACCGGCTGGGGCCGCTCCAGCTGCGGCTGTCCGACCCGTTCGGCATGTGCGAGCTGACCCGCTCCTTCAGCTCCTCCGACACCCTGACGGTGGTGCCGCGGGTGGAGCCGCTCCCGGCGGTCCGGCTGGCCGGCGAGACGGCCGGGTACGGCGACGGGCGGCAGCGCTCGCTGGCGCTGGCCGGCGACGACGACGTCATCCCCCGCGGCTACCGGCACGGCGACGACCTGCGCCGGATCCACTGGCGGTCCACGGCGCGCCACGGCGAGCTGATGGTCCGCCGGGAGGAGCAGCCGCAGAAGGCGCGCTGCACGGTCCTGCTCGACACCCGCGACACCGCGCACCCCGGTAGCGGCCCCGACTCGGCCTTCGAGTGGGCGGTGGCGGCCGCCGCCTCGGCCGCGGCGCACCTTCTGGAGCGTGGCTTCTCGGTCCGGCTGCTGACCGACACCGGCACCTCCGTGCCGGGCCCCGACGGTGCCGGCGGCGGCGCGGGCGGGACGGAGTCCGCCGACGCCGCGGGCCTGCTGCTGGACGCCCTCGCCGTCGTGGAGCACTCCGAGGAGGAGGGGCTCGCGGCGGCCTACGACGTGCTGCGGGGCGGCGGCGAAGGACTGCTGGTCGCCTTCTTCGGCGATCTGGACGAGGAGCAGGCCGCGGTCGCCGGGCAGATGCGCCGGCGCAGCGGTGCGGCGATCGCCTTCGTCCTGGACGGCGACTCCTGGCACCGCGGCCCCGGTGGCATCAGGTTCGCCACCGGTCAGGTCCCGGTGGCCGAGCGTCTGCGGCTGCTGCGGCGGGCGGGCTGGACGGCCCTCCCGGTGGCTCCCGGGGACTCGCTCACCGACCTGTGGCGGACGGCGGCGGACCAGGCGGGGGCGGGCGAACGGGCGGGGGAAGGGAGCGGGGCGGCGGAGGACGGCGTCTCGTGGACGGCGGCGGGGGGACGGTCATGAAGGGGAGCGTGGGGCCGGTGCACGGCACGGAGGTGCCCGGCGGCGGGCCGGTCCGGAGCGGGGCGGAGGCATGAGCGGCCGGGCGCGGCTGGCGCTGTGCGCGACGGTGGCCACCCTGTGTGCCGCCGGGGCGCTGCTGCCGCTGGTGGACCCGGTCAGCTGGATGTTCCAGGCGGCGGCCCTGCTGGCGCTGATGACCGGCGCGGGAGCGCTGACCCGCCGGGTGCCCCTGGCCAGGCCGCTGACCATCGGCGTGCAGGTCCTGGTCGCCGTCGTGCTGCTGACGTTCCTGTTCGCGCCCGGTGAGGCGATCCTCGGCCTGGTGCCGGGGCCGGACGCCGTGGAGGAGTTCGGCCGGCTGCTGCGGGACGGTGTCCAGGACGTCGGCCGGTATGCCATTCCCGCCCCCGTCACCCCCGGCATCCGGCTGCTGCTGGTCGCCGGGGTGCTGGTGATCGGCCTGATCGTGGACGCGGTCGCGGTCACGTACCGCAGCGCCGCGCCGGCCGGGCTGCCGCTGCTGGCGCTGTACTCCGTCGCGGCGGGGCTGTCGCAGGGCGGCGCGGGCTGGCGGTGGTTCCTGGTCGCGGCGGCCGGCTATCTGTTGCTCCTGCTGGCCGAGGGCCGCGACCGGCTCTCCCAGTGGGGCCGGGTGTTCGGCGCCACCGCCGGACCGGGCCGGCCGGACGGCCAGGGCCTCCCCTTCGGGGACGCCGGCCCGGCGCCGGCTCCGGTCCGTACCGGCCGCCGGATCGGCGCCCTGGCGCTGGGCATCGCGCTGGTGGTGCCCGCCGCGCTGCCCTCCCTCGGGGGCGGGCTGCTCGCCCGCACCGGGGGCGGCCCGGGCCCGGGCGGCGGAGGCGGCACGATCTCCGCGGTGAATCCCGTGGTGTCGCTCCAGGACAGCCTCAACCAGCCCGTGGACAAGGAAGTTCTCAACTACCGCACCACCGCCGCCGACACCCGCGATCTGTATCTGCGGATCGTCGCCCTCGACCACTTCGACGGCGCGAGCTGGAAGCCGTCCGAGCGCACGGTCACCGACGTCCCCGAGCGGCTTCCCGAACCGGCCGGCCTCAGCGCGACGGTCGACCGCGCCCGGATCAACACCTCCATATCGACCGCGGGATGGTACGCCCAGAACTGGCTGCCGCTCCCCTACCCGGCGTCCCGGGTGGACATCTCCGGCCGCTGGCGTTACGAGCCCCAGGGCCGCACGCTCGTCGGTGACCGCGGACAGAACACCCGCGGCCTCCAGTACCAGGTCGAGAGCCTGCAGGTCCGGCCCACCCCACGGCAGCTGTCCGCGGCCCCGGCGCCGCCCGAGGACCTGCTGCGGGAGTACACCGAGGTCCCCGACTCGCTGCCCGGGATCGTCCGGTCCACCGCCCGCCAGGTCACCCATGGCGCACCGACCGCGTACGCCAAGGCCGTCAAGCTCCAGGACTGGTTCGCGCTCTACGGCGGCTTCACCTACAACACCGACGTGCGGGCGGGCAGCGGTGCGCAGGCCATCGCCCGCTTCCTGACGGACAAGCAGGGCTTCTGCGTCCACTTCTCGTTCTCGATGGCGGCCATGGCCCGCACCCTGGGCATCCCCGCCCGGGTCGCGGTCGGCTTCACCCCCGGCACCAAGCAGCCCGACGGCACGACCTCGGTCAGCCTCCGGGACGCGCACGCCTGGCCCGAGCTGTACTTCCAGGGCATCGGCTGGACCCGCTTCGAACCGACCCCCAGCCGCGGCAGTATCCCGGATTACGCCTACCAGGACACCTCAGGGCAGCCCGACCACGCCGGCCGGCCGGCACCGGCGCCCTCGCGGGCCCGGACCCCGTCGGACGGGCCGACCGCGGCGCCCTCCTGCGGCCCGGGCGAGCGGCGGTCCGACTCCGGGACGACGTGCACGGCGCTGCCGGCCGCGTCCGGTGCCCGCCCCTCGGACGACGGCACGTCACCCTGGGCCGTGGCCGCCCTCGCGCTGGCCGCCCTGCTCGTTCTGCTGCTGCCCGCGGTCCCGTTGCTGTGGCGGCTGCGCACGCGCTCCCGGCGGATGGCACAGGCCGGCGTGGACGGGGAGGGGGACGGGGCGGCGGCCACCCTCGCCGCCTGGCGCGAGCTGCTCGACACCGCCTGGGACTTCGGCATCCTGCCGGACGACGCGCTCACCCCGCGGAACGCGGCGGCCCGGATCATTCGCATCGGAGAACTGCAACCGGAGGCGGCCGCTGCCGCACACCGGGTCGCGGCAGCGGTCGAACAGGTCCTGTACGCCCCGCAGCCCCGGCCGGCGACCGGCCTGGCCCTCGACGTGCAGCGGGTGCGGGCCGGGCTGGCGGCCGCCGCGACCCGCGGCATACGGCTCCGCGCCGGGCTGGCCCCGCGCTCCGCGGCCCGCCTCCGCTGGGCCTGCTCCGCCCGCTGGACGTCCCTGCTGCTCCGGTTCCGCACCAGCCGCCCGGTCGCCTCGGTACGGCGGGCCACGACGGCCCTCCGCCCGGGGCGGCAGCGGGCGTAACGGCTGGCCGGCCCCTTACCGGGGGCGGCGCGGCCGGCGTCAGCTCGGCGTGCGAGGGGCGAGGCACCGCCTACGGGTGCGCGACCGGACCGTACCGCCGGACAAATCTGTGGTGTGTACCGGCCGGACAGTGTGTACCGGCCGGACACACGTGTGGTGGCCGCCCGATCCTGTCGGGCGGCCACCACACGGAGAAGAAGAAAGCCGGGGCCCGCTCGGCCCTTCGGCTCGGTGGCCCTGGCGTCGTCAGTGGCCTTGTTGCTCGTCCCGGCGTCGCTGCCATCGGTCCTCGATGCGGTTCATCATCGAGCGGCGCTGCCTGGACTGACCACGCGCCGGTCCGCCCGGTCCGCCGGCGGGCTGCTGCTCACCGGCTTTCGGAGCTTTGCGCCATCCCGTGACCGCCAGCACGGCGCAGCCGAGCATGACGAGGAAGCCCACCACGCTGATCCAGATCTGCTGCGCGACCATACCGGCCATGAGCAGGGCGATACCCACCAGGAAGCCCGCGACCGCTTGGTAGACCCGTCGCCGGGTGTACGTACGCAGCCCGCTTCCCTCAAGCGCTGTCGCGAACTTGGGATCTTCGGCGTACAGCGCTCGCTCCATTTGCTCGAGCATGCGCTGCTCGTGCTCCGAGAGCGGCACGGAGTCCTCCTACTCGTCGGTCGCGGGGGGGGCGACCGGGGTGCGACCCTTTCAGGATAGGCAGGGAATCGCCCCCGTGAAACCCGCCCCTCGACGCCAGTTCACTGTCCGGGCCGCCGCAGCGGCCGGTGGTGATGCTGCCTGCATTCCCCACCCGCCTGTCCGTCATGCCGGAACGTCGTACCCCGATCATACGGGGCGAAGGGGCTGATCGGGTGGCCTGTGGCCGACTGCACGCGGTAGCCGTGTGTGCCGCGTGGGTCAGTCGCGCTCCGCGAGGACGTGGAGCTGCGTGGCCACGGAGTGGAACGCGGGCTGCTCGGCGGCGGCCGCCTCCAGTTTCAGCAGCGCGTCGACGGCGCCCGGCTCGGTGTCGACCAGCACGCCGGGGACCAGGTCGGCGAAGACCCGTACGCCGTGGACGGCGCCGACCTCCAAGCCGGTGGCGGAGACCAGCTCCTGGAGCTGCTCGGCGGTGAACCGGCGGGGCATCGGGTCGCCCTCGCCCCAGCGGCCCGCGGGGTCGGTGAGGGCCCGGTGGGCCTCGGTGAAGTGGCCGGCGAGGGCGCGGGCGAGCACGGCGCCGCCCAGGCCGGCCGCGAGCAGGCTGAGGGTGCCGGCCGGGCGCAGCGCGTCGGCGGCGTTGCGGACGCCTTCGGCCGGGTCGTCGACGTACTCCAGGACGCCGTGGCAGAGCACCGCGTCGTAGCCGCCGCGCTCCACGACGTCGAACAGGCCGTGGGCGTCGCCCTGCACCGCGCGCACCCGGTCGGCGACGCCGGCCTCCGCGGCCCGGCGCTCCAGGGCGAAGAGGGCGTTGGGGCTGGGGTCGACGACGGTGACGCGGTGGCCGAGGCGGGCGACGGGCACGGCGAAGTTGCCGGAGCCGCCGCCGGTGTCGAGGACGTCGAGGGCGTCGCGCCCGGCGGCTTTGACCCGGCGCTCCAGGGCGTCCTTGAGGACCTCCCAGACCACGGCGGTACGAAGGGATGCGCGCGGGCGCAGCGGGTCAGACACGGCGGGTGGCTCCTCGGCGGGGGCATGAACATCCAGTCGCCCACCACCCTATTCCGTCCCACGCCATCCGCCGATCGCGGAGCCGCGGGGGGCTGCGGCGGAGGGGGCGGCGGGGGCTGCGGCGGGGCCTGTTCTCCTTTTCCCCTCCCCCCGGGGCCCCGCCCCAACC
>NZ_JNZA01000023.1 GCF_000717345.1 Streptomyces lydicus | reverse complement strand
CGCGCATGATGTTGCGGTGCAGGCCCTCGTAGGAGCCGGGGATGCCCTTGGCCTTCATGATGTCCAGCGACTGACGGATCCAGCCGTCCAGGTTGTTCGCGTACCGCTTGGGCGCGGCCTTCGGCGCCGCCTTGGGGGCGGTCTTCGGCGTGGCTATCGCCTTGCGCTCCACGGACCGGCTCGCGGCTTCCTTGGCGGTGTGACCCTGCTTCTCGACCCCGGTGACCTTCAGGTGGTCGGCCACGGACGAGGCGAGCACCTTGTCCTTCTTGCCGTCGTCGGCACGGTCCTTCGCGGTCAGCGGCAGGCCGTTGGCGCTGACCGGCTTGACCGCCGCGGGGGCGTGGGCGGAGGGGGTCGCGGCGTCGCTCGGCGCCGCGGTGAGCGAGAGCGCGGCGGCGCAGCTCGCGGTGGCCACCAGCGCCGCGGAAACCTTGTGGGCGCGGGTGATGCGGGTGTTACGGGCGGCGCGGGGCAGGGTGAAACCGAGCATGCGGAGGTGACCTCTTCCAGGGCTTGGTGGCGGGGAGACGGCCTTCGGTTGGCGCGTGAGGACCGAGGGTCATGTGCCGCGCCCGCCGCTCCGGCGGAAGTCGCAGACCCGTTCTCGGTGCTACGGGAAACATGTTTAGCGAGCGCCCTGGATCGTGGCAAAGATGCCGAGTACTACCTATCTTCGTGAGTTGGGGCGAGATGTCCGTTATAAATGCCGCGCTGTGCGGCAAACACCGGGAAGGGCATCGACTAGCCGGGTTCGTACGTGACGTACGTCGCGTGCGGGGCATCACCCGGCAGCCCCGCCGAGGCCCTTTCCGTGCCCCCGGTGAAGTTGCCTGGCTCACACCGGAGAAGCGGAATTGCGCGCCGGAATCACGGCCGGTGCGGGACGGGGGAGCGCCTCGCCAACGGCTTGCGGCCCGGTGCACGGAAAACGCCCCCTACGGAACTCCGTAAGGGGCGTCACCGGCCGCGGTCGGCCGAGGGGAAAAACGTGCTCTTTCAGTTCTCCAGCAGCCGGGCCGCGAGATGCTCGATCCGGTCGTACCAGCTCTCCAGCGCGGTATCCGTGTCGAATCCCCGCGGGCCGGTCTGGGTCAGCACCAGGCGGGCGCCGTGGCCGGTGCCGCGGCCCAGCTCCCAGCGGACGATGCCGTCCGGGTGCCAGCGGTAGGCGAGCACCGCAGGGGCCCGTACCTCCGTGACGGGGCCGCCCGGCACCTCGCGCGCGGTGAAGCCCGCCGGTGCCGGCGCCCCCGCCGCCGGTTCGTCGCCCGAGGTCAGCACCGCCCAGACGGTCTCGGCGGGACGCACCAGCTGACGCTCGAAGCGCAGTCGAGGCCCGTCCGCGGTCTCCTCGACGACGCCCCGCCCCAGCGCGAACTGCTCCACGTACGCCTCGTGCAGCTCACCCGCGTCGCGGTCCACCGCCGTCGAAGCGCCGTCGAGCAGCTGCGACAGCGCGGTGAGGCACAGGTGCCAGCCGGAGGCGAAGCTGGCGCCGCCGAACCGGTCGCCGAAGGTGTGGATCAAGGTCAGCAGGGAGCCGTCCCCGTCCGGTGCGATCTCCCAGCGCAGATGGTCCTCGCCCCAGGTGAAGGCGAACAACCGCGGCTCCTCGGCGTCGGTGACCGTGCCGGTCATGGCGACGCCACTCACGCCGGGCATCGAGAAGGTCATCGCCCCGCCCGGCCGGAGCTCGACCGTGACGGCGGACGGGAACCACTGCCCGATCTGTGCCGGGTCGGTGAGCGCCGACCAGACCTTCTCGGGCGGATGGGCGAGCCGGCGCTCCATGCGCAGCGCGGTCCGGCCGTCGGAGGTGGTGAGGGTGTCGGAATGCGGAGTCATCGGGGGTCGTCCTCCGTGGCGTCGAGATGCCGTTCCAGGGCGTCGAGGCTGCCGGACCAGAGGTGCCGGTAGTGGGCGAGCCAGGCGTCCAGCTCCGCGAGCGGCTCGGGCCGCAGCTCGTACCAGCGGCGCTGGGCTTCCTGGCGGACCCGGACCAAGCCGGCCTCGCGCAGTACCCGCAGATGCTTGGAGGTGCCCGGCTGGCTCAGACCGAGCTGCTCGGTGAGCTCGCCGACCAGCCGGGGGCGCTCCAGCAGCAGATCGAGGATCTTGCGCCGGCTCGGCTCCGCGAGGACGTCGAACGGTAGGGGCATACCCTCAGCATGCCCCTGGAGTTATATAACCGCAAGGGAATGCATCGAGGGTCGGCCGCAGCCGCTGCGGGCGCCTCAGGCGCAGGCGTCCGCAGCCTCGCCGACCCGGGACCGCCGGCCCCCGCGCCCGGGGCCGTTCACCGGCCGGTCCTCGCGCCCGACCGGGGCCAGGGCGGGGGCCGAGCTGAGTGGCCCGTCGGTGAAGAAGCGCACGGCCAGGTCCGCCACGTCCTGGGCGCGCTCCAGCACCACCCAGTGATCGGCGTCCGGGATGCTCAGGAAGCGGCTGCCGGGGATGGTCGCCGCGAAGGCCCGCTGCCGGTCCGCCGAGGTCACCGTGTCGTGCTCGCCGCTGAAAACGAGCGTGGGTACGTCGCGCAGCTCACCGGAGAAGTCCGGGCGGTCCGACAGGGCGCGGTTCAGCGATTCCACGGCGTGCTGCGAATGCCGGGCGGCATGCATCATCGAGCGCCGGACATAGCGGTACGCCAGCCGCCGGCTGGTGACGTGCCGGCGGTCGTCGAGGCACATCAGCCCCTCGGTCACCAGCGTCGCGAAGCTCTCGGCGTCGCCGTGCGCCAGCTCGTCGGCGGCCCGCCGCCACAGCGCCAGCTGAGCGGCGCTGATGTGCGCCGGCACCCCGCCGAGCGCGAGCCGCGCGATACGTCCGGGCAGGTGCCGCGCGCACCCGTAGGCGAGGCCGGCCCCGTAGGAGAAGCCGAAGAGATTGATCCGGGGGACGTCGAGATCGTCGATGATCCGCTCGATGGCCGCACGCATCAGGGCGCTGCTCGGTCCCGGGGGCAGCGGGTCGGCGTTGCCCATGCCCGGCAGGTCGGCGGTCACCACATCAGCCACCGGCCCCACGTGGTCCTCCATCTGCGGCCAGCCGAACATGCCCTGCAGCGCGCCGCCGATCACCATGACGGGCTCGGTGATCCGCTCCGGCTGCCGCAGCCGCCGGTAGGCGAAGGACACCCCGCTCACCGACAAGGACCGGATCGTTTCCTCGTACATCTCTGCTTCCTTCTCGGGGGACCGGCAGGTGTGGCCGGCCGGGGAGGGCGGGGACACGCCCTAGCGGGTCAGTACGAGCGCGGCGTTGTGGCCGCCGAAGCCGAGCGAGGTCTTGACCGCGCAGTCGAAGGACGCCCGCCGGGGCTCCTCGCGCACGATCTGCACGGGCAGCCGCGGATCGGGGACGTCGAGATTCGCGGTCGGCGGTACCAACTGCTCCTCCAGGGCGAGCACGGTGAGCGCGGTCTCGATACCGCCGGCGGCGCCCAGGGTGTGCCCGGTCATCGCCTTGGTGGAGGTCACCAGGGGGTGGGCGCCGATCACCCGCTCCAGCATCGTGGCCTCGATGAGGTCGTTCATCACGGTCGAGGTGCCGTGCGCGTTCACATGGCCGATGTCGCCGGCCTGTACCCCGGCGTCGGCCATCGCGCTGCGCAGCGCCCGCTCGATGCCGTTGCCGTCCGGATCCGGCGCCACCGCCGCGAAGGCGTCGCTGGAGGCGCCGTAACCGCGGAGGTGCGCGCGGACGGGGGCCCGGCGGGCGGCGGCGTGCTCGGGCCGCTCCAGCACGAGGAGGCCGGCGCCCTCGCCGACCACGAAGCCGTCCCTGGCGGCATCGAACGGGCGGCACGCCGCGGCCGGGTCCTCGCGGCGGGTGGAGACCGCCTTCATCCGGCAGGCGCTGGCGATCAGCAGCCGGGAGATCGGGGACTCGGCCCCGCCGGCGATGGCGATGTCGCAGACCCCGGCGCGCAGTAGCTGGTGCGCGGTGCCCAGGGCGACGGTGCCGGAGGAGCAGGCCGTCGCGACGCCCAGGCTGGGGCCCTGCGCCCCGAGGTCCATGCAGACGCTGCTGGCGGCACCGTTGACGACGGTCAGCGGCGCGAGCTTGGGGGAGACCCGCCGGGCACCGCGTTCGAGCATCGCGGCGTGCTGCTGGTCGTAGAAGGGGAGGCCGCCGTGGGCGGAGCCGATGACCACCGCGACCCGGCTGCCGTCCCAGTCGTCCGGGGACAGGCCGGCGTCCGCGACCGCCTCGCGGGCGGCGATCACCGCGAGCTGCGAGAAGCGGTCCATCAGCCGCTGGGTGGCCACGCCGAGGAGTTCCGTGGTGTCCAGGTCGGCGGTGTACATGAAGTCGCAGGGCAGATCGGCGAGTTCCTCGTGGTGCGCCACCCCGCCGGGCCGCGTTTCATGGGTGACCGCGTGCCAGGTCGCCTTCGTCCCGACTCCCGCCGCGGTGACCATGCCCAGTCCCGTGACGGCCGCTGAGAACGGCTGGTGGGCCCCCGTCACGCCGGGACCATGCCGTCGACGGCCGCCACCAGCTGGCCCACGGTGTCGCGCGAGGTCAGCGGCACGTCCTCGAGGTCGATGTCCAGCTGGTCCTCGATCAGTACGCGGAGTTCTTCCAGCGCGAGGGAGTCGATGCGCAGGCTGCGCAGCGGGGTCTCATCGGTGACGTCGCCCGACGAAACCCCGAAGCGTTGGACCAGCAAGGCGTTGACAACTTCTGCCGCATTCACGTGGCGCTCCTCCACTTGTTGTAGGCGTGCTGCCAACCGCGTCCAGGGCGGATGATCACCGGCGGCCCGGCTGGTTTGGCCACCCTTTATACGCCTTCGTCCCGATGACTCCCCAACCTTGGTCGCTCAATGGGGTGATGAGCGCACCACGGCGTGGGAGAGGGGCGCGCCCCGCCTTGCGGGTGCTGTGGGCGACGCCTACGTTCCTAACGCCGCCGACCGTCCGGAGGCACGGGACGGCGGCCGTCGGGCTGGCGGAGGGTCCGGGTCAGGACTCGTCGAGCGCGCTGGTCACCCGCGCCAAAAGGGTCCGCAGCGTCCGCAGTTCCTCCAGGGTCAGGCCGGTGGCGGCCAGCATCCTGCGGGGTACCGGCAGGGCCTGTTCGCGCAGGTCGTCGCCCTCGGGGGTGAGGTGGATGGTGACCGACCGCTCGTCCTCGGTGCTGCGCTCGCGGCGGACCAGGCCGGCGGTCTCCAGGCGCTTGAGGAGCGGGGAGAGGGTGCCGGAGTCCAGCCGGAGCCGTTCGCCGATGGCCTTGACCGGCTGTGCGCCGTGCTCCCACAGGACCAGCATGACCAGGTATTGCGGGTAGGTCAGGCCCAGGTCCTTCAGGGCGTCCCGGTAGACGCCCCCGAACGCGCGCGAGGCGGCGTGCAGCGAGAAGCAGACCTGGTGGTCCAGGCGGAGCAGTTCGGCGTCGGGGACGGGAGGGCTGGTCGGCGAGGTCATGCGTCCAGGTTAGCCCCAGAGGCTATTTAGTTGTGCGCAACTGAGTTGCGTGCAATTTGAATGTGTGCGAGTGTTGTCGACGTCGGGCGGCCGGGCAGCGGCCGCCGCACCTGCGAAGGGGAAACGTGATGGACGCGCTGTACACCGCCGTCGCCACCGCCAACGGCCGCGAGGGCCGCGCCGTCAGCTCCGACGGCACGATCGACCTCGCCCTGGCCCTGCCGCCCGCGCTCGGCGGCAACGGCGCCGGCACCAACCCGGAGCAGCTCTTCGCCGCCGGCTACGCGGCCTGCTTCGCCAGCGCGATGAGCAACGTCGGCCGCCAGATGAAGCTCGACACCAAGGACGTCTCGGTCACCGCCGAGGTCTCCATCGGCAAGGACGACACCGGCTTCGGCCTCGGCGTCGTGATGCGGGTGGAGCTGCCGGACGCGCTCGCCGGTGAGACCGGGCGCCGGCTGGTCGAGGCGACCCACGAGTTCTGCCCGTATTCCAAGGCCACCCGCGGCAACATCGACGTGGAGCTGGTCATCGAGTGAAGTGCGGCGGACGACCGGGACCGGCCCCGGGGAGGGGCCGGCCCCGGCGAGGGCCGGTTCCGGGCCGTACCGCTCAGGCCGCGCGCGGAGTGCTCCGCCGGGGGTGGCCGCGGATCAGCTCGGCGTAGTGCCGCCCGCTGTCCTTGAGGGTGCGGGTCTGGGTCGCGTAGTCGACGTGGAACAGGCCGAAGCGCTTGTCGTAGCCGTAGGCCCACTCGAAGTTGTCCATCAGCGACCAGGCGAAGTACCCGGCCAGCGGGGCGCCCCGGCGGGCCGCGCGGGCGCAGGCCGCGATGTGCTGGTGCAGATACGCGGTCCGCTCGGGGTCCGCGACGGTGCCCTCCGGACGGACCACGTCCGGGTAGGCGGACCCGTTCTCCGTGACGTACAGCCGGCGCGCCCCGTACTCACGGGTCAGCCGCAGCAGCAGCGTCTCGATGCCGTTCGCGTCGATCTCCCAGTCCATGCCCGTCCGGGGCACGTGCAGCCGGCGCACCGGACGGGCGAACGGCGGCGGGCCGGACGGGTCGGCGGCGACCACGGCCGGGAAGTAGTAGTTCAGCCCCAGCCAGTCCAGCGGCTGCGCGAGCACCCCCGCGTCCCCGGCGCGCTCCGGCAGTTCCACCCCGTACACCTCCCGCATGTCCGCGGGAAAGCCCCGGCCGTGCACGGGGTCGAGCCACCAGCGGTTCGTGTGTCCGTCCATCCGCCGCGCCGCGTCGGCGTCGGCTCCGGAGCCGGTGGCCGGCTCGACGGTGCTCAGGTTGTTGATGATGCCGATCCCGGCGTCCGGGGCCTGCGCCCGGATCGCCTGTACGGCCAGGCCGTGCCCGAGCAGCAGGTGGTACGAGGCGTGCACCGCGGCGGTGAGATCGGTCAGCCCCGGCGCCATCCGGCCCTCCAGATGCCCGATCCAGGCCGAGCAGAGCGGCTCGTTCAGCGTGGCCCAGTGGCGGACCCGGTCGCCGAGCTTCCCGGCCACCACCGAGGCGTACTGCGCCAGCCGCTCGGCGGTCTCCCGTACGGGCCAGCCGCCGCGGTCCTGCAGCGCCTGCGGCAGGTCCCAGTGGTAGAGGGTGACGGACGGGGCGATGCCCGCCTCCAGCAGGCCGTCGACCAGCCGGTCGTAGAAGGACAGGCCCGCCGCGTTCACCCGGCCGTCGCCCTCCGGCACGACCCGCGGCCAGGCGACCGAGAACCGGTAGGCCCCCACGCCCAGTTGCCGCATCAGGCCGATGTCCTCGCGCCAGCGGTGGTAGTGCTCGCAGGCCCGATCACCGGTGTCGCCGTTGTCGGTCCGCCCCGGCGTGTGCGAGAAGGTGTCCCAGATGGACGGCGCCCGGCCGTCCACGGCGACCGCTCCCTCGATCTGGTACGCCGAGGTGGCCACACCCCAGGCGAAGTCGTCCGGCAGAGCGGCGAAGTCGATCCGATCGGTCACGAAGTGCTCCTCTTCAAGCACGGGCGAGGGTCATTTGACGGCGCCGGCGGTGAGCCCGGCGACCAGATAGCGCTGGAGCAGCAGGAACCCGGCGACGACGGGGACGCTGACGACCAGCGACGCGGCCATGACCTGGTTCCAGTAGACGTCGTTCTGGGTGGAGTAGCCCTGCAGTCCCACCGAGAGCGTGCGGGTGGTGTCGTTGGTCATCACCGAGGCGAACAGCACCTCGCCCCACGCCGTCATGAACGCGTACACCGCGACCGCCACGATGCCGGGCAGCGCGGCCGGCACCACGATCCGGAAGAGCGCCCCCAGCGCCCCGCAGCCGTCGACGTACGCGGCCTCGTCCAGCTCGCGGGGCACCGAGGCGAAGTAGCCGGCCAGCATCCAGATGGAGAACGGCAGCGAGAAGGTCAGATACGTCAGGATCAGACCGCCGCGGGAGCCGTAGAGGGCGAGGCCGGTGGCGTTGCCGATGTTGACGTAGATCAGGAACAGCGGCAGCAGGAAGAGGATGCCCGGGAACATCTGGGTCGACAGGACCGTGACGGTGAAGAGGCGCTTGCCGCGGAAGCGGTAGCGGCTCACCGCGTACGCGGCGAAGACCGCGACGACGACCGAGCAGACGGTGGCCGAACCCGCCACGATCAGCGAATTGGTGAAGTACCGGACCAGCGGGACCGTCCGCCAGATGTCGAGGTACGGGCGGACCGTCAGCTCGCTCGGCAGCCAGTGGAACGCCCCCGAGACGTCCGACAGCGGTTTCAGCGAGCTGCTGAGCATGACGTAGACGGGAAGCAGGACGAAACCGGTCAGTGCGGTCAGGAAGATCCGGCGGGCCCAGAGGAAGGAGCGGGGCGGCGCGTTGGGGGACCGCCGGCGGGCGGCCGCGGGGCGCCCACCGGCGTTGGGGGACCGGCGGGGGGCGGTCGGTGGCGGGGTGCGGGCGGCGAGGTCAGCCATCGGCGTGCTTCCTTCCGCGTGAGGTGGCCAGGAGGTACGCGGCGGTCACCACCAGCAGGAAGAGCAGCAGCAGGACGGACATCGCCGAGCCGGTGCCGAAGTTCCAGGTGGCGAACGACGCCTGGTAGATGTGGACGGACAGCAGATCGGCGGCCTCCGGAGCGGCCTTCCCGAACAGCACGTACGGCGTGTTGAAGTCGTTGAACGTCCACAGGAACAGCACCAGCACCAGCACCTGGTTGACCGGCCGCAGCGACGGCAGGGTGATCCGCCGCAGCTGCCGGAGCCGGCCCGCGCCGTCCAGCGCCGCCGCCTCGTACAGGTCCCTCGGGATGTTCTGCAGCGCCGCCATCACCACCAGGAACGCGAACGGCCAGGTCTTCCAGACGGCGACCACCAGCAGGGCGTAGAAACTGTTGTCCCCCAGCAGCCAGAAGGGCCGGCCGTCGGTGAGCCGCAGCTGGTCGTGCAGCACGTGGTTGACCAGCCCGTTGTCCCGCTGGAACATGAACGCCCAGGTGATCACCGCGGCGTAGACGGGCAGCGCGTACGGGGTCAGGAAGACCGCGCGCAGCAGCCCCCGGCCCCGGAAGTCCTCCTGAAGGAACACCGCCGCCGCGGTTCCGAGCAGCCAGCACAGTCCCACCGCCAGCACGCTGAACACGCAGGTCACCCAGAACGAGTGCAGCAGCGCGGCGCCGACCGGCGCGTTCACGTCGACGCTGATCCGGTAGTTGCCCAGCGCCTTCCAGGGCGCCGCACCCCAGTTGCCGAGGAACAGGTGCGTCAATTCCTTGAAGCTCATGGTGACGCCGATGACCATCGGGACGAGATGGACCAGCAGCTCCAGGAGCAGCGCGGGCAGCAGAAGCAGATAGGGCAGGCCGGCGCGGCGCAGCCGTACGGGAAGCCGCCTCACTGCGCCATCTGCTGTTCTGCCTTGGCCAGCCGCGCCTTGACCGAGCCGGTGGTCACCGGCTTGCCGGCCGCCGCGTCGGCGAACAGATCCTTGATCGCCGTGCCGACCGACGTCTCGAACTGCGCCTCGTCGGCGACCTGCGGCAGCGGCGCGGCGCTCCTGGTGAGCGTCTCCCGCAGCACCCGGGTGTCCTGGCGGTCGAACGCCGGGTCCTGCTGCGCGGCCCTGACCGGCGGGATGGAGCCGTACGTCTTGTTCAGCAGCTTCTGCTCGGCGTCGCCGGTCATGAACTTCACGAACTTCTGCGCGCCGTTGAGGTTGTGGGTGTTCTTGAAGACGGCGATGTTGATGCCGGCGAGCATGGAGTTGGTCTGCCGGCCGCTGCCCGGGGTGCCGGACGGAACGGGCACCGGCACCACGCCCCAGTCCGTGGGCTTCATGCCGTCGGCGGCGAAGGTGGTGGCCGCGGCCTGCCAGAGCACCATCGCGGTCCGGCCCGTGGCGAAGTCCCGCAGCGACTGGTTCTGGCCGTACTCCGCGTTGCCCGGCGCGATGATCTTGTCCTTGGCCATGAAGTCGACGTACTGCTTGACCGCCGCGACCGCGCCGTCCGAGGTGAAGGACGGCTTGCCGGCGGCGTCGAAGAAGTCCGCGCCGTGCTGCTTGCCGAGGACGAACGCCTGGTGGATGTTGTTGGCCAGCTGACCGCCCTCGGCGCCCAGCCCCCACTTGCCGTCCTTGGAGACCCGCTTGCCGGCCGCCACCAGCTCGTCCCATGTGGTGGGCGGCCGGCTGATCCCGGCGTCCTTGAACATCTGCTTGTTGTAGTAGAGCGCGTACGTCAGCGAGTACAGCGGCACCGCGGCCGGGTCCTTGCCCGCCGCACCCGTGGCGCCCAGCGCCGGCGCCACGAACCGGTCCCGCCCGCCGATCTTGTCGAAGGCGCCCTTGTCCCACGGCAGCAGCGCGCCGGTGGCCTGCAACGAGGCCGACCAGGTGTTGCCGATGTTGAGGACGTCGGGCCCCTGCCCCGAGGTGGTGGCCGCCAGAATCCGGTTGAGCAGGTCCGGCCACGGGATGACCTCCAGCTTCACCTTGATGCCGGTCTGCCGCTCGAACTTCTTCAGCTCGGGGCCGAGGACCTTCTTGTCCGCCTCGACATCGGGCCCCTGGTTGGACGCCCAGTACGTCAGCGTCCTGGGGGAGTCGTTGCTGCCCCCGCCGCCGGGGCCGGTACCGCCGCCGCATCCGGAGGCCATCGCGGCGAGCGCGGTGACGGTGGCGGAGACGGTCGCGGCTCGGAGTATGCGCATGACGGATACGCCTCTCTCTGAGGAGTCCGGGGCCGGCCATGTTCAGTTCCTGAACGGCCTCATGGCTTAACTTAGGGTGTGAGTTAAAGCCCGAGAGAAGGGTGCGTCAAGGGAGCGGGACCCGGTACGTTTCCTTCCGGGAGGGGGGAGAGATGGCCGAGCGCACCCAGCGGACCGTGCGTGACCTGCGACGGGTCAACCGCTCCAGAATTCTGCAACAGTTGTATTTCCAGGGCCCGTTGAGTCGGCAGGAACTCGTCCCCGCAACCGGACTCAGTTCAGGGTCCGTCAGCAACGTGGTCGCCGAACTCATCGATGACGGACTGCTGGAGGAGGCCGGCACGGTCGGCTCCGACGGTGGCCGCCCCCGCACCCTGCTGCAGGTCTCCCCGGCGAGCGGCCGGCTCGTCGGGGTGGACGTCGGCGAGACCCGGGTGCGGGTGGAACTCTTCGACCTCACCCTCGCCGAACTCGCCCGCACCGAACTCCCGCTGACCGGCCGCCACCACGACATCGCACTGATCACCCGGCACATCGCGGACGGCATCGCCGCCGTCCTGGAGGAGAGCCGCACCGACGCCCGCCACCTGCTCGGCGTCGGCGTCGGCGTCCCCGGCATCGTCGACCGGACCGGCCCCGGCGGCGCGCTCGTCCACGGCCAGACCATCGGCTGGGACGCCGTCCCCCTGGAGGCCCTGCTCCGCGACGCCGCCCAACTCCCGGTCGCCGTACCCCTGTTCATCAGCAACGGCGCCAAGGCGCTCGGCCGGGCCGAGATGTGGTTCGGCGGCGGCCGCGGCGCCGAGGACGCCGTGATCGTGCTCCTCGGCTCCGGCGTCGGCGCCTGCATCGTCACCGACGGCACCGTCCACAGCGCCGCCCGCGACAGCGCCGGCGAGTGGGGACACCTCACCGTCGCCGTCCGCGGCCGGCGCTGCCGCTGCGGCGCCCGCGGCTGCCTGGAGGCATACACCGGATCCGAAGCCGTGCTGCGACGCTGGCAGGAAGCCGGTGGCCGACCCCCCGAGGGCGCCGACGAGGAGACCGCCCTCACCGCCCTGGTCGCCGCCGCCCACCCGCAGGACGGCAGCGCCCCCGACCCGGCCGCCCTCGCCGTCCTCGACGAGACCGCCGAATACCTCGGAGCCGGCATCTCCGACCTGATCAACCTCTTCAGCCCCGAACGGGTCCTGATCGGCGGCTGGGCCGGGCTGCTGCTCGGCCCGCATCTCCTGCCCGCCGTCCGCCGCTACGCCACCGGTTACGCCCTCGCCCACCCCGCCGGCCGGGTCACCATCGACCTCGGCACGCTCGGTCCCGACGCCGTCACGGTCGGCGCGGCGACCCTGCCCCTGGCGGACTTCTTCACGAACGGCGGCCGGCGGACCGAACCGCGGCCGGCCCGGCGGGCAGCCGCGACGGGCCCGCGGGCGCTACGGGACGGACGGGCGCGCCGGACACCGGGGTGAACCGCCGCCCCCGCACCAGCGACAGCGCCACCACACACGCCACCGGCCCCGCCGCGCAGGTCAGCCCGAAAGCGGCCCGGAATCCGTACGCCTGCGCCAGCGGACCGGCCGCGACCGCCGCCACGCACTGCCCCACGATCAGCCCCGACCCCAGCAGGGCCATGGCCTCGCCCATCCGCGCGGCCGGAGCGACCCGCTCCCCGAGACCGAACACCGCGATCAGATGCGGTGCCACCGCCGTGCCGATCCCGGCAACCGTCAGCGTGACCCCGACAAACCCGTCCACCACCAGCAACGGCAGCCCCAGCAGCGTCTGCGCCACGATCGCCAGCCGCAACCGGACCGTCAGATCCCGCTTCCCCGGCCGGCCCGTGCTGACCAGCCCCGCCAGCGCACTGGTCACCGCCATCGCACCCCAGACGAAGCCGGCCGTCCCGGCATCGCCCAACTCCCGCGCCAGCGCGCTCACCCCGGCGTTGGCAGCGCCCCACATGATCCCCTGCGCCAGCGCCATCACCCACAGCACCACCAGCGCCGACGACCTCAGTGGCACCCGGGCAGCCCCCGCGGCGCGCTCGGCCCGCACCGGCCCGGGAGCCGTCGGATGCACCGCGAACAGCACGCCGAAGACGGCACCGAGCGCGGCGGCGAGCAGCAGTCCCGCCGCGGGGTGGAACACGACCACCACGGTGGCCGCCAGCGCCGGCCCCGCCATGAAGCTGATCTCATCGATCGTGGTGTCCAGCGACAGCGCACGCCCCGTCAACTCCTTCCCCTCCGGCCGGGAAGCCGTCAGCACGCTCCACCGCGTCCGCGACAACGGCCCCACCTGCGGCATCGTCACCCCGGCCAGCCCCGCCGACAGCGCCTGCACCCCCACCGGCAGCCCTCCGACCACCGACCCCACCAACGCCACGATCGCCACCGCGTTCGCCAGCGAAGCCACCAGAATCACCGGCCGGTGCCCCCGCTGGTCCGCCAGCCGCCCGATCGGCGCCCCGCCCACCGCCTGCCCCAGCCACAGCATCCCGGCGACCACCCCGGCCCGCCCGATCCCCGCCAGCTCGGTGAGCATCAGCAGTGTGCCGATCGGACACAGCGCCGCCGGCAGCCGCGCCAGGAACGAGACCACCGGCAGCCAGGCCCCGGCAACGGAGAACACCGCACGCACACCCGCCCACACCGGCACCGCACCCCCCGACGAACGACTCGCCCCAGTAGACCCGCGGCACGCCGTCCCGGCCATCCGCACGTCCTCCGAAACCGCGCCCCCCAGTGCGAGTTGGATGTGGAGGAAAGCCCAAGCGTGACCGCCGCCGGCGGGCCCCCGAAGCCGGCGACCGGGCCGTCACTACGCTGAAGGGATGCTCACCGTCGAGGTCATCGAGACGATCCGCTGCACCCCCGAAGAGCTGCTCGCGTTCGTACTGGACCCGGAGCGCTATGCCCAGGTGGACCGCAAGATCCGCCCGGTCCGCCGGGTCCGCCGCCAGGACTGGGGCACCGAATTCGCCTTCCGCCCCCGCCTGGCCGGCCTGCCCGGCCCGGAGACCGTCGCGCAGATGAGACTCACCCCCGGCGCACGTGTCGACATCCGACTCGCCCCGCCCCCCGCCAACCGGCTGTCGCGCCGGCTGTGCGACTTCGAAGCGAGCTTCGTCTGCACCCCCACCGGCGACGGCACCCGCCTCGTCCGCACCCTGACCTTCCACTTCGCGCCCTGGCTGAGCCGACTCGCCGAACCCCTGCTGCGCCGGCGCCTCACTGCCGAAGTGGCAGAGGAGGTCGCACTGGCGAAGGCACACCTGGAGCGGACGGGGTGAGCCGCCCGGGCCCGCCCGGACGGGGCGTGGACCGGGCGGCCCGGGGCGCTACGGGACGGCCCCCGGCGTCGACCGGGTCGGGCCCGGCGCCGCCCCTCAGGCGTCGTCGGCCGCGTACACCCGGCGCCCCCCGACGAACGTCTGGAGCACCCGGGTCGCCGCGATCTCCTCACTGGGCCCGTCGAACGGGTCGCGGTCCAGGACCACCAGGTCGGCCAGCTTGCCCCGTTGGACGGAACCCGTGTCATCGAGGTGATTGACGTAGGCGCTGCCCGCCGTGTACGCGGCGAGCGCCGAGCCCAGGTCGATGCGCTGCTCGGGCAGGAAGACCGGCGCCGATGACGGACCGTCCGGCGTCCGGCGGTTGACCGCGACGTGCAGGGCGGCAAGCGGATCGGGCGAGCTGACCGGCCAGTCACTGCCCGCCGCCATCGTGGCGCCCGCACGCAGCAGATCGCCGAACGGGTACTGCCACCCGGCCCGTTCGGCTCCCAGGAACGGGATGGTCAGCTCGTCCATCTGCGGCTCGTGCGCCGCCCACAGCGCCTGGATGTTCGCGGTCGCCCCGAGCCGGCGAAAACGCGGCACGTCCTCGGGGTGCACCACCTGCAGATGCGCCAGATGCGGACGGGTGTCGCGCAGGCCGTGCGCCCGCCGGGCCGCCTCCACCGCGTCCAGCGCCTCGCGCACCGCCCGGTCACCCAGGGCGTGGAAGTGCACCTGGAAGCCCTCCGCGTCCAGCAGGGTCACATACCTGCACAGCTCCTCGGGTTCGATGAAGGAGATCCCGCTGTTGTCGGACGCACAGCCGCAGGCGGTCAGATAGGGGCTGAGCATCGCCGCCGTGTGGTTCTCGGCGATCCCGTCCTGCATGATCTTCACGCTGGTCGCCCGCAACCGCCCGCCCGTCAACTCCTCCCGCTTCGCCAGGAGTTCGGGCATCTGCTCGGCGCCCCGGGACCGGTCCCACCACAGCGCCCCGGTCACCCGCGCGGTCAGCGTCCCCGCATCCACCGCGGCCGCGTAGGCGGGGGAGGCGTCCACCAACCCCGGCCCATGTCCCAGCATCGCGTCCTGCCAGGCTGTCACCCCGTACGAGTGCAGCACCCGCTGCGCCCTCAGGAGACCGGCGGTCCGCTCCGCGAGCGTCGGCTCCGGAATCAGCTCGGCGACCAGCCCCATGGCGCCCTCCTGGAGCATGCCGGAGGGCCGGCCGTCGGCGTCCCGCTCGATGCGTCCGTCAGCGGGGTCCGGCGTACGGGCCGAGAGCCCGGCCAGCTCCAGGGCACGGGAGTTGGCCCAGCCGCCGTGGTGATCGCGGTTGACCAGGAACACCGGGCGGTCGGGCACCAGCGCGTCCAGGAACTCGCGGGTCGGCATGCCGCCGGGAAACGCCTCCAGGGACCAGCCGCCGCCGGTGATCCAGGGCGCCCGCGGATGCGCGGCCGCGTACGCGCCGATCAGCTCGCGGTACTCCGTCGCCGTGTCCGCCGCACTCAGATCACACTGCGCCAACTCCAGCCCCGCACCGACCGGGTGGACGTGCGCGTCCTGGAACCCGGGGATCAGCAACTTCCCCCGCAGGTCGACGACCTCGGTGGCCGGCCCGACCAGGTCACGGACCTCCGCGTCATGCCCGACGGCGACGATACGGTCCCCGCGCACCGCCACCGCGCTCGCCCGGCTCCGCGCCGGATCGACGGTGTGGACGGGACCGGAGAGGAACACGAGATCGGAGGGACGGTCGTCTCCGGAGGCGGTGGCGGAGTCCGGTGCCGGATCGGTTGCGACGGTGGTGCTGAGGTCCATCTGGTTTCTGCTCCAGGTGAGTTGGTCGGACAGGTGTGGGTCAGAGATACGGAACCGAGGCGGCCGGGGGGCGCCCGCTTCAGCCCTCCGTAGGCGTAGGCGTGGGGGTCGGCAGCGGCGGTCCATCCTCGTCCATGGGCAGGGCGATCGCGTCGGCGTCCGTCCCTCGTCCGGTCGTGAAGTACGGGGAGCGGCGCACCCACTTGGCCCAGGCGGCGGTCGCCAGGCCCAGCAGGATGAAGAGCGCCGGCAGCAGCAGCATGAACCACCCGTTGTCGGGGCTCGCCTCGAAGTGGTCGCTCAGGGTGGCGTAGTACCGCACCAGGTAGCAGCCGAGCCCGAACAGGACCAGTGCGCTCACGGCCGGGACGACCACGTCCCGCAGCGCCCGGACCGGCCCCTTCCGGAGGCTGTCGCGGAAGCGCACCGCGCAGGCCAGCGCGGTCAGTCCGTAGTAGAGCGCCACGGTCAGACCGATCGAGTTGACCGCGGTGAGGATCATCTCGTTGAGCTTGGGGATGCCCACGGCGAGCACGGCGAGCAGCGCGGCCAGCGCCATGACCACGAGGGTGCCCGCGGCGGGGGAGCCGTACCGCGGGTGCACCCGCTGCCACACCGGCCCGAGCGTCCGGTCGCGGGCCATCGCCAGCGCACCGCGGGCGGTGGGGATGACGCTCGACTGGAGCGAGGCAAAGGCCGAGCACATCAGCGCCGCCAGCGGCAGCGAGGCCCAGGGCTCCGGAGCCAGCCGGCCGCCGAGGAAGGTGAGCGCCTGCGGGCCGTTGCGGATGAGTTCGCCGGTGCTCATCACCCGCTGGAAGGCGAGCGCGCCGACCAGGAACAGGCCGAGCATCGCGACCAGCGCGATCAGCCCGCCCCGGGCCGCGTCGGTGGCGCTGCGGGTCTCCTCGTTGACGCTGAACGCGGCGTCCCAGCCCCAGTAGATGAAGACCGCGATCACCATGCCCTGGGCCAGCGCCTGCGGTGAGCCGATGTCGAAGGGGTTGAGCCAGGACAGCGAGAACGGCTGGTCGCCGATGACCAGCGCGTAGCCGCAGAAGATCAGCAGGACGGCGTACTCGAAGATCAGCAGCCACATCTGAAGCCTGGTCGCGGCCCGTACGCCGGTGACCGCGGTGACCGTGACGGCTACCAGCGCGACCAGGCCGACGGCGGTGCTGACCCCGGTCGAGGACGGGTCCAGCCGGAGCCCCCACACGCTGTACAGGCCCAGCTTGTTGAGGAACTGCAGCACCACCGACCCGGTGACCGCGCCCGTGTACGCCATGAAGATCACGTTGCCGACGAGGACCACCCACCCGGTCAGGAAGCCCGGCCAGGGGCCGATCGACCGCCCCACCCAGGTGTAGCCGCTGCCGCAGTTGGGTTCGGTGCGGTTCAGCCGGGCGTACGACAGCGCGATGCCGAGGATCGGCAGGAACGCCAGCAGCAACAGGGCGGGGGTCTGCCGGCCGGCGTACGCGGCCAGGCTGCCCATTCCGATGCCGATGCTGGTGGTCGCTGCGGTACTCGACGCGGCGATCGCCACCCCGTCCTTCACCCCCAGGGAGCGGCGCATGCGCGCCGGGCCGGGGTCCTGCTGCTCTGCGGATGGCATGGCACTGACTCCTTGGAAGGGCGGAGGGCCGGGCACGGGGCCGGGCGGACGCGGCGGGCCGTGTGACCGCCGATGAAACAGTCGGGCGGGTCTTGTGTCAACGGTGTTGACGTAACCTGGTGATTAACTGGCCCCCAGGCAGCCGGGGCGGAGTGCGGCGGAGGGGTTCGGTGTGGCGGAGAACGAGCGCGTCCCGGGCGAGCGCAAACGGCGCCGGCCGACCAGCTCAGGCGTGGTCCTGTCGGCGGACCTCATCGTCGACACCGCCCGCGAGCTGATCGACACCCAAGGGGCGCAAGCCTTCACCGTGCGAAAACTGGGCGCCGCCCTCGGCGCCGACCCCTCCGCCGTCTACCGCTACTTCCGCAACACCGAGGAACTGCTGCTCGCGCTCGCCGACCGGCTGATCGGCGAATCCATGGCCGGCTTCGCGCCGAGCGGCGACTGGGCCGCCGACCTGCGCGACTTCGCCCTGCGCGCCTACCGGTCCGCGCTGCGGCATCCGCAGATCGCGGTGTTCAGCACCGTCCGGGTCACCGGCCGGCCGCACGAGCAGCGCGCCGTCGAAACGGGCATCGGCCTGCTGCTCCAGGCCGGCTACGACGATGCCGCCGCCGTCCGTCACTACCACGCCCTGGTGGACACCGCCCTCGGGCATGCCGCCCTCGACGCGGGGGTGCTGCGGCTGGCGCCCGCCCAGCGCGCGGCGGACGAGCGGGCCTGGCAGGCCGAGTACGGCAGCCTGCCCGCGGAGGAGTACCCCGTCCTGCACCGCGTACGCGACCACCTCCCGGTCATGGCCGGGTCCGCCGTCGAATCCGCGCTCGACCTGCTGATCGCGGCACTGCGGAGCGAAGCGCCGGGGTGATCCGGGCATTTCCCTCAGCAGGGTGCAAACATGAAACATGCCCCTTCAACGGCTGACGCATCTGCGGGAACGCCGCGAGCTGGGCCTCGTCCTGGTGCTGATCCCGATCGGGCTCATCGTGGCGGTCTGCGTGATCGACACCCTCGCCCCGCCCGACATCCACCTCGGCCCCCTGCTCGTCGCCGCCCCCGCGATCACCGCGGCGTTCGCCGGCCCCCTGCTGACGGCCGCGATCGGCGCGCTCGCGGTCGCCGCGCAGATCTTCATCGGCTCCGCCCGGGGCGTCCTGGCCACCGAGAACCTCCAGGCGCAGATCGCCGCACTGGTCCTCGTCTCCGGGCTCGTGGTGCTCTTCAGCCTCGTCCGGGATCGCAACGAGCGCCGGCTCGTCCAGAGCCGCTCGGTGGCCGCGGTGGCCCAGAAGGTCCTCCTCCGCCCGCTCCCCGCCCGCAGCGGCCCCCTCGAAATCGCCTCCCTGTACCTGGCGGCCGAGGGGGAAGCCGAAATGGGCGGCGACTTCTTCGCGGCGGCACGCACCCTCGACAGCACCCGACTGATCATCGGCGACGTCCGGGGCAAGGGCCTGCCCGCCTACAGCCATGCCGCCCTCCTCCTCGGCGCTTTCCGGGCGGCCGCGCACCGCCAGGCGACCCTGCCCCGGCTGGCCCGCCACCTCGACGGCGCCGTCCGCTGGGACAGCACCCAGTGGCACACCGCCGCGGGCACCTACGACGGGACGGAGGCGGAGCCGGGCACCGGCGACGGGATGGACCCCCCGACGGCGGGCTACGCCGGCGACGGCGCGGAACTTCGCCCACCGGGCCCCGGAACGGTGCACGAGGAACCGGACACCGCCGTCGGCCCGATCCCCGCGGTGCCGCGCGGTCCCGGCTCCGCCGCCGACGCCCCGGATCCCGCCGTCGACGCCGGCGAGAACTTCGCGACCGCCTCCCTGCTGGAGATCACCGACCACGAATGCGTCCTCAGCAGCATCAGCTGCGGCCACCCGCCCGCCCTGCTGCTCCGCGCCGGCCGGGCCCACCTCCTCCAGCCCCGGCGGCCGGCGCTCCCCATCGGGCTCGGCGGCCTGCCCGGCGCCCCCGCCTACGAGGTCGAAACCTTCCCCTTCGAGCCCGGTGACCTGCTCCTTCTCTACACGGACGGGGTGACCGAGGCCCGCGACGACAAGGGCACCTTCTATCCCCTCGCCGAGCGCGCCGGCGCCTGGAGCGACTGCGGCCCGGAACAGCTGCTGCGGCAGCTGCGCGCCGACCTGCTGGCGCACACCCGGGGCCGGCTGGGCGACGACGCGGCAGCGGTAGCCGTACGCCGCCTCCCGGCCCCGCCACCGGGCACCGGCGGATGACGCACATCAGAGGGCATACGCCCGAGGAGACACCTCGGATGAAATGCGTCACACCACGCGCGGGCTGACGCGACACGGTCCCTGCCCGGGGCGCCCTCCCTCCGGCGCCGATTTCCGCGATATCGCCCGTATTTGCCGCCGAGCCCCTCGCGATCACCGCGCCCCCGGTACCACCCGCGCGGTCATGGCCCCGCGCACCTGACGCTTCCTCATCCCCACCGCCCTTGATAGACACGTCCGAATCATCCGCAAGTGGTATGGGACGCGCACCATGAACGACGGCAACACCTCGGACCACCACATATTCGCGTTCGACCTCACCGAGCACGAAGCCCGGCGGCGGACCGAAGTACTCGCGGCGCTGGGCGACGCCTGGGACCCCGTCGCGGTGATGAACGCCGAGCTCGAAGCGCACCAGCTCCTCTACTCGGATCTGGACGCGGACCAGCAGGCCACCTACGACCGGTTGGTCGCCGCCGGTGTGCTCCCGCCCTCCGGGCAGGGCTGAGCATGCTGCCGCTCGACCCCACCGCCGACATCGGTCGCCGCGCCTGGGTCCCGTGCCCCGGCTGCCGGGATCACGAGGGCTGTGGAACCTGCCTCGACGGCCGCACCTGCCACGACCACTGGCGCTACCTGCTGTCCAACAAGGGCAGCGTGCTGCATCTGCAGTGCCCGAACTGCACCCACCTGTGGGCCTGGCAGTCCGGCTTCGGAGCGGGCGGCCGCACCGCCGACTGACCGCCGCGGGCTGTCGGGGCGGCGGCTGCGCTCCGGCGCACCACCGTGCGGTGCGGGGGGCGCCCGGCGGCGGTAGCCTGCGGTGCATGGAGCTGCACGCACGATCGCTCTGGCTGGTGACCGAGCCGCTGCACGCGGTCTGCTACTTCGACGAGAAGTGCCGCGGCCTGGGCAAAGCCCTGGGCCTCAAGGGCTTCTGGATGGGGTATTTCGCCTCCCGCACCGCTCCGTTGGGCGCCGTGGAGCCCGCGGCGGCCACGGCCGTACTCGGGGTCTTCGCCCCGCGGATGGTGGCCCGCGCGCTGCCCGCAGCCTGGAGCATCGCCGGCCCCGCGCACGTCCTCGACGAGCGCGGCAGCCGCGCGGCCCGCGCCCTGCGCCGGATCGACCCCGAGCTCGACCGCACCGCGACCGACCTGCTCCCCCCGCTCCAGGCGATCGTCGACGCCGCGCCGCCCACCGCACGGCCCCTCTTCGCCGCCAACCGCGCCCTGTGCGACCACGCGGACCCGGTCGAGCGCCTGTGGCAACTGGTCACCGCCCTGCGGGAGTTCCGCGGCGACGCGCATCTGTCCGTACTCGCCGACGAGGCACTCGACGGCTGCGAGGCGCTGGTGCTGGCCGCCGCGTCCGGCCGGGTACCCCGCGACACCATCCGTGAGGACCGAGGCTGGACCGAGGAGGAGTGGGCAGCCGCGACCGACCGCCTCCGCTCACGGGAGCTCGTCGACGCCCAGGGTGAGGCGACCGAGCACGGCCGGCGGGAACGCGAGCGCATCGAGCAGGCCACCGACCGGCTGGCCGCCCGGATGCTGCACGCGCTCCCCGAAGCGGACACCGAGGCGCTGCTGCACGGCCTGGAACCCGTGGTCCGGCGCATCATGGCCACCAGCCTGCTGCCCTTCCCCAACCCGATCGGCCTGCCCCACCTCGACGAGCCCGTCGCCCACGACGGCCGCGGGCCCGCCCAGCCTTTTCCCGGCGCGTTCGGGGATTCGTGACACGAACATCCGGGAAACAGAGATACGCGAACGATGAGCATGGCCTCCCATGCCCACCCGGAACTCTGAATATGTGACTGATCGACGCAGCGACCCACGCCCCTGACAATCCGCGCCGATTATCCGCGCGACCGGCCTGACCAGTGGATATCGTCCCCCGACGGTCAGGACTACGGTCCGTGACCGGCCGCACAAGGTGATTTTCATCTGGTGGTTCGATGGGTGCTTTGGGGTGCTTTGCCATGTCAGATCGGGACACCTCCGCGCAAGAGGCGTTGACTGAGTATGGATCCTAGAGAGTTGTGGGACCGCAACGCCGTTCTGGCGGAAGCGTTTTGTTTGGGTGACGAGCGTGTCCGCGAGGCACAGGCCAGACTCGACGAGGCACAGGCCGACCGGTCACGGGTCTTGGCGGCATTCGCGGTGACCGTGGGCAGCACCGGCGCGGTGGCCGGACTGTTCGGATTGAACGAGCGCGAAGTGCGGATCGCCCGGCGCACCGTGGGCAAGGACGACGCCCGCGCCGTCGCCGAGGAATTGCTGGCCGCCGCCGGCCCGTCCGTACAGCCCCGGGAGCGGGAGCCCGAAGAGCCGCCACCGGCGCCCGACCCCACTGCCGAATATTCCCACCAGACCACTTCCACCCAGACCCGCCCCACCGCCCCGTCCCGCGAAAGCGCCGGCGGCGGAACCACGGCAGCCGACCAGAACTGGTCCCCGGCGATGGACGCCGTACTCATCGGCAGCTGGCAGACCGGTGTGGATTTGCGGGAACTCGCCAGCGAATTCGGCCTCGACCTCACGCGCCTCATTACCCGTGCCCAACAACTGTCCGCCCAGGGGCGGTTCTACCCGGGCCCGGTGGAAACCCATGCCGGACGCCACCGGCGCGGCCCGGGCGATGTACACGAATCCGAATACACCATTCCCGCCCAGCAGACGGCCGCCTGGAACGCCGCGCCCTCGGCCCACCACATGGCGTCCGCCTGGCACACCGGCAGCATGCCGTCGGCGGAATCCGTCCCCGATGTGTCCGCCCTGACCTCCGAATGGGACAACGCCCTCGCCCCCTGGGGCACCCTCGCCCCCTCACCCGAGGACGTCGCACCTTCTCAACAGCCTTGGACCCAATACCACCTGAGTTCCTGACCCAGAGGCGCGACGGACCTCCCGACCGCCCCGCCTACCCCGCCGTCTCCCCGGCGTGCGGCGCCAGCACCCCCGCCGCGACCAGCGCGAACAGGACGATGCCCAGCAGAATCCGGTAGATGACGAACGGCATGAAGGACTTGTTGGAGATGAAGCGCATGAACCACGCGATCACCGCGTAACCGACGACGAAGGCGACGATCGTGGCGAAGATGGTCGGGCCCCAGGCGACGTGCCCCTGGCCGGCGTCCTTGAGTTCGTAGACACCGGAGGCCAGGACGGCAGGAATGGCGAGCAGAAAGGAATAACGGGCCGCGGATTCACGGGTGTACCCCATGAAAAGGCCGCCGCTGATCGTGGCACCGGAACGGGAGACGCCGGGGATCAGTGCCATGGCCTGGCACACGCCGTACAGCAGACCGTCCTTCACGCCGAGATCGGTGAGCGTCTTGCGTTGCTTGGCGGCGCGGTGCCGGCCGCCCTTTTCGTCGCGCGCCGCCAAACGGTCCGCGATGCCCAGCACCACACCCATCACGATCAGCGTCGTCGCGATCAGTCGCAGATCGCGGAACGGGCCCTCGATGGCGTCCTTGAGCGTGATGCCGAGCACGCCGATCGGAAGCGAGCCGACGATCACCAGCCAGCCCATCTGCGCGTCATGATCGTGCCGCAGCGCCCGGTTGAAAAGGGAACGGGCCCACATGGAGATGATCCGCCCGATGTCCTTGCGGAAGTAGATGATGACCGCCGCTTCGGTGCCGATCTGGGTAATGGCGGTGAACGCCGCACCGGGATCCTGCCAGCCGGCGAACGCCGCGGTCAGGCGCAGATGCGCACTGGAAGAGATCGGCAGGAACTCGGTCAGCCCCTGGACGAGCCCGAGTACGAAGGATTCAAACCAATTCATGAAACGCAGCTGTCCAAGGGGATCAAGCGCTTACCTGCGCGGCCGGGAAGAAACACGGTGGGAGAAAGGGGATGTCGACGGCGGAACCGGGTCACAGTCGACCGGGGCAGCGTAACGTCCCCAGATGTCCGGCCGGCCAAGGGGTCCTGGACACCGAGCGCCCGCCCGGTGGCGCCCCGCACCCCGGCTCCCGTACGACCCGCTCCGACGTACGGTCAGTTACCCCCGCAGCGCCTTCCGTTTACGCCACACCACGATCAACGCCGCCAGACCGCTCAGCGCGATGAACGCCATGGACAGCACGAACGCCGGTGACGTCGGCGTGGACGCCCGGGCACCCGCGACGGCGTACGCCGCCGTATTGGGAATGGTGCCCAGCGCCGTCGCCAGGAGATAGGCCGGCCAGCCCATGCGGGACACCGCGGCACAGTAGTTCGTCGCGCAGAACGGCAGCCCGGGGAACAACCGGATCGCCAGCATCGAGCGGAACCCGTGCTGGCTCAACTGCCGGTCGGCGGCCGCCAGCCAACGGCCCCGCAGCAACGGCCGCAGCGCCTCCTGCCCGAGCAGCCGGCCCAGGCCGAACGCCAACGCGGCACCCAGCACCGTCCCGGCCAGCGCCGTCCCCAGTCCCGCCGCAGTACCGAAGAGCGCGCCGGCAGCCAGATTGAGCACCGGGCGCGGGACGAAAGCAGTGGTGCACACGGCGTACGCCAGCGCGAAAACGACCAGGGCCGTCGGCCCCGACAGCCACGCCGGCCAGCCCCCGGACAGCAGATTCTGCGGATGCCACAGCAGCATCGCGCCCCCGGCGGACACCAGCAGCACCAGCAGCAGGCCCAACCGGGCCCAGGGCGAGAACAGCACACGCGTACAGCGCACGGCGAGGCCGTCGGGCGGTGCGGCGGGGTCGAGCATCCCGGGAGCGTAACCGACGAAGCGCGCACCGCCCGGCATCCCGCGCCCCGCGGCAACCGTCCGCACCGCCGGCCGCAGCCTGAATAAATCGTTCGACGCCGCCACGGCCGCCCGGCACCATATGACGCATGTTCCGGTACGCCTTCCCCTCGCTCCTGTCCGCAGCCGCGGACGAGCCGAAGGCTGCCGCCGATTTCCTCGCGGCCCTCGCCGCAGCCACCGACGGCGCACGAAGCTGACCCTCTCCGGATCGACCGGCGGACCCCACAGGGGGAGGGTCGGCCGGGCCCAGGGGTCCCCACGGCGTCAAGTCGCCGTTCTCACCGCATCGTTGCGAGGAAAAACACCATGCCCAAGACGGCATACGTGCGCACCAAACCGCACCTGAACATCGGCACCATGGGCCACGTCGACCACGGCAAGACCACCCTCACCGCCGCCATCACCAAGGTCCTCAGCGACCGCGGCAGCGGCACCTTCGTCCCCTTCGACCGGATCGACCGCGCGCCCGAGGAGGCCGCCCGCGGCATCACCATCAACATCTCGCACGTCGAGTACGAGACCGACACCCGGCACTACGCCCACGTCGACATGCCCGGCCACGCCGACTTCGTGAAGAACATGGTCACCGGCGCGGCCCAGCTCGACGGTGCCATCCTCGTGGTCTCCGCGCTCGACGGGATCATGCCGCAGACCGCCGAGCACGTGCTGCTCGCCAAGCAGGTCGGCGTACGGCACATCGTCGTCGCCCTCAACAAGGCCGACGCGGGTGACCCGGAACTCACCGACCTGGTCGAGCTGGAGGTCCGCGAACTGCTGAGCGCGCACGACTACGACGGCGATCACGTACCCGTCGTCCGCGTCTCCGGACTGCGCGCCCTGGAGGGTGACCCGCGCTGGACCGACGCGATCGGCGCGCTGCTGGACGCCGTGGACACCTACGTCCCGATGCCCGAGCGGTACGTCGACGCACCGTTCCTGCTCCCGGTGGAGAACGTTCTGACCATCACCGGGCGTGGCACCGTCGTCACCGGCGCCGTCGAGCGCGGCACGGTACGCGTCGGCGACCGGGTGGCGGTCCTCGGCGCGGACACCGAGACGACGGTCACCGGACTGGAGACCTTCGGCAAGCCCATGGAGTCCGCCGAGGCCGGCGACAACGTCGCGCTGCTGCTGCGCGGTCTCCACCGCGACCAGGTACGCCGCGGGCACGTCGTCGCCGCGCCCGGCAGCGTTACCCCGCGACGCCGCTTCACCGCCGAGGTGTACGTGCTGTCCACCGAGGAGGGCGGTCGCCGTACGCCGATCTCCAGCGGGTACCGCCCGCAGTTCTACATCCGTACCGCGGACGTGGTCGGCGACCTCGACCTCGGTGACCGCGGCGTCGCCCGCCCCGGTCAGACGCTGACGGCGTCGGTCGAACTGGGCCGGGAGGTCCCACTGGAGCCGGGCCTCGGCTTCGCCATCCGGGAGGGCGGCCGGACGGTGGGCGCCGGCACGGTCCGCACGGTCGAGGAGTGAGCCACGGCCGCGGGGCGTCCCGCGAGTGACGCGGGGCGTTCCTCGCCTGACGCAGGGCCGCGCCCCGTACCTTCCCGGTACGGGGCGCGGCCCGTCCGACGCCCCCACTGGCGCACGAGCAGCTGGACCGCCGGCCGGCAACTGTCCGACAGGTGGAACGAATGCTGTCCGGCGGGCGCACGGAGTGCGAGACTGCTCGCCCCGAGCCCGGGGCAGAACCGGGAAACGGGGCCGGACAGCACACGGAAGGACGTCCGATGGCGGGTACGGCACTGGTCCTGGGCGGCGGAGGGCTCACCGGAATCGGCTGGGAGGTCGGCGTACTCGCCGGCCTGGCCGACGCGGGCATCGACCTCGCCGACGCCGATGTCGTCATCGGCACCTCCGCCGGTTCGATCGTCGGCGCCCACCTCGCCTCCCGGCGGCGCTCCCTGGAGGAGCTGTACGAGCACCAGCTGACCGCCCCCGCCGCCGACGGACCGGCCGCCCGTATGGGGCCGGCCGCGCTGGCCAGGTTCGCGGCCATCGCCGTGCGCTCCCGGGACGCGGTCTCGTTCGGGGCGCGCATGGGCAAGCTGGCACTGGCCGCCCGTACCGCCCCCGAGGAGCAGCAGCGCGAGGCGATCACGCGAACGCTCGGCGGCCTGACCGACTGGCCCGCCCGCCGGCTGATGATCACCGCGGTGGACGCGGCGACGGGACAGCGGACGGCGTTCGACGACACCAGCGGTGTGCGGCTGATCGACGCGGTCGGTGCGAGCTGCGCGGTCCCCGGCATCTATCCGCCGGTCACCATCGACGGCACCCGGTGGATCGACGGCGGGGTGCACTCCAGCGCCAACGCGGACCTGGCCGCCGGATACGCCCGCGTGGTCGTGATCGCGCCGATGCCGGTCAGCGGCGGCCCCATCGACGGCCCGCGGGCTCAGGCCGCACGGCTGGCGCGCGAGGGCGCCCGGGTCTGCGTCATCACCCCCGACCGCGCCGCCCGAGCCGCCTTCGGCCGCAACGTGCTGGACCCCGCCAAACGCGCCGACGCCGCCCGCGCCGGCCGCCGCCAAGCCGCCACCCACGCGCCCGAGATCCACCCCATCTGGTCCGCCACAGCCTGACCGTCACCGCGCCGTGGCACCACACCTCTCGGCCGGGCGCCGACACCGCACGGGCTCACAGGACCACAGCGGCCCGGATGGCCACACGGGCCCCCGCAGCCGCACCAGCCTGCACAGTCACACCGGCTCACCTGGCCACCCGGCTCAATGGGACGATGGGACGGTGGACGAAGCAGCCGAGCCGATACCTGTCACCCGGACCGTGGACTGCGGCACCGCCAAACTGCTCCCGGACGTCGACCGCCCCCGCGCCTGGCTGCTCACCGTCGACGGCGCGCCCCAGTCCTACGTCGATCTCGATGCCCCCACGCACCTGGAATTCGAATACGTACGGCGGCTCGCCCACGTCCTGGACCAGGCGGCGCCCGAGGGCCGGCCGCTCGACGTGCTGCACCTGGGAGGCGGCGCGCTGACCCTCCCGCGCTACCTGGCCGCGACCCGCCCGCGGTCCCGGCAGGATGTCGTCGAGGCCGACCGCGGCCTGCTCGCCCTCGTCGCGGAGCAGCTGCCCCTCCCCGGCGGCTGCGGCATCACCGTGCATGCCGAGGACGCCCGTACGGCCCTGGAAGCGGCTCCGGCGGCCAGTGCCGATGTCATCGTGGCCGACGTCTTCGGTGGCTCCCGGGTGCCGGCCCAGCTCACCTCGGTCGAGTACGCGCGAGCCGCCGCCCGGGTGCTGCGCACCGGCGGTTGCTACGCGGCGAACCTCGCCGACAGCGCCCCCTTCGGCTTCCTGCGCTCCCAACTCGCCAACTTCGCCACGGTCTTCGCGCACCTCGCGCTGATCGCCGAGCCCTCGGTGCTGCGCGGCCGCCGCTTCGGCAACGCCGTGCTGCTCGCGTCGCACGCCGAACTCCCGGTCGCCGCGCTGGCGCGCCGGACGGCGGCCGACGCGTTCCCCGCCCGGGTCGAACACGGGACGGCGCTGCGCCGGCTGATCGGGGACGCGGTGCCCGTGCGGGACGACGACGCCGTGGCCTCGCCGGTGCCGCCGGAAGGCGCGTTCAGCGTGGGCTGAGCCGCTCGCGGGCGAGACCGCGTTGCACGCGCTCGGCCTCGATGAGTTCTTCGGTGAGCGCCTCCGCCTCAGCGACGCGGAACGCGCCGACCCGGAGATGCAGGCCGTCATCGCCGGAGGCGCGGAGATGGTCGGTGCGGTTCTCCCACTGCGCCACCAGCACTGGCGTCCTTCCGGGCGACCGGTCCGCTCTGTTGTCCTCCCGTAGGAGCTCTTGCTCCGGTACTCCGGCAAGGCTTACAGCGAGTGGTCCGTGTCCTCCGCCTCGGTACGCGGAGAAGCCGGCTCCGACGAGGCGATGGTGGGGGTGGAGGTGCGGCGGGTCAGATGGCGGACTTCGGGGACGCAGAGGACCGCTGCCGTGAGGAGGGTGATCACGGCTGCGCAGCACCAGAGGGCGGTCGTGCGGCCGATGAGGTCCTGGACGGGGCCGGCCAGGGCGGTGGCCACCGGGACCATGGCCAGGGAGCCGAGCCAGTCGTAGGAGGAGACGCGGGAGAACTTCTCCTCGGGTATCTCCTGGTGCAGCGCCATCATCCAGGTCACCGCGAAGACCTCGACGGCGATGCCGGTGCCGAACATCAGGGGGGTGAGTCCGGCTGCCGGGAGGGGTACGGCGAGGGCCGCGGAGGGGAGGGCGAGCGGGAAGACGCACAGGGAGCCGGTCAGCAGGAGGCGGCGCGGCTTGAGGCGGGTCATCAGCAGGGCGCCCCCCGCGGTGCCCGCGCCGAAGGCGGCCAGCGCCAGCCCCCAGGGGCCCGGGCCGCCCAGGTGCTCCTCGGCCACCAGCGGTCCGTAGACCGCCTCGGCCGCCGATATCACCGCGTTGACGAGGGAGAACTGCAGCACGATCGCCCACAGCCAGGGCCGGGAGACGACCTCTTGCCAGCCGTCGCGCAGATCGCGCAGGATGCCGCCGCGGCGGGTGCGCACCGGGGTTCCGGTGACGTCGAGGAAGGCGCGCAGGGCTCCCGCGACGGCGAAGGAGGCGGCGTCGACGGCCAGGACCCAACCGGGACCGACCGCGGCGACCAGTGCACCACCGAGGGCCGCGCCACCGATGTTCGCGCCGTTCATACCCATCCGGAACACGGCGAAGGCCCGGCCGGCGTGCTCGCCGGAAACACTGGCGAGCACCATGCCCTCGGAGGCGGGCGCGAAGAACGCCTGCCCGGTGCCGCCGAGTGCGGCCAGTACGGCCATCTGCCACAGTCGCGGCTCTCCACCGATGACGAGCAGGGCGAAGAGTCCTTGGGAGACGCAGCTGAGGGCGTTCGCGGCGACCATGACGTGATGCCGGGGGAGCCGGTCGGCGACCGCGCCGCCGATCAGCAGGAAGAGGACGAGCGGGACCGTGCGGGCGGCGGCGACCAGGCCGACGTCGGTGGCGGAGCCGCCGGACGCGAGGACCGCGAACGCGGTGGCGATGAGCGCGCCGGAGCTGCCGAGGTTGGCGATCACGGTGGCGCCGGTCAGCAGCAGGTAGTTGCGTCCCGCCCAGCTCGGGCGGCTCAACGGTTCCCGCGTCGGTTCGTCCCCGCTGTTCTGCTGTCCTCGCCCCATGGGCGTCAACGATAAGGGCGGGCGGGGGAGGGGCGGTCCGGGACGTCGCGACGGGCCCCTTCACAGCTAAGCTACTGCTAGGTAACATGATCTCATGTCCTCTGAGACCCTGCCGTCGATCGGCGAAATGATGGCGGCATCCGTGCCGATGGTCCGCACCCTGAACCTCGAGTTCACCGAGACCACCGCGGAGCGCGCCGTGGTCCGCATGCCCGACCAGCCCGACTTCCACAACCACGTCGGCGGACCGCACGCCGGCGCGATGTTCACCCTCGCCGAGTCCGCGAGCGGTGCGATCGTGATGACGGCCTTCGGCAGCCAGCTCGGCCGCGCGGTGCCGCTGGCCGTGCGCTCCGAGATCGCCTACAAGAAGCTCGCCATGGGCCCGGTCACCGCCACCGCGGAACTCGGCCGCCCGGTGGCCGACGTGATCGCCGAGCTCGACGCCGGCGAGCGCCCGGAGTTCCCCGTCAACGTCTCCATAACCCGCGAGGACGGCGCGGTCACCGGCGAGATGAGCATCGTGTGGACGCTGCGCCCCAATAAGTGAGCCGGGTCGGAAAGTGAGCCGGGCCGGCTTCTCCGCGAGCTGGACCGGCCCGCGTCCGTGAGCCGGATCTCACGCTGCCGCCGGATGTTGCGTACCGCACACGGATTCGGCCCCCGGACCGTGCCATCGCGTACGCTTCTGGGGCGCGCTGCGGCGCGTCAGGGGAACGACCGGCACCGGCGTCGCGGATCCAGCGACCGCCGGGCAGCGGCCCACGGGGGCCCGAGATCGCGGAGGAATCGGCGTTGCACATCCAGGAGTGGCTCGAGACCGTACCGGCCGTGAGCGTCTATCTCCTGGTGGGGGTGGTCATCGGGCTGGAGAGCCTGGGCATTCCGCTGCCGGGGGAAATCGTCCTGGTCAGCGCCGCGATCCTCGCCGCGACCCAGGACCACATCAACCCGTACGTGCTGGGTGCCTGCGCGTCCGCCGGCGCGATCATCGGTGACTCCATCGGCTATCTGATCGGACGCAAGGGCGGACAGCCGCTGCTGCACTGGGCAGGGCGGAAGTTCCCCAAGCACTTCGGCCCCGACCATGTCGCCATGGCCGAGGCCAAGTTCGACAAGTGGGGTATGTGGGCGGTCTTCTTCGGCCGATTCATCGCGCTGCTGCGGATCTTCGCCGGACCGCTCGCCGGCGTGCTGAAGATGCCGTACTGGAAGTTCCTGATCGCCAACGTCCTCGGCGGCATCGTCTGGGCCGGTGGTACGACCGCGCTGATCTACACCGTGGGCATGGTCGCCGAGCCCTGGCTCAAGCGCTTCTCGACGTGGGGGCTGGCCGCCGCCGTGCTCTTCGGCATCGGCTCGTTCCTCGTCATGAAGCGCCGGGCGAAGAAGGCGGCCGAAGCACGGGAGGCCGCGGAGGCCCCGGTCACCGCGGCGGTCGACTGACGCCCGTGCCGACGGCCGGCTGTCGCTGACCACCGGGCAACGTCGTTGACCCCGGGGCAATGCCGCTGATCGCCGGGCGACGGGGTGCTTTTTGCTCCGCCGGTCACGGCGGCGTGGATCGGCGGAGTGCCGCGCGGTTCCGGGGGGACCTCGCTCAGGGCATCAGCCAGACATCGGGGCCGCCGTCGCGCCATTCGAAGACGCCGGTGTCGTCCCAGACGAACGTGGTGGTGCAGAAACCGGCCCGGCGCAGGATGGCCGCGACGTCACCGGGGCGCAGCGCCCGGCCCAGATCCTGTCCGTGGAGCGTCACACGGCGGCCGCCGGTGGACGGCGGATGCACGATCACGGGGGCACGCTTCATGCTCCCAGCATGCGGCCGGCCCGGTCCCCTCGCATCCCGAACGCGGTCGGTGTGTCACTCAGCGTGTCCACCGGATCGGTCGAGGCCGAACCGGGGTTCCGACGACGCCCGCGCGGAGCGCAGCCGACGACCGCCGACGACCGGCCCGGGGGCGAGGCGGCCGAGCCCCCGCCCGCCGCGTTTCCCGCCTCAGGAGCCCGCGCGCAGGCGGGAGAAGAACGACTGCGGCCGTACGCCGGGGCCACCGCGCCGCCACCACGGGGTGTCGCCGTCGCACTCCGGCACCGGGCCGCCGTCGCGTACCGCGCGCCGCAGGCCGGCGAGCATGTTGCGGGCGCCCGCGATGAACAGCGGGTCACCGACGAGCTTCTTGGCCACCAGCGCCTTGCGGCAGGCGCGCAGGGCCGCGGCCGGCTCACCGTGGGCGCGTTCGGTCAGCGCCTCCGCGTACAGGATCGTCGAGTAGAGCCAGAAGTCGCCGTCGGAGTGGCGCGCCTCCCAGGCGCTGCGGGCGGCCGCGCGGGCCCGCTCGGCGTCGAGGGGGGCCAGGGCGATGGCGAGCAGCGCCCCGCTGTGCGCGGGGCCCGGGCCGAACCAGGGGTCCCGGGAGCGGTGCCGGGCGGCTTCCTTCAGACAGCGGACGGCCGCCGTGGGGTCCGAGCGGTACAGCGCCAGCACGCCGTGCACATGCGCGATACGGGCCAGCCCGTCGGAGTCCGCGTGCATGACGGCCGCCGCCCACGCCTGGCGGAGCAGCTCCTCCGCGGTGGTGGGCGCCTGTTCCTGCGCCGCCAGATAGCCGGCCAGCCACAGTGCCCGTGCCCGCAGTGCGGTGTCCTCCCGGGAGAGCAGCAGCAGCCGGTCCAGGTGGGCCCGGCCCTCGTGGCGGAAGCCGCAGGCCGCCCAGTGGAACCACAGCGAGACCGCGATCTCCAGCGCGCTCAGGGCGTCCTCCGCGTCCTGCGGCGGACGGGTCAGCGCGGCATCGAGGTTGTGTTGTTCGTCCTCCACGAGCCGCATGGCGACCTGCTGGTTCGGGCCCTGCCAGGCGATCTGGGCCTCGGCCGCGAGTGCCGCGCACGCCTGCCGGAAACGGCGCAGCGCCGCGGCCTCCTCGCCGGCCTCGCGCAGCTGGGTCCGCCCGAAGTCGCGGGCCGCGCGGGGGAGTCGGTAGCGGGGTGGCAGCGCGGCACCGGTGTCCTCGTGGACGCCGCCCGCGTCCCGTACGCATTCGACGACCGAGGCTCGGCGCAGCCGCTCCAGCGCGCCCTCGACCGCACCTGCAGGAACGTCACTGCTGGTGCAGACGCAACTCGCGAGCCAGGGATCGAAATCGCCGGGGAGCACCGAGAGTCTCGCCCACACCCGCCGGTCGGTGGGGGAGCAGAGCGCGTAGCCCGCGGCGTGTGCGGCGTACAGCGAGGTGTGCCGGACGGTCGCCGCCGGTCCCGAGTAGAACAGCGCACCGTCCGCGCCCACCTGGGCCGCGAGCTGCGGCAGCGACATCCGCTCCAACTGGTGCGCGGCCAGCGCGATCGCCAGCGGCGAGCCCTCCAGCGCCTGGCACACGGTGACCAGCAGTTCCGGCGCGGCCGGCCCGGTGCGGGTGGCCAGCAGCTCGACGGCCGGTCCGGCGATGCCCTCGCCCAGCGTCACCGGCAGCGGCGCGATCCGTACCACCCGCTCCTCGGCGAGGCCCAGGGCGTGCCGTGCGGTCGCCACGATTCGCAGCCCCGGCGCGGCTCGCAGCAATCGCCCTACCAGCTGGGCGCATTCGTCGAGCACCGGGTCGCAGTCGTCCAGCAGCACCGTCGCGCGCTGCTGCCGGCAGTACGTCCCGAGCGCGGCGAGGGCCGCTCCGCCCGCCGGGGGAGCGGTGGTGGGGGAGGCGGGGCCCCGGTCGTCGGCCCGGCCCGTCCGGCCGCGCGCCGGCTTGCTGACGCACGGGTGCGCCGTACGGTGCGCGAGTGCGCGGGCGGTGTCCCGGTGGGCGGCGTCGGGCAGCCCCGCCGCCCGGAGGAGCGCGTCCAGCAGACCGCCCTCGGTCAGACCGTCCCAGCAGGCGACCCGGATGACCGTACCGCCGCGCTGTGCGGTGTGCTCGTCGAGGACGGCACGGGCGAGGACGCTCTTGCCCACCCCCGGTCCTCCGGTGAGCGTCACCAGCGGAGCGCTGCCCAGCAGCCCGGACATCTGCTCGTGCTCAACGGCCCGTCCCACAACGCCGGGCAGTGGCCCGTGCTCGGCCCACGCGGTCATCGGTCATCCCCAACCACGGCACAGCGCCGCCCTTCCGAACTGGGAATCAACCATGCCAGAACCGACCGTCCGGTAAACGGGGAGCGGCGGCATCGAACGGGGGAAACCCGGGCGGCGCGCTTGACGCGCGAGGACGTCTCTCCGGTGGTCGGGGAAAGGAGCACCAGGTCACAAGGGCCGGGGTGGGCACCGGGGGCGTGCCGGCCGATCTTAAAGTGGTGTCTTTCGACCGGCGATGTGAGGGCGGCGTGCACGCGGTGCGCGAGCCCGCCGCCGGCCCTGAGAACCCGAGGAGAACGTTCCGATGAAGTGGCTGCGCGTCGGTGCCGCGATGAGTGCGCTGGCTCTGGGGCTGCTGGCCGGTTGCGGCGGCGGGGACGTCGTCGACGCGTCCGGCGTGCCCCGGCTGCGGGCGCAGCCGGCGGACGCGGCCAACGGCAAGCCGGGGGTGGTGATGCCGCGTGGCCCGCGCTCCGCCTTCACCCCGTTCCGTACGACCGGCAACGACGGCACCCAGGTGGTGACGACGAAGTGGTCCGGCCGCAAATCCGGCTTCACCGGCGACATTTGGGTCTGGCTGCCGCCGCAGTACCACCAGCCGCAGTACGCCAGGAGCGGCTTCCCGGTGCTGATCGCGCTGCCCGGCGCGTACGGCTATCCGTTCAACTACTGGGCGGGCGCGCCGTTCGCGCTGGAGGAGCGGATCGCGGAGTGGTCGCAGCAGGGCAAGACGTTGCCGTTCATCGTGGTGATGCCGGTGCTCAACCCCGCCAAGAAGTACTACGACGGCAGCGACATCCCGGGGCAGCCGAAGATGGGCAGCTGGCTGACGGAGGACGTTCCGGACTTCGCGCGGGCCAACTTCCGTACGTACGGGAGCCGCGACGGCTGGGCGTTCATGGGGTCCTCGTCCGGTGGGTTCGCCGCGCTGAAGGCCGTGCTCAAACAGCCGGAGCGGTTCAAGGCCGCCATCGTCAACGGCCCTGACACGGCGCCGGATTCGCCGATGTGGCAGGGGCACCCGGAGGAGATGCGCGCCAACGACCCGCGGTACCTGGCCCGCCAGTTGGCGGCGCGACGGGGGCCGCAGGTCTATCTGGCCTTCGAACTCGGCAGCCTGGAAACCGCGGTACCCGATGTGAAGGGCTTCGTCCGGGACTACACGGGCGGGCCGATCCACTCCACGCTCTTCGAGATACCGGACGGGGTGCACAGCGCCCACACCTACATCCAGCGCATGGCCGATTCCCTGCACTGGATCAGCGAGCAGATGCAGGGGCCGGTGCCGTCGGCCTGACGGCCCGTCGCCTGGGTGGCCGAAGGGCAGGGGCCTGCGGTTGACGACGCGGACACGGCCGTGAGAATGGTCGGTGACCGGCCGGTGGGCGCGGCCGGGAACGAGGTGTGCCGAGCCCGTTGGAGGGAGTGCCGTGCGGTATCTGCGAGCGGCCGGTCTGGTGCTGGCGGGCGCCGCTCTGCTGGCCGGCGGCCTCACGGCGGGCAACCGGTGGCTGGCGGAGCGGGACGCGACCAGCGAGGTGAACGGCCGGACCGACGCCGTTCCGCGCGAGGAGGTCGCCCGTTCCCTCTCGGACCATCTGTCGCTGCCGGTGATCCTCCGCGGGCCGCGCTCGGTCGACTGCGCCCAGGACCTGCGCGCGGTCAGGGGCGCATGGATCCGCTGCACGGCCCACTACCTGCGGGGGACCGACCGCGGGATGACCGTACGCGTCGTCCGGGTCCGAGGTGACGAGATCACGTACGTGCATGACGCGCCGCACCGCTGACGGGCCCGGCCCGCGGGCCGGTGCCGGCGCCGTTTCCGGCCGTGCCCGGGGGCGCCGTACTCCGCGGCCGGCCCGGCTCACTCCTCGGGGTCGGCGAACGCCTCCCGGTGGCGTGCCGCCAGCTCCAGGTACATCGCGGCGTTGACCTTGATGAGTTCGCGCTCCTCGTCGGTGAGTGCCCGCTTGACCTTCGCCGGCACCCCGGCGACCAGGGAGCCGGGCGGCACCTCCATGCCCTGCGGGACCAGTGCCTGCGCGGCGATCAGCGAACCCGCGCCGATGCGGGCGCCGTTCAGGACCGTCGCGCCCATGCCGATCAGGACGTCGTCCTCGACGGTGCAGCCGTGCAGGACCGCGTTGTGCCCGACGGAGACCCGTTCGCCGACGGTCACCGGGAAGCCGGGGTCGACGTGGACCGTGCAGTTGTCCTGGATGTTGCTGTCCGCGCCGAGCACGATGGGGCCGCAGTCGGCCCGCAGCACCGCGTGGTACCAGATGCTCGCGCCGGCGGCCAGCGTGACCTCGCCGAGCACGACGGAGGTCGGGGCGGTGAACGCCTGCTGATCGATCCTCGGGTGCTTGCCGCCCACCTGGGAAACCACTGCCCGTTCAGTCATCTCTGGTTCTCCTTGCCGCTCCTGCGCCGCGCCAAGAGAACCGTAGACGACCTGCGGGCCGCCGGGCCGGGGCGGCGGCCGGTGGGGCGAAGATCACAGCACACCGAAAGGGCGGCCGGCGGGGAGGCCGATTACCGTGTGCGGGTGCCGATAAACCAGAACGTGTTCTCGTCTGTGGCGGCCTGGCGGCGCCGGGTCGTGTCGCGCGCCGTCCACCGCGGTGCGCGCTGGGTGCGGGAGGTCGCGGCCGTGACCGCCGAGCGCCCGGGCCCGTACCGCTTCCGGCGGATCGGCCCCCACACCCGGCTGGCGTTCCCCCAGGGCACGGTCTTCGGCGATCCGTGGATCGAGATCGGTGACCACTGCATCATCGCCCGGGACGTCACTCTGACGGCGGGGATGATGCCGGACCTCGATCTGGGCGCGGAGCCGATCCTGACGCTGGGGAACGGTGTGGTGCTCGGCCGGGGCAGTCACGTGATCGCCGATGTCCGGCTGACGATCGGTGACGACTGCTTCTTCGGCCCCGGTGTCTATGTGACCACCACCAACCACAGTTACGACGATCCCGAGGTGCCGGTCGGCAAGCAGTGGCCGCGCTCCGCCCCCGTCGCCATCGGCCCCGGCAGCTGGATCGGCACCGGGGCGGTGATCCTGCCCGGGGCGCGGCTGGGCCGCAACGTGGTGGTCGCCGCCGGTGCCGTGGTGCGGGGGGAGGTCCCCGACCATGCGGTGGTCGCCGGGGCGCCCGCCAAGGTCGTCCGCAGCTGGGACCCGCAGCAGGGCTGGCAGCCGCCGCTGCGGACGCCCGCACCAGTGCCGATCCCCGAGGGCGTCACGCCGGAGCAGCTGGTGGCGCTGGGGGAGTGGCAGGAGGCGGCGGCCGGCGAGCCGCACGGGGCCTCCTGAGCGATCGTCAGCCACCGCCGGGCCGTCGCTTCCCCCGGGGGGCGCGGCTCGGTCGTCGTACGGGGCGCCGCCCGGCCGTCCGGTGCGTCAGCCGCCGGAGGCGAGCAGGACCGAGCCGACCACGGCGAGCGAGGCGCCCGCCGTCTGGATCGCCTGCATCCGCTCCTTGAGGACGCCGAGCGCCGCGAGCGAGGTGACGACGGGGTAGAGCGAGGCGAGCACCGCCGCCATGGTGACCGGGCCGTGCTGGGCGGCGAGGGAGTACGTGCCGTTGGCGGCGACATCGGCGATCCCGACGAAGGCGAGCATGGGCAGCGCGCCGCGCAGGGCGGGCAGGCCGCCTTCGGGCAGCGCCGGGGTGCCGCGCCGCACCGACGCGTAGAGCGCGGCGCCGCCGACGGCGACGTTGCACACCCGCTGGACGAACAGTGCGAGGAAGAGCCCCGTCAGGGTCGTGGAGGCTTCCGAGATCAGCGCCATCACGGCGCCGAAGCCGAGCGCCGAGATCAGCGTCAGTACGACCGTCTGGCGGGCGATGGAGGCGCCGCTGACGCGAGGGCCGCCGGCCATCAGGACGCCGATCACGGCCACGACCATGCCGGTGGCCTGGAGCAGCCCCGGCCGCTCGCCCGCCACGATGCCCACCCCGAGCGGGACGAGGACGGTGCCGAGCGAGGCGAGCGGGGAGACCACGCCCATCGGGCCGAGGGCCAGGGCACGGTAGAAGCAGAGCATCGCGGCGGGCCCCACGACGCCGGCGCCGACCGCGAACCACAGCTGCGGTCCGGCCTCCCGCCAGCCGCCGGTGGCCACCACGCCGGCGCCGAGCACCACGGCGGCCAGTGTCTGCGAGACGACCACCACGGTCAGCGCCTGCAGCCGTCGGGTGAGCAGTCCGCCGCCGAAGTCGGCGAGCCCCCACAGAAGGCTGGTGGCCAGGGCGAAGACCGCTGTCATGGTGAAACCTCGCAGTACAGTGAACCGGACGCTGAAGTACACCACACCGTAGTCCAACAAAATGAACTGCGGCATCTAATTTATTGTCCTCGACTTGGATGGACCGTGACGGATCTCGACCAGCTCACGCAGTCGCTCGCGCGCAATCTCAAGCACTGGCGTGCCGAGCGCGGCTTCACCCTCGATGCGCTGGCGGCCCGCGCCGGGGTCAGCCGCGGCATGATCATCCAGATTGAGCAGGCCCGTACGAACCCGAGCGTGGGGACCACCGTCAAGATCGCCGACGCGCTCGGCGTCAGCATCACCACGCTCCTCGACTACGAACAGGGCCCTCAGGTGCGGATCGTCCCGCAGAGCGAGGCGGTCCGGCTGTGGTCCACCGAGGCCGGCAGCCGCACCGTGCTCCTGGTGGGGGCCGAGGCGCCGGGACCGTTCGAACTGTGGGACTGGCGGCTGATGCCCGGCGACAGCAGCACCTCCGACCCGCACCCGCCCGGCACCGTCGAGCTGATCCACGTCCGCTCCGGCACGCTGACCCTCCTCGTGGACGACGCCGAGCACGAGGTGCCGCCCGGTGCCTCGGCGACGTTCGAGGCCAAGGCCCCGCACGGCTACCGCAACGACGGCAGCGAGCCGGTCGAGATGACCATGTCCGTGATCATCCCGCCCGTCCGCTGAGACGGTCCGCCGGGGCGGGAGGGCGCCTGTTAGCTTGGCGTGCATGCCCGTGCCGATGGATGCTTTCGACGATGTCCGGCCCGCCGCCGAGTGCCTGGAGCTGCTGACCGGCCCGGTCGCCGCCGCGATCCGCACCTGGAGCGGATCCGTACCGGTCCAGGAGCTGCGCTACGTCGACACGGACCCGGCCATCGCGGACACCGCCGTCCTCGTCGAACACCACGGCCCCTGGCTGCTTCAGCAGTCGGCGAACTGCGTCGTGGTGGCCGGCAAGCGCGGTGGCGAGACCACGCTGGCCGCCTGCGTCGTCCTCTCGCACACCCGCGTGGACGTCAACGGCGTCGTGCGCCGCCAACTGGGCGCCCGCAAGGCGTCGTTCGCGCCGATGGACACGGCGGTCGGCGAGAGCGGGATGGAGTACGGAGGCATCACCCCGATCGGCCTGCCGGCCGGCTGGCCGCTGTTCGTGGACGCCGCGGTCGCCGATGTTCCCTATGCGCTGATCGGCAGCGGCGGCCGCCGCGGCAAGCTCATCGTTCCCGGCAAGGCACTCGCCGAGCTGCCCGGCGCCACGGTCCTGGACGGCCTCGGCGTCGCATAGCGCCGCCGGACGGCCGGACGGCCGGCGAGCACCCTCCCCGGTCGCCGGGTGGGATCAGGTGGCGGTCGCGCGGCGCCGCAGGTCCAGCGACAGCGGCGTGGAGTGCTCGGTGAAGCCCAGGCTGCGGTACAGCGGCTCCGCCCCGTCCGTGGCGTGCAGATCGACGCGGGTCACACCCCGCTCCGCGAACCAGCCGAGCAGCGCCTCCGTCGTGGCCCGCGCATAGCCGCGGCCGCGATAGCGAGGATCCGTACAGACGTTGAAGACGAAGCCGAAGCGCCCCGACGGATGGCCCGGCGCCGGCAGCCGCTCCTCGACCGTCCCGATCGCACAGGCCGCCAGATGCGGCGCACCCGACGCGTCCCCCGGCACCACGAACCCGCCCAGCCGCGGGTCCGGACCGGCCAGCAGCCGGCGCGCCATCGCCTCCGCGTCCCGCTCCCAACTCCCGGGCGCATCCTGCCCGTTCATCGACAGGAACATCAGCCGGCGCAGCCGGACCAGCTCGCCGGCATCATCGGGAACAGCCGCCCGCATCGTGATCATGCCCGGACGGTAACGCACCGGGCGCTCAGCCCAAACGGGGTATCTCAATCGCCGGACAACGGTCCATCACCATCTCCAGCCCCGCGTCGCGCACCCGGTCCCAGGCCGTCTCGTCGACCACGCCGAGCTGGAACCACACGGCCTTCGCCCCGACCGAGACGGCCTCGTCGGCGACACCGCCCGCCAGCTCGCTGTTGACGAAGACGTCGACCACGTCGACGGGGAAGGGGATCGCGTCGAGCGACGGGTAGCCCTGCTCGCCGTGCACCGTCTCGGCCTTCGGGTGCACCGGCACGATCCGCTTGCCGTAGCGCTGCAGCACCTCGGCGACGCCGTGGGCCGCGCGCTGTTCGTTGTTGGACAGCCCTACGACGGCCCAGGTGTCGCCGAGCTCGGTGAGGATCCTGCGGATCGTCTGCGGGTCGCCGTACATGCACTGCCTCCTGCACAGGGAAGGGTCCTGTGCGGTCAACGGCGGGCGCGGCCGGAAGATTCCCGGCCGCGGGAGACCGGCGGAGCGGGGCGGTGGCGGGCTGGGCCGGGAGCGGGCGGCAGACGCCCCGCCCGAAGGGGAAGGCGGGCGGGGCGGGTTCGGTGTGCCGGCGGGTCAGCGGGCGGTGCGGGAGATGCCGCTGCCGGCCAGGCCGGCCCCGACGACGGTGTTGCCGTTGGCGGCGCGGGCGGGCTTGCCGATGGCCCGGCCGCCGCTCACCGGCTCGGCACCGCCGGCGCCGGTTCCCGGGCGGAGTGCCTTGGCCGTGCCCGCCTCCCGCTTCGCGTCCGCCTCACCGGTCCCGGCGAGCGCCGTACGCAGCTCCTCGGTGTCCACCAGCATGCTGATCGGGCCGGTCGGGTTGAGGTACAGCGCGTGTCCCGGCGGCAGCTGTTCGACGAGGTCGGCCACCGGACGCCGGTCGTAGAGCAGCCGGCCAACGGACTCCAGGTAGCGCTCCGAGGTGTAGACCGGGATCACCGGGGTGCCCTCGGGCGACGCGGCGGCCAGCGGCGAACCGGTCGCGGTGACCAGGACGGAGACCTCCGCGCGCGCCAGTTCCGCGGTGACGTCCTCCCCGGGCCCGTAGCCGGTCGCCGCGAGCTGGAGGGCGCGGTCCACCGGATCGGTCGGGTCCGACCAGTCCAGCATCTGCGGCGACGGCCGGTACTCCGGGTTGTCCCGCCACTCCTCGATCTCGCCGGTCGGGCCCGAGCGCCACTGACCGATCAGCGCCCAGTGCGGGGGTGGCCCCTCGCCCTGCCAGGTCAGGTCCACCATGGCCAGCCAGTGGTCGGGTGCGTTGCGTGCCGCCTCGATGACCTCCGGCGGGGGCTCGGGCATCTCCTCGCCCGTCACGGGAACGCCCGCCGTCATCGCCGACTGTGTGCTCTCTTCCATGCAGCCCTCCGCCAACCCGCCGTTCCGTTCCTGCCTGTACGAGCGGGGCCCCGGATCCACGAGGCTCTCGCGCTTGCCTCACAGTGCCTACGGGGGGCGCGGACGTCTCCCCGACGCACCGTGCGGACGGGGTGGGTACGCCGCTCGGCCGTGCGGGGTGCGCCCGTACGGCGGACACCCGCGCCCGTACGGCGGACAGCTCAGCGCGGCGCGGGCCGCCGGCACCGGCGGCCCGATTGTCACAGCGGCCGCATAGGCTGGTCCGATGCAGGAGCAGTACCGGACGCTCGCCCACGAGGGTGTCCACGAGATCGAGATCAACAAGTCCCGCTTCCTCTGCGCGCTCGCGCCCGTCGCGACCGAGAGCGAGGCCCAGGACTTCCTCGCGCGCGTCCGCAAGGAGCATCCGACCGCGCGCCACCACTGCTGGGCGTACGTCCTCGGGGCCGACGGCGGCGTGCAGAAGGCGAGCGACGACGGGGAACCGGGCGGCACCGCGGGCGTGCCGATGCTCCAGATGCTGCTGCGGCGCGAGATGCGTTATGTCGTCGCCGTCGTCACCCGCTACTTCGGCGGCGTCAAGCTAGGCGCCGGCGGTCTCATCCGCGCCTACGGAGGCGTCGTCGGGGAGGCGCTGGACGTGCTGGGGACGGTCACCCGGCAGCGGTTCCGGCTGGTCACGGTCACCGTCGACCACCAGCGGGCGGGGCGGGTCGAGAACGACCTGCGGACGACGGGACGGGCGGTGCGCGAGGTGACGTACGGGGCGCAGGTGCACATCGAGGTCGGGCTTCCGGAAGCGGAGCTGGACGCCTTCCGTGCCTGGCTCGCGGACGCCACTGCCGGCACGGCGGAGCTGGAGCTGGGCGGGGAGGCGTACGGGGAGCTCTGAGCGACCCCGGGGGCGGTGGCGGCCGCGGAAAGTTCCGCCCGGACCGGTGCGTCCGGCCGCCGATCGTGTCAGCCTGTGGCGCGGCGGTGACGGGCCGCGGAACCCGGTGTGCGTACCGGCACGAGAGGGGCTGACCGATGCCTGAACTCCTCGACGAGCGCGTGGGCTTCGTCCGCAGGATCGGGTTGTTCCAGGCCACCGCCATCAACATGAGCCAGATGTGCGGCATCGGCCCCTTCGTGACCATCCCCCTGATGGTCGCCGCGTTCGGCGGGCCGCAGGCCGTCATCGGGTTTCTCGCGGGCGCGGTGCTGGCACTCGCGGACGGGCTGATCTGGGCCGAGCTGGGCGCCTCGCTGCCCGGCGCGGGCGGCAGTTACGTCTATCTGCGGCAGGCGTTCCAGTACCGCACCGGCAAACTGATGCCGTTTCTGTTCGTCTGGACGGCCATGCTGTTCATCCCGCTCGGGATGTCCACCGGCGTGATCGGCTTCGTCCAGTACCTCGGCTACCTGTGGCCGGACATGAGCCAGGGGCAGGGCGACCTCGTCGGCATCGCGGTCACCGTCGGCATCGTCGTCCTGCTGTGGCGGCGGGTGGAGAACATCGCCAGGCTCACCGTCGTCCTGTGGACGGTGATGATCGCCTCCGTCGCCCTGGTCATCGTCGCCGCCTTCACCCACTTCAGCCCCGAGCGCGCCTTCAGCTACCCGGCGCGCGCCTTCGAGCTGACGGCAAGTCACTTCTGGATCGGTTTCGCGGCCGGCCTGACCATCGGCATCTACGACTACCTGGGCTACAACACCATCGCGTACATGGGGGCCGAGATCCGACGGCCGGGGCGGACCATCCCGCGCGCCGTGCTCTCCTCGATCCTCGGCATCATGGCGATCTACCTGCTGCTGCAGATCGGCACGCTGGGCGTCGTGCGCTGGCAGGAGATGCTCGACCCGCACTCCACGGCGTCCACCTCCGTCGCCTCCGCCGTACTGGAGCGGGCCTGGGGCAAGGCCGCCGCCGACACCGTCACGGTGCTCATCCTGATCACCGCCGTCGCGTCCGTCTTCACCGGGCTCCTCGGCGGCTCACGGGTGCCCTACGACGCCGCCCGAGACCGGGTCTTCTTCCGCCCGTACGGCAAGCTCCACCCGCGCCACCGCTTCCCCGTCCTGGGCCTGCTCACCATGGGCGCCGTGATGGCGACGGGTTTCCTCATCGGACGCCACACCGACCTGGCCACCATCATCCAGCTGCTGACCACGGTCATGGTGATCGTGCAGGCGCTGGCCCAGGTCGCCGCGGTGACCGTGCTGCGCCGCCGGCAGCCGGGGCTGCGGCGCCCGTACCGGATGTGGCTCTACCCGCTGCCGAGCGTGGTGGCGCTGGCCGGCTGGCTGGTGATCTACGCCTACGCGGACGAGAACTCGCCCGGACGGCACCCCGTCGAATGGTCGCTGGCCTGGGTCGCGGCCGGGGTGGTGGCCTTCCTGCTGTGGGCCCGCCACGAAAAGGAGTGGCCGTTCGGACCCAAGCGGATCGACGAGCGGTATCTGCACGGGGCCGATCCGGATGCCGAGCGGCCGGCCGGGGACGAGGCCGGACCGGCCGGCGCCGAGGGGGCCGTCGGAGCGGCCGGCTGACGGCTGCCCGACGGGCGCCCACCGGTGTCGGGGCGAAGTCCGCCTGCCCGTGCGGCATACGGTCGCCGAACTCGGCCAAGGGCAAGGGGAGTTGGCTGGGCGAAGAGGGGGCGGGTGCGGCGGCTGATTGTCCGTACGGCGGATGTGCGGCGTCCGGCGTGGGTACCGCGATGCCGCATCCGGCGGGTGGAGCCGGGCGAATAATGACAGAAAGGTATGAATTCAGGGGATACGGTACGCAGACAGTCGACAGGGACGGAAGCGCGGACATGGCAGCGGACAGGGGAATCCCGTCGGACGGCCTTACCGGGCGGAAGGCGTCGTTCGACGTCGCGGACGCCACCGTGTTCCTTCTCGACGCCCGCGGGCGGGTCGAGAGCTGGCCCACCGCGGCCGGCCGGCTGCTCGGGCACTCCGCCTCCACGGCCGTCGGCCGCCCCGCCGCCGAGCTGCTGGCCCCCGACGACGCGGCCCGGGTGCCGGTGCTCGCCGCGGAGTGCCGCGAGCGGGGCGGCTGGTCCGGGCTGCTGTCCGCGCTGCGCGACGACGGCGGCGTGACCGGCATCCTGGTGCAGGTGGCCCGGGTGACGGACGGCGAGGGTCGACTGCACTGGCTGGTCCTGGCCACGGAGGCGCCGCCCGCGCACGGGTGGGAGATGGGCCGGGAGGTGCTGGAGCGCATCGTGACCGCGTCCCCCGTCGGCATGGCCATCGTGGACACCGACCTGCGGTGCGTCTGGGCCAACCCCGCCCTGGAGCAGTACGGCGGCGGGCCCGCCGCCCAGCGCATCGGGCGGCGCCTGGGCGAGCTCCAGCCGCGCCTGGACACCGCGGCGCTGGAGGCCCAGATGCGCCGGGTGCTGCAGACCGGCGAGCCCGTGACCGGCTACGAGCACACCGGCCGGGTGGCGGCCGACCCGTACCACGACCGTGCCCAGACGATGTCCTTCGTCCGCCTCGACGACCCCGAGGGCCGGCCCATGGGGCTGTGCTACACGGTCGTCGACGTCACCGAGCACTACCGCTCCCGCCGCCAGATGGCCCTGCTGGACCGGGCCGGCGAGTACATCGGACGCACCCTGGACGTGATGCAGACCGCCCAGGACCTCGCGGACGTGGCGGTCCCGGAACTCGCCGACTTCGTCACCGTCGACCTGCTGGACTCGGTGGTCAGGGGCGAGGAACCGCAGCCCGGGCCGCTCAGTGACGCCGATACGGTGCTGCTGCGGCGGGCCGGCCAGCAGTCGCTGCGGCCGGGCGTACCGGAGGCCGTGATCGAGATCGGCGGCCTGGCCAGCTACCACGCCTGGGCGCCGCCGATCCGCGCGCTGGCCGGCGGCGGGTCCTGGCGGGCCGGACGGCTGGATCCGGGCTCCGCCGCGTGGGGCGAGGCCCCGGACGGACGCCATGTGCAGTTCGAGGAGCTGGGACTGCACACCGTGATGGTGGTCCCGATCCGTGCCCGCGGCACCACGATGGGCGTGGCCTCGTTCTTCCGCAGCCAGGGCGACCAGGCGTTCACCGACGACGATCTGCGGCTGGCGGAGGAGTTCGTCGCCCGGGCGGCGGTGTGCATGGACAACGCCCGCCGCTACACCCGGGAGCGCGAGTCGGCGCTCGCCCTCCAGCGCAGTCTGCTGCCCCAGGCGGTGCCCGCGCAGGACGCGGTGTGCGTGGCCTCCGCCTACCGGCCGGCGAACGAGCTGGGCGACGTCGGGGGCGACTGGTTCGACGTGCTCGCGCTGTCCGGCGCCCGGGTCGCCCTGGTGGTCGGCGATGTGACCGGGCACGGCCTCGACGCCGTGGCCACCATGGGCCGCCTGCGGACCGCCGTACAGACCCTCGCCGCCCTCGATCTGCGCCCCGAGGAGCTGCTCGGGCACCTCGACGACGTGGTCGGGCGGGTGGTGCGCGAGGAGAAGAGCCGCCGGGCGAGGCCGGGCGCGCTCGGCAGCAGCTGCCTGTACGCGGTCTACGACCCCATCGACCGGCGGTGCACCATGGCCAGCGCGGGCCACCCCGTCCCCGCCGTGATCGCCCCCGACCACACGGTCACCTTCGTCGACCTGCCGGTGGGGCCGCGGCTGGGCGTCGGCGGTCTGCCCTTCGAATCCCACGAGTTCGAGGTGCCCGAGGGCAGCGTGCTCGCGCTGTACACCGACGGCCTGCTGTCCGGGGCCCCCACCGGGCGCGGCGAGCCCCCCGGCAAGGAACGGCTGCGGCAGACCCTCGCGGCGCCGGCCCCGACCCTCGACGCGCTCTGCTCCCACGTCATCGACGAGCTGGTGTCCGTCCGGCCGCAGGACGACGTGGCCCTCCTGCTGGCCCGGACCCGCGTCCTGGACCCGGAGCGCCGCGCCCTCTGGGACCTGCCCGCCGACCCGGCGATCGTCGCCGAGGCCCGCGCCGCCGCCACCGGGCAGCTGGAGCGCTGGGATCTGCACGAGCTGGTCTTCACCACCGAACTGGTGGTCAGCGAGCTGGTCACCAACGCCCTCCGGCACGCCACCGAACCGATCCAGCTGCGGCTCATCCTGGGGCGGACCCTCATCTGCGAGGTGGCCGACGGCAGCAGCACCTCGCCGTACCTGCGCCATCCCCGTACCACCGACGAGAGCGGCCGCGGTCTCTTCATCATCTCGCAGTTCGCCGACCGCTGGGGGACCCGCTACACCACCACGGGGAAGGTCATCTGGACCGAACAGGCCCTCCCCGGCCAGGACGCGTCCTGACCTCGGCGTGCCAGGGGAGCGCGGAGCCGCGCGCCGGTCCGGGGCGGGGAAGAGATGTTGAGGGATTGAAGAAGTTCTTCAGGGTACGGGCAAAGGCGACCAGCTCCACTGAAAAGAGGTGCTCATGCCCCTCCAGCCCGTGCACGACAGCCCCGTTCGGACGCGGCACCCGTTTCTGCTGCGCGCGATACGCCGGCGGAAGCATCCCCCGCTGCGGCGCACCGACATCACGGTGACGGATGAGAAGTCCGTCAAGAGAGCGGTGAAAGCAGCCGCGTTGGGCAACGCCATGGAATGGTTCGACTTCGGGATCTACAGCTATCTCGCGGTCACCATCGGCAAGGTTTTCTTCCCGCCGGGCAACGACAACGCGCAGATTCTCTCCTCCTTCGCCACGTTCGCCGCCGCGTTCCTGGTCCGTCCGCTGGGCGGCATGTTCTTCGGACCACTGGGCGACCGCATCGGCCGTAAGAAAGTGCTCTCGCTCACCATGATCATGATGGCGTCGAGCACCCTCGCCATCGGCCTGGTACCGGGTTACGCGTCCATCGGCTTCTGGGCGCCGGTGCTGCTCATCGCCTCCCGCATGCTCCAGGGCTTCTCCACCGGTGGCGAATACGGCGGCGCCTCCACCTTCATCGCCGAATACTCGCCCGACAAACGGCGCGGATTCTTCGGCAGCTTCCTGGAATTCGGCACGCTCATCGGTTACACCACCGCGGCCGGTCTGGTGACCGTACTGACCGTCGCACTGCCGCATTCCGCCATGCAGTCCTGGGGATGGCGGGTACCGTTCCTGGTCGCCGCGCCCATCGGGCTGATCGGCCTCTATCTGCGGCTCAAGCTGGACGAGACGCCCGCATTCCAGAAGCTCGCCGACGACGACGGATCCGCGGCCGATACCGCGTCGCACGCCGGTTTCCTGCAACGGATGCGGGGTCAGTGGCGCGCCATGGTGCTGTGCGTCGCACTCGTCGCCGCCTTCAATATCACCGACTACATGCTGCTGTCCTACATGCCCACCTATTTGTCGAACACCCTGGGCTACGGCACCACCAGCGCACTCGTCTCCATCATCGTCGTGATGCTGGTGCTCATGGCGGCCATCACCTTCGTGGGCCGGTTCTCCGACCGGATCGGGCGCAAGCCGGTCCTCATGGCCGGCTCGCTCGGCTTCCTGGTGCTGGCCGTGCCGAGCTTCCTGCTCATCCGGCACGGCACCACGGCCACCGTCTTCGCCGGCCTGCTGCTGCTCGGGCTGTGCCTGCTGCCCTATGTGAGCGTCATGTCGGCGTCCCTGCCGGCGCTCTTCCCGACCCAGGTGCGCTACGGCTCCCTGTCGATCGCCTTCAACATCTCGGTCTCGCTCTTCGGCGGTACCACCCCGCTCGTCATCGAGGCGCTGATCGGCGGCTTCCACGACGACCTGGTGCCGGCCTACTACACGATGGCCGCCGCGGTCGTCGGAGTGGTGGCCACCGCGGCCATGAAGGAGAGCGCGCGCAAGCCGCTCAAGGGATCCCCGCCGTCGGTCGCGACGAAGGACGAGGCGATCGACCTCGTGGAGTCGCAGCACGCCTGACCCGCGGAGGGACGGGACGCGGACGGCGCCGCCGCGCGGCCGGTGCTGCCGCGTCGCGCATGAGTCTCAAGAGGCCCGGCCGGCCGGGAAATCCGACCGGGGAATGCCGCCTGCCGCGAATAGCGTTCACGCTGGCCCGCGGTCAGAAATGCCGGGCAATGGCCGGGAGTCGACCATGCCTTTGTGCGCGTCGTCAACGGCGATTGCCTTCCGTGCGGCGGAAAGACGCGGAAAATCGCTGCGCTGCGCGCCATGCATACGTTCGAACTCCTGGGGCACGCGGTGTTCTATCGCCGGAACGGACAACCGGACCCGGTACACCGAACCGGCGTACCGGCATCACTACGACGCCCAATGGACGGGATCATGGCGACAACCGAGAGCACGGAAGGCAAGAGAGGACCGCAGCGCATCGGCGCCCCGGCGGCAATGCGCCACGCGGCCGGGCAACTTGCTCAGCTGCTCGGATGCGAACTCGGCGCGGTATCCGCGCTCAAGGCCACCGACGAGGGCTGGTCCGCGGACGTGGAAGTCGTCGAGATCGAACGCATTCCGGACACCGCGAGCGTGATGGCCTCGTACCGCGTGCAGCTCGACGCACAGGGCGAGCTCCTCGGATACGAGCGTATCCGCCGCTATGCGAGGGGCCAGATCGACCGCTGAGCCGGCGAACGCCCGCCACCCTCCGTACCGACCATGAGCTCGCCCAGCCGACAGGAAGGGAAGAACATGAGTGTCGTTCAGCAATCCAACGCACCGAACAGCGGGAGCGGCTCGGGAAATCTCTACGACGTCCTTGAGCTGATACTCGACAGGGGGCTCGTCATCGACGCCTTCGTCCGGGTCTCCCTCGTCGGTATCGAAATCCTCAAGATCGACGTACGTGTCGTCGTCGCGAGCGTGGACACCTATCTGCGTTTCGCCGAGGCGTGCAACCGGCTCGATCTGGAATCGGGCCGAAAGGCGCCGAGCCAGCTCACCGATCTGGTCGGGGAGGCGACCGAGAGCGGCGCCAAAGGAAAGTCGAAAGGCGCACTGACCGGCGCGGTCGAGGCATTCAGCGAGTCCTTCCAGAAGGGGCGCGACGAATCCGAGGAAGAGGAGGAGCGGCCGGCGCGCAAGTCCTCCTCGTCCAGCAGCCGCCGTACCGCCCGCCGCCGAGAGGAGTGACCCATGGGGACCTACGTCTACGCCATCACCGAGGCCGGCCACCCGCTGAACCTCGACGGCGTCCACGGCATCGGTGACCCGGCAGCCGAGCTGCGCACCGTCCGGACCAAGGACCTGAGCGCGGTGGTCAGCGACGCGCCGCCGAACCTGCGGGCCAAGCGCCGGGATCTGGTCGCCCACCAGGGCGTGCAGGACCGGCTGATGGCCGACGGCGCCGTACTGCCGATGCGCTTCGGACTCGTCGGCCGGGACGACGACCAGGTCGCGGCGGTGATGGAGGAGCAGCGCGACGCCTACACCGAGCGCCTCAAGGAGATCGGTGGCCGCCTGGAGTACAACCTCAAGGTCGCCCGCGACGAGGATGACCTGCTGCGGGAGATCATGACCGACTCCGACGAGATACGGCGGCTCAACGAGCGCACCCGCCAGAATCCCGGGGCGCACCAGGACCGGATGGCGCTCGGTGAGCGGGTCGCCCGCGAGGTCCAGGCCCGCCAGGAGCGCACGGGCTCCGAGCTGGTCGCCCGGCTCGCCGCGGAGGCGGAGCGCACCGCGGTCGCCGAGCCGACCAAGACCCACTTCCTGAACGTGTCGTTCCTCGTCACCCGGGAGCGGGCCGCGGCCCTCTCCCAGGCCGTCCACGAGGAGGCGGCTCGGCGCGGTGACGCCTACGCGTTCAGCCTGCACGGCCCGCTGCCGCCGTACAGCTTCGTCTGAATCCGCCCGAACCCCGCCGAGCGGAGGACTGCCCCATGGGCCTCATCACCGACCTGCTGACCTTTCCGCTGGCCCCCGTGCGGGGCACGGTCTGGGTGCTCGACCAGGTGCTGCTCACCGCGGAGCGCGAGTACTACGACCCGGAGCCGGTACGCGCGGAACTGGCGCAACTGGAACGGGAGTTGGTGGAAGGGCGCATCGAGGACGAGGAATTCGACCGGCGTGAGGACGAACTGCTGGACCGCCTCGAATGGCTGGAGGCCAACCAGCAGCGGCTCCGTACCGACTCCTGAGCACGAGGAGAACGAGGTGTACGCAAGATGATGACCAACGCCAAGATAGGCGTGGCCCTCGCAGGGGGCTACGTGCTGGGACGCACGAAGAAGGCCAAGCTGGCCATCGGCCTGGGCATGTACCTCGCCGGCAAGAAACTGAACCTGGATCCGAAGCAGCTGGGGAAGCTGGTCGCCAATTCACCGGTCCTCGGGCCGCTCAACGACCAGGTGCGCAGGGAGCTGGTGGACGCCACGAAGTCCGCGGCCACCAGCGCGCTCACCCAGCGCATGTCCGGACTCGCCGACTCCCTGCACGAGCGGACCCTGGACCTCCGGGACGCGGGCGGCGACGCGGAGGCGGAAGAGCCGGACGCGCCGGACGCGTCGGACGGGCCCGAGAAGGCGGACGACGCCGGCCGGGCCAAGGAGTCCGCGTCGGCGACGCGCAGCAAGAGGCCGGCCAAGTCCGCCAAGGCGTCGGCGTCCGCCAAGGCGTCGGCGTCCGCCAAGACGTCCCCGTCGTCCAGGTCCGCCAAGTCCGCCGCGGGCAAGGCGTCTTCCGGGGCACGCAAGACCGCCTCGTCGGCGCGTAAGACCGCCTCGGGCGCCCGGAAGACCGCGTCCGGGACGGCGCGCAGGAAGCCCGCCTCGCGCAAGACCTCCGACCGTGGGGGCAGCGATGAGTGAGTCCACGTTCAGCAAGGTGAAGGACGAGGTGACGAAGAGCCCCGCCGCCGAAGACCTCAAGGAGGAGTTCCAGCGGTACCTCCAGGCCCGTGCGCAGCACGCCGTCACCAACCTCGGGCACAAGCTGGGCCAGAGCGTCACCAAGCTGGGCCAGCCGGGCCAGGGCGGGAGCGGGCTGGCCGGCAGCCTGGCGAAGGGCGGCAAGGCCCTCGCCGAGGGCAGCTCACCGGCCCAGGCCGCGCTGACCGCCGGAACCTCGCACGTCAAGGACGCCGTCAAGGACAAGGTCAAGAGCCTGTTCGGCAAGGGCCGCAAGAGCGGTGGCGGCAAGTCCAAGAGTGTGACGATCGTCGAGGACATCGACGTCGGCGTGCCCGTGCGCGAGGCGTACGACCAGTGGACCCAGTTCCAGGAGTTCAGCACCTTCGCCAAGGGCGTCGTCAGCGTCGAAAAGGCCGACGACACGACCAGCAACTGGAAGGTGAAGGTCGCCAAGTCCACGCGCAGTTGGCGGGCGAACGTCACCGAGCAGGTGCCCGACGAGCGCATCACCTGGACCACCGAGGGCGCGAAGGGCACGGTCAAGGGGGTGGTGACCTTCCACCGCCTCACCGACAACCTGACGCGGGTGCTGCTGGTGCTCGAGTACTTCCCCAAGGGCCTCTTCGAGAAGACGGGCAACATCTGGCGCGCCCAGGGCCGCCGCGCCCGCCTCGACCTCAAGCAGTACCGCAAATTCATCATGATGCGCGGCGAGGCCACCGACGGGTGGCGCGGTGAGATCCAGGACGGCAAGGTCGTCGTCGAGCACGCGGACGCCGTCGAGGACGAGCGGGAGGCCGCGGACGAGGCGGACGACGAGCGGGAGCCCGCGGACGACGCCGAGAGCGACCCTGCCGAGGACGGCTACGAGGACGAGGACGACGAGGCCACGTACGAGGACGACGACGCGTACGAGGACGAGGGCGACGACGAGGGCGACGACGAGGACGAGAGCCGGGACCCCGACGCCGAACTCGCGGACGACGGCGACGACGTGGCGGACGAGGGCGACGGTGAGGCCGGCGCTGAGGAATTCGACGACGAGCGCGACGAGCGCGACGAGCGCTACGAAGACGAGGACGAGGACGAGGACGACGAGCCCGACGAGGACGCCGGCACGGGCCGTCGCTCCCGGCGCCGTCCGGCCGTCGCCCGTAGCTGACCCTTTCCGACCGTACAGACAGGGCTGATCTCGTGTCCGATTCACTGGCCGGCCGGATGGGGCCCGCCGCCACGGCGTCCCCGTACGGCGGGCAGGGTTCCTCCGCCAACCTGGCCGACATCCTGGAACGCGTGCTCGACAAGGGTGTCGTCATCGCGGGCGACATCCAGATCAACCTGCTCGACATCGAGCTGCTCACGATCAAGCTCCGGCTGCTCGTCGCGTCCGTCGACAAGGCCAAGGAGATGGGCATCGACTGGTGGGAACACGACCCGTCGCTCTCCTCCCGGGCCCGCCCGCCCCAGCAGGTCTCCGCCGCGCCCGCCCCCACGGCGGACGGCGAGCAACTGGCCGCCGAGAACGCACAGTTGCGGGCGGAACTCGCCGAACTGCGGGCCGCCGTGGGCCTGCCGAAGGGCTCCGCGCGGGCCGACGGGGACGCGTCGAAGACGGCACGTGAGGAGGAGCGGTGAACACCGAGGCAGAGGCGCCGGAAGCGGCCGTCGCGCCGGACGACCGGCCGGACCCCGCCGCCACGATGTCCTACGTGTACGCCGTCAGCCGTGCGGGCACCGCGCTCGACACGGCGGCGTCCCGGCTCGCCGGGCTGGAGGACGGCCCGCTGCGCACGGTCACCGCCAAGGGCCTGGCGGCGCTGGTCTCGTCCGTGCCGGCCGGTGCGTACGGGGAAGCGGGCATCAGGGCGCGGCTGGAGGACCTGACCGAGCTGGCGGCCCTGGCCCGTACGCACCACGCGGTGGTCGAAGCCGCGTACGCCGGCACGACGGTGCTGCCCATGCGGCTGGCCACGGTGTACCTGGACGACGCCCGGGTCCGGGCGATGCTCGAAGAGCGCGGCACGGACTTCGCGGACGCGCTCGGGTGGCTGGAGGGACATGTCGAGCTGGGGGTGAAGGTGTACGCGGATCCGCGGGAAGCGGCCGCCGCCCCGCCTCCGGCCGCGGACCCGCCCGCCGCCGAGGGGTCCGCTCCCGCACCGGAAACGCTCAGCCCCGGCCGGGCGTATCTGCGGCAGCGCCGGCAGGAGCGGCGCCACCACCGCGACGCGTACCGCGCCGCGGGGGCCGTCGCCGGCGCCGTACCGGACCGGGTGGCCGGGCTCGTCCGGGCCAGGGTCGCGCACCGGCCGCAGCAGGGGGAACTGGCGTCGGCCGCCGGCGAGAACATCGCCAACGAGGCATATCTGGTGCCCGTCGAGGGCGTGGAGGACTTCCACCGGGCCCTGACGGGGCTGGCCGACGGGCTCCCCGGCGTCCGTGTCGAGATCACCGGCCCGTGGGCCCCCTACTCGTTCGCCACGGTGCCGGCGGCGGGCGGTCGCGCATGAGGGAGGACCGGGCTCCGGAGGTCCCAGGCGCCCCCGGGGTGCCCGGGACCTCCGGGGTCCCCGATATCGCCCACGTCTCCGATACCGCCGACGTCTCCCGTATCACCGATCTCACCGAGGAGGAGTCGCTCGCGGGGCGGCAGGTCGCCCTGATCGACCTCCTCGACCGCCTTCTGAACGGCGGGGCCGTCCTCACCGGTGACCTCGTGCTGTCGGTGGCCGACGTGGACCTGGTGCGGATCAATCTGCGGGCCGTGATCCACTCGATCACCCCCGACGACCCCGCACCGTGGTGAGGAGCGGACCGTACGCCGCTGCCGACGACCGTAATGCGCCGCAACGTTGAGGAGCGACCTCATGCAGGACCACCAGGCAGCGCCGGACCGCGCCTTCGGGGAGGCCGCGCAGGCGGCGGCGCGGGCGTTCGGACTCGTGCCGGCCGGACCCGAGGAGCAGCGGTCCGGAAGCGAGCTGGCCCAGCGCCTCAAGACCGACCCGGAGACCGTCGAACGCGATCTCATCAAATTGGTGCTGACCATCGTCGAGCTCCTGCGGCAGCTCATGGAACGCACCGCACTCCACCGCGTCGATCAGGGCGACCTGAGTGAGGCGCAGGAAGAGCGCATCGGGATGACCCTGATGATCCTGCAGGACCGGATGTCCGAACTCTGCGACCGGTACGGACTCACCCTGGACGACCTGAACCTGGACCTCGGCCCCTTGGGCTCACTGCTGCCCCGCAACGAAGCCGGGTGACGGCTCGGAAATCAGGCGTCGTGCGTCACATTCCACCGCCTCGATTCACGCAATAACCGACCTGACAGCGCGCCAGTTCCCGTGCGAGACACGCTCGATGTGGCAAGTGGACGTCGTCTCCGATTTGCACGACATGGATTTTGTCCATACTGTGCTCCGGGCAGCTACGGGGGCTGACGTGCAAGGTTGGCAGTTGGAGCTGTTGCATTCTCGCCCCTTCGTGGCGTGACGCAGAGGTAAAAGGTCTCTGCGCCGATATGAATGGGGGATTCGGGGAATGCGAAATAATGTGCGGCGTCTCGCTGTCATAGCCATTGGCGGAGCTTTCGTGCTGGGGGTAGCTCCTGCAGAGGCGACCGAGCTCTACGCTGCCACCTATGGTTCTTCCGGCTGGGTGAGCCCGCAGCATGCTTATGCCTACGCAAAGGACAAGAAGGCGGACGGTGATCCCGTCTACAGCCGTTACGGCCGGGAAGTCGGAGCCGGCGAAACGTACACTCTGCACAACAAGAGTGGCAACGGCACCACCGCGACGAGCGGCGCGGGAGCGTATATCTACACGCTGCGAAGCTGCGTCTCGCTGGACTGGGAACCCGACACCTGCGCCTGGTCGGACTAACTTCCCGATGTACCGCCTGATCCACCGGTGAGGGCTCCCTTTCCTGACGGCCCGGCAGCCCAGCAAAGCTGCCGGGCCACAGCAGCATCTAGCGAGGCATATCAGCATGGTTGATCCGATCCCCGCCGCTCACCCGATACTTGGTCTCAAAGACCTGAGATACCGCATCGGCGAGCGTCAGCTGCTCAGAGGGCTCACCTTGGATCTCGCGCCTGGCGAGTCCGTGGCGGTGACCGGACCGAGCGGCAGCGGGAAGAGCACCTTGCTGTCGCTGGTCCTGGGTCTTGTGACCGCAGGCAAGGGGCAGGTTTCGGTGGCCGGCCGCGACATGTCAGAGCTGCGGGGCAAGCGTCTGGCTCGGCATCGGGCGCGGCACCTCAGCATGGTGTTTCAGTTCGGGGAGCTCCTCCCGGAACTGACCCCCGTGGAGAATGTGGCACTCCCGGCCCTGCTGGCCGGTGAGTCCCGGCAGGATGCTTACGAGCGGGCGGCCGGCCTCCTGCGCGAGGTGGGCGTTACCGGAACCTCGGCCACCACGGGTGAACTGTCCGGCGGTGAGCGCCAACGGACAGCTGTGGCCCGCGCGTTGATGAACAAGCCCTCGTTGATCCTGGCCGATGAGCCGACCGGTTCGCTGGATCCCGCCGCGCGCAGCGTGGTGGCCGATCTGCTGTTCTCGCTGCCGGAGCGATGGGGGTGCGGGCTGCTGGTGGCCACGCACGATCCGAGCGTGGCGGCTCGTGCCCACCGGCACCTGAGCCTGCACGACGGGCTCCTGCACACCGAACGGGTGGCGACATGACCAGAGTGCTGCGTGACATCGGGTTCGGGACGCGGTGGCAGATGCTGCGGATCGGCCGGGCCGCCCGGCAGGGCCGCGCGGGGAGTGGCACTCGCTTCGTCGCGCTGTCGTTCGCCACCGCGGCACTGTGCCTGGCCCTCACCTCCCTGGTGGCGGTCTGCGCCGGCTACGCCGGGACCGAGGAGCGTACGGCGGCCCGCAGCCCGCAGCGGGTGGCAGCCGGTCACGGCACCACGCTCGCCCGCTATTTGCTCAAACAGGACACGCTGAGTGACGCACGCGGGTACACCGTTGTCTATGTGGAACCGGTGAGCTCTGCCGCGGCCCCGCCGCCCGGCCTGACCTCATGGCCTTCGCCCGGCGAGGCGGTGCTCTCACCCGCCTTGCTCCAGGCGGGGGCGCACGAGCACATCAGCGAGCGCTATGGCAGACCCGCAGGGACGATCGCCCCGGAGGGACTGGCTTCACCCGGTGAGCGCTTCGCCTACGTCCGGCCCGTGCACAGCATGCGCGGGATGGCGGAGGCACGCCCCATCCACGGATTCGGTACCGTGCCGGAGTGGGGCAGCGGGGACTTCACCAACCAGCGTCCCATCTGGGAGTTCCTGCTCACCGTCTGCGGATTTCTGCTCCTCCCCGCGGGCGCCTGCCTGGTGCTGGCCGCCCGCATGGGCGCTGACGAACGAGACCGGCGTACCGCCCTCGTCGCCGCCCTGGGCGCCCTGCCGGCTCACCGCCGGCTCATCGTCATCGGCGAAGCGATCCTGCCTGCGGCTCTGGGAGCGCTGGTCGGAGTGGTACCCGCCGTGGTGGGCTGTCTGATCAATGTGCCGGTGCCCTTTGCGCAGTTCACTCTCTACGCCCCGGACCTGCGCGCCCATGCCCCGTGGCTGGTCGCTGCGGCAGTGCTGTCGCTGGTGCTGACGCTCGCCGTAGTCACGGTGATGCACCGCCACCGGCCCGCGGCCGCAGCCACCCGCCCCCGTGCGGGCCGTGCCGCCCTCACCGGATTCGCCTGCTGGGCTTGCCCGTTGTTCCTGCTGGCCGCCTCCTACGGGCCCGGACTCGCCCCCTCTCCCACACTGCGCGTCCTGCTACAGGTCTTGGGCACGCTCGGAGGCTTTGCCACCCTGCCGTCGCTCATTGCGGCAGCATGCAGAGCATTCGGCTCCGCCCTGGCGGAACTCTCCCGCCGGTGGGCCGGCCCTTCCGCCCTGATCTCGGGACGGTGGATGGCGGCTTCCGCCGCCACTACCGCACGGCTGGTGTGTTCGGTCGTGATCGCGATCGGCCTGACCGGAGAGGCGCAGCTGTGGATGTCCCGCATGGCCGAGCCGGTGCGGCAAGCGACAGCCGTGCACGAGGCGGTCGGGGACAGCGTGCTGACGGTGACCAGCCCCAAGGGCCTCACCGCGGAGTTCGCGAGGTCGCTGCCTCCGCAAGCGATGCTTGTCGCGGTTGACCACGTCAAGGGAGGCACACGTCTCACCGGCAGGTGCCAAGACCTTACGGCCCTTCACCTTCCGTGCCGTGCGGGCACGGTCACTCCGGTGACGCAGGCTGATGAGCGCCTGCGCTACGCCCTGGGGAACGGCTCCGACCTCGCTACCACCGTCACCACCCATGCGCCCGCCGGTACGAGCGATGCGGCCCTGCTGCTCTCTCGTCATGGATCCGCTCTCGACGTCGCCCGGATCAAGCGCACCGCGAACCGCAGCCTCGCCCCCGGAAGCAGCGTCAGCACACTCGGCGTCGGCTGGATCAGCGGCGGAAAGGTCCTCAGCGACCAGGCGGGCTGGCTGCTGTTCTTCGGTCTGCTGGGAACCTGCGTTCTCGCCGTGGGATTCGCGCTCAACACCCAGGCGGAGTTCCTGCGTCAAGGACGTGCCGCCGCGCCGGTGGCGGTGCTCTGCGGTCGCCGAACGGTCTTCTACGGGCTCAGCGCGTGGAGCTTGCTGGCTCCGATCCTCGCCGCGGGAGTGGCAGGAGTTTTCGTCTATTCCTGGCTTGCCCGGCCCCTGGTCGCGGACGGAGCCGCAAACACTTCGCCGACCCTGATGCTCGCCGGCCTCGGGGTGAGTGGCGTCCTGGGCCTTGTGCTGTGGGGGTGCGGAGGGACAAGCGCCGCCCGGATCGCCGCCCGCTGGCGCCCCACCGGCGACTGACCCATCTGCCTAATTTCTTCCAGAATGCTCAGTTTTCTTCTTCTCTCGTGGGCTGGATCACCGTTCTCTCGTGGGCTGGGTCACCGCACGGTTTTGATCACGGCCGACCTCTACGATCAGTGGGAGCCCGACACGGCCGCGAGGATGAGGGGCGTGCCCGGTGGAGGGCCGGCGGCAGCTAGCCTGGGGGCGGTCAGGTGGCGGCCCGGGGCCGGGCCGGGGTGTTCTGGAGGGGAAGCAGTGCAGGTCGGAGCGGACAGTTGAGATTTCTGCACACCTCCGACTGGCATCTCGGGCGGTCGTTCCACCGCGTGAACCTGCTCACCGCCCAGCGGACTTTCCTCGATCACCTGGTCGAGACGGTGCGGGCCCGGGAGGTCGACGCGGTGCTGGTCGCCGGCGACGTCTACGACCGGGCCGTCCCCCCGCTCGCCGCCGTCGAGCTCTTCGACGAGGCGCTGCACCGGCTCGCGGAGCTCGGTGTTCCCACCGTCATGATCTCCGGCAACCACGACTCCGCCCGCCGCCTCGGCGTCGGCGCCGGGCTGATGGAGCGGGCCGGCATCCACCTGCGGACCGACCCGGCCGGCTGCGGCACCCCCGTGCTGCTCAGTGACGCGCACGGGCCGGTCGCGCTCTACGGGCTGCCGTACCTGGAGCCCGCCATGGTGCGCGACACCCTCGGCGCGCAGCGGGCCGATCATGCGGCGGTGCTCGGCGCGGCGATGGACCGGGTACGGGCCGACCTGGCGGAGCGGCCCGCCGGGACGCGCTCGGTGGTGCTCGCGCACGCCTTCGTCACCGGCGGCACGGCCAGCGACAGCGAGCGCGACATCACCGTCGGCGGGGTCGCCTCGGTCCCCGCGGGCGTCTTCGACGGGGTGGACTACGCCGCCCTCGGCCACCTGCACGGCTGCCAGACCCTCACCGAGCGGGTCCGCTACTCCGGATCGCCGCTCGCCTACTCCTTCTCCGAGGCCGACCACCGCAAGACGTCGTGGCTGGTGGAGCTGGACGGGACCGGAGCGGTGCACGCGGAGCGGGTGGACGCGCCGGTGCCGCGGGCGCTGGCCCGCATCCGGGGGCCGCTGGAACGGCTGCTCGACGATCCGGCACTGGCCCGGCACGAGGAATCCTGGGTGGAGGCCACGCTCACCGACGCGGCCCGCCCGCACGAACCGATGGCCCGGCTCGTCAAGCGCTACCCGCACATCCTCAGCCTGGTCTTCGACCCCGACGAGGGGCCGGCCCGCTCGCTGGCCTCGTACGCCCAGCGGCTGCGCGGGCGCAGCGACCAGGAGATCGCCGAGGACTTCGTGGAACACGTACGGTCCGGCCGGGCCGCCGATGAGCGGGAGCGGGCCGAACTGCGCTCGGCGATCGACGAGGTGCGCGCCGAGGACATGACGGCGGAGGTGGCGCGATGAGGCTGCACCGGCTCACCCTGACCGCCTTCGGCCCGTTCCGCGGCACCCAGACCGTCGACTTCGACCGGCTCGCCCGCGACGGGCTGTTCCTGCTGCACGGGCCGACGGGTGCGGGCAAGACCTCGGTGCTGGACGCGGTGTGCTTCGCGCTGTACGGGTCGGTACCCGGGGCGCGGCACAGCGGCCAGGCGCTGCGCAGCGACCTGGCCGATCCGCAGACCCTCACCGAGATCGTCCTCGAACTGACCGTGGCCGGGCGGCGGTTGGAGATCACCAGGCTGCCCGAGCAGCCGCGCCCCAAGAAGCGCGGCAGCGGTACGACGAGGGAGAAGGCGCAGAGCAGGCTGCGGGAGTTCGTACCGGGCGAGGCCGGGGCGGACGGCAGCTGGAAGGCGCTGAGCCGGTCGCACCAGGAGATCGGTGAGGAGATCGGGCAGCTGCTCGGCATGAGCAAGGAGCAGTTCTGCCAGGTCGTGCTGCTGCCGCAGGGCGACTTCGCGCGCTTCCTGCGGGCCGACGCGGAGGCCCGTGCCCGGCTGCTGGGCAGGCTCTTCGACACCCGCCGGTTCGCCGCGCTCGAAGAGCGGCTCAACACCCGGCGTCGGGCGGCCGCCGACCAGGTCGCGGCCGGCGACGAGCGGCTGCTGGCGCTCGCGCACCGGATGGCGCAGGCGGCCGGGGAGAGCGCCGACTTCGACGGCCTCGACGACTTCACCGGTACGTCGGCCCCCGCGGCGGGCCGGGCCGGGCGGGCGGCGCAGGGCGCGGCCGGGCGCGCCGCGACCGGCCGGCGCGGCCGTGCGGAGGCCGGCGGGTCGGGTATCGCGACGGTGACCGCGACCGTGCCGGGCCAGGCGGGAGCCGCCCGGCGGGGCGCGGCGGTCCCCTCCGTGGGACCGGCCGGTGCCGACGCCCCCGCCGCACCCGCGGTGGGCGAGCCGGGATTCGCCGACGCGGTGCTGGCCAGGGCCGCCGTCGCCCGGGTGAGCGCACGCGAGCGGCTGGCGGTCGCCCGCGCCGCGGTGCGCGCCGCCGAGGAGGCCGAGCGGACCGCGGCCGGGGAGCTGGCCGAGGCCCGTGAGCGGCACCGGCTCCAGCAGCGGTACGCGGACGCCCGGCGCCGCGCCGACCTGCTCGACACGGACGCCGAGGAGCGGGCCCGTACCCGCGACCGGCTGGCGCGGGCCCGCGCGGCCGCCGAGGTCGCGCCCGCGCTCGCCCTGCGCGACGCCGCCTGGCGCGAGCTGGACGCAGCACAGCGCGCCGAGCGCACGCACCGTGGCCCGCTGCCGCCCGCGCTCGCGGACGCCGACGGCGACCGACTGGCGGCGGAAGAGCGGAAGGCGCGGGAGGACCTGGGGTCCCTCGCGGCCGCCCGGCGGGCCGAACGGCGGGCCGCGGACCTCGGCCTGGAGCGCGCCGCCCTCGACCGCGAGGCGCGCGCCGACGAGCAGACGCTGGTGGACGCCGCGGACTGGCTCGCCGCCTGGGACGGTGTCCGCCGCGCCCACCAGCAGCGCATCGAAGCCGCGCAGGAAGCCGCGGTCCGGGCCGAGCAGCTCGGCGCGCGGATCGGACCGGCCGAGGACCGGCTCGCCGCGGCCCGCCGACGCGACCGGCTCGACGACGAAGCGCGCTCCGCGGAAGGCGCACTGCTCGCCGCCAGGGAGCGGGCCGCGGCCGCCCACGAACACTGGCTCGACCTCAAGGAGCGGCGGCTGCGGGGCATCGCCGCCGAACTCGCCGACGGACTGCGCGACGGGGAGGCGTGCGCGGTGTGCGGTGCCACCGCGCACCCCGACCCGGCCCGGGCCGGCGCCGGGCACGTCGACCGGGCCACCGAGGAGGACGCGCTCGCCGCGCACCACCGAGCCGAGGAGGCCCGGCAGCAGGCGGAGGTCCACTGCCGGACCCTCGGCGAGGCACTCGCCGCGGCGACGGCGGCGGCCGGTGACGCGGCCACCGGCGAACTCGCCGCAGAGGTCGAGGAGTTGGGCGCCGCGCTGACCCGCAGCCGTGCGCTCGGCGCGGATCTGCACGCGGCGCGCGAGGCGCTGGACCGCGCCGAGCGGGAGTACGAACGGCGCCGCGCCGAGCAGCAGCAGGCCGAACGCCGGTCCGCCGCCCGGACCTCGCACCGCGAGGCCCTGGACCGCGAACAGGCTGCGCTGGACGAGGAGTTGACCCGTGCGCGGGGCGACAGTGCGAGCGTCGCGGAGCGGGCCGCCCGGCTGGAGCGGCAGGTGGCGCTGCTCGCCGCGGCGGCCGAGGCGTCCCGTACGGCGGCCTCCTGCGCCCAGCGGCTCAAGGAGGCCGACGCCCGGGCGTCCGACGCCGCCTACGGGGCCGGCTTCGACACGCCACGGGCCGCCGCCGAGGCGCTGCTGAAGGACGACGAGTGGCGTGCGCTGCAGCAGCGGCTCGACGACTGGCAGAGCGAGTCGGCCGCGGTGGAGGCGGAGCTCGCCGACCCCGAGGCGCTCGCCGCGGCCCAGCTGCCGCCCGCCGACCCGGACGCCGCGTACGCCGCCGACCAGGCCGCTGCCGAGCGGCTGCGGACCGCCGCGGCGGTCCAGGCGGCGGCCGAGGAGCGCTGCGCCGCCCTCGACCGGCTCTCCGCCCGGGCCGAGGACGACGTCCGCCGGCTGGCCCCGCTGCGCGCCGACCACGACCGGATCGCCGGGCTCGCCGCGCTGGCCGCCGGCACCTCCAGCGAGAACGAGCGCCGGATGCGGCTGGAGTCCTACGTCCTCGCGGCCCGGCTGGAGCAGGTCGCGGCCGCCGCCGGGGCCCGGCTGCAGCGGATGTCGGCCGGCCGCTACACCCTCGTGCACTCCGACGAGCGGGCCGGCGGCGCCCGGCGCTCGGGCCTCGGGCTGCACGTCATCGACGCCTGGACCGGCCACGAGCGGGACACCGCCAGCCTCTCCGGCGGCGAGACCTTCTTCGCCTCGCTGGCGCTGGCGCTCGGCCTCGCCGACGTCGTCACGGACGAGGCCGGCGGCACCCGGCTGGACACCCTCTTCATCGACGAGGGGTTCGGCAGCCTGGACGAGCAGACCCTGGACGAGGTGCTGGACGTCCTGGACTCGCTGCGCGAACGCGACCGCAGCGTCGGGATCGTCAGCCACGTCGCCGACCTCAAGGCGCGGATCCCCGCCCAGCTGGAGGTCGTCAAGGACCGGTCGGGCTCGACGGTCCGGCATCGCGTACGCGGCTGAGCCGGGCCGTCAGCGGGGCGGCGGGCCGCAGCTCACCGGCCGACGGGGCGGCGGGGGAGCGGTGAGGAGTAGACGACGCTGGTCGTCACCGAGCCGAGGGCGCCGATCCGGCCGGACACCTCCTCCAGATGCCGCATCGAGCGGGCGGCGACCTTGATCACGAAGCAGTCGTCGCCGGTGACGTGGTGCGCCTCCAGGATCTCCGGGGTGGTCTCCAGCAGATCGTGGAACGGCTTGTAGTTGCCGTTGGGGTACCGCAGCCGGACGAAGGCCAGGACCGGCAGGCCGACCCGCTCGGGGTCGACGACCGCGGCGTAGCCCGAGATCACCCCCGCCTCCTCCAGCCGCCGGACGCGTTCGGTGACCGCGCTGGCGGACATGTTCACCGCGCGGGCCAGCTCGGCGTAGCCGGCCCGGCCGTTGTGCTGAAGGACGTCGAGGATGCGCCAGTCGGTGGCGTCGGGGGAATAACCGGTCATCTGCGCTGTCTAGCAGTGGAATCACCGGCAGATCAAGGGTTTTGCCGGTGATCTTCACTTCTGGGCCGTGCGGGCGGACCGTAAATTATCGGCCATGATCACACCGACGCCGCAGACCGCAGCCGACGCCGCCCCCAGCGCCGTCCTCGCCACTCCGCCCGCCGCGCCCGCCGACGCCGCCGCGTACTTCGCCGCCCGCCTCGCCTTCCACACCGATGTCGCCGATGTGCACACCGCGCTGGCGGCCGGTGCCACCGACTTCGTCGTCGTCGACTCCCGCAGCACCGCGGCCTGGGACCAGGGACACGTCCCGGGCGCCCGGCATCTGCCCACCGCCCGGATCGCAGCGGACGCGGCGGGCCTGCTGGACCGGGCGGTCCCGGTCGTCGTGTACTGCTGGGGCCCCGGCTGCGACGGCGCCACCCGCGCCGCCCTCGCGCTCGCCCGGCTCGGCTACCGCGTCAAGGAGATGCTCGGCGGCATCGAGTACTGGATCCGCGAGGGATACGAGGTCGAGACCTGGCAGGGCCCCCGGCGCCGGCCCGCCGACCCGCTGACGGCACCCGTGGGAGCCGAGGACTGCGGCTGCTGAGGCAGCCCGCGGCCCGGCCTACGCGCCACCCGGCGGCCCCGCGCGCACAGCCCGAAAACCGGGTGCCGCCCGGTCCCGCGGCCGCCATGCTGAGGTGTCATGACACACGACGACGGCACCCCGCCCGCCGACGCCCTGCGGCGCGACCCGCTGCCGCTGCGCGGGCGTACCGCCCTGGTCACCGGTGCCAGCCGGCGTCGCGGCATCGGATACGCCGTCGCGCGGCGGCTGGCCGCGTACGGCGCGAGCGTCTATCTGCACCACCACGTGCCGCACGACGCCGGTCAGCCCTGGGGAGCCGACCCGGGCGGCCCGGAGGCGGTCGCCGACGGGGTGCGCGAACTCGCCGCACCCGGAGCGGTGGTGGCCCACGGGCCGGCCGACCTGGCCCGGCCCGACACACCCGCCCGCCTCATCGACACCGCCGCCGAGGCGCTCGGCGGCCCGCTCGACATCCTCGTCGCCAACCACGCGCTCAGCGGCCGCGACGGCCCCCTCGACGCCGTCGACGCGGCGATGCTCGACGCCCACTGGGCGACCGACACCCGCTCGGTGATCCTCCTCGCCCAGGCGTACGCCCGCCGCCGCGCCCCGGGACTGCCGGGCGGGCGGATCGTGCTGATGACCTCGGGCCAGGACCAGGGCGGCGGCATGCCCGACGAGGTCGCCTACGGCCTCGCCGAGGGCGCGCTGGCCTCGGCGACCCGCACCCTCGCCACCGCCCTGGCCGGCCTCGGCGTGACCGTGAACACCGTCAACCCCGGCCCCGTGGACACCGGTTACGCGGTCGGTGCGCTGCGCGCGCGGGTCGCCGGCCGCTTCCCCGGCGGACGGTGGGGCACGCCCGACGACCCGGCCCGGCTGATCGCCTGGCTCGCGACCGACGAGGCCGCCTGGATCACCGGTGAGGTCATCAACTCCGAAGGGGGATTCCGGCATTGACCCCGGCGGCGGGGGCTCCGGCGGTGCCGTCGATCTCGTAGGCGCGCAGCCCGTCGCGTTCCCCGGCGAACCGGAAACCGGCCCGTTCCAGGACCCGCTGCGAGGGGACGTTCTCCGGCTCGGTGAGCGCGCCCACCGTCCGCACACCGGGCTGGGCGGCCGCCCAGCCGGCCAGCAGCCGTGCCGCCTCGGTCGCCCAGCCGGCGCCGCGGGCGGACGGCGAGAGGTCGTAGCCCATCTCCACGAAGCCGGCGTCGTCCGGCGGGCCGTGGAAGCCGATGCTGCCCAGCGCCGTGCCGGCGGCCGCGTCGGTCAGCACGAAGACGCCCCAGCCGGGACGGTAACTGCCGGCCGCCGCGGCGCGCACGGCGATCCCGGCACCACCCGAGGTGGTCTCCGGCGGCACCCCGTCGACCCAGTCGAACCCGGCCGGGTCCCCGTCCGCGACCCGGGCCGCCACGGCCGGCAGCAGGGCGCGCAGCGCCACCCGCCCGGAGGTGAGCGTCAGCGGGTAGCCGGCGCCCGCGGTGACCAGTGCCTCGAACAGCGGGTGGGGGTCGGCACCCGCCGGCAGTCCGCTGACCTGCCCGTCACCGACCTCCACCACCCGCCAGACGCCGTCGGCGCGCAACGCCAGATCCGTGGTGCAGAAACGCAGCCCCAACTGCCGTACCAGCGACGCCACATGGGTCAGGTCGGGGTCGGGGCACAGTCCGGGGGTGTCGGGGTGCGGGCCGGTCAGCACCGGCTCGCCGTCCACCCACCACACCCGCGCCTCGCCCACCGCCCGGTCGTACTCCTCGAAGGCGCGCAGCACCACCCCGCCGGTCAGGGACTCCTCCTGGAGGGCGACGAACCGGCCGACGACCGCGGCGAGGCGCTCGGTGTCGGCGGCGTCCGGGACGTACGCCGCCTCCTCCCACTCGTGCTTACGCGACTTCACCCAGTCCTTGACGACCAGCGGGCAGCGCCGGCCCGGCACGGTGAGCGGACCGGCGAGCCGGGCCAGCGCCGCGGGCGCGGGCGCCACACCGGGCGCGCAGGGCAGCCAGACGCTCTGCGGCGTCAGCGGGCGGAACGCCTCGTACCAGCCGGGGAGTTCGTGCGCGGTGCGGTAGGCGGCGGGGGAGGTCAGCAGCCGGCCGCCGCGCGCGGCGAGCGCTTCGGCGAGGGCGGCGTAGCGGTCGGCGGGCAGCATCCAGCCGCGGTACCAGAGCGGACCGGCGCCGCGCGGCACCCGCGACACCGCGTCCGCGGCGTGCCCGGCAAGCAGCGCCTCGTGGTCGAGCACCGCGGTCGCCGCACCGGCCGACCGCGCCGCGGCGGCCTCCGGGGCGAACTGTGGATCGGTACGCCGGGGGTGCAGCGGATCTCCGGAGAAGAGGAAGAGCGGCCGGTCCGGCGCGGGGTCCACGGTCATGCCAATGGACCCTACGGACGGCGGCGGCCGGCCACAACACCCTTTCGCCGTGGCCGGCCGCCGCCCCGTGAGCCCCGCTCAGAGCGCCGACAGCTCGCTCAGCAGAGCGTCCAGGCCCAGCGAGCCCTGCGACAGCGCGGCCATGTGCCACGCCTTGAGGTCGAAGTCCGCGCCGTGCCGGGCGCGGGCCGCCTCCCGGCCCTTGAGCCAGACCCGCTCACCGAGCTTGTAGCCGATGGCCTGCCCGGCCATGCCCTGGTAGCGGATGATCTCGCTCTCGACGAAGTCGGCCGGGCGGCTGCTGTGCTGCGCGAAGAACTCGTGCGCCAGCTGCGGCGTCCAGCGCTCACCCGGGTGGAAGGGCGAGTCCGCGGGGATCTCCAGCTCCAGGTGCATCCCGATGTCGATGATGACCCGCACCGCGCGCATCATCTGCGCGTCCAGATAGCCGAGCCGCCGCTCGGCGCTCGTCAGGAAGCCCAGCTCGTCCATGAGGCGCTCGGCGTACAGCGCCCAGCCCTCGGCGTTGGCGCTGACGATGCCCACCGTGGTCTGGTAGCGCGAGAGCCGGTCGGCGACGTGGACCCACTGCGCGAGCTGGAGGTGATGGCCGGGCACGCCCTCGTGGTACCAGGTGGAGACCAGGTCGTACGCCGGGAAGCGGGTCTCGCCCATGGTCGGCAGCCAGGTGCGGCCGGGCCGGGAGAAGTCCAGCGTCGGCGGGGTGTAGTACGGGGCGGCGGCGCTGCCGGCCGGGGCGATCCGCGACTCGACCCGGCGGACCCGCTCGGCCAGCTCGAAGTGGGTGCCGTCCAGCGACTCGATGGCCTCGTCCATGAGCGACTGCAGCCACTGCCGGGTCTCCTCGACGCCCTCGACCGCCTCACCGTGCTCATCGCACCAGGCCAGCGCCTCCCACGGGGTCTTCGCGCCGGGCAGGACCTTCTCCGCCTCGGTCTCCATCTCGGCCAGCAGCCGGTGGAACTCCGACCAGCCGTACGCGTACGCCTCGTCGGCGTCGACGTCGGCACCGTTGTAGTAGCGGGCGAGGCGGGCGTAGCGCTCCCGGCCCACCACGTCCGGCGCGCCCTCGACGGCCGGGGCGTAGCTGTCCCGGAACCAGTCGCGCAGCTCCACCAGGGCGCCGGTCGCCACCTCGGCGGCCTCGGTCAGCTCGGCGCGCAGCGCGTCGGGGCCGGCCGCGGTGAACTCCGTGAACCAGCTGCGGTCGGTGCCGATCCACTCGTCCAACTGGCCGATGACGGTGCGAACTTGGAGCGGTCCGGCGGGCAGATCGCGCTTGAGGCCGGCGTCGAGCGCGGCGCGGTAGCCCTCCAGCGCGGCCGGTACGGCCCGCAGCCGCCGGGCGATGGCCGCCCAGTCCTCCTCGGTCTCCGCCGGGGTGACCGTGAAGACCTCACGGACGTGGTGCAGCGGGGAGCTGAGGTTGCTGACCGTGCGCAGGCGCTCGCCGGCCTCGTGCACCGCCAGCTCGGCGGTCAGCCGTTCGCGCAGCAGCCGGGCGCAGACCTGCTCGGCGGGGCTGTCCGCGCCCGGCCGGGCCTCGGCCTCGGCGAGCCGGTCCAGCGTCGTACGGGCGAGCTGGGCCACCGCCTCCTGGCCCGTCGGCGAGAAGTCGGGGAGCTTGTCGGAACTCTCGGGGATGCCGAGGAAGGTTCCGGTGATCGGGTCCAGGTCGACGAGGGCGTCGACATAGGCGTCGGCGACCTGGCGGGGCAGCGGGCCGCCGGCGGGAGTAGTGGTGTTGGACATGCCGGCCATCCTCGTACGGATCACCCCGCCGCGTCACCATCAACAGCCCGTACGTTCCTGTCGCTTTACGGTCCGTTGCCCGCGGCGCGGCCGGCCGGGCCGCGGTGCCGCGCCCGGCCGGCCGTGGTCACGGTGGCGGTCCCCGTACTGCGCGGGTGGCCCGCGCCCCGGCCGTCAGCGGCGGCCGGTGCCGTCCTGGACGCGGACGCTCTCACGGGACTCCGGCCGGGCGGCGGGCACACCCGCCGGGCGGGCCGTGATCACGAGCGTGCCCTCCTCTATCTGGTAGTCCAGCGGCAGGCCGAGACCGCGCATCGCCGCCACCATCCCCGTGTTGGACGCCTGGGTGATCGCGTAGACGCTCTCGCAGCCGGCCTCGTCCGCCATCGCCACCAGCCGGCGCAGCAGCTCCGCGCCGATACCGCGCTGCTGCCAGGTGTCCTCGACCAGCAGGGCCACCTCGGTCTCGTCGCCGTCCCACAGCAGATGGCCGAGCGCCACCAGCCGGCCGGAAGCGGTCTCCACCGCGAGGGTGCGGCCGAAGCGCGGGCTCAGCAGGTGCCCGAGGTAGCGGTCCGCGTCGCCCACCGGGCCGTGGTAGCGCAGCGCCAGGGTCCGGGGCGAGCAGCGGTCGTGCATCTCGCGGGCCGCCGCCAGGTCGGAGGTGTCGGCCCGGCGGACGGTGATCTCGTTGCCCTCCGGGAGCGTGAGCACCTCACGCCGCGGCGGCACCCGCTGGCCGAGCCGGGCGTCCAGCTCGACCAGCGCGCGGACCCGCGCGAACTCGGTGGGGGTGAAAGGCAGCTGCGGCCTTTCGATGGTCAAGGACCCCCCGGAGGGATCGCGGAACTTCATGGTGTGGTCCTCCAGTACGCCCTCGGCGGGCACCTGCTCGGCGAGCGGCTGACCGGTGAGCGAGCGGGCGGGTACCGAGTGGATCGTGCAGCGCCCCAGCAACTGGCGCAGTGCGAGCGGGAGTTCGGCGGAGTCGAGAGCCGTACGGGTCGCCAGGCCCAGCATCCGGGTCGGCGCGTCCACGAGGTCGTGCGCGTCGGCCCGCTCCAGCCAGCTGTGCCGGCCGCCCGCGCCGGCCACCGTACGGGTCAGCTCCCCGGGAGCCAGCGAGCCGGGCGCGCGCAGCAGGAACTCGTCGACCGTGCCGTCGGACAGCGGGTGGGTCTGCAGGCTGAGGATGTCCACCTGCCGGGCGGCCAGCGCCGTGCACACCTCGGCCAGGCTGCCCGGCTCGTCACGGACCGTGGTCCGCATCCGCCACAGCGTCGTCTCCCGGCCGCCGGCCCCGGGGGCCCGGTCTCTGGGGGACGCCGCCGTGGCGCCGGTATCGGTCGGCGGCGGGGCGTTTTCGTGGCGTCGTGACCACCAGACGTGGAAGACCGCCGTGGCCAGCAGGGCCACCGCCGAGGCGCACAGCAGCACCGGGCCCGACGGGCCGTGGGCGACGATGTTGGCGACGGCGTCGGCCACCGCCACGGCCGTGAAGAGGGCGGCCAGCTCGATGACGTCCCGCCGCCAGTGGTGGCGACGGGAGGAACGCGCAGAGGATGCTTCAGTCATGCATACAGCCTGGCCGACAGGTGTTGCCTGATCGCCAACACTTTGTGTCCGACGGGTAAAAGACGCAATCGGCGCATTCGTTTCTACTGTCCTACCCGTCCCGGTTGGAGCACCTTGCTGAACAACACCTCTCCGCCCTCCTGACGCAACCGCACCGTCAACTCCCCGCTGCCCCCGTCGATATCGATCTCCCCGAAGTACTGCGGGCTCTCCGCGGGGGAGGTATTGGCACGGTCCGGTGCCTTGATGAACGCCTGCTCGGGCCCGAAGGTTCCATCAAGCTTCACGGCCTGGAACCCGCCCGCGTTCAGCGGCCCCGACACGAACTCCCAGAACGGCGCGAAATCCTTGAAGGCGGCCCGCTCCGGTGCGTAGTGCTGCGCCGACGTGTAGTGGACGTCCGTTGTCAGCCACACGGTGCCGGTGATGCGGGCGTGCTTGATGTGCCGCAGCAGCTCGGCGATCTGCAGCTCGCGCCCCAGGGGAGCGCCCGGATCACCCTGTGCCACCGCCTCGAAGTCGGTCTTGCCGTCGGGGACGACCAGGCCCAGCGGCATGTCGGAGGCGATCACCTTCCACACCGCCTGCGAGCGGGACAGCTCCCGCTTGAGCCAGCGCAGCTGCTCGGCGCCCAGGATGCCCTGCGGATCGTCGGTCTGCCGGTCGGGCGAGTTGGCGTTGCGGTAGCGGCGCATGTCCAGCACGAACACGTCGAGCAGCGGGCCGTGGCGCACCACCCGGTAGACCCGGCCGCCGCCGTCCGGCCGCAGCGTCCGGATCGGGAAGTACTCGCCGAAGGCGCGCAGCGACCGCGCGGAGAGCACATCGGCGTCCTTCTCGGTGTACCGGTCGTCCGCCAGCAACTGCCCCGGATACCAGTTGTTGTGCACCTCGTGGTCGTCCCACTGCGTGATCGTGGGCACCTGGGCGTTGAACCGGCGCAGATTGTCGTCCAGCAGGTTGTAGCGGAACGCGCCACGGAACTCCGCGAGCGTCTCGGCGACCTTCGCCTTCTCCTCGGTCGTCACGTTCCGCCAGATCCGGCCGTCCGGGAGCGTCACCTTCTCGGTGATCGGGTTGTCCGCGTAGATGTTGTCGCCGCTGCACAGGAAGAAGTCCGGGTTCCGGCGCCGCATGTCCTCGTAGATGCGGTAGCCGCCGCGCTCCGGGTTGATGCCCCAGCCCTGGCCCGCGAGGTCGCCCGACCAGTGGAAGCGGACGTCCTGCCGCCGGTCCCCGGGGGCCGTACGGAAGGTGCCGGTGACCGGCTCGCCGGACCGCCGGGGGTCGTCCGGGTCGGCCAGCAGCACCCGGTAGTGGATCTGCTCGCCGGCCGGCAGACCGTGCAGCGAGGTGACGCCGGTGAAGTCCGTCCCCGCCCCCAGCACCGGCCCGTGCCACGTCCTGGCGTTGCGGAACGACTCGGTGGCCGCGGTCTGCACCACCATCCGCGCCGGCCGGTCCGCGCGCACCCACACCAGACCCGAGGACGTGGTCACGTCCCCGACCTGCACGCCCCAGTCGGCGCCCGGCCGACCGCTGCGGGCCTGCGCCGGCGCGGCGCCGGAGAGCACGGGCAGCGTCAGCGCCGCGGAACCCGCCGCCGCGCCCTGCAGCAACGACCGCCGTCCGAAGCCGCCGTCGGATCCCTGCGCCATCTGAAACCTCCATGCCTCGACCGGACTCGGTGATGACCTGTTCGTATCGGTGTTCGGTGCCGGGTGGGGGAACGGCCGGTGAACAGCGGCCCGTTCGGTCCCGGCCGCACCCCGGGGCGTGGGTCCCGCGACCCACCGGACCCGGGCCATGGTCGCAAGACCATCGGCCGATCGCCAGGATGCGACCGGGACGTTTACGGTCCCGGTACGCGCCGCCGCACGGCGGCCCCGAGGAAGGTGACCGGACGCCGGGTGGCACCTGGAGCTGACCTTCGACCCGACCGGCACGCACCTGCCCTCCCCGACGGCCGACGACCTGCTCGTCGTCTACCTGGGCGAGGAGGTGCCGGCCGAGCTGATCGAGCGGCTGGAGCGCGTCGGCGGTACGCGGGTCGCGGCGTACAACCCGTACTGGGACGAGTGGGGCGTCACCCTGGAGGACCCCGACGGGTACCGGCTGGTGCTCTCCCGCCGCGACTGGTCCAACTCCTGAAGCGGCAGCGGCTTTCGTAGGTCAGGACGACGTGTGCCGCGGCCGTGCGGTCGCCGTGGCACGCGTCGCACCGCGCCGTTTCCGCTGGACAACGCGGAGGTGGCCCGCTGGGATGGAAGGGTGCTGAAGGAAACCGCGACCGACGTCTTCGAAGACCACCGCCCCGTGCTGTTCGGGGTGGCCTACCGCATGCTCGGCCGGGTGGCCGACGCCGAGGACGTCGTCCAGGACGCCTGGCTGCGCTGGACGGGCGCGGACCGGACCCAGGTGCGCGAGCCGCGCGCCTTCCTCGTACGGATCACCACCCGGCTCGCCATCGACCGGCTGCGGCAGGTCCAGGCGCGCCGCGAGTCCTACGTGGGGCCCTGGCTGCCGGAACCGCTCGCGACCGACACCGTCGGCACCGCGCCGGACGGCGCCGAACGGACGGTGTTCGCCGAATCCGTCACCCTCGCCGTCCTCGTCGTCATGGAGTCGCTCTCCCCGCTGGAGCGCGCCGTGTTCGTGCTGCGCGAGGCATTCGGCTATCCGTACGCGGAGATCGCCACCATCCTGGACCGCAGCGACGCCGCGGTGCGCCAACTGGCCGGCCGGGCCCGCAAGCACGTGGAGGACGGCCGGCCGCGCTACGAGGTCGACCCGGAGCAGCAGCGCGATCTGACCGAGCGGTTCCTGGCCGCGGCGGCCGGCGACGATCTGCAGGGACTCCTCGCCCTGCTCGCGGCGGACGCCCGGCTGGTCGGCGACAGCGGCGGCAAGGCCAAGGCGCCGCTGCGGGTCATCGAGTCCGCGGACAAGATCGCCCGCTTCGTCTTCGGCGTGGCCCGGTCCGCACCGCCCGGACTGGAGTTCACCATTCGCGAACTCAACGGCGGTATCGCGCTGTTGGGGCACATCGGAGAGGTGCCGGACTCCGTCATCCAGCTCGGCGTCAAGGACGGCCGGATCCAGACGATCTACATCGTGCGCAACCCCGACAAGCTGGGGTCGCTGGCAACCGGCTGAGCGACGGCACGCAGCCCGTTTCCGGGGGCTGTGGAGCACCTGGCGCCCCGTCGCGCAGCAGCCGCGCGGCGGGGTGCCACGTCGATCCGGGGCCGGCGGCGAGCCCGTGCCGGCCGCCGCCTCCGAGCGCCCGGGCGGCCTCCTGCGCCCTCGCCCAGGGCTCCTGCGCCCTTGCCGGGCCGAGGAGTTCGGTGACGCACCAGGTGACGCGGCGCCATGCCACCTGCCCTCTCGTCGCGCCGCGCGTCGCCGACCGGCGCCTGGTCGGGCGAGGTGTGCAGCACGGTGAGCACGGCCGTGCGGGGGGAAACGGATGCGGGATTGGTCTTGACCAAGGGTGGAGGCAGCCATATCGTCGGGATACTGCAACAACCTTTAATAAAGAAGCGCTCATAAACGGACGCGCACGTACGGGGCCCGTCACCACACCCCGCGTGCGGGCCCGGCTCCATGGGAGTGCTGCCCCGCGGGGCAATGGCCAGTGCGGAGGACAGGGTGGGGACCACGCAGCTCGAAACGGCGCCGGAACCGAAGTACTGGCACCTCAAGACCGTGCTCAGCGAGGCGCTGGACTCGGAGTTCGCGGTCGGCGAGATTCTGCCCAACGAACGCGAGCTGGCGGCGCGCTTCGGCGTCGCCCGGGCCACGCTCCGGCAGGCGCTCGAACAGCTGGAGCTGGAGGGCAGGCTGCAGCGGCGCCGCGGCGTGGGCACCACGGTCGCCCCGCCGCGCGTCGGCGTCGCCGTCGACCCCGCCCGGCACACCTGGCCCGGCGCCCCCGGCGACGACTGGCAGCCGGTCGACGCCGCCACGAGCGACACCGTGCCCGCGCCGGTGGCCCGTCTGCTGGAGACCGCCCCCGGCGAGCAGGTGCACATCGTGCGCCGCAGCCGGGTCACGCACGGCCAGCCCGTCGCCGCCGAACTCCTCTACGTCCCGGCGGCCACGGTCCCCGACTGCACGGCGGCGGCCTCGCTCAGCGCACCGGGAAGTGCCCGGGCGGTGCTGCGCGCGCTGCAGGAACGGGAACTGGACGGCCAGGACCGCACGGTGGAGCTGGGTTCGGCCCGCGCGGAGGACGCCAAGGAGCTCGACCGGCTGCCCGGCGCGCCCGTCCTCGTCGTGACGACCCGCTACGTCTCCGCCGGCCGCCCGGCCGCCGTCGCGGTGTCCACGTACCGCGCGGACACCTGCCGGCTGACCTTCGGCGAGACCGACGCGATGCCGCTGCTGGCCGGCTGAGCCGCCGCCCTCCACGGTCCTGTGGCCGGCGGACGGGCGCCGGCCGCCGGGCCGCCATCAGCGTGAGGCCGAGCAGTGGGCCCGCCCGCAGCCACATCCGCCGTATCCGCCCGCCGGTTCACCTGCGGGCCGTCACCGTGCCCTCCACCGCGAAGAGTTCGCCCTCCACATGGTCCAGGGCGAGCCGCAGCGCGCCGGTGGCGACCGCCGCCTCGCCCAGCCGCGACAGCGCGACCTGCGGGGGGCGCAGGCAGTAGCGGGCCAGCTCCTCGCGCAGCGGCGCGAGCACGCCGTCCAGCCCGGCCGCCCAGCCGCCGATCACCACCAGCTCGGGGTCGAGCGCCAGCACCAGCGCCGCGACGTCGTGCACCAGCCGCCGGATGAAGCGGTCCACCGCGTCCCGGGCCCGCGCGTCGCCGTCCCGCGCCGCCGTGAAGACCGTGGCGACCTGCGCCTCGTCCAGCGGGTGCAGCGGCGTGCCGGTCGTCGACAGCAGCTTCTCCGGCGTCGCCTCACGGCCGAGCAGGTGCAGCGCACCGATCTCCCCGGCGGCCCCGCCGAAGCCGCGGTGCAGCCGCCCGCCGATCAGCGAGCCGGCACCGGGGCTCAGCCCCGCCAGGACGAACACGATGTCGTCGGAGCCGGCCGCCGCGCCCTGCCAGTGCTCGGCCACCGCCGCCGCGTTGGCGTCGTTCTCCACCAGTACCGGGCAGCGGAACGAGCGTCGCAGCCGGTCACCGAGCGGCAGTCCCGTCCAGCCCGGCAATGCCGTGCCCAGCCGTACCGTGCCGTCCGCCTCCACGATGCCGGGGGTGGCCACCCCGACGGCCCGCAGCGCACTGCGCGGCACGCCCGTACGACGCAGCAACTCGGCCACCACCGCACGGACCCGTTCCAGCCGCTCGTCCGCCGGCGCGGACTCCTCGACCGCGCGCTGCGCGGTGTCCCGCACCCGCCCGCTCAGATCGGCCAGCAGCGCCGAGATCCGGTGCGGACCGATCTCGATGCCCAGCAGGTGCCCGGCCTCGGCACGGAACCGGAAGCGGCGGGCCGGGCGCCCCTGGCGCCGCGCCTCGCCCTCCTCGGCGGGCACCTCGACCACCAGGCCGGTCTCGATGAGTCCCTCGACCACGCCCTCGACCGTCGGCCGGGACAGGCCCGTCACCTGGACGAGGTGGGTGAGCGTGGGGGAGTCCGCGGCGCGCAGTGCGTGCAGCACCACCGCGGAGTTGATCCGTCGCAGCAGGGAGGGGTCCCCGCCGGTGAGCCGCCCCAACGTCCGTCTCCCTAGCTTGCCGTGTCTGGCGGATCGTAGCCGGTCAGGGGGTGTGCGGCGAGCCCCCCGTGGCCGGGTCGGGCCTAGGGGAGCGCCGCGGGCCGATCTCCGGGCCACCTCCTAGCCCGGCGTGACGAAACCCGACTCGTACGCGGCGATCACGGCCTGGGTGCGGTCCCGGGCGCCCAGCTTCCCCAGCACCGAGCTGACATGGGTCTTCACGGTCTCCGCGCCGAGCACGAGGGCCGCGGCGATCTCCGCGTTCGACAGCCCCCGGGACATCAGCCGCAACACCTGCCGCTCCCGTTCCGTGAGCGCCGCCCGGTCGAAGTCCGCCCGGGCCCGGTCGTTGCGGCGGCCGGCGGCCATGGTGCGCAGCGTCGCCGGGAGCAGCAGCGAACCACCCTCGGCCACCAGCCGTACGGCGTGCACGATTTCGGCCGGCCGGGCGCGCTTGAGCAGGAAGCCGTCCGCGCCCGCCCGCAGCGCCTCGTAGACGTAGTCGTCGTCCTCGAAGGTGGTGACGACCAGGATCCGCGGTGGCTCGGGCACCGAACGCAACACCGCGCGCGTCGCCTCGATGCCGTCCAGCAGCGGCATCCGCACATCCATGGCGATCACATCCGGCCGCAGCCGCCGCACCAGCGGGACGACGGCCGCACCGTCGGCCGCCTCACCTGTCACCTCGATGTCGGGCTGCGCCTCCAGAATGGCCCGCAACCCGGTTCTGACCAGCGGCTCGTCGTCGACGAGGAGTACGGATACCGGCACCGGATCACCTCAGCCGGGCCAGCGGGAGCCGGGCGTGCACCCGCCACTCGCCGTCCTCGTCCGGTCCGGCGACGGCCTTGCCGCCCAGCAGCGCCGCCCGTTCGCGGAGGCCACGCAGCCCGCGGCCGACGGCGGCGGGTGCCGGGGAAGCGGGCATCGGGTTGCGCACCTCCAGTTCCAGCGCGTCGGCGTCGGCGGCTATCCGGACGGACACCGGCACCGGGCCGGCGTGCCGCAGCACGTTCGTCAGGGCTTCCTGCACCATCCGGTACCCCTCCCGGGACACCGGGCCGGGCAGCGCCGCCAACGGGCCGCTCAGCTCGGCGCGTACCGTCGAGCCCGCGGCCCGCGCCGACTCCAGCAGGCGCTCCGCGTCGGCGAGCACCGGGCGTGCGGCGGGGTGCGGCACGTCCTCGCGCAGCAGCCGCAGCGCCCGTTCCAGATCGGTCAGCGCCTGCCGTCCGGTCTCCTCGACGGCAGCCAGCGCCCGGTCGGTGAACTCCGGCGAGCCGGCGGCCCGGGCCGCGCCGGCCTGGAGGACGGTCACGGTCAGCGCATGGCCGATCGAGTCGTGCAACTCCTGGGCGAGCCGGTTGTGTTCCAGGATGCGTTCCGTACGGGCCTCCAGCACGGCCAGCCGCTCGGCGGCCGAGGGCCCCAGCAGCCGCCCTGCCGCGGCGGCCATCAGTGACCCCGCCCACACGGCGACCGCCAGCAGCACCACGAGCGGGAGCGGTACGAGCAGGGCGTACCACCCATGAGGTGCGTCGATCGCCGGCAGACCCCGGAAGTGCGTGCGGTGACCGGCGGCGGCCTGGAGGAACGCGAAGCTCAGTACAGGGAGTTGCACGGTCAGGGCGGACACCGGCACCCCCACCGCCAGCCGCAGCAGCAGCCATCCGGCCGTCCGGCCCCGATCACGCCAGGAGAGCGAGGGGCTCGTGGAGATGCCGGTTCCGGCCCGCTCCTCGGGCCCTTGCGGGCCCGGCGTCAGCAGCAACTGCGCCTGGAGGCCCTCGACGCGCCGGACCGCGGGTATCAGCGCGGCCGCGAGGAGCACCGGCACGGGCAGGACCGCGATCCACAGCCACACCTCCATGCCGGTCGAGCGGAACGTCCCGCCGTGCACGAAGCCGGCCAGGGTCCCGGCCACCGAGGCGATCAGCTGGTGCAGCCAGCGCGTGTAGGTGACGGCCCGGGTGAGCGGACGGAACACCGTCGAGAGCGAGAAGGACACCCCGTCATCGTGCCAGCGGCCACTGACAGCGCACCTCCCCCGGCAGGGGGAGACGGTCCTGGCGGCGGGGCAGGCGGGAAGGACCTGCGGGACAGCGGAGACGTCGGCCGAGGAAACGTCAATTGTCAGACCCCACCGGTTTACTGAAGGCATGACGCTTGACGAGCAGCTGACCACGATCGACGCGCTCCGCCTGCGGGACTTCCCCGACCGGCGGGGCCGCTCCGCCCCGGTCGAGAGCGGTCCGGGCTTCCACATAGCCGGGCTGCGGGTCAGCGGGGAGTTCTGGGACGCCGACCCCGCCGAGGTGGCGGAGGCCGAGGAGGACTTCGAAGCCGCGCTGACCGCGCTGGTGCAGGCGCTCTCCTTACGGTGGGGCCGGCCCGCGCTGCTCGATCTCACCCCCGCCCTGGAGCGGATGACCGTCGGGCTGCCGGTGCGGCCGCCGCTCGACACGCTGTGCGGCTACGTCCCGCGGATGCACGGGTGGCGGGTGCGGGACCGCTGGGTCGGCGTGGGGGTGGGGCAGGGCGGCCGTGAGCTGCCGCTGCAACTGCTGGTGGCGGTGGGGGAGGGGGACGTGGCCACGCCGGCGGTTTCCGGGGCCCGGTGACGGGTCGTCAGCGGTCGAAGGCGGGCGCGAGCGCCGCGCTGACGAGGAGGTGGGGCGCGCCGGTGCCGTCCGCGGGCACGGTCCACAGATCGGAGCCGAAGTCGCCGGGCAGCGAATAGACCAGGGTGTGCCCGTCGCGCCAGACGGCCTGGTCGTCGACGTTGCGGTGTTCACCGGTCGCGGTCTCGCGCAGACTGCGCAGGTCCAGCACGTACAGCCGCCACGGCGCGTCCGGATCGGCGCCCCGGACCCGCTTCTTGTACGCGATGCGGGTGCCGTCGGGGGAGAGCGAGGGGCATTCGACGTTGCTGTGCAGTGCCCGGAGGGTGCGGGCGGTGCGGTCGCCACGGACGAGGTACGTCGTCCCGCCGGTCGCGGCGGTGGCGTAGAAGTGCGTGTCGTCGGCGAAGGTGACGCCCCAGACGTTGATGTCGGCCGTGTGGACCCGGTGCCCGTCGACGGTCAGCGCATAGGTCTCCAGGTTGGCGTCCAGGTGCCAGGAGCGGGTGTCGAGGACCGAGGTACGGGTGGAGAAGGCGGTTCCGGCGTAGGAGTCGCCGCTGACGAACACGGTCCAGGCGACGGTGCGGCCGCTGGGAGAGACCCGCGCCCGGGTGGGGGTGCCGGCCAGGTCGTAGCGGCGCAGCGCGTGCAGCCGGCGGTCGAGGACGACGGCGCGGTAGCTGTCACGGAGTTCGCCGTGCACGGCCTCGAGGCAGATGCCGGTGCCGGCGGCCGCGTGGAAGCGCAGGCAGCGGACGCCGGACGCGGTGCGCGGGCCGGACAGTCGGCCGGCCGGCACCGCGGTGATCTCGTCGCGGTGCGGCCCCCAGGCCATGTTGCGGAAGAAGGCGCGGTGCGGGTCGTCGAGCCGTACGGCCCCGGGGGTCACCGCCGGCCCGCCGGCCTGCGCACGGTCCTTGCGGGCGGCGCGCCCCGCGGCGTGCAGGGTCGCGCCGACGGCGACCGCGCCCAGGACGACCACGGTGACGAGCAGGACCACGAGGCGGGAGGTGCGATTCATGTGACGGGCTCCGAGAGGGGGACGGCGGGTGCCGGTACGCGCCGCAGCAGCCGGGCGCTGAGGGCGGCGGCGAGGGCGAGGCCGCCGGTGGCCAGCCCCAGGGCCCAGCGGTCGCCCCACGCGGTCCAGGCCGCGCCGAAGGCGAGCGAGCAGCCGAAGCGCGCCGCGGCCTGGCCGGTCTGCACGACCGCCAGCCCGCTGCCGCGCACCTCTTCGGGCACGGCATCGGCGGTGGCCGCGGCCAGCACACCGTCGGTGGAGGCGTAGAAACCGCCGTGCAGGGCGAGCACCAGGCAGGTCAGGACCGTGGACCCGCCGAGCGGGGCGAGCAGCAGCCCGTAGGCGGCCAGCAGGGCGAGATGGCCGAGCAGGAACAGCCGGCGGCGGCCGATCCGGTCGGCGAGCGCGCCCAGCGGCACGGCCAGCAGCAGGAAGGCCGCGGCGGTGCCCAGCGGCAGCAGCGGGAACCACGCCTCGGACAGGCCGAGCCGGCGCTGGAGAGTGAGATAGAGAAAGGAGTCGCTGACCGTGGTCAGGCCGAGCAGGACGGCACAGCCGGTCAGGCGGCGCACCGCCGGCCGGCGCAGCAGGCTACCCACCGTGGGGCGGGCGGCGGTGTCCGGCCGGGGCGTCACGGAGGTCCGCGCGCGGCCGGGGACGAAGAGCAGCAGGACGGCCACGCCGAGCGCGGCCACACAGCCGCTGACCGTGAACACCGCGTCATAGCCGTCGGCCGCGGCGCGCAGCACGAGGAACGCGACCAGCGGTCCGAGCAGCGCGCCCGCGGTGTCCATCGCCCGGTGCACCCCGAACGCCCGCCCCCGGGTGGCGGGTTCGCAGGACAGCGAGATCAGCGCGTCGCGCGGTGCGGTGCGCAGCCCCTTGCCGGTACGGTCCGCGGCGAGCACCGCACCGATCAGCGGCAGGGTGTGCACCATCAGCAGCAGGGGTTTGCACAGGGCGGACAGCCCGTAGCCGAGCGCCGCCACGGTCTTGTGGCCGCCGCCCCGGCCGCGGTCCGACGCCCGTCCCCCGATCAGCCGGACCAGCGCGCTCACCCCGTTGTACACCCCGTCCAGCAGCCCGAACCCGAGCGGCGACAGCCCGAGTTCGGCGACGAGGTACAGCGGCAGGACCGCGGTGACCATCTCCGAGGAGATGTCGGTGATCAGACTGACGGTGCCCAGTACGAGCACGGTGGCGGGCACGGCAGCCCGCGGCGGCCGGCCCGGGCGCGCGCCCGAAACGGCCGCCGCGGGAGTGGCGCGGCGGTCTGCGAGATACACGTTCAGCTCGCCCAGATGCCGCTGATGTCCTTGGCGTTGGCGGCCTTGCCGGCGTGCGAGGTGCCGTACATGTCCTCCAGGGTGCGCAGCACGTCGTAGTGGTTGTAGGTGGTGCCCGACGTCGAGCCGGGCGTCACCTGCTGGCCGTAGAACACGGTCGGGATGCGGTTGCCGCTGAGCCGGTTGTCCTCGTCGAAGGTGAGCAGCAGCAGGCTGTTGTGGGTCTTGGCCCAGTCCGCATAGCTCTTGAGGTGGTCCTTCAGCCAGGTGTCACCGGTCGACACCGAGCGGTCGTGCATATCGCTGCACAGGTTCGGCACGACGTAGGAGACGGTGGGCAGCTTGGTGAAGTCGGTGGGGAAGGCGTCGAAGGTGTGTGCCGTGTTGGCCGGCACGTTGCTGAAGCCGAACCAGGGGTTGTGCTTCTGCGCGTACTTGCCGGACTTGCAGGTGGTGGAGCCCTCGGCCGGCAGCGACTCGTTGTAGCTGGCCCAGGACTTGCCGGCCGCGGTGACCTCTGAGGCGAGGTTGGGGGCGCTGCTGAAGCCCGGGGTGACGCAGCTGTCGTCGGTGACGCCCTGGGTGTCGCCGGAGAACATGGCGTAGTAGTTGGGCTGGCTGGGGTGGGTCTCGGCGTACGAAGCGGTGAGGCTCGCGCCGCCGGAGGCCAGGGAGTTGATGTACGGGGCGCTGGAGCTGCCGATCACCTGGTTGTACGCGTGGTTCTCGAAGACCACCACGACCACGTGGTCAGGGGTGGGCACGGCGGCCGCGGCCGGTTCGGCGCCGAAGCCGTTGCCGGCCCAGATGCCGAGCCCGGCGGCGGCGAGACCGAACGCCCCGGCGAGCGCGGTGAGCCGGTGGCGCCGCGAGCGGCGGACGCGGTGCGAGGACGAGGACGGCGAGGGGGACGGAGCAGGCACGGGGGCCTCCGTACGGAAGTGGGGGTACGCGGGCGGCGACAGCGTAGAGCTGTCACCGTGGCATGTACACGCCTTCAAGGTGACGCGCAGCCGAACGGCAGCTGAGCGGCCGGGGCGAAGGTCCGTACGGTCCGCAGAAGGCCCCGGTTCCTCCATTCAAACGCGCCCGCCGCGCCCCCGCCCGCGGAGCCCTATGCGGGGTCGACCTCCGCGAATGCCGCCGCCCGCAGCCGCCCGTACTCCTCGGCCATCGTCTGCAGTGTCCAGTGGGCGTTGAGACCGCTGGGGTTCGGCAGCGCCCAGATGCGGGTGTCGCCCAGCGTCCGCTCCTGCGGCCCGATCGCGGCGTGCTTGTCGTCAAAGGCGACGCGGTACGCGGTGACCCCGGCGACGGCCAGCCAGCGCGGCCGCAGCCGGGCCACCTTCTCGGCCAGCAGCCGCCCGCCCTCGCGGTACTCCGCGGCGGTCAGCTCGTCCGCCCTGGCCGTCGCCCGGGCCACGACGTTGGTGATGCCGAGGCCGTGCGCCGGCAGCTCCTCCTGCTCGTCGGGCCGGAACCGGCGGGGCGTGAAGCCTGCGGCGTGCAGCACCGGCCAGAAGCGGTTGCCGGGCCGCGCGAAGTGGTGGCCGGTCACCGCCGTCATCAGCCCGGGGTTGATTCCGCAGAACAGCACGTGAAGGCCGCTCGCGACCACGTCAGGGACGAGGCGGTCGCGAGCGGCTTCCAGTTCTTCGGGGGTGAAACGCACGACGGTCCCGTCAGAGGATCGCGCCCGGGGTGTAGGCCGCCGCCTCCGGGTGCTGCTTGGCGACTTCCTCGATCCGGGCGACGACGGACGCGACCTGGGCGGCCGCCGCGCCGGTGAAGGAGAGCTTGTCCGCCATCAGGTCGTCCAGCTGCGGCTTGTCCAGCGGGATCCGCGCATCGGCGGCCAGCTTGTCCAGCAGCTCGTTGCGCTCGACGCCCTGCTCCCGCATGGCCAGCGCCGAGGCGACCGCGTTCTCCTTGATCGCCTCGTGCGCCTCCTCGCGGCCCACACCGGCGCGTACGGACGCCATCAGCACCTTCGTCGTGGCGAGGAAGGGCAGGTAGCGGTCCAGCTCACGGGCGACGACCGCCGGGAAGGCGCCGAACTCGTCGAGCACCGTCAGGAACGTCTCCAGCAGGCCGTCCAGCGCGAAGAACGAGTCCGGCAGGGCGACCCGGCGCACCACGGAGCAGGACACGTCGCCCTCGTTCCACTGGTCGCCGGAGAGCTCACCGGCCATCGACGCGTAGCCGCGCAGGATGACCATCAGGCCGTTGACGCGCTCGCAGGAGCGGGTGTTCATCTTGTGCGGCATCGCCGACGAACCGACCTGGCCGGGCTTGAAGCCCTCGGTCACCAGCTCGTGCCCGGCCATCAGCCGGATCGTCTTGGCCAGCGAGGAAGGCGCGGCGGCCAGCTGCACCAGCGACGTCACCACCTCGTAGTCCAGCGACCGCGGGTAGACCTGGCCGACGGACGTGAACGCCTGCCCGAAGCCGAGGTGGCCGGCGATCCGCTGCTCCAGCTCTGCCAGCTTGTCCGCGTCGCCGCCCAGCAGGTCCAGCATGTCCTGAGCGGTGCCGACGGGGCCCTTGATGCCGCGCAGCGGGTAGCGGGAGAGCAGCTCCGTGAGGCGCGCGTACGCCACCAGCAGCTCGTCGGCCGCGGTCGCGAAGCGCTTGCCCAGCGTGGTGGCCTGGGCGGCGACGTTGTGCGAGCGGCCGGCCATCACCAGCTCGGCGTGCTGGGCGGCCAGCGAGCCCAGCCGGGCCAGCACGGCGACCGTACGGTCCCGCATCAGCTCCAGCGACAGCCGCACCTGCAGCTGTTCGACGTTCTCGGTCAGGTCGCGGGAGGTCATGCCCTTGTGGACCTGCTCGTGGCCGGCGAGGGCGTTGAACTCCTCGATACGGGCCTTGACGTCGTGCCGGGTGACCTTCTCACGCTCGGCGATCGACGCCAGGTCGACGTTCTCCAGGACCCGTTCGTAGTCGGCCAGCGCCTCCTCCGGGACCGCCACCCCCAGGTCCTTCTGTGCACGCAGCACGGCAAGCCACAGCTTCCGCTCCAGCTTGACCTTGTATTCGGGGGACCACAGCACAGCCAGCTCCGCGGAGGCGTAGCGGCCGGCCAGGACATTGGGGATGCGAGGCTTCGCAGACACAGCAGTCACGTGGTCAGAGTCTACTGGCGATTCCCGCAGGCCAGCGCCCCGCCCCAACCTGTGGTTTCCTACAGGCCCCGCACCGGCACCGGCCGGAGTCCGGCGACGGATGCCGGCTCACGCCCCCGCGCGTCCCCACCCCGTCACCGGTCCGGGGTCCGTGTGGTCCGCCGGGCTCACCCAGAACGCTCCGCCCGGCTCAGGACCGGCGTGCGCGCCCGTCCGGCCGTCCCCCGAGGACCGGCCGGTGAGCCGCCGCCCTATCCACGGCACCAGATGCTCCCGCGCGAACCGCAGATCCGCGGCCCGGCGGGCACCCCAGCCCGGCGCCACCGCGGCCGGCAGCGGCGCGTCCCAGTCCGATGCGGCCGGCAGGCCGAGCGCCTGCCAGACGGCCTCCGCCACGCGGCGGTGCCCCTCGGCGTTCAGATGCAGCCGGTCGTCCGCCCACAGCCGGGCGTCGGCCAGCGCGCGGGACCCGTACAGGTCCACGACCACCGCTCCGTGCCGTACGGCCAGCTCGTCGATCCGGGCGAACAGGCGCTCCATGCGCGGCCGGAAGCGTTCCAGCACCGGGCCCTGCCGCGCCGGACTGCGCATCAGCACCAGTTGGCCGCCACCCCTGGCCAGCAGCCCCGCGGCGTCCTCCAGCGTGGCGCACACCTGCTCCACGTCGCACTTGGGCCGCAGCACGTCGTTGAGGCCGCCGACCAGCGTCACCAGGTCCGCGCCCATCGAGGCCGCGGGGCCGCACTGCTCGTCGGCGATCTGCCGGATCAGTTTGCCGCGCACCGCGAGATTGGCGTAGCGGAACCCGGGGCTCAGCGCGGCCAGCCGGGCGGCGAGCAGGTCGGCCCAGCCGCGGTACGAGCCGTCCGGCAGGCCGTCCGACATGCCTTCGGTGAAGCTGTCGCCGACTGCGACGAAACTGGTGTAGGGGGCATTCATCTCCATGAAGCGATGAGTTTAGTGGCCCACGTTTTCGGCTTCTGGAGGTGGTCGGTGGGGGCGGGCGTCCGCCCTCCGGTGCCGGTGTATCCGCCCCCTGACCTGCTGGGGGCTAAAGAACCAGCTCCCGCAGTACGTCCTCCATCGTCACCAGTCCCGCCAGGCGGCCGTCGTCGCCGATCACCGCGGCAAGGTGGGTGCGGGAGCCGCGCATCGCGGTCAGTACGTCGTCCAGTGGCGTCGCGGCCTTGACGCGGGCGATCGGGCGCAGCGCCGAGACCGGGAACGGCTCATGCCGCGGGGTGGCGTCCAGTGCGTCCTTGACGTGCAGGTAGCCGAGGATGCGGCGGGTCTCGTCGACGACCGGGAAGCGGGAGAAGCCGGACTCGGCGGCCAGCTGCTCCAGCTCCTCGGGGGTGACCCCCATCCGGGCGTGGACGACCTTCTCCACCGGCAGCACCACGTCCCGGACCGGGCGGCGGCCCAGTTCCAGGGCGTCCCGCAGCCGGTCCTGGGCCCGTTCGTCGAGCAGTCCGGCCTGCCGGGAGTCCTCGACCATCCGCGCGAGCTGGGCGTCCGAGAACGTCGCGGTGACCTCGTCCCTGGTCTCCACCCGCAGCACCTTGAGCAGCGCGTTGGCGAGCGCGTTGATCGCGAAGATCACCGGGCGCAGCGCCCGGGTCAGCGCGACCAGCGGCGGGCCCAGCATCAGCGCACTGCGCACCGGCTCGGCGAGCGCGACGTTCTTCGGCACCATCTCGCCGAAGAGCATGTGCAGATAGGTCGCCAGGGACAGGGCGATCACGAACGAGATCGGGTGGACCAGGGTCTCGGAGATGCCCACCGCGTTGAACACCGGCTCCAGGAGATGCGCGATGGCCGGCTCGGCGACCGCGCCCAGCACCAGGGTGCACAGCGTGATGCCCAGTTGGGCGGCCGCCAGCAGGGCCGAGACGTGCTGCAGTCCCCACATGACACTGGTCGCGCGGCGGTCACCGCGCTCGGCGTACGGCTCGATCTGGCTGCGGCGCACCGAGATCAGGGCGAATTCGGCGCCGACGAAGAAGGCGTTGACGACCAGCGTCAGCAGGCCGACGAAGAGCTGTAGCGCGGTCACCGGCCGGCCTCCGTCCTGTGCTCGTCGGTGCTGTTGCCCGGCAGCGGCGCGTGCAGCAGCACCCGCGCCGCGCGATGGCCGGAGGCATCCAGGACTTCCATGGTCCAGCCGGCCACCTCCAGGCGGTCACCGGCGGCCGGTATCCGGCCCAGTTCGGTGGCGATCAGGCCGGCGAGGGTCTCGTACGGGCCGTCCGGCAGCCGCAGGCCGATCCGCTCCAGCTGGTCGGTGCGGGCCGCGCCGTCGGCCTGGTAGACCTGCCGGCCCTCGGCGTCCGTGCCGGCCGGTGCCAGGTCGGGGGTCTCCAGCGGGTCGTGCTCGTCGCGGACCTCGCCGACCACCTCCTCGACGATGTCCTCCAGCGTCACCACACCGGCCGTGCCGCCGTACTCGTCGATGACCACGGCCATGGTCCGCTTGCCCGACAGCCGGTCCAGCAGCCGGTCCACGGTCAGCGTGGCGGGCACCAGCAGGGGCTCGCGCAGCAGCTCGGAGGCCGGGTGGCGGGGGCGGCGCTCGGCCGGGATGGCCAACACGTCCTTGATGTGCGCCACGCCGACGACGCTGTCCAGGCTGCCGCGGTAGACGGGGAAGCGGGACAGGCCGGTCGCGCGGGTGGCGTTGGCGACGTCCTCGGCGGTGGACTGCACCTCCAGCGCCACCACCTGCACCCGCGGCGTCATGACGTTCTCCGCGGTCAGGTCGGCGAGGTTGAGGGTACGGACGAACAGCTCGGCGGTGTCGGCCTCCAGCGCGCCTTCCTTGGCGGAGTGCCGGGCCAGCGCCACCAGCTCCTGGGGGCCGCGGGCCGACGCCAGCTCCTCGGCGGGCTCCAGGCCCATCCGGCGCACCATGTGGTTCGCGGCATTGTTCAGGTGCCGGATGAACGGCCTGAAGGCGCGGCTGAACCCGCGCTGGGCGGTGGCGACCCTTCTGGCCACGCCGAGCGGGTTGGAGATGGCCCAGTTCTTCGGGACCAGCTCGCCGACCACCATCAGGACGACCGTGGAGATCGCGGTCCCGAGGACCAGGGCCAGCGACTCCGCCACGGAGGGCGGCAGCCCGATCGCGTCCAGCGGTCCGGCCAGCAGGGTGGCGATCGCCGGCTTGGAGAGCATGCCGATGACCAGGCCGGTGACGGTGATGCCGAGCTGGGCTCCGGAGAGCTGGAAGGTGAGGTTGCGGACCGCCTTCAGGGCGCTGTCCGCGCCCCGGTCGCCGCGCTCGGCGGCCCGTTGGAGGTCGCTGCGCTCGACGGTCGTCAGCGAGAATTCCGCCGCCACGAAGACACCGCAGGCCAAGGTCAGCAGGAGTGCCACGGCCAGGAGGAGCAGGTCGGTCATCGAGTCACCTCCGTCCCATGATCGAACAGGATCGGGAGGTTCGCGCTGTGTCGCCGCGGTGTTCGACAACTGGGAGGCTCGCCCATGACTGGACGCTCACACACCTTTCATCGGGGAGAGGAAACACCATGGTAAAGGATGAGCAAAGTTGCGGGTGGGCCCGCCCCGTGGGACGGGGCGGGCCCAAGAGGGTTCTGCGGCGGTCAGCCCAGCTCAGCCCAGGTGTTTGACCCAGCGGCTCCACTGCGGCTCCGGCGCGTAGCCCGCCGCACGCCACGCATGCCGGGCCAGTTCGTTGCGGTCGAGCACCATCGCGTCACCGCGCCGGCCGCCCAGCGCGCGGAACCGCTCCTCGGCGGCCGCCAGCAGCGCACCGCCGATGCCCTGACGTCGGTGCTCGGGGTGCACGGCCAGCCGGTAGAGATGGCAGCGCCAGCCGTCGAAGCCGGCGATCACCGTGCCCACCAGCTCGCCGGACCGCTCGGCCAGCAGCAGCGACTCGGGGTCGCGGGCCACCAGCCGCGCCACACCGTCGGTGTCGTCGCTGATGCTGGTGCCCTCGGCGGCACCCTTCCAGAAGGCCAGCACGGCATCGAGATCGGCCGGCGTCCCGGCCCGAACCTGAAGATCAGTCATTCCGCGATCCCACCACCGGCCCGAGCGCGCTGTCGAACGTTTTCCACAGGCCGGACGCCGCCGGCCGGGCGTCAGCTGCCCCGCAGCTCCTCCAGCACCGGCGCGAACGCCTCCAGGTAGGGATCGAGGACCGTGATGTACGAGAACCCGTACCGCTCGCGGCGCTCCCGCAGCTGCTCCGCCATCTGCCGCACCGTCCCGATCAGCAGCGTCGGCGCCTCCAGCGCCTGCTCCTCGTCCAGGCCGACGCCCAGCGCGGCGATCTCCCGGGCCGCCGCCCGCCGGTCGTCGGTGACCAGTACCCGCTGTACGAGGATGTTCAGCTCGGCGGGCTCCGGGCGCCCGGCCGCGTACCCCTGATACCTGGCCACCGACGCCGCCAGCTCCACGGCAGGCAGCAGCTCCAACGTGCCCTCCGGCTTGCCGGGCGCCTGCCGTCCTCCGGTGAACGCCGCGATCTCGGCGCGCTCGGCCGCCAGCCGCAGCATCCGCGGCCCGTTGCCGCCGATCAGCAGCGGCGGACGCGGCCGCTGAGCCGCCCGCGGGGCGTGCTCCGGATCGCCCAGCAGCCGGTCCAGCTCCTCGACGGTGCGCACCAGACGGTTCACCCGCTCACCGGGCGTACCCCACGGCAGCCCGGCGGCCTCGAATTCCGCGCGGACGTACCCCGTCCCCAGCCCCAGCTCCAGCCGGCCGCCGGTGAGCGCGTCGGTGGTGGCCACCTCGCGGGCCAGCAGCGCCGGCGGGAAGAAGCCGGCGTTGAGGACGAAGGTGCCCACCCGCGGCCGCTCCGTCGCCTCCGCCGCGGCGACCAGCGCGGGGAACGGCGCCGGCATGCCCAGGTGGTCCGGGACCAGCAGGACGTCATAGCCGAGCGCCTCGGCGCGCCGGCACTTCTCGCGCCAGGCGGCACCCGTATCGATGGCGAGCATGTTGACGCCGAAACGGAACGGACGTGGCATGAGACCCCCTGGAAGACTGTGCGGCCGGGCCGATCCGCCCGGATCGTGATCATGCAATCACGATCCCCCCAACGCCGGGGCAGGTGCCGGACATTCACCCGCGGCCGGTACCGCCCTACCGGGTCCGGGACCGCATCCGCTGGGTCGCGTACCCCGCCGCGGCGACCGCCAGCAGCACCCCCACCGTGCCCAGCGTGAACGTCTCGAAGGTCAGCCGCGAGACGCCCCAGGTCGCCCGGAAGTCGTACGGGAAGCCGACGAACCGCTCCAGGGTGCCGGGAAACAGGGCCACCCAGCAGCCGAGCAGGATCCAGGCATAGACCAGCAGGTCCGCGCAGGCGAAGCCCCCGATGCCGAAGGGCACCCGGTACGGTCGGGGCGCCTCCGGGTGGCGCAGCCGCAGCGCCAGCAGGGCGGGGATCACGGCGATGTACGACAGCAGCAACGTGGTGATCGCGACGGTCAGCACCACGCCGAAGATGGCCGAGGTGTCCCCGCTCGCCAGATGCATGGCGGCGACCATGAAGGCGGTGGCGGTGACCCCGGACAGCAGGTTCATCCGGACCGGCGTGCCCAGCCGCGCATGGAAGACGCCCAGGCCCCGGCTGAAGAAACCGCCGTCGGCCGCCGCCATGGCCTGCATCCGGTCGGCGACGATCATCCACGCGCTGCCCTGCGTCAGGAGCGCCACCGCGAACAGCACCGCGACGAAGGCCAGCAGCGCCCCCTGCGCGTCCCCGTAGATCCCGAAGACCAGCCGGGCGGCCTCCATGAAACCGCCCACCCCCGTGATCCGCCCGCCCGGGGAGACGGCGACGATGGCCAGCACCGGCAGCAGGTAGCTGACGGTCGCGATGGCACCGGACACCCCGATCGCCACCGGTACGTCGCGCTGCGGATCGAGCATCTCGTCCCCCGCGGCATTGGGACCCTCGAAGCCGACGAACGCGAACAGCAGCACCGGAACCAGCGCCAGGAACCCCGCGCCGGTGGGGGCGAAGCCGGCGTCGTGCAGTCCGCGGAAGCCGTGCCGGATGCCGTACGCCGCCGCCGTGACGGTGACGAAGGCCAGCGCCAGGAGCTTGGCCCCCGCGCCGGCCGTGGTGATCCACTTGCCGCGCCGCAGCGAGATCACCGCGGTCAGGATCGCGGCCCAGATGAAGACCAGCTTGAAGACGTAGTCGGCCACCGTCGCCGAGCCGAGCGGGAAGACGAAGCGGTCCCAGGCCGCCGCCGCCACGAACACCAGCGAGCCACCGAGCCAGACCGGATTGGTGACCCAGTAGAACATCGTGGTCAGCACGGCCGTCAGCCGGCCGAACGCCAGCTCCACCCAGACGTACGGACCGCCCTCCTGCGGGAACGCGGCGCCGGTCTCGGCGAAAACCAGGGCGTAGGGCAGCAGGAATCCCACCGCGATGACCGCGATCCAGGTGACGGCCTGGCCCCCGCCGGCGGCGATCTGCCCGATCACGTCGAAGGAGATCACCGCGGCGACCGCGATCGCCATGATGTCGAAGCGGCGCAGGCTGCGCTTCAGATGCGGGACGGAGACCGGGACGGACACGGCGGGGGCCTCCTCTCACGACCGATCACATCGTGCGGCATCCGGTCCGCCCGCCCCGGCAGCGGCGCGCGGGCCCGGACCGGGATGCGGACGCCGGTGCTTGCCGGTGCTAGCGAATGCGCGCTAGCTTGGAAGCGTGGCGAAGACGCAGCTGAACGTCCGCGTGGACGAGGCCACCGCCGAAGCGGCGCGGGAGCGCGCCCTGCAGCGGGGAGTGAGCATGAACCGCTATATCGAGGAGCTGGTCCTGAAGGACGCCGGCGAGGTCGGACAGACCTTCGTTGAGGCCGCCTCCGACTTCATGAAGCAGTACGAGCGGGTCTTCGCCGAGGAATTCGGCCTGGACGCGGATGGCGCGCCCGGCCCCGCCGCGCCCGCCGGCAACCCCGAAGGGCAGCCGGGCACGACGTGACACTGCGTATCGATCTCGCCTGGCTCCTTCTCATCGCCGAACAGCACACCCCCGGAGACCCCCAGGTCACCGACTGGGGCGCCCTCGTGGCCGCGGTCAGCCGCCACGAGGCGGAGATATTCGGCGTCCCCGTGTACCCCGACCCGCCGGACCGTGCCGCGGCCCTTCTCCAACTCCTGCTCCAGGTGCCGGCGTTGGAGCGCTCCAACGCGATGTTCGCGACCGCCGTCGCCTATGGCTACCTAGTGGCCAGCGGCCTGAAGATCGCCACCTCCCCCGAACAGGTCCGCGACCTCGCCCGCCTGGTCAAGGAGGGAACGGCAGACGTGCGCGCGATCGCGTCCGAGCTGCGGACGTGGGCGGTGTAGTTCCCACGTTTTTGTCTGCGGCGCCGTGGTGGTTGCTCGCCGTTGCGCTTTGCGGCGCCGCGTACGTTGTTGGCTTTCCCGCCGTGTGTCGTCTCGCCGTTGCGCCTGCGGCGGGCTGGGTTGGTGTTGGGTGCGGTGCCGCTCCTCCGGACTTCGTCCTGCGGCGCGGCCCCTCCCGTAGTGGGGAGGGAAAAGGCCGGTGGGGGCGGGCGTCTTACGGACGCTCGCCCCCACCGGCCTTCAACTTTCCCTCCCACGGGAGGGGACGGGCCGGAGGGGCCTGTTGTGTGGGCTTCGCTTCCAAGGGCTCGATAAGGAGCGAAGGCGGAGCGCAGCGGAGCGTAAAGCGAAGCAGTCCACACAACAGGCCCCGGAGGTCCGTCACCGCACCCACAACAACCCGGCCCGCCGCAGGCGCCATGGTGAGCAACCACCACGGCGGGTCAGACAAAAACGTGGGAAATCCAAGCGTCCCGCACCGCCGTAGCCCGGAACGTCCCCGGTGCAAGTGCGCCCGCGCCCTCCGGGATCAGGCCGAGGAGGGGGGCGTCCGCGGCGGTCGGGAGGTCGGTGAGGTTGCAGCGGGCGGCCAGGTCGGGGGCGGCCGGCCAGCTGCCGACGACGACGCCCGGGCAGCTGAGCCCATGGGTGCGCAGGGCCAGCGCGGTCAGTGCGGTGGCGTTGAGCGTGCCCAGGCCGGCCTGGGCGACCACCAGCACGGGCGCGTCGGACAGTCGCGCGGCGTCGGCGAGGGTGTGGCCGTCCGCGTCGAAGCGTACGAGCAGCCCGCCGGCGCCCTCGACCAGGACCAGGTCGTGCGAGGCGTCCAGCTTCGCGGCCGCCTCGGCGATCTCCTGCGGGCCCACGGGCGGCAGCCCGGCCCGCTGGGCGGCCGTCGCGGGCGCCAACGGCTCGGGGTAGCGGGCAAGTTCGAGCGTGGTGACCTTGCCCGCCAGGCGTTCGACCTCCGCCACATCGCCCGGTTCGTGGGCCGCGACGCCGGTCTGGGCCGGCTTCAGCACCGCCACCGAGCAGCCCCGGGCGAGCGCGGTCGCGGCGATCGCGGCCGTCGTCACGGTCTTGCCGATCTCCGTGCCCGTGCCCGACACGTACAGCACCGACATCTTCTTCGCCTTTCCCTCAGCCCTCGCGGGCCGCCGCGCACACCGCGGCGCCGATGCGTGCCACGTCGTCGTCACCGGTGATGTACGGCGGCATGGTGTAGATCAGGTCCCGGAACGGGCGCAGCCAGACGCCCTCGCGCAGCGCCGCCCGGGTCGCGGCGGCCAGGTCCACCGGGTGGTCGAGCTGGACGACACCGATCGCCCCGAGGACGCGGACATCGCGGACCCCGGGGAGCTGGCCGGCCGGCGCCAGCGCCTCGGTCAGGCCGGACTCGATCCGCCTGACCTCCCGCGCCCAGTCCTGGGACAGCAGCAGTCCGATCGAGGCGTCGGCGACGGCCGCGGCGAGCGGATTGCCCATGAACGTCGGGCCGTGCGCCAGCACCGGCAGTTCGCCGCGCGAGATGCCCTCGGCGACGGCCGTCGTGCACAGGGTCGCGGCCAGCGTGAGATAGCCGCCGGTCAGGGCCTTGCCGACGCACATGACGTCGGGCGCGATGCCCGCGTGCTCCGCGGCGAAGAGGGCGCCCGTACGGCCGAACCCGGTGGCGATCTCGTCGAGGACGAGCAGCACCCCGTGCGCGTCGCAGGCTTCGCGCAGTACGCGCAGATAGCCGGGGGAGTGGAAGGACATCCCGCCCGCGCCCTGCACCACCGGCTCCACGATCACCGCGGCGAGTTCGTCGGCGTGCCGGCCGATCAGCTCGCGGAGGTGTGCCGCGTACGCCTCGTCGGGCGGAGCGTCGAAGCCGGCCGGAGGCGTGTCCGCGAAGATCTGCCGCGGCAGCACCCCCTGCCACAGCTCGTGCATCCCGCCCTCCGGGTCGCACACCGACATCGGCTGCCAGGTGTCGCCGTGGTAGCCGCCCCGCCACGTCAGCAGCCGCTGTTTGGCGGGCTTTCCGACCGAGCGCCAGTACTGGAGACACATCTTGACGGCGACCTCGACCGACACCGAGCCGGAGTCGGCGAGGAAGACGTGCTGCAGCGGCTCCGGGGTGATGTCGACCAGCCGCTTCGCCAGGCGCACGCCGGGCTCGTGGGTGAGCCCGCCGAACATCACATGGCTCATCCGTTCCAGCTGGCCGCGCGCGGCGTCGTTGAGCACCGGGTGGTTGTAGCCGTGCACGGCCGACCACCAGGACGACATGCCGTCCACCAACTCATCCTGGCCCTCGGCCGGTTCGGCCAGCCGGAGGCGGACTCCGGACGCCGACTCGACCAGCAGCGGCGTGGCCGTACCGGGCATCGGCCCGTACGGGTGCCACACGTGCTGCCGGTCGAGCGCGAGCAGATCGCGGGGGGCGAGCGGCTCAGGCATTGGGGGGCAGGTCGGTGCCGGCGCCGCGGCGGCGCACCGCGACCAGGTCGCGGCGGGTCTCGTCGGACGGGGCGGGAACGGTCGCGGCGGGCGCCTCGGCGGCGTCGGCCGCGGGCTGTGCACCACCGCAGCCCGCCCGCCGGTGCTCGGGCAGCGTCGTGGTGTCGGTGCCCTCGACCTCGAACCCGGCGTCCGCGATCATCGCCAGGTCGTCCTTGCCGGCCTGGCCCTCACTGGTCAGGTAGTCGCCGAGGAAGAGGGAGTTGACCAGGTGCAGTGCGAGCGGCTGCATGCTGCGCAGATGGACCTCGCGACCGCCGGCCAGCCGCACCTCGATGTCCGGGCAGACGAACCGGACCATCGCCAGGATGCGCAGCGCACGCTGCGGGGTGAGGTTCCACTCCTTGGCGAGCGGGGTGCCCTCGAAGGGGATCAGGAAGTTGACCGGGACCGAGTCGGGGTCGAGTTCGCGCAGTGCGAAGACTACGTCGACGAGGTCGGCGTCGGTCTCGCCCATACCGGCGATCAGACCCGAGCAGGCCGACATGCCCGCCGCCTGCGCCTGCTGGACGGTGGAGACCCGGTCGGAGAAGTCGTGCGTGGTGCAGATGTCGCCGTAGGTGGCTTCCGAGGTGTTCAGGTTGTGGTTGTACGCGTCGGCGCCCGCCGAGCGCAGCCGCTCGGCCTGGCCGTCGGAGAGCAGCCCCAGACAGGCGCACACCTCCACGCCCTCGTTCTGCTCCTTGATGGCGGAGATGGTCTCCGAGACCCGGTCCACGTCCCGGTCGGTCGGGCCGCGGCCACTGGCCACCAGACAGACCCGCTTGGCGCCGCCGGCCACTCCGGCGGCGGCCGCCTTGGAGGCGTCATCGGGCTTGAGCCAGGTGTACTTGAGGATCTCGGCCTTCGATCCCAGCCGCTGGGAGCAGTAGGAGCAGTCCTCGGGGCACAGGCCCGACTTGAGGTTGACGAGATAGTTGAGCTTGACCCGCCGCCCGAACCACTGGCGGCGTACCTTTCCGGCCGCTGCCACGACGTCGAGCAGTTCGTCATCGGACGTCGCCAGGACGGCCAGCGCCTCTTCGCGGGTCGGCAACTCGCGCCGCAGTCCCTTGTCCACCAGTGTGTTCAGCAGGTCCATGACGATGATCCTGGCCTACGCCACCGCCCCCGGCCAAGGAGGATTCCCACAACGAGTCCCGATCGGGGTGTGTGTATCGCCACACCGTGGCCGTGCGGAACGACCGCTAACGTCTATCGACAGCCCACAATCGAGGCCGACAGACGAAGGACGCCGATGCCGCAGGACTCCGCCCCGCCGCTGCTCCGCGACGCCCCGCCCGCGCCTCCCACGGAGCCCCCGGCCGCGCCCGTCGGGCAGGACCGCCGCGCGGCCTTCGACTGGATCGACGTGGCGCAAACCGAGCGTCAACGGGCCGGTCTGGTCCGCACGCTGCGCCCCCGGCCGGCCCGCTCCCTGCTGCTCGATCTGGCGGGCAACGACTACCTGGGGCTCGCCCGGCACCCCGAGGTCACCCACGGCGCCGCCGAGGCAGCTCACCGCTGGGGCGCGGGTGCGACCGGCTCCCGCCTGGTGACCGGCAGTACCGAGCTGCACGCCCACCTGGAGACGGAACTCGCCGGGTTCTGCGGCTTCGAGGCCGCTTTGGTGCTGTCATCCGGTTATGCCGCGAATCTTGCCGCCGTCACCGCGCTCACCGCGCCCGGCACCCTGGTCGTCTCCGACGCGGGCAATCACGCCTCCCTCATAGACGGCTGCCGCCTCTCCCGGGCGCGCGTCGCCGTCGCCCCGCATGTCGACCCGGAGGCCGTACGGACCGCGCTGACCGGCCACGACGGCCGGGCGCTGGCCGTCACCGACTCGGTGTTCTCGGTCGACGGGGACGCCGCGCCGCTGCCGGAACTCGCCGCGGCCTGCCGCAGCCGGGGAGCCGCGCTGCTCGTCGACGACGCGCACGGCCTGGGCATCCTGGGGGAGGGCGGCCGCGGCGCGCTGTCCGCCGCCGGGCTGGCCGGTGACGCCGACGTGGTGGCCACCGTGACGCTCTCCAAGTCGCTCGGCTCGCAGGGTGGCGCGGTGCTCGGCCCGGCCCGGGTGATCGAGCACCTGGTCAACACCGCCCGGTCGTTCATCTTCGACACCGGACTCGCCCCGGCGGCGGTCGGTGGTGCGCTCGCCGCGCTCCGGCTCCTGGTCCGCGAACCCGACCGCGCCGCCCGTACCGGACAGATCGCCCGCGAGCTGCACGGCCGGCTCACCGCGGCGGGCCTGAGCGCGGTACGGCCGGACGCCGCGGTTATCTCCGTACGCGCCCCGTCGCCGGAAGCCGCGGTACGCTGGGCCGCCGACTGCCGGGCGGCCGGTCTCGCGGTCGGCTGTTTCCGGCCGCCGTCCGTACCCGACGGGATCTCCCGGCTGCGGCTCACCGCCCGGGCCGACCTGACGCAAGATCAGCTCGATCGGGCGGTCGGAACGATCCTCGCCACCGCGCCGGCCGCCTGAAGCGGTGCGCCGCCGGGCCGCCGGCGCACCCTCCAAATCCGGTCTCGCGTGGCAGAGTTCACCGCATCGGGCGACAGATATCCGTAGATGTTGGTGGATCCCGCCCACCACGGGCGGCCCGAGTGGCACTCTGACGCTCTGCGAGTGGTCCGAGGCCGGACCGGTGCCCCCAGCGGCACCCTTCCGGTTCCAGCGCAGCGGAGCGGAGCCGGCCTCGGTGGGAAAGGGACGGCGTCGTGATGGCAGACCACCAGGAATCCTCACTCACCCTGCCGAGCGCGCCGGCCTCGGTCGCCCTGGCCCGCAGACACGCTCTGGAGGTGCTCGCCGGCTGGGGGCTGCCCGCGGACTCCGGCATCGCAGACTCCGTGCGGCTGATCGTCTCCGAACTCGCCACCAACGCCGTCCAGCACACCGGCGGCCAGTCCCCGACCTTCACCGTCGAACTGCGTCTCGACCGCGACGAGGTGCTGGCGGTGGGCGTCACCGACAGTCACCCGCGCCGTCCGCGCCGGCTGCCCGCCGCGGTCCAGCAGGACAACGGCCGGGGCATGGTCATCATCCGCTTCCTCGCCGCCGAAGCCGGTGGCCGGCTCTCGGTCGTGCCCACCGCGTCCGGCGGCAAGACCGTCTGGATCAGGGTGCCGTGGAAGGTCGCGGTCCCCTGACCCGCTCTTGCAGGAACCTTTCGCCGGCCGGCTGCTGACCGGCTGACCGGCGACCGGAGCGGAACTTCCGGGACGGCACTCAGCCGCGGTCCCCGGGCGGGACCATCAGCACCTCCGCGCCCACCGGCAGGAAACCGGCTGCCAGGACGGCCCGGACGCTACGGGCATTACCCGGGGCGACCTGCGCCCACAGCACCTCGTCGGCCGGTATGAGGTGCCGGGCGGCCCGCGCCAGCCCACGTCCCAGCCCCCGCCCCTGACCGCTGTCCGCGACCTCGAAGGACATCTCCCAGCGGCCGGCCACCCCGCGGCCGAGGGTCAGCGTCCCGCCGTCGGGGGTCGTCCAGGCCCGCACCGCGTCGCGGTGGCGCAGCGCCCGGACGGCGCGGGGGTGACCGCGGTCCGCCGTCTCCACCAGCTCCAACGGTGGCGGGCCGGGCAGCGCTCCGGCGACCGTGACCATGTCGATGTTGTTCGCCTCGCGGCCGGTCCGCCCGCCGAGCGCGGTGAGGAACGGCGGGGCGAGCGGCCCCGCGAGGTCCCCGGGGGATATCCGCTCCCGCACCCACGAGGGCTCCACGTCCGCGAACACCACGGCATGGCAGGTGAAGGCCAGCACTCCGACGTCCCGCGCGGACGGCTGGGGGAGCACCGTCACCGATCCGTCCGGTGGCGGGAAGCTTCCTCGCGCCGCGGCGGCCAGCACGTTGCCCAGCGGTGAAGTCACCCCGTCAAATTACCGTGGGTCACTGACAACGGGCCGGGCACGGCGGAGCCCGGCCCGTGGCACCGGCGGCGGACCGGCCCCGCCCGCGGCTCAGCGGACCCGCCCGTACCAGACCGAGCGGCTCCAGATCTTCTCCAGCCGGACCACGTCGCCGGTCTTGGGCGCGTGCCAGATCCGGCCGTTGCCCGCGTAGATGCCGACGTGGTAGATGCCGCGGCTGGAGTGGAAGAAGACCAGGTCGCCGCGCTTGCGGGCGGCGAGGGAGATGTGCCGGGTGTGGGCGTACTGGGCGGCCGCGCTGCGGGGCAGGGCCCGGCCGGCGCGCTTGAACGAGTACAGCATCAGGCCCGAGCAGTCGAAACGGAACGGTCCCTGAGCGCCGTACTGGTAGGGCGAGCCCCGCTTGGAGGCCGCGACCCGCAGCGCATGGGTGGCGACGGTCGCGGCCTCGGCGTCCGGGGTCACCCCCGGCGTGAGGGTGGCCGCGCCGAGCGTGGCCAGCGTCAGGGCGGAAACGGTGCCGGCCCGCGCCAGCAGGTTCGGCGTGTGCGTGCGCACGGTCATGCGCAAACCCTTCGTCAGCCGCCTGCGAAGGGAGACCTGTCGGGTTCGGGCAGGCGAAGATGCCCGGCCGTCTGCACGGCTTCACCCCAAGGAGTCCGTGGCCGCAAGGCCCGCACCCCGTTCTGCTCGGGTCCTCCGCTCCCGCCGATCCACCTCGTCGACCGGTCATCCGGCACGGCGGCGGGATTGGGCGCCCGTCCGGACCGCCCCGCCGCTGTGGCGGGGTCTTGTCGTCGAAGGGATCGTCACGCACTCACTGGTGGAATACCGAGTTGAAAATGCCGTATGTGACATGCGCCACATTTGGGCCGATTGGTTAGATTTGTTCCTTCAGGTGGCGGGAGAGGGGGTGTCGCACCCCCGGGACCTGGGGCGAAACATCAAGGACCCCAGGAATTTCGTCCGTCCCCCGCAATTCGTCGCCTCCCTCAAGCGGCCGCGGACGCTACGCCGTCCGGGCAGCCGTTCGCCGTCCGTGTCGCGCCTCAGGACTCCTTGGGCGGCGGTACGGTCACCAGACCGGCCCGGCGCTCGCCGTCCAGCACCCGCATCGCCTGCGCCAGCGTCGCGCGGTGGAACTCGCTCTCGCCCCGGTTGTGCATCAGCGTCAGCGCGTCGCGCAGCGCACCGGCCTTGCCGACCAGTGCCTGGGCGGCGCGCAGACCGCTGTAGGTATGGCCGGCCCGGGCCGGATTGATCCGGCCCAGCAGGTCGAGCACCTCCAGGTAGCAGTCGATCAGCTCTCCTTCGGCGCGGGTCAGCGCCGGCAGCGGCGGCGGCTCGGGCGGCAGCATCCGGCTCACCGCGCGACGGGCTGGAGGGGCGAGCGCTTGCGGTTGCGGGTCAGGCCGTCGATCAGGCCGTACTCCAGGGCGGCGGGGGCGTCGAAGATCTTGTCCCGCTCGATGTCCGCGGCGATCCGCTCCCGCGGCTGTCCGGTGTGCCGCGCCAGCATCTCCTCCAGCATGGCGCGGCCGCGCAGCAGTTCCTCTGCCTGGATCTGCAGGTCGGTGGCCTGGCCCTCGATGGGTTCGTCGAGCGACGGCTGGTGGATCAGCACCCGGGCGCCGGGCAGCGCCAGTCGCTTGCCGGGGGTGCCGGCGGCCAGCAGTACCGCGGCGGCGGACGCGGCCTGCCCGAGGCAGACGGTCTCCACGTCGCACGACACGAAGCGCATCGTGTCGTAGACGGCGGTCATCGCGGTGAGCGAGCCGCCGGGGGAGTTGATGTAGAGCGAGATGTCCCGCTCGGGCGCGGCGTGTTCGAGGTGGATCAGCTGCGCCATCACGTCGTTGGCGGCGGCGTCGTCGATCGGGGTGCCCAGGAAGACGATGCGCTCGCTGAGCAGCTTGGAGTAGGGGTCCATCGTGCGCGTCCCCTGTGAGGTGCGCTCGGTGAATTCCGGAAGGACATAGCGGGCCGTCGGTCGCAGCATGACCGCTCCTCTCTTCTGTAAAAAATGTACAGGATGTACATCCCGTTAGAATGGGAGCATGGCCTACGAAATTCCGGTGACGCAAGCCCGGGCCGAGCTGGCGGATCTGATCAACCGCGTCGTCTACGGCGGTGAGCGGGTGGTCGTCACCCGTCACGGCAAGCCGCTGGTGGCGCTGGTATCCGCCGCTGACCTGCAGCTACTCGAAGAGCTGGGGCGGCGCGAGGAGGGTACGGAGGACGAGCAGGTGATCAGCACGGTCTCGACCGTGCGGCAGCTCCCGTCCGCTCCGGGCGAACGGCGGCGGTTCGGGATCGCCGCGGAACACCGCGACCCGGCCGCCGGGGACCGGCGACCGGGTCGGGAGAGGTAACGGTCAGCGCGCGCTGACCGTTGCGGGGAAGGGGCGGCTCAGGAGCTGAGCTGCCAGACGGCGTTGGCGATGGCGTCGCTGTTGTTGTCCAGCGCCTTCTCGTCGAGGTTCTTCGAGGTGTCGCAGGACTGGTGGTAGCAGGCGTCGAACGCCTTGCCCGCCTCGCCGCCCCAGTTCTTCGCCTGCGCCTCGGTCTTGATGTAGTCCGCGCCGGAGAAGAGGCCGCCGACGGCGATGCCCGCATCCTTGAAGGCGGCGTGGTCGGAGCGGCCGTCGCCCTCGGTCTCCTTCTCGGTGGCGATGTTCTTGGTGGCGAACCAGTCCTTGAACACCTTCTCCAGGCGCGCGTCGTCGTCGTAGACGAAGTAGCCGGGGTTCGGCGACCCGATCATGTCGAAGTTCAGGTACGCGTCGATCTTCGACTTGTCGGCGCCGAGCTTGCTGACGTACGCCTGCGAGCCGACCATCCCGTCCTCCTCGTCGCCGAACCAGGCGAACCGCAGGTGCTTGGTGGGCTTGAGGTTCGACTTGGCGACCGCGAGGGCGACTTCGAGGGTGCCGGCCGAGCCGGAACCGTTGTCGTTGATGCCGGGGCCCGCGTCGACCGAGTCGAGGTGGGCGCCCGTCATGACGGTCTTGCTCTCGTCGCCGCCCGGCCAGTCGGCGATGACGTTGTAGCCCTTGGCGCCGTTGTTGTCGAACTCCTGGAGCTGGGTCTTGAAGCCGGCCTGGTCCAGCTTGCCCTTGATGAAGTCGACGGACGCCTTGTAGCCGGCCTTTCCGTGGGCGCGGTTGCCGCCGTTGGCGTCGGCGATCGACTGCAGCTGGTCCAGATCGGCCTTGACGGCCTTGACGTCGATGTCAGGGGCGGCCGCCGGTGCCGGATCGGCGGAGGCCGCGGCCGTGGTGAAGAGGGTGGCGGCCAGGGCGGCCACGGTGCCGGTGGCCAGCGCGGCCCGGCGTATGTGTGCAGAACGAGACACAGTAGGGCTCCGATACTGATGTGGGGGGTTGGAGCTTGATTTGACGCGCACCTGAGGATTCCGAGGGCCCTGGAGATCGTCAAGAGCGGATACCGGACAGTTGCGTCCGCAGAGCGGGACATGCCGGTTTTGTGGTGATCGTGGCGGACGCCGGGGCGTGGGGGCCGGCGGTTCCGGGGGCTCGACGCGGCGTCAGGGGGCGGGAGTCGGCCGGGATTTCCCGGTGCCGCGCCGGGGAGTGGAGCCGTGCGGCGATACCGGGAATCGCATTGCCGCGCCGTGACGGGCGGTGGTGTCGCCCTGTTACAAGCGGCGAAGGGGAAGGCGCGGACAGGACCCTCGTCGTAACGCCACCGAAATCCCGCCGAACTAGCCTCCACGTGTGGGGCGCTTGATGGCCAAGTGCTGGAAGTCGGTTTGCTCCTCCTTTAATTACTGCGTGGTACACCTATCGTCACAGGTGTGCTTACGCCTGTGACCTGGGCAAATGCGTCCGGGTGGGAAGACGGTGAGGTGGAACGTATGCAGCTGACCCCGCATGAGCAAGAGCGCTTGATGATTCATGTGGCGGCAGACGTGGCCGAAAAGCGACGGGCTCGGGGGCTGAAGCTCAACCACCCGGAGTCCATCGCGCTGCTGACCGTGCACATCCTCGAAGGCGCCAGGGACGGCCGCACCGTCGCCGAGCTGATGTCCTCCGGCCGCAAGGTCCTCACCCGCGACGAGGTCATGGAGGGCGTGCCGGAGATGATCCACGACGTACAGGTCGAGGCCACCTTCCCGGACGGCACCAAGCTCGTCACCGTTCACGAACCCATCAGCTGACCGGGGGAGAGCAGACGATGATCCCGGGACAGATCCTCCACGCCGACGAGCCGGTGCGCCTCAACGAAGGGCTCCCCGTCACGCGCCTGACCGTCCTCAACGCCGCCGACCGCCCCGTCCAGGTCGGCTCCCACTACCACTTCGCCGAGGCCAACCCCGGCCTCGACTTCGACCGTGCGGCCGCGCACGGCAAGCGGCTCAACGTCGCGGCCGGCTCCGCCGTACGCTTCGAGCCCGGCATCCCCACCGAGGTCGAGCTGGTCCCCGTCGGGGGCAAGCGGATCGTCCCGGGCCTGCGCGGCGAGACCGGAGGCACCCTCGATGGCTGAGCTCACCCGCCAGGCGTACGCCGACCTCTACGGCCCCACCGCCGGGGACCGGATCCGGCTCGCCGACACCGACCTGGTCATCGAGATCACCGAGGACCGCTCGGGCGGCCCGGGCCGGGCCGGCGACGAGGCCGTCTTCGGCGGCGGCAAGGTGATCCGCGAGTCGATGGGCCAGTCCCGCGCCACCCGCGCCGAGGGCACCCCGGACACCGTGATCACCGGTGCCGTCGTCCTCGACCACTGGGGCATCGTCAAGGCCGACGTCGGCATCCGCGACGGGCGGATCACCGCGCTCGGCAAGGCCGGCAACCCCGACACCATGGACGGCGTCCACCCCGACCTGGTCATCGGGCCCGAGACCGAGATCATCGCGGGCAACGGCAAGATCCTCACCGCCGGCGGCATCGACACCCACGTGCACTTCATCTGCCCCCAGCAGGCGGACGAGGCGCTGGCCTCCGGCGTGACCACCCTCGTCGGCGGCGGCACTGGTCCGGCCGAGGGCAGCAAGGCCACCACCATCACCCCCGGAGCCTGGCACGTGGCCCGGATGTTCGAGGCGATGGACTCCCTGCCGGTCAACGTCGGACTGCTCGGCAAGGGCAACACCACCTCCCTCACCTCGATGCGCGACCAGCTGCGGGCCGGCGTCCTCGGCTTCAAGATCCACGAGGACTGGGGTGCCACCCCCGCCGTCCTCGACGCCTGTCTGAACATCTGTGAGGAGAGCGGCGCCCAGCTCGCCATCCACACGGACACCCTGAACGAGGCGGGTTTCCTCGGCGACACCCTCGCCGCCATCGCGGGCCGCTCGATCCACGCCTTCCACGTCGAGGGCGCCGGCGGCGGCCACGCCCCCGACATGATCGCGATGGTCTCCGAGCCGAACGTGCTGCCGGCGTCCACCAACCCCACCCGGCCGCACACCGTCAACACCGTCGAGGAACACCTCGACATGCTGATGGTCTGCCACCACCTCAACCCCGCCGTCCCCGAGGACCTGGCCTTCGCCGAGTCCCGGATCCGGCCCTCCACCATCGCGGCGGAGGACATCCTGCACGACCTCGGCGCCATCTCGATCATGTCGTCCGACGCCCAGGCCATGGGCCGGATCGGCGAGGTCGTGCTGCGGACCTGGCAGACCGCCCACGTCATGAAGCGGCGCCGCGGCACCCTGCCCGGCGACGGCGGCGCGGACAACCACCGCGCCCGGCGCTACGTCGCGAAGTACACCATCAACGCGGCCCTCGCCCAGGGCATCGACCACCTCGTCGGATCGGTGGAGAACGGCAAGCTCGCCGACCTCGTGCTGTGGGACCCCGCGTTCTTCGGCGTCAAACCGCAACTGGTCATCAAGGGCGGCCAGATCGCCTATGCGCAGATGGGCGACGCCAACGCGTCCATCCCGACCCCGCAGCCGGTCCTGCCCCGCCCGATGTTCGGCGCCACCGGCAAGGCCCCCGGCAGCAACTCGGTCAACTTCGTCTCCCAGCAGGCCCTGGAGGACAACCTCCCCGAGCGCCTGCCGCTGGCGAAGCGGTACGAGGCGATCCGCTCCACCCGGGGCGTCACCAAGGCGGACATGCGCAACAACGACGCGCTGCCCCGGGTCCAGGTCGACCCCGACACCTTCACGGTGACCATCGACGGCGAGCTGGTCGAACCCCGGCCCGCCGCCGAACTGCCCATGGCCCAGCGGTACTTCCTCTTCTGACGCGCCACGATGAAGCACTCGACGCACACCCTGGACCGCCGATGAGCCGCGCCGCGCTGCTCGTCCTCGCCGACGGCCGGTTTCCCGCCGGCGGACACGCCCACTCGGGCGGCGCCGAACCGGCCGTCGCCGCGGGACGCATCAAGGACGCCGCCACCCTGGAGAGATTCTGCCGGGGCCGGCTGCACACCGCCGGCCTGGTCGCCGCGGCACTCGCCGCCGCGGCCGCGGCCGGCTGCGACCCGCTCCTCCTGGACGACGCGGCCGACGCCCGTACGCCCGTACCGGCGCTGCGGCAGGTCGCCAGACGGCTGGGCCGCCAGATGATGCGGGCGGCCCGCGCCACCTGGCCGGACCCCGCCCTCGACGCGCTCGCCGCGGCCCGCCCGCGCGGCGCGCACCAGCCCGTGGTCCTGGGCCTGGCGGCCCGTTCCGCGGGCCTCGCGCCGCTCGACGCCGCCTACGCCGTGGCGTACGAGAGCATCAGCGGCCCGGCCACCGCGACCGTCCGACTGCTGAGCCTGGACCCCTTCGACGCCACCGCCGTGCTCGCGCACCTGGCCGCCGACGTCGACCTGGTCGCCCGGCAAGCCGCCGCGGCGGCGGAACGCGTCGCCACCGAAGGGATCGACGCACTGCCCGCCGCGTCCGCCCCCCTGCTCGACATCACCGCGCAAGCACACGCCGCCTGGCCGGTCCGCCTCTTCGCCTCCTGACCCCCGGCCGCCCGCCGGACCCCCGCCGCCCCCGGCGGCCGTACGAACCACCGGAGTGACCATGCACCTCGACCACAAGGACACCTTCCCCGAGCGGTACACCTACAGCGCCGCCGCTCCGGTACGCCCGGACGGGACCCGGCGGGCGCTGCGCATCGGCCTGGGCGGCCCGGTCGGCACCGGCAAGACCGCCACCGTCGCCGCGCTCTGCCGCGCCCTGCGCGACGAGCTGTCCATCGCGGTGGTCACCAACGACATCTACACCCGCGAGGACGCCGAATTCCTGCTCCGCGAGGCGGTGTTGCCGCCCGAGCGGATCTCGGCGGTGGAGACCGGGGCCTGTCCGCACACCGCGATCCGCGACGACATCTCCGCCAACCTGGAGGCGGTGGAGGACCTGGAGGCCGCGGTCGGTGCCGAGGGCAACGGCCCGCTCGACCTCGTCCTGGTCGAGTCCGGCGGCGACAACCTCACCGCGACCTTCTCCAAGGGCCTGGTCGACGCCCAGATCTTCGTCATCGACGTCGCGGGCGGCGACGACATCCCGCGCAAGGGCGGCCCCGGCGTGACCAGCGCCGATCTGCTCGTCATCAACAAGACCGACCTGGCGCCGTACGTGGGCGTCGACCTGGAAGGGATGGCGCGCGACGCCAAGGCGCAGCGCGGTGAGCTGCCGGTCGCCTTCACGGCGCTGAAGGCCGAGAACGGTGTCCGGCCCGTGGCGGACTGGGTGCGCGCCCGCCTGGCGGAGTGGACCGTGGGCCCGGCATGACCCTCGCGCTCCCCCCACGGGCGGTCCGGCCGCCGGCTCCCGCACCCCCGTCCGCCGGGCTGCACGCCACCGCCCGCATCGTCGCGCGGGCCGACGCGGCCGGTGCCACCCGGCTGCCCGTCCTCGACGGCGACGGTCCGCTGGCGCTGCGCCGCATCCGCGCGGGTGCCGGGCAGGCCCGGGTCTGTGTCGTCAGCGCGATGAGCGCCCCGCTCGGCGGCGACCGGCTGGCTCTTGAGGCGACCGCGGAGGCCGGCACCGCACTGCACGTCACGGCCGCCGCGGCGACCGTCGCGCTGCCCGGCCGGACCGGGGAAACCGCCACCTACGACGTGCGCCTGACCGTCGGGGAGGGGGCGCGGCTCGACTGGCTGCCGGAGCCGCTGATCTCCGCCCGGGGCAGCGACCTGCGGATGACCACCACCGTCGAGCTGGCCCCCACCGCGCGCCTGGTGCTCCGCGAGGAGCAGGTGCTGGGACGCAGCGGTGAGGAGACCGGAGCACTGCGCAGCCGGCTCATCGTCCGCCGCGCCGGCCGCACCCTGCTCGACCAGGAGACGGCCTACGGGCCCGGCGGCCCCGGCTGGGACACCTCCGCCGTGCTGGACGGCAACCGCGCCCTCGGTCAACTCCTCGTCGTGGGACCGGAGTTCGAGGACGGGCCGGCCGAGGTGCGGCTGCTCGGCGGGGCGCCGGAGGGGCAGCCCGGCGACGGCCCGGGGCAGGGCGTACTGGCCCCGCTCGCCGGACCCGGGGCGCTGGCCACCGCCGTCGCCCCCGACGCGCTGCGGCTGCGCCGCCTCCTGGACGAGGCCGCCCGCGCCGTCACCGGGTGAGCGCGCCCTACACCTCCAGGTCGGCCTCCAGCCGGGCCAGCCGGTGGCGGGCCAGGGCGAGATTGGCGCGCTTGCGGTCCAGCACCAGATAGAGGAACAGGCCGCTGCCGCTCTTGCCCGACACCGGACGGATGATGTGGTACTGCGCGGTCAGGGTGATGAGCATGTCCTCGATGGCGCCCTGGAGTTCCAGCATTTCCATCGTGCGCATCTTCGCGCGGACGACATCGGTGTTGCCGGCGGCGGCGATATTGAGATCGAAGGTCTGGTGGTCGCCGAGGGTGGCCAGCGCCATTCCGCTGGTGTAGTCGACCAGGGCGACGCCTATTGCGCCTTCGATGTTCGACATGGCGTCGGCGAGAGCGGTTTCCATTTGAGCCATGAGGGGTGTGACCTTTCGCATTCTCTGAGGTGTTTCCGGGTGGCAGCTGCCGCTGCCTGCCGGGAGGGTCCCGGCGGGGCGACTACGGGCGCGGGGCCGAGTCGACGAGCGCGCCGATGCGCTCGGCCGCCCGCCTGGCCTGCAGATGGAGTCGTCCCACGTTGGTGTGCGGACTGGCCACGGCCGTGAGGACGGCGCGGCGGCCGGCCGAGTAGGCCGCGATGTAGCCGTCGGAGCCGCGGGTCAGGGTCTCCTCGAAGGCACCCTGCCCGGTCGCCTCGGTGAGGCGCTTGGCGACCCCGATGGCCGCGGCGGTGAGCGCGGCCAGGCCGTCCGGTTCGATATCGGGCAGATCGTGGGCTATCACCATGCCGTCCACGCTCGCGACCATTCCGCCCTGGAAATGCCGCACTTGATCGCGCAGCGTGTGCAATTCGTCCCGTATCCGGGGTTCGATCGTCATCAGTCTCCTTTTCGCGGCGCGTTTTCTGAGCGCGCGCCTCATGCCGTGCACGGTCTTCGCGCGCAAGGGTTCACAGGTTTTCCTCCAGTGCCGTACGCAGTCGGACAAGGAGGGCAATATCCGGATCGGCGGTATGGAGAACGTCCGGTACCGGGAGTTGCCAGGTGGGGGGACGGGGTCCTGCGGCGGCGGGCGGGGCGGAGCCGTCGAGACTGGCGCCGGGCCGGCGCCGGGGGAGTCCGCCCGGCGCCGGCGGCATGCGGACGAGACCGGCCGCGGCCAGCCGGCGGACGTCGAGCAGCGTCACGAAGGCGGACTGACCCAGCGTGCGGGCCAGTTCGTAGGGGGTGCGCCGGCCGTCGGCATGGGCCAGCAGCCGCCGCTGCCGGCTCGTGGGCGCGGGGGCGCGGTCGTCCGTGGGGACCGCAACGACGGGGGAGGTGTCGGCCGCCGCCCAGCGGCGCAGCCGGTCCAGCAGTGCCCGGCGGCGGGCCGTCGCCTGCTGGAGGGCGGCCGCGCTCACCGGGCGGACGACGCCCAGCCAGTGGGCCGTACCGGGTGTGAAGGACGTGGCGTCGGGCGGCAGCGGCAGGGCGAAGAACGCGGCGTCGAGCAGCGCGGCGAGATGGCACACCTCCAGCTCGCCCTGTGTCAACCAGCCCTCACTGACCAGGAACTGGCCGCCGCGCCGCTGCGGCCCGGCCCGCTCCGCGGCGTACCGCCAGCCCTGCGGCGGCACCTTGCCGGCCGCGCTGAGCCGGACGTCGATGCCCGGCGCAGCGGCGTCCTCGACGCAGGTGACCGCGCCGTCCAGGAGGTAGAAGCAGCCGTGCGGGCCGCGCAGGGCGCCGGTGACGCGCTCGGCGGCGAACCGGTCGAGCAGCCCGGCCGGGGCGGGCGGGTGAGGAGATATGGGCAGGCCCATGGCTGGTTCCCTAACCGTTCGTGCGAGCAGGCGGAGCCGGGTGGTCAGGACGGGACCAGCTCCGCCGCCAGATCGCGCAGCCGCAGCCGGGCGACCGCGAGATTCGCCTGCGCGCGGTCCAGCCAGAGGTAGAGGTAGGTCTGGCTGTCGAACGCGGTGTGCACGAAACGGATCAGGTGGTAGCTGCCGGCGGCCGTGATGATCAGGTCCTCCAGGGCCGGGCCGTCCGTGCCGCCCGAGGTGTCGAACGTGGCGTTGCGCGCGACGGCCTGCACGACGTCGGCGGTGTCCGCGGCGGCCGCGTCGTGGTCGCCGTGCGGTGCCCGCCCGGCCGTACCGAGCGTGAGGCCGCTGGTCCAGTCGATCAGGGCGGCGCCCAAAACGCCCGGGATTCCCATGGCTTGGGACAACACCTGATCGATACCCGGCACTTCGGAACTCCTTCGCGGCGGCTTGGACGGGCGTGAAAACGCCGAGGCCCTCCCTTGTGGCAGTGCGTGGGAGAGCCTTCACGGAAGGTTACTGAAGGTGCGCGATTGGCACATGCCTCCTGGGCAGGTCCACGGCAATTGACCTGTTCTCGCCCCTCGTTGGTGTTCCGGCAGCCAACCGAACCGCTCCGGACGGCGTCCCGCCGGCCACCACGGACCGACCGTACGGCTCGCCCGCCGGACGCCTCCGCGCTCGTCAACGCACCTGCGCCCGCGACGCGTTGGCCCTTCCCCGGGCGCCGCGCGGGGCGCGCGATCCGTTGCCCCGCCGCCCGCCCCGCTTGGCCGAAAAAGGTGGGGTTCCGGCGCCATGTCCGGCCGTTCCCGGTCCGGTATCCGCCCGCCCGGAAACCTACAGCTTGGTAAAGAATTGCCGGTCAAACCTGTTCAGGAGGGGACGAGAGACGACAGGATCCCCTCGTAGACCTGTGATCAACGCCGCCACAAGTGGCCCACCGAGCAGGGGGAAACGACCACGTGAGAAGAAAAGCAGTGCTCGGCACCGCCGGCACCCTGGTGACCGGAGCGCTCCTCACCGGAGCGATAGCCGCCACGCCCGCCAGCGCGGGCGAACACCACACGAGCGGAAAGGCCGAAGCGCGCGGTGTCCAGACCGCTGCCGCCCGCGCGGCCAAGAAGGGCATCGACTGGCAGGACTGCCCCGCGGACTGGGGCATGAAGTCCCCCGTCCAGTGCGGCTACGTCACCGTCCCGGTCGACTACGCGCGGCCCAACGGACGCACCATCAAGATCGCCGTCGACCGCGCCGTCAGCACCGGCACCAAGCAGGAGCGGCAGGGCGCCCTCCTCTACAACCCCGGCGGACCCGGCGGCTCGGGCATGCGGTTCCCGACCCGCATCACCACCAAGAACCCGCTGTGGGCCAAGACCGCCAAGGCGTACGACTTCGTGGGCTTCGACCCGCGCGGCGTGGGCCACTCGGCGCCCATCTCCTGCATGGACCCGCAGGAGTTCGTCAAGGCCCCCAAGGCCGACCCGGTGCCGGACAGCGAGGCCGACAAGCGCGCCCAGCGCAAGCTCGCCAAGGAGTACGCCGAGGGCTGCGCCGAGCGCAGTGGCGCCCTCCTGCCGTACATGACCACCACCAACACCGCCCGCGACCTCGATGTCATCCGCGCCGCGCTCGGTGAGAAGAAGCTCAACTACCTGGGCGTCTCCTACGGCACCTACCTCGGCGCCGTCTACGGCACGCTCTTCCCGGGCCACGTCCGCCGGATGCTCGTCGACAGCGTCGTCGATCCGGCCCGCGAGAAGATCTGGTACCAGGCCAACCTCGACCAGGACATCGCCTTCGAGACCCGCTGGGGCGACTGGAAGAAGTGGGTCGCCAAGAACGACGCCACGTACCACATCGGGAACACCCCCGAGAAGGTCCAGGCCGCCTGGGAGACGCTGCGGGCGACCGCCAAGAAGAACCCGATCGGCGGCGTCGTCGGACCCGCCGAGCTGACCGGCTTCTTCCAGAACGCGCCGTACTACGACTCGATGTGGGCCACCGTCGCCGAGGTCTGGAGCGCCTACCGCTCCGGCGACGCCAAGCCCCTCGTCGAGAACGCCGGGCCGAACCTCAAGGACACCGCCGGCAACATCGCCTCGGAGAACGGCAACGCGGTCTACACGGCCGTCGAGTGCACCGACACCAAGTGGCCCACCAGCTGGCAGAAGTGGGACCGCGACAACACCCGCATCCACCAGCGGGCGCCGTTCATGACCTGGGCCAACGCCTGGATGAACCTGCCCTGCGCCACCTGGCCGGCCAAGCAGCAGCGGCCGGTCGAGGTCGGCACCGGCAAGGGCCTGCCGAGCGTGCTGATCGTGCAGAGCACCCGCGACGCCGCCACCCCGTACGAGGGCGCCGTCGAACTGCACAAGCGCTTCAAGGGCTCGCGCCTGATCACCGAGCGGGACGCCGGTTCGCACGGCGTCACCGGCCTGGTCAACCCCTGCATCAACGACCGGGTCGACGCGTACTTCCTGGAGGGGAAGACCGACGCCAAGGACGTGACCTGCGCCCCGCACGCCACGCCGCAGCCGGCGAAGCCGTCGGCCAAGGCCGTCGCCAAGGGCACCGCCGACCTCCCGGCCGCGCGGTAACCACCCTGCAGTGACCTGCAGAAGGGGCGGCCGGATGCCCGAGGGCGTCCGGCCGCCCCGCTCCTTTCCCCCTCAGTGCCCGCGGCCGGCCCGCCGGACGCCGGGAACGCCTCCTCGAAGGCGGCCCGGGTGGGGGAGGGCTCCCGGCGGTCCAGCACGGCGAACACCACCCGGTCGAACCAGCCGGCGAACCGCCCCGCGCCCAGCAGCGCGGCCGCGAACGCCCCCGCCACCTCGGCCGGTTCGTTGCGGAACACCCCGCAGCCCCAGGCGCCGAGCACCAGTTGACGGTGCCCGCTCGCCGCCGCGACCTCCAGCACCCGCTCGGCCCGCGCCGTCAGCGCGGCCGGCACCCGCCCCGCCTCGGCCGGCCGCTGCCGTGCGATCACCCCCGCGTTGGGCGCCGCCGCGGTCAGGAACCCTGCCTCGTACGGCTCGTCGAGCAGCGCACCCCGGTCGTCCCGGAACACCGGCACGCCGGGGGAGAGGATCACCCGGTCGCTGTAGAAGGGACTGGGGTCGGCGCGGTGCGCCGCGTAGAACTCCGGGGCCTCGCGCACGCAGCTGTAGAGCGCCGACCCCCGGCACAGCGCCTCCTCCTGCGCCTGCGCGCCGTTGAGGTACCCGCCGCCGGGATTCCGGGCCGAGGCGAAGTTCAGCACCGCGAGCGGGCCGCCGCCCGCCGCGGCCAGCCGCCGCCCGGCCGTCAGGCTCCCTTCCCCCGTCACTTCGAACACCGTCGCCCCCGGCGCCGGCGGCAGCCCCTCGACCGCCACCGGACCCGGCCCGTACATCCGGGTCCCCGCCCGCGCCCGCGCGACGGCCGCCGCGAGGTCCACCGTCCGCCCGCCGGGCGCGCGGTACACCCCCGCCGCGACGATCCGCTCCGTCTCCTGCGCCATCCCCCGCAGCCGGGCGCTCATCGTCGGCACCCCCGTATCCGCTCACTCATGGTGATCACGGTACGGGCGCGCGGCCGCGCCCGCGAACCGATTTCGGCCCCGGGCGGGCCCCCGGATCCGCGGCGCTCAGGCGCCCCGCCCGGCCAGCCACGCGTCCTCCGCCGCGTACCCGAACAGCGACGCGTCGGAATAGACGGACGCCATCGTCGGGAACAGCTCCCACCAGTCCCGCCCCTTGATGCGGTCGGCGAGCCAGGCGACCGTCGCGGGCAGCGACTCCTCGTACGTCGTCACGGCCCGGTAGCCCAACTCCCGCTCCGCCGCGGACATGTCGAAGACCATCGGATGCGGCAGCGACCACGGTGTCTCACCGACGTCGGACGACGGCGCGGCACCGTCGATCGTCACGATCTCGCTCGCCGGCGCCCCCATCGCACCGTCCACCGCGACCGCGATGTCGGCGACCGTCGGCGCCTGCGGATCACCCGCGTTGAGCACCCGCGAGCCCGGCCGGCGGGCGGCCAGCCGGATCAGCTCCGCCAGATTGTCCGCATGCACCGGATGGAAACGGCTGCGCCCGCCGTACGCCAGCAGCCGCACCCGGCGGCCGTCCAGCACCCGCTTGACGAAGTACAGCTCACGGGGGAGCGGGCTGTACGGACCGTGAATCGCACCCGCCCGCAACAGCGTCACCGGCAGCCGGTCGCCGGCCGCCAGCAGCGCCTGCTCCAGGGCGATCTTGCGCGTGCAGTAGTTCTCCTCACCGGGCGGCACCGTCCGCTGGGACTCCGGGAGGGGCACCGGATAGGCCGGCGAACCGTCCGGCTCGTCCTGCGTCGCGAAGCTCCGCCCGCGGTCGTCCTCGTACACGGCTCCGCTGGAGATCACCACGGCCGACCCGATCCGGTCCGCCAGCCCGGTCAACTGGCGGGCGTGCGCCGCCCCGTAGGCCACACAGTCCAGCAGGACGTCACAGCCGTCACCGACCAGCGCGGCCAGCGCGGCATCGTCCTCCCGGTCCATGGCCACGCGGCGCACCTCCCCGGGCCAGGAGTCGTCCCACCCGCCCCCTCGGGAGGCGGCCCGCACCTGCCAGCCGTCCCGCGCCAGCGCCCGCACCGCCGCCCGCCCGATCTGCCCGCTCGCCCCGATCACCACTGCGCTGCCCGATGTCGTCATGGCGCGACCTTACGAGCCGTCAGGAGACCGGCACGGCACGGTTCACCGACGGCGGAAGCGGAAGCGGCCCGGACGGGCCGGCCACTACGCCGGGGGCCCGCCGTCCCCGCCGCCCTGCCCGCGCCGCCCCTTGGCCCGCGCCCGCTCCTGCGCCGCGGCCTTGGCCTCGCCCGCGTACATGTCGACGTACTCCTGCCCGGACAGGGTGAGGATCGCGTACATGATCTCGTCGGTGACGGCGCGCAGCGCGATGCGGTCGTCGGCCATCCCGGCATAGCGCGAGAAGTCCAGCGGCGCCCCGAAGCGGATGGTGATCCGCATGATGCGCGGCAGCCGCCGGCCGGTCGGCTGCGCCTCGAACGTGCCGATCATCGCGCAGGGTACGACCGGGACCCCGGCCCGGATGGCCATCGACGCGACCCCGGTACGGCCCTTGTAGAGCCGGCCGTCGTGCGAGCGGGTGCCCTCCGGATAGATCCCCAGGACCCGGCCCTTGCGCAGCACGGCGAGCCCCGACGAGATCGCCGCCCGGGAGGCGCGGCCACCGGACCGGTCCACCGGGATCTGCCCCACCCCCCGGAAGAACGCCGCGGTGAGCCGTCCCTTCAGACCGGGCCCGGTGAAGTACTCGGCCTTGGCCAGGAACGTCACCCGGCGCGGCACGATCGCCGGCATCACGAAGTGGTCCGCGAACGAGAGGTGGTTGCCGGCGATGATCGCCGCACCCTCCTCCGGCACGTGCTCCAGTCCCTCGATCCGCGGCCGGAAGACCAGCCGCAGTAAGGGCCCCAGCAGGACGTACTTCAGCACCTGGTAGAACACGGGCCGCTCCCTCATCCGTCGGATCGCCCCGGCGGCCGCGTCGTTCCAGGTCATGAGGGCCCCGGGCGGGCAGTGAGTTTATGGGCAACCGCGTCCGCCGGTAACCACCTCCGGCCGGATCGGCGCGGCCCGGGCCCCTGCGCGCCCCCCGGCCCCGCCGTCAGTGCGCCGTGCCCTCCAGCAGCGCGAGGAACCGCCGGCCGAAGAGGTAGGCGTCGCCCGGCCAGCGTGCCGAGAGATAGCGGCCGTCCTGCACCACGAACGCCGCGGTGTCGTCGGTCGCGGTGCCCCGTGCGGCCAGCACCCGCGGCCCGCGCTCGAACCGCGCCGGGTCCGCCAGCGCCGCCCTGACCTCGTCCTCCACGTACGCCGGGTACGTGCGGTAGTAGCGGCCCAGCCGCCAGGCGGTCGCCAGGTAGGCCGACCGCTCCATGTACTTGGGCAGACAGGTCGTCCGCCGGTCCGCCAGCAGGCTGCGGCCGGTCGCGGCGTCGGTGGTCCGCGCCAGGACCAGCACGCCATGGCAGATCGCCCCGACGGGACGGTCGAGCGCCCAGAACCCGGCGACCTGCCGCCGCAGCGCCTCCGAGCCCAGATACTGCCGCATACCGGGCGCATGACCGCCGGGCAGCAGCAGCCCGTCGTACGCCTCCGGGTCCAGGTCCGCCCAGCCGGCCGTCGCGGAGAACTCCGGGCTCTCGGTGAGCTGGTGGTAGAAACGGCGGGGCTCCGCCGCCGCGCCGAGCGCCCCGAAGAGGACACCGGTCAGCAGCCGTGGATCGCAGGCGGGCCGGGTCCCGGCCCGTTCGGTGGCGAGGACGACCTCGTGCCCCGCCTCGGTGAGCAGCCGCCAGGGCACCGCCACCTCGGTGACGTCGAAATCGCGGTCGGGGACCGGCATCAGTACGCGCACCCCGACATCTTCGCAACACCCCGTCCGCCGTCCGGCACCGCCTCGGCCCGAGCGGCTCCGACGTCGGCTTCGGCGTCGGCTTTGGCATGCGCGGACAACTTTGAACTCGCCCTGAACGAGCCCGTGTTGGCGCTCCGTACTCCCCGTCGAACGAGCCTGGACCCCACCGGGGGCCCGGCCCGAGGACAGGAGCCGAACATGTCCCGCAAGAGAAGAGTGACCCGGCGTCAGAAGATCGTCGTCGGCATCAGCGCCGCGGCGCTGGTCGGTGGCATCGCCATCGTCACGACGGGCACCAGCCAGGCATCGGTGGCGTGCGACGGACTGGCCACCGCCCTGAGCAACAACCAGAAGTTCATCGCCGATCAACAGGCCCATCCGGACGCGCAGTCGGCGGCACGGATCGCCAACCGGCAAGCCGTGATCAAGGAGATCCAGGTCAAGCAGCAAGCCGCCGGCTGCACGGGAGGAGGCGGGGGCGAGGCCGCCGGCGCCCCGCCCGCGGCCGAACAACCCCCCGGTTCGGCCGAGCCGTCCGCCGCCGGTGACCCGTCCGCCTCGGCCGCACCCCCCGCCGCCGACGGTGACGTCGTCTGTCCCGGCTCGACGGTGACCCTCTCCGGCGAGGGCGGCGCACCGGCGGCCTCCAGCAACCAGTTCCCCACCGGGACCAAACTGAAGGTGACCAACCTGGACAACAACAAGTCGACGACCGTCTCCGTGACCTCGGCCTCGGGCAGCTGCGTGCTGCTCAACAACGCGGCCTTCGAGCAGGTCCGTGAGACGGGCAAGTTCCTGATCCGCCGCGCCCGCATCGAGCGCGTGGGTTAGCCCCGGTCCGGTGGCCGGCGACGGAGCCGCCTCCTCCGCCGCCGGCCACCCTGTTCCCGTTCGTCCGCCGGTCCGTCCCTACGCCCACCGGACGGGGCCGGCGGCCCGTACGGGCGACCCGACGGCGTGGCCGCTTGTGCACCGGGGCCCGGCGAGGTGGCCTGAACCCACCCTCGCCCCCAGGAGACCCGATGCCCGTGAGCCGTCGACGCCGATCCGCCCGGGCCGCCGTGCCCGGCGCGCTGCTCGCCACCGTGTCCGCGGCGCTGGCGGGCACGTTCTGCGCCGCCCCGGCCGGCGCCGCCGAGCCGCCGCCGCCGGCCGCGGCAGGCGCCGCCGACCCCCGGCCGCCGGCCGTCACCGAGCCCCAGCCGCCCGTGGCCGACCAGGGCCTGCTGCTGACCGTGTCCGGTGACCGCAACAGCTGGATCCGCGGCGTACGGCTCAGCTGCCCTGACATCCACGGCAGACATCCGCACGCCCGCGCCGCCTGTGACGCGCTGACGTGGGCGCGCGGCGACCTGGACGCACTGCCCGGCGAACCGCACGCCTGCACCAAGCAGTACAACCCGGTGACCGTCAGCGCGACCGGCACCTGGCGCGGCGGCCCGGTCGAGTGGCACAAGGAGTTCCCCAACGCCTGCATGCTGGACTCCGCCACCGGGCCGGTCTTCCGCTTCTGAGCCGGCGCCGCCTTCCCCGGACCGGAGCGCGGAGGGCCTCGGGACGGTCCTCAGACGGGGCGGGCCGCCGCCCAGACGCCGACCGACACCAGCGCCAGCACCACCCAGCTGAACCAGAGCCAGCCGTTGGCACCCATCGCGACGGTGTACGCGGTGGCCACCACCAGCCCGCTCACCGTCAGTACGGCCATCGTCCTCGCAGATCCGGGCATACCCGCACCCTCCTCACGGCGGCTCGGAGCGCACATGCCACGGGCCGCGGCCATGGGACCATCGTCCCCGGCCGCGGCCCGTACCGCCAGAGGCTCGGCCTCACTGCCCCCGTGCGTTGAGCGAGGCCAGATAGGCGTTGTAGTCGGCCAGGTCCTTGTCGCCGTTGCGGTCGGCGGCGCGGTCGGCGCGCTGCGACTGGCGCGCCTCGGACTTGTACCACTGGTAGACCAGGGCGATCAGCACCACGACCGACGGGATCTCGCTGAACGCCCAGGCGATGCCGCCGGCGGCCTGCTGGTCGGCCAGCGCCTCGATCCCCAGCGAGGCCGGCGGGTGCACGAAGGTGTTGACCATCGGCTCCGTGGCCATCATCAGCGCGATGCCGAAGAAGGCGTGGAACGGCATGCCCGCGAACAGCTCCAGCATCCGCATCACGTAGCCCGGACGGTGCGGCCCCGGGTCGACACCCATGATCGGCCAGAAGAAGACCAGGCCGACCGCGAGGAAGTGCACCATCATCCCGATGTGCCCGGCGCGGGACTCCATCAGGAAGTCGAACAGCGGGGAGAAGTACAGGGCGTAGAGGCTCGCGATGAAGAGCGGGATGGTGAAGGCGGGGTGCGTGATGATCCGCATGTAGCGGCTGTGCAGCAGCGCCACCAGGAGTTCGCGCGGGCCCTTGCGCCCGCGCCCGGCGGCCGGCAGCGCGCGCAGCGCCAGCGTCACCGGCGCACCGAGCAGCAGCAGGATCGGCGAGAGCATGCTGATCACCATGTGCTGGACCATGTGCACGCTGAACATCGCCATGCCGTAGTCGTTGAGCCGGGTGCACATCACCAGTGCCACCGTCACCACGCCCAGCGCCCAGGCGACGACCCGGCCCACCGGCCACGCGTCGCCGCGCCGCCGCAGCCGGACCACCGCCCAGGCGTACAGCCCGAGACCCAGCAGGCAGCCCACGAGGAAGACCGGATCACCCCCGAACTCCAGGCCCCGCCCCAGCGTGAACGGCGGCAGATCCATGTTCATGCCGTCCATGCCGTGCCCGCCGTGATCCATCCGCTCGCTCCTGATTCGTACCAATGCTCCGGCGACCAGACTAGACGGCTGAGTCCGGCGCCCCGCCCGCGGGGAGGTGCGCCGGCACCGGAAGTGCCAGCCGAAGCGGGTGGCGAGCACCCGGTCGTAGGCGGTGGGGGTGCCGCCGCGCTGGACGTGGCCGAGGATGACCGGGCGGGCCTCCTTGCCGAGCCGGTTCTCCAGCTCGACGGAGAGCTGCCGGGCCACGCCGGCGAACCGCTCGTGCCCGTACATGTCCTTGCCGCCGATGTCGAAGGACATGGTGCCCTCGCGCGGCTTGGCGCCCTCGGCGACGACCACGATGGCGAACTTCTTGCCGGCCTCGAACCGTGCCGAGACCCGCGCGGCGAGCTCGTCGATGTCGAAGGGCCGCTCCGGCACGACGATCGCGTGCGCACCGGCCGCCATGCCCGAGTGCAGCGCGATCCAGCCGGTGTGCCGGCCCATCACCTCGACGATCATCACTCGCTGATGGGACTCGGCGGTGGTCTTGAGCCGGTCCAGCGCCTCGGTGGCGACGCCCACCGCGGTGTCGAAGCCGAAGGTCACGTCCGTGACCGCGATGTCGTTGTCGATGGTCTTCGGTACGCCGACGATCGGCAGTCCGGCGTCCGACAGCAGCCGCGCCGCCTTCAGCGTGCCCTCGCCGCCGATCGGGATGATCGCGTCCAGGCCCAGCTCCGCGACGTGCCCGCGGGCCCTCTCGACGCCGTCCCGCAGATGGGCGGGCTGCACCCGCGAGGAGCCCAGGATGGTGCCGCCGCGCGCCAGGATGCCGCCGACGGCATCGAGGTCGAGCTTGCGGTAATCGCACTCCAGCAGGCCCTTCCAGCCATCGCGGAAGCCGATCACCTCATCGCCGTGGTCGGCGGTGGCGCGGTGGACGACGGAGCGGATGACGGCGTTCAGACCGGGGCAGTCGCCGCCGGAGGTGAGTACACCAATACGCATTGCTCGAAAAACCCTCTGCAACTCAACCGGGCGCCCGGACCCCGTCGTCCGGTTGGATGCCGCTCACCCTACAAGCGCGGGGCACCCCGGCACACGTACGCCCGCAGTGCGGGACTGCGGGCGTACGAAAAGGGGTGAAAAGTGATTAAGCGGGCTGGGTCGCCGCGGCGATCCGCTCCTGGCGCAGCGCCTCGTACCAGCGGTCGTCCGCCGGCGGCAGCGCGTTCACGTCCAGGGCCAGCTTGATCAGCAGGTCCGCGATGTGCGGATTGCGGGCCATCACCGGGCCGTGCATGTACGTACCGAAGACGGTGTCGTTGTACGCGCCCTCGTAGCCGTCGCCGACGCCGTTGCCCTTGCCGAACCGCACCTTGGCGAACGGCCGGGCGGTCTTGCCCAGGTGCGTCACGCCCTGGTGGTTCTCGAAGCCGGTCAGCGGCGGCAGCCCCAGCTGCGGGTCGATGTCGGCCAGCACATCGCCGACGCAGCGCTCACCCTCACCGCGGGTGCTCACCACGTCCAGCAGCCCCAGGCCCTGCTGTCGCTCACCCAGGTCGTTGATGAACTCGTGGCCCAGGATCTGGTAGCCGGCGCACACCGAGAAGACGATCGCGCCGTTGGAGACCGCACGGCTCAGGCCGCCGTCCCGGATCAGCCGCTCGGAGGCCAGCCGCTGCGGCCGGTCCTCGCCACCGCCGATCAGATAGATGTCACCGGAGGTGGGGATCTGCTGGTCGGACCGTACGTCCACGCGCTGGACGTCCAGACCGCGCTGGCGCGCCCGCCGCTCCACCACCAGGGCGTTGCCCTGGTCGCCGTAGGTGCTCAGCAGGTCCGGGTAGATCCACACCAGGCGCAGGCTGTTGTCACTCATGCTTGCTCGTCCTTGTCGTGAAGGTGGGTGGATCACGGTCAGTTACCCACCCGGCGGCGCAGGTCCTGGAAGGCCGTGTAGTTGGCGATGACCTCGATGCGGCCGGGCGGCGCCAGCTGCACCGCCTCGTCCAGGCTCTCGCACACCTGGAAGTCGAGGCCGGCCACCTCCAGCCGTACCGCCAGGTCCAGCTTGCGGTCACCGAGCACGAAGATCGGGTGTCCGGCCAGCCGGGTGTAGTCGACGTCCCACAGCCAGGAGGTGTCCGTGCCGTCCGCGCCGCGCGCGTTCACCGACATGATCACCGGGGTCGGCGGCGGGTCGATCAGCGAGAAGGTCTCCAGCCAGCCGGCCGGGTTCTTCGCCAGCAGCAGCCGCAGCTCCCGCTCCATGAACGTGACCACGTCATAACGGCCGGCCACGGCCTGCACGGAGAACATCCGCTCCAGCGCCACCTGGGGCGGCACCCCGAAGGCGGCCGCGACCGCGGCCGAGGTGGTCGCGTTGGCCTTGTTGGCCCGGCCCGGCAGCTGAAGCTTGATCGGCCAGGCGCTGCCGTGCGGGTCGAGGACGTGGTCGCCGGACAGCGCCCAGCTGGGCGTGGGACGGCGGAAGCCGCACTCGGCGCAGAACCAGTCTTCGCCCGGGCGCTGCATCACACCGCCGCAGGACGGGCAGGACCAGGCGTCGTCCTTCCACTCCTGGCCCGCGGCGACCCACACCACGTTCGCGGACGACGAGGCCGCCCAGACGATCAGCGGGTCGTCCGCGTTGGCGATGATCAGGGCCTTGGAGCCGGCCAGGCCCTCGCGCCACTTCTCCGCCAGCATGCGGGTCTCGGCGGCCCGGTCGAGCTGGTCGCGCGAGAGGTTCAGCAGCGCTATGGCCTTCGGCGTCACATCGCGTGCCACGCCGGCGAGGTACTTCTCGTCCACCTCGATGACGCCGTACTTGGCGTCCGAGCCGCCGGCCAGCGCGGAGGTGATGCCGGCCGGCATGTTCGCGCCGAGCGCGTTGGAGACCACCGGGCCGCTGGCCCGCAGCGCCTCGGCGATCAGCCGCGTCGTGGTCGTCTTGCCGTTGGTCGCCGACACCAGGACGACGTCCAGGTGCCCCGCCAGCCGCGCCAGCAGGTCGGGGTCGAGCTTGAGTGCCACCCGCCCACCGATCACCGATCCGCTGCCGCGGCCCGCCGCGCGCGATACCGCCGCCGCGGCCTTGCCCGCCGTCACGGCCAGCTTGGCCCGCGGCGACAGCGGCTCCGTGTTGCCTGCCATCGTCCTTGATCCTCCTTGCATCCGGCGCTCGCCTGGGGTCAGGCTGCCGGTGGAACGCCCCCTCCCAGCCGATGACCGGCCGGAGGCTTCGGTCGGGGATCAGCCTATCGAGATCCGGCGCCGGGCCCGAACCCCGCCACCCGTACGACGTCATCCGGTGCGTGGAGGACCGTACGCTGGATCCCATGCCACCCCGCACCATCCCCGGCAGTTCCGGCCGGCCCCGCCCCCTGCGCCTGCTCGGCGATCCGGCCCTGACCGCGCCCGGTCAGGAGGTCACCGCCTTCGACGGCGAGCTGGCCCGGCTGATCGAGGACATGTACGCGACGATGTATGCCGCGCACGGTGTCGGGCTCGCCGCCAACCAGATCGGCGTCCCGCTGCGGGTGTTCGTCTACGACTGCCCCGACGACGAGGACCGCCGCCATCTGGGGCACCTGGTCAACCCCCGGCTCGTCGAGACCGACGGCCCAATCATCCGCGGACCCGAGGGCTGCCTCTCGCTCCCCGGCATCGAGGCCGGCACCCCGCGCCACGACCACGCCGTCGTGACCGGCTTCAGCGCCACGGGTGAGCCCAGGACGGTGACCGGCACCGGGTTCTTCGCCCGCTGCCTCCAGCACGAGTGCGACCACCTCGACGGCGGGCTGTACGTCGACCGCCTCACCGGGCTGCGCCGCCGCCGGGCGCTGCGCGCGGCGGCCCGGGCCCCGTGGGCCGGCGAGGCGGAGGCGTCCGGCCGCTGAAGCGGCCGACTCTCCGCCGGCGCCGTCAGAAGCCGGGGCCGTCCGCGCGGTCCTCGACCGCGGCCAGCTGCCCCCACAGCAGATCCGTCAGCTGCGCGACCAACTGCTCGCGCGAGCACGGGCGTTCGCGCAGCCACCAGTCGCCCGCGCCGTGCATCATGCCGACGATGCCGTGCCCCCACACCCGTGCGGTGAGCTCGTCGCCCGGCCCCAGGTCGAGCCGGTCGGTGATCACCTTGGCGAGCTCCTCGCCGAGCCGGCGCAGCAGCGGGGCCGAGTGCCGGCCCACGTCGAAGCCGGACTCCGAGGCGTTGTCGCCCTCGGCCGGGTGCATCAGGAAGCGGTACACCTGCGGGCGGGCCTCGATCGCGAGCAGATAGGCGTCCAGGGTGGCCTCGACCCGGTCGCGGCGCAGGACGGGGGCGTCCAGCGCGGTACGCAGATTGGCCAGCAGGGCGTCGGTGTGCCGTACGGCCAGCGCGCGGTAGAGCCCGCCCTTGTCGCCGAAGTGCCGGTAGAGGATCGGCTTGGTGATGCCGGCCTCGGCGGCGATGGCGTTCATCGAGGCGTCCGGGCCGTCGCGCAGCACGATGCGCTCGGCGGCCTCCAGCAGCTCCCGCCGTCTGCGCTCGGTCGCCGATTGCCCGCGGCCGCTGCGCTCTGTGCTCTCCATGGTCGTGCTCCCCACCCTTGTGATCCGTGGCGCTCGCGCAACGTAACACCCGAACTCCCCGTCGAATTCGTCCTCCGGGGAGTTGACATCCCTTACTGGCGAGTAACACACTGCGCGTTACCGCTAGTAACACCGTACTGCCTGCATCACTGGAGGGGACATGGCCGAGTTCACCATGGAGCTCAACGACGAGCAGAAGGAAGTCCGTGACTGGATTCACGGCTTCGCCGCGGACGTCGTACGGCCCGCCGCCGCCGAGTGGGACGAGCGCGAGGAGACCCCCTGGCCGGTGATCCAGGAAGCCGCCAAGATCGGGCTGTACTCGCTGGACTTCTACGCCCAGCAGTTCTTCGACCCGACCGGCCTCGGCATCCCGATGACCATGGAGGAGCTCTTCTGGGGCGACGCGGGTATCGCCCTGTCCATCGTCGGCACCGGCCTGGCCGCCGTCGGCGTCCTCGCCAACGGCACCGAGGAACAGATCGGCACCTGGGTCCCGCAGATGTACGGCGACCCGAACGACGTCAAGGTCGCCGCCTTCTGCTCCTCCGAGCCCGACGCGGGCTCCGACGTCGCCTCGATGCGCACCCGTGCGGTCTACGACGAGGCCAAGGACGAGTGGGTGCTCAACGGCACCAAGACCTGGGCCACCAACGGCGGCATCGCCAACGTCCACGTCGTCGTCGCGGTCGTCGACCCCGACCTGGGCTCCAAGGGGCACGCCTCCTTCATCGTCCCCCCGAACACCCCCGGCCTGAGCCAGGGCCAGAAGTTCAAGAAGCACGGCATCCGCGCCTCGCACACCGCCGAGGTCGTCCTGGAGGACGTACGGGTCCCCGGCCACTGCCTGCTCGGCGGCAAGGAGAAGCTCGACGAGCGCCTCGCCCGGGCCCGCGAGAAGGCCAAGGCGGGCGGCGTGGGGGTCCCCCCGGCCGGAGGCTGGGGGAGGGTGAAGAACGCCGCGATGGCCACCTTCGAGGCGTCCCGCCCGGCCGTCGGCGCCATGGCGGTCGGCACCGCCCGCGCCGCCTACGAAGAGGCCCTGGAGTACGCCCGGACCCGCGAACAGTTCGGCCGCCCGATCATCGACAACCAGGGCGTCGCCTTCCAGCTCGCGGACATGCGCACCCAGATCGACGCGGCCCGGCTCCTGGTCTGGCGCGCCTCCTGGATGGCCACCACCGGCAAGCCCTTCACCTCCGCAGAGGGCTCCATGTCCAAGCTCTTCGCCAGCGAGGTCGCCAAGAAGGTCACCGCCCAGGCCGTACAAATCCTCGGCGGCAACGGCTTCACCCGCGAATACCCGGTCGAGCGCATGCACCGCGACGCCGCCATTTACACCATCTTCGAGGGCACCAGCGAGATCCAGCGCCTGGTGATCGCCCGCACGCTGTCGGGGATGCCGATCCGGTAGACGCGAACTCCCAGCAGACCACGCAGAGTTCGAACCCGAAGAGCCCGAAGAGAAGGCCCCGCCTGAAGATGGAGGCGGGGCCTTCGATGCGTCGTGCAAGCCGAAATCCTGGTTTGCTCGACGCTATCGACCTCAGCTGAATTCGGGCGTCGGGTCGGATCGCCCTGCGGTCGGGTGGGGTTGCGTGCCCCACTCGACGGGCGGCGGCGGTCACCCGGCGGGCATTCAATCTCTCCCTCGGCTCCCGCCTCCCAGTCGCCTTTGGCTCCGATACTCGGGGCTGCGCTCCACACTTCAGTGAAAAAAGCACCCTCGCGCAGCGGCCGCACGGACGTCCGCGCCGCATGCGTAAGGTGTGCGTGGCCTGTCGTGACGGCGGCACGGGGAACGGGAGCTCTGGAGGATCATGGACGAGGCGGCCAGGACCGAGTGGTGGGAGAGCCTGCCGGCCGGGATCCGCGACGAGATCGACGGGTACGTTCTCCAGGACTCCTTCCTTAGGGCGGTGCGCGTTGTCGTCGATGTCGGCCTCGTTGCCCATGACATAGGCGTCGGCGCCGCTCAGCTCATCGTCAATGACCGTTACCTGCACTACGGGGACCGCGTCGCCCGCACCCCGGAGAGCCCTCTCGACCTGGAGTCCCTGACCTACCGTGCTTCCGGCTGTGCCGGCCGCATTGTGGTGATCGAAGCGGTTTGGGACGGCGACACCGTCCACGACTGGTTCGTGAGGCTGCTGGCCGTGACCGTTGACCCCGCAGGGGACCATGCGGTGGCCACCGTTTACAGGTCCACGGCGGCGCGGTATCTCGGGGGGAATGAGGACTACGGCTCACGCCACTTGGCGGCGGTAGCCGCCGAGCGGGTGGGTGGTGCCCTTGCTGCTCGCCTCTCGGTTCCCTTCCACTTCGCCAGCCCGGACACTCCTGACGACGAGGCTCCCCGCTGGCAGCCTTGAGCGGCCATGCGCGCGATGCCGGACAGCGGTCAGTGGTGCACGACAGTGGTACACGACTGGGCTGGGAAGACGATGGCCCTGCCGCAGCGGAGGTGGGGTGGTTCGCCGCGCCGCGGCCGTGGAGCTGCCGCGCGGTATCCCGTAGACGTGCGTGGTCGGACGCGTTCGTGTCGCCCACACCGTCTTCAGGAGGAGGCGTCCTCGATGAAGTCGTGCAGGTCCTGGTTGAGTTGCTCGGTGTGGGTGAGGAAGATGCCGTGTCCCGCTCCGGGGTATTCCTTGTAGATGTTGTCGGGTACGAGTTGTGCCAGGCGGCGTCCGGTGAGGTGGAGGGGGGCGGAGGCGTCGGCGTCGCCGTGGAGGATCAGTGTCGGCACCTGGAGGGC
>NZ_JNZA01000022.1 GCF_000717345.1 Streptomyces lydicus | reverse complement strand
GACGGTCATCTTCTGCTCCTTGCCCGTGCCCAGGTCCTTCGCGGTCACGTGCATGATGCCGTTGGCGTCGATGTCGAAGGACACCTCGATCTGCGGGACGCCGCGCGGGGCCGGCGGCAGACCGGTCAGCTGGAACATCCCGAGCTTCTTGTTGTACGCCGCGATCTCGCGCTCGCCCTGGAAGACCTGGATCTGCACGGACCCCTGGTTGTCCTCGGCCGTGGTGAAGATCTCGGAGCGCTTGGTCGGGATCGTGGTGTTGCGCTCGATGAGCTTGGTCATGATGCCGCCCTTGGTCTCGATGCCGAGGGACAGCGGGGTGACGTCCAGCAGCAGGACGTCCTTGACCTCGCCCTTGAGCACACCGGCCTGCAGGCTGGCACCGATGGCGACGACCTCGTCCGGGTTGACGCCCTTGTGCGGGTCCTTCCCGGTCAGCTCCCTGACCAGCTCGGTCACCGCGGGCATCCGCGTCGAGCCGCCGACCAGGATGACGTGATTGACGTCCGAGACCTTGATCCCGGCGTCCCTGACCGCGTTGTGGAACGGGGTCTTGCAGCGCTCCAGGAGGTCCGCGGTGAGCTGCTGGAACTGCGAGCGGGTGAGCTTCTCGTCCAGGTGCAGCGGGCCCTCGGCGGAGGCGCTGAGGTACGGCAGGTTGATCGTGGTCTCGGTGGCGGAGGAGAGTTCGATCTTGGCCTTCTCGGCCGCCTCCCGCAGGCGCTGGGTGGCCATCTTGTCCTGGGCCAGATCGATGCCGTACGCGTTTTTGAACTGGGTGGTCAGATGCTCCACGATCCGCTGGTCCCAGTCGTCGCCGCCCAGGTGCGTGTCGCCGTTGGTGGCCTTGACCTCGACGACGCCGTCGCCGATCTCCAGCAGCGAGACGTCGAAGGTGCCGCCACCGAGGTCGAAGACCAGGATGGTCTGGTCGCTCTCCTTGTCCAGGCCGTAGGCCAGGGCGGCCGCGGTGGGCTCGTTGACGATCCGCAGGACCTTCAGGCCGGCGATCTCCCCGGCCTCCTTGGTCGCGGTGCGCTGGGCGTCGTTGAAGTACGCCGGGACGGTGACCACGGCGTCCGTCACGTCCTCGCCCAGGTACTGCTCGGCGTCGCGCTTGAGCTTCTGGAGGACCCGCGCGGAGATCTCCTGGGCGGTGTACCGCTTGCCGTCGATGTCGCCGCTGTCCGGGAAGCGCCAGGCCGCCTCGCCCATGTGCCGCTTGACCGACCGCGCGGTGCGCTCGACGTTGGTGACCGCCTGGCGCTTGGCGATCTCGCCCACCAGTACGTCGCCGCCCTTGGCGAACCCGACCACCGACGGGGTGGTCCGGGCCCCCTCGGCGTTGGTGATGACCGTGGGCTCACCGCCCTCCAGCACACTGACCACCGAGTTCGTCGTACCGAGGTCAATACCCACTGCACGTGCCATGGTCCGCTCCTCACCTTGCGGCCCGCTCCGCCGCGGGGAGCGGGCCCGCGGGCCCGGGCCCGCGGCTGGGCCCCTCTCACCTGCGGATACGGACGTGAGCCGCCTCCACCACCTGAATAGATCGCGCCGGGTCGACTGTCAAGATGGCACGTTTTGTCGCATCTGAGCGGTTGCCCGGCCGACGGTCACGCGGCCGCCGTCCAGGTACCCAGTGCCATCTCCGCGGTGATGCCCGGACCGAAGCCGGCCAGCAGGCCGCGGTGGCCTTCGCGGGGCGACGCCTCCTCGAACATGCGGCCCAGGGCGTCGAGCACCACGGCGCTGGCGATGTTGCCGTACTCGGTCAGCGTCGCGCGGCTGAAGCGGAACGCCTCGGGCGGGACCTCCAGGAAGCGGCTGAGGTCGTCCAGGATGCGCGGTCCGCCCGCGTGGACGAGGTAGAAGTCCAGTTCACCCGCGTTCCACCGCTGCTGGTCGGCGACCGCGCGCAGCGCCGGGGCGAGCGGCTCCATGGTGCCGGGGACCCGCTTGTCCAGCAGGAAGTGGAATCCGGTGGAGCGCACCGCGTAGGAGATCCAGTCCTCGGTGTGCGGGATGAGGTACGAACCGTTGCGTTCGAGTCGGACGCCGGTGCCGCCCCGGCCCCGGACCACGGCGGCGGCGATCGCGTCGCCGAAGAGTCCGTTCGACAGCAGGGAACCCACTCCCAGATCGGTGGGCTGGTAGCACAGCGAGCAGAACTCACAGGCGACGATCAGCACGTTGGAGTCCGGGTACGCCGTGCAGAAGTCGTGCGCCCGGTTGATCGCGGCGCCGCCGGCGGCACAGCCGAGCTGGGCTATCGGGATCTGCCGGGTCTCCGACCGGAAGCCCAGGGTGTTGATGAGCCACGCGGTCAGCGACGGCATCATGAACCCGGTGCAGGAGACGTAGACGATCAGGTCGATCTGCCGGGCCTCCAATTCGGCCTGGTCCAGCGCCTGGCGCACCACGGCCGGCACGCGGGCCTTGGACTCCTGCTCGTAGACCGCGCTGCGGGCGTCCAGGCCCGGGTGCTTGAGCACCTTGTCGATCGGCTGGATCAGATGCCGTTTGAGCACGCCGGTGTGCTCGATCAGCCGGAGGACCAGTTTCAGCTGCGAATGATCCTTGTGCAGCCGCCGTGCGAGTTCGAGGGTGTCGTCCTGCGTGATGATGTGTTCGGGTACGGCTATCGCCGGTTTACACAGAACCGCCATGGGATTCACTCCTTGCCGACTGTGGTCCGCCCGGCGCAAGAATTGCGCCGCATGGGAACGGGCGGACCAGCCTTCGAAGAACGAGCTCTCCCCGAACCGGTGGATTTCTTGTCCGAACCGCTCGAACTGTCCGAACAACGGTAAGTCAGGCGGTGGTCGTCCGCATGCCGCCGACTTTGTTCCGGCGTCACCACGCGACCGGCAGCTCGACCGGATAGCGCCAGATCGCCGTCCTGTTCCAGGGCACTTCGTCGGCCGGCTTGGCCAGCCTCAGGTCCGGGAAACGCTCCAGGAGGGCGCCCAGGGCGACTTCGAGTTCGGTGATGGCCAGCGGCGCGCCCAGGCAATGGTGTCCGCCCCAGCCGAAGGTCATGTGATTCGGGCCCTGGCGCTCCAGATCGAGCTCGTCGGCCCGTTCGAACTTCTCCGGGTCGCGATTCGCCGTCAGATAGGAGACGTGCACGATATCGCCCGCCCGGATCTGCACGCCGCTCAATTCCACATCCTCCAGGGCGACCCGGGGAATACCCACGCCCTTGCGGAAGGGAATGAATCGCAGCATTTCCTGGAGCGCCTGCGGCAGCATGTCGGGCCGCTCCCGCACCATGGCCAGCTCTGCCGGCCGGGTGAGCAGCAGGTAGCTGAGGTTGGCGATCTCGTACGTGGTGGTGTCCTGGCCGGTGATCAGCAGCACCATGGCCATGACGGTGAGTTCCTTGTCGTTGAGGATCTCGTCGCCGTCACGCGCCGTGGCCAGGGCGCTGATCAGGTCGTCCCCCGGGTCGCGACGCCGCTGCGCCGTCAGCTCCTGGAAGTAGGCGCGCATGTCGGCCTTGGCGCGCACCGCGTTGTCCCGGTTGTCGAGCCCGGTGTTCATCATCGTCCGGGCGTGCCCGCGCAGCCGGTTGCGGTCCTCCTCGGGGATGTCGAGGACCTCGCAGATCGTGGTCAGCGGCAGCGGGGAGGCCAGGCTCTCCATCAGGTCGGCCGGCGGGCCGTGCTCGGCCATCCGGTCCAGCAGCTCGTCCACGACGTGCCGGGTGCGGACCCGCATCCGCTCCACGTGACGCGGGGCGAACGCCTTGGAGACCAGGCTCCGCAGACGGCTGCTGGCGGGCGGGTCCATCACGTTGATCGCCTCGTCCTGGACGATCGGTTCCGGCGTCATCCGGGGGAAGTCCCGGCCGACGACGGCGTGCCGGCTGAAGCGCCGGTCGGTGGTGACCGTGCGGACGTCGTCATAGCGGGTGACCAGCCACGCCTCGCCCTCGCCGTACGGCAGTTTGATGCGGGCGACGGGCTCCTCGGTCAGCAGATGCCGGAGCGTGGGGTCGAATTCGATCCCCTCCGCGTAGTCGAACGGGCAGTGATGGACGGTGGGGCCGCGTTCCATGTTGACCTCCCGAAGTAAGACCGCACCATTTCAGGTGAAATCATGGTTCAAAGGTCATATACGGGCATCTTCATCGCGATCCGGCCGGGGGTGCCGGAAGTGCCGCTCCCGCCGCCCCCCAGGGCGTCCATCGGCCCCGCGCGGCCGGTCGGCGGGTTGCGCCAATCGAGTGGCGGGGTCACTCGCTGTCACACGGTGCCGGCCCGCTCCATCCGGTCCATCTGCTCGCTCTTCCTGGCGTCGGGTTCCGCCGAGTTGCGGATGGCGCCCCAGTGCTTGGCGGTCTCCTCGTGGATGAACCAGATGTCGTCCTCGGACAGGCGCCGGGAGACGACCCCGGGGAACGCCTCCTCGAAGAAGATGTACGGCGCCCGGTTGGCGATGTCGGGCGAGTGGTAGTCGAGCTTGTCGTGCATGCCGTGGGCGCGGGTGATCTTCGTGGCCGGGTGGTAGGTGAGGATGTTGGGACTGGCGAGCACGATGAGCCCGTCGTCGACCAGCGCCCCGACCTCGTGCACGGTCTCCTCGATGGTCGCCCGGGTCTCGCCCTCCAGGCCGAAGAGCACCGAGCTGCCGACCGGGATCCCGGCGTCCCGGACGCGCTCCAGGGCCGTACGCACCTTCGCCTTCCAGGGGAAGTCGGTCAGGCGCCGGATGTTCTTGTGCACATGTTGCATGACCTCCGTCGACATGCTCTCGATGCCCATGTAGAGATAGCTGCACCCGGCGTCCCGCAACGCCGCCAGCATGTCCCGCACCTCCTGCTCCTTGTGGAGCGTGGTCAGCAGGTCCGCGGTCACCTGGCAGCCGAACTGGAGGTTGCGCAGCCGCTCCCAGTCCCCCTCGTCGGTGATCCACCGGCGGCAGCCCTCGGGGAGCTTCTCCGGCCCCTCGACGGTACGGGCCGCGTGCAGCAGTGCGCAGAACTCCCGCATGAGGGGGAAGGAGCCGGTCCAGAAGATCGAGTCGTCGAAGAAGACGGCCTGCGCCCCGTAGCTGACGTATTCGCAGAGCCGCTCCAGCGCGGTTTCCGCCGGAGATCCCCGGAAGCGCTTCAGCCCGCCGACGACCAGGGCGGATTCGGAGCAGAAGTCGCAGTGGTACGGGCAGGCGTTGGACACCGTCATGTGGGCCGTGCGGGCCGGCGTGCCGTCCGGCAGCGGGAAGACCGGGAAGCGCGAGCGGATGGCGAATCCCTGGTAGGACGAGGGCAGTTCGGCCAGGTCGAACTTCTCACCCGCGATGGGAAAGGCGTGCACCGTTCCCTCGTCCAGGGCGCACAGCAGGGAGTTGCCCGGCGCCCGGACGCCCGCGGCGCCGAACAGCTTCAGCACGCGGACCACGTCGGGCACGGTGGCCCGGGTGCGGTCCAGGTCCATGGCGAGCGCGATCGCCTTCATCAGCAGGTCCAGCGCGAAGTGGCCCTCGCCGCTGACGCAGAAGTCGACCACCGCGTCGGTGCGCCGGTCGGCGATGGCCTGCAGCGTGCTGCTGTACTCCAGGACGACCGAGCGTTTCGCGGCGGAGTACGTCATCGTCTCGTCCATGTGCCGGCCGCCGAACACCACCAGGCAGTCGGGCATTTCGTCCTTGACGATGCGGGCCATCTCCAGCGCGTAGCGGTGGCCGGGGGACACCGTGCTGACCAGGAAGACCCGCGGCCGCCGCCGGCGCACCTCGGCCCGCAGTTCCGCCCGGGCCTCGGCATCCCACACCCGGGGGTCGAACACCGTGGAGTCCGAGGTGCCGGCACTCACCCGCTGCGAGGGCAGGCCGTGTTCCGCGCTCAGCCGGTGGCTCTTGTGCGGCGGCCTGCCCCAGTCGGGACACAGATCGCTGAACGGCGCTTCCGTTCCCGGCCCGCGCCGGGCGGAACGCAGCGCGCTGTCGACGGGGACGCTGAGCGCGGCGTAGAGACACATGGGGTCACCGGGGTAGGTGATTTCCCCCTCGGATGAGGTCATGACCGGGGCGAGCGCCGCGAGCAGCGGGAAATTGCGGGCCTGCCACGGCACGTCGTCCGGTGTGGCGCAGCCCGCCCGTGCGACCAGTCCGGCGATCCGGTTTTCGCGCAGCTGCATCAATTCCCGGGCGGAATCCGCGGTCATGTCCGCGGCGGTGCGGAAAAAATCGTGAACGACCGTCTGGCTTACGAGCATGCGTAACTCCCGAGGGGTGATCAACTCCGAGGATGAGCCATGCGGGCCTGCGCATCTGTCCCCGCTGTCGCACGGGTGGCGGCGGGACGGACGGCCGGCTTGCTGGAGCGGCGCGATGCAGGAAAGTAATCCATCGCCCCGTGAGCCACGGCAACCTTTCCGCGGCCCCGCCGCGGCCGCCCGTTTCTTGATTGCGAAGTGCGGCACAATCCGCTTGTCCGGCATTTCTCGGCGGACTTACAGTCCCTGGATGGCAGGGAACACCTATCGCGCACTCCTCACCCGGCCGGTGCTGAGCTGGGCCGCGGTCGCCGTCGCGGCGCGCCTGCCGGTGGCCATGGCGCCACTGGCCCTCGTCTTCCTCGTACGGGAACGGCCCGGCGGATATGTCCTCGGCGCCGAACTCGCGGCGGTGTACGTGGTGGGTGAGGTTATCGGCGCGGCGCTGCTGGGGGCGAGGCTGCGGCCGGACCGGGCCCGGCGGCACCTGGCCGGCGGACTGGGCGCGGGGGCGGCGGCCTTCGCGGGGCTCGGCCTGCTGCCCGGCGCACCCGACCTGCTGCTCGGGGCGTTCGCGCTGCTGGCCGGCGCGGCGCCGGCCGCGTCCCCGGGCGGGCTGCGCGCCCTGCTGACCGAGCACGTCGAGGCCGGTCTCGTCGCCAAGGCGCTGAGCGCGGAGGCCACCCTGAACTACGCGGTGTGGGCCGCCGCACCGGCCGCGGCGAGCGCCCTGGCGTTCGGCCTGGCCCCGTACGCCCCGCTGCTGCTGGCGGCGGCGATGATGGCGCTCTCGGTCGCCGGGCTGTGGGCCCTGCCGGGCGGCTGGGCGGCGGACGCGTCCGACCGCAACGGCGTCTCGATGCTGCGTACCCTCGCCGCGGCCTGGCCGGTGTACGTCTCCGGCGCGGCGGCCATGTCGCTGCTCGCGCTCGCGGAGCTGGTGCTGCCCGCGCTCCTGGAACAGCGCGCCCTCGCGGTCGGCTGGGCCGGGCCGCTGCTGGCCGGCTACTCGCTCGCGGCGGCGGCCGGGGCGCTGCTCTACGGCCTGCGCAGCTGGCCGGGCCGGATCGGCACCCAGAGCCTGGTGCTGCTGCTGGGCGTCACGGGCTGCGTGGCCGCCGCCGCACTGCTCCCGGCGCTCGGCGCCATCGCGGCGGCGCTCGCCGTCGCCGGGCTGCTCCAGGCGGGGGTGCAGGTGACCCGGGCACTGGGACTGCGGGCGGTGCTGCCGCAGAGTGCCCTGGCCGCGGGCTACTCGATGATGTACTCCGTCGTCGGCGCCGGCTACGCCGCCAGCGCCTCGCTGTCCGGAGCGGTGCTGAGCGTCGCGACGCCCGCCGCGGCGATCCTCGCCGGGGTGCTGCTGACCCTCCTGCTCACCGCGGCCAGCGCGGTCGGCGAGCTGCGGCTGGCCCGTGGCCGGAGCCGTACGCCGGCCCGGCCGCCGAGCCGCACCGTCGCCGGCCGGCCGGACCCCGCCCCGGCCGAAGAACAGCGGACCACTCCCTAGGGGCTCAGCACGGCCCCAGCGCGGCGATCCGGGACGGCAGGTGCTGCCAGACCTCGGGGGTGTAGAAGTGCCCGCCCGGCAGTTCGTCGTGGCGGAAGGCGCCCCGCGCCAGCGTCCGCCACTGCTGCGCCGTCCGCGGATCGATCACCTCGTCGGCGGCGCCGGTGAGGACCTGCACCGGGACGCCCACCGTCGCGCCCTGCCGGTGGTAGAAGGAGTCGCGGACGCGGAGGTCGGCGCGCATCAGCTCCACGGCGATCTCGCTCAGATCCGGGTCGCCGAGCACATGGTCCGGCATCAGCCCGAACGTCTTCATCCAGTCCATGAGTTCGTCGTCGGACTGCGACTGCGCGGGGAACATGTCCTGCGGGGTGAGGCCCCGGCTGGGGGCGTTGGCCGAGGAGACCACCAGCGCCTCCGGGACCGGGCCCCCCTGCTCCTCGATCCGGGCGGCGACGTCGAAGGCCATCCAGCCGCCCATGCTGTGGCCGAAGAGGACGTAGGGCAGATCCGCCGCGGAGCGCACCGCGGCGACCGCGTCGGTGGCCAACGCGTCCCAGTCGTCGGCGAATTCCTCGGCGAAGCGCCCCTCCCGGCCCGGGTAGCAGACGGCCGCCAGCTCCGTGCCGGGCGGCATCACCTCCGTCCAGGCGAGGTACGAGCCGGCCCCGCCGCCGCAGAAGCCCAGGCAGATCAGCCGCCTGGAGGCCGAGGGGACCTGCTGGGGGCGGACCACGACGGTGTCCTGCATGGGCGGCGTCTCTCTTCTCGGCAGCGGGGGACGGGTACGGGAAGGGGCGGCGGCGAGGTCAACGGGGCGGCGTGGACGGCGTGTTGTGGCTCTCCACGTGCCGGGCCAGGTCCCGCAGCCGCGGGTGCCGGTAGACCTCCTTGACCGAGATCACCACCCCCAGGTTCCGCTTGAGGCGCCCCACCACCCGCAGCGCCATCAGCGAGTGCCCGCCCAGGGCGAAGAAGTCGTCCTCGGCGCTGATCCGGCGCTGCCCCAGCACCTCCGACCACACCGCGGCGATCAGCTCCTCGAACGGGCCGTCCGGCGCGGCGGCCGGACGCTCCGCCGTCCCGCCGTCCTCCGGGGGCTGCGGCAGGGCGGCGGTGTCGAGCTTGCCGTTGGGTGTCAGCGGCAGCGCGTCGAGCGGTACGTAGCCCGAGGGCACCATGAAGTCGGGCAGTGCCGCCGCGGCGTGCTCCCGCAGCCGCGCCGCGGAGAGCACCGCGCCGCCGGCCGGTACGCAGTACGCCACGAGCCGTTCGCCCGTCGGGCCCTCGTCCCGGACCACCACGGCGGCGGCGGAGACGTCCCGGTGCGCGCACAGCACGGCCTCGATCTCGCCGGGCTCCATCCGGAACCCCCGGAACTTGACCTGCCGGTCGGCCCGTCCCAGGTATGCGAGGGTGCCGTCGGCCCGGCGCCGTACCCGGTCACCGGTGCGGTACATCCGCGTACCGGGCGGGCCGAACGGATCGGCGACGAAGCGCTCCGCGGTCAGGCCCGGCCGGCCGGCGTAGCCGTGGGCCAGCCGCGGCCCCGCGAGGTACAGCTCCCCCTCGCCGCCGTCGGGCACCGGCCGCAGCCCGTCGTCGAGCACGTACAGCCGGCCCCCGGGCAGGGCGTCGCCGAGGTGCGGGGTGTCGCCGGTCATCCGGGCGGCGGTGGCGTCGACCGTGCATTCGGTCGGGCCGTAGAGGTTCCAGCCCTCCAGACCGGCCGACCCGGCGATCTCGCGCCAGGTCCGCGCGGGCACCGCCTCACCGCCCATGAACAGCCGCAGCGTACGGCCACCGGCCCGCGGCGCGGTGAGGGCGGTGCGCAGCAACTCCCAGTGGGAGGGCGTCAGATCGAGGTCGTCCACCCCGTGCGCGTCCAGCAGGGCGGCGAGCCGCGCCGGGTCCTTGCGGTCCTCGTCGGACAGCACGACCACGGTGTCGCCCCGGCACACCCGCGCCCACTGCTGGACGGACGCGTCGAAGGAGACGCTGGCGTTCCAGGCGATCACCCGCGGCGGGGGCCCGTACGCCCCGGCCGCCTCCAGCGCGGCCAGCAGTGCCGCGACGCCGCCGCGGGACACCTCGACGCCCTTGGGCCGGCCGGTCGAGCCCGAGGTGTAGAGCACGTACGCGGGGTCACGGGGGTCCGGGGTGGGAGCGGCCGGCGCGTCGGGGATGTCCCCGGACGGCGTGCTGTGCCGCGGCTCTCCGAGCCGCGGCACTCCGGACGCGTGCGGCACCGTGCCCTCCGCCGCGATCAGCGCCCGGATCCCGGCGTCCCGGGACATGAACTCCAGCCGCTCGTCCGGGTATTGCGGGTCCAGCGGGACGTACGCCGCGCCCGCGCGCCAGACCGCCAGCAGCGCGACCACGAGCCGGGTGCCGCGGCCGAGCGCGACACCGATCCGGTCGCCGCGGGCCACGCCCAGCGACGCCAGCTCGCCGGCCAGCGCGCCGGTGCGGCGGTCGAGTTCGTCGAAGGTCAGCGCCTCCTCGCCGGCGCGTACCGCGATCCGGTCCGGGTGGGCGCGGACCGCCTGCCGGAAGCGCACCAGCGCGTCGAGGGGCTCCCGACCGGGGTCAGCCATGAACGGACTCCATGAACAAGCTCCTTGTGCCGGCGGAGGTGAGGGGGATGCGGCGGTCGGCCGGGTGCCGTCAGGCGAGGGCGGCGGCGGGCGCGACGGTGGGACGGCAGTCGGACAGTTCGACGGGCGCTCCCATGGCCACCGCGATGGTGCGGTCCCCGCGGAAGGGGTCCCGGCCGTGCGCGGTCAGGATGTTGTCGACGAGCAGCAGATCGCCGGGCCGCCAGGGCTCGCGGACCGTCGCCGCGTCGTAGGCGGCCTGGATGGCCGCCAGGTCCTCCCTGGTCAGCGCGGTGCCGTCGCCGAAGGCGGTGTTGAAGGGCAGGCCGTCCGGCCCGAACTCGTCGACCAGGGTCTCCCGGAGCTCCTCGTCCAGCGACCACTCGTTCCAGAAGACGAGGTGGTTGAACCAGACCTCCTCCCCGGTCGCCGGATGGCTGAGGATGCCGGGCCGCACCTGACCGGTCCGCAGCTGCCCGTCCTCCTGCCAGTCGTGCGCGATCAGGTTGTCCGCGCAGTAGCGCGCCACCTCGTCGGGGTCGTCGGAGCCGAAGGCGCTCCGCCAGTCGGTGGAGACCAGGTCGGAGTAGCTGCGGCGCAGCAGCCAGCCGGTGGCGCGCATCTTCGCCACCAGGTGCGGCGGCAGCGCCCCGAGCACCTTGCGGCAGTCGGCGACCGGCGTGGCGCCGCCCTCCTCGGGCGCGACCAGGCAGGCGAAGAGCAGCAGGCCGGGAAAGGTCAGGGTGTAGCTGTTCTCGTTGTGCAGATGGATCCGCTGGGCGGCCGGCAGGTCCGTGGAGGAGTACACACCGTGGCCGAAGTCGCTGCGCGGGGTGGCCTTCTCGCGATACGGGGTGGGCTCGGGGATGAGCACGTCGCGCACCTCGGCGACATCGCCGGTCTTCGCCAGCGGGAGTCCGCGCAGCAGGACCGCGCCGTGGGTGTGCAGGGCCCGGGTGAGGGCGGGGCGGGCCGCGGCCAGCCAGCCGCGGGCGGCGGCCGCGTCGGGGAACTCCGGGACGCGGGTCCGGGCGGGTCTGCCGGGGAGGACCTCCCAGGTGAGCGACGGGACATCCGGCGCGTCGGCACGGTTCACGATCGATCAGCACCTTTCACTCAGTGAGGACGGACCACTCAGCGAGGACGATCACGCGACGGGGACGGGAAGGGCGGTACGGCCGGCCGGAGGTCAGCCCCCGTGACCGCCGAGCGCCGTGTTGGCCGCGAGGTCCAGGCGATCGACCATCCAGGATTCGAGGCTGCTGTCGCTCCGCTCGGCGGCGGCGCGGTAGCGGGCGATGCGCTCCGGCGTGAGCTGTATTCCGACGGAGGCCGTCTTACGGGCGGCGTCCGGTTCTTCCTCCCTGGCGCCCCGTACGTTCGCCCGCAACTGATTGCGTGACCAGCCGAGTTCCTGGGCCCTGTCGAGCCAGTAGTCTTGCTCATGGGGCAGCAGGGACGCCACCTCCGCATGGTGGTTGAAGCTGAGGGTGTCCCGCCGGCGGGACACCTCGAACCTCCGCGCCACCCACGCGTAGTTGCGCAGCGTCTGGTAGTCGAGGCCGACCGCGTCGACGGCCCTGCGGTAGCGGTCGGTGTAGCGCCACTGGCCGTAGACCAGCCAGTCGCCCAGGCACCAGGCGGACGAGTTGGCGACGGCCGAGATCCGGCGGCCCGCGCTCTCCCAGGTCTCGTAGCTGAGCGCGGACGGTATCTGGAGGCCGACGCGGGTCACCAGGACGCCGTTGCGGGCGCTCTGCCGGTGCGGTGCCGTGCGGTGTTCCCCGGCCGGCCCGGAGCGCGGTGGGGTGCCCAGGGCTGCGGACGATGTGCTCAAAGCTTCTCCTCGGTGCAGTTGCTTCCGACCGGGCCGACCGGCACCGGCGCATCCGCGGTGGGTCACCGGACGGTCGGTCCGTGGGGCCCAGCACACGACTGCGGTGAACGCAAGTCCAAGAAATGCTCGAACGGGGCCTCAGAACGGCCCGGTGTGCGGCGTCATGGTCCGGCCCCAGGCCGAATCGGCGTAAAGGGCGCCGGAAGCCGCGGAGTTGAGGGGGCCGGCGCTCTTGGCGGCCGGAGCGGACTGATCAATTCCGAATCCGACGGCGGTAGCCAGGGCAGCGGTGACGGTAAGAACGCCCATGATGCGACGCATTTGTGGTCCCCCATTGTGCGGCCAAGGATGTGGCTGGCGCTTCCGCCAATCCTCTTCGGCCTGGCCGGATCGATGGTCTGCACAAGGGGTGCACGAATGTAACCTGCACACTTGTGAACGATGAAGAACTGGGTCGATGCCGGTGCAATGGGGGTGAATTACTCCCGGGCCGTGTTTGTGGCGATGCGCTGAGCTTCTACCGGAGCGTGCTGCGCGAGGGGACAGCCTGCCAGGAGGCCGCGCCACCGTGCCTGCGCGCGCTCGGACTCGTCGCCGAGGACCCTGGGGCGCCGGGCGCCACCACCGCCGTGCCGCCCGAGGCGGCGGCGATCGCGGTGCTGCGCCCGATCGAAGAGGCGATCGCCGACCAGCAGCGGACCTACCGCTCCGTTCAAGCCATGCTGTCCGTCTTCACCAGAACCTACGACGACGCCAGGAAGCACGAGCAGCCGACACTCACCGTCCTCGCCGGCGCCCAGGTCATCAGCAACGCCCTGGAGGCCGCCGTGGACGGCTGCCGCGAGGAACTCCTGACCACCCAGCCGGGCGGCGGGCGGCCCGCGCACCTGCTGGGCGAGGCGCTGGAGCGCGATGTGCGGATGCTCGCGCGCGGCGTCCGGCAACGCACGCTCTACCAGCACACCGTCCGCTCCCACGCCCCGACGCTCGCCTACATCGAGCAGGTCACCGCGGCCGGCGCCGAGGTGCACACCCTGGTCGAGGTGTTCGAGCGGATGATCATCTGCGACCGGGAGGTGGCGTTCATCCCCACCTCCGAGGAGCGCAGCGACAGCGCGCTCCAGATCCGGCACCCCGCGCTGCTGCGCTTCCTCGCCGCGCTCTTCGACAACGCCTGGGCCCGTTCGGTGCCGGTCGAGACGGGCGGCCTGCCGGCCCGGTCCCCGCTGATCACCTCCGACGTCCAGCGGGCGATACTGCAGGCCGTGGTGTCCGGGGAGACCGACGACTCCATCGCCCGCCGGATGGGGATGAGCCGCCGCAGCGTGGCGCCAGGGCTCCGCCCTGACTCCCTCCTCCGCCTTGCGATGCACGGCACCAGACCCCGCTCCCTGATCCGGCCTGATCCAAACGACAGCCCCTAGCCCCTCGCTCAGCCCAGGGTCACGGTGCCCAGCTCGCGGGCGTCCTCCGCGTCCCGGCAGCCCGACAGCAGCAGCGCCTCCCGGAATTCGGTGTGCAGCAGGCGCAGCACCAGCTCGGCCCCGGCCGCACCGTCCAGCGCCAGCCCCCACAGCAGCGGGCGGCCCAGCAGCACCCCGTCGGCCCCCAGCGCCAGCGCCCGCAGCACGTCGGTGCCGCTGCGGATCCCGCTGTCCAGCAGCACCCGGCAGCGGCCGGCCACCGCGTCCACCACCGGTGCCAGTGCCGTCACGCTCGGTACCGCACCCGCCAGTTGGCGCCCGCCGTGGTTGGACACCACCAACGCGTCCACGCCCGCCCCGGCCGCCCGTACGGCGTCCCGGGGATCGAGCACGCCCTTCAGCACCAGCGGGAGCCGGGTGCGCTCCCGCAGCCAGGCCACGTCCGCCCAGCCGAGGGCCGGTTCGAAGGCCGACCCGGTGTGCGCGGCGACCGCCGAGCGCCCGGCCTGCCGCTCGTGCGCCAACGAGGGCGCTCCGCCGGTGAGATGAGCCGCGGTGACCGACTCGGGCAGGCCGAACGCATTGCGGATGTCGCGCAGCCGCCGGCCCATCACCGGGACGTCCACGGTCACCACGAGCGCCCGGCAGCCGGCCTCCTCGGCCCGCCGCACCAGGTCGAGCACCCGGCCGCGGTCCCGCAGCCAGTACAGCTGGAACCACAGCTCCGCGCCCTCGGCCGCGATCTCCTCCACCGGGCAGCTGCTGAGCGTGCTCACGACGAAGGGCACGCCCGCCGCACGGGCCGCCCGGGCGGTGGCGAGCTCACCGTCGGGGTGCAGCAGCCGGTGGTAGGCCATCGGCGCGACGGCGACCGGCAGCGCCGCGGCCGTGCCCACCAGGTCCACCGCACAGTCCGGCTCCGCCACCCCGTTCAGCACCCGCGGCACCAGCCGGACCCGGTCCAGGGCGGTGCGGTTGGCGGCCTGGGCGGACTCGTCACCGCTGCCGCCGGCCACGAAGTCCCGTACGGCTGCCGGGAGTACGGCGGCCGCCGCGCGCTCGACGTCGGCGAGGCACAGCGGCTCCGCCGCGGCCGGTGCGCTCACCGCGTGGCACCCGACCTGTTCTCCTGCAGCTCGACGGCCTCGTACAGCGCCTTGATGTTGCCGCTGCCGAACGTACGCGCCCCGAGCCGCTCGATGACCTCGAAGAACAGCGTGCCGCGGGGGTGTTCGGAGCGGGTGAAGATCTGCAGCAGCTGGCCGTCCTGGTCCTCGTCGACCAGGATGTTCAGGTCCCGCAGCTCGTCGACGGAGTGCCGGGAGAGCGTCAGCCGGCCGGGTATCAGGTCGTAGTAGGTGCTCGGGGTGTCCAGGAAGCCGGTGCCGCGGGACGCCAGCCGCCCCACGGAACCGACGATGTCGTCCGAGGTGAAGGCGACGTGCTGCACCCCCGCCCCGCCGTGCGCCGTGAGGAACCGGTCGATCTGGCCGGGGGACCGGGTGGTGTCCGGTTCGATCAGGGTGAGGGTGACCGTGCCGGCGTCGTTCTGCACCACGATCGAGTCCATCGCCTGGGAGCCGACGATGATGCGTTCGGTGAACACCGCGGCGAAGCCCAGGGCGCGCTCGTAGTACTCGACGGTGGGCCCCAGCCGCCCCGGCTCCAGGCACACCGCGATGTGGTCGACCGCGTGCAGCCCCGTCTCCAGGGGGGCCGGGCGGCCGGCCGCCGGCGCCGGACCGGCCGCGGCGGTGCGCTGCACGAAGGTGTGCGCCACATCGCCGAACCCGGTGACCGAGGCGGTCAGGACGCCGCGCCGCTCGGCCGGCCCGGCCAGCGGCTCGGCTCCCCGCCGCACCGCCTCGGCGAACGCGCCGGCGGCGTCCGCCGTGCTCAGCGCGATGTCGCAGATCCCGTCGCCGTGCCGCTCGACGTAGCGGGCCGCGGGGTGGTCGGCGTCCTCGGCGGCGGTCAGCACGAGCCGGATGCGGTCGGCGCCCACGGCCAGCGAGCGGGCGCCGCCGCCGGGCGTGCCGACGGCGTCCGGCCCGGCCAGGACGCCGAATCCGTAGCGTGCGGTGAACGGCTCGGCGGCCTCGGCGAGGTCGCGGACCGCGAAGCCGATGTGGTCGATGGCGAGCCCCTGGAGGGGGCCGTCGGCTGCGTGGGTCATCCGGTACGTCTCCTTAAGGCTGGTGGGCGCTCAGCTCACCGATGAAGGCGGCCAGCCGGTGCAGGCCCTCGTGGATCTCGTCCGGGGTCAGCTGGCTGAAGGACAGCCGGATCTGCCGGCGGGCCGCACCGTCGCCGTAGAAGTGGTGGAGCGGGGTCCAGAGCACCTTGTGCTTGCGGGCCGACAGGGCGAGCAGCGCGTCGTCGGCGGCGAACGGCAGCGTCAGGACGACGAAGAAGCCGCCGGTGGGCGCGTTCCAGGTGACCTCGGGTGAGCTGCCGGGCGGGAAGTGCTCGGCCAGCCCGTCCAGCACGTGCCGGAGGTTGTCCCGGTAGACCCGTGTCTCGCGGGTGTTGGCGGCCCGCAGGTCACAGTCGTGGGTGAGCAGCTTGCCGCCGAGGACGGCCTGGGCGAGCGGCGGGGTGTTCACCGTCAGCATGCTCTTGATCTTGGCGAGCTGGTCGGCGAGCGACTGCCGCCCGCCGGGCTCCGGGCCCGCACCCGCCACCGTCACCGGCTGGTCCGCCACCACGAAGCCGATGCGCGCCCCGGGGAGGCCCGTCTTGGCGTACGACCCCAGGTAGACGACCTGCCGCGAGGAGTCCAGTGCCTTCAGCGCCGGGGGCCGGCCGGCCGTCCCGTGGAACAGCCCGTAGGGGTTGTCCTCCAGCAGCAGGAAGCCGTGCTCCTCGGCCACTGCCAGCAGCCGTTCGCGGGTGTGCCGGGGCATGCTGATGCCCGACGGGTTGGCGAAGTCCGGGACCACGTACAGGGCCCGCGGCCGCAGACCGTCCGCCTTCGCCCGCTCCACGGTCCGCACCAGGTCGTCCAGGTCGATGCCGTCCGCCGAGTTCGCGACCGGCAGCACCGGCAGGTCGGCGAGTTCGGCCGCCCCCGACAGGCCGACGTAGCAGGGGATGACGGCCAGTACGGCGTCCCGCTCGGTCCGGCGCAGCGCGCGCAGGGTCAGGAAGAGCGCCTCCTGGCAGCCGACCGTCACCACGATCGACTCCGGGTCGGCCTCGATGCCCTCGTCGATCCGGAGGTTCTTCGCCACCAGGTCGTGGATGATCCCCTTGGTGCGGCCGTACTGGAGCAGCGTGCGGCGCACCCGCGCCTCGTCGCCGCCGGCCCCGGCGCGTACGTGCTCGACGAACCGGTCCAGATAGCGGTGCACCGCCCCGAGGTCGAAGAAGCCCTCGTACGGCCGCCCGGCCGCGAACGACAGGGCGTCCGGGTACTGCTGGGCCACCTCGTTGAGGAAGTTCATCGACTCGATGACCGGCGAGCCCAGCGACCCGTGCAGATCCGGGAGTTCCAGGTCCACCGGGTCAGCTCCGGGAGTCCGGCGCCGCGGCCGTCGCCGCGACGAGGGAGGCCGGCCGCAGATCGGTCCAGTGCTCCTCGACGTGCGCGGTGCACTCCGCACGGGCGCGGTCGTCCAGCCGTACCTCCCAGCCCGGCGGGACCGGTGCGAAGGACGGCCACAGCGAGTACTGGCCCTCGGAGTTCACCAGGACCTTGAAGGTGCCGTTCTCGTCGTCGAAGGGGTTCATGGCGCGGGACTCTCCCGGGGGTCGAGGGCATAGGTGTGCAGGGGCCGGTCCGGTGCGGCGGCCGCGGCGCGCAGCAGCCGGACGTACCGGTCCGCCAGCCGTTCCACAGTCGCCCGGTCGAACAGCTCGGTGGCGTATTCCAGGCTGATGTCCAGCTCACCGGGCGCGCCGTCGGCGCCGGTGCGGCTGACCGCGTCGAACGCGAGGTCGAAGCGCGCCGAGCCGGTCCCCGCCAGCCGCCAGTGGTGGGTGGTGCCGTCCAGTTCGAGCGCCGAGTCCTCGGTGTTGAGCAGGCCGAACGCGATCTGGAACACCGGGTGGTGGGCCAGGCTGCGCGGCGGGTTGACGGCCTCCACCAGCAGGTCGAAGGGGACGTCCTGGTGCGCGTACGCGGGGATCCACGCCTCGCGCACCCGGCGCAGCAGCTCACCGAAGGTGGGGTTGCCGGAGGTGTCGGTGCGCAGCACGACGGTGTTGACGAAGAAGCCGACCAGGTCGTCCAGCGCCGGGTCGGAGCGCCCCGCCGTCGGCGTGCCGACGACGATGTCCTCGCCGCCGCCGAGCCGGGTCAGCAGACCCGCCAGCGCGGCCTGGAGCACGACGAACAGGGTGCAGCCGGCGGCCCGGCCCAGTTCGTCCAGCTCCCGGCGCAGCTCCGCGGGCACCGTGAACTCGACCACCGCGCCCGCGCCGCCGGCGCACTCGGGGCGGGGGCGGTCACCGGGCAGCGGCGTGCACAGCGGGATGCCGGCCAGCGCCGTACGCCAGTGCGCGAGCTGCCGGGCCAGGAGGCTGCCGGGGTCGTCGCGGTCGCCCAGAGCCGCGCGCTGCCAGGCGGCGTGGTCCCGGTACCGGACGGGCAGCGGCCGGAAGCCGGGTACCGCGCCCGCCCTCCTGGCCGCGTACGCCCGGGACAGGTCGCGGAACAGCGGGGTGAAGGACCAGCCGTCGGCGGCGATGTGGTGCAGCACCACCAGCAGGACCTGTTCCTCGCCGGTGCGGAACAGCGTCACCCGCAGCGGCGGCTCGGTCTCCAGGTCGAAGGGCGCCCGGACCGCGGCCGTCAGCAGTGCGTCGAGTGCGGCGGGCCGGCAGTCGGTGACGGTGAGCCGGACCTCGGCGTCGGCGGGGTCGAGGATCCGCTGGTGGGCGGTCTCGCCGTCGGCCGGGAAGACCGTGCGCAGGGATTCGTGACGGGCCGTCACATCGGCCAGGGCGGCGTCGAACGCCGCGGTGTCCACCGGCACGGACAGCCGGAAGACCAGCGGGATGTGATAGCCGGGGTCGGCGTCCGCCATCAGCTGGTAGAGCAGCCACAGCCGCCGCTGGGCGTGTGAGAGCGCGACCGGCCCGTCCGCGGGCGCGGCGGCCGGCCCGACGAGCCGGGCACCGGTGTCCGGCCGGTCCGCCAGCCGCGCGGCGAGCCCGGCGGGCGTCGGCGCCGCGAACAGGTCCTCCAGACCCGGCCGCACGCCGAGCGCCGCCGCGACGGCCGCCGCCGCCCGGGTCGCGGTCAGCGAGTGCCCGCCCAGGGCGAAGAAGCTGTCGTCGATGCCGACCCCGGGCACCCCCAGGACGTCCGCGAACACCTCGCACAGCAGCCGCTCGGCCCGGTTGCGCGGCGCCCGTCCGGCGCCCTCGAAGACCGGTGCGGGCAGCGCCCGCACATCGAGCTTCCCGTTGTTGGTCAGCGGCAGCCGCTCGACCACCACACAGGCGGCGGGCACCATGTGCCCCGGCAGGTGCGCCCGCAGGGCGTCGAGGAGCCGGGCCGGCCAGTCGCCCCCGGCGCCGGGCGTGGCGGGCACGACGTACGCCACGAGGTGGTGGCCGCCGTGGTGGTCGGGGAGCGTGACGACCGCGGCCCGGGCCACCTCGTCGCGGCGGGTCAACTGGTGCTCGATCTCACCGAGTTCGATCCGGAACCCGCGCAGCTTGACCTGGTTGTCCTGCCGGCCGAAGTACTCCAGCAGCCCGTCCCCGCGCCGGCGCACCAGGTCACCGGTGCGGTACATCCGGCTGCCGTCGCCCGCGAACGGGTCCGCGACGAAGCGGCCCGCGGTCAGTGCCGGCCGTCCCCAGTAGCCCCGGGCCACCCCCCGCCCGGCGAGGTACAGCTCGCCCACCTCGCCCGCACCGACCGGGCGCAACTCCTCGTCCAGGACACGGGTGCGCACCCCGGCCAGCGCGGAGCCGATGGGGACGGGGCCGTCACCGACCTCCGTGACGAGGTGCCGGGTGGCGAAGACGGTCACCTCGGTCGGGCCGTAGACGTTGACGACGGAGCCCGGGCCGGAGGCCGCGAGCGTCCGGGCGACCGCGCCGGGGGAGGCGACCTCGCCGCCCATCCACACCTGGCAGCCGTGCGCGAAGGCGTCCGGGGACTCCTCCGTCATCACGTTGAACATCGAGGGGGTGAGGAAGGTGGAGGTGATCCGCTCCTCGGCGAGGGTCCGTACGAGCTGCGCCGCGTCCAGCCGGCCCGGCGGCGCCACGACCACGGTCCCGCCGCGCAGCAGCGGGACCAGGATCTGGTACACCGAGGCGTCGAACTCCAGCGGCGACTGGAGCAGCACCCGCCGGTCGATGCCGGCCCAGCACGCGTCCGCCGCGAAGGCCACCACGTCCTGGTGGCTGATCGCCACGCCCTTGGGGTGGCCGGTCGAGCCGGAGGTGTGGATGACGTAGGCGAGTTGCTGCGGGTGCACCGGCGGGGGCCCGGCGGCCGGCGGCAGGGCGCGGGCCGCCAGCTCACCGACCACCCGGACGTCCACTCCGCCGGGGCCGCCGCCGCAGCTGTCGCGGAGCGCGGCGGCGCGCTCCGGGCTGTCGACGAGGACGAGCCGGGTGCCGCACTCCTCGATGACGGTGCGCAGCCGGGCCGCGGGTGAGCGGATGTCCAACGGCGCGTACGCACAGCCGGCCTTCAGCGTCCCCAACAGCGCGACGACGACGTCCACGCCGCGCTCCATCAGGATGCCGACGCGGTCCTCGGGCGCCGCCCCGAGACCGGTCAGTGCCCGCGCGAGAACATCGCTCTTTTCGTCGAGTTCCCGGTAGGAGAGAGCGGTACCGCCTTGACCGACCGCGGTGGAATCCTTGTTCTCGCCCACTCGCGCGGCAAATACCGAGGTGATGGTGCCCGGCGCTTCCGGCAAGCCGAATCCCCTTTCCGCGCGATGGATTGCCCTGTTCTGCATTCGGCTTTCGCTGCGGTCTTTCGCCACCCTCGGGTGGCGGCGAACGGCAACGTAGGCGGGTGGCCGAATGAGTGTCAAGGAACATCCGCCGTCCCGCCGGCGGGACACCCTCCCGTGCTTGTGCGGCTTTGACGGGGCGGGTTCAATGGGCGCCGAAAGCGCCATTCCGCGAAATCCGCACGCATCCCTTCGTATCGCTTCGTATTTCTGGAGAGCGCATTCGGGGGCATCGGGAGTGCATCGACGGGACGAGTACGCGAGGAACGCCCCGGCCGCGGCGCGGACCGATCGGGACTCCCACCGGACCCGCTCGCGCTCCCCACCGGAACCCCATCGGATGAGGTCTTCCCATGACACTGGACGGTACCGGCGCCGCGCCCCGCGGTCCGCAGGAGGAGATCCTGCGCGGTCTCTTCGCCGAGGTCCTCGACGTCCCCGACGTCGGCGCCGACGACAACTTCTTCGCCCTGGGCGGGACGTCGATGCTGGCCGTCCGGATGGTCAACCGGATCCGGGCGGTCCTGGGCGTCAAGATCGGCGTCCGGGCGCTGTTCCGCAGCCAGACGGCGGCGGCCCTGGCCCGGCACCTGGACGGCGAGGAGCCCGCGCGGCGCCCCGTGGTGCGCGTCGCACCGCGCCCGCCGTCGGTACCGCTCTCCTCCGGCCAGCGCGGTCTGTGGTTCCTGGACCGACTGGAGGGGCCGAGCGCGACCTACAACGTGCCGGTGGTCACCCGGATCGAGGGCATGGTGGACGAGGAGGCGCTGGCCGCCGCGCTCGGCGATGTCGTCGCCCGGCACGAGGCGTTGCGGACGCTGTTCGGTGAGCGCGACGGCGAGCCGGCCTCGCGCGTCCTGCCCCCGGACCAGGCCCGCACGGACCTGCCGGTGACCGCCTGCACCCCGGCCGAGCTGCCCGCGGCGGTCGCCGCCGCCGAGGCGCACGTCTTCGACCTGACCGCCGAACTCCCGCTGTACGCCGAGCTGTTCACCACCGCACCGGACCGCTCCGTGCTGGTCCTGGTAGCCCACCACATCGCCTGCGACGGCTGGTCGGTGAGCCGCCTCGGCCGGGACCTGTCCGTCGCCTACGCCGCGCGGCGCCGCGGCCGGGACCCGCAGTGGCAGCCGCTGCCGGTCCAGTACGCGGACTTCGCGCTGTGGCAGCGGGCCTGGCTCGACGAGGAGTCCGTACCCGGCAGCGCGGCCGCCCGCGCGCTAGCCCACTGGCGCACCGCGCTGCGCGAGCTGCCCGAGGAGCTGCCGCTGCCCGCCGACCGCCCCCGTCCGGCCCGGGCCGGCTCCGCGTACGGCACCCTGCGGCTGCCCGTCGGCGAACCCACCCGGGCAGGGGTGAAGCGGCTGGCCCGCGCCGGCCACGCAACCGAACTCATGGTGGTGCAGGCGGCGTTGGCGACACTGCTGACCCGGATGGGCGCGGGCACCGACATCCCGCTGGGCACGGTCGTGTCCGGGCGCGGCGACGAACTCCTCGACGAGGTGGCCGGCTTCTTCGTCAACACGCTCGTGCTGCGCACCGACACCTCCGGCAACCCCGCCTTCGGCGAGCTGCTCGCCCGGGTCCGGGAGGCCGACCTGGCGGCCTTCCGCCACCAGGACCTGCCCTTCGACCGGCTCGTCGAGGAGCTCCAGCCGCCCCGCTCGCTCGCCCGCCACCCCCTCTTCCAGGTGATGCTCTCCTGGGCGTACGGCGGCGACCTCGGCCTGGACCTCGCCGGGACGACGTGCGTCACGGACCGGGCACGGGCCCAGGGCGCCAAGTTCGACCTGGAGTTCGCGTTCGACGAGCGTCCCGACGAGGACCTGCTGGAGCTCTCCCTGACGTACAGCAGCGCCCTGTTCGACGAGTCCACCGCACGGACGCTCGGCGAGCGGCTGCTCCGGCTGCTGGACCGGGCCGCTGCCGACCCGGACCGGCCGGTCGGTGAGCTGGACCTGCTCGCCGACGCGGAGCTGACGCAGGTGACCCGGCAGTGGCAGGGCGCCGTCCGGCCGTCCGCGCCGGGCTCGCTCGTCACCGCCTTCGACGCCCGGGCGGCCACCGCTCCCGACGCCACCGCCGTGATCGACGCCGGCACCACCCTCACCTACTCCGAACTCGCGGCACGGGCCGAGCGGTTGGCGCGCCGGCTGGTCGCGGCCGGGGTGTCCGCCGACGCACCGGTCCCGCTCCTCATGGAGCGGTCCGCGGACCTGGTGGTGGCGCAGCTCGCCGTCCTGAAGGCCGGCGCCGCCTACCTGCCGCTGCACGCCGCCCACCCCGTGACGCGGATGCGGGCGGCCGTCGAGGAGGCCGGCAGTCCGGTGCTGCTGGTGGACGAGGCGTTCCGCGGCCATCCGGCCACCGCCGGGCGGCACACCGTCCTGACCGTCGGCGCACCGGCCGCGGACGACGCCACGCATCCGGCCGGGCTGCCGGACGTCCACCCCGACCAGCTCGCCTACGTCATGTACACCTCGGGGTCGACCGGCGAGCCGAAGGGCATCGGCACCACGCACCAGGGCGTACTGGACCTGGCCCGCGACGCCTGCTGGGGCCTCGGCCCGGGCGACCGGGTGCTCTTCCACGCCCCGCACGCCTTCGACGCCGCCACCTACGAGATCTGGGTGACGCTGCTGTCCGGCGGCTGCGTGGTGGTCGCACCGCCGGGCGCCACCGACGGGGACGCCCTCGCCGGGCTGATCGACCGGCACCGGATCACCCATGTCCATCTGACCGCCGGCCTGTTCCGTACCGTGGCGGAGGACCACGCCGGCTGCTTCGCCTCCGTGCGCGAGGTGCTGACCGGCGGCGACGCGGTCTCCGGCCAGGCCGTCGACCGGGTGCGGGCGGCCTGCCCGGACACCGTCGTACGGGCGCTGTACGGGCCCACCGAGACCACCCTGTGCGTCACCCAGACGTCCTGGCAGCCCGGCGAACGGGCCGGCGGGCGCGTCACGTTGGGCCACCCGATGGACAACACCCGCGCCTACGTGCTGGACGAGGCGCTGCGGCCGGTGCCCGCCGGGGTGCCCGGCGAGCTGTACCTGGCCGGCGCCGGGCTGGCTCGCGGCTACACCGGGCGGGCCGCGCTGACCGCCGAGCGCTTCGTGGCCTGCCCGTTCGGCGGCCCCGGCGAGCGGATGTACCGCACCGGGGACCTGGTCCGCTGGGATGCCCACGGCCGGCTCGTCTTCCTCGGACGGGCCGACGACCAGGTCAAGATCCGCGGCTTCCGCGTCGAACCCGCCGAGGTCGAGGCCGCGTTGAGCGCACTGCCCGGCGTCGGCCAGGCCACGGTCGCCGTCCACGAGGACCGGACCGGCGACAAACTGCTGGTCGGCTACGTGGTGCCGGAACCGGCCGGGCCCCCGGTGGACATCACCGCACTCCGCGCCCGGCTCGCCGACCGGCTGCCCGACTACATGGTGCCCGCGGCGCTGATGACGCTCGACGCCCTCCCGCTGACCGCCAACGGGAAGCTCGACCGACGGGCGCTGCCCGCTCCCCGGTTCGCGGCGGCCGACGGCGGCCGGGCCCCGCGCGGGCCCCGCGAATCCGTCCTGTGCCGGCTGTTCGCCGAGGTCCTCGGCATCCCCCAGGTCGGCATCGACGACGGCTTCTTCGAACTCGGCGGGCACTCCCTGCTGGCCACCCGCCTGGCACACCGGATCCGCTCCGCGCTCGGCGTGGACATCGGCGTACCGGACGTCTTCCGGGCGCCGACCGTCGCCGGACTGAGCGCCCTGCTGGACAAGGGCACCGACGGGGAGGGCCTCGGCGAGGTCCTCACCTTCCGCGCCGAGGGCGAGCGCACCCCGGTCTTCCTGATCCCCGCGGCAAACGGCCTGAGCTGGTGTTACGCGGCACTGCTGCGGCACATACCGGCCGGCCACCCGGTCCACGCGCTGCAGGACCCCCGGCTCACCGCGGACCGGGCGCCCGGCCCCCGTACGGTCCGCGAGCTCGCCGCCGGCTATCTGGAGCGACTGCGTGAGATCTGTCCGAACGGCCCGTACATCCTGGCCGGTTGGTCCTTCGGCGGCACGGTCGCCCAGCAGATGGCGGTCGACCTGGCGGTGCGGGGTGCGGCGCCGGCCCTGCTGGTGCTGCTCGACGCCTTCCCCGGCGACGTGCTCGGCTGGGGCACCTCGCTCGACGCGGGCGCCCTGGTCCCGCTCGCCCTGGACGGCATCACCGCGCCGGAACCGCCGTACGAGGGCGGCCTCCCCGGAGCTGCGGCACTCGCGGCCGCCCTGCGCGCGGCCGGCAGCGCCCTCGGTTCCCTCGACGACCGGGCCGTCGGCACCCTGCTCCGGATCGCGCAGCACAATGTGCGCGCGTTGGCGGAGCACCGGCCGGGCAGATACCCCGGGCAGGTGCTCTTCCTCGACGCGGCGGCCCCGAAACACCCCGCGGGCCCCGCATCCGAGGTCTGGCATCCGCTCCTCGGTGGCCGGGTGGACAGCTACGCCGTCGCCTGCGACCACACCGGCATCGTCACGGCGGACGCCTTGGCGGAGGCCGGACCGGTCATCGAGGCCGCGCTGAAGGCCACCGAACCCCTGGAGTCCCCGTGAACGCCCAACAGCCCTCGCTCTCCTGGGAGGACGGCGCGATCGTCACCATCGATCAGCGCGTCCTGCCGCACGCCACCCGGCAGCTCCGGCTGCGCACGGTGGACGAGGTCATCGAGGCCGTCTCCACCCTCGCCGTCCGCGGCGCACCCGCCATCGGCCTGGCGGGCGCCCTCGGCGTGGCCCTGTCCGCGCTGCGCCACCAACTGCCCGGCGGCGGCGTCGACCGGGCGGCGGTGCGCGAGGACGCCCGCCGCCTGGTGGCGGCCCGCCCGACCGCGGTCAACCTGGAGTGGGCCGTCCGCCGGGTGCTCACCCGCCTCGACGAGGGCCACCGGGCCGTCCTCGACGAGGGGCTGGCCATGCTGCGCGAGGACGCGGAGGTGAACGGGGCGATGGTGCGGCGCGCGGCGGACCTGCTCGTCGGCCTGCTGCCCGACCGGCCGCTGCGGCTGCTCACCCACTGCAACACCGGGCGGCTGGCCACCACCGCGATCGGCACCGCCCTCGGCGTGATCCTCGAACTCGCCGCCCGGGGGCGGGTGGCCGAGGTCCTCGTCGACGAGACCCGGCCGCTGCTCCAGGGTGCCCGCCTCACCGCCTGGGAACTGCGCGAGGCGGGCGTACCCCACCGGCTGTGCGTCGACTCGGCCGCCGCCGCCGCGCTCGCCACCGGCATGGTGGACTGCGTCCTGGTCGGCGCCGACCGCATAGCCGCCAACGGGGACGTGGCGAACAAGATCGGCACGTACGGCATCGCGGTGGCCGCCGCCCGCAGCGCGGTCCCGTTCCTGGTGATCGCGCCCGAGTCCACCCGGGACCCCGACCTGGCGACCGGTGCCGGGATCAAGATCGAGGAGCGCGGGGCGGCGGAGGTCACCGAATGCGCCGGCGCCCCGGTGGCCCCGGCCGGAACCGCCGTCTTCAACCCCGCCTTCGACGTCACCCCGGCCGAACTGATCACCGCGATCGTCTCCGAGAGCCGGGTCGTCCGGCCGCGCGCGGAGCCCGCGGAACTCCTCGACGCGAACCGGCTCGGCGACGCGGTGGCCGCCATGGCCCGCACCCTCTACGAGCGCGGCTGGATGCCCGGCACATCGGGCAACATATCCGTCCGCCCGGACCCCGCCGGGCCGACCGCGCTGATCACCGCCAGCGGGCGGGACAAGGGCGAGCTGACCGGCCGTGACATGGTCGCCGTGGACGCCGGGACCGCACAGCCGGTCGACCCCGACGGCCCCCGGGCCTCCGCGGAGACCGCCATCCACGCCGCGGTGTACCGCACCACCGACGCCCGGGCCGTCATCCACGTGCACGCCCCCTACACGACGGCGGTGGCCGGCCGTTGGGCCCGGGAAGCGGCCGGGACCGGCCGGACCGGGCTGCCGCTGCGCGACTTCGAACTCCTCAAGGGCCTGGGCCTCGCCGATCCGTCCGGCACCGAAATTCCCGTCTTCCCCAACCACGCGGATGTCGGGAGGATAGCCACCGAGGTGGCGGCCCACCTGCGGGACCGGCCGGACGCTCCGCCCGCGCTGCTCATCGCCGAGCACGGGGTCACGGTCTGGGGCCGCGACCTGGCGCAGGCGCGCAACCGGCTGGAGTGCCTGGAGGCGATCTGCCAACTCGTGCTGCTCGACGCCGGCAACTGGCCGGCCCGGGCCGCCGCGGTCTCGCCCGAGACCGCGGTCGAGACCACGCCCTGGGAGGGACAGACCGCATGACGCTCCTTCAGCTGATGCCGGACGACGCACCGGGCACCGTGCTGCTGCGCACCACCGACGCCGCCACCATCGCCGGCGAACTCGCCGGCCACGGCGTCGAGCTGAACCACTGGCCGGTGCGCGGCCCGGTCGCCCCGGAGGACGACAGCGACGAGCTGCTGGACCGCTATGGCGCGGAGGTCCGTGAGCTGTGCGACCGCCACGGCTTCCGTGTCGTGGACGTGGCCCGGCTGCACCCGTCCGCCGACCCGGAAAGCGCCGCGCGGGCCGCCAAGGCCCGCACCACCTTCCTGGAGGAGCACCGCCACGCCGAGAACGAGGTGCGGTTCTTCGCCCACGGCCGCGGCTGCTTCTACCTCCACCTCGGCGACAAGGTCTTCGCCACGGTCTGCGAGGCGGGCGACCTGCTGTCGGTGCCGGCCGGCACCCGGCACTGGTTCGACATGGGCACCCGCCCCGACTTCGCGGCCATCCGCTTCTTCGAGGAGGAGGACGGCTGGGTGGGGGACTTCACCGCCGACCCCCTCGCCCGCTCCTTCCCCTCCCTCGACGAGCTCGTGGCCCCCGCGCACCGGCCGGCGGCCCGGTGAGCCGCGCCCCCGTACGCGCCGTCGTCCTGGACATCGAGGGCACCACCGGCTCCGCCGACCACGTCCACACGGTGCTCTTCCCGTACGCGCGCGAGCGCTTCGCCGACTGGTTCGCCGCCCACCGTGGCGAACCCCGGTGGACGCGCATCCTCGACGACCTCCGCACCGCGACCGGGACACCGGGCCTCGACGAGGCCGGCGCGGTCGCCGCGCTGCACGCCTGGACCGACGCCGACGTCAAGGCGGCCCCGCTCAAGGCGCTGCAGGGCGAGATCTGGGCGGCGGGCTACGCCGACGGCTCCCTGCACGGACACGTCTACGACGACGTACCGGAGGCGCTGGCCCGCTGGCAGGCCGCCGGCATCGAGCGCCACATCTACTCCTCCGGTTCGGCGGCCGCCCAGCGCAACTGGTTCGCCCACAGCAACCACGGCGACCTGACCGGCCTGCTGGACGGCTACTTCGACCTGACCACCGCCGGCCCCAAGCGCGAGCCGGGCTCCTACCGCACGATCAGCCGCGCCCTGGCGGTGCCACCCGGCCACACGCTCTTCCTCAGCGACGTGGCGGCCGAACTGGACGCCGCCGCCGAGGCCGGCTGGCAGACCCTCGCCGTACGCCGCCCGGACGACCCCCGCGGCACCGCCGTCGACGGCCACCCCGTCCTCGGCGACCTGACCGCACTGCACCTGCCCACCGACCCCGACCCCGACCCCGAGCACGCTCCCGCCCCCGCGGCACCCTGACCCGGACAGGACACATGACCAGCACCGCAACCACCCCCACCGCCGAGCTCGCCGTGATCGGCGGCAGCGGCTTCTACGAACTCCTCGCGGACGCCGAGCGCCACACCGTCGACACCCCCTACGGCGAACCGTCAGACGCGATCACCCTCAGCGAGATCGGCGGCCGCCGGGTCGCCTTCCTGCCGCGCCACGGAAGCGGCCACGCCCTGCCGCCGCACCGGATCAACTACCGCGCGAACCTCTGGGCGCTGCGCTCGCTGGGCGTCCGCCAGATCCTGGCCCCGTGCGCGGTCGGCTCGCTCCGCCCCGAGCTGGGCCCCGGCTCCGTCGTCGTCCCCGACCAGCTGGTGGACCGTACGAGCGGCCGGCTCCAGACCTTCTACGAGGAGGGCGCGGTGCACGTCTCGTTCTCCGACCCCTACTGCGCCCACGGCAGGGAGGCGGTGCTGGAGGCGGCCGCCGCGACCGGCGCCGGGGCGACGGACGGCGGCACCATGGTCGTCATCCAGGGGCCGCGGTTCTCCACCCGGGCCGAGTCGCAGTGGTACGCCGCCGCGGGCTGGTCGCTGGTCAACATGACCGGGCACCCCGAGGCGGTGCTCGCCCGCGAACTCGCCCTCTGCTACACCGCGGTGGCTCTCGTCACCGACCTCGACGCGGGCATCGACGCACACCAGGGCGTCTCCCAAGAAGAGGTCTTCAAGGTCTTCGCCCAGAACACCGAGCGGCTGCGCGCCCTGGTCCTGGAAACCCTCGACCGGCTCCCCAAGGAGCGCACCTGCGGCTGCCCCGACACCCTCGCGGGCATCGAGCTGCCCTTCCCGCTGCCCTGACCGCCGCGCACCGGCCGGGTCCCGGGCCACGCCCGCCGACGGAGTAATGGCGGGGCCCGGCCCACCGGGCACGCGAGGCTGAGGTTCTTGATCACGGCCGTATCAGGAGCCCGTGTGTACAGATCGGGACCGGGTGAGCCGGCGCTCGAACGGATCCCTCGCGAGCGCCGGCCGGACCGGGGCCGCCCGGCCGGGACGCGCGCGGGGACCGTGGACAACAGCGGCTTCGAGGTGCCCCGGCGCCCCGCGTGGATGCGCTGGCTGCCGCTCGCCTACCTCGTGTTCGTCATGGTGCTGGAGACCCTGACCCCCACGGACTGGGCGGTGAGCTTCCTGCTGATCGCGCTGCCCATGGTCGCCGCCTACACCCTCGGCCCCCTCGGCGTCGCCGCCGTCACGCTCTGCGCGCTCGTCCTGGAGGGCGTGGTGGCCGGCACGCCGTGCTGCACCGGCCACAACCTCCACCAGCTGTGGGAGACCCACCACGTGGCCGCCTACATCGACACCTTCCTGGTCGGCCTGCTCGGCGTCGCGCTGGCCGCCCACCGGCAGCGCCAGGAGCGGCACCTGGTGCGCGCCCACTCGGTGGCCGAGGCGCTGATGCGCACCCTGCTGCGCCCGGTGCCGCACGAGGTCGGCAGCGTCCTCGCGGCCGGTCTCTACCGCTCCGGCGAGGTCGGCACCATGGTCGGCGGGGACCTGTACGACATCCGCGCCACCGAGGCCGGCGAGCGCGCGCTCATCGGTGACGTCCGCGGCAAGGGGCTGAAGGCCGTCCGCACGGTCGCCGCCCTCCTCGGCAGCTTCCGCGAGGCCGCCCACGACGACGGTGACCTGCTGGCCGTCGCGGCCCGTATGGAGCGGCGGATGGCCCGGGAGGCCGACGAGCTGCGCGACAACGAACTGTTCGTCACCGCCGCCCTGGTCGAGTACGACGCCCCGGCCGGCCGGGTGACGATCGTCAACCACGGCCACATCGAACCGGTACTGATCTCCGGCGGCCGGGTCACCGCCCTCACCGGCCCGCCGGCCCTCCCGCTGGGCCTCGGCACCCTCGCCGACGAGGAGCCCGTCGCCTACACCCACCCCTTCGCCCCCGGCGATGTCCTCCTGCTGTGCACCGACGGCCTGATCGAGGCCCGCGACCACGACGGCACCTTCTACCCGCTCCTCGACCGCCTCCGGCACCGCTTCGGCGACGGCGCCGCCCCCGGCCCCGACGAGGTCATCGACTTCCTCAACACGGACCTGCCCCGCCACACCCGGGTCTTCCACGACGACGTGGCCATCCTGGCGATCGCGCCGCACGGGTCCGGCCGGCCGCCGTCCCCGTGAAGCGGGGCGCGGCCGCCGCACCGTTCACCCGTACTGGTGCGCCTCCCGCGCCGCGTCGACGAACGTCTCCAGCGCCGCCCAGAACGGGCGGAAGCCGGCGTCGAAGTCGTCCGAGCGGTCGGTGTCACCGGCGAGTTCGGCCGTGACGGCCACGTGGAACGGGCGGGTCGCCTTCTGGAGGGCGAGCGCCGCCACGGCGGCCGGGGCGGGGCCCTCCAGTTCGACGACCCGGGCACAGCGCCGGATCCTGAGGTACTCGGCGACCTCCCGGTCGTGCAGCTCACCGAGCGTGGCGGTACGGGCCTGCGAGCGCGGCAGCCGCAGCACCGCGGAGATCTCCCAGAACAACTCGCCCATGCGGTGGGTCTGTTCGATCAGGTCCAGGTAGGCCGTGCGCCGGCTCTCGCGGAGCCGCTCGGCCCGCTGCGCGCGGGCCGTGCTCTCGGCCTGTATCCGCGCGGCCCGGGTGACGCCACGACTGGTGACCCAACTGGCCAGCACGGCCGTGCCGCCGGTCACCGCCGCGATCGCCAGAGTCCACCACGTGCTGTCGCCCACGCGGCGTCACGATACCGAGTCCGGGCCGCCGTGTCGGCAGCGGCCCGGACCGGCCCGTCACGACGGGAACTCGCCCGGCGACACCCGGCTCGTCGTCGCGTTGCCGCCGATCACCTTGTTCAGGGTGAACGTCAGCACCGTGTACTGCGTGCCGCCGGTGACCCGGACGGTGCGGAAGTTCGCCTTGTCGTCGAACTTCTCGAAGCTGCACCCGCGGGTGAAGGAGCTCTTGGCGCTGTTCCAGTCCTCACCGGTGGTGAAGTACACCGTGTACGCACCGCTGTTGACGCTGCGTATCGTGGCGTTGGAGCCTTGGCGGACATACACCGAGAAGGCCGTCCGGCTGCCGCGGGTCAGCGTCACCACCGCGTCCGTGCCGGTGCCGTTCCTGATCGTCAGCCGCCCCAGTCCGCCCCGGCTGCCGTCGCGGACGAGCGTGCCGTTGGCGAGCCTGCGGTGCTTGGCCTGCTCCGTACGCGGCAGGCGCAGCCCGGCGTCGTAGCCGAGCGCGGTCAGCGACCGCCCGGCCTCCTGGACGCTCTTCGGGCTCTGCGCCGTGCCGAGTTCCACCCGCGGTGAGGTGGCGCACCGTCCGCCGTCACCCCGCGCGCTCTTCAGGTCCTGTCCCAACGCCCTCAGTGCAGACGCCAGTTGACTGTTGCCTGCGGTGGCGTCGTCGGGTGTCCTGGTGGTCTGCAGGGCGTCCGCGGCCGCGTCGGCCCGGGCCGACGCGGTGTCCAGCGCCTTGTTCAGCGCGCCGCCTTCACCCGCCCGGTCCACCGCGCGCAGCGCACTGTCGAGCGGGCCGAGCGCCCCGCTCAGGGCATGGCGGTAGGTGGCCGGGTCGACCGTCGGGGTCGGGGTCGGGCTGGGGTCCGCCGACGCGGCGGCCGCCGAGCCCCCGCTGCCGCCCGCCGGCCGCTCGCTCCCTCCGTCCGACGAACAGGCCGTCAGCGAAAGGGCCAGTGCGAGGGCCGCGGCGCCGAAAGCGGCGGCCCGGCGCCCGCGGAGCATCGTTCGTCTTTCGCGCATTCCTCGCGTCTCACCCGACGCGCGCACAGTCGTGTACCTCGTCATGAGTCCCCCGATTCCCCCGGTTTCCCCCGACTTCCGGCAACTGCCGAAAGGACCAGGCTTCTCCGCCCGCAAAGGACTGTCAAGGCCGTCTGCCGGGCCTGTGGACGACCGTCGCGACCGCCCTCGCCGACCGCTCCGGAATTTCTGCTTCCGCGCTGCTGCACAGGCCACTTGGCCCTCTGTAGAGTCCCCGCCATGGCAGCGCTGAGTGATCTTCTCCCCGCGGCGGCCGTACGGCTGGACGTCCGTGCCGCGGACTGGCAGGAAGCGATCCGGACGGCGGGCGGACTGCTGGTGGACGCGGACGCCACCACCGACGCCTACACGGTGGAGATGCTCCGCAACGTCGAGGAGAACGGCCCGTACCTCGTCATCGCGCCCGGCTTCGCGCTCGCCCACGCCCGCCCCTCGCCCGCCGTGCTCAGGACCGCGCTGTCCTGGGTACGCCTCGCCGAGCCGGTGGAGTTCGGCCATGAGTCCAACGATCCGGTGCGGCTGGTCGTGGCGCTCGCCGCCCGGGACTCCGCCGCGCACACCGACGCGATGGCCGCGCTCGCCCGGCTCCTCGCCGACCCCGCGACCACCCGGGCACTGCGGGAAGCACCCGGCCCGGAGGACCTGCGCCGGATACTCGCGGGGGACGAGAGCGAACCGACGGCCCCGGTGGACGCCGCGGACGCGGGAGACGTAACGGACGCGGGAAACACCGCAGTTGCGGGGGAGGGCGAGAGGCGGAAGCGGACGAGCGGCGCCCCGGTGCCGGCCGCGCCGTCCACAAGATCCTCACCGTCTGCGGCAACGGCGTCGGCACCAGCCTGTTCCTCAAGCACACGCTGGAGCAGGTGCTCGACCGCTGGGGCTGGGCCCGCCATGTGACGGTGGAGGCCACCGACACCATCTCGGCGAAGGGCAAGGCCGCCGAAGCCGTCGCGATCCTCACCTCCCGGGAGATCGCCCGGACGCTGGGCGACGTCGGCGTGCCGGTGAGGGTCGTCGAGGACTTCACCAGCCGTACGGAGGCCGACCGGGTGCTCCGCGACACCTACGACGTCTGAGCCGCGGCCCCGGGAACGCCGCCGCGCCGCCTGAGAGGACGAAGAACACCCACCATGCACCGGCTCATATCCCTCGCCACCTTCCTCGTGAACGAGATCCTCAGCCAGCCCGCGTATCTGATCGGCCTGATCACGGCGGCGGGCCTGATCGCGCTGCGGAAGACCGCCGGGCAGATCGCCGGCGGCGCCCTCAAGGCGACGCTGGGCTTCCTGCTGATCGGCGCCGGCGCCGGGCTGGTGGTCGGCGCGCTGGGGCCGCTGGGCGGCATGATCCAAGGGACGACCGGCGCGCACGGCGTGATCCCGACCAACGAGGCGATCGTCGGCATCGCGCAGGAGCAGTTCGGCGCCCGGGTCGCCTGGCTGATGATCCTCGGCTTCGCGGTCGCCCTGGTGCTGGCCCGCGTCACCCCGCTGCGCTACGTCTTCCTGACCGGGCACCACATGCTCTTCATGGCGACCCTGCTGACGATGGTGCTGGCGACCTCGGGCCGGTCGTCGGTGGTCGTCGTGGCCGTCGGCGGCCTCCTGCTCGGCATCCTCCTGGTGGCCATGCCCGCCTTCGCGCACCCTTGGACCAAGCGCATCACCGGCAACAACAGCATCGCCATCGGTCACTTCGGCACCGCCGGCTACATCGTCGCCGGCGCCGCCGGCCAGCTCGTCGGCAGGCGCAGCCGCAGCACCGAGGACATGAAGCTGCCGGAGGGCCTGCGCTTCCTGCGGGACTCCATGGTCGCCACCGCGCTGTCCATGGTCCTGATCTACGTCGTCATGTCGCTGGCCTACCTGGCCAGGGCCGGCCGGACAGCCGCCTTCAAAGCCTTCGCGGCCGACGGCGGCAGCGCGGCCACCGGCCTCGGCAACTACGTCATGAAGTCCGTCATGCAGGGCCTCCAGTTCGGCATCGCGGTCGCGGTGATCCTCTTCGGCGTCCGGACGATCCTGGGCGAGCTGGTCCCGGCCTTCCAGGGCATCGCCGGCAAGCTCGTCCCGGGCGCGGTGCCCTCGCTCGACGCCCCGATCGTCTTCCCCTACGCACAGAACGCCGTGCTCATCGGCTTCCTCGCCAGCTTCACCGGCGGGCTGGCCGGCCTCGCCCTGCTCACCTGGGCGTTCCACCCGGCCTTCGGCCTCGCACTGGTCCTGCCGGGACTCGTACCCCACTTCTTCACGGGCGGGGCGGCCGGCGTCTACGGCAACGCCACCGGAGGCCGGCGCGGCGCGGTCGTCGGCGCCTTCCTCAACGGCGTGCTGATCACCTTCCTGCCGGCCCTGCTGCTCAAGGTGCTGGGCGCCTTCGGCAAGGAGAACACCACCTTCGGCGACGCCGACTTCGGGTGGTTCGGCACCCTGATCGGCAACGCGGCCAAGACCGGCAGCACCGCGGGCGTCGTCCTGATGCTGCTCCTCGGCGCCCTCCTCCTGGGCGGCGCGATCCTCTTCCAGAAGCGCGTGGTGGACACCGGCTGGGACCCCGGGGCGCGGCGCGACGCCCTCCTGGGGGACGACGTCCCCGGTGCGCGGCCCGCCGCCGGCGCCACGACGGCCACGGCCACCGTCCGGACGTACGCGAAGATCGCGCCACCCCCGGGGGCGCCCACCCCGCCGCCGCCCCCCGAGGAGGGCTGAGCGCGCCCCTACGGGATGCCACTAGCTCTCACTGAGACCTAAAATCGGCGGTATGGCTGCAGGGGAGTTCCCCGACTCGCTCGCCGACGTACTGGCCGGCGTCCAGCGCCTCATCCGGCGCCGGCTGCGGGCCGGCCTGACCGTCCCCCGCCTGCGCGGTGCGCAGGTGGAACTCCTGCGCCTGGTCACCGACCGCCCCGGCATACGGGTGTCGGCCGCCGCGAAGGAACTCTGCCTCGCGGGCAATTCGGTCTCCACCCTCGTCAACCAGCTCACCCGGGCCGGCTGTCTGCGCCGCGAGACCGCCCCAGACGACCGCCGCTCGGCCCTGCTGTTCCCCACCCCGGCCGCGCGGTCCCGGCTGCACGACTGGGAGGTCCGCCGCAGTGCCCTGGTACGCGAGCAGGTCGCGCGGCTGTCCGAGGCCGACCAGGCGGCGCTGGCCGCGGCCCTCCCGGCACTGCGCAGGCTCGCCCACAACCTGAGCGAGGAGACGGAGGAGGCCCATGACCACTGACGGCGAGCGCCGCCCGACCCCGGACGGCGGTCCCCGGCCCGACGCCGTGACCTGCCGGGCCCTGCGCTACTCCTTCGGCGAGACCACGGCCGTGGACGGCGTGGACCTCTCCGTACGCCCCGGCGAGGTCTTCGGCCTGCTCGGCCCGAACGGCGCGGGCAAGACCACCCTGATCCGCTGCATCACCACCCTGCTGCCCGTGCCGGCCGGCACGGTGCGGGTGTACGGCCATGACGCGGCGAAGGAGCGGATGGCGGTCCGCCGGCTGCTGGGCTACGTCCCGCAGCAGCTCTCCGCCGACGCCGGGCTGACCGGCCGGGAGAACGTCACGCTGTTCGCCCGGGTCTTCGACGTCCCGCGCCGCGAGCGCACCGAGCGTGTCGCCCAGGCGCTGGCCGCCGTCGGCCTCACCGAAGCGGCCGGCCGGCTCGCCAAGACCTACTCCGGCGGCATGATCCGCCGCCTCGAACTCGCCCAGGCACTGGTCAGCGCACCCCGTCTGCTGATGCTCGACGAGCCCACCATCGGCCTGGACCCGATCGCCCGCACGTCCGTCTGGGAACACATCAACGCCGTACGCGCCGCCACCGGCATGACCGTCCTGGTCACCACCCACTACATGGACGAGGCCGACCAGTACTGCGACCGCGTGGCCCTGATGCACCTCGGCCGCATCAGGGCCCTCGGGACCCCGGACGACCTCAAGGAGGCCCTGCGCACCCGCCGCCGAGCGGCCGCCACCGCCACCGCCGCCACCCCACCCACGCCTTCCTCCGCACCACTCGCCTCGCGCTCAGCCGACGCCACGCCGACGCTTGAGGACGTCTTCCGGGACGTCGCCGGCAGCGGCCTCGACGAGCGGTCAGGAGACTTCCGCGATGTCCGAAGCACCCGCCGCACCGCACACCGCGTCGGCTGACGGCCCCACCGGCAGCGGCCGGCTGGACCTGCTGCTCGTCCCGCCGCGCTCCCGCACCGGCTGGCGGGTGCTGCCCGCCCGGGTCGTGGCGATGTGCGTGGTCGAACTCCAGAAGCTGCGCCACGACCGCACCGAGCTGTACACCCGGGCGGTCCAGCCGGCCCTCTGGCTCCTGGTCTTCGGCGAGACCTTCACCCGCATCAAGGCCATTCCCACCGGCGGCATCCCGTACATCGACTATCTGGCGCCCGGCATCATCGCCCAGTCCGCCATGTTCATCGCGATCTTCTACGGCATCATGATCATCTGGGAGCGGGACGCCGGCATCCTCACGAAGCTGCTGGTGACCCCGACCCCGCGCTCCGCCCTGATCGCCGGCAAGGGCTTCGCCGCCGGGGTGAAGGCGCTGATCCAGGCCGTCGTCGTGATCGTCATCGCCGCCCTGCTGGGCGTGGCCATGACCTGGAACCCGCTGCGCCTGCTAGGCGTGGCCGTCGCGGTGGTCCTCGGCTCGGCCTTCTTCTCCTGCCTGTCGATGAGCATCGCGGGCATCGTGCTGACCCGCGACCGCCTGATGGGCATCGGCCAGGCCATCACCATGCCGCTGTTCTTCGCCTCCAACGCCCTGTACCCGGTGGCGATCATGCCCGGCTGGCTCCAGACCGTCAGCCGGATCAACCCCCTCAGCTACCAGGTCGACGCGCTACGCGGCCTGCTGCTGGGCACCCACGCCCATCTGGCCCTGGACTTCGGCGTCCTCGTCGGCTCCGCCGCCCTCGGCATCGCGGCCGCCTCCTCCCTCCTGGGCCGCCTGGCCCGCTGACCCGCCCGCCCCCACAGGCCCCCCCACCAGGGCGTCCGGCGGCGCATCGAAGGCCCCCTCGGCCTCGAAATCCGCCGCGTTCGGGCCGCTACGCCCGAACGCGGCGACCGCCCCCGCCCGCGGCCACCCGCAGACCGCGCGCCGAGCCGAGGCCACACCGGCACGAAGCTACGCAGGACCGAGGATGAGGTAACCGCCCGTCCCGAGCTTGTAGCCGCCCTTGCCGGCGCAGTAGGCGTACGACCACCCGTAACCGCTGCCCGATATCGAGACCTTGTTGCCGTACGCCCAACCGCCGTTGTTGCATTGCGCCGAAGCTTGGACTTTGTAGCCCGCGGGATACCCCGTGCAGCCGTATCCGTACGTGTTGCCGTCGTGCCAAGGACGGGCGCACGACCCGGCAGCTGCCTGGCCGGGGGCGGGCAGCGCCTGGGCGGTGCCCATGGGTGCGGCGAGCGCCGTGAAGGCACCGCAGGCAAGGGCCAGTGCTGCGATCTTCTTACGCATGTGACTCCTCTGGTCGCCAGTCGAACGGCAGACGGACCGGACGCTGAGCACGGCCCCTTCCGAAGGGGCAAAGACCCGCGGCCCTCCGTCTCCTCTTCTTCCTCTTCTCCTCGACAAGAGTGCGGGCGCCACCTTGCGGCAACCTTGGACGTTCCTTGAACGCCCTGGTCAGAGCGTTTTCAGGCCGGCACGGCGGGCCTGAGCCCGTCCACCGTCATTGGCACACTGCCGTGGCCCCAACTCCCACGAATTCCAAGCCGACTTGACGGAAATTCCCATCCCTTCGCGCGTAGAGTTGTCGTACCCGAACGCTTCGAGCGGAGGACTGATGAAAGCCAGCCTGAGCCGGTTAACCTCCCGCATTGCGGGGTTTGTGCTGCATGGCCGCCGGCCGCGCCTTGACCACCCCGATTCCCACCGGCCCGCCCGCCCCAACCAGCACGCGGGCCTGATCAACCACTACCGGCCGACCTCTCCCACCGGCGGCGGTGGACTGCAGGGCCCCATCGGGTAGCGCAGAACCGCCCGAAGCCCTCCACCGAACGGCTCCGACCTGCCGGTACGGGCCGCCGCACCCGATTGAACTGCGGAGACCGCGCCCGGCTCGGCTGCACGGGCCGTCGCCCTCGTTCGTGGGGTGCGGCCGATGGTCTTTCGTGCGGGCGTGTGCGGGGCGGGTCAGACTGGGGTTATGCCTGAGATGCCCGAGGTGGAGGCGCTGGGCCGGTTCCTGGAGGAGCGGCTGGCCGGCCGGACGGTCGCGCGGGTGTATCCGGTGTCGGTGGCCGCGTTGAAGACCTTCGAGCCGCCGGTGACCGCGCTGGAGGGGCGGACGTTCGACGGGGTGACGCGCCACGGGAAGTTTCTGGCGCTGCGGGCCGACGGGCTGTACCTGGTGATGCATCTGGCCAGGGCGGGGTGGGTGCGGTGGAGCGAGCGGCTGCCGGCGGCGCCGCCCCGCCCGGGCAAGGGACCGCTGGCGCTGCGGGTGCGGCTCTCCGCACCGGACGGGGCGGGCTTCGACGTGACTGAGGCGGGTACCCAGAAACACCTCGCGGTGTATGTCGTGGCCGATCCGCAGGAGGTGCCGGGGATCGCGCGGCTGGGGCCCGATCCCCTGTCCGAGGACTTCACCGGGGCTGCCTTCGCCGGGATGCTGGCGGGGGAGCGGCGGCAGATCAAGGGAGTCCTGCGGGACCAGAGCGTGCTGGCGGGGATCGGCAACGCCTACTCGGACGAGATCCTGCACGCGGCGCGGATGTCGCCGTTCAAGCTGGCCGCCACGCTGTCCGAGGACGAGGTGACCCGCCTGTACACGGCGGTCGGCGCGACGCTGGGCGAAGCGGTCGAACGGGCCCGCGGGCTGGCGCCGGCGGACCTCAAGGAGGGGAAGAGGAGCGGGCTGCGGGTACACGGGCGCACCGGCGAGACCTGCCCGGTCTGCGGCGACACGATCCGCGAGGTGTCGTTCAGCGATTCCGCGTTGCAGTACTGCCCCACCTGCCAAACCGGCGGCAAGCCGCTGGCCGACCGCCGTCTGTCACGGCTGCTGAAGTAGCCCGGCCCGGGTCGGCGCCCGGGCAGCTGACACCGCGCAGGCCGGCGGGAGTTGGCGAGCCCCGTCCAGCGAGTGCGTTGTCAGTGCCCCGCACTATGGTGCCGCGCATGACTGACATCAACTTCTGGACCCGGCCGTCCGACCGGATGGTCCGGGGCGGTGGCCACTACAACATCACCGTCCTGCAACCCCCGTTCGCGGTCCGCGCCGAGGACCTGCCGCCCAACGACCCCGTCGCGGCACGGGCGTTCGCCGAGGCGTTCCCGACCGTCGACGCGGTCCTCGAAGAGCTCGACCCGGTGGTCGCCTACGCGACCCCCTATCTGGCGACGCGCGCGGACCTGGATGTCATCCAGGTCGGGTGCTGGGGCAACGTGCTGGCGATATCGGATCCGGCGATGGTCGACGACGGCAATGGCACCCCCCTGCTGTACGAGGTGACCAGGCTGCGGGAGCGGTTCCCCGACGCGCGGATCGTCGGCCGGGTCGAGGTGGACTGCGGCGAGGACCATACCGAGGACATCATCCACCTGCCGGAAGGGCCGATGTTCCACGCCTCGGGGTGGCCCACGATGGATCCGTGGCAACTGACCGGTGACCCTCATGCCGTCGCGGCGGCGCTGGGCATCGGCGCCGACGTCCTGGAAGAGCATGACATCGACTTCGACGCCGATCCCGGCGACGTCGCATGGGCCGACTTCGCCACCCTCGCACTGGGAGAGGCCGACCCGTGGCCCATGGCAAGCCTCAAGACCTCCGTCTTCCGCGTGCGGCACACCGAGTCCTACACCCGGACGATGGAAGAGCTGTACTTCATAGGCGACTGACCAACGCCCGTTGATCCGCCGCCGGTTGCACGATCGGTCTGACAGGACGGCATGGCATGCAAGGCGTCACCTCATGCCCGCGCGTCGCTCAGAGCCAGTCCCGCCGCTTGAAGATGAGGTACAGGCTGATGCAGACCACCGCCATCAGGACGATGGCGAAGGGATAGCCGAACGACCAGTGCAGCTCCGGCATGTGGCCGAAGTTCATGCCGTAGATCGTCCCGACGAGGGTCGGCGCGAAGAGGATGGCGGCCCAGGAGGAGATCTTCTTGATCTCCTCGTTCTGCTCGAAGCCGGCCTCGGCCAGGGCGCGCATTTCGGCGTTCTGCTGTTGGTTCACCAGCGTCGCGTTGACGGCGAGGATGTCCTGCAGAGCCTGCCGGAAGCCGTCCACCCGGTCCGTGGTGTGCAGGACGTGGTCGGCCACGTCCCGCAGGTAGCGGCGCAGTTCCTCGTCGATGGCGTACTTCTCGAAGCCCGCGGTGAGGCTCTCCAGCATGCCGTTGAGCGGGCGGGTCGCGCGCTGGAACTCGACGACCTCGCGGGAGAGTTCATAGATGCGCCGGGAGACGTACGGGTCGCCGCCGAAGACCTCTGTCTCGATCTCGTCGATGTCGTTCTGGACCCCGGCGACGACCGGCTCATAGCCGTCGACGACGGCGTCGAGGATCGCGTAGAGGACGGCTTCGGGACCGCGCTTGAGGAGTTCGGGGGCGCTCTCCAGGCGACGGCGGACGGCTGAGAGGTCGGGTGCGCCGCCGTGCCGGACGGTGATCACGAAGTCCCGGCCGACGAAGACGTGCAGCTCGCCGAAGTCGACCTCTTCGGGGTCGTCCAGATAGCGCGCGGCGCGCAGGACAACGAAGAGGGTGCCGCCGTAGCGTTCCAGTTTGGGGCGCTGGTGGGCCTCCATCGCGTCCTCGACGGCGAGCGGATGGAGGTCGAACTCCGAGGCCAGGGAGACCAGTTCGGAGGGTGAGGGGTGGTACAGCCCGATCCACGCCATGGTGTCGGGGGTATCGCGCAGCTGGCGGAACGTATCCGCGAGGCTGTCGTGGGTACTGACGCGGTGCCCGTCCTGATAGAGCGCGGCGGTGATGACGCTGCTGCTGTTCTCGTCCGCGGGCCGAGCGGGCCCGGAATCGTCCGGCGGCGTGACGGGCGAGGGCCCGGAGGGCCGCTTCTTCGCTGGTTTGCGCAGGCCGCGCAGGCTACGTGGCCGACGGCCGGGAGGATCAGTGCTCACGACAGAACCGACCTCCTTCACAAGGGGGGATGAACAGGCACACAGAATCTCGACGCAGGATATCTGCCGCGGATGTCAGCACAGGTCAAGGGGCATGGTGCAGGATGGAAAGGGGCGTCCGCGGCGTGTGTCGCGTCCGCCGAGCTTTGTATGTTTATCCCTAGAATTGTGCGATGCAGATACCGCAGACAGCCAGCGCTCCTCTGGGTGAGGTGATTCGGTGAACGGCCCAGATGCCACCGACGAGCAGTGGGAAGGGCTCGCCGAGGTCGTCCCGCTCCGCAGCAGCAGTGAATGGCCCTCCTGGCCCGACCACCGCGCCCTCCCTGACGAGGAACCGGCGGAGGAGATGCGGCGGTTCATCGTCATCCGCGTGCAGACCTTCGCGGACGCACGTGAGGTCGCCGAGTACCTCATGGCGCAGATCCCGGTCCTGCTGGACCTCAGCAGCGCCGACACCGACGTCGCCAAGCGCATCCTGGACTTCTCCAGCGGTGTCGTCTTCGGGCTCGGCAGTGGGATGCACCGGGTCGACACCAACGTCTTCCTGCTCGCCCCGGTGGGCACCGAAGTCGCCGAGTCGGTAGCGGGAGCCGTCCCCCGTTCGTAGGAAGAGCTGTCGGGCGGAACGGTTCTCCGGTCCGGGCGTTGCATAGCGTCCCCGCATGAATTCCGACAGTGAGCGACCGGCGGTCACCGAGTTACGGCTGTCCGCCTTCAAGGCCCATCGTGGCGTCGTCCTTCCGCTCGGTCCGCTGACCCTGCTGAGCGGCGGAAGCGGAAGCGGTAAGTCCAGCGCGTTACAGGCGTACGAGATCCTCGCGCGGCTCGGGAGCGGGCAATCGCTCGCACGGGCCGTACGGGATGTCGCGGGCGGCCCGTCGGCCTGTGTGCCGGCGGGCGCGCGCCCCGACGACCAGGGGCGGCGCGGCTTCCGGATCGGCTGCACTGTCAGCGGCCCGGCCGGGCCCGTGAGCCTCGACCTCGCCGTACAGGCCGAGCCCGAACTGCGCATCGTCGGTGAGCGGTTGACCGGCGGTGGCGAAACGCTGCTGACCACCGCGCTCACCGATCCGGACCGCCCCGCCGTCCAGGCGGCATGGCACACCGCGGGCGCGACCCCGGTGACCCGCGCACCGCTCCCCGACGACCGGCTCGGCACCTCGCTGCTGCCGCTGCGTGTCGCGGGCAAGACGGCCGGCCAGCGGCTGGTGCTGGCCGCGGCGGAGCAAGTCGTGGTGGCACTGCGGTCGGCGTTCGTGTGCGATCCGCGGCCGGAGGTCATGCGCGGGACGGGCGGTGCGCGTGCTGCGGGCGGCGCGGGTCTGCCGGGCGCTGCGGGCGCTACGGGCGCTACGGCTAGTGCCGGCGGTGCCGGGGGGAGTGCGGGGCGGGGAAGTGGCGTCCGGGGCGGCCGGGGCAAGGGAGCGGGGAAGGCGCGAGAGGGCCACGACGAGGGCCGGCTGCGGTCGTCCTGCGACAACCTGCCCGCGGTACTGGCGCGCACCAGCCAGGAGTGCGCACGGCGGCACGCGGTCCTGGTGGCGGCGGTGAGGGAGGCGTGCGTCGGGCCGGTCGACGGGCTGCGCGCCGTGCCGCGGCAGGCGGGCGTGACGGGTGCGGGTGCGGCGGGTTCGGGCGCGACGGGTGCGGGCGCGACGGGTGCGGGTGTGACGGCCTCGCGGATGACGGCTTCGGGTGCGACCGGCGCGGGGGCCGCCGCGGCCGTGCCTGCGGCGGGGCGCGGTGGCACGGCCGGCGCGCAGTCCGGTGGAGGGCTGGGTGAGGCGGGCGTGCAGGTCGTGCTCGACCGGGGGGTGCTGGGCGAGATGCCGGTCGAGCAGCTCGGTGACGGTGAGCTGAGGTTCCTCGCGCTGGCCCTGGTACTGCTCACCGGGCCGGGAGTGCTGGCCATGGACCCGGCCGGGGAGATTCCGTCGGCTCATCAGCAGATGACGGTCATGGCGGACGGGATGGACCGCTGCATGGACCGCAGACAGGCGCGCGAGCTGGTGTCGCTGGCCGTACGGATGGCTGAGCGCGGGCACGTCCGGCTGCTGGGGACGGTGCGGGACCCGTCGGTCGCCGAGGGGCTGCCAGGTGTGCAGGTGCTACACCTAGGGGCATGAGCGAGGATCTTCATGCGTTGCAGCGGCGGCTGGCCGAATTCGCCGCCGCGCGGGACTGGCAGCAGTATCACACCCCCAAGAACCTGGCCGCGGCGCTGAGCGTCGAGGCCGCGGAACTCGTCGAGATCTTCCAGTGGTTGACGCCGGAGGAGTCCGCGACGGTGATGTCGGATCCGCGGTCGGCCGGCCGGGTCGAGGACGAGGTCGCCGATGTGCTGGCGTATCTGCTGCAGTTCTGCGAGGCGCTGGGGATCGACGCCCTGACGGCGCTCGCCGCGAAGATCGAGCGCAATGAGACGCGCTTCCCGGCAGTACGTCGGGCACGGCCGGACCGGGCGGACCGGACCGCGGAGCGCGATGATCGCGAGGAAGGGGAGGGGCGGGGGCGGGAGGGGTAGGCGCGCGGACGAGGCGCGGGAGGACCAAGGCGCCGCGCGAGAGTGCTGGGCGCGGAGGGGCGGGGCATTGGTCCCCGCCCCGCTTGCTTGCCGGAACCGCGTGGGCCGCTCGGTCGCGCTTGCGGCGCGGGGGCTGCGGGGGCGCGGGGCTCGCTCGGACTGGCCCGGCGCGCTCAGACGGGTCGTTTTCGGCATTCTTCGTGACCTGTGCCGGTCGTGTGAAGCGTGGGGCGGCTGTGGTGCAGGGGAAGCGGGGCGAGTACGTACCGGCCGTCCGTCACTCTATGGAGTCATTGATCTTTCCACAACGCCTTGCTTGTCCATAGATTTGCGAATTCCCCTGGCTTTTTTGGCTGTTGACCCTCACTCTGGGTAGTGAAGAGAGTGCGGGGTGCATGCGAGTGAGTGGGAAGGAGGGGAACGGATGGACGCGGTGCGGATCATCGCGGTCAGTCGGCGCGGTCTGGCGGAGGCGACCACGGTTCAGGACGTGCTCGTCGAGGCGTGGCAGGCGCAAGCTCTGGCAGAGGCGATAGGAAGCCATCTCGCGATATTCGGGCCGTACGCAGTGCGGTCCAGAGCCCGAGGACTGGGCGACGCGGGCGGGCGGTTCAGCGGGGGACTGCTGTGCCCGGGGTCGGCGACCGTCGGGCTGCGCGCAGCGCAGCTGACCGAAGTACGCGATGTCAGAGCGGCTTTAACGAACCTGAGCCTGCTGCTGCGAGATGTGTGTGAGGCGTTGGTGGCAGTGGTGCTCTTGGCGGACGAGGAGGGGATGTACTGGACCTGTGTCGAGGCGATGGACACGGTCGATGAAGCCAGGGACCGGGTGTCCGGGATATTGGAGAAGCTGGAGGTGCGTGACCCGAATCCTGCCTGACACGGGAGCGCGACGACGACCCGAAAACGTCGGACAGTCCCGCAGCCACAGGGACCGCGTTCGCGCGGGACGCATGCCCCGGGCGGTGTCACGTCCAGCCCGCGGGCAGGGAGTGCTCACGCCCCACACGCCGACGGCAGGTCCGTCAGCACGTGGCGATCGGCCCACCGTCGTGCCGGCCTCCCCCCTGCCGCCCCATTCCGCATTCGCCCGCGACCGCCACCGTCACCGCCACCGGCACCGGCACCGCCACTGTCATCGTCACCGGCACCGTCCGGTGCCCCGCCCCCCCGGCCCGGCGTGACGCCGCTGGGGCCACCCCCGCGCGCCACCGCAATCCTCATTCGCCCTCTGCTCACACGCCCAGCTTTGATCACACACTCACCGGGATGCCTCAGGTGACGTGGGGCTGACCGGGTGCGGGTCCGACCTGGTGGATCGACATGCCGTGACGGTTGGTCTGCCGTGCCGTGTGCAGGATGGAGGTATGAAACTTCGCATCTTCACCGAGCCCCAGCAGGGGGCTTCCTACGACACGCTTCTCAAGGTAGCCAAGGCCACCGAGGACCTCGGCTTTGACGCTTTCTTCCGCTCCGACCACTACTTGAGCATGGGCAATGTCGACGGGTTGCCAGGCCCGACGGACGCCTGGATCACGCTGGCGGGCCTGGCCCGGGAGACCAACCGCATCCGGCTCGGCACGCTCATGACGGCAGGGACCTTCCGGCTGCCGGGGGTGCTGGCCATTCAGGTGGCCCAGGTCGACCAGATGTCCGGCGGACGGGTCGAACTCGGTCTCGGCGCGGGGTGGTTCGAGGACGAGCACAAGGCGTACGGCATCCCGTTCCCCAAGGAGAAGTTCGCGCGGCTGGAGGAGCAGCTGGCGATCATCACCGGCCTGTGGGCCACCGAGACAGGAAAGGAGTTCAGCTACGACGGGACCTACTACCGGCTGGAGAAGTCGCCCGCGCTGCCCAAGCCCGTGCAGGGCAAGGTGCCGGTGCTGGTCGGCGGACACGGTGCGACGCGTACGCCGCGGCTGGCCGCGCAGTACGCCGATGAGTTCAACATCCCCTTCGCCTCGCTGGAGGACAGCGAGCGCCAGTTCGGGCGGGTGCGGGCGGCCGCCGAAGCCGCCGGGCGGAAGGGCGACGACCTGGTGTACTCCAACGCCCTCGTGGCCTGCGTGGGCAGGAACGACGCGGAGGTGGCGCGACGGGCCGCGGCCATCGGACGGGAGGTGGACGAACTGAAGGCCAACGGCCTCGCGGGCTCACCCGCGGAAGTCGTCGACAAGATCGGGCGGTACGCAGCCGTCGGTGCCTCCCGGATCTATCTGCAGATGCTGGACCTCGATGATCTGGACCACCTCGAGCTGATCTCCACGCAGGTGCAGTCGCAGCTGAGCTGAACTGAGCTGAACTGATCTGCTGAGCTGAGATGTCATGAGCGGGCCTGGGGTCGGCTGGGAACGGCGGCCGGGCTGCCGGCGTACCGGGCAAGGAGGTTCCGGGCCGACGGGGCCGCTGGAAAATCGGTGGGGGCCGGCGCGTGGTGCGGCAATACTCGGACGGGTGTTCCTGACGATAACCACCACTGGCAGCACCGACCGTCCGGCGACCGACCTCGGATTTCTGCTGCACAAGCATCCTGACAAGTCGCAGCAGTTCTCGACGGCGCACGGCACCGCGCACGTCTTCTACCCGGAGGCGGACGCGGAACGCTGCACGGCGGCGCTGCTGTTGGAGGTCGATCCCATCGCCCTGGTCCGACGGAGCCGGGGCAAGGGCCGCGGTGGCGCTCCGGATTCGGCGCTCGGTCAGTATGTGAACGACCGGCCGTATGCGGCCTCCTCGCTGCTGGCCGTGGCGCTGCGGAGCGTCCTCGCGAGCGCGATGAAGGGGCAGTGCGCGGCGCGGCCCGAGCTGGTGGGGCGGGCGATCCCGTTGCGTATCGAGGTGCCGGTGCTGCCCGCCCGGGGCGGGGCGGAGCTGGTGCGTGCGCTGTTCGAGCCACTGGGGTGGGCGGTGCGGGCCGAGCCGGTGCCGCTGGACGAGACGTTTCCGGAGTGGGGTGACTCCCGCTACGTGCGGCTCGTCCTGGAGGGGGAGCGCACGCTCGCCGAGGCGCTGCGGCATCTGTACGTGCTGCTGCCGGTGCTGGACGACGCCAAGCACTACTGGGTGGCGCCCGACGAGGTGGACAAGCTGCTGCGGGCCGGTGAGGGCTGGCTGGAGGACCACCCCGAGCAGCGGCTGATCGTCGGACGCTATCTCGCCCGGCGGTGGGCGCTGACGCGCCGGGCCATGGAGCGGCTGGAGCTGGAGCGGCTGGCCGAGTCGGACGATGTCGCGGCGGAGGAACTCGACAACGCGGTGGACGAGGAGGCGGACACCGAGGACAAGCCGGTGCCGCTCGCCGTGCAGCGCCGGGAGGCGATCCTTGCGGTGCTGCGTGCGGAGCGGGCGACCCGGGTGCTCGACCTGGGCTGCGGCCAGGGCCAGTTGGTCGGGGCGCTGCTCAAGGAGGGGCAGTTCACCGAGATCGTCGGGGTGGATGTGTCGATGCGGGCGCTGCACGAGGCGCGGCGCCGGCTGCGGCTGGACCGGATGTCCGAGCGGCAGTCGGAGCGCGTACGGCTGGTGCAGGGGTCGCTGGCGTACACCGACAGCCGGCTGAAGGGGTATGACGCGGCGGTGCTGAGCGAGGTCGTCGAGCATGTCGACCCGGCGCGGCTGCCGGCGCTGGAGTACGCGGTGTTCGGGGCGGCCAGGCCGCGGACGGTCGTGGTGACCACCCCGAACGTCGAGTACAACGTGCGCTGGGAGTCACTGCCGGCCGGCCATGTGCGGCATGCCGACCATCGTTTCGAGTGGACGCGCGAGGAGTTCCGGCAGTGGGCGCGCAAGGTGGCGGAGCGGCACGGGTACGGGGTGACCTTCGGCCCGGTGGGGCCGGACGACCCGGAGGTCGGTCCGCCCACCCAGCTCGCGCACTTCCGCGTGCGGGGTGAGGACAGCAGTGGTGTGAAGGGTGAGGACGGCAAGGGTGCGGACCGCGTTGGCGCGGGCCGTGGTGGTCCGGTAACGGGGAAGGAGGTCGCGGCATGACGGACGTCGACCGCAGTGAGCAGGCGGACGGGACCCAGCGGGCGCATGGGCCCCAGCAGGGGAGCGGAACCCACGAGGGCGGAACCCAGCAGGAGGTCGGAACCCAGCAGGTGGGTGGGACCCAGCAGGAGGGCGGGGCTCGGGGGGACGGGGCCCAGCAGGAGCGCGGGGGAGTGCCGGCGGCGGCGCTGCGTACGCTGCCCGTGCCGGACCTCTCGCTCGTGGTGCTGGTCGGGGCCACCGGATCCGGCAAGTCCACCTTCGCCGCACGGCATTTCAAGCCGACCGAGGTGCTCTCCTCCGACTTCTGCCGGGGGCTGGTCAGCGATGACGAGAACGATCAGAGCGCGAGCGGCGATGCCTTCGACGTGCTGCACTTCATCGCGGGCAAGCGACTGGCGGCCGGCCGGCTGACGGTCGTCGACGCCACCAACGTGCAGTCCGAGGCACGCGCCCAGCTGGTGCGGCTGGCACGGGAACACGATGTGCTCCCGGTGGCGATCGTGCTGGACGTGCCCGAGCAGGTCTGCGCCGAGCGCAACGCGGCGCGGGCCGACCGGGCCGGGCTGCCGCGCCGGGTCATCCAGCGCCATCAGCGTGAACTGCGGCGGTCGCTGCGGCACTTGGAGCGTGAGGGCTTCCGCAAGGTCCATGTGCTGCGTGGCCAGGAGGAGGTGGCGGCGGCGCGGGTCGTCACGGAGCGACGGTTCAACGACCTGCGCCACCTGACCGGCCCGTTCGACATCATCGGTGACATCCACGGCTGCCGTTCCGAGCTGGAGACCCTGCTCGGCCGGCTGGGTTACGGGCTGGTGCGCGACGCGCTCGGCAGGTCCGTGGACGCGGTGCACCCGGAGGGCCGTACCGCCGTCTTCGTCGGTGACCTCGTCGACCGTGGGCCGGACAGCCCCGGTGTGCTGCGCCTGGTGATGGGCATGGTCGGGGCCGGGCACGCACTGTGCGTGCCGGGGAACCACGAGAACAAGCTCGGCCGTTATCTCAAGGGGCGCAAGGTCCAGGCCACCCACGGGCTCGCCGAGACCATCGAGCAGCTGGACAAGGAGGACGAGGCGTTCCGGGCCGAGGTCGGGGCGTTCATCCAGGGCCTGGTCAGCCACTACGTCCTGGACGGCGGCGGGCTGGTGGTGTGCCATGCCGGGCTGCCGGAGAAGTACCACGGGCGGACATCCGGCCGGGTGCGTTCCTTCGCGCTGTACGGCGACACGACCGGCGAGACCGATGAGTTCGGGCTGCCGGTGCGCTACCCGTGGGCGGAGGACTACCGCGGCCGCGCCGCCGTCGTCTACGGCCACACGCCCACCCCGCGCGCCGGCTGGCTCAACAACACCATCTGCCTCGACACCGGGTGTGTCTTCGGCGGTGCGATGACCGCGCTGCGCTGGCCGGAGCGCGAGCTGGTGGACGTACCGGCGGAGCGGGTCTGGTACGAGCCCACGAAGCCGCTGGCGACCGAGGCACCCGGTGGGGCCGACGGCCGTCCGCTGGACCTGAACGACGTGGCGGGGCGCCGGATCGTGGAGACCCGCCACATGGGCCGGCTCGCGGTCAGGGAGGAGAACGCCGCGGCGGCGCTGGAGGTGATGAGCCGCTTCGCGATCGACCCTCGGCTGTTGCCGTATCTCCCGCCGACCATGGCGCCCTGTGCGACCTCGACGGAGGAGGTCGGCGCCGAGGGCGCCGAGGGCGGCTATCTGGAGCATCCGGCGGAGGCGTTCGCCGGCTACCGGGCGGACGGCGTGCGCGAAGTGGTGTGCGAGGAGAAGCACATGGGCTCGCGCGCGGTGGTCCTGGTGTGCCGGGACGAGACGGCGGCGGCCGAGCGCTTCGGCGTGCCGAAGGGGGTGTCGGGCGCCCTGTACACCCGCACCGGCCGGCCGTTCTTCGACGACCCGGAGACGACCGAGCGGATCCTGCGGCGGGTGCGGGCGTGCGTCGAGGAGGCCGGGCTCTGGGCCGAGCTGGAGACGGACTGGTTGCTGCTGGACGCGGAGTTGATGCCGTGGTCCCTGAAGGCGACGGGTCTGCTGCGCAAGCAGTACGCGGCGGTCGGTGCGGCGTCCGGGGCGGCGTTCCCCGGCGTGCTCGGGGCGCTGGAGGCCGCGGCCGCCCGGGGTGTCGAGGTGGCCCCGCTGCTCGGCCGGCAGCGCGACCGGGCCGCGGACGCCGCGGCGTTCACGGCGGCTTACCGGCGCTACTGCTGGCGGGTCGGGCCGGGGGCGGCGGACGCCTCCGGTGCGGGGCAGGCGGCTGACGGGGCGGGCCCGGGTGCGGTGAACGGGGCTGATGCCTTGGCGCACTCCGGCGGTGCCGGGATACCGGGCAGCTCCGAGGAAGTGCTTGGCAGCGCCGGGATACCGGATGGTGCCGCGGTGTCGGACGCGGCGGCGCGCGCCGGGCTGGGGGAGCTGGACGGCGTACGGCTCGCGCCGTTCCAGATCCTCGCCGTGCAGGGGCGCAGTCTCGCCGGGCTGCCGCACACCGAGCAGCTGGCGCTGATCGACCGCGTCATCGCGGCCGAGGGCGCGGTGGCGTCCCGGGACGCCGGGCCGGCCGGCGGCGGTGCCGTGGACAGGCCCGGGCTGCTTGCCACGACCCGGCGGATCGTCGTCGACACCGAGGACGAGGCGTCGGTGGCGGCCGGCATCCGGTGGTGGCTGGAGCTGACCGGGGCCGGCGGCGAGGGCATGGTGGTCAAACCACTGCAGGCGCTGGTGCGTCGGGGCGACGGGCGGCTCGTACAGCCGGGCGTCAAGTGCCGTGGCCGCGAGTACCTGCGGATCATCTACGGCCCGGAGTACACCCGGCCGGAGAACCTCCGCCGCCTTCGGGTACGGCATCTGGGCCACAAGCGTTCGCTGGCCCTGCGCGAGTACGCGCTGGGGCTGGAGGCGCTCGACCGGCTGGCCGAGGGCGAGCCGCTGTGGCGGGTGCACGAGGCCGTCTTCGGGGTGCTGGCCCTGGAGTCGGAGCCGGTGGATCCCCGGTTGTAGCGGCGGGAGGCGGTCGGGCCTGGCAGGCCCCGGGCGACAGCGACCGGAACCGGCCCCGGCGGGCCCCGGCTGCGGTCGCCGCAATCGGGACCTGTTGGGCCCCGATTGCCGCTGCCTGGGCGGGGCCGGGGCCTGGCGGACCTCCGCCTGAGGCAATCGGGAACGAGGCGTGGCGGGTGGGGTGGGGCGTACGCGGCCCCTCCCGCCGGGCCGCCCGCGACCGCAGGCACGCCCCCGCCCCATCCCCCCGCTGCCCCCGCCCGAGACCACCCGCTGCCCCTGCGCATGACCAGCCCATGCCTCCACCCGACACCGGCCCCCGAGACCGGCCCCCGGCACCTGCTCAAGACCACCCGCTGCCCCCGCCCAAAACCATCCCCGTGCCTCCGCCCGACACCGGGCCCCCGCCCTCGCCCGAGCCCACCCCCGGTCCGTGGCCGACACCAGCCCCGCCCCCTGGCCGAGACCAGCCCCCGCCCCAGGCCCCTTTGGCGACCCGTAAGTTCCGGGATCCGTTGACTCCCTCCGCCGGGCCTCGGAAGCGGCCAAGATGGGGAGATGGGATTCCATGTCGACTCAGAGGCCGGGCAGCTGCGCCGGGTCATCCTGCATCGCCCCGATCTTGAGCTGAAGCGGCTCACGCCCTCCAACAAGGACGCCTTGCTCTTCGACGACGTGCTGTGGGTGCGCCGGGCGCGGGCCGAGCACGACGGTTTCGCGGACGTGCTCCGGGACCGGGGCGTGGACGTACACCTCTTCGGGGACCTGCTGGCCGAGAGCCTGCAGAGCCCCGTCGCGCGGGAACTGGTCCTGGACCGGGTCTTCGACGAGAAGGAGTACGGGCCGCTGGCCACCGACCATCTGCGGGCCGCCTTCGACGAGCTGCCGGTGCCGGAGCTCGTCGAGGCGCTGGTCGGCGGCATGACCAAACGCGAGTTCCTGGAGCGCCATCCCGAGCCGACCTCGGTCCGCTTCCATGTGATGGACCTCGACGACTTCCTGCTGGGTCCGCTGCCCAACCACCTCTTCACCCGCGACACCTCGGCGTGGATCTACGACGGGGTGTCGATCAACTCGATGCGCTGGCCGGCCCGGCAGCGCGAGACCGTGCACTACGAGGCGATCTACCGCCACCACCCGCTCTTCAGCGGAGAGGACTTCCACGTCTGGTCGGAGGGGCAGGCGGACTTCCCCTCGACGATCGAGGGTGGCGACGTCCTGGTGCTGGGCAGCGGCGCGGTGCTGATCGGGATGAGCGAGCGGACCACGCCGCAGGCCGTCGAACTGCTGGCGCGCGGACTGTTCGCGGCCGGCTCGGCGCGCACGATCGTGGCGCTGGACATGCCCAAGCGGCGGGCGTTCATGCACCTGGACACCGTCATGACCATGATCGACGGAGACACCTTCACCCAGTACGCCGGGCTCGGCATGCTGCGCTCGTACACCATCGAGCCCGGTTCGGGCGAGCAGGACCTCAAGGTCACCGACCATCCGCCGGAGCACATGCACCGCGCCATAGCGGCCTCGCTGGGGCTGTCCGACATCCGGGTGCTGACCCCGACCCAGGACGTGCACTCCGCGGAGCGCGAGCAGTGGGACGACGGCTGCAACGTGCTCGCCGTCGAGCCGGGGGTCGTGGTGGCGTACGAGCGGAACGTCACCACGAACACCTTTCTGCGCAAGCGCGGCATCGAGGTGATCACGATTCCGGGCAGTGAGCTGGGGCGGGGCCGGGGTGGGCCGCGGTGCATGAGCTGTCCGGTGGCGCGGGACGCGGTGCCCGGGGCAGCCTGAGGCGTGAGGCAACCGAGGGGCGAGGCCATGAAGGTCGCTGCGGGTGGGCAGCGGCGAACGTATAGAGATACAGCTGCTCGTATACACTTTCATGGTGGGTGTCCGTGCGCCTTCGTACGCGTCCGTACACACCGCGCCCTTATGCACTCCGTCCCGACCGCCGCGAACCAGGAGCTCACCCATGGCGATAGACCTCAGGGGCCGCCACTTCCTCAAGGAGCTGGACTTCAGCGCCGAGGAATTCCGCCGACTGATCGACCTCGCGGCCGAGCTGAAAGCGGCCAAGCGCGCCGGTACGGAGGTCCCTCGCCTGCAGGGCCGGAACATCGCCCTGATCTTCGAGAAGACCTCGACCAGGACCCGCTGCTCCTTCGAGGTCGCAGCCGCCGACCAGGGCGCCTCGACCACCTACCTCGACCCGTCCGGCTCGCAGATCGGGCACAAGGAGTCGGTCAAGGACACCGCCCGGGTGCTCGGCCGGATGTTCGACGGCATCGAGTTCCGTGGCAGCCGGCAGTCCGACGTCGAGGATCTGGCCGCGTACGCCGGTGTGCCCGTCTTCAACGGGCTGACCGATGACTGGCACCCGACCCAGATGCTCGCCGACGTGCTCACCATGGTCGAGCACGGCCGGGGCCGCCCCCTGGAGGAGACCGCCTTCGCCTACCTCGGCGACGCCCGCAACAACATGGGCAACTCCTACCTCGTCACCGGCGCCCTGCTCGGTATGGACGTACGGATCGTGGCGCCCGAGCAGCTGTGGCCCGAGGAGGCGGTCGTCGCCGCGGCACGGAAGCTCGCCGACGCCAGCGGCGCCCGGATCACCCTCACCGAGGACGTCGCCGAGGGCGTGCGGGGCGCGGACTTCGTCGCCACCGACGTGTGGGTCTCCATGGGGGAGCCCAAGGAGGTGTGGGACGAGCGGATCGCCCTGCTCGCCCCGTACGCGGTCACGATGGACGTACTGCGCGCCACCGGAAAGCCGGGGGTGAAGTTCCTGCACTGCCTGCCCGCGTACCACGACCTGGGTACGGCGGTCGGCCGGGAGATCCACGCCCGGCACGGGCTGTCGTCGCTGGAGGTCACCGACGAGGTCTTCGAGTCCGCGCACTCCGTCGTCTTCGACGAGGCGGAGAACCGGATGCACACGATCAAGGCGGTGCTGGTCGCGACGCTGGCCCGATAGGGCACGTGCGTGTGGCTCTTCCCGGCCTGACCGGTGGGCGGTGCGCTGGTCCACGCGTTCTACGGGAGCGCCACGCGCGGCTCGGGCAGCAGGCGGCGACAGGAGCGGCAGGAGCGGCAGGAGTGGCAGCCGCCGGCCGCGCCCGGGCGGGCCGCCGTCAGTGCCGGGGCGTCCGCTGCTGCTCGGGAAGGGTGAACCAGACCGCCTTGCCGCCCGCCGTCGCCCGGCAGCCGGACGCCGAGCTGAGGGAGCGGATCAGCAGCAGACCGCGGCCGCCGGCCGCGCCCGGCGCGGCGGCGTGGCCCCCGCCGGAGGACAGACCGAGCGGCTCGCCGAGCGCCTCGCCGAGCGCCGGAGCCCCGAGCCCCTCGACCAGCGCCGGATCGCCGTCGTGCACCTCCACCAGGCAGCCCGCCGGCCCCCGCTCCACCACCAGCTCGATCGAGCCGCCCTCGCGGGCGTGCTTGAGCGCGTTGGCGACGAGTTCGGCGGTCAGCAGCTGAGCGGTGGTCCGGTCGGCGGTGGCCCGCAGGTCCTGCAGCGCCGTTCTGACCATGGCGCGCGCCACGGGCACCGCGGTGGCACCGTACGGCAGCGCGATGTGCCAGGTCGTGGGGGCGGGCGGCTCCTGCATGCCTCCACGGTAGGAAGCGCGGGCGGCCCGGTTTCAGAGCCGAGCGGCCGGCTTCGGGAGGGCAGAGGTCATACGGGCGACGGGACCTTCGGCCCGGTCGCCCGGCGCGCGAGTATCGCGCCCTCGTGACGGCAGTCACGAAGCGGTGATAACTTCGAAGGGCATCCGGAGAACATCCACCGGCCGACCCGCCAAAGGGGGCAGGCAGTCCGATGAGCCCGTTCGCAGGATCCGCCCACCGCACAGACCCCTGGCAGCACATCCGCGTGACCAGGCAGGACGGCGTCGCCACCGTCACCCTGGCGCGCCCCGAGAAGCTCAACGCGCTCACCTTTGAGGCGTACGCCGACCTCCGCGATCTGCTCGCCGAGCTGTCCAGGGAACGCGCGGTACGCGCCCTGGTGCTCGCCGGGGAGGGGCGCGGATTCTGCTCCGGCGGCGATGTCGAGGAGATCATCGGCGCCACCCTGGGCATGGACACCGGCCAGCTGCTGGACTTCAACCGGATGACCGGCCAGGTCGTACGGGCGCTGCGGGAGTGCCCGTTCCCGGTGATCGCGGCGGTGCACGGCGTCGCGGCCGGCGCCGGCGCGGTACTGGCCCTGGCCGCGGACTTCCGCGTCGCCGACCCCTCCGCCCGCTTCGCCTTCCTCTTCACCCGGGTCGGACTGTCCGGCGGTGACATGGGCGCGGCCTACCTGCTGCCCCGCGTCATCGGCCTCGGCCACGCCACCCGGCTGCTCATGCTCGGCGACACCGTCCGCGCACCGGAGGCCGAACGGCTGGGCCTGATCAGCGAGTTGGCCGAGGAGGGCCGGGCCGACGAGGCGGCCGCCGCCCTCGCCCGGCGGCTCGCCGAGGGACCCGCGCTCGCGCACGCCCAGACCAAGGCGCTGCTCACCGCCGAACTCGACATGCCGCTCGCCGCCGCCGTCGAGATGGACGCCGCCACCCAGGCGCTGCTGATGAACAGCGCCGACTACGCGGAGTTCCATGCCGCGTTCACCGAGAAGCGGACGCCCAAGTGGCAGGGGAAATAGCCATGCGGGTCGCCGTCATCGGCGGCGGGCCCGGCGGGCTCTACGCCGCCGCCCTCCTCAAGCGCCTCGACCCCACCCGCGAGATCACCGTCTGGGAGCGCAACGCGCCCGACGACACCTTCGGCTTCGGCGTGGTGCTCTCCGACGAGACCCTCGGCGGCATCGAGCACGCCGACCCGGAGGTCTATCGCGCGCTCCAGCGGGAGTTCGTGCGCTGGGACGACATCGACATCGTGCACCGGGGCCACACCCTGACCTCCGGCGGACACGGCTTCGCGGCACTCGGGCGGCGCCGGCTGCTGGGCATCCTGCACCAGCGCTGCCGCGACCTCGGCATCGAGCTGCGCTTCCGGACCGAGGCGCCGCCCGCCGCCGAACTCGCCCGCGACTACGACCTGGTGATCGCCGCGGACGGGGTGCACAGCGCCACCCGCACCGCACACGCCGACGCCTTCGGCCCCCGGCTGACCACCCACCGCTGCCGCTACATCTGGCTCGCCGCCGACTTCGCCCTCGACGCCTTCCGCTTCGAGATCGCCGAGACCGCGCACGGCGTCGTCCAGCTGCACGCCTACCCCTATTCCCGCCCGTCGCCCGACCCCGGCCCCGGCGCCGGCCCCGACCCCGGCCCCGACCCCGGCCCCGACCCCGGCGCCGCGACGGCGCCCGCCGGGCCGCGGCCTCCAGGCGGCGCCAGCACCGTCATCGTCGAGATGCGCGAGGAGGTGTGGCGGGCCGCCGGGCTCGACCGCGCCGACGAGCGCGAGTCCGCGGAATGGTGCGCGAAGGTCTTCACCGACGCCCTGAGCGGCCGCTCGCTGCGCTCCAACAACTCCAGCTGGATCGCTTTCCGCACGGTCGTCAACGAGCGCTGGTCGTACGGCAACACGGTGCTGCTCGGCGATGCCGCACACACCGCGCACTTCTCCATCGGCTCCGGCACCAAGCTCGCCGTCGAGGACGCCCTGGCGCTGGCCGCCTGCCTCCAGGAGCAGCCGGACACCGCCGCCGCACTGACCGCGTACGAGGCGGAGCGCCGCCCCGTCGTCGCCTCCACCCAGCGGGCCGCCCGCGCCAGCCTCGCGTGGTTCGAGGAGCTGGCCACCTACGTCGACCAGCCGCCCCGCCAGTTCGCCTTCAACCTCCTCACCCGCAGCCGCCGCGTCACCCACGACAACCTGCGGCTGCGCGACCCCGGTTTCGTCGCCTCGGTCGAGGACGAGGCGGCCGTCCCGGCCGGGACGCCGCCGATGTTCACGCCGTTCCGGCTGCGCGGCCTCACCCTGCGCAACCGCGTGGTGGTCTCACCCATGGACATGTACTCCGCACACGACGGTGTCCCCGGCGACTTCCACCTCGTCCACCTCGGCGCCCGGGCCCTGGGCGGCGCGGGCCTGGTCATGACCGAGATGGTCTGTGTCAGCGAACGCGGCCGCATCACCCCGGGCTGCGCCGGGCTCTACACCCCTCAGCAGGCCGCGGCCTGGCGCCGGGTCACCGACTTCGTGCACGCGCAGGCGCCGGGCGCCGCGATCGGTATCCAGCTCGGCCACGCCGGCCGCAAGGGCTCCACGAAGCTGATGTGGGACGGCATCGACGAACCGCTCGACGACGGCAACTGGCCCCTCGTCGCCCCCTCCCCCCTTCCCTACAAGCCCGGCAGCCAGCGCCCCCAGGAGCTGACCGCGGGTGAACTCGCCGAGATCCGGGAGCAGTTCGCCGCCGCCGCGCGCCGCGCCGTCGACTGCGGCTTCGACCTGCTCGAACTGCACTGCGCCCACGGCTATCTGCTGTCCGGATTCCTCTCCCCGCTGACCAATCAACGCACCGACGCCTACGGAGGTTCCCTCTCCCGCCGGCTCCGCTTCCCCCTGGAGGTCTTCGACACCGTCCGTGCGCTGTGGCCGGACGACAAGCCGATGACGGTCCGCATCTCCGCCACCGACTGGGCCGACGGCGGCACCAGCGCCGAGGACGCGGTGGCCATCGCGGCGGCCTTCGCCGAGCACGGCGCCGACGCCATCGACGTCTCCACCGGTCAGGTCGTCGCCGAGGAGCGCCCCGACTTCGGGCGGTCGTACCAGACGCCGTTCGCCGACCGGATCCGCAACAGCCTGGGCGTACCGGTCATCGCGGTCGGCGCCATCTCCTCGTGGGACGACGTCAACTCCCTGGTCCTGGCCGGCCGGGCGGACCTGTGCGCGCTGGCCCGACCGCACCTGTACGACCCGCACTGGACGTTGCACGCCGCCGCGGAACAGGGGTACGCGGGGCAGGGCGCCCCCTGGCCGCTGCCCTATCAGGCGGGCAGCCGCACCCCGCCCACCGGACGTACCGACGCGCCGAAGCCCCGCCTCACGCTGCGGTGACGGGGAGGCACGGGCAGCGGGGCGGGGCCGTTTCGGGGCGCTGAGCCGGCGGCGGCTCCTCGGCGCGGTGTCAGGGGGTGGGCACGCTGGTGATCCTCGCCGCTATCACCGGTTTGCCGTGCTGTTCCACGGCGACCTCGATCTGTCGGCCGGCGTCGGCGACCGCTGTCAGGGGCTCGTCGGCGGGGCGTGCCTGCACCCAGCAGGGGGCGTCCAGTTCGGCGTACCGCTCGAAGTCGCACTCCATCGCCGTCGGCAGGGTCAGCCCGGGCGTCGCGGCCTGCGCGGCCTGCCGGGCGGCCTCGATCATCAGCATGCCGGGGGCGTGGTCGACGGGATGGTCGAAGAGCACCGGGTGGGAGGTGTCCACCCGCAGCTGCCAGCGGTCGGGCCGGTTCGTGGGCGAGAGCACCACGTCGCGCTCCCGGTCCCGGCCCACCAGCTGCGGGGTCACCGGCTCGGGCAGCGGCAGCCGCCGGGCATTGGCCAGCGTCAGGTCGCTGTACTTGCCGCGCAGCCGGCGGTAGACGGCGGGGCTGTGACAGGAGTAGTCGAGCGACGCGGTGGCCAGGTCCGCGCCGTCACACCGGATGCGGAAGTGCTGACGGGCGCTGATCAGCCGCTTGCCGCGGCGGATCACGTCATGATCGGTGATGTGCAGCTCCACCTCGGCCGGTTCGTCGGCCGCGTGCAGGGCCTGCGGGGTGAGGTCGTAGCGGACCCGCTGCCAGATGATGGGGTGGTCGAGCGGCACGCGGTGCGCGACATGGCTCAGTAATATCCCGGCCTGCCGCATCGTCTCGATCAGTAACAGCGGATCGTGCAGGCCGCCCACCGGGCCGTAGAAGCTGTGGGCGCGCGGCCATTGGGCGCTCACGATCCAGCTGTCGGCGGCGCCGCGCCGCCAGTTCGTCAGGAACACCTCGGACACGGCGGTGCGGTGGACGTACTCCCGCGGCACGGTCGTGGTCAAAGCGGACGGTCGGTTTCCATCGGCGAACCGGCCTCTGTCGCCATGGCGCTGATCGCGCCAGAACGGCATGAGGGTGGCGCTGGCCATAGGTATCCCTTTCTGAAGTGCGGCGCTCAGCGGCCTGAGGGGCTGAGACTCGCTGCCGCGGCCCTGCGCCACCAAGATACGGACCATGTGGTTTGTTTTCTAGTGCCAATGAACCGTTCCTCCACCCCGAAAGAGGGCGGAGCCGTCAGACGGAGACCTGCACGGCGCGGCCGTGCGGATCGAGATGACTCATCGCGCCGGGCGAGGCAAGGCCCGGCAGGGTGTGTTTCCACAGCGCGGTGACCCGCTCGGGAAGATCCGCGCGGTTGGTCGCGGCCCGCGAGAACAACTGCACGCCCATATAAGCGGCGACGAAGAACTCGGCCGCCCGGTCGGGCGCCACCCCCGGCAGTAATTCCCCGTTGTCCCGAGCCTCGCTGAACATCGTCGTGATGATGTCGGTCCACGCCTGGTACGGCACCAGGGGCTCGTCGCTGAAGGTCGTCTCGACCGCGATACGGGTTCCGGCCTGCAACAACGGGTCGCTGCGCAGCGCCAGCGCCACCTGGTGGGTGAAGTCGATGGCGTCCTGCAGCCGGGACTCACTGACCTGTGGCAGGAAGGGATCGGTCTGCTCGGTGATCACCGCGCGGGCCAGTGCGTCCTTCGACGTGAAGTGGAAGTACACGGCTCCCTTGGTGACGCCGGCGCGCTGGATGATCTCGGCCATCGTGGCGGCCTGGTAGCCGCGGGTGCCGATGACATGAGCCGCGGCTTCGAGGACGGCGCGCCGGGTGCGCACTGCGCGTTCCTGCTTGACCACCGATCATCCTCCGTATGCTCTCTTGGAGTTGTTGCGCCTGGGTGCGACCCGCCGTCGTGGCCGCGCAGTCTATTTGCGCATCATAAAGAAGCCAACCATGCGGTATTGAAGCTGCGTGTGCTGCGCCGCGCCGTCCGCGGCCACGAATGTGAGGAGCTGCTCCCCGATGACCCCCACCGCCGTTCCCGACGTTCCCGCCATGCAGCGGGAGGTCCGGCTCGCCGCGCGCACGGAGGGGGAGCTGACCACGCGGCACTTCACCCTCGCCGAGGTGCCGGTACCGGAGCCGGGCCCCGGGCAGGTCCTGGTGCGGACGCGGGTGATGGCGGTGACCGCGGCGATGCGGACCCAGATGACCGGCGCCCCGCTGCCGATGCCCTCCTTCGTGCCCGGCCAGGCGCTGTGGGGCTCCGCGGTCGGTGAGGTCGTGGCGGCACCCGGCGGCGGCTTCGCGCCCGGTGAGCTCGTCCACCACCCCTACGGCTGGCGGGAGTTCGCGGTGGTCGACACGGAGCGGCTGCGCCGGCTTGCCCCGGACGCGCTGCCCACCCCTGCCGCGCATCTGTCACAGGGGGCGACCGCCTGGGGTGCGCTGACCCGCGCGGTGCAAGTCCGCCCCGGCGACACGGTGTTCGTCACCGGCGCGGCGGGCGGGGTGGGCAGCCTGGCGGGGCAGCTCGCCCGGCGGCTGGAAGCCGGCCGGGTCGTGGGCAGCACCGGATCGGAGCGCAAGGCCGCCCGGCTGCGCGCCGAGCTGGGGTACGACGACACGATCGTGCGCGGGGCCGGGCCGATCGACCGGCAGCTGCGCCGGGCGGCCCCGGACGGCATCGACGTACTGCTGGACACCGTGGGCGGCGAGCAGCTCACCGCCGCGCTCGCGTCGGCCCGCCCCGACGCGCGGTTCGCGCTGGTCGGCGCGCTCGCAGCCCAACTGGGCGGCGACGGGGGCGCCGTCGCGCCGGTGGAGCTGGACGCGGGGCTGATCATCACCCGGCGGGTGGCGCTGCGAGGCTTCGGGCTGTACGCCCACCCGGATCTGCCGCAGGAGTGGACGAAGGAGTTCGGTCAGGGCCTGCGGGACGGCTCCCTGGTCTTCCCGCACGCCCTGCTGAAGGGGATCGAGCAGGCGCCGCGCGCGCTGTGCGAGCTCGCCCAGGGGCGCCACATCGGCGCCGTGCTGGTGGAGTTGTGACCGGCGTACGCCCTGTGGCGGACGTACCGGGCTGAGGGCGGGGCCGGTCAGCCGGCCGCCGGCAGCCGGTCCGGTGTCGGGATCCCGGCGGCCGCGATCCGCCCCGGTGCGGCCGGCAGCAGGGACCAGAGGCCGACCACGGCCTCCTTGTCCCACCAGGTGCCGTCCTCGCCGCCCAGGTGCAGCAGACCCACCACGATCGAGGTCAACAGCTGTGCGGTGCGGCGCGGTTCGGCGTCCGGGGCGTCCGCCGCCGGCCTGCCGATCCCGGCGGTGCCGCAGGTCACCGCCTTGTCGAGGAAGAGCGCGTACCAGCGCTGCTCCAGGGCGTAGATGCCGAGGCCGGGTGCGGTCTCCGGCCGCAGCCGCAGTCCGGCGCGCAGTACCGCGTCGGACTCCACCCGCTCGAACAGGTCGACGGCGAAGTCCTGTACCGCGGTGGTCAGCGGCTGCGGGGAGCGGGTGAAGGCGTCCTCGATCTCCTGCAGGGTGGCGAGCGCGGCGTCGCGCACCGCGAGGGTGAGGTCGTCCTTGGACGTGAAGTGGAAGTACAGGGCTCCCTTGCTCAGGCGGGCCCGCCGGCTGATCTCGACCATGCCCGCGGCGGGAACCCCCTTCTCCAGGAAGGTCTCTGCGGCCGAGCGGATGAGTGCCTGGCGGCTCTGGATGGCGCGATGCTGGGTGGGCACGGTTCCGTCCCGTCTCTAGTACGGCTGCGAGCTGATTGCAGTCTACATAGAAAACCAACCATGCGGTTCGATATTCTTCAGGTGAATGACCGGAATCGGCACACCCTGACGCGAACCCGACGTCCGCCCGCTCCGGCGGCCCATGGGGGAGCCCCGCGGGACGGTGTTTCCTCAGTCTGGCGCCCGGCGGCAGTGTTGTCGACCCGTCAGGATGTGACAAAGGCACATTGACAAACAGCGCAGGCGGTTTTTAAATCTCCGAAGGCGGTAAACGGGACGATCCCTTCCGTTGCAGCCGCCGCGACGGTCGCGTGCCGCCCCAGGACAGCGGTGCGCCATGGCGAGACCGCCTCTGCCTTCACCTGTCACCGACCGCAGGCCGCCCAACCAGCCGAGCCAGCACCCGTCACCGAACCCCGTACCCCTCATCGGAATCCGGAAAGGTCTCCAGCCATGCGCGTAGCAACGGTAGTCGGCGAACGTCCCGCAAGAGGTGCACGGGGCGCCACCGGTGGTGAGACGATCAGGGCCGCCGTCTTCGACCTGGACGGAACGCTTGCCAACACCCTCCCGGCGATCAGCAAACTGCTGATCAAGGTGGCCTCCGAGCAGGGCTGTTCGGTGACCGCACGGCAGGCGGCCACCGCCATCGGCAAGCCCCCCGGCCCCGCCTTCGGCCGGCTGCTGGGCCGGCCCGAGGACGACGAACGGGTGCAGGCCGCCATCTCCCGCTACCGCGAACTCTTCTCCTACGAAGTCCTGTGCCAGGGCCCGCAGCTGCTCTTCCCCGGCGTGACCGCGGGGCTGTCCGCGCTGCGCGCCCACGGCGTCGAACTGGCCGTCGCCACGTCCAAGACCACCCGCAGCGCCGAGGCGCTGCTGGACGTCATGGGCATCCGCGACCTGGTCGGACCGGTCATCGGCCAGGACATGGTCCGGCGCGGCAAGCCGCACCCGGAGATGGTGCTGCGGGCCGCCGGCCGCCTGGGCGTCGCACCCTGGCAGAGCGCCTACGTGGGGGACACGGTGGGGGACATGCGGATGGCGGTGACCGCGCGCATGGAGCCGGTCGCGGTGACCTATGGCGTCGGCACGTTCGGCGAGCTGGCCGCGGTCGCCGGCACCCGGATGTGCAGCTCGTTCAAGGACGTGGTGTCGGTGATCGCCGCCGCCAGACCGCGGGCGGCGGCCGGTGCGCCGCACCGTCCGGCCGTCGCGGTGGGGGGCCCGGCGCGACGACGCTGAGGGCGGCGTCCTCACGGCCCGGCCGTCACCTCGCGCACGTAGCGGGCCCCCGCGTCCTGGAGCGTGCCGTGCAACCGGCCGAACACCTCCGCGGCGCGGCTGCCCGGCCAGCCCTCCGGCAGGAGGGGAGAGGGCAGTCCGGGATCCGCGTACGGGAGACGGCGCCAGGCGTCCAGCGCCAGCAGGTAGTCGTGGTAGGCCGCTTCCGGCGGCACCGTGCGCCGCCGGGACCAGCGGCGCAGCACCGGCTCCTGCTCCGCCAGGAAGGCGCGGTACTGCGCGGCGACGGCATCCAGGTCCCACCAGCGCGCCACCGCGTCCGCCGTCGGCGCGAAACCGGCGTGCGTACCGGTGAAGAGGTCGACGTACGGGTCCAGTTGGAGCCGCTCCAGGGTGTGCCGGGTCTCCTCGTAGAGCTGGGCGGGGGCGATCCACACACCCGGTGCCGCGGTGCCGAAGCCGAGGCGGGCCAGGCGCGAGCGCAGCAGGTGACGCTTGTGCCGCTCCTCCTCGGGGACGGAGAAGACGGCCAGCACCCAGCCGTCGGACAGCCGCGCGGCCGGCCGGCCGAAGATCCGCCGGTCGCCGTCCTCCAGCAGCTGGCGGGCGGCGTCCGACAGTCCGTAGGCGGCCGCCCCGGCCTCGGTGCGCCCGGGGACGAGCAGGCCACGCCGCTTGAGCCGGGAGACCGCGGAGCGCACCGACGGCGGATCCACGCCCAGCACGCCGAGCAGCCGGATCAGCGCGGCGACCGGCAGCGGGGCGGCCGCGGGCCCCGTGGCGCCGGGCTCGCCGCGTCCGTAGGCGCCGTAGAACGTGACGATCAGGGACCGTGGGGTGCGCTGCGTTTGCTGGTCGGTCACCGCTTCACTCTAGATCTGCTGCGCGCAGCCGGAAGCGCTGGAGCTTGCCGGTGGGGGTGCGGGGCAGGGCGGTGTGGAACACGATGTCGCGCGGGCATTTGTAGGGCGCGATACGGGCCTTGGTGAAGGCGCGCAGCGCGGCGACGGTGTCGTCCCCGCGCGGGACGCCGTCCCGCAGCACGACGTGCGCGACGACGACGTGCCCGCGTTCCTCGTCGGCCCGCCCCACCACCGCGGCCTCGGTCACGTCCGGGTGCCGCAGCAGCGCGTCCTCCACCTCGGGGCCTGCGATGTTGTAGCCGGCCGAGATGATCATGTCGTCGGCGCGGGCGACATAGCGGAAGTAGCCGTCGGGCTCCCGCACATAGGTATCGCCGGTGAGGTTCCAGCCGTCCCGGACGTACTGCGTCTGCCGGGCGTCCGCGAGGTACCGGCAGCCCGTCGGACCGCGCACGGCCAGCAGCCCCGGCTCGCCGTCCGGCAGCGGCGCGCCGTCCGCCCCCACCACCCGGGCCTCGAAGCCCGGCACCGGCAGGCCCGTCGTGCCCGGGCGGATCGCCTCGTCCGCGGCCGAGATGAAGATGTGCAGCAACTCGGTGGCGCCGATGCCGTTGATGATCCGCAGCCCGGTCGCCTCGTGCCAGGCCCGCCAGGTCGCGGCGGGCAGATTCTCCCCGGCCGACACGCACCGCCGCAGGGTGGAGATGTCGTGCCCGGCGAGCCGGGGCAGCATCGCCCGGTAGGCGGTCGGCGCGGTGAACAGGACGGAGATCCGGTGCGCCGCGATGTCGCCGAGCAGCTTCTGCGGGCCGCCCCAGTCGGTGAGCAGGGCCGAGGCGCCGGCCCGCAGCGGGAAGACGACCAGCCCGCCGAGGCCGAAGGTGAAGCCCAGCGGCGGGCTGCCGGCGAACACGTCGTCGGGGGTCGGCCGCAGCACCTGCGCGGAGAAGGTGTCCGCGATGGCGAGCACATCGCGGTGGAAGTGCATGCAGCCCTTGGGGCGGCCGGTGGTCCCCGAGGTGAAGGCGATCAGCGCGACGTCGTCGGCCGCGGTCGGCACCGCCGTGTACGGTGCGCCGCCGGGCCGGGCGAGCTGCCGCAGATCGTCCGGGCCGTCCCCGCCGTACGTGGTGAGGCGCAGCCCCGGCACGGCGGCCCGGGCCAGGTCGTCGACCGCGCCGACGTCGCACAGCGCGTGCCGGACCTGGGCGATCTCGCAGATCGTGGTGAGTTCCTCGGGCCGCTGCGCGGCCAGCACGGTCACCGCGACCGCCCCGGCCTTCATCACGGCGAGCCAGCAGGCGGCGAGCCAGGGCGTGGTGGGGCCGCGCAGCAGCACGCGGTTGCCCGGCAGCACCCCGAGCCGGCCGGTGAGCGCGTGCGCGATCGCGTCCACCTGGGCGCGCAGCTGTCCGTACGTCCATACCGGGCCGCTCGCGTCGCGCAGCGCGGGCCGGTCGGGGCCGAGCCGCCCGATGGTGCCGTCCAGCAGCTCGGCGCCGCAGTTCAGGCGGTCCGGATAGCCCAGATCGGTGAGGTGCGGCCACTGCTCGGGGGGCGGCAGCCGGTCGCGCGCGAAGGTGTCGGTGTGGGCCGAGGACCGTAGCTCCATGGCGGATGTGCCCCCTAGCTGGGGAGGCCGGGTGGCCGGCTCGATGGGCTGCTCGTAGGGCCGGCGGGACCGGTCGACGAGGTACGAGGACTGCCGTTCGGATCCGTCGTCAGCGTAACGTGTTCGTGACGGCAGTCAACAGACCGCGATAGAGGACCGCTACCAGGGAGCCGCCTCGTGACTGTATTCGCGCTGGGACCGACGGAACGGCAATGGTGCGCCGAGCTGCGCGCCATGACGGCCGAACGGCTGAGCCCGCTCGCGGAGAAGGGCGAACCGGGCCGGATCAACCGCCCGCTGGTCGCCGCCCTCGGCGAACTGGGCCTGCTGCGCCGCCTGTTCCCCGCCGAGGGGCCGCTGCGCGCCCTGGACCTGTGCCTGCTACGGGAATCCCTCGCGCGGGAGTGCACCGAGGCAGAGACCGCACTGGCCCTCCAGGGACTGGGGGCCTACCCGCTGGTGCAGGCCGGGACCGAGGCGCAGCGCACCCGTTGGCTGCCCGAGGTCGCCACCGGGCGCGCGGTCGCGGCGTTCGCACTGAGCGAGCCGGGCGCGGGGTCGGACGCCGCCGCGCTGGCCCTGGCCGCCGAGCCGGACGGCCCGGACGGCTGGCGGCTGACCGGCGAGAAGTGCTGGATCTCCAACGCCCCGGACGCGGACTTCGCCACCGTCTTCGCCCGCACCGGTGGCGCGGCGGGCGCCCGCGGGGTCACCGCCTTCCTCGTTCCCGCCGGCCGTCCGGGCCTGACCGGCGAACGCCTGGACATGCTCAGCCCGCACCCCATCGGCACGCTGGTCTTCGACGACACACCGGTGACCAGGGCGGACGTGCTGGGCGAGGTCGACGGCGGGTTCGCCGTCGCGATGGCCACCCTCAACCTCTTCCGGCCCAGCGTGGGCGCCTTCGCGGTCGGCATGGCGCAGGCCGCGCTGGACGCGGCGCTGGCCCACGCGGGCGCGCGCACCGCGTTCGGCGGCCCGCTGAAGGACCTGCAGTCCGTGGGGCACCAGCTCGCCGAGATGGCCACCCGGGTCGAGGCCGCCCGCCTCCTGGTCTACGCGGCGGCCTCCGCGTACGACACCGGGGCACCCGACATCGCCCGCCGTTCGGCCATGGCCAAACTGCTGGCGACCGAGACCGCCCAGTACGTGGTCGATGCCGCCGTTCAGATCCACGGCGCGCGGGCGCTGCGCCGCGGGCACCTCCTGGAGCACCTCTACCGGGAGGTCCGCGCGCCGCGGATCTACGAGGGCGCCACGGAGGTGCAGCGCTCGATCATCGCCAAGGAGCTGTACCGGCGCTGAGACGCAGGCCGGACGCCCCGTGCGCGAGGCCGGGTGCGGCGCTCAGCTGTTGGCCTTCCAGACCTGGCCCAGCTTGCACCGGCCGGAGGTGGCCCCGCCGTTGGGGTTCTTGATGAAGGTGCCGCTGACCGTGGCGGGCCGGGTCTGCCCGGCCGCCACCTGGACCGAGGAGATCTCCGCGGTGCCCACGTAGCCGCCGGACCCATCGGTGAACTGGACGGTGCCGTTGTACGTCGCCGTCCCCTGCGTATTGCCGTTGGTCACGCTCAGCCGGGCGCTCAGGGTGCCCGCCGCGTTGTCCACCTGGCAGTCGGTGATGCGGATGTCCGCCTCGGGCGGCGTGGTGGAGCCGGCGGTCGGCGAACCGACGGTGCTGCCGCTGCTGGTGGTGGTACCGGAGCTGCTGTAGCCACCGCTGCTGCTGTACCCGCCGCTGGAGCTGGAGCTGGAGCTGTGGCTGCTGCCGCAGCCGCCGCCGTGCGAGTGCCGGGCACCGGTCAGCGCGACGACCACCAGTGCGCACACGGTGACAGCGCGGACATGGCGAACCTTCATGACGATCTCTTCCCCCGAGTGAAACGGCCACCCACGAGGTGGCCGGAAACGCTCGCTCTTGACGAGCGCGCGTCAGGCTAGCAAGCAGCGGCACGGACGCCGAAATCCCGGCCGGCGGACGACCGACGGGCGAGTGTCAGTGGTGGATGTCAGGCTGAAATCACGCAGGATCCGCGAAGGGACTCGCCATGATCACTACTGACTTCGTACCGGGCTCCCCGTGCTGGCTGGATCTCGGCGCCCCCGACGTCGAGGTCGCGGCGGCCTTCTACCGAGCCGTGTTCGGCTGGCGGGCCGAACCGTACGGTGACCAGGGCGCCGGCGGATACACCCTCTTCCGGCTCGACGGGAAGGTGGCCGCCGCGGCCGGCCCGCTCCCCGCGGACCGTGCCCGCTCCGCCTGGACGCTCTACTTCCACACCCCCGACGCGGACGAGACGGTCAAGACGGTGGAGCAGGCAGGCGGCGCGGTCCTCTCACCACCGGCCGACGTCGGCGCGGACGACGGCCGGTTCGCCCGGCTCGCGGACCCGCAGGGCGCGGAGTTCGCCGTCTGGCAGCCCCAGCGGTATCCGGGCTTCGAAACCGCGGACGGCGCGGGCAGCCTGGGCTGGACCGAGCTCTACACCACGGACGCGGCCGCCGCGCAAACCTTCTACAAGACCGTCTTCGGCTGGGGCACCCAGGACATGCCCCTCCCGGGAGGCGGCGGCACCTACACCCTGCTGCGCCCCGCGAACTGCAGCGACGAGCGGATGCACGGCGGCCTCATGGGCGTCCCCACCGATCTGCTCGGCCCCGCGGGGAAGCCGTACTGGCATCCGGTGTTCGGCTCCAGGGACTGCGATGCCACCGTCGGCCTGGTGACGGGCAACGGCGGCACGCTGTCGATGGGCCCGGAGACCGCCGAGGGCGTCGGCCGGCTGGCGGTCTGCAACGACCCGTCCGGCGCGGAGTTCGTCATCCTCACACCCCAGGCAGCGCTCTGACGGCACCTCCTGCGAGACGCCGGCCGCCCACCGTCCCGCCCGCTTCCGGCCCGTCTGTCGTACCCCCCGCTTACACTGACTGCACCGAGGCTGAACAGGGGGCGGGATGAACACCGGTGTCAGCAGGCTGACCCTCGATCTGGCAGGCGCGTCGGACACCGACGCGGAGGAACTCCAGTCGCTCGCCGAGCAGTTGCGTCGTGCCCTGATGGAACTCGACGTCGAGGACGTGCAGTTGGCCCGCCGGAGCGCGGCGGCTCCCGAGGGCGCCAAGCCGGGCGAGGCCCTCGCGGTCGGAGCGCTCGTCGTCACCACCGCCCCGCTGCTCGTCCGCCAGGTGCTCCAACTCGTCGACACCTGGCTGCGCAACCGCCCGGTGCGCAGCGTCAAGGTCGAACTCGACGGCGCGTCCATCGAGTTGGGACACGCCTCCGCCGAGGACCAGCGCCGCCTGATCGACGCGTTCGTGGAGGCGAAGACCCGGCAGGCCGGGACTTCCCCGTCCGGGGAGTGAAAGGTGTCCGGTTTCCCGACCGGCCGCAGGGACGCACTGCTGATCGCCACGGGCAGGTACGAGAGCCCCGCGCTGAAACCACTGCGCTCGCCCCGCCAGGACTGCGAGGGCCTGGCCGCCGTCCTCCGTGACCCGGACATCGGCGGCTTCGCCGTCCAGCAGCTGGTGGACGGCGCCTCGTACGAGGTCAAGCGCGCGCTGGAGCAGTTCTTCCGCAACCGCGGCCGCGACGACCTGCTGCTGCTCCACCTCTCCTGCCACGGCATCAAGGACGACGAGGGCCATCTGTCCTTCGCCGCCCGCGACACCGACAAGGACCTGCCGGCTTCCACCGCGGTGCCGGCCGCCTTCCTGCACGACCAGATGGCGCGCTGCCGGGCCCGCACCATCGTCGTCCTGCTGGACTGCTGCTACAGCGGGGCGTTCCTGCCCGGCGCGAAGGGCGACGACTACGTGCAGGTCCGCGAGGAACTGGCCGGCCACGGCCGCGCCGTCCTCACCGCGACCAACCGCACCGAGTACGCCTGGGAGGGCGACCACCTGGAGGCCGCCGCGCCGCAGCCCTCCCGCTTCACCGGCGCCCTGATCGAGGGCCTGCGCAGCGGCGACGCGGATGCCGACCGGGACGGCCGGATCACGGTCACCGAGCTGTACGAGTACGTCTTCGAGTATCTGCACCACACCGGCGCGCGCCAGCGCCCCCAGATGTGGGCCGACCTGGAATACCGGGTCACTCTCGCCAGGACCGCCACCGCCCGAAGGACGTCGACCGCCGAAGCGGCCTCCGCCGCGGTCGGCGCCCCCGCCGCCGGAGGGGGCTTCGCCGCCCGCCCGCCCACGCCCGCCCCCACCTCCACGCCCGCCCCCGGCACCCCGGTCGAGGAACCGCCGCCGCAGGCCCAGGGACTGTTCGGGCGGCTCAAGGACGCGTTCAACGGGGTGGAGAGCGAGCCCCCCTCCGCTCCGCCGAGCTCCCGGCGCCCCCGCCGCGGCCAGGACTCCCTGATCAGGGTGGAGTTCCCGCTGATCGAAACGGCCCTGGGCACCCTCAAGGACGTCGATGTCGACACCGCCAAGGTCTGCGACCGCTGCCAGGGCGTAGGTGCGGCCGCCGGTACCCCCGTGTACCCGTGCGAGCGCTGCGGCGGTACCGGGGACTTCGGAGAGGTGTCGGCCATCGGCGAAGCCGCCCCGTGTTCCGCCTGTAACGGAGACGCCGTGCGCATCCTGTCACCGTGTCAGGGGTGCAGCGGCGCGGGGAGGGTGCGCTTCCGGCGGGCCATCACCATCAAGGTTCCCGGGGGCGTCGACCACGGCACCCGGATCCAGCTCGCCGGCGAGGGCGAGGTCGGCCCGGGCGGTGGCCCGCCCGGCGACCTGTACCTGGAGGTCGTCGAACTCCCGCACCCGGAGCTGGTACGCCGTGGCGACGACCTGCACCTGACCCGGCGACTCACCCGCTCACAGGCGCGCCGCGGCTGCACGATCCCGGTACCGACCCTCGAGGGCTCCAAGTCCGTCCGCGTCCCGGCCGAGACACGCTCGGGCCTGACCCTGCGGCTCGCCGGACACGGCACGATGCACCTGCGCGGCGGCGGTCGCGGAGACCTCCTGGTCCACCTCGAAATAGGCGACAAAAGCAACGGTCGCCCCGCAGCCGGCCGCTAGGGCCTGTCCGATGGGTCAGACCTCCGGAGAGAGGCCGGGCGGCGCCCCCGCCCCCGCACCCCGCCGCTCACACCCGCACGCGCTGCCAGTGGCCCCGCTGCAGCCACTCGCCGTCGTCCTGCGCCCAGCTCGTGACGAGGGCGGCGACCTCGTCGTGCCCCTTCATGGCGTAGGGCGGTGCGACGACGGTGCGGAAGTGCTGGTCGGGGCCGCCGTCGCGGTACTCCACGAGGCAGCTCCCGTCCTCCGCGAGGTGGGCCTGGATGTAGTGCTGCTCCGGATCGCGGCCGTCCGCACGTTCCACGATGAGGAACGGAAACCTCAGGTTCAGCTCGCTGAGCAGGTCGTACAGCATCACCGGGTCGGGGCTGTCGTGCACGGTCCCGTCGGCGGTGAGGGCGCGGGTGGCGGTCACGAGGTCTCCTCGGGGCGCAGCACCGACCGCTCGGCCAACGCGGCGAGGTCGTCCCCGGTCGTCTGCCGGGAACCGTCCGGCCCGTGCACCGACAGGTCGGTCCCGCACTCGGCCCGGAAGACGGCACCGAGGCGGTTCTCCCACTCGACGACGCTGCCGGGGGAGCCGGGCAGGAGGGACAGCTCGTGCCGCAGCACGTCCAGGGTCGCCAGGCCGCGGTCCGGGCCCTCGCTGTGGCTCCCGGTGCGCTCGTTGCGGTAGCGCATGCGCAGGAAGGGGACCGGGTCGCGGCGCAGCCGCGTCGGCTGGAGGCCCCGGTCGAACTGGTGGCGTGCCTCCGCGAGCGTCTCGGTGCCGGAGAACTCCTGGCGCCAGCCGGGGAAGAGGGCCACCGTCGCCTTGTGCAGGTCGGTGTCCTCCTGCCCGTGGTACTCGTGCACCTCGGGCCCGACGGCGGCGACCGTGTCGAAGTCCCACCCGGGGCAGGCGAGCCCTTCCAGCACCACGAGCGGACGCTCGCTGTCCAGTACCCGCGGCGCGTGGTCGCGGGCCAGCTCCAGCACGGCGCGGGCCAGCGCCGGGTCGTACTCGCCCATGACGCGCATCTCCAGGACGCGGTCCCCCGCGACCACGGCGTCGAACGAGAAGATCATGCGTGACCAGTGCCAGGCGTCCGGCACGCCGGGTACGGGCTCGGCGCCGGGCTGGCCCGCCAGCTTCGACGTCAGGTCCATGGTGGGTGGCTCCTCTGAAGTGGGGGCCTGCTCAGGTGCAGGAGTAGTTCGGGCCGGTGTCCTGGCGGTAGGTGGAGGACATCTTGCCTCCGCCACTGGAATTGTCCTTGCGGGACATGGGCTCCATGTTATTGGCGTCGTTGTAGAAGTCCATGCGGGTCGGTCGGTCGGAGTTGTAGCCCGTCTGGTTCCAGTGGTCGACGACCGGGTGGAGGTGCTCGTAGGTGAGCTGGTCCTTGCCGCCGGGCACCGGTTCGCCCTTGGAGTTGAACCAGGTCAGCTGGTCCCGCGGGATGCGCTGGCCGGCCTGCGGGTGGCCGGCGGGGAAGTGCGGCACGCCGCCCTGCGTCTGGCCCTCGACCGTCCACTTGGCCGTCATGGCGTCGTGGGTCGACTGCCGGTAACTGCTGGGGTATTCGGTGTCGCGGTTGTGGGTGGCAGGGCCGTTCGGGTTCGGGAGGAAGCGGCCGTTCGGCCCCCGCTGCGGCGCCAGCCCCAGGGGGTCGGCGACGGTGAACGGGTTGTCGACGTAGGCGTAGTGGTTGGGTGCCGCCACCAGCCCCAGCGGGTCGGGGGTGAGGTAGCGGGCGGTCTCGGGGTCGTAGTGGCGGAAGTAGTTGTAGTTCCACCCGGTCTCGGCGTCGGCGTACTGGCCGGGGAACCGCAGGGGGCAGGCGTCCCCGGTTCCCTCGTCGACCGGTACGCCCCAGGCGGTGGTGCGCAGCCGCCAGGTGATCTCCCCGTCGGGCGTGACGAGTTCGGTCGGGGCGCCCGAGACGTCGGTGACCACGGTGTGGAAGGCGCGGCGGCCCCCGGCGTGCACGACGGTCTGGGTGAGCGGGCGGTGGGTGCCGGAGTGGTAGTCCCACGCGGTGGCGGTGCCGTCCGAGGTCACCTGCTCCGCGAGCCGGGTGCCGTCCCAGACGAAACGGATCTCCTCGGCCGGGTGCCCCGCTCCGTCGAGGCGGCGCTTGGCGGTGCGCCGCCCCGCGGTGTCGTACTCGTACGTCCAGTGCGTGCCGTCGGCCAGCACGGCGTCCGTGAGCTGGTCCGCGGTGTTCCAGGTGAAACTGGCGGTGCGGGTCTGGCCGTTGAGGAGGCGTGTGGTGCGGCGCACCAGCCGGCCGTCCTCGTCGTACGTGTAGGTGTGGCGTCCGTGCCGTTCCAGGCGGTTGCCGGTGAACGTGCGCTCCGTGTCGGCCGCCCCGTCGCCCGGGGTGTCGGCGTGGGTGAGGTTGCCGGCGCTGTCGTAGGCGTAGGTCTCGCTCCAGCCCTGGGCGCGCACCGCGGTGACCCGGCCGTCCGGGTCGAGTTCGAAGCTGCGGGTACCGCCCGCCGAGTCCGTGATGCCGCGGAGGTGGCCGTCGGAGCGGTAGGCGTAGGCGCGGTGCTGAAGGGTGTCGGCGCCGCGGGTGACGGCCTGGGAGCTGAGCCGGCCCGCGGCGTCCCACTCCTGCGCCAGGACGAGACCGGGGCCGATGAGCCGCCGCACCTCCCGGTCGGCGTCGTCGAAGGTGAAGTCCACCCGGTCGCCCCCGACGTCGAGGGCGGCCGGCCGGCCCGCGGCGTCGTACGACCACGTGGAGAGCACCCCGCTCGGGGTGCGCCGGCTGGTGCGCCGCCCCAGCGCGTCGTACGTCCACGTCGTGGTGCGGCCGTCGATGTCCTCGGAGACCTTGCGCCCGAGGGCGTCGTAGGTCTGGGTGACGGTGGTGGTGGCGTTGGCGGACCGCAGCAGGCAGCCGGCCGCGTCGTACGCGAAGGTGGCGATGCCGTCGGCCGAGTGCTCCTCGACGGTGCGGCCCAGCTCGTCGCGGACGAACACCGTGGTCCGGCCCGCGGCGCCGGTGCGGGCGGCGAGTTCACCGGTGGGGTCGGGCCGGTACGCGACGGACCGGCCCTGGAAGTCGCTCTCCCCGACGAGGTGGCCGACCGCGTCGTACTCGTAGTCCCAGGTGTGGCCGCGCGGGTCGGTGACGGTGGTGAGCCGCAGCTCGGTGTCGTGCGCGAAGGTGTGGGTGGTCCCGTCGGGGGTGGTGCGGGTGACGGGTGTGCCGAAGTGGGTGTACGTGTACCGGGACACCAGGCCCAGGCGGTCGGTGTGGGCCACCAGGTTGCCCTCGCCGTCCCACTCCCACGTCTCGGTCGCCCCGTCGGCGTACTCCCGCCACGCCGGCTTGCCCTCTGCGGTCCAGCCGAAGCGCTCGGTGCGCCCGCCGGCGTCGGTGAAGGCACTGACCCGGCCGAACGCGTCGCGCGCGACGACGGTGGTGTGGCCCAGCGGATCGGTGACCGCCAGCGGCAGGCCGGCCGGATCGCTCGCCACCCTGCGGGTGTGGCCCAGGGCGTCGGTGACCGCGGACAGCCGGCCCTGCTCGTAGGCGAAGGCGGTGACGGCGCCGGCCGGGTCCGTGGTGCGGATCTGGTTGCCGCGGGCGTCGTACTCGTGCCGCCAGGTCGCGCCGTCCACCTCGACGATCTCGACGGGCAGGCCCAGCGCGTTGTAGGCGGCGCGGGTCGTGCGGCCGTCCGGGCGGGTGACGGCGGTGAGGTTGCCGTCGTCGTCGTAGCCGTAGCTGCTGGTGTGCCCGAGCTCGTCGGTGACCGAGGCGAGCAGGTCCGGGCCGGTCCAGGTGCGGTGCGTGCGGTGGCCCTCGGCGTCGGTCCAGCCGGTGAGGCGCCGCTGCTCGTCGTAGTGGTAAACGGTGGTGCGACCGAGGGAGTTGGTGTAGCTGTTGGCGCGGTTGAGACGGTCGTAGGAGAGCGTGCAGGAGAGGTAGCCGTCCGAGCCGGTGCCCCGTACGCAGCGGTCCGCGCCGTCGTACTCCCAGCGGTACCAGCCGCCGTTGCGGTCGACGCGCTCGACGACGCGGCCCGACTCGTCGTACGCGAACTGCGTGGTGTGGCCGAGCGCGTCGGTGACCCCGGTGAGGCGGCCGTCGTCGTAGCCGTAGCGCCGCAGCACCGTGCCGGCCTCGCCGTCCTCGGTGCCGAGGAGGCGGAGTGCCACGACGCGGCCGCCGTCGGTGTCGACGGCGATGCGGTAGCCGCCGCTGTGCCGGATCTCGAACGGGGTGCCGTCGTCATCGCGCCAGATGTCGACCCGGTGGCCGTTGCGGTCGGATAACGCCTGGAGGGGGAGGGTGATCCGGCCGGCCGCGGCGTCCGCCGGGGTCACCGAGGCCGGCAGGAAGTGCAGGGTGTGCCCGGTACCGCGGTCGGTGACGAGGATCTCCCCGGCCGGCGTCCCGTCCCAGCGCAGCTCCCGGTGGGGGCCGTGGTGGGGGAGGACGGCGGCGTCCGGGGCCGGTACGTCGTAGGAGAGCAGCATGCCGTCGGCGGTGGCGAGGACGAGGCCCCGCTTGTCGGCCTCCAGGCGCTGGTCCAGGGTGGAGGCCCAGGAACCGCCGAACCACTGGCCGCACCGGTAGGACGACAGGTGGGTGCGCTCGACGACGAGATCGAGCAGGCCGGGCAGGCGCACGTCGGTCTCGGTGAGGATCATCTCGCCCGACACCAGGTCGATGGGGTCGCCGCCCTTGCAGCGGCCGCCCGCGGGCTTGGACGATCCCAGCCCGTCCCGGTTCACCCCGTCCCGCAGTGAGGGGTCGGAGGAATCCGGCCGGCCGGAACCCGGGCCCTTCAAGGGGCCCTTGGGGCCGCCGCCCTCCGGCCCGGACGAGGGGTGCGGTGACGAGGAGGGGGAGGTGTGCGGGGCCTTGGGCGTGTCACCGTGCCGGCCCTTGAGTATGTCGTCCAGGTGCGACGCGTGCTTGGCGTCGGTCTCGGCGTGGTTCTTCGCCACCTGCCGCAGGCGGTCGCCGGTGTCGTGGTAGAGGTTCTTGACGGCCTTGCCGGCGTCCTCGCCGAGCGTTCTGCCGAGCCGCAGGGCGCCGTCCTCCAGCGCCTTGACGATACGGTTCGTCACGCGAAACTCACCCCGCTCAGCTTGCTCTTGAAGTCCTCGGCGTGCGCCGCCACCGTCTCGGCGTGCTTGCTCAGCGCCTGCGAGCGTGCGTGCAGTTCCTCGGGGTGGACGGAGAAGTGCTCTCCCGCGCCACCGCCGGCGGGGACGCCCAGGGCCTTGGCGGTGTTCTGGAAGACGAGCCCGCTCACCGCCTTGCCCACCACTTCGACGAGCGGGGTGATGGCGGCCTCGATCACCTGGCCGATGACGTACTGCTCCAGCTGCTGTTCCAGATAGCTCGTCGCCTTGCGGGCCGCCGCGATGATGCCGGCCTCCGCGACCTCGGCGAGCCCGAAGGTGAAGGCCGCGGCGGCCTGGTCCGCGATGAACGTCAGGGCCAGCGCCACGAGTTCACCGATGGCCGCCGCCTTCATGCCCACGATGACTCCGGCCGCGGCGTCCAGGGCGGTCGCCACCGTGTGGCACGCGGTCACCAGTTCATTCATGTGACCCGACGACATCTGGCCCCACTTGGCCATCAGGGCGTCGTAGGAGGCCCCCTGGTAGATCTCGGACAGCTGCTCCACCGACGAGGTGGCGTCCTGGTGGCTCTGCTGGACGTTGTTCCCGAAGTCCCTGACGTGATCGGCGAATTCGCGGACCTTGTCCTCGTTGACGTTCGGCCAGTGGACGCCGATGAAGTCGAGGAACGACACCACCGCGTCGGGTAGTTCGAGTGCCACGGGTCCCCCCGGATGAGATCTCGTCAGCCCCGTCGTTGAAACGTAGCGCCACGGATCAAAGGGGAGGTCATCGGATAGTCAGGTTTCGTCCAGGGTCGCGTCTTTGCCCTGGCCGACTCGGGGCCCCCTTGCCGGAGGAGGATGCGGAGATCACCACCCTCCGCGCTGCCTCACGCGCTGACCTCGCCGGAGCTCAGTGCACGAAGAGCTCGGCGAATACGAGGGCGACGGGGAGGCCCACGAGCCCGGCAGCCATGAGCCAGCCGATCCTCTGTGACGACTTGGCGGCCACCTTGCGGCAGAACCAGGCAGCGGGCCCCAGGTAGACCACGAGGAAAAAGACGACAACGAAACCGGCCCCTGAACCCATCAGTTCCTACCTTCTGCCCGCCACCCACACGCGTCGCCATGTCGCCCTGATGCGGGGCGAGCGTGATTGCTCCGCTGTCGAACGACCCCGACACCGGGAGCGTTCCCGGGAACACCGCTACCCAGAAGCCCCAGAAATGCCGTCAGCCCCCTTCCGTCCCGCGTCGGTGCGGGTCAGAAGGGGGCTGGCGGTACGCGGTTCGTCAGATGTCGCGGAAGATCTCGATCTGGGCTCCGATGGAGTTCAGGCGTTCTGCCAGGTCCTCGTAGCCGCGGTTGATGACGTAGACGTTGCGCAGGACGGAGGTGCCCTCGGCGGCCATCATGGCGAGGAGGACGACGACCGCGGGGCGCAGGGCCGGGGGGCACATCATTTCCGAGGAGCGCCAGCGGGTGGGGCCGTCGACCAGGACGCGGTGCGGGTCGAGCAGTTTGACCTGGGCGCCGAGGCGGTTGAGGTCCGTGAGGTAGATGGCGCGGTTGTCGTAGACCCAGTCGTGGATGAGGGTCTGGCCCTGGGCGCTGCCCGCGATGGCCGCGAAGAAGGGGACGTTGTCGATGTTGAGGCCCGGGAAGGGCATGGGGTGGATCTTGTCGAGGGGGGCCTGGAGTTTGGAGGGGCGGACGGTCAGGTCGATCAGCCGGGTGCGGCCGTTGTCGGCGGCGTACTCCGTGCTGCGCTCGTGGTCCAGGCCCATCTCCTCCAGGACGGCCAGCTCGATCTCCAGGAACTCCACCGGTACGCGGCGGATCGTCAGTTCGGACTCGGTGACAACTGCCGCAGCCAGCAGGCTCATTGCCTCGACCGGGTCCTCGGAGGGCGCGAAGTCCACATCGCGTTCGATGTGTGCGGCGCCGTGGACGGTGAGGGTGGTGGTGCCGATGCCGTCGACGCGTACGCCCAGCTCCTCCAGGAAGAAGCACAGGTCCTGGACCATGTAGTTGGAGGAGGCGTTGCGGATGACGGTGACGCCGTCGTGCCGGGCGGCGGCCAGCAGCGCGTTCTCGGTGACGGTGTCGCCGCGTTCGGTCAGCACGATCGCGCGCTTGGGGGAGACCTCGCGGTCGACCTCGGCGAGGTAGGTGCCGTCGGTCGCGGTGATCTCCAGACCGAAGTGGCGCAGTGCCGTCATGTGCGGGGTCACGGTCCGGGTGCCGAGGTCGCAACCGCCCGCGTACGGCAGCTTGAAGTGGTCCATCCGGTGCAGCAGCGGACCGAGGAACATGATGACGCTGCGGGTGCGGCGGGCCGCCTCGGTGTCCATCGAGTCGAGGTCGAGCTCCGCGGGCGGGACGATCTCCAGGTCGTTGCCGTCGTTGATCCAGCGGGTGCGGACGCCGATGCTGCCCAGCACTTCGAGGATGCGGTAGACCTCTTCGATGCGGGCCACCCGGCGCAGGGTGGTGCGCCCCGCGTTCAGCAGCGTGGCGCACAGCAGCGCGACACAGGCGTTCTTGCTCGTCTTCACGTCGATGCTGCCCGACAGGCGCCGGCCGCCGACGACCCGCAGATGCATCGGCCCGGCATAGCCGAGGGACACGATCTCGCTGTCGAGTGCCTCACCGATTCGGGCGATCATCTCAAGGCTGATGTTTTGATTCCCGCGCTCGATGCGGTTGACGGCGCTCTGGCTGGTGCCCAGCGCCTCCGCGAGTTGGGATTGCGTCCAGCCACGGTGCTGGCGCGCGTCGCGGATGAGTCGGCCGATGCGTACGAGGTAGTCGTCTGCCATGCGGCGACCGTATCTCAGATATGAGATGGGTGCGCAATTGCCGGCAACCGGGTTGTTCTCCTACTATGCGAACAACTGAGAGGTGGTCACCCGGCTCATGAAGAGTTCTCCGCACCCCGCTCCACGGTCAACCGGCCGTCTGCGGCAGCTGATTGCCGCCGTCCCGTTCCTCGCCGCGCTTGCGGCGACGGTCGTGGTCTATGTATCGGTTTCCGCCCGTTTGCCCGATCCGCTCGCCACGCATTTCGGCGCGGATGGGCGAGCCAACGGGTTCACCTCCCCGCAGGGCTTTCTGACGGGATGCCTCGCCGTGCTCCTCGTGCTCGGCATCGGCTTCGGTCTGCCGGCCGGGCTGCGGGAGCCCTCGGCCGGCACGCCCTGGCTGATCGCCGGCGGCTTCGCCACGGCCGCCGCGCTCGGTTATCTCATATGTCTGACCCTGCTCGGCAACGCCGGTGCCCCCGACGGCGCGGCCGTCCGGCTGCCGCTGTGGCAGATGGCCGTGGCGCTCGGGCTCGCCGTGCCGGCCGGCGCGCTGGGGCGGTTGCTGGCCGGGCCCGCGCCCCGTCCCACCGAGCAGGCCGAGGGCGAGGCACCCCGGCTCGACCTTCCGGGTGCGACGGCCGCCGGCTGGTCACGCACCATCAGTTCACCGCCGCTGGTCGCGCTGGGCGTCCTGGTGTGCGGTGGCGGGCTCGTCAGCATCCTCGGCGGCGAGGTGCTCGCCGGCGTCATGCTCCTGCTGACCGGGGCGGTGGCCGTCGCCGTCACCTCCGTCCGGGTGACCGTCGACCGCCGGGGACTGACCCTGGCGCCTACGCTGCTGTCCGCCTCCCGGATCCGCTTCCGGCGCATCGCACCGGACCGGGTGGCCGAGGCCACCAGCCGCCGGATCGACGTCTTCGCGGAGTTCGGCGGCTGGGGCTACCGCGTCCGGCCGGAGCGCAGCGGCCTCGTCCTGCGCTCCGGCGACGGCCTCGTGCTGCGGCTCACCGGCAGCCGCCGCTTCATGGTGACGGTCGACGACGCGGCGACCGCCGCCGCACTGCTCAACACGTATGCGGACCGCGCGCGTACGCGGCAAGGAGGCTGACGTGCTCTTCCGGGTCGATCCCGGGTCGTCCGTACCGCTCGGCGACCAGATCGCGGCGTCGGTCCGCGGGGCCATCGCCGACGGCACGGTGCACACCGGGGAGCGGCTGCCGGCCGCCCGTGAACTCGCCGCGTCCCTCGGTGTGAATGTGCACACCGTGCTCCGCGGCTACCAGCGCCTCAAGGAGGAGGGCCTGATCGAGCTCCGCCGCGGGCGCGGCGCGGTGGTCACCGGCGCGGCCTCCCCGGCCCGCGCCCGCCTGGGCGAGACGGCCGAGCGGCTGATCGCGGAGGCCCGCCACCTGGGGCTGTCCGACGAGGAGATCGTGACGGTCGTACGGCTGGGGCTGGCCGGGCGCTGACCGGCGGCGCCGTGCGCCCCGTACCGTCCGTGTCAGTCCGGCGCGCGCAGACCGCGTACCTGGGGCGAGAGCAGCGCGGCGGCCGAGGCCAGCACGATCAGCGCCGCGCAGCCGGCCAGCGCGTGGCCGACGCCGATCCGCGCCGCGACCGGCCCGGCGACCAGCAGTCCGAGCGGCGCGAAGGCCAGGGAGCCGAACCAGTCGTACGAGCTGACGCGGGAGAGCGCCTCCTCCGGGACCTCCCGCTGGACGGTGGTCGCCCACAGCACGCCGAAGATGTCGGAGGCGACGCCCGCACCGCACATGGCCAGCGCGATCAGCGGCACCGGCGCGCGCGCCGCGAGCAGCGCGAGCGGCGCGGCGAGCGGGAACGTGGCGACCACGGCGACGAGTACCGGCCGGCGGACCCGGATGCGGGCGGCCAGCCCGGCGCCCGCCACGGTGCCCAGCGCCTGCGCGGCGACGATCAGGGACCAGGCGCGCGCCCCGCCCAGATCGCGTTCGGCCGCCAGCGGACCGAGCACCCCGGCGTTGGCATTGAGCGCGGCGACCACCACCGCGTACTGCGCCACCACCACCCACAGCCACTGGCGTCCGCTGAACTCCCGCCAGCCGTCGCGGAGTTCGGTCCACCCCGACGTCCCCGTACGGGCCCGCGGGGGCAGCCGGAGACCTCGGATGAGGGCCGCGCTCACCAGGAACGACGCGGCGTTGAGGGCCAGCGCCCAGCCGGCGCCGACGAGTGCGACGGTCACCCCGGAGAGCGCCAGCCCCAGCAGCATCGCGCCGTTCATCCCGACCCGCAGCAGCCCGTTCGCCTGCTGGAGCCGTCCGGCGGACACCAGGAGCGGAACGACGCCGTCCATCGCGGGGGAGAACAGCGCGGTGGCGGTGCCCGCGAGCACCGCCAGCAGACAGAGTGCCGACAGCGGCGCGTGCCCCGTCAGCACCATCGCGGCGAGCCCCGCGTAGGCGGCGGCGCCGACGAGATCGGCGACCACCATCAGCCGGGAGCGGGACATCCGGTCCGCGATCACCCCGCCGACGAGGACGAACGCCAGCTGTGGCACCGCCTGACACGCCAGCACCAGCGACAGCTGCCCCGGTCCGGCTCCCGGCAGCGCCAGCACCGCGAAGGACAACGCGACCCGGGCGAAGCCGTTCCCGAGGACGGAGAGGGTGCGGGCGGCGGCGAGCAGCACGAACCGGCGTTCGCGCCAGAGGCCGGGCGGGGCCGCGGACGGCGGGGGAGGCGTCCGGGACGAGGACGAGGACGAGGATGGGGAGGGGGGTGGGGACGGGGATGACGAGGACGGGGAGGCGGGCGCGGGTTCCGGTAAGGCCGTCACGGCCGTCAGCGTAGGAGCCGGTGCGTCGGTCGGCCAGACCGTGCCGGGGCGGTGGCCGCGGGCCGCGACCGGGCGGCAGCCGTCGTGGAGCGTTGGCCTAGATTGACCGGGTGACCAAGCGCCCTTCCCCCGACGCCTCCCCCCGCCCCCGCCTCCTCGCCCGCCCCCGCGCCCTCGCGCTCGGCGCCGTGCCCGCCGTCGCCCTGCTGGCCGTCGCGGCATTCGCGCCGCTGCCGTACTCCGTCGCGCAGCCCGGGCAGACCACCGACGTGCTCGGGGTGTACCGCGGCACCGAGGTCATCTCCGTCAGCGGCGCTCCGGTGCGCAGGACGAAGGGTCAGCTGCGGATGGCGGCGATCCGGGCCACCGGGCCGCATGTCGGTGCGAGCCTGGGGGAGTTGGCGGACGGCTGGTTCCGTACCGACCGTGCCGTGATGCCCAGGGAAGCGGTGTTCCCGTCCGGCAAGTCCGACGAGGCGGTCGCGCGGCACAACACCACCCAGATGAAGTCCTCGCAGCACGCCGCCACTTCGGCCGCGCTCCGGCTGCTGAAGCAGGACCCGCGGCGGGTGAAGGTGAAGCTGACGCTCGACGACGTGGGCGGCCCCAGCGCCGGCCTGATGTTCTCGCTCGGCATCGTCGACAAGCTGGCCGGCGACGGCAGCGGCGGCGATCTCACCGGCGGCCGCACCATCGCCGGGACGGGGACGATCGACGCCGACGGGACGGTCGGCCCGGTCGGCGGGGCGGCGCTGAAGACCCGGGCGGCCGAGCGGGACGGGGCGAGCGTCTTCCTCGTGCCGAAGGCGGAGTGCGCGCAGGTGCAGCCCGCCCCGGCGGGACTGCGGCTGGTGCCCGTCTCCACCCTCCGGGACGCGGTCCACGCCCTGCGCGCGCTGGCCGGGGGCGGCCGGGTCCCCAGCTGCTGACGAACCCGGGCCGGCCGCTCGCCCGTTGGCCGCCTCGTGCCCGCCCGCGGTGGCTCACTCGTCGAGGATCGTGAGGTCCACCCGACGCAGCCGCGCCGGGTCGGCCAGGATGTTGATCTCGACGATCCTGCCGTGCGCGACGGTGAAGCCCATCACCGAGAACGGCTGCCCGTCCTGCGTGGTGACCAGCCCCGGGCCGCCGTTGACCAGCGCCGGCCGCCCCGCCAGGGCGAACCGGGAGAAGGTCAGCGCCTGTTCGGCCACCGCCCGCGCCCCGCGCACCAGCTTGGTCAGCCCACCGGACGCGGCCCCGGCGTCGGCGCGCAGCAGCACGTCCGGGTCGAGGACCGCGAGCAGGGCCTCGAAGTCCCCGCCGCGCGAGGCGGCGAGGAAGGCGTCGACGACCTCCCGCCGGCGCGCCGGATCGGGGTCCGAGGCCGGGACGTTGCCCTGGACGCGGCGACGGGCCCGGCTGGCGAGCTGGCGGGCGGCGGCCGGTGTGCGGTCGACGATCGGCGCGATCTCGTCGAAGGGCATCGCGAACATGTCGTGCAGGACGAACGCGAGCCGTTCGGCGGGGGACAGCGTCTCCAGGACGACGAGCAGCGCCAGCCCGACCGAGTCGGCCAGCAGCGCCTGGTGCTCCGGGTCGGCAGGGTCCGCACGGAGCACCACCGGTTCGGGCACCCGCACCTCGAGCGGGTCCTCGCGCCGGGCCTTGCGCATCCGCAACTGGTCCAGGCACACCCGGCCGACGACCGTCGTCAGCCAGCCGCCCAGGTTCTCCACCTCGTCCGCACCGGACCGGTTCAGCCGCAGCCAGGCTTCCTGGACGGCGTCCTCGGCCTCGCTGAGCGAACCCAGCATCCGGTAGGCCACCGCCCGCAGATGGCTCCGGTTCTCCTCGAACCTCTCCGCCAGCCACTCGTGGTCGTTCATGTCTCTCCTGCTCCCCGTCGAGGTCCGTCACGGTATTGACGGCCGCCGGCGGCCCGATGTGACACGTCAGCCCGCCCAGCCGCTGACCGGGTAGTCGACGTAGCCGCCCGCCTCCCCGGTGTAGTACGTCGCCGGATCGCCGGTCGCCAGCTCGCGGCCCAGGGCGAAGCGGGTGACGAGGTCGGGGTTGGCGATGAAGTGGGTGGCGTACGAGACGGCGTCGGCGAGTCCCGCCTCGATGACGGCGTTGCCGGACTCCTGGTCGAAGCCGTTGTTCGCGATCAGCGGGCCGTGGAACCGCTCCCGGTAGCGGGCGATCGCCGCGAGGTCGGGCCCGGCGCCGGGAGCGGCGGGGTCGGGCCCCCGCAGGTGGAGGTACGCCACGGGGTGGTGGTTCAGCTCCGACACCAGGGCGTCGTGGTCGGCCGGCGCCGCGGCGTCGGCCCGGAAGAGCTCTCCCGCCGTCCAGTAAGGCGACAGCCGGACCCCCACGCGGCGACCCTCCCAGGGCGCGGCGACCGCCTCGACGATCTCCAGCAGCAGGCGATGCCGGCCGGCCCGGTCACCGCCGTAGGAGTCCGTACGCCGGTTCAGCCGTGGGCTGAGGAACTGCGCGATCAGGAACGAACCCAGCGCACCGATCTCCACCCCGTCGAACCCCGCGCGCCGGGCGCGGGCCGAGGCGGCACCGAAGTCCGCGATCGTGGCCGCGATGTCGGCCGGGGTCATCTCCCGCGGGGTGACGGTGTCCCGGAACCCGCTCGCGGTGTAGGACCGCTGCCGCGGGTTGACCGCCGACGGCCCGGCGGGCAGCTCGCCGCCCAGGTGGTCGGGGTGCGAGGCGGCACCGGTGTGCCACAGCTGCACCGCGATGCGCCCGCCGAGGGCGTGCACGACGTCGGTGACCCGCCGCCAGCCGGCGACCTGCTCCTCGCGGTAGAGGCCGGGGACGTTGACGAAGCCGATCGCCCGCTCGCTCACCCAGGTCCCCTCGGTGATGATCAGTCCCGCGCCGGCCCGCTGCGCGTAATAGGCGGCGTGCAGTTCCGTCGGCACCAGCCCCTCGTTGGTCGCCCGGCCCCGCGTGGTCGGGGCCATCACCACGCGGTTGGGCAGGCGGAGGTCCCCGAGCTCCGTGCCGCGCAGCAGCGGCTGGACGTGGGGGGTGGTCAGGGTCGCGGTCATCGTTGTCACCTCGGTCGGTTCGGGTACGTCATGCAGTCGACGGAACCCGACGAGGAAAGGTGACCGATGGACGAGCAGCAGGGGCTCGCGGCACGGTTCGAGGCCCAGCGGAGCCGGCTGCGCGCCGTCGCCTACCGCATGCTCGGCTCGCCCACCGAGGCGGAGGACGCCGTGCAGGAGACCTGGCTGCGGCTCGCCCGCACCGACGACGCCCGGGTCGACAACCTGCCCGCCTGGCTGACCACCGTCGTCTCCCGGGTCTGCCTCGACATGCTGCGCGCCCGCACCGCACGACGGGAGGAGCTGACCGGGCAGGAGCTGCCGGAGCGGGCCCCGGACGCCGGCGACGGGAGCGACCCCGAACACGAGGCGTTCCTGGTCGACGCGGTCGGCCGGGCGCTGCTGGTGGTCCTGGACACGCTGGCCCCGGCCGAGCGGGTCGCGTTCGTCCTGCACGACCTGTTCGCGGTGCCGTTCGACCGGATCGCCCCCATCGTGGAGCGCACGCCGGTCACCACCAAGAAGCTCGCCAGCCGCGCCCGCCACAAGGTGCGGGGCACCCCCGCGGTGCCCGCCGCCGAGCTGAACCGGCAGCGGAGGGTCGTCGAGGCGTTCCTCGCCGCCGCCCGCGGTGGCGATCTGGGCGAGCTGCTCGCGGTGCTCGCCCCCGACGTCGTACGCCGGGTCGATCCCGCCGCACTGCGGGCGGGCGGGGCCGCCGAACTCCGCGGGGCGCGGGCGGTGGCCGAGGAGACGGTGCTGCTCGCCCGCAACGCGCGGTTCGCCGCACCGGCGCTGGTCGACGGCACCGTGGGGCTGGTCGTGGCCCCGCACGGCCGGCTGCTGTTCGCGCTCACCGTCACCACCGAGGACGGGCGGGTCACCGCCTATGACGTGATCGCCGACCCCGCCCGCCTCCGGGGACTGGATCTCGCCGTCCTGGACGGGTGACCCGCTGCCCGGCCACCCGGCCGGACCGCAGCCTAGGCTCGGGGGCATGACTGCTTTTTTACCGCTGCTGCTCCTCGCCGGCGGCCTCGTCGTGGTGCTGGCCTGCCTGGCGTGGCTGGCGAGGTACGTGCGCCGGCGCGGGGCGGCCGGCGCCGGCATCGGGGCGGCCATGGCCGCGTACGACGAGGCGTTCCGGGTGACCGCGCACGAGTCCCACCACGAGATCCGGGCACAAGCCGAACGCAAGGCGCCGCTGCTGTCGCCCGACGATCACTGGCGGCCGGGCGACGGGCCGGCCGGCCGTCCGGGCGCGGGCCGGCGGCGGCCGCTGCCGGCGCCCCGGCGCGGCCGGGGAGGGCTTCGGCGCCTGGCGCGGCGGGTCCGGCGCGGCCGGTGAGCGGGCCGGGCGGGCGGCGCGGGAGTCCGGGTGTGACCTGACCGGGGAAGTCAGGGCATGACCCGGCCGCGACGATGTACTAGAGTTATCTCGACATCGAGATATCTGCCGAGGCGCACCGCAGCCGCGCTGCATCATCGGTCCGGCGGTAAGGGTTACCTAACTTAGCCTTACCTTAGCGGATCGGCGACCCGTCGTGGCGGCAGGATGTGGTGGAACGCGCACATATATGAAGGAGACTGTCGTGTCGGCGAACAGCTTCGACGCCCGCAGCACGCTGCGCGTGGGCGACGAGTCGTACGAGATCTTCAGGCTGGACAAGGTCGAGGGCTCTGCTCGCCTTCCCTACAGCCTCAAGGTTCTTCTGGAGAACCTGCTCCGCACCGAGGACGGCGCGAACATCACCGCCGACCACATCCGGGCACTCGGTGGCTGGGACTCGCAGGCCCAGCCCAGCCAGGAGATCCAGTTCACGCCGGCCCGCGTGATCATGCAGGACTTCACCGGTGTGCCGTGCGTCGTGGACCTCGCGACCATGCGTGAGGCCGTGAAGGAGCTGGGCGGCGACCCGGCGAAGATCAACCCGCTGGCGCCGGCCGAGCTGGTCATCGACCACTCCGTGATCGCCGACAAGTTCGGTACGAAGGACGCCTTCGGCCAGAACGTCGAGCTGGAGTACGGCCGCAACAAGGAGCGCTACCAGTTCCTGCGCTGGGGCCAGACCGCCTTCGACGAGTTCAAGGTCGTCCCCCCGGGCACCGGCATCGTCCACCAGGTGAACATCGAGCACCTGGCCCGCACCGTCATGGTGCGCAACGGCCAGGCGTACCCCGACACCCTCGTCGGCACCGACTCGCACACCACGATGGTCAACGGCCTGGGCGTGCTGGGCTGGGGCGTCGGCGGCATCGAGGCCGAGGCCGCGATGCTCGGCCAGCCGGTCTCCATGCTCATCCCGCGCGTCGTCGGCTTCAAGCTGACCGGTGAGCTCAAGCCGGGCACCACCGCCACCGACCTCGTGCTCACCATCACCGAGATGCTGCGCAAGCACGGCGTCGTCGGCAAGTTCGTCGAGTTCTACGGTGAGGGCGTCGCCGCCACCTCGCTCGCCAACCGCGCCACCATCGGCAACATGTCGCCGGAGTTCGGCTCCACCGCCGCGATCTTCCCGATCGACGACGAGACGCTGAAGTACCTGAAGCTGACGGGCCGCGACGAGCAGCAGGTCGCGCTGGTCGAGGCGTACGCCAAGGAGCAGGGTCTCTGGCTCGACCCGGCCGCCGAGCCCGACTTCTCCGAGAAGCTGGAGCTGGACCTGTCGACGGTCGTCCCGTCGATCGCCGGCCCGAAGCGTCCGCAGGACCGCATCGTCCTGGCCAACGCCGCCGAGCAGTTCAAGATCGACGTCCGCAACTACGTCGACTCGGTCGACGAGGCGGGCCAGGAGTCCTTCCCGGCCTCCGACTCCCCGGCCGTCGCCCCGAACGGCGCCCCGTCCAACCCGGTCACCGTGACCGCCCCCGACGGCTCGACGTACGAGCTCGACCACGGCGCCGTCACCGTCGCCGCGATCACCTCCTGCACCAACACGTCGAACCCGTACGTGATGGTCGCCGCCGCGCTCGTCGCGAAGAAGGCCGTCGAGAAGGGCCTGACCCGCAAGCCGTGGGTCAAGACCACGCTCGCCCCGGGCTCGAAGGTCGTCACCGACTACTTCGACAAGGCCGGTCTCACCCCGTACCTCGACAAGGTCGGCTTCAACCTCGTCGGCTACGGCTGCACCACCTGCATCGGCAACTCCGGCCCGCTGCCGGAGGAGGTCTCCAAGGCCGTCAACGACCACGACCTCGCCGTCACCTCGGTCCTCTCCGGCAACCGGAACTTCGAGGGTCGCATCAACCCCGACGTCAAGATGAACTACCTGGCGTCCCCGCCGCTGGTCGTCGCGTACGCCCTCGCCGGTTCGATGAAGGTCGACATCACCAAGGACGCCCTTGGCGTCGACCAGGACGGCAAGCCGGTCCACCTCGAGGACATCTGGCCGACCGAGGCCGAGGTCAACGACGTCGTGGCGAACGCCATCGGCGAGGACATGTTCAACAAGTCCTACCAGGACGTCTTCGCGGGCGACGCGCAGTGGCAGGCGCTGTCGATCCCGACCGGCAACACCTTCGAGTGGGACGCCGAGTCGACCTACGTCCGCAAGCCCCCGTACTTCGAGGGCATGCAGCACGAGCCGGCCCCGGTCTCCGACATCTCCGGCGCCCGCGTCCTCGCCAAGCTGGGCGACTCGGTCACCACCGACCACATCTCCCCGGCCGGTGCGATCAAGGCCGACACCCCGGCCGGCAAGTACCTCACCGAGCACGGTGTGGAGCGTCGTGACTTCAACTCCTACGGCTCGCGCCGAGGCAACCACGAGGTCATGATCCGCGGTACGTTCGCCAACATCCGCCTGCGCAACCAGATCGCGCCGGGCACCGAGGGCGGCTACACCCGCGACTTCACCCAGGCCGACGCTCCGGTGTCGTTCATCTACGACGCCTCGCGCAACTACATCGAGCAGGGCATCCCGCTGGTCGTCCTGGCCGGCAAGGAGTACGGCTCCGGCTCGTCCCGCGACTGGGCCGCCAAGGGCACCGCGCTCCTGGGCGTCAAGGCCGTCATCGCCGAGTCCTACGAGCGCATCCACCGCTCGAACCTCATCGGCATGGGCGTGCTCCCGCTCCAGTTCCCGGAGGGCGCCAGCGCCCAGGCCCTCGGCCTGACCGGCGAGGAGACCTTCTCCTTCACCGGCGTCGAGGAGCTGAACAACGGCACCACGCCGCGCACGGTCAAGGTCACCACCGACACCGGCGTCGAGTTCGACGCGGTCGTCCGCATCGACACCCCCGGTGAGGCGGACTACTACCGCAACGGCGGCATCATGCAGTACGTGCTGCGCAGCCTCATCCGCAAGTAAGTCGTCCCCGCGACGCCGGACGGGCCGCACTCCCTCGACCGAGGGGGTGCGGCCCGTCCGCGTACCGGTGGCCGGACGGCCCCGCCGTCAGAACATCAGGCGGTAGCTGCCGAACGAGCCGTGCGCCTTGACGGGCTTGGCGTACGGAGCGGACTCCTTGCCGGTGCCCCGGTAGATGTACAGGGTGCCGTTGCCGGCGCGGGCCAGCAGATCGGCGATGCCGTCACGGTTCACATCGCCGCTGGAGTGCAGGTAGTTGTAGCCGTTCCAGCCGCCGCCGATCTTCTTGCGGGCGGCGAACGGCGTCGTGGCGTTGCCGGTGCCCTTGTAGAGCCAGAGCACCCCGGCCTTGTCCCTGGCCACGAGGTCGGCACGGCCGTCACCGGTGAGGTCGCCCTGGCCGGCGAGTTGGGTGTAGCCGCCCCAGCCGGCGCCGACGCGCACCCGCGGGGTCACCGTGCCGTCGGGACGGGCCAGGTAGACCCAGAGCACGCCCGCCTTGTCGACGGCGAGGATGTCCGACTCCTTGGCGCCCGCGACGTTGCCGGGGGAGAGGACCTTGGAGTAGATCTGCCAACCGCCGCCGATCCGGCGGGTCTTCACCGTGCCGTCGGCGCCGGTGTAGGTGAACGACAGCTTGCCGTCGTTCATCCAGTAGTAGGTGGCGTCGCCGTAGCCGTCCTTGTCGTTGTCGACCTGGGCCGCGGCCTTGAGGTACTTGAAGTCCCCGATGTCGTCGCCGTCGAAGATCTTGTCGCGGGGGCCGAAGTCCCCCGTGCGGTCCGGCGCGTACATGAAGAGGCTGCCGTCCCTCTCCACGCCGTCCAGGACGAAGAAGAACGGGGTGTTGTACACCGTTCCGGACGCCGCCGTGCCCCGGTCGGGGGTCGCCACCGCCGCGAGGCGGGAGGCGTCGGACGGCGTGGGGCTGTCGGCCAGCGCGGTGGCCGCGGCGGAACCCGCCAATGTCGTGGCGAGCGCAACGGCCGTGAGGCGGGCAAGGACGCGTCCGCGCCGACGGCCGAAGGGAAGTATCACCTGATGTCTCCCAGTATTCAGACAAGAGACGTGACGCGCCCCCATAGGGGACGCGTCACGTGATCAGCTGAATAGTTCCACAGGAACTCCACCAGTCAATCGGTTTACGGCGTTCCGAGCAGCTCGATCTCCGCCAGGGTGCCCGACGGGCCGTCGCTCACCAGGCGGTAGTGCCGGTACCGGCCGGGGTGGGCGATGCCGAACACCCGGGTCTGCCGGTCCCAGGTGAACTTCTCGCCGGAGCGGCGGTCCAGTTCCTGCCAGTGCCGGCCGTCGGCGGAACCCTCCAGCCGCCAGGCGGCGGGGGACGCGGCGCGGTCGGCCGAGGTCAGGGTGTACGACGCGACCCGGGCGGGACCGGAGAGGTCGGCTGCGGCGGTGGTGAACGCGGCAGAGGTGTCCGAGGTGTTGTCGAAGAGCGGCCCGGCGGCCGGGTCGGACACATCGGCCGGCGGCGTGGGCACCTTGTCGTCCTTGGTGAGCGAGGTCGGGGCGGCGCCCGGGCCGCTGCCCCAGGCGGACGGCTCGGGGCCCATGGTGAATTCCAGGGTGCCGCCGCCGGCCAGCAGCCGGTGCGGCAGCGCGGTGGAATTCCACGGCTTTCCGTTGAACCGGAGCCCCTGGACGTAGATGTTCCGCGCGCTGTTGCGGGGCGCCTCGATGGTGAGGTCCCGGCCGTTCTCCAGGTGGACGGTGGCCTTCGTGAACAGCGGTGAACCGACCGCGTATTCACCCTGTCCCATCACCAGCGGGTAGAAGCCGAGCGAGCTGAAGACGTACCACGCGGACATCTCGCCGTTGTCCTCGTCGCCCGGATAGCCCTGGCCGATCTCGCTGCCGAGATAGAGCCGGGAGAGCGCCTCACGGACCTTCTCCTGGGTCTTCCAGGGCTGCCCCGCCGCGTCGTAGGTGTAGGCGATGTGGTGCGAGGGCTGGTTGCTGTGCCCGTACATGCCCATACGGGTGTCGCGCGCCTCGGTCATTTCATGGATCACACCGCCGTAGGAGCCGGCGAATTCCTTGGCGGCGGTTTCCGGCGTGGAGAAGTAGGCGTCCAGCTTCTTGGCCAGACCGGCCCGGCCGCCGTAGAGGTTGGCCAGCCCGCGGGTGTCCTGCGGCGCGGTGAAGGCGAAGGTCCAGGCGTTGGTCTCGGTGTAGTCGTTGCCCCAGACGCGCGGGTCGAACCGGTCCGGGGAAAGGCGCCAGTTGCCCCGGGCGTCCTTGCCCTGGAAGAAGCCGACCTTGTCGTCGAAGAGCTTGACGTAGTTCTGGGCCCGGCCCAGGAAATACGCCGACTCCTCCTTGTAACGGGGCTTTTTGGTCTTCTCGTACAGTGCCTGGCCCATACGGGCGATGCCGAAGTCGTTGAGATAGCCCTCCAGCGCCCATGACATGCCCTCATGGGTGTCGGTGCTGGTATAGCCGAGGAAGGGGGAGGTGGTCATGCCCTTACGGCCGACACCGGAGTTCGGCGGGGCGACGGTGGCGTTCTTGACGGCCGCGTCATAAGCCGCCTCCGCATCGAAGCGCACACCCTTGACATAGGCGTCGGCAAAGGCCACATCGGAGCTCGTACCGGTCATCAGGTCCGCATAGCCGGGCGACGACCAACGCGAGATCCAGCCGCCGTCCTTGTACTGCTGGACGAATCCGTCGACCATCTTCCCGGCCCGCTTCGGGGTGAGCAGCGAATAGGCGGGCCACGTCGTCCGGTAGGTGTCCCAGAAGCCGTTGTTGACGTAGATCTCCCCGTCGACGATCTTCGAACCGGTCCGCGTCGGGGTGTCCTCACCGGTCTGCGGCGAGAACGGGCTGGCGTAGCGGCCGCGCGAACCGACCTTCTCGAAGCCGGAGTTCGGGTAGAGGTAGAGCCGGTAGAGGTTGGAGTAGAGGGTGGTGAGCTGGTCGCGGCTCGCGCCCTCCACCTCGATCCGTCCCAGCAGGTCGTCCCACTGCGCCTGCGCCCGCTTCTCGACGCCGGCGAAGGTCGCCCCGGCCGGGATCTCCCGGGCGAGGTTCGCCTTCGCCTGGTCGACGCTGATCAGCGAGGTGGCGATCCGCATGGTCACCGTGCGGTCGGCGCCCGGCTTGAAGCGGAGGTAGCCGGTGACCCCCTCCCCGTCCCCGCCCCCGCCGCCGGTGACCGGCGCGTCGAAGACGCCGTAGACGAAGAGCCGGGTGGCGCCGACGGACAGCCCGCTGCGGACGTCCGAGAAGCCGGTGACGACGCCGCGCGTGGTGTCGAGGCTCAGGCCGCCCTTGTCGTTGACGTTGTCGAAGATCAGGCTCGCCCGGTCGCCGGGGAAGGTGAAGCGCATCAGCGCGGCGTGGTCGGTCGGGGTGATCTCCGTCTTGAGCCCGTTGTCGAAGGTCACGCCGTAGTAGTGCGGCTTCGCGATCTCGTTCGCGTGGTGGAACGGCAGCGCCCGGCCGGTGCGCGAGGTGTCCGGGGTGCCGTCCGCGACGGACGGCATGACCTGGAACGTCTGCCGGTCGCCCATCCACGGGCTGGGTTCATGGCTGGCGCTGAACGCCTGGAGGGTGGGGAGGTTGTCGGCGTTGTTCTTCCGCGCGTACTCGTAGAGCCAGTCGGCGGAGCCCGCGTTGGTCACCGGGGTCCAGAAGTTGAAACCGTTGGGGACGGCGGTGGCGGGGAAGGTGTTGCCGCGCGAGAAACCGCCGCTGGAGAGGGTGCCGCGGGTGGTGACGGCATAGTCGGAGAGGTGCGCGAGCGGCTTCTCCAGGGGCTTGGGGCCGATGGTGACGTCATCGAGCCAGCCGCGGAAGGCCGGTGCGGTCGCGGGGGCCTTGGGTGCGTCGTAGGCGAGCAGGATCCGGTCGATCGTCTTGCCGGCCGCGACCGCGCCGATCCGCGACTCGCGGTTGTTCCACTGGTTGACGTACAGCGTCTTCGACGCGGCCTGGCCCTGCGGGGTGAGCGGGGCGCCGTGCTGGTCCACGGCCGGCAGCTCGCTGAGGTAGGTGCCGTCGGTGAAGGCGAGGTCGACGGCGACGTGCGTCGCGGGATAGGCCAGATCGGTTTTGGCCATCTCCGGAAAGAGTTTGTACGAGAGCGAAGTCGACCCGGTGACCGGCGTGTTGACGTCGAAGATCTTGTTGTACGAGTAGCCCCGGCCGCCCGCGGTGTGGGTGCCGGCGTAGCGCAGCGCGTGGCCGCCGGTGAAACCCGCGTGCGCCTTGGCGGTGGGGGAGTCGGCGGGACCGGTGTCGGGCCGGGTGGTCATGCCCGGGGCCGCAGGGGTGGTTTCCGGGGTGACGCCGGAGGTCTTCGGCCTGCCGTCGGGGCCGGTTTCGACGGTGTCGGTCCAGTCCGGCCGCGGGTCGCCGGACTCGAAGGAGGAGCTGAACTCCGTCTCGCCGGAGGGCTTTTGGGGCGGGGCGGCCCGGGCCGGGCCGGGGGCGGTGAGGACGAGCAGAGCGGCCGCCACGAGGGCGGCCGGGCGGGTGATCCCCCGCAGTGGACTGTGCCGGTGTCTGAGCCGCACGCGGTCCCTCTCAACCAGATTGACATCGTTGTCAGTTGAATGACGCCACGATAAACAGAGATAAGTAAGGGGGGTGGGGACTTTGGTGTCAAGGGTGTCGCTGCGATCGATGGGCCGGCCGTGTCCCCGGGTGATCCGGCGGGGTGACGGCGGGTAGATCCCCCGCATGTCGGGGAGGTCTCAACTAGGGAAAGACTGCCGTCCAACCCTGCATTCGATCTTGCCCCTGCTACGGGAAGTGGACTATACCTGTCGGCGTCCGAGCGGCCGTACGACCCAGGTCGCGGGGAACCGGGGGGAAGATGCGGAACGCGTGAATCCGCCGCATTTCTCCAGCGCGCCCGGTGCACATCCCGTACAACTCAGCTTCATCTGACCCGCGGTGCCGGGGTGGCTCCGGTACACCGCCTGAGTCCTGAAGAAGGCGAGGACTTGAGCATGGGATCCACCTCAGAATTCAACCGTCGTGATCTGGTCAAGCGGGCCGCGGCCCTGGGCATCATCGCCGTACCGGCAATGGGAACGCTCTCGGCGTGTGCCACCGGAGGCGGCGGCGGGGACGCGGACAACGGCACCAAGAACAAGGGCGCGACCTCGGCGAAGAACCCGCTCGGTGTGAAAAAGGGCGTCGCGATGGAGGCGTTCATCTTCAAGGGCGGACTGGGGGACCAGTACGCGAAGGACGCCGAGGCCGACTACAACAAGACCTATGGCGTCACGGTCAAGCACACCGGTACCCAGCAGGTCGGCCCGAAGCTTCAGCCGCGTTTCGCCGGCGGCAATCCCCCGGACCTCATCGACAACTCCGGGGCCGATCACCTGGACATGAACAAGCTGTCCGCACAGGGCCAGTTGCAGGACCTGACGCCACTCCTCGATGCGCCGTCGCTGGACGACCCGAAGAAGAAGGTCCGGGACACGCTCTACCCCAGCACCCTGGAAAAGGGCAAGCACAAGGACGCGTTCGACGTTCTCTACTACGCGTTCACCGTCTACGGCTCCTGGTATTCCAACAAGCTGCTGAAGGACAAGGGCTGGGAGTACCCGGCCTCGCTGGACGACATGGTCAAGCTCTGCGCCGAGATCAAGAAGGCGGGCGTCGCGCCCTGGACCTACCCGGGCAAGTACCCCTACTACGTCCACTTCAATTTGTTCTCGCAGATCGCCAAGATCGGCGGGCTCGACAAGTGGATCGCCATCGACAATCTGGAACCCAAGGCGTGGACCTCGAACGACGCGGTCAAGCAGGTCGTCGAGCACTATGAGGAACTGGCCGCCAAGGGCTACTTCCTCCAGGGCAGCCAGGGCCTGACGCACATTCAGTCGCAGACCGCCTGGACCCGCGGCAAGGCCGTCTTCATCCCCAACGGCTCGTGGGTGGAGAACGAGGCCGCGCCGACCACGCCCAAGGACTTCGACATGGCCGTCGGCCCGCTGTTCAACGGCGGCAGCGGCGACAAGATGCCGCACGGCACCGTACGCGCGGAGCCCAGCGAGCCCTTCATCGTGGCCAAGGGCGGCAAGAACCCGGTCGGCGGAATGGAAATGCTGCGCATTCTGCTGTCCAAGAAGCACTCGCAGAATTTCGCGACGAAGGTCAAATCGCTCACCTCCGTGCAGGGCGCGACCGACGGAATGCAGCTCTCGCCCGGTCTCTCCTCGGCCGCCAAGGTCGTCAAGGAGGGTGGCCAGAACCTGCTCATGATCCAGTTGCAGGAGTGGTACCCGAAGCTGACGGACGAGAAGCTGGGCGGACTCACCAGTCAGCTGCTGACCGGTGACCTGAAGGCCGCGGAGTGGATCAAGAAGGCCCAGCAGTACGCGGACGAATTCGCCAAGGACGACTCCGTGACCAAGTTCCACCGCGAGGGCTGACCGAGCCGCCACCGCTCGACGAGGGAGGGCCGGGGAGCACCATGCGACACGGCAAGTACCGATTCATCGTGGGGTTCCTGGCCCTGCCTTTGCTGATCTACGCGATCTTCGTGATCTCACCGTTCGTCCAGGCATTCCAGATCTCGACCACGGAATGGAGTGGTCTGCGCGGCACCGCCAAGAGCATCGGTCTGGACAACTACGGAAAGCTGCTCCACAGCGACGAGTTCTGGAACGCCCTCAAGCACAACGTCATCATGCTGGTGCTGGTCCCGATCGCCACCCTGGCGCTGGGGCTGTTCTTCGCCTTCATGCTGAACGTCGGCGGACGGGCCCGCCGCGGCGCGGTCATCACCGGCGTCCGCGGGGCGTCCTTCTACAAATTCGTCTACTTCTTCCCGCAGGTCATCTCGATCACCATCATCTCGGTGATCTGGTTCAACATCTACAATCCCGACCCGCACGACGGCATGCTCAACTCGCTGCTCGGCTCCCTCGGTCTGGATTCGCTGCAGAGCTCCTGGCTCGGTGAGCGCAGCATCGCCCTGGCCTGCATCATGGTGGTGATGGTCTGGGCGAATGTCGGCTTCTACGTCGTGCTCTTCTCCGCCGCCATGGCCTCCATTCCCCGGGAGATCTACGAGGCGTCCCTGCTGGACGGCGCGAACCGCCTGCACACCTTCTTCCGGATCACCCTTCCGCTGCTGTGGGACACCGTGCAGACGGGCTGGGTCTATATGGGCATCATCGCGATGGACGCCTTCGCACTGGTGCAGATCATGTCGGTCAACATGGGCGGCCCGGACGGCGCCACCGACGTCGTACCGCTCCGGCTGTACCAAACCGCTTTCCGCGACAGCCAGTTCGGCTATGCGGCGGCGATGGGTGTCGCCATGCTCGTCGTCACGCTGTTGTTCGCCGTTCTCACGATGCGCTTCGCGCGCCGTGAGCGGATCGAGTTCTAGGGGCAGGGGCGCATGACGACACAAACCAACCCGGTGGAGAAGCTGCCGGCGGCCGGCGGGCAGCCCTCCGCCGGCCGGAAGAACGCCGGGACGTCCCGCGGGCGCGCCGAGGGCGGCGTACTCAATGTCTTCTCGCACGGCATGCTGGTCGTGTGGGCGCTGATGGTGGGCATGCCGCTGCTGTGGGTGCTGTGGAGCTCGTTCAAGAGCAGCGGCGACATTCTCACCACGCCCTGGTCGCTGCCGGACAAGCTGCACTTCGAGAACTGGGTCAATGCCTGGGACAAGGCGAACATCGGCAAGATGTTCCTCAACACCCTGATCGTGGTGGGTGGTTCGGTCACCGGCACGATGGTGCTCGGCTCCATGGCGGGTTACGTACTGGCGCGGTTCACCTTCCCCGGAAACCGCTTCATCTACTACCTGTTCGTCGCCGGCATGTCCTTCCCGGTCTTCATGCTGGTCATCCCGCTGTTCTTCGTGATGCGGGACTTCCCCGGCATTCCGCTGCTCGCCACGTACCAGGGCCTGATCGCGGTCTACATCGCCTATTCGCTGCCGTTCACCGTCTTCTTCATGACCTCCTTCTTCCGCACCCTGCCGAGCTCGGTGGCGGAGGCGGCGATGATCGACGGTGCCTCGCACGCCAGGACGTTCTTCCAGGTGATGCTGCCGATGGCCAAGCCCGGCCTGATCAGCGTCGGCATCTTCAACTTCCTGGGGCAGTGGAACCAGTACCTGCTCCCGATGGTCCTCAACCAGGACGAGGACAAGTACGTGTTGACCCAGGGCCTGGCCAACATCGCGCTCCAGCAGGGCTACGAGGGCGACTGGGGCGGGCTGATGGCCGGCATGATGATCGCGATGCTGCCGGTGCTGATCGTGTACTTCATCTTCCAGCGGCAGGTGCAGGCGGGACTGACGGCCGGCGCGATCAAGTAGGGCCGGGACCGCCGGCACGGGGCGCCGGTCGTCCCGCGCCGCCCCGGCACCTTCCTCCGGGCGCGTTCCACGCGTCCCCCGGGTCGGCTCCGCGGTGACGGAGCCGACCCGTCCCGGTTTCCCCACCGGCCGATCCGATCATGGGGGCTCAACGCCTTGACGAGACTTCCCGGCTGGCGTTCTGCTTAGAGTTCACATGTTGAATCGAGGGCCGCCCCCCGAAGGCGTGGGTGCGGCCGGTGGGCGGTCGTGGTACCTCCCCCAGCCGCTGCTGGGAGGTGCCCCGGGCCCCAGACGGGAGTGGATGAGTCGATGGAGACTCCGGGCTCGCAGTCCTCGCTGCACCGGGCCAATCTGGAGCGGGTCGTGCGCGCGGTGCGTATGGCGGGCTCACTCACACAGGCGGAGATCGCCCGGAGCACGGGGCTGTCCGCGGCCACCGTCTCCAATATCGTTCGCGAACTGAAGGACGGCGGGACCGTTGAGGTCACCCCGACCTCGGCCGGCGGACGGCGGGCGCGCAGCGTGTCGCTCTCCGGTGACGCGGGGATCGTCGTGGGCGTCGATTTCGGCCACTCCCACCTGCGGGTGGCGGTCGGCAACCTCGCCCACCAGGTGCTCGCCGAGGAGGCCGAGCCGATCGATGTGGACGCCTCGGCCGCCGAGGGCTTCGACCGGGCGGAAGTGCTGGTCAACCGGCTGATCGAGGCGATCGGCATCGGTCCGGGCAAGGTCATCGGCGTCGGCCTGGGCGTGCCGGGACCCATCGATGTGGAATCCGGGACGCTGGGCTCGACCGCGATCCTGCCGGGCTGGTCGGGGACGAACCCCGGCGAGGAGCTGTCCGGGCGCCTCGGGGTGCCGGTCCACGTCGACAACGACGCCAACCTCGGCGCGCTCGGCGAGCTGGTGTGGGGCGGCGGCCGCGGGGCCGCCGACCTGGCGTACATCAAGGTCGCCAGCGGTGTCGGCGCCGGCCTGGTGATCAGCGGGCAGATCTACCGCGGACCGGGCGGCACCGCGGGCGAGATCGGGCACATCACGCTGGACGAGTCCGGCCCGGTGTGCCGCTGCGGGAACCGCGGCTGCCTGGAGACCTTCACCGCGGCCCGGTACGTCCTGCCGCTGCTCCAGCCGAGTCACGGCCAGGACCTGACCATGGCGCGGGTGGTCCAGCTGGCCCGTGAGGGGGACCCGGGGTGCCGGCGAGTGATCGCGGACGTAGGACGTCATATCGGTAGCGGTGTGGCGAATCTGTGCAATCTGCTCAATCCCAGCCGAGTGGTGCTCGGCGGGGATCTCGCCGATGCCGGGGAGCTGGTGCTCGCGCCGATCCGGGAGTCGGTGTCGCGGTACGCGATCCCCAGCGCGGCACGGCAGTTGGGCATCGTCACCGGCACGCTCGGCGGCCGGGCCGAGGTGCTGGGCGCGCTGGCGCTGGTGCTGAGCGAGATGGGCGATTCGACCCTGCTCGGCGGCGTACAGGGCGTGGACGCACCCACCCCGGCATGAGCGCGCTGCGTTCACGCAGCTAACGCATGGCACCGTTGTCATCTCGTTAAGGATTTACTCCTTGACGGTCGGCTGGCGGCCGAGTTGACTTCCAGCCACCTCGGCCGCAACGACGCGGCCTCGTCAGGGAGGCAACCCCAATGAACGTTTGGACGCGTCGCGTCGTCATAGGCACCGCTGCTGTCTCGATGGCGCTCTCCGTGGCCGCCTGCGGCAAGGCCGGCGACGGAGCGAAGGCCGGCGGTGGCGACAACAAGACCATCGGCCTGCTCCTGCCGGAGAACAAGACCACGCGTTACGAGACCTTCGACCGTCCGCTGATGGAGGCGAAGATCAAGCAGCTGTGCAGCGACTGCACGGTCAAGTACAACAACGCGGCGCAGGAGACCGAGACCCAGAAGAAGCAGTTCGACGCGCTGATCACCCAGGGCGTGAAGGTGATCATTCTGGACGCGGTCGACTTCAAGGCGACCAAGTCGTGGGTGAACCAGGCCGCCAAGAAGGGCGTCAAGGTCATCGCCTACGACCGACTGGCCGAGGGCAATATTTCGGCCTATGTCTCCTACGACAACGAGAAGATCGGCCGCCTGCAGGGCCAGGCGCTGGTCAAGGCGCTCGGCGACAAGGCCAAGGACAGCAAGGTCGTCATGATCAACGGCTCGCCGACCGACCCGAACATGCCGTTCTTCAAGAAGGGCGCCCACAGCGTCCTCGACAAGCAGGTCAAGAAGATCGCGTACGAGCAGGACATCCCGGACTGGTCCTCGGACGAGGCCAACCGCAAGATGGGCGCGGCCCTCGACTCGCTCGGCAAGGACGGCTTCCAGGGCGTCTACTCCGGCAACGACGGCATGGCCGGCGGCATCATCACCGCCCTCAAGCAGAAGGGCGTCAAGGTCCCGGTCGGCGGCCAGGACGCCGAGCTGGCGGGCCTGCAGCGCCTCCTCAAGGGCGAGCAGGCGTTCACGATCTACAAGCAGATCAAGCCGCAGGCCGACTCCACCGCCGAGATCGCGGTCAAGCTGCTCAAGGGCGAGAAGATCGACTCCCTGACGTCCACCAAGGTCGACAGCCTCAGCGGCGAGGTCAAGGGCATCCCCGCGAAGCTCTACGACGCGCAGATCGTGACCAAGGACAACATCGCCTCCACGATCATCAAGGACAAGGTCTACACGGCGAGCCAGATCTGCACCGGCGACGTCAAGAAGGCATGCGAGGCGGCCGGCATCAAGTAAGGCCCCGGCCGCCGGCTCCCCGCCGCCGGCCCCCGGCCCCCCGGCCCCTTCCGGCCGCGGCCCGCGCCGCCCCGTCCCGGGCGCGGGCCGCCCGGCCACCCCACTTCGCAGAGCCCCCGCTCTTCGCACCACCATCCCCGCCGTTGTGACGGCGGCGAAGGAGATGATTCACGTGTCCGCTACGCCTGTGCTGGCGTTGCGCGGAGTCTCCAAGCGGTTCGGCGCCGTCCAAGCACTCACGGACGTCACCCTGGAGATCCACCCCGGTGAGGTGGTCGCCCTCGTGGGCGACAACGGCGCCGGCAAGTCCACCCTGGTCAAGACCATCTCGGGCGTCCACCCGGTCGACGACGGCACCCTCGAGTGGGAGGGCGAGGCGGTCCACATCAACAAGCCGCACGACGCCCAGCAGCTCGGCGTCGCCACCGTCTACCAGGACCTCGCGCTGTGCGACAACCTCGACGTGGTTGCCAACCTCTTCCTCGGCAACGAGACCCGCACCGTCGGTGTCCTGGACGAGATCGCCATGGAGAAGCGCGCCAAGGAGCTGCTGGACACGCTGTCCATCCGCATCCCCAGCGTCCGGATCCCGGTCGCCGCGCTCTCCGGAGGCCAGCGCCAGGTGGTGGCCATCGCCCGCGCGCTGATCGGTGACCCGAAGGTCGTCATCCTCGACGAGCCCACCGCCGCCCTCGGCGTCGAGCAGACCGCGCAGGTCCTCGACCTGGTCGAGCGGCTGCGGGAGCGCGGCCTGGGCGTCATCCTCATCAGCCACAACATGGCCGATGTGCAGGCCGTCGCGGACCGGGTCGCGGTGCTGCGGCTGGGCCGCAACAACGGTGTCTTCGACGTCGAGGGCACCTCCCACGAAGAGATCATCGCCGCGATCACCGGCGCCTCGGACAACGCCGTGACCCGCCGCAAGGCGCGCACGGACCAGGTGAAGAAGGAGGTCGGCGCGTGAGTGACCTCACCAAGCAGCCCGCCGACGAGGAGACCGCAGCGGCCGAAGGGGCCGCCGCCGACGCCCCTCAGCCCGCCGCCGACGCCACCCAGCCGGCCGCCGTCGACCCCCGGCTGCTCGTCCGCGAGCAGGGCTTCGCCGGCTACCTCAACGACTTCAAGCGCCGGGTGCGCGGCGGTGAGCTCGGCTCGCTGCCGGTCGTCATCGGCCTGATCGTCATCGCGGTCGTCTTCCAGCTCAAGAACAGCAGCTTCCTGTCCGCGGACAGCCTCGCGAACATCGGTGTCTACACCTCGGGCCTCGGCATCATGGCCGTCGGCATCGTGTTCGTACTGCTGCTCGGCGAGATCGACCTCTCCGTCGGTTCCGTCGCGGGCGTCGGCGCGGCCGTCTGGGCCGTGCTCAGCGTCACCCACGGCGTCAACGACTGGCTCGCGGTCCTGATCGCCGTCGTGGCGGGCGTGGCCATCGGCGCCCTGCACGGATTCTTTTTCGCCAAGATCGGTGTGCCGGCCTTCGTCGTCACCCTGGCCGGTTTCCTCGGCTGGAGCGGTCTGCAGATCTGGATGATGGGCAAGGAAGGCTCCATCAACACGCCCAGCGGCAGCGTGGTGGAGAACCTCACCGGCTACTACTTCGAGGACAAGGCCGCCGCGTACGGCCTCGCGCTGGTCGCGGTGCTCGCGTACGCCGCCTCCCAGCTGCTGGACAGCAAGCGCCGCAAGACCGCCGCGCTGCCCTCCCGGCCGATGAGCGAGATCCTGCTGCGCACCGGTGTGGTCGCGGTGCTCTCCTTCGTGGTCGCCTACGTCCTGAACGAGCCGGAAGGTGCCCGCGGCCTGCCGCTGGCGCTGGTCCTGTTCCTCGCGGTGCTGGTCATCGCCGATTTCGTGGTCCGCCGTACCTCCTACGGCCGGCAGATCTTCGCGGTCGGCGGCAACGCCGAGGCGGCCCGCCGGGCCGGCATCAACGTGAACAAGATCCGGATCAGCGTGTTCGCGATCTCCGGCATGCTCGCCGCCTTCGGCGGACTGTTCATCGCCAGCCTCTCCGGTGGCGCCACCAAGAACCTCGGTTCCGGCAACACCCTGATGAACGTCATCGCGGCGGCCGTCATCGGCGGCACCAGCCTCTTCGGCGGCCGCGGCAAGATCTGGTCCGCGCTGCTGGGCATGCTGGTCATCCAGTCCATCCAGCAGGGCCTCAACCTGCTCGGTATGGCCAGCGAGATCCAGTACATGATCACGGGCGCGGTGCTGCTCGCCGCCGTCGTGATCGACTCCGTGTCGCGGCGCACCCAGAAAACTGCTGGGCGCACCTGACCGCAGGCTGTCGTGCGACTGCGGCAGCGCCATGAGGCGCACCTGACCGCAGGCTGTCGTTCGGCTGCGGCAGCGCCATGGGGCGCACCTGACCGCAGGCTGTCGTGCGACTGCGGCAGCGCCGACGGACGACCTGACATCCCGGCCCCCGGGCGCGCCTGACCCGCGCCCGTAGCCCGTCCGACGGCACCGGCCCCCACCGGCTCGATCCGGTGGGGGCCGTCCGTGTGTGCGGCCGGGGCGCGGGCGGCCGAAAGCCGCTGTCACCCGAGTGACATACATCGCAAGGCCCGGGCGTCGCCGCAGCGGACGCAACATTAGACTCATCTGATCGGCAGGCTCGATCACAGCAGCAAGCTCGACGACACAGCAGCAAGGAGGCAGGGGTGGCGTTGCTTTCCCGCATCAGGGGACCGCGCGATCTGGACCGTCTGGGCCCGGAGCAGCTCGAGCAGCTGGCGGGGGAGATCCGTACCTTCCTTGTCGACGCGGTCTCCAAGACCGGCGGACACCTCGGGCCGAACCTCGGCGTGGTCGAGCTGACCATCGCCCTGCACCGGGTCTTCGACTCGCCCCACGACCGGGTCCTCTTCGACACCGGCCACCAGTCGTACGTGCACAAGCTGCTCACCGGCCGTCAGGACTTCTCCAGGCTGCGGGCCAAGGGCGGGCTGTCCGGCTACCCCTCGCGGGCGGAGTCGGCGCACGACGTCATCGAGAACAGTCATGCCTCGACGGTGCTGGGCTGGGCCGACGGTCTGGCGAAGGCGAACCAGGTGCGCGGCAAGGACGACCACGTCGTCGCCGTCATCGGTGACGGCGCGCTGACCGGCGGAATGGCCTGGGAGGCGCTGAACAACATCGCGGTCGCCAAGGACCGCCCGCTCGTCATCGTCGTCAACGACAACGAGCGCTCCTACGCGCCCACCATCGGCGGCCTGGCCAACCACCTCGCCACCCTGCGCACCACCGACGGCTACGAGCGCTTCCTCGCCCGCGGCAAGGACATCCTGGAGCGCACCCCAGTCGTCGGCAAACCCCTCTACGAGACGCTGCACGGCGCCAAGAAGGGCCTGAAGGACTTCATCGCCCCGCAGGGCATGTTCGAGGACCTGGGCCTGAAGTACGTCGGCCCGATCGACGGCCACGACCTGGTGGCCCTGGAGTCCGCGCTCCAGCGCGCCAAGCGCTTCGGCGGCCCGGTCATCGTGCACTGCCTCACCGAGAAGGGCCGCGGCTACAAGCCGGCCGAGCAGGACGAGGCGGACCGCTTCCACGGCATCGGGGTCATCCACCCGGACACCGGCCTTCCGGTGTCCGCCGGCGGCGCCAGCTGGACCTCCGTCTTCGGCGACGAGATGGTCAAGCTGGGCCAGGAGCGCGAGGACATCGTGGCGATCACCGCCGCGATGCTGCAGCCGGTGGGCCTGGGCAAGTTCGCCAAGGCGTTCCCGGACCGGGTCTACGACGTCGGCATCGCCGAGCAGCACGCGGCGACGTCCGCCGCGGGCCTGGCCACCGGCGGTCTGCACCCGGTCTTCGCGGTCTACGCCACCTTCCTCAACCGCGCCTTCGACCAGGTCCTCATGGACGTCGCGCTGCACAAGTGCGGCGTCACCTTCGTCCTCGACCGGGCCGGCGTGACCGGTGACGACGGCGCCTCGCACAACGGCATGTGGGACATGTCCCTCCTGCAGGTCGTCCCGGGGCTGCGGATCGCCGCGCCGCGCGACGCCGACCAGGTGCGCGCCCAGCTGCGCGAGGCCGTCGACGTCAAGGACGCGCCGACCGTCGTGCGCTACTCCAAGGGCAAGGTGGGGCCGGCCGTCGAGGCGGTGCGCCGGGTCGGCGGCATGGACGTGCTGCGCGAGCCCGCGGAGAGCGTCAAGCGGCCGGACGTGCTGCTGGTCTCCGTCGGCGCGCTCGCCCCGATGTGCCTGGAGATCGCCGGCCTCCTCGACAAGCAGGGCATCTCGACGACCGTCGTGGACCCGCGCTGGGTCAAGCCGGTCGACGAGGCGCTGCCCGGCCTGGCCGCCCGGCACCGCGTGGTGATCACCGTCGAGGACAACTCCCGTGCGGGTGGCGTCGGTTCGGCCGTCGCGCAGTCCCTGCGGGACGCCGGTGTGGACCTGCCGCTGCGTGACTTCGGCATCCCCGAGCGGTTCCTCGACCACGCCTCGCGCGCGGAGGTCATGGCGGAGATCGGGCTGACCGCCCCGGACATCGCCCGCCAGGTGACCGGCCTGGTCGCCAAGATCGACGGCCGGTACGACGACTCCGCGGACGCCTCCGGGACCGCCGACACCAAGGGCGCGGCGGAGCCGGCCGAGGTCGCCCGCGACTGATCGGCGCACGCCGGCGATGGGCCGGGCGGTCATCCGTACGGATGTTCCGCCCGGCCCATCGGCATACCGGTGACCACACTCCATCGGGTGAATCACCCCTGCCCGGAGGCCCGCCGAAGCTGACTGTTTCCCGACATTGCGGAGACTCGGTCAGTTCAGGAGAGTTGCGAGGGTCGTCCAGGCGGAGGTTCGCCCATGAGCACACAGCACGGCACACCACACCAATCACATCGCGATCGCGGTCTGTTCCGGACGAAAACGGTCGAACAGTCGATCCTGGACACCGAGGAACCGGAACACACACTCAAGAAGTCCCTGTCGGCGCTCGATCTCACCGTCTTCGGCGTCGGGGTCGTCATCGGCACCGGCATCTTCGTCCTCACCGGGAAGATCGCCAAGGAGCAGGCCGGGCCCGCCGTCGCGCTGGCCTTCGTCGTCGCCGGCGTGGTCTGCGCGCTGGCGGCGCTGTGCTACGCGGAGTTCGCCTCCACCGTTCCGGTCGCCGGATCGGCCTACACCTTCTCGTACGCCTCGCTGGGTGAACTGCCGGCCTGGATCATCGGCTGGGACCTCATCCTGGAACTCGCGCTGGGCTGCGCGGTGGTCGCCGTCGGCTGGTCCGGCTACATCCGCTCCCTGCTGGACACCGCCGGCTGGCACCTGCCGGGCGCCCTGGCCGGCACCCACGAGGGGCACGTCGGCTTCGACCTGCTCGCCTGCGTCCTGGTGCTGGCGCTGACCGCCATCCTCGTGCTCGGGATGAAGCTGTCCTCGCGGGTGACCGCGGTGGTCGTCGGGATCAAGGTCACCGTCGTCCTGCTGGTCATCATCGCCGGCTCCTTCCTGATCAGCGGAGCCAACTACGAGCCGTTCGTGCCGCCCAGCCGGCCCAGTGCGTCCGGCGGCGGGCTGGCCGCGCCACTCGCCGAGCTGATCTTCGGCTTCACCCCCTCCAACTTCGGCACCATGGGCATCTTCGCCGCGGCCGCCGTGGTGTTCTTCGCGTTCATCGGCTTCGACATCGTGGCCACCGCGGCCGAGGAGACCCGCAACCCGCAGCGCGACGTGCCGCGCGGCATCCTCGGCTCGCTGGCCATCTGCACGATCCTCTACGTCGCCGTGTCGATCGTCGTGACCGGCATGGAGAAGTACACCAGGCTCTCCACCGACGCGCCGCTCGCCGACGCCTTCAAGGACCTCGGGCACCCCTTCTTCGCGGATGTCATCAGCTTCGGCGCCGCCGTCGGACTGACCTCGGTCTGCATGATCCTGCTGCTCGGCCAGAGCCGGGTGTTCTTCGCGATGAGCCGGGACGGGCTGCTGCCGAGGGTCTTCTCGCGCGCCCACCCCACGTACGGCACGCCGTACCGGTCGACCATCGCACTGGGCGTCGTCGTTGCCGTGGTGTCCGGCTTCACCTCGATCGACGTACTGGCCGAACTGGTCAACATCGGCACGCTGTTCGCGTTCGTCGTGGTCGCCGTCGGCGTCATCCTGCTCCGCCGCTCCCGGCCCGATCTGCCGCGTTCCTTCCGCACCCCGTGGGTACCGGTGGTGCCGCTGCTGTCGGTGTGCGCGTCGGTGTGGCTGATGCTCAATCTGCCCGCCGAGACCTGGGTGCGGTTCGCGGTCTGGATGGTGGCCGGCTTCGGCGTCTACTTCGTGTACGGGCGGTCGCACAGCCGGCTCGGCCTCCGCGGCCGGCAGGCGGGCAAGGGCTGAGCCCGTACGCCCCCTCCGTTACACCCCTGACCGGCCCCGTACGCCATGGTGTGCGGGGCCGGCGCGTACCCGGGCGCCCTACGCCGTGTCGTCGCGCTGCCCGGCGCGCCCCTCGTGCCCGCCGCCCCCGCGCCCCCACACCGCCCGCGGCCCGGTCACCCGCGCGCCCAGCGCCTGCACCCGCTCGCGCAGCTCGCGGTCCGCGGTGACCACCAGGCAGTCCCGGTCGCGGCACTCCTGCGCCACCAGCTCCACGATCCGGTCGTCCCCGCTGCCGGCCGCCGGGACCACCCGTACGCCGTCGACGGACTGCACCGCGCGCGCCGCGCCCTCCACCACGAGCACCATCTCCAGGGGCGGTTCCACCAGGCCGGGAAGCCCGTCCGTGACGAAGCCGGGCAGCGCGTCGCGGAGTCGCTCCGCGGCGCCGTGCCGGTCCCGCCACCAGCCGTCGGGAACCGAGCCGACGACGTTCGCGGCATCGACGATGACCAAGGAATCCATGGCCCCACCCTGCCACGCCCGCGCACACGAAAAGCGCGGGCCGGCTCCTTCGAGCCGGCCCGCGCCTGGTGTCCGCAGTGGCGCCGCGTTACGCGGGCACGCTCGCCACGCCGGGGGCCAGGAACTTCTTGCCGGTCACCCGCTCCGACACGCCCTCACGGTCCAGGTACGGCGTGATGCCGCCCAGGTGGAAGGGCCAGCCGGCGCCGGTGATCAGGCACAGGTCGATGTCCTGCGCCTCGGCGACGACACCCTCGTCGAGCATCAGCCCGATCTCCTGGGCGACGGCGTCGAGCACGCGGTCGCGGACCTGCTCCTCGGTCAGGACGACATCGCCCTGCTTGAGGAGCGCGGCGACCTCCGGGTCCAGCTCCGGCTTGCCGGAGTCGTAGACGTAGAAGCCGCGCTTGCCCGCCTTGACGACGGCCGCGAGGTTCGGGGAGACCGTGAAGCGCTCCGGGAAGGCGCGGTTCAGGGTCTCCGAGACGTGCAGGCCGATCGCCGGGCCGACCAGCTCCAGCAGCACCAGCGGCGACATCGGCAGACCGAGCGGCTCGATGGCCTTCTCGGCGGTCTCGACCGGGGTGCCCTCGTCGATGACGTTCTGGATCTCGCCCATGAAGCGGGTCAGGATGCGGTTGACGACGAACGCCGGGGCGTCCTTGACCAGCACCGCGGTCTTCTTCAGCTTCTTGGCGACACCGAAGGCGGTGGCCAGAGAGGCGTCGTCGGTCTTCTCGCCGCGCACGATCTCCAGCAGCGGCAGGATCGCGACCGGGTTGAAGAAGTGGAAGCCCACGACCCGCTCGGGGTGCTTGAGCTTCGACGCCATCTCGCTGACGGACAGCGAGGAGGTGTTGGTGGCGAGGATCGCGTGCGCGGGCGCCACGGCCTCGACCTCGGCGAACACCTGCTGCTTGACGCCGATCTCCTCGAAGACCGCCTCGATGATGAAGTCCGCGTCGGAGAAGCCCTCGGCCTTGTCCAGCACACCGCTCACCAGGGCCTTGAGGCGGTTGGCCTTGTCCTGGTTGATGCGGCCCTTGCCGAGCAGCTTGTCGATCTCGGCCTGGACGTAGCCCACGCCCTTGTCGACGCGCTCCTGGTCGATGTCGGTCAGCACGACCGGCACCTCCAGGCGGCGCAGGAACAGCAGGGCGAGCTGAGAGGCCATCAGGCCGGCGCCGACGACGCCCACCTTGGTGACCGGGCGCGCCAGGTTCTTGTCCGGCGCACCGGCCGGCCGCTTGGCGCGCTTCTGCACCAGGTTGAACGCGTAGATACCGGCGCGCAGTTCGCCGCCCATGATCAGGTCGGCGAGCGCCTGGTCCTCGGCGTCGAACCCGGCCTGGAGGTCACCGCTCTTGGCGGCGGCGATGATGTCCAGCGCGCGGTACGCGGCCGGGGCGGCGCCGTGCACCTTGCCGTCGGCGATGAAGCGGCCCTTGGCGACGGCCTGGTCCCAGGACTCGCCACGGTCGATCTCGGGGCGCTCGACGGTCACGTCGCCCTTGAGGACGTTCGCCGTCCAGATCAGCGACTGCTCCAGGAAGTCCGCACCCTCGAAGAGCGCGTCCGCGATGCCGAGGTCGAAGACCTGCTGGCCCTTGAGCTGCTTGTTCTGGTTGAGCGAGTTCTCGATGATGACCGAGACGGCCTTGTCCGCGCCGATGAGGTTCGGCAGCAGCGCACAACCGCCCCAGCCCGGAACCAGACCGAGGAACACCTCGGGCAGCGAGAAGGCCGGCAGCGCCTTGGAGACCGTGCGGTACGAGCAGTGCAGACCGACCTCGACGCCACCGCCCATGGCGGCGCCGTTGTAGTACGCGAACGTCGGCACGGCCAGGCCCGAGAGGCGCTTGAAGACCTCGTGGCCGCCCTTGCCGATGGCCAGCGCGTCCTCGTGCCGCTTCAGCAGCTCGACGCCCTTGAGGTCGGCGCCGACCGCGAAGATGAACGGCTTGCCGGTGATGCCGACGCCGACGATGTCGCCGTCCGCGGCCTCCTTCTCGACCTGGTCGAGCGCGGTGTTGAGGTTCGCGAGCGAGCCCGGGCCGAAGGTGGTCGGCTTGGTGTGGTCGAAGCCGTTGTCCAGCGTGATCAGGGCGAACTTGCCCGCGCCGTACGGCAGGTCGAGGTGGCGGACGTGCGCCTGGGTGACGACCTCGTCGGGGAACAGCTCGGCCGCACCCTTCAGGAGTTCGGCGGTGGTGGTGGTGCTCACTTGTTGCCTCCGTCGAAGTGCGGGTTCTCCCAGATGACCGTCGCGCCCATGCCGAAGCCGACGCACATGGTGGTCAAGCCGTAGCGGACCTGCGGCTGCTCCTCGAACTGGCGGGCCAGCTGGGTCATCAGCCGGACACCGGAGGAGGCCAGCGGGTGACCGAAGGCGATGGCGCCGCCGTACTGGTTGACCCGCGCGTCGTCGTCGGCGATGCCGTAGTGGTCGAGGAAGGCGAGCACCTGCACGGCGAACGCCTCGTTGACCTCGAACAGGCCGATGTCGCCGATGCCCAGGCCGGCCTTGGCGAGCGCCTTCTCGGTCGCCGGGATCGGGCCGTAGCCCATGACCTCCGGCTCGACGCCGGCGAAGGCGTACGACACGAGGCGCATCTTGACGGGGAGGCCGTTCTCCCGGGCGAAGTCCTCGGAGGCGATGATCGAGGCGGTGGCGCCGTCGTTGAGCCCCGCGGCGTTACCGGCCGTGACCCGCCCGTGCGTGCGGAACGGGGTCTTCAGCCCGGCGAGGTTCTCCAGGGTGGTCCCCGGACGCATCGGCTCGTCAGCGGTCACCAGACCCCAACCGGTCTCGCCGACCTCGGCGTTGGTGTTGCGCACCGAGATCGGGACCAGGTCCTGCTGGATCTTCCCGTTCGCGTACGCCTTCGCCGCCTTCTCCTGCGAGCGCACGGCGTACTCGTCGGCGCGCTGCTTGGTGATGTGCGGGTAGCGGTCGTGGAGGTTCTCCGCGGTCATGCCCATGAACAGGGCCGACTCGTCGACGAGCTTCTCGGAGACGAACCGCGGGTTGGGGTCGACGCCCTCACCCATGGGGTGACGGCCCATGTGCTCGACACCGCCCGCGATGACGGCGTCGTACGCGCCGAAGGCGATGGAGCCCGCGGTGGTCGTCACGGCGGTCAGCGCGCCGGCGCACATGCGGTCGATGGAGTAGCCGGGCACGGACTGCGGCAGGCCCGCGAGGATGCCGGCGGTGCGGCCGATGGTCAGGCCCTGGTCGCCGATCTGCGTGGTGGCGGCGATGGCGACCTCGTCGATCTTCGCGGGGTCCAGATCCGGGTTGCGGCGCAGCAGCTCCCGGATGGCCTTCACGACGAGATCGTCGGCGCGGGTCTCGTGGTAGATGCCCTTCGGGCCCGCCTTGCCGAACGGGGTGCGGACGCCGTCGACGAAGACGACGTCCCTAGCGGTACGAGGCACGTTGGCTCTCCTCCAGGTGCGGGGTGGCACTGCTGCGTGGCGCCCCCAGGGACGCTTCACACCGACATGCTACTTACGGGTAACCAAGCTGCACACCCCCACCGGCCGGAGCGGTGAAGGTCACACCGGACGGAGGCGCGGACAGCCCCGTGGTGACGGCGTGAGCGACGAGCCCGGTCGATCGAAATGGGCCGAATACCGTCGGGTCTTGGCGTAAATGGCCCTATTCGCCACTTAAAGTGCCCGTATGGATACGAAGAGGAGTCGTGTGGCGGCGTTCCCCGGGCGGTCGGCGGCAGTCCGCGCGATCGGCCTGCTCTGCACGGTCACCGCCGCGAGCGCGCTGCTGACCGGCTGCGGAAGCGAGCGCGCCGACGAGACCGGAAGCCGCGGCAGCGCCGCGCCCCCACGGGCGGTGCCCGCCTCCGGCCACCCCCGGCCGAGCGCCTCGCTCACCGCCGACCAGGCGAAGCGGAGGGCGCTGATCCCGGCGGCGAAGGTGGACTACGCCAAGGCCCTGCGCGCGGCGGTGGCGGCCGTCCCGGCCTCCGAACCGATCGCCGCCGAACTCCGGGGCACGCCCGCCAAGCCCTACTGGGAGACCGCGGTGGCCACCGCGGACGGCACGGTGAGCCAGGTACGCGTCGACGCGGTCTCCGGCAAGGCGGCCCAGCCGCACGCCTCGTCGGACGACGCCGACGACAAGCAGCAGCTGGCCGACCGGCTGACCAAGGCCACCGTCACGGCCCAGGAGGCGGCCCAGACCGCCACCGACAAGACCAAGGGCACGGTCAGCGCCATCGAGCTGGGCAACGCCGACAACGGCAGCGACGCGGTGGCCTGGTCCGTGGACGTCGTCACCACCGACGACTGGAACAAGACGAACTACGAGATCGACGCGACCAACCGCAAGGTGCTGCGGATGCACGTCGACCAGGACTGACGGCACCGCGCAGTCCTGGCCGGGCACGCACCGTACGGGCGCCGGGCCGGCTGTGTCAGCCGGCGTCCGGGTCCGTGCGCAGGGCCTCGGTGAGGAGCGGGGCGACCTGCTCGATCTGCCAGAGGCGGGCACCGTGGCCGGCCAGGACCGCGGCGACCGACTCCTCGGTCGGCGCGGCCGGCGGCTCCCAGCACAGCCGGCGCACGGTGTCCGGGGTGATCAAGTTCTCCTGCGGGAGGTTCAGCCGCTCGGCGAGCGCGGTGACCGCCGCGCGGGCGGCCGACAGCCGGGCCGCGGCGACCGGGTCCTTGTCGGCCCAGGAGCGGGGCGGCGGCGGGCCGTTGAGCGGCTGACCGGGCTGCGGCAGCTCGCTCTCGGACAGCGCGCGGGCGCGGTCGACGGCGGCCTGCCACTGCTCCAGCTGGCGACGGCCCATGCGGTGGCCGAAGCCGGGCAGTCCGGCGAGGGCGTGGCTGTTCGGCGGCAGGGACAGCGCCGCCTCCACGATCGCGGAGTCGCTGAGTACCTTGCCGGGCGAGACGTCGCGCCGCTGGGCCACCTGGTCGCGGGCCGTCCACAACTCCCGTACGACGGCCATCTGGCGGCGCCGGCGGACCTTGTGCATGCCGGACGTACGGCGCCAGGGGTCCTTGCGGGGGGGCGGTGGGGGAGCGGCGGCGATCGCCGCGAACTCCTGCCGGGCCCACTCCAGCTTCCCCTGCTGCTCCAGCTCCTCCTCCAGCGCGTCGCGGAGGTCCACCAGCAGCTCGACGTCGAGCGCGGCATAGCGCAGCCACGGCTCGGGCAACGGGCGGGTGGACCAGTCGACGGCGGAGTGGCCCTTCTCCAGGGCGAAGCCGAGGACGTTCTCGACCATCGCGCCGAGTCCCACCCGGGCGAAGCCGGCCAGCCGGCCGGCCAGCTCGGTGTCGAACAGCCGGCTGGGGACCATCCCTATGTCACGCAGACACGGCAGGTCCTGGGTGGCGGCGTGCAGCACCCACTCGGCGTCGCCGATCGCCTCGCCCAGTGCCGACAGGTCGGGGCAGCCGACCGGGTCGATCAGCGCGCTGCCGGCGCCTTCCCGGCGCAGCTGGACGAGGTAAGCGCGCTGGCCGTAGCGGTAGCCCGAGGCCCGCTCGGCGTCGACGGCCACCGGGCCCGTACCGGCCGCGAACGCGGCCACGACCTCGGCGAGCGCCTCTTCCGTGGCGGTCACCGGGGGGATGCCCTCGCGGGGCTCCAGGAGAGGGACCGGCGCCGGTCGGGGATCCGGAGGCGATTCTCCGGCTGCTCGCAGTGTCGTGTCTGCTGCGGTCTTTTGGGCGTCGGTCACCAGTCAAGGGTATCTGTGTATGCACGTCGCCCGTCGAGGGAACGTTCCCTCGACGGGCGAGCGGGTCGTGCAAAGGGTCAGTGGATGATGCCGGTACGCAGGGCGACCGCGACCATTCCGGCCCGGTCGCCGGTGCCCAGCTTGCGGGCGATCCGGGCGAGATGGCTCTTCACGGTCAGCGCGGACAGCCCCATCGAGACGCCGATGGCCTTGTTCGACTGGCCCTCCGCCACCAGCCGCAACACCTCGACCTCGCGGCCCGACAGTTCGCGGTAGCCACCCGGGTGCCCGGGGGCGCCCGGCGGACGACGCTGCATGCGGGCCGCGTTGGCGCCGATCGGGGAGGTACCGGGGCGGCCGGGGATGCCCAGGTTCGTACGGGTACCGGTGACGACGTAGCCCTTGACGCCGCCGGCCAGGGCGTTGCGTACCGCGCCGATGTCGTCGGCCGCGGAGAGTGCGAGGCCGTTGGGCCAGCCGGCCGCCCGTGTCTCGGAGAGCAGGGTGAGGCCGGAGCCGTCGGGAAGGTGGACGTCGGCCACGCAGATGTCGCGCGGGTTGCCGACGCGGGGACGGGCCTCCGCGATGGACGACGCCTCGATCACGTCCCGTACTCCGAGCGCCCACAGGTGGCGGGTGACGGTGGAGCGGACGCGAGGGTCGGCCACGACGACCATGGCCGTCGGCTTGTTCGGGCGGTAGGCGACCAGGCTCGAAGGTTGCTCGAGGAGAACAGACACCGGGCCTCCTGGGGGGAGTGGCGGGGGGGGACGGAAGCCGGCTTGGGGGAGCCGGAATGATCCGTGTTTGAAGGGTCACTGACCTCTTCGGCAGCAATACGGCGGGACTTTAGACTTTGATCACGATTTAGTTAGGGGCAATTCGGGCAAATCGGATGGGTGATCGATCACGTCTGGGCACGGAGTGCATACCGAGGTGATCAGAGCCGTACGCGAAGGTGATCAAGGTGGGCGCGGCCCGACGGTGCGCCGCTCCGCTCAGCGCGGCTGCGCACCGCGCCGCTGCGGCAGCGGAACCACCCCGCCGCGCGGCGCCGTGTCGACCGTGGCCGGCGGCAGCCCCGCGACCTGGCACAGCAGATCGCACCACGCCGACAGGTGCGCGGCCATGTCCGGCACCCCGCCGGGGCCTTCGGCCGGTGTCCAGGACGCCCGGATCTCGATCTGGGTCGCCGGCTCGCGCGCCGCCAGCCCGCCGAAGTAGTAGGACCCGGCCCGGGTCACCGTGCCGCTCGGCGCGGCGTAGCGCACCCCGCGGGCGTCCAGCGCACCCGTCAGCCACGACCAGGACACCTCCGGCAGCAGCGGATCGGCGCCCATCTCGGGCTCCAGCTCCGCCCGCGCCAGGGTCACCACCCGGAACGTGCCGTGCCAGGCGTCGTCCCCGGCCGGGTTGTGCAGCAGCACCAGCCGCCCGTCCGCCAGGTCCTTGTCCTCGCCGTCCGGCCCCGCGCCGTGCTCGACGACCGCCGCCTCCAGCGCGTACGCGAACGGGGCGAGCCGCTTCGGCGCGGGCGTCGGGTCGATCTCGATCTCCGGCCGCAGTCGTGCCGTGCGGAGTGCCTCGACCGCCTGACGGAAGGGGATCGGCGCCTCGTCCGCGCTGTCCGTGAGGTGTTCATGAGCCGCAGCCATGCCCGGAAGATTAGGCGGAAGACGCCCCGCATACGGGGAGGACACCCGGTGCGCGCGTCGCCCATTCGGAGGTGCCCGGGGGCGCATGCGAAGATTTGGGCCGTGAGCGCCAACGACATCCCCCGAGCCGTCAGCCGCGATCGAGCAGGGGAGACCCCGATCGCGGGCCAGCAGCAGACCGGTACGTACGACTCGGCCTTCCTCAGGGCCTGCCGGCGCGAGCCGGTGCCGCACACCCCGGTGTGGTTCATGCGCCAGGCCGGGCGCTCGCTGCCCGAGTACCGCAAGGTCCGCGAGGGCATCGCGATGCTGGACTCCTGCATGCGGCCCGACCTCGTCACCGAGATCACCCTCCAGCCGGTACGCCGCCACGGTGTCGACGCCGCGATCTACTTCAGCGACATCGTCGTGCCGCTCAAGGCCATCGGCGTCGACCTCGACATCAAGCCCGGCATCGGCCCGGTCGTCGAGAACCCGATCCGCACCCGCGCCGACCTCGACCGGCTGCGCGCCCTGGACCCGGCCGACGTCCCGTACGTCACCGAGGCCATCGGCCTGCTCGTGCGCGAACTGGGCGCCACCCCGCTGATCGGCTTCGCCGGCGCGCCCTTCACGCTCGCCAGCTACCTCGTCGAGGGCGGCCCGTCCCGCAATCACGAGCGCACCAAGGCCCTCATGTACGGCGACCCGCAGCTGTGGGCCGACCTCCTGGACCGCCTCGCCGACATCACCGCGTCCTTCCTGAAGGTCCAGATCGACGCCGGCGCGAGCGCCGTCCAGCTCTTCGACTCCTGGGTCGGCGCGCTCTCGCCCGCCGACTACCGCCGCTCGGTGATGCCGGCCTCCGCGAAGGTCTTCCGGGCCGTCGAGGGCCGCGGCGTACCGCGCATCCACTTCGGCGTCGGCACCGGCGAGCTGCTCGGCCTGATGGGCGAGGCGGGCGCCGACGTGGTCGGCGTCGACTGGCGGGTCCCGATGGACGAGGCGGCCCGCCGCGTCGGCCCCGGCAAGGCGCTGCAGGGCAACATCGACCCCGCGGTCCTCTTCGCGCCCCGCGAGGCCGTCGAGACCAAGGCCCGCGAGGTGCTCGACGCCGCCGCCGGCCTGGAGGGCCACATCTTCAACCTCGGTCACGGCGTCCTGCCCAGCACCGACCCGGAGGCGCTCACCCGCCTCGTCGAGTACGTCCACACGCAGACGGCGCGCTGAGCGGAACTGCGCCCGACCCCCGGGGCGTCGTGGACAGCGTGAACGCCACCCCCGACGCCCCGATAGCGGAGCTCGCCGCCGCCTGGGAAGAGATCCGCACCGAGTACTACGCGGACCACGACACGGAACTCGTCCTGGCAGCCGCCCGTGCGCTCGCCGCCGACCCCGGTGGCGAGCGCGCCTGGCTGTGGACCCTCGGACTGCTGATGACGGCCGACTACGTCAGCCTCCAGGACGCTTCCGACGGCACCGCGGCGGCGGTCCTCGACGCCCTGCGCGCCACCGACCGCGCGCTCCGTGCGGGCCCCTGCGGGCATGACGCGCACCCGTACGAGGACGGTCTGGAGTTCCAGTTGGAGGGGCTCGCCGAGTACCTCCCGATGCTGGACGACGCCGCCGCGGCCGCCGCGTACCCGCAGCGGGACCTCTGGGATCCGCCGGAGGTGTGGCGTTGTCCGCGCAATGTGGCCGGGTACGCCCGGGTCGCCATCGACATCCTCGCGCCGGGGACCACCGACGGCATACCGGCCCGGCTGTCCACCGCCGAGCAGGAGGAGGTCCAGGACCTGGCCTCCGTCCTGCACGGCTTCCCGGCCCCGGGGGTCAGCGTCACCTGGACGCTGTCGCACTACGGCAAGGCCCTCGCCTGCGCCACCGGGGACGCCGAACGCGCCGGACTGGTGGTCATCGCCACCGCCCTGTCCTGGTACATCGCCACCTCCCCGCTCGCCTCTCCGGGACCGCTGGACGAGCTGAGCGCGGGGCTGGCGTCCGTGCCGGCGCCGCGCGGCCGGCCGGACTGCGGGCACGGCGCGGCCGGGCACCCCGTGCTCCCCACCGTCCCGGAGGACGCCCTCACGGCCGGGATGTGCCTGAAGAGCCCGCACGCCCGGCAGCTCCTCGCGGAGCACGGCGGCCGGTCCGCCGGGCTGCCGCTGGAGAACTGGCTGTGCCCGGCGTTCGTGGCGGGGCTGGCCCGGGACGCGCTGACGCGCGTGCGCGTGGCCCGCGAGCAGCAGTTCGGCCCGCGCCGGGCCGGCCACTAGGCCGTGTCTTTCGGATCAGGTCGGGTCAGCCGCCGGCGGCGCGTACCGCGCTCGATGCCTTGCGGGCGGCGACCAGGACGGGGTCCCAGACCGGGGAGAACGGCGGGGCGTAGCCGAGGTCGAGGGCGGTCATCTGCTCCACCGTCATGCCGGCCGTCAGCGCGACCGCCGCGATGTCCACCCGCTTGCCGGCGCCCTCGTGGCCGACGATCTGCACCCCGAGCAGCCGGCCGGTGCGGCGCTCGGCGAGCATCTTGACGTGCATCGGACGGGTGCCGGGGTAGTAGCCGGCCCGGCTGGTGGCCTCGACGGTGGCGGTGACGAAGCGCAGACCCGCGGCGTGTGCCTCACGTTCCAGCAGCCCGGTCCGGGCGATCTCCAGATCGCAGACCTTGCTGACGGCCGTGCCGACCACGCCGGGGAAGGTCGCATAGCCGCCGCCCACATTGGCGCCGATGACCTGGCCGTGCTTGTTGGCATGGGTGCCCAGCGCGATGTGGCGGGTGCGGCCGGAGACCAGGTCGAGGACCTCGACGCAGTCGCCGCCCGCCCAGATGCTGTCGTGGCCGCGGACCCGCATCGCCAGGTCGGTGAGCAGCCCGCCGGCGTCGCCCAGGGGCAGCCCGGCCGCGGCGGCCAGCGCGGTCTCCGGGCGCACGCCCATGCCCAGTACGACGACGTCCGCGGGGTACTCGGCGTCCTCGGTGGTCACCGCGCGGGCCCGTCCCTCGCCGTCGGTCAGCACACCGGTGACGGTCGCCCCGCGCACCGTCTCGATGCCCATCCCGCACATCGCCTCGTGGACCAGCGCGCCCATGTCCGGGTCCAGGGTGGTCATCGGCTGCGGGCTCTGCTCCAGGACGGTGACCTCGTAGTCGCGGCGGATCAGCGCCTCGGCCATCTCCACGCCGATGTAGCCGGCGCCGACCACCACCGCCCGGCGGCCCGCGGACTTCTCCAGGGTGTCCAGCAGCGCCTGACCGTCGTCGAGGTTCTGCACGCCGTGCACCCCCGGCGCGTCGATCCCCGGCAGGTCGGGCCGGCGCGGCCGGGCGCCGGTGGCCAGCACCAGCTTGTCGAAGCCGGTCCAGTACTCCCGGCCGCCGTCGTCCAGCGCCCGGGCCCGCACCCGGCCGCGGTCCAGGTCGAGTTCGGTGACCTCGGTGCGCATCCGCAGATCGATGTCGCGGCTGCGGTGCTCCTCGGCCGTACGGGCGATCAGCGCGTCCGGCCCGTCGACCACGCCGCCGACCCAGTACGGGATCCCGCACGCCGAGTACGAGGTGAAATGGCTGCGCTCGAACGCGGTGATCGTGAGCTCGTCGGGCTTCCTCAGCCGCCGCGCCTGCGAGGCTGCCGCCATTCCCGCCGCGTCGCCCCCGACGACCACCAGCCGCTCCGCCGTCATGCCGTACGCCCCTTCGCGAGGTGTGAGATGCCCTGTCGAAATGCCCTGTTGCCTTGAACTGTCGACATGTCTGTCCGTATGCCGTGCCGTGAAAAGCGGTGCTGTTCCCCGGGATTCTGCCCGCGGACGGTCGTGACGCCTCAGAACGGGTAGGCGGCCGGGGTGGCGCGCACCGTGGTCCAGCGGGTTTCGGTGAAGGCGTCGAGGTTGGCGTCGCCGCCGAAGCGGGACCCGGTGCCGGAGTCGGCGAGGCCGCCGAAGGGCGCGATCGGTTCGTCGTTGACCGTCTGGTCGTTGATGTGCAGGAGGCCGGTGGGGATGCGGTCGGCGAGGTCGAGGGCGCGGGCGGTGTCACGGGTGACGATGCCCAGCGCCAGGCCGTAGCCGGAGTCGCCGGCGAGGGCGACCGCCTCGTCCAGGGTGTGGAACGCGCGCACCGGCGCCACCGGGCCGAACACCTCCTCGCCGTAGGCGGCGCTGGCGCCCACCGAGCCCGCGCCGTAGCCGGCACCCGCGTCGGCCAGCACCGTCGGGCGGTAGAAGAGGTCGCGGTGCCGGCCGCCGGCCGCGACGCGTACGCCGGCCGCCGCGCTGCTGCGCACCAGCTCGTGGATCCTTTCGAGCTGGCCGCGGTCGATGACCGGGCCCAGGTGCACCTGCTCGCGGTAGGGGTCGCCGACCGCGAGGGAGTCGGCCTTGGCGGCCAGCCGCTCCACGTACTCGTCGTAGAGCGAGGCGTGCACGAGGTGCCGGCCAGCGGTCATGCAGACCTGGCCCTGGTGGAAGAACGACGCCCAGGCGGCGGTCGACATCGCGGCGTCCAGATCCGCGTCCTCCAGGACGAGGAAGGCGCTGTTGCCGCCCAACTCCAGGTGGGCGCGCTTGAGATGGCGGGCGGCCAGCTCGCCGACGCTGCGGCCAGCGGCGGTCGAGCCGGTGAAGGACACGACCCGGACCCGCGGGTCCTCGACCAGCGCCCGCCCGGCGTCCGCGCCGCCGGGCAGGACGTGCAGCAGCCCCTCGGGGAGCCCGGCCTCGGCGAAGAGCGCGGCGAGGGCGTGGCCGCCGCAGACCGCGGTGCGCGGATCGGGCTTGAGGACGACGGCGTTGCCCAGCGCCAGCGCGGGGGCGACCGAGCGCACGGCGAGGACGAGCGGGGCGTTGAAGGGAGAGATGACGCCGACGACGCCGGCCGGCACCCGGGTCGTGTACGACAGCCGCGGCGTCGCGGAGGGGAGCACCTGGCCTAGCGGGCGGTGGGCGAGCGCGGCGGCCTCGTAGCACTCCTCGGCCGCCGTACGGGTCTCGAAGTCGGCCTTGCCCCGGATGCTGCCGCCCTCCCGGATGATCCACTCGCCGATCTCCGGCTCGTGTTCCCGGATCAGGTCGCCGGCCCGGCGCAGCACCGCGGCCCGCTCCGCGTACGGGGCCCGGGCCCAGGCGCGCTGTGCGCCGGCGGCGGCGACCGTGGCCCGCTCGACGTCCACGGCCGCGGCGAGCGTGAAGCCGCCCAGCACCTCGCCCGTCGCGGGCTCGACCGCTTCGGCCGCACCGCCGTGCAGGGAGCGCCAGTTCGTCGGATCGAGCAGGGCCATGACGCCAACCTCCGGACCGGGACAGAAAGTTGATGGATGAACAAGTGTAGGGGCCCGGCATCCCGCCCCGCCGCGGGACTTCCGGAACCGGCCCCTCCGGTGCCGGCGCGGCGGCTCAGCGCTCCAGTACGAGCGCCAGCCCCTGCCCGACGCCGATGCAGAGCGCGGCGAGACCGGTGCCCGCGCCGAGTGCGGCGAGCTGGTGGGCGACCGCACCCGCCAGCCGGGCCCCGGACGCGCCCAGGGGGTGGCCGATGGCGAGCGCGCCGCCGCGCGGATTCACCACCCACGGGTCGAGCTCCGGCCACTGTCCGATGCAGCCCAGCGCCTGGGCCGCGAACGCCTCGTTCAGCTCGAACGTCGCGATGTCGGTGAAGCCGCGGCCGGCCCGTTCCAGCGCGCGCCGAACCGCCTCCACCGGGCCCAGGCCGAACAGCTGCGGCTCGACTCCGGTCACCGCACTCGCGCGGATCCGGGCCAGCGGCTCCCGCCCGGTGGCCCGCAGGCCCTCCTCGTCGACCAGCAGCAGGGCCGCGGCACCGTCGTTGAGCGGCGAGGAGTTGCCGGCGGTGACCGTGCCGCCGGCCGTACGGAAGACCGGCTTCAGCTTGGACAGCGACTCCAGCGAGGAGCCCTCACGGATCGTCTCGTCCCGGCCGAGATCGACACCGGGCACCGGCACCACCTCGGCGTCGTAGTGGCCCTCCCGCCAGGCCCGTACCGCCTTCTGGTGGCTGGCCAGCGCGAAGACGTCCTGCTGCTCCCGGGTGATGCCGTGCTGGTCGGCGATCAGCTCGGCGCCCTCGCCGAGCGCCACCGTCCACTCCGGGCGCATCTGCGGATTGACCATCCGCCAGCCCAGCGTCGAGGAGAACATCTCCTGATGGCCCGCGGGATAGGCCCGTTCGGGCTTGCGCAGCACGTACGGCGCGCGGCTCATCGACTCCACGCCGCCCGCGACCGCGATGTGCGCGTCGCCGTGCGCGACGGCGCGGGCCGCCTGGATGACCGCCTCCAGGCCGGAGCCGCACAGCCGGTTCACGGTCACCCCGGGGACGGTCACCGGCAGCCCCGCCAGCAGCACCGCCATCCGCGCCACGTTCCGGTTGTCCTCACCGGCGCCGTTCGCGTCGCCGAAGCAGACGTCGTCGATCCGCGCCGGGTCCAGGTCCGGGGTGCGGTCCACCAGGGCCTTCAGCACATGGGCGGCGAGATCGTCGGGCCGGACCCCGGCCAGGGCGCCGCCGTACTTGCCGACAGGCGTCCGTACCGCATCGACGATGTACACATCCCGCAGACGTGGGTCGGTCATCAGGCGCTGTCCTCGCTGTCCCGGCTCGGCGGTCGGCGGGCGGTACGAAGATCGCCACCCGTCGAACCGAGTCTTTGCCCGCCGGACTCCGCTGTCAACGGGGTCGCCGGTCATCCCCGTTCGCCGCGACGGTGCTGTCGGCGCCCTCGCCGCGGGCCTCGGGCCGCCCCGCGCGGAGCATGATCCGGCCACCGCCCGCGCGGGCCGCTCTGAGAGAGTGGGGGCATGAGCGAGTGCTGCCAGCGAGTCATCGAGGGGTGCGCGCCGCGCGCATGCGGCGCCGGGCGCGGCGAGGTACCGGCATGAGCGCGGCACACCCCGGCCCCGGACCCGCCCCCACCGGACACGTCGTCGTCATCGGCGCGGGCATCTCCGGGCTGGCGGCGGCGCACCGCCTGCTCGACGGCGGTGCCCGGGTGACCGTCCTGGAGGCCGCGGACCGGCCCGGCGGCAAGCTGCGCAGCGGCGAGATCGCGGGCGTACCGGTCGACCTCGGGGCCGAATCGATGCTGGCCCGGCGGCCCGAGGCGGTGGAGCTCGCGCGCGCCGTCGGCCTGGGCGACCGGCTGCAGCCGCCCACCACCGCCACCGCCTCGCTGTGGACCCGCGCGGCGCTGCGCCCGATGCCCAAGGGTCACGTCATGGGCGTGCCCGGGGACCTCGCCCCGCTCGCCGCCGCCGGCGTGCTCTCCCCGGCGGGGCTCGCCCGCATCGAGGAGGACGCCCGGCTGCCGCGCACCGAGGTCGGCGAGGACGTCGCCGTCGGCGAGTACGTCGCCCGGCGGCTGGGCCGCGAGGTCGTCGACCGGCTCGTCGAACCCCTGCTGGGCGGCGTGTACGCCGGCGACGCCTACAAGATCTCGCTGCGCGCCGCCGTGCCCCAGCTGTTCGAGGCCGCCCGCACGCACCGCTCGCTGCTCGACGGCGTACGGAGTATCCAGGCGCGCGCCGCCACCGCGGCCCCGCTGACCGGTGCCGCCGCGACCGGCCCGGTCTTCATGGGCATCGACGGCGGCATCGGGACGCTGCCGGGCGCGGTCGCCGACGCGGTACGGGCCAAGGGCGGCGAGATCCGCACCGGCACGCCCGCCACCGGACTCCGGCGCACCCCCGACGGCTGGCACCTCGACGTCGACGGCGGCCGGCTCACCGCCGACGCGGTCGTCCTCGCCGTCCCCGCGCCCGCCGCCGCCCGCCTCCTCGCGGACGTCAGCGCGCCCGCCGCCGGCGAGCTGGGCACCGTCGAGTACGCCTCGATGGCCCTGATCACCATGGCCTTCCGGCGCGCCGACCTCGACCGGCAGCTCACCGGCAGCGGTTTCCTCGTCCCGCCCGTCGACGGCCGCACGATCAAGGCGTCCACCTTCTCCGCCAACAAGTGGGGCTGGCTCGGCGACGCCGACCCGGACCTCTTCGTCCTGCGCACCTCCGTCGGGCGCCACGGCGAGGAACAGGACCTGGCCCGGGACGACTCCGAGCTGGTCGCCCTCTCGCTGGCCGACCTGCGCGAGGCGGTCGGGCTGACCGCCGCGCCGGTCGCCTCCCGGGTCACCCGCTGGGACGGCGGGCTGCCCCAGTACCCCGTAGGACACCTGGAGCGGGTGGCCCGTATCCAGGACGCCGTCGCCGGGCTGCCGGGTCTGCGGGTGTGCGGCGCGCTGTACGAGGGCGTCGGCATCCCGGCCTGCATCGCCTCCGCCCGCAGGGCCGCCGACGACATCCTCGGCACCCTGCGCCCGGCCACCGTCCCCGGCGAGTGAGAATGGACGACATGACAGACGCTTCCACTCCCGCTTCCGCGCCGCAGGCCCCCGCGGCGCCCGAGAAGGCTCCGAACGCCGGCAAGAAGGCCAAGGACCTCAACGAGGTCATCCGCTACACCCTGTGGTCGGTGTTCAAGCTGCGCGACGTCCTCCCCGAGGACCGCAGCGGCTACGCCGACGAGGTCGAGGAGCTGTTCGCGCAGCTCGCCGCCAAGGACGTGGTGGTCCGCGGCACGTACGACGTGTCCGGTCTGCGCGCCGACGCCGACCTCATGATCTGGTGGCACTCGGAGAGCTCGGACGCCCTCCAGGAGGCGTACAACCTCTTCCGCCGCACCCGGCTCGGCCGCGCGCTCGCGCCGGTGTGGTCCAACATGGCGCTGCACCGCCCCGCCGAGTTCAACAAGTCGCACATCCCGGCCTTCCTGGCCGATGAGCAGGCGCGCAACTACGTGAGCGTCTACCCCTTCGTGCGCTCCTACGAGTGGTACCTCCTCCCCGACGAGGACCGCCGCCGGATGCTCGCCGACCACGGCAAGATGGCCCGCGGCTTCCCGGACGTGCGCGCCAACACCGTGCCGTCGTTCTCGCTCGGCGACTACGAGTGGGTGCTCGCCTTCGAGGCCGACGAGCTGTACCGCATCGTCGACCTCATGCGTCATCTGCGCGGCTCCGAGGCGCGGATGCACGTCCGCGAGGAGGTCCCGTTCTACACCGGCCGGCGCAAGCCGGTGGCGGAGCTGGTGGCCGGCCTGGCCTGACCTGCGGGCACGGAAAACGGGCCGCCCCCGGGGGCGGCCCGTTTCCGGTCGTGCGGGCCCGTCGAGCCCGGCGGTTCCGTTGCCCGGCGGTCTACTTCCCCGGCCGCGCGAGCTGCGCCCGGATCGCCTTCTGACCCGGCACCGGCTCGGCGCGCGGGGCGCAGTACACCCGGTGCGACGGGATCTTGCCCTGCAGCAGGTACGCCTCGGCGTACCTGCTCACACAGGCGTTGTCGTTGAAGGCGACGCCGTGGGTGCCCGCCCCGTTCTCGGTGACCAGCGAGGAGCCCGGCAGCCGGTGCTGGAGCTCCACCGCGCCCTTGTACGGCGTCGCCGCGTCCCGCTCGGCCGCCAGCAGCAGCACCGGCGGCAGCGCGCCCGGCTCGGTGTGCACGTCGAGGGGGCCGCGCGGGCCGTGGAGGGCCCCGTCCAGGGCGGTCTGTGCGGCGTGGCCGGTGGCGTCCGCCAGCTCCTGCCCGTTGCCGTGTTCCGCCCGGCGGGCCGCCGCCTGCACACCGGCCTCGGCCGACTCCGACCGGTCGGGCCAGAAGGCGCACGGCAGATTCATCCAGGCGTTGTCCCAGGTCTCGAACGGGGCGATGCGGGCGACCTCGGTGTTGTCCCGGTCCCAGGTCTGCCACGAGCGGGGCCAGGGCCCGTCATTGCACTCCACGGCCGTGTAGACCGCATTGGCGTTCTCCTCGGCCCTGGCGCCGGACGACTGCGGCAGGGCCTGGGCGATCAGTTCCTTGGGGTCGCCGTGCAGGTAGCTGGAGAGCGCCTCGGCGCGCATCGGCCAGAAGGCGTCGTTGTAGCCGGTCTTGAGGAAGGCCGACTGCAGCTGACCGGGGCCGATCTTGCCGTCGAGGGGGTCGCGCCGCAGCTTGGCGGCGGCCCGGTCGTACGCCTGCTGCACCGCCTGCCGGGTCGTGCCGAGGTGGTAGTGGTCGTCGTGCTTGGCGACCCAGCGCAGCCAGTCGCCCCAGCGCCGTTCGAAGGCGATGTTCTGGTCGAGGTTGTTGCGGTACCAGATCTGCCGCGGCTCGGGGTTCACCACGCTGTCGAAGATCATCCGCCGGACGTGGCCGGGGAAGAGCGTCGCGTAGACCGCGCCGAAGTACGTCCCGTACGAGGCGCCCATGTACGTCAGCTTCTTCTCGCCCAGCGCGGCCCGCAGCATGTCCAGGTCGCGGGCGTTGTTGACCGAGTTGTAGAACGGCAGGTCCGCCCCGGCCCGGCGGGCGCAACCCTCGGCGTACGCCCTCGCCGCGGCCACCTTCTTGCGCTTGAAGGCCGCGTCCGGGTGCATCCGGCTGTCGGTCGGGACCTTGGCGAACTCCTTGGGGTCCTGGCACGACAGCGGAGCCGAACGGCCCACGCCGCGCGGCGCGTAGCCGACGAAGTCGTACGCGCGGGCCACCTTGCTCCACTTGGGGAGGCCGCCGTAGAGCGGGAACTCCAGGCTGGACGCGCCGGGCCCGCCGGGGTTGAAGACCAGCGAGCCCTGCCGTTCACCGGGCACGGTGGCGCGGATCCGGCTCACGGTGAGCTCGATCTTCTTCCCGTCGGGCCGCGCGTAGTCCATGGGGACGGCCAGTTTGCCGCACTCGACGGACGCCGGCAGATGCTCCACGGGAGCGCACCGTCCGAAGCCGATCCGGTGCGCCACGGGCGCGGGGGGCGCATCGGGCGCCTCCGTGGCACCGCCCGCCGGGGCGGTGGCGAGGGCGGTCACGATCAGCGACCCGATGGTGCCGTACAACGCAAGTGCTCTCACTGGCCGTCGTCCCTTCGTGTTGTACATACAAAAGGGATATTTGGGTCGGTGGTTGGCGATGTAAAGCACCTGATGCCGGTGTCGGACGCTATGCCCCGGATGAGTGGAGCGCCGCGCGCAGGGTGGGATCGGTGAGGGCTCTGGGGCCATGGAGGGCAAGAGTCATCAGGGAGGCGAGGGGCGCGACAGGGGCGGGGGAGCTGGGGGAGAACGCGGTAAAGCCAGGTCTGCCGGGCAGCCGCTCCTCGCCCGCGCCGGTGGCCCAGTCGCTGTACGGATGGAGCTCGAAGCGCGCCACCGCCAGCGTTCCCAGCGTGAGGATCAGCGGAAGCGTGAACCAGATCAGCAGCTGCCCCCGGTCCTCGCCGGCCGGCGCCGTCGCGTACGCCGCCGCGGCGCAGAGCAGCGCCAGCACCGTCGCGCCCTGAACCTGGCGGACGGCGTTGCGCAGTCCACGGGCCGCGGCGGGCAACGCGAGCCCGGCGGCCACCAGCCGGTCGCCGACCGCCCGCACCGCCTCGTCGGCCACCAGAGCCTCCCGTATCGCCGGTATCCGCCGCTGACCGTCCGGCCCTATGGCGCTGAGGGTGGCCCGCTCGACGGGGTCCAGGCCGACCGGATCGACGACGGTGGCCCAGCCGGTGTGGGCGAGCAGCAGCCGCCGCTGCTGCGCCATGAGCACCAGCACCACATCGGCCAGCCGGTGCGGGCCGCCGGAGAGATACGCCATCTCATACAGCGTCAGACCTGCCGCGGAGCCGTCCGCGGAGTCCGGATCCGGGGCGGGCGCCGGCCGCGGGGCCGGTCCGGTGGCGCGGGCGACGGCCACGGCAGCACGACAGAGCTGCGCACAGCTCAGCGCCGCCGCCACGCAGGCGACGAGGAGGAAGAGGAGCCACATGGCAGCTTTTTACGGGATGAGACATGACAACCGCCATTCGGTTTCTCACCATGCGGGCGCGGAATGGACAGGGCAGTCGGGGCGGGGGGTGTGGGCCTGCCCGGGGGAGGGGCGGTTGCCTGCTGCTGGGGCTTGTCCGGGGGTGGCTGTTGCCTGCCGCTGGGCTTGCCTGGGGTGTTGCCTGTTGCCGGGCCTGTCCGGCCGGCGGGAGGCGGCAACTGCGGCCGGATTCCAGCTCCGACGCGCAGCGTACGTAGCTGCCGTCTCCCGCCGGGCCGGCCCGGGGTCAGCTGCCGCCCCCGGGCCGGCCCCGGCGTCCGCTGCCGTCGTGGCCGGAAACCGCCCTCAGCTGCCGCCGCAGCCGCCCCCGCAGCTCGATCCGCCGCCGCACGACGATCCACCGCCGCAGGACGAGCCGCCCCCGCACGACGAACCGGCGCCGCAGGACGAACCTCCGCAGCTCGAACCGGACCCGCCGTCCGACGAGCCGCACCAGGAAGAGCCCCCGTCGCCCGACCCGCTACCGGAGTCGAAGCCGGACGACGAGCCGCCGGACGACGAGGACCCGCCACCCGAGGCGGCGGCCAGCGCGCTCGCCCGGTGTGCCTCCTCGAACTGCTCCCGCAGCAGCTCGTCCGCGAGCAGTGCGGTGCCGCCGAGCGCCACCACCAGCCCGGCGGCCTGCCACACCCCGCCCGCCTCCTCGGGGTGGGCCGCCCGCGCCGAGCGCAGCGCGGCGGAACCCGCCCTGGTGATCCGGCGCTTGAACGCCTTCCGGCACAGCGATCCCACCACCAGCCCCACGATCAGCGCCGGCAGGATCATGACGATCGTCTGCCCCTCGATCCCGTCGTCGCCGGACGCCGACAGCACCACGCCGACGACGAAGAGCACCCCGCACGCCGTCTGGTGCGCCCGCGCCCACAGGCGCCAGCCCCGGCCGAGCCGCGGGTGACGCATCAGGCCCCGCGCCGCCAGCCGGTCGCCGACGTCCTGGACGGCCGGGCTGCGCATCGCCTCGGCGCGCAGCGCGGCCAGCGCCCCACCGGGCGTGCGGGCGACCGCGTCCAGCACGGCCGCCTCGACCGCGTCCCGGGCGGTGGCCTGACGTACGGTCACCACGCCCGGGCCGCCCACCGCCAGCCGGCCGTCCTCGTGCATCCCGGCGACCGCCGCGTCGACCACCCGCGCCGGGCCCCCGGCGAGGAAGGCCGCCTCCCAGACGTCGTGCGCCAGCGCGTCCGCCCGGCGGACCGACGGCGTCCGCAGCCGGACCACGACCGTTCCGATCACGAGCACCAGCGACGAGAGGCCGAGCCCCACGTACACCCACAGGACGAAGAACATCCCGGTCACCTCCGCCGCAGAACGTTGTGCAGGACGCCGTCCAGGCCGTCACGCAGGGCGCGCGCCAGACGGGTGACCGGCCGGGCCGACGGCGGCCTGGGGCCCGCCCGGTCCCGCCACCAGTGCGTCAACTGCTGCCGTGCGGCCGCGTCCGCGGGCAGGTCCTGGGCGAGCAGGTGCGCCGCGAAGTCCAGGGCGTCCTGGCGGTAGCCACCGCTCATCGGACGGCACCGGGCATAGCCGAGGAACGCCGGCCGGTAGTCCGCGCCCAGGATCTCCGGCAGCTCGGGAGCGACCTTGGCGACCACCGAGGCCCGCTTGGCGGTCAGCGCCCGGCTCTGCACCTGAAGCCGGGTGTGGTCGAAGCCCTCGGGCGCCGGCGTCCCGGCGACCAGCGCGGACAGCAGCGCGGCCTGCGCCAGGGCGAGCCGCTGGCGGGCGGCGTCGGTGCCGGTGCCGGCACCGGGGTCTGCGCCGGAAGCGGGTATCGGGGAGGAGGGCGCCTCCCGTACGGACTCAAGCCGCGTACGCATGACCGGCCTCCTTCAGCACCGTGCGGATCGCGTCCAGTTCGCCGGCCAGCTCCGGGCCCTCCGGGAAATCGTCGTCCCGCTCCAGCAGCACCCCGGGCGGGGTGACGCGGGCACACAGCGCGGCGAGCACGTCCAGCACCGGCTGGGTCACCGGGTGGGCGTGGCTGTCGTGCCACACCCCGTCCCGCTCCACCCCGCCCGCGACATGGACGTACGCGATGGCCTCGACCGGCAGCTCGTCCAGCGCGACGGCCGGGTCCTCGCCGCGGTTGACGTGGTTGGTGTGGAGGTTGGCGACATCGATGAGCAGCCGTACGCCGGTCCGTTCGACCAGCTCGGACAGGAACTGCCCCTCGGTCATCTCCTCGCCGGGCCAGTTGATCAGGGCGGCGATGTTCTCCAGGGCCAGCGGCACCGGCAGCGCGTCCTGGGCGATCCGTACGTTCTCGCAGAGCACGTCCAGCGCGTCACGGGTCCGCGGTACGGGCAGCAGATGCCCGGCCTCCATCACCGGTGAGGCGGTGAGCGGCCCGCCGGCCCGTACGAACGCGATGTGCTCGGTGACCAGGGGCGCGCCCAGTGCCTCGGCGCGCTCCGCGAGGGCGGTCAGCCGGCCGCGGTCCGGGCGGTCCGCGCCGCCGAGGCCGAGCGAGACCCCGTGCGGAACGACGGTCGTGCCCCGCTCACGCAACTGCTGCAGGGCGGGCGGGAGATGGCCCGGGCAGAGGTTCTCCGCCACCACCTCGACCCAGTCCACCCCCGGCAGCTCAGCGATGTCTGCGGCGATTTCCGGCCGCCAGCCGATTCCCGTCCCCAGGCGCTCCATGCCTCCCCCTCTCGCTCTGTGGTCGGGGTACTCATCGCCCCGTCGCGACGGGGCGAACCCTGCACCGGCCGGGTTCAGAGGTTGATTTGAGCTTCCCCCGCGGTGCCGCACACCGCCGCGGGCCGTCAGCGGGCGGTCTCGAATCCCACCGCGGCGCCCAGCGCGAGCAGCACTCCGCCGGTGGCCTGATCGAGCCGCTGGCGGACCCTCGGGCGCTGGAAGACGGCCCGCGCACGGTGCACCGCGACGGCGATCCCGCCCAGCCACAGCACACCCAGCGCGGCATGCACGGCGACCAGCAGGAGCGTGGTCGCGACGACCGGCGCGCCGTGCGGGATGAACTGCGGCAGCAGCGAGATGTAGACCACCCCGACCTTGGGGTTGAGCACGTTGGTCAGCAGGCCGGTGCGGAACGCGCGCAGCGGCGTGACCCGGCCGGCGGACGAGTCCGGCTCCACGGTGCTCTCGTGGGCGGCGCGACCGGGGGCCGAGGTGGCGCTGCCGGCGCCCGCGGGGCGGATCCGCCGGGCGCTGCGCAACGCCTGTACCCCGAGCCACATCAGATACAGCGCACCGGCCACCCGCAGGGCGTGGTACGCCGCCTCCGACGCCGACAGCATCGCCGTCAGCCCGACCGCCCCGGCCAGCCCCCAGACGAAGCACCCGGCGGCTATGCCGAGCGCACTGCACAGCGCGGCGCGCCGTCCCGAGCTGAGCGCGGTCCGCAGCACCACGGCGAAATCGGGGCCGGGGGAGACGGTCAGCAGGGCGGCCACGGCGGTGAAGCCGATGAGTGAGGTGAGCATGGCGCAACGGTATGCGCAGCGGCGAGCGCCGCGGAGAGCGCCTCGGGACGAGGATGAGCCGGACGCGGATCCCGGACGGGGGAGTGGACGCGCCGCGCCGGGGCCGTCGCCTCCGGGCCGGGCGTCGCTCAGCCGCCCTGTGGCTCCTCGTACGGCAGTGCCTTGCGCAGCGCGGGGTGATCCGCGACGACCGTGCACGACCCCGGTGCGATCTCGGTGAACCCCGCGTCCCGCACCACGGGCAGCCCGCTGCGGGTCAGCGCCGCCCACTCCGAAGGCTCCGCCGAACGGACCGCCAGCGCGAAACCCGTGCCGCGCCAGGCCGCCCGTTCCTCCTCGGACAGCTCCCACCACGCCAGCTGCGCACCGTGGCCGACCTGCGCCATCTCCTTGCCCGCGGACATCTCCAGCTCCGGATTGAGCCACAGCACCGGAAGTCCGTCGGCGGGCGCCTCGGGCGGCAGGGGATCGTCCAGCTCCGTGCCCGAGACCTGGAGCCGCGCCAGTTCCTTCGGCCAGCCGTCCAGCGGCACCGGGGGGAAGACCCGCACTTCGGCGTCGCGGCCGCCGACCGTGATCCCCGGGAGCGCCTCGGCCCGCCGCCACTCCGCGCCGCGCGCCCGGCGCACCACCTTCCGGATCCGGGCGTCCTGCCAGTCCCGTACCGCCTCGGCCCACTCACCGTCACCGGCCGACCGCTCGTCCGCCAGCAGCACCAGCACCGCCCGCGCGGCCGTCTCCAGCGCATCCGTACGCGACGGCGGCTCGGCCCGCTCGATGCGCGCGACGAGCGGCAGCACGAACTGGGGCGCCGCGTCCCGGTCGGTCGCTTCGTGCCGGAACGGGCTGCTGGAGCTGTTGCCGGGCTGCTGCCCGGCGGTCTCGGTGCTGGTCACCCGCCCAGTTTGCCAGCCGCCACCGACAACGCCGGGCCGGGACCGGTGCCGGCCCCTGGCCGCCGGCCTGCCCCTTCCGCCCGGCCGGTGGCTCCCGTCCGCCCGGCGCCCTCCGCCGGTAGGCGTCTTCCGTGCGGCCCGTGAGCAACTGAGCGCATCCGCCGTGACGTTGGCGTGGTGGCCGTGCGATGCGCGCTCCCACCGCGTGCCCCTGCGGGGGATGTCGCAGCACGCGTGCCCCGGGCGGGCGCCGCCCCGCCCTCCCGGCTACCGTCAGCGCCGGGACGCCAGGAGACGCCGGGGGCGCCAGGAGACGGGCTGGGGAGGTGCCGGAGTGCCGGAGGTGGCGCAGGGCATGAGGCTGAACGGGGTGGGGCGGCGCTACGGGGTGCGCGGCCCCTGGGTGCTGCGGGACGTGCACCTGGAGGTGCCCCCAGGGGCGCTGCTGCGCGTCGAGGGGACCAACGGCAGCGGGAAGTCCACCCTGCTGCGGCTGCTCGCCGGCATCGACCACCCCAGCACCGGCCGCATCACCGGACGCCCGCGCAGCGCGTACGTCCCCGAACGCTTCCCCGCGGCGCTGCCGTTCACCGCCGCCGGCTACCTCACCCACCTCGGCCGCATCCACGGTCTGCGCGGCCCCGAAGCCGCCCGCCGCGCCGCCGAGTGGCTCGAACGCTTCGGCGCGGCCGGACACGCCCGTACGCGGCTGGCCGAGCTGTCGAAGGGCACCAGCCAGAAGGTCGCCGTCGCGCAGGCCCTGCTCGCCGAGCCCGCGCTCCTCGTGCTGGACGAGGCATGGACCGGGCTGGACCGCGGTGCGCGCGAGGTACTGGACCGGGCGGTCGCCGAACGGGTCGCGGACGGCGGCACCGTCGTCTTCGTCGACCACGATCCGCAGCGGCTGGCCGGCGCGGCCGACGCTCGCTACCGGGTGGCGGACGGGCGGCTGCTGTCCCACGAGACGGCCCGGTCGGCGGCCGGACCAGTGGCCCCGGCCGGCCCCCGCGTGGTCATCGAGGCCGAGGGCGCCCCGGGCGCCGTACCGCCCGCCTTCGCCGGAGCGCCGGGGCTGCCCGGCGGCCCGGAGATCACTCCGGGACCGGACGGTACGACCCGGCTGACCGTCGCGGCCGTCCACTCCGACGCGTTGCTGCGCACCCTGCTCGCGGCCCGCCCGCCCTGGCACATCCGCTCACTCACCCCTGCCCCACCACACACTCCGCCCCCTCCGGATGCCGCTCCCACTCCCGCTCCTACGCCGGGCTCCCACCCCGATCCCGGCCCCCGCCCTGTCTCTTATACACATCTCCGAGCCCACGAGACTCCTGAGCATCTCGTATGCC
>NZ_JNZA01000021.1 GCF_000717345.1 Streptomyces lydicus | reverse complement strand
GAAGACGGCATACGAGATGCTCAGGAGTCTCGTGGGCTCGGAGATGTGTATAAGAGACAGCGTGGGGACGGGGCGTTTCCCGCGTGGTGGTGTCCGTGGGTGCGGTGGGTCGGGACTTGAGGTGGCCCAGGGCGTTGATCACGGCAGCGATGGCGGGCTCGGCGGCGCGTTCGCGGTGGTGGGCTGCCATGAGGTGGACGTGCCATTCGGGCATGTCGCTCACGTCGAGTTCGACCAGGGTGCGGGCGGCGAGGTCGCGTTCGACCGTGGCGCGGGTGAGGACGGCGACGGCCTGCCCGGAGCGCGCGAGATCGGCTGCCGTCTCGGCGGAACTGATGCGGTAGAGCTGATGCGCGCGGGTGGGGGCGTCCAGGAGCAGTTCGTGAAAGAGCTGCGCACCGCTGCCCCAGAGGTTCACGGCGAGGGGGTGGCCGCTCAGCCCTGCAGTGTCGCAGGGGCGCGCCGTGAGCGGGTGGTCCGGGTGACAGACCGCGATGACCGGCTCACTGCGGAACGTGTGCAGCCGTACCTCGTGAGCGTGCGGCATCGGCAGTGTGATGGCGATGTCGGTCGCGCCCGCGGCCACCCGCTGGAGTGCGTCCTGACTGTGCTGGTCGTCGACCACGACGGCGTATCTGAGCGGCTGCAGGGCACCGATGACGAAGGGGACGGCCAGCGGTGCGTAGCTGGCGTGGGTGGTCACGTGCAGGGTGCCCTGGGTGTCGTCCTCCCGTGCAATGTCCAGGGCCCGAGCCGCCAGATCCAGACACCGCTCCGCGTGGGGCAGCAGCCGTTCCCCCGCGGGCGTCAGCGACACTCCTCGGCTGGAGCGGTCGAGCAGTGGCTGACCGACGAGCCGTTCCAGTCGGCGCAGCCGCTCGCTGACGGACGGTTGCGCAACGCGCAGCTCACGTGCTGCGGCGGACAGCGAGCCGACGGATGCGGCGGTGACGAAGACGCGCAGGTCCGCGAGTTCCAGGGCCATAGGTGCAGCCTATGGCCAGCCCCCTCGGATCATGGGGTTCTGTGTGGCCGACGGCGCCCATAGCGTGCCGGTATGACATCCCCCGTGAGGTGAGGAGCCTCTCTTGCACGAGATTTACGAGACCGCTGTTGAACTCGTCCCTGCGATTACGGATGACCTGCCCGGGATCGTCACCATCCAGAATCACACGGCCGCGACCTCGCACGCCCGGTTCGCCACCAGACCGCATCGCATGGAGGAGCGGCGGGACTGGTTCGCTCAGTTCGCGGAGACGGGTCCGTACCGGATGCTCGTCGCCCGGCGCGGCAACCAGGTTCTCGGTTATGCCTGCAGCCAGTGCTACCGCGATCAGGACGCTTTCCGGGAAACGGTCGAGGTGAGCATCGGACTCGGCGAGGACAGCAGAGGACAGGGGCTGGGAACCGCCCTCTACCGTGCGCTCTTCGGCCTCCTGGCCGACGAACCGGTGCATGTCGCCCTCGCCGGCATCGCCCTGCCGAACGACGTGTCGGTGGCCCTGCACCGCAAGTTCGGCTTCGCCGAAATCGGAACCTTCCACGAGTACGCCGTGAAGAACGGCCAGTACCTGAGCTCCCTGTGGATGCAACGCCTGCAGTCCACTCCGTTCCCGGGACCGGACCAGAGCTGACTGGTCCCGTGATCGTGTGCCAGGGTCCAACGAGAATACGGGGCGGGGCCCGCAAGAGGCGTGCGGTAGCCGCAGGCGGCCGCATGTTCGTCGTCCCCGGGACGGGCCCGGTGGGAAAGCGGCTTCGAAGGGCCCTGTGCCGCCAACGAGCGGCTGGGCAGGTGGTCTCTCCCCAACCTGCTGTGCGGGTAGGACAGTTGGCGTGACAGACAGGTGAAACCCCTGGTAAGTGGGTTTTCGACCAAGAGGACCGTCTCCACCAGAGGCTTCGCATGTTTGTGTACCCGTTCGGGCAAACACAGGAAGCACGGCATGAACGTGCAGGTCATAGCCGATCCCAAAGGACGCCTGCTCTGGGCTTCACCGGCCCTGGCCGGCGCTGTCCATGACGTCCGGGCCGCACGTGAACACGGCGTCATCGACGCCCTCGCCCGGGCCGGCATCAACTGATGGGCGGACAAGGGCTACCAGGGCGCAGGCGGCACCGTCCGTCTTCCCTACCGCGGCCGATGGGACAGCCCCTCCGCCGGTCAGCAAGCCGTCAACCGGTCCCACGCGAAAGTCCGAGCACTGGTCGAGCAAGCCATCGCCACCCTCAAGTCCTGGCGACTCCTACGCAAGCTCCGCTGCTCGACAACCCGAATCACGAGACTCGTCCAGGCCGTCCTCACTCTCCATCTGGCCAGCTCAACTTGAAGTAGGAAAAGGCTCACCGTCTGATACGAGAGCCTTGAGGACATCTCCCGGTCCACGAAGTCCACCAAGACGTTTCCGCGACCCATCATCTGTGGCGAGGAACGACGTGGCGCCTGCCAGCGAGTAGTGCGTGTGTAGGTATTCGGCTCGGACCAGCCCCGCCAGGACGTACCCGACCGAGCTCCGCGGCTCCGGCGAACTCCTCATGGAATTGTCTAGTCGGCCCGCAGCGCCCAATCACGGGCCGACCCAAGGAGAGATTCGAGCTCAATAGCATCTCCCAGGTGGCCACTGTTGGTCTGAACCCTTCCAGTGGCCACTTCGGCGAGGTCTGCTTCGAAGCTACCGCTGTCCCAGAGCACCACTTGAGCCATGAAATCACTGCCATCGAGAATCCAACTAACAGATCTCGGGCTGTTCTGGTCCGGTGAAGACTCTACCTTCGAAATGGCTGCCAGAGTTGGAATCTTGGCATTCTCCAGGGAAATCCATTCCTGCGCCTGTGCTATGAAGTCCCGTTCCACAGGAATCGCTGCCCTCCCAGCTTGATGTTCTTCGCCTCCGGTAATTCAAGCACAGCGTGCTCTCCTCTCGGGCTGGTCGAACAATACGTGGATCCGATGTGGGCGGCGTCGCAGCCCATGACGGCCGAAGTCCCGCAGGGAGCGATCCCGGCGGGACTTCAGCGACCGCTGTGATGCCGTTGGGACCTCCCGGAGGAAACGGCACCATCTGGCTGAACACGGCTTCTTCGAACTCGGCGAGCCAATCGAGGTCCGCAGACACACTGATCCAACCGTCGCTATTCGTGATCCGGACGTCGGACGTGTTGACGATGCTGCCGCCCCAGTGCGAGAGCCGATGCACCTGCAGGGTGAAGTGGTGCCCCTGCCAAGGGCTGTCCGGCGCTTCCCGTACCCAGGAGAACTCGGCCATTCCGTAGTCGCGCCACATGATGTGGTCGTTGAGGGAGTTCTCGGCGAAATCGGAACCCAGGATCGCGGTGACCCGATCGGGGCTGTCCGTTGGCTTGGCGCCGAGTACCGTTCCGGAGGTGACCACGTCCACGTAGAACGCGAGGGAATGTGGGGTCAATTGGTCCTTCCTGACGGACTTGAGACGCTCATGGGGAGCCGGCTCAGCATATGCGCCCCCTGGCTCTTCCTCTTGCTGCCTCGTGTCCGGTGTATCCCATTCCCGTGTTCCAGGCGGCTTACGTTTCCCCTGGTCAACGCCCCTTTCCGTGTTCCGGGATCCCGAACTGCCCGACCTTCGTTGCGGCTGGGACGGGCCACCCCACACGCTCGGGTCATCCGAGCAGCACATCGACGCCACCCATGGTGGTGGCGAAGTGAGTTCTCGGTTCGACACTCGAAGAGGAGCATTTGTGATCTCGAAAACGAAGAAGGCCGCCCGTTCCGTGGGCGTGGCGTTCGCGGCGGCCGCCGCGTTGACCCTGGCCGTGCCGACCGGTAACGCCTTTGCCATCGACCACGTAGAGTGCCGCGGCGGTGAGAATTTCCTGAAGATCTGGTCGCACAGTGGCGGAAATCAGAGCGTGGACTGCTACGCGAACGCCGGGCGGACCGACTTCGGGGGATGGTGGATCGACAAGATCTCCACGGGGAACAACGACTTGATCTACTACGACGCCAACGGTGATTCGGTGAAGATCGAGCGGTGGCACGAGATCACCTTCCCGAACCGTCCGCCGAAGGTCACCGCCATCGAAATCCTGTGACGAGTTGCCGGGCGGGCATCGGGTTTTTCGTGGAGTGAACCTGCCTGCCTGTCTGCCTGTCTCGGCTCAGCGATGCCGGCTACGCCTCTCAAGGCGTGGCCGGCATCGCTGAGCCTGGTCCGCCGCTATTGAGGTGCGATCGTCTTGACCCACTCGTCGACGGTGACGACATCCGCCCACTGCGGGAACAGTCGCTCGACGAGGACCCGGTGCACCTCCGGGTCGGTGTCCAGGCAGGCGTCGGAGAGGACGCTGAGGCCGAAGTCCAGGTCGTTCGCCTGGCACAGGGTGGACAGCACCACGGCGCTGGTGGCGATGCCGGTGAGCACGAGGCTGTCGATACCGCGTGCTCTCAGCACCACGTCGAGGTCGCTGCCCGAGAACGCGCTCGCCCGCCTCTTGGTGACCACCACGTCGCCCGGCCGGGGCGCGATCTCGGGGTGGATCTCGGTGCCCGGGGCGCCCTCGACGAAGAGGCCGGCCCGTGCGATCGCAGCGAGAGCCCTGTTGTGCGTGCCGACTTCGGGGAAGCCGGGGCGTAACGCGATGACCACGTAGATGACGGGGATGTTCGCCGCCCGGGCTCCGTCGATCGCCCTGCGCAGGCGGGGCAGGTATCCGGAGCCGTCGTCGGCGATGTCCACGATGTCCCGTTGGACGTCCATCACGAGAAGGGCGCTGCTCATGTCGTCTCCAGGAACGAAGTCGGTTCGCCGTTGAGCCGGGCCGGGTTGCCCATGTTCGGATGCTACGCGGCTCGAACGCGCCCTGAACGCCGTGTGCGCCGTGCTCGTATCAGAGGTGGGGAGAGGCAGGGTCGCCACCGAGTCGGAGGTCGCCGACCCCGTCGAGGATCTTCTCCGAGGACGCGACATGGCGGCTCGCGGTGATGAGGTCGCGCAGGCACCGGTCGAGCGGGGTGCGCTCGGTGTAGACCGAGGCCGATCCCACGGTGTCGTACAGGAGTTGGACCGCCTCCCGGCAGGCCCGGTGGGCGAATTGGCGGGCCAGCGCGGCCGTGCCGCGTTCGGGCGCCCGGCCCGCCGCCTGTGTGGCCCAGACATCCTGCAACGTGGAGTACACATAGGCATCCGCCGCGCCGATCAGCGACTCGGCGTGCGCGAGGTCGGCCGGGGCGCCTGGCCAGGGCAGCGCGGAACGCCTGGCGGCGAGGATCTCCCTGGCGGCGTTCAGCGCGGACCTGCCGATGCCCAGCGGCACGCCCGCCATCTTGAGGGCGAGGTTGTCCGCGCGCAGGTGGAGCGGCTCCTGCCGGGTGCCGGACGGCACGAGACCGAAGGTGTGCCGTTCCGGGACGAACAGCTCGGCGACCTCGAAGTCGTGGGAGCCGGTGCCGCGCAGCCCGGTGGTGTTCCAGGTGTCGAGCACCCGCGCGTGCGCGGCGTCGAAGACGGCGATCCTCGGGGGGCCGTCCGGGGTCTGGAACCCGGCCATCACCCGATCGGCGTGGGCGATCCCGCTGCCGTAGGTCCAGCGGCCCGACAGGAGGTAGCCGCCGTCCCGCCGTACGGCCCGCCCGGCCGGCGGCAGCACCGTCGCGGTGATCAGGTCCGGGTCCGGGAACAGCTCGGTGAACACCTCCGCGGGCAGCGAGACCACGGCCAGCGCGGCGTTCAGCGCGACGGCCGCGCACCAGGCGACCGAGGCGTCCCCCTCCGCCAGCAGATCGACGGCCCGGGTGATCTCCGGCACGGTCATCTCGACGCCGCCCAACGAGGGTGGCAGGGCGGCGCGCAGCAGCCCGGTGGCCTTCAGGCCGTCGAGGACGCCACCGGGAATCCGGCCCTTCTGCTCGATCTCCGGCGCGTACGCCGGGAGGCCGGAGGCATACGCCTGTACCCGGTCCATGACCGAGGCGGCGGTGGGGCCCGCCTCGGCCCGGTGCGGCAGTTCCATGACGGTCATCCGGTTCTCCTGGGTCGGCTGCTTCTCTTGGTTCGGCGGGTACGGCGGGGTCGGCTCACAGGTCGTCCAGGGCCTTGCCGAACTCGGCTGCCAGGGTCTGGAGGTTCGGGGAGCACATGACGCTGTAGTGGTCGCCGGGCACGTCGACGCTCTCGGCCTGGTCGCCGAGGAGGTCCAGCCACTGCCGGGTGGTCGGCGCGGTGGCCCCGTCCATGGCCTGCAGGAGCCGGACCCTGCCCCGGTACGCGGCGGGCTCGTGGTCGGCCAGCGCGCGGCTGAGGCGCAGGAACCGGCCCGCGAGCCGTTCCAGGGTGACGGCGTCGATCTCTTCCGGCAGGACGGCGGCGTGCCGGGCCCGCGTCAGCAATTCCTCGATCGCGGACCGGTCTCCCGTGGGCTCGAACTCGGCCGGCTCGGGATTCCAGTCGCCTCCCGCAAGTCCGGCCAGGTCGCGGGCGAACCGGGCCAGCAGCGCCGCGTCGGAGGTGGGTTCGGCGCGGCCGGGCGGTTCGAGCAGGTCCACGGCCGCGACGAGTTCGACCGTCTTGCCCCGCCCGGCGAGCAGGTGGGCGGTCTCCAGGGCGAGCACGCCGCCCATGGACCAGCCGCCGAGCCGGTACGGGCCGTCCGGGAACCGTTCGGTGATCGCGTCGGCGTAGTGCGTGGCCAGGTCGGCCACGGTCTGCGGCGCCGGTTCGAGGTCGGGGTACTGGAGGGCGTGCAGCGGTTGGTCGTCGTCCAGGAGGGCGCCGAGCCCGGCGTAGCAGAGCACATCGCCACCGACCGGGTGGACGAGGAACAACGGTGGCCGGGTCCCGGTGTCCCGGAGCGTGACCAGGGCTGCCCGGCCTTCGTCGCCGGGCCGGTCGCGCAGCACCTCGGCGAGCGAGGCGACGGTCGGCCGGGCGAGCAGGGTGGCCACCGGCAGCGACCGGCCGGTGCGCTGCCGGATCCGGGCCATCATCCGCACCGCGAGCATCGAGTCGCCGCCGAGGTCGAAGAAGTTCGCGGTGACGCCGACCGACTCGGAGGCGGGCTCGAAGAACTCGGCCCAGATCTCGGCGAGGAGCCGTTCGGCCGCATCGCGCGGTGCGACCGCCTCACCGGAGCGCGGGGCCGTCTCCTCGGGCGACGGCAGGAGGCGGCGGTTGACCTTGCCGTTGTCGGTCAGCGGCAGCTCGTCCAGGAGGACGATGCGGGCGGGCACCATGTAACCGGGCAGTTCCCGGCCGAGCGCCTCGCGCAGCTCGTCCTCGGAGGCGCCCGACACGGCGTACCCGACGAGCCGTCTGGGGCCGCCCCGCTCGCCCTCGGCCACCGCGGCCGCCGCGCGGACGTCCGGCCGGCGCAGCAGGGCCGCCTCGACCTCGCCGAGTTCGATCCGGTGCCCCTGGATCTTCACCTGGGAGTCCGCGCGCCCCAGGAACTCGATGGTGCCGTCCGGCAGGTAACGGCCGAGGTCCCCGGTCCGGTAGAGCCGCTCTCCCGTCACCGGGTGGCGCAGGAACGCCGCACGCGTCTTCGCCTCGTCGCCGAGGTAGCCGCGGGCCAGGCCGGCACCGGCGATGTACAGGTCGCCGGGGACCCAGGCCGGGCGCGGCCGCAACGCCTCGTCCAGCACATGGAAACGCTGGTTCCGCATCGGCCTGCCGTACGGGATGCTCGTCCACTCCGGGTCCACGCGGGTGATCGGGTACTGGATCGACCAGATGGACGCCTCGGTCGCGCCGCCCAGGCTCCAGACCCGCGCGTTCGGCAGGGTCGAGGCGATGGCTCCGGGGAGGGTGACGGGGATCCAGTCGCCGCTCATCATCACCACGCGCAGCGACGGCGGGCCGCCGAGGGCCCGCACATGCGCGACGAACATGTCCATCAGCGCGGGGACGCTGTTCCAGATCGTCACGCGGTGCCGGTTCACCAGTTCCAGCCAGGCGGCCGGTTCACGCTGCGCCGACGCGTCGGGCAGCACCAGGGCTCCGCCGGCCGCGAGCAGGCCGAACACGTCGTAGACGGAGAGGTCGAAGTTGAGCGCGGACAGGGCCAGGACGCGGTCGCCCGCGGTCACGTCGAACCGGTCGTTGACGTCCTGGATCGTGTTGACCGCGCTGGCGTGCTCGATCATCACGCCCTTCGGCACCCCGGTGGAACCCGAGGTGAAGATGACGTAGGCCAGATCGTCGGGCCTGGCCGGGGAAGGCGGCAAGGGGCTGCTCGCAACGGTCTCCGCCGGCTCGGTGTCGACGTGCAGCGAGCGGATTCCGTCCGGCAGGTCGAGCCCGTCCGCGACCGCCGACCGGGTCAGCACCAGCTCGATACCGGCGCTCTCCACGATCATCCGCAGCCGGCGGCCGGGCATGGCCGCATCCACCGGCACATAGGCAGCCCCGGCCTTGAGGATGCCCAGCGCCGCGACAACCTGCTCCCAGCTCTTGTCCATCACGATGCCGACGAGCACGCCCGGACCCGCGCCGCGGTCGATCAGCCACCGGGCGATCCGGTCGGAGCGGCGGTCCACCTCGCCGTAGTCGAGGGTCCGCGTGGCGGTGATGACGGCGGGCGCGTCCGGCCGGCTCGCGGCCTGCCGGAGGAACCCGTCGTGCAGCAGCGCGGAGGGGACGGGGGCGTCCGTGGCGTTGACCGTCTGCCGAAGCTCCAGGTCGGCCACCGGCGCGAGTACGGACGGCGGGCGACGCCACGCCCCCTCGCCGCACAGGTCCCGCACCAGGTCCAGGTAGGCGTCCCACATCCCGTCCACGACGCCGTCGGGGAACATCTCCTCCACCACGTCCCAGTTGAGGACCAGTTCCCCGGCCTCCTCCAGAGCCTGGTGGTCGAGCCACACCTGCGGGGTCCGTACCGAGCTGGACGCCAGCCTGCCGGCGGCGCCGAGCGTGGTCAGTGCCGTGAGCGCGCCACGCTCACCGTCGCCCTGCCCCGAGAAGCCGATCGTGCTGGTGAACACCACGGGCATGCTCGCCAAACCGGTACCGCCCCGGGCGCGGTTGAGCTCGCGCAACACCTCGACGCCGCTGACGTGCCCGTGTTCGAGGTCCGTCAGCAACTGGTTCTGCAGCCGCCTGGCGCCCGAGGTGAAGTCCTCGGCGGGGGCGGCGTCCACCTCCAGCAGGGTGGTCGCGCTGAGGTTTCCGATGATCCTGCCGACATCCTCGTGCAGCGGCCGCCGGTTGAACGCCAGCAGGTTGAGGGTGAAGCGCGGCGAGGCGCTCCAGGCTCCCAGCACCTGCGCGTACGCGGTGCACAGGGCGGCCGAGGGCGAGATGCCCGCCGCGGCGGCACGGTCCTTGAAGCGCTGCCATGCCGCCGGCTCGATCCGGCCCGTGCGGTGGGTGAACACCGGCCGCCGGGAAGAGGGCACCCCCGGCCGAAGACTGGGGGAGGGGTCCGGACGCAGCGGCAGGCGGGGCGCGGACGGGAGGGAGGCGACGCGCGCCTGCCAGTAGGCGAGCGACTTCGCACGCTGCGCGGCATCCGCCTCGGCGGCGGCGAGCACGTAGTCGCGGTAGGTGAGGGCAGGGGCCGGCCTCGTGGGCGTCCCGGAGCGGTAGACCTCCGCCCATTCCTGGAACAGCAGCCCGGCGCTCCGGCCGTCCATGATCAGCGCGTCGACATTGAGGTGCAGCCGGGTCGTGCGCGCGTCGAGCAGGGTCGCCCGGATGTCGAACAGCGGCCAGACCTCGGTGTCGAAGGTCTGGTGCCGCATCTCCTCGTGGATCTCCGCCAGGCGGCGGGCCCGTTCGGCGTCGTCGCACGTCCGCAGGTCGACCGTGGCGATCCGGTAGTCGGGGACCTCGGCGAGCACCCGCTGGTGCCCCTCCCTGGACACGACCGCGCGAAGCATGTCGTGCCGGTTGACGAGATGCCGGAAGGAGGCGGCGAGCCGGTCGAGGTCGGTCTCCTCGACGTCGACCTCGACGAGGAAGGAGGTGGATACGTTGCCGAGCTCGAAGGCGTCGGTGCGGCCGACCAGATAAGCGTGCTGGAGGTCGGTGAGCGGGAACGGCTCGTGGCGCGCCGCCGGGTCGGCGACCAGCGCGCTCCCGGGCTCCTCGGTCCGGTCCGTGCTGCCGCGGGCCGCCTGGACGGTCCGCGCGATCTCGGCGACGCTCCGGCCGTTCAGCAGGTCGGGCAGCGGAATGTCGACGCCGAGCCGCCGGGCGAGGGTGTGCCGGATGTCCATCGCGATCAGCGAGTCGATGCCCAGGCTCCGCAGCGGCAGGTGCAGGTCGTCGCCGGTGACGGCGGCGCCGCGCGCCCGGCCGACGATGCCGACCACCAGCTCGGCGGCGTTCCCGGTCCCGGGCGCGGCCGGCCCTTCCGTTTCGGGCGCGGCGGGCTCGGGCGCGCCGGGCACCGCTTCCAGGCGTACGCCGTCGGCGAGCGCCACGGGCGTACCGTCGGCGCCGACGAGCCGTACCTGCGCGACCAGCGGCCCGCCGGGTGCCGGTGCCTGTTCCCGGTGGGGGCCTCCCGTCCAGAGCCAGTAGCGCTCGCGCTGGAACGGGTATCCGGGCAGCGAGGCGGGCGGCCCGGCGGGCTCGCCGTGCACCCGCGTCCAGTCGATCCGGACGCCCCGCGTGTAGAGCGCGCCGACGCTGTCGAGCAGCGTGCGCCGGGCGTCCCCTCCCTCTGGCCCTTCGCGCAGCGACGACAGGAACGCGCTGTGCCCGGTCGCCCGGAACCGGTCGAGGAGCGGCGAGGCGGGCCCGATCTCCACGAAGGTCCGGTGTCCGTCGCGCAGCAACGCGGCGACGTTGTCGGTGAATTGCTCCGGCTCGGCGGCGTCCGCCGAGGTCCGGACCGCCGCCCGCAGCGCGTCTTCCAGGGACATCGTGCCCGTGACGCACGCGGCCACCAGCTCACCGGTGCCGTGGCCGAGGACGGCGGCGGGCTCCACGCCCCACGACCGCCACAGCTCGGCGAGCGCGTACGCGACGGCGAACGGCGACGGCCGGCCGCCGGACGCCTCGGCGCACCGGTCCAAGGCGCGGCCGAAGGCCGGCTCGGCCTCGGCCAGTTCGGCGGCCGCGTCGGCGTGGAGGGGGTCCGGGCGGCCGGTGAAGAGGAACACCGGGCCTTGACCGGTCTCCGGGGCCCGCGCGCCGACCCGGACGCCGGGCGGCGGCGCCTCGCCCTGGCGCGTCCGGGTGAGGAGGTCCCGCAGCTCGGCACAGGAGGAGGCGACGGCCGTGAGCCGGTGCGTGAAGTGCGCCCGCCCGAGGCTCGTGGTCCGGCAGATCGACGCGAGCTGGTCGCCGTCGGCGCCGTCGGCGAGCAACTCGGCGTAGCGCGCGGTGAGTTCGGCGAGCGCGGCCGGTGTCTTGGCCGACAGGGTCAGCAGGTGCGGCCCGTCCTGCCCGGCGGGCCGGAGCTCCTCGCCGGCCGGTGCCTCTTCGAGGACGACCGGAGCTTCTTCGATGATCACGTGCGCGTTGGTGCCGCTGATGCCCTGCGAGGACACCGCAGCGCGTTTTGGCCCCGACGTCTCGGGCCACGCGGTCTCCTCGGCGACGAGCTCGACCGCGCCCGACGGCCAGTCGACGTGCGGGGTGGGCTCCGCCACGTGCAGGGTGGCGGGGAGCCTGCCGTACCGCATCGACAGCACCGTCTTCATGACCCCGGCGACTCCCGCCGCCGCCTGGGAGTGCCCGATGTTGGGCTTCAGCGAGCCGAGCCGCAACGGCTGGTCCCGCTCACTCCGGTAGGCGGCCAGCAGGGCGCGCGCCTCGATCGGGTCGCCGAGCGGGGTGCCGGTGCTGCTCGCCTCCACCACCTGGACGTCGCCGGGTGACAGTCGTGCGTCCTTCAACGCCTGCCGGATCACCCGCTGTTGCGCGGAGCCGCTCGGTGCGGTGAAGCCGTTGCTGGTGCCGTCCTGGTTCACCGCGCTGCCGCGCACCACGGCCAGCACGGGGTGGCCGAGCCGCCTCGCGTCCGACAGCCGTTCCACCAGCAGCACGCCCACGCCCTCGGACAACCCGCTGCCCGCGGCGGCGGCCGAGAACGGGCGGCACCGGCCGTCCGGCGACAGGCCCTGCATGCGGGTGAACTCGGTGAACAGCTGCGGTGTGGCCATGATCGTCGCGCCGCCCGCCAGCGCCATCGTGCACTCGCCGCGGCGCAGCGACTGGACGGCCAGGTGCAGCGCGACCAGCGAGGACGAGCAGGCCGTCTCCACGGTGAGCGCCGGGCCGCGCAGGCCGAGCGTGTAGGAGATCCGGCCGGACGCGACGCCGCCCGCCGTCCCGGTCGTCAGGAACCCCTCGGCCTCCTCGGGCACGTCGCCGGACCCCAGCCCGTAGTCGTTGCAGGACAGCCCGGTGAACACGCCGGTCTCGGTGTCGCGCACCGACTCCGGGTCGATCCCGGCGTCCTCGAAGGCCCGCCAGGCGGTCTCCAGCAGCAGCCGTTGCTGCGGATCCATGGCCAGGGCCTCGCGCGGGCTGATGCCGAAGAAGCCCGCGTCGAAGTCCGCCGCGTCGTAGAGGAAGCCGCCGGAGCCCGTCAGGCTTCGGCCGCCGTTCCCGGGGTCGTGCAGGCCGTCGTCCCAGCCCCGGTCCCGGGGGAACGCGCCGACGGTCTCCCCGCCCGAGGCCAGCAGCCGCCACAGGGCGGCCGGCGAGTCGATCCCGCCCGGGTACCGGCACGCCATACCGACGATCGCGATCGGCTCGCGGTCACCCTCCTCCAGCTCGCGCAGGCGCTCGCGTGCCTGGTGCAGGTCGAGGGTGACGCGCTTGAGGTACCCGAGCAGCTTCTCGTTTGATTCTGATCCCATGACGGATCGGTCCTCCGTAGGCGGGTCAGGAGCCGGAGAGCTCACGGTCGATGAAGTCGAGGAGTTCCTCGGCGGTCGCGGCTTCGACGAGTGCCGTCACGTCCGCTTCGATGTCCCCGAAGGAGTCCTCCGGGGCGGCCGGTGTCTCCTCGGGCGGTACGAGTTCGGCGTCCAGGACGGCGACGAGCTCGGAAAGCGTCGGCGCCTCGAACAGCAGGGTGAGGGGGAGCTTGAGGTCCGTCGCCGTGCTGAGGCGGTTGCGGAACTCGACCGAGGTGAGCGAGTCGAAGCCGAGCTCGCCGAACGGCCTGTCGTCCTGGATCGCCTCGGGCCGGGAGCCCAGAACGGCGGCCATGTGGGTCCGGATCAGGTCGGCCAGGATCCCGGCGCGTTCACCGGGGGTCAGGCCGGGCAGCTCGTCGCGCAGCGGCCGGTGTCGCAGGTGTGCGGGGACGTTGCCGGGCCGCCCCGCTCCGGCGGCCGCCACCACCCCGCGCAGGACCGGCGGCAGGTCCGTTCCGAGGTCGCGCAGGACCTCGCGGTCGAGCCGGACGGGCGCCAGGACGGCGTGCGGTGACGGCAGTGCCGCCTCCAGCAGGGCCAAGCCGTGCTCGGGAGCCATCTCCACGAGCCCGGCCCGGGCGAAGCGGGCGCGGTCGGCGGCGGTGAGGGCGCCGATCATGCCGTCCGGGTCGTCCCACAGACCCCAGGCCAGTGCGAGGGCGGGCAGCCCCTGCGCGCGGCGGTGCACGGCGAGTGCGTCGAGGAACGCGTTGGCGGCGGTGTAGCCGCCCTGCCCGGCGCCGCCGAGCGTCCCCATGACCGAGGAGACCAGGACGAACGCGGTGAGCGGGTGACCCGCGGTCAGCTCGTGCAGATGCCAGGCCCCGTCGGCCTTGACGCGCATCACCCGGTCGATCTGTTCGGCAGTCAGCGAGGTGACCGGCGCGTCGTCCACCACGCCCGCGGCGTGGATCACGGCGGTCAACGGGTGCCGGTCGGGGACGGCTTCGACCATCGCGGCGACGGCGTCCCGGTCGGCGACGTCCACGGCCGCGAACCTCACCTCGGCGCCGAGCCCCTTCAGGTCGGATGCCAGCCCGGCCGCTCCGGGCGCGTCACCGCCGCGGCGTCCGGCCAGCAGCAGCCGTCGTGCGCCGTGTGCGGCGACCAGGTGCCGTGCGAGGGCCCGGCCGACGGCGCCGGTCCCGCCGGTGATCAGGACGGTTCCGTCCGGGTCGAGGACCGGCGGGACGGTGAGCACGACCTTGCCGACGTGGGTGCCCCGGCGCAGCAGCCCGAAGGCTTCGGGTGCGCGCCGGACGTCCAGGTCGGTGACGGCGGGCCAGGTGAACGCGCCCTCGGCGAACAGCTCGACCGCTCGGTTCAGGAGGCGGCCGAGGTGCTCGGGCGGCAACTGGAGGAGGTTGCACGCCCGGTAGCGCGCACCGGGATGCGCGGCGGCCACCTCCGCCGGATCGCGCGGGTCGGTCCTGCCCAGTTCGACCAGGAGCCCGCCAGGACGCAGCAGCCGCAGCGACTCGTCGACGAGCTCGCCGGTCAGCGAGTTCAGGACGACCGCCATGCGCCGGCCACCCGCGCCGAAGCGTGCGCCGAATCCGGGTTCGCGGGACGAGGCGAGGTGGTCGTCGTCGACGCCGAGGGCACGCAGTGCGGGCCACTTGGCGGGACTCGCGGTCGCGTAGACCTCCGCGCCCAGGTGCCGGGCCAGCTGGACGGCGGCCATGCCGACGCCGCCCGCCCCGGCATGGATCAGGACGCAGTCGCCCGCGCGCACGCCTCCCAGTTCGAGCAGAGCGTGCAGGGCGGTCAGGTGGGCGACCGGTACGGCGGCGGCCCGGGTGAACGACCAGCCGTCGGGGACCTTGACGAGGGTGCGGTGGTCGGCGTGGGCCACCGTGCCGAACGCGGCGGGGAACAGGCCCATCACCCGGTCGCCGATGGCCAGTCCGGTGACACCGGGCCCGGTCGCGGTGACCACACCCGCGCCTTCCAGACCGAGCGGCCCGGGGTCGCCGGGGTGCATGTCGAGCGCGCCCAGGACGTCGTGGAAGTTGAGCCCGGCGGCGCGCACCGCGATCCGGACCCGGCCGGGGCCGGGTTCGGCGGCGGCCTCGGGGCAGGGCCGGACCTCCAGGGCGGTGAGGGTGCCGCGTTCGGGGATGTCGAGGCGCCAGGCCGGCGCGTCGTCGGGGAGCCGGAGCGCGGGGTCACCCACCGCGGACACGAGCCTCGGCACGAGGACGGTGCAGTCGGCGCCGCCACGGACCGCCACCTGGTTCTCGTCCGACGCCAGTGCCGCGGCCGGAACCTCGGTGGCGTCAGGGGCGAGATCGACCAGGACGAACCGGCCCGGGTGCTCGACCTGCGCTGTCCGCACCAGGCCCCAGATCGCCGCCTGCGCGAGGTCCCGGACGGTCTCGCCGGGCCGGACGGCCACGGCACCACGGGTCACCAGCACCAGCCGGGACCCGGCGAGCCGGTCCTCGGCAAGCCACCGGCCGAGCAGCTCCCGCGTCCGGTGGGCCGCGTGCCTGGCCGCCGTCGCCGCACCGGTTCCGTCCTCGCCGGCCGGGCAGGCCACGACGGTGTGCTCGGGTGGCTCAGCCGCCGCGAGCAGCGCGTCCAGGCTGAGGGCGTCCCACGGGACGGGCACCTGTCCGGCCGGCGATCCGGCCGCCGGCTCGGGCAGCGGTTCCCAGTCCAGCGCGAACAGGGAGTCGCGCGCCACGGCGGCGGGATCGGCCGGGCGGCCCGCGGCGACCGGGCACAGTTCCAGCGACTCGACGAGCCCCGCCGGGTCTCCCGAGGCGTCGAGCAGGGTCAGGGGGAGCCCGCCGTCCACGGCGGGCGCCGCGTGCACCCGCAGGGACGCCTGGCCACCCGTACCGAACAGGGACACTCCGCGCCAGCGCAGCGGCTGCATGCGCTGCCCCGCGCGGCCCGGGGCGTCGGCGATCAGGCCGTGCAGGGACGCGTCGAGCAGAGCCGGGTGCAGGTGGTAGGCCCCCGCGTTCGCGGCCTCCGGCTCGGGCAGGACGGCCTCGGAGAACTGCTCGCCGTCGCGTCGCCAGGCGGCTCGCAGCCCCTGGAACACCGGCCCGTACTCGTGCCCTTGCAGGCCGAGGTCCTCGTACATGCGGGCCAGCGGTACCGGCGTCGCGTCGGCCGGCGGCCAGCCCATGGGGGCCGGTGCCGTGGCCGTGTCGGGGCCGAGGGTGCCGGTGGCGTGCTCGATCCACTCACCGTCGGTCGCCCGGCCCGATATCCGGCAGGTCCGCAGGCCGTTGCCGTCCTCGCCCGCCACCCGGACGCGCACGTCGACGGCGCCGTCCTCCGGGAGTTCCATCAGGGTGGAGACCGTCAGTTCCTCGATCCTCCCCCAGCCTTCGGCCGGGGGTGCCCCCACCGTGCCGGCCTTCGCGCCCGCGTGCAGTGCCATCTCCAGGAACGCGGTGCCCGGTACGACGACGGTCCCCGACAGGGCGTGATCGGCCAGCCAAGGCTGGGTGCGGGTCGAGAGCCGCCCGGTGAACACCGTCTCGCCGTCGCCGAGTTCGACGGCCGCGCCGAGCAGGGGGTGGTCGCCCGGGGCCTGGCCGAGGTCGGCCGTGCCGGACGGCCCGGCCGTGCCGGTGAGCCAGTAGCGACGTCGCTGGAAGGGATAGGTGGGCAGGTCGACGTGGCCGGCGGCCGTTCCGGTGAGCCGTTCCCACGCCAGGGGCAGGCCCTGGACGTGGGCCTCGGCGGCGGAGGTGAGGAACCGGTGCAGGCCGCCGTCGTCGCGGCGCAGCGAGCCGGTCACGATCCCGTCGGCCCCGGCCTCCTCGAGGATCTGGCCGATGCTGCCGACCAGCACCGGGTGCGGGCCGACCTCGACGAACGTGGTGTGGCCGGAGGCGATGAGTGCTTCGACCGCCTCCTGGAAGCGCACGGTGTGCCGCAGGTTCCGGTACCAGTAGGACGCGTCGAGCTCGCAGCCCTCCTGCCAGTCGGCGGTGACCGAGGACATCATGGCGATCTCGCCGGTGCGCGGCGCCAGCCACGCCAGCTCGGCCAGGAGCTTCTCGCGGATCGGTTCGACCGCCGGGCAGTGCGAGGCGAAGGCAGCCGGGATCACCCGGGCGTTGATGCCCTCGGCCCGGTAGGCGTCGACCAGCTCGGCGATCGCGTCCGGGGCTCCGGCCACGGCGGTGGTGGCCGGTCCGTTGACCGCGGCGATGCTCAGCGTGCCGAGTCGTTCCCGCACCCGCTCCGCGGGCAGCGGGATCACGGCCATCGCCCCCGTGCCCATCAGGTCAAGGGCCATGCGGCTGCGCAACGCGATGGCGCGGGCGCCGTCGTCGAGGGAGAGCGCCCCGGCCACGACGGCGGCGGCGATCTCGCCCTGGGAGTGGCCGATCACGGCGTCAGGAACGACCCCGGCCGACCGCCACAGCTCGGCCAGCGACACCATCACGGCCCACAGAGCGGGCTGCACGACGTCGATCCGGTCGAGCAGGGGCGCGCCGTCCAGGACGTCGGCCAGCGACCAGTCGATGTACGGCGCGAGCGCGCGCTCGCACTCGGCCAGCCGGGCAGCGAACACGGGGCTTTCGGCGGCCAGCGCCGAGGCCATGCCCCGCCACTGGCCGCCCTGTCCGGGGAAGACCAGAACGGTCCGGCCGGGCTCGCCCGCGCGGCCGGTGACGACGCCGGGGGCCTGTTCGGCGCGGGCCAGCGCGTCCAGGGCCCGGTCGGCCTCCTGCCGGTCACGGGCGATCACCACGGCGCGCTCGTCGAGGGAGGTCCTGGCGGTCAGGGCCGGCGCCGCGCACACCGGGTCGAGCGGCCCGGCGGCCAGCGTCCGGGCCTGCGCCCGCAGCGCTTCCGGTGTCCGGGCCGACAGAACGACCGGCACCACGGGCGGCCGCACCGGCTCTTCGGCGGGTCCGTCCTCGGCGGGCGGCTCCGCCAGGATCACGTGCGCGTTGGTGCCGCTGATCCCGAACGAGGAAACGCCGCCGCGCCGGGGCTCGCCGGTGTCCGGCCAGGGACGGGCCCGGTCGAGCAGGGCCACCGACCCGGCCGCCCAGTCCACGTGCGGGGACGGCTCGTCGACGTGCAGCGTGGCGGGCAGGGTCGCGTTCCGGATGGCCTGGACCATCTTGATGACACCACCGACGCCCGCTGCCGCCTGCGCATGCCCGATGTTGGATTTGAGGGACCCCAGCCACAGCGGCCGGTCCCGGTCACGCCCGTAGGCGGCCAGCAGGGCGTTGGCCTCGATCGGGTCGCCGAGGGCGGTGCCCGTCCCGTGCGCCTCCACGGCGTCGACCTGCTGCGGCGCGAGCCCGGCATCGGCCAGAGCGTCCGCGATGACGCGCTGCTGGGCGACGCCGCTCGGCGCGGACAGCCCGTTGGAGGCGCCGTCGGAGTTGATGGCGCTGCCGGCGATGACCGCCAGCACGGGGTGGCCGTGGCGGCGGGCGTCCGAGAGCCGTTCGACGACGAGCATGCCCGCGCCCTCGCCCCAACCGGTGCCGTCCGCCTGCAGGGAGAAGGCTTTGCAGCGGCCATCGGCGGCCAGCACCCGCTGGCGGGAGAGCTCCACGAACATGCCGGGGGTCGCCATGACCGTGACCCCGCCGGCCAGGGCGAGCGAGCACTCGCCGGCCCGCACGGCCCGCACCGCCTGGTTCAACGCGACCAGCGACGCCGAGCACGCGGTGTCCACGGTCAGCGCGGGCCCGTTCAGGCCGAGGACGTAGGAGATCCGCCCGGAGATCACGCTCGCGCTGGTGCCGGTCAGCAGGTGTCCTGCGACGCCGTGCCCGGCCGCTTCCATGCTCGGCCCGTAGCCGGAATGCATCGCCCCGGCGAACACGCCGGTCCGGCTGCCCTCCAGCGTCGCCGGGTCGATCCCGGCGCGCTCCAGCGCCTCCCACGCGACTTCCAGCAGGAGCCGCTGCTGCGGGTCCATGGCGAGGGCTTCCCGCGGGCTGATCCCGAAGAACTCCGCGTCGAAGTCCGTCACGTCCCGCACGAAGCCGCCCCGGCGGACGTAGGACGTCCCGATCCGTTCCGGGTCCGGGTGATGGAGCGTCGCCAGGTCCCAGCCGCGGTCGTCGGGAAAGTCGCCGATGGCATCGGTTCCGGTGTCGACCAGGCTCCACAGATCATCGGGCGAGCGCACCCCGCCGGGGAACCGGCAGGCCATGCCGACGATGACCACCGGGTCGCTGTCGTCGGCGCGCTCCCGCACGACCGTCGGACAATCAGCGGTGGACGCACCGGCCTTCAGCTCACCGATCGCGGCGGCCAGCGCGGCCGGGCCCGGATGGTCGTACAGGAGGGTGCTCGCCAGATTCAGCCCCGTCGCGACCGACAGCCGTTCGCGCAGTTCGAGCGTCATGGCCGAGTCGAGACCCATCTCCCGGAACGTCCGGCCGGGCCGGACGTCGCCGGCCGAACCGGCGCCCAGCACGACCGCCGTGAGGCTCTGCACCAGCTCCAGCATCGATCGCCTGTCCACGGCCGGGGCCGGGGCCGGGGTGGCGTCAGGCGCCTGCTCGGTGACCGTGGCCCCGGGCATCCCGGGCGGCCAGCAGGAGCGGCGCTGGAACGGGTAGGTCGGCAGGTCGGTCAGAGGTGCCGAACCGGGCAGCAGCGCCGCCCAATCCACCGCGACGCCGTGCACGAACGCCTCGGCCGCCGCCGTGAGGAACCGATGACGGTCCCCGTGTCCGCGCCGGAGCGTGCTCAGCGCGGCGCCGTCCCCGCCGTACGCGTCGATCGCCTGCCGGACCCCCATCGCCAGCACCGGATGCGGGCTGACCTCAAGGAACGTCGAGTGGCCCGAGAGCAGCAGCCCCTCGACGGCCGGTCCGAACCGGACCGGCTCGCGCAGGTTGCGGAACCAGTACCCGGCGTCCAGCTCGGCGGTGTCGATCGGTTCGGCGGTGACGGTCGAGTGAAACGGCACGCCGATGGAGCGCGGGGCGATCCCGGCGAAGGCGGTGAGCAGTTCCTCCCGTAGTTCCTCGACATCCGCGCTGTGCGAGGCGTAGTCGATCGGAACCCGGCGGGTCCGCACCTCCTGCCCGTAGTGGGCGGCCAGCGCGTCGAGCGCGGCGCCCGGACCCGCGACCACCGTGTGCGCGGGGCCGTTGACCGCCGCGATCGACAGCGAGGTCGCCACCGCGACGAGGTCCCGCCGCACCTGTTCGGCCGGAAGTGCCACCGACAGCAACCCGCCGCGGCCCGCGATCCGGTTCAGCACCCGGCTGCGCAGGGCCACGATCCGCGCGCCGTCCTGGAGGGAGAGGGCGCCCATGGCCGTGGCGGCGGCGATCTCGCCCTGCGAGTGGGCCACCACGGCGGCGGGCTCCACCCCGACCGAGCGCCACAGCGCGGCCAGCGACACCATCACCGCCCACAGCGCGGGCTGGATCACCTCGTCGCCCTCCAGCGGCGGCGCACCGGGGACACCGCGCAGGACATCGGTCAGCGACCAGTTCACGTACGGGCGCAGAGCGTCGGCGCATGCGCCGATCCGATCGGCGAAGACCGGGGCGGTTTCGAGCAACTCCGCCGCCATGCCTGCCCATTGCGAGCCCTGGCCGGGAAAGACGAAGACCGGCCGGACCGGCGGCCCCTCGTGACGGCCCTCGACCACGGCCGCCGACGGCTGCCCGGCCGACCGTGCCGCCAGTTCGGCGAGGAAGCCGTCCCGGCCGTGTGCGACGACGACGGCGCGGTGTTCGAACGTGGTGCGCGTGACGGCCAGCGACCGGGCCACCGAGGCCACGCCGAGTTCCGGCCGCGCCGCCACATGAGCGCGCAGCCGTGCGGCCTGGTCGCGCAGCGCAGGTGCGTCCCGCCCGGACAGGACCCAGGGCAGCGCCCCGGCATCGCCTTCGCCACCGGCCCGCGCGGCACCTCGCCGCGCACCTTGCCAGTCCGAGAGGCCGTGCCAGTCCGAAAGGATGACGTGGCAGTTGGTGCCGCCGATCCCGAACGAGCTGACGCCGGCAATCAGCGGCTCCTCGGGCGACGGCCAGGACCGGGTCTCGGTGTTCACCCGCAGCTGCAGCGCATCGAGCGGGATCCGCTCACCCGGCCCGGAGTGGTTCAGGCTGGGCACGAGTTCGCGTGCGCCGAGGCACAGGACGGCCTTGATGAACCCGGCGATCCCGGCCGCGCCCTCCAGGTGACCGATGTTCGTCTTCACCGACCCGACCAGAAGCGGGGCGTCCTTCGTGCGGGCCGAGCCCAACGTCGCACCGAGTGCGGCGGCCTCGATCGGGTCGCCGACCCGCGTCCCCGACCCGTGCAGCTCGACGTAGCGGACCGTGCCCGGCTCGACGCCCGCGTCGGCACAGGCGGCGCGGAGCACCCGCTCCTGCGACGCACGGCCCGGAGTCGGCAGCGTCTCGGTCGCACCGTCGTTGTTCAGGGCACTGCCCCGGATGACGGCATGGATGCGGTCGCCGTCCCGGACGGCGGCTTCCAGCAGCTTGAGGACGACGACCCCGCCGCCCTCGCCCCGGACGTAACCGTTCGCGCGGGCGTCGAAGGTGAAGCAGCGCCCGTCCGCCGACAGCGTCCCGGCCCGCTCCAGGGCCAGGGTGCTCTCCGGCGCGAGGATCAGGTTCACCCCACCGGCCAGCGCAAGGTCGGACTCACCGACCCGCAGGCTCGCGCACGCCAGGTGCACGGCGGCCAGCGACGACGACTGCCCGGTGTCCACCACCAGACTCGGACCGTTCAGGCCCAGCGCGTAGGAGATCCGGTTGGCGATCACACCACGCTGCAACCCGGTCAGCGTGTGCCCGGTCACCGCGTCGGGACCCAGGCCGTGCAGCAGGGTCGCGAAGTCGTCGGCGATCGCCCCGAGGAACACGCCCGTCCGGCTGCTCTCGAGGACGGCCGGCAGGGTCCTGGCGTCCTCAAGGGCTTCCCAGGCCAGTTCGAGGGCCAGCCGCTGCTGCGGGTCCATGACGACGGCCTCACGCTGCGAGATACCGAAGAACCCGGGATCGAACCCGTCCACCCGATCGAGGAACCCGCCGCGCGCCGGACCCCGGCCGGCACGCCGATCGGTGATCGCGTCACCACCGCGGCGCAGCAGCCGCCAGAACGCGCCCGGCCCGTCTGCCTGCGGAAACCGGCAGCCGATTCCGACGACCGCGACCGCGCGTGAAGGGAGATCACGCATGCCGTGCTCAGCAATGTCCATCGTTGATGCGCCCCAGTGCTCTTGCCGAATGGCGGATCCCGCGACGGGTGTGGAGCCGTTGGCGAAGACGGTCCACACCCGGTCGCCCTGTCGTCTGCTACTGCGCGGCGCTCACCGGACTGCTCGGGTGTACCTCGCGTTCGATGCGCGGCATGATCTCCGGGACGTAGATCTTCTGGATGGCATCGCCGGAGTCGTGCGCCTCCCAGTGGGCGCGGCTCGCCCAGCGCTCGACGAGTACAAAGCGGCCCACGTCGTCCTGCGACTGGTATGCCTCCCAGCTGACGCAGCCGTCCTCGGCGAGACACAGCGGCCGCATCCGGGCCAGGGAATCGGCCACCGGTGCGATGTCGTCGGACTCGGGGACCCGGACGATGACAATGAGGTCGAACATCACTGCTCCTTGGAGTGGGGGGTGCCGGTCCGGCCGGCGTTACGGGCGACGGTGGGAAGCCACTGGGCGATCGGGGTGAAGCGGTAACCGAGGGCCGCCGCCCGGTCGTTCGCCATACCGAAGTCGGACGGGCAGGAGAACGGGGACAGGTCGGGGTCGCCGGAGGGGTCTTCCTTCTCGATCACGTCGGCCGTGAGCCCGGTGGCGCTCTCCACCGCGGCGCAGACGTCATAGACATCGGCGGTGTCCGGCGAGGCGACGTTGACCGCTCCGGTGGCATCGGAGAGCGCCGCCCAGGCGAGGAAGCCGGCGGCCTCCTCGGCCCGTACCAGCGACGTCCGGCCGGGCGCCGTGTGGGCGACGACCGGCTGCCCGGCCGTGACGCGGTCGAGGTGAAACTGCAGCCGACCGGTGAAGTCGCCGTCCGCGGCCAGGACATGGGCGACCCGGGCCAGCAGCACCGGCACCTTCGCGCAGCGGGTCAGCGCGGTTTCGGCCTGGCGCTTTCCCTCGCCGTAGTGGGCGTCCAGGTAGCCGGGCGCGGACCACGGAAGCGTGGTGTCGAAGTCGTAGTCCGCCGGGTCGAGTTCCTCTTCGCGGGCTCGGGCACTGAACGGCGGGGCCTGGAAGCGCCAGCGGAAGGTGTCCTTGTTGTACACCTCGATGGTGCTGGTCATGACGAACTTCCCGGCCCGTTCGCCGAACGCCTCGCACGCCTCCACGGCGGCGATCGGCGTGTAGCACATCTGATGAACCACCGCGTCGAACCGTTCCCCCGCCACCGCGGCGGTCAGTTCTCCGGGGACGTTGACATCGGCGCGCAGCCGCCGCACCGCGTTGCCGAACGGGTCGGGGGTCTGCCCCCGATTGACGAGGGTGACCCGGTGCCCGTCGTCCAACAGCTGTTGCACCAGGACCTTCCCGAAGAACCGGGTGCCCCCGATGACGCAAATATCAGACATTTTCCCTCACTGTTTCTTTGTTCTCCGTTGCCTCTGCGTCCTCAGTCTGCCGAGTGTCGGTGGCCGTACCGGAGCGCCGGCTGCTCAGGCAGATGAGTGCACAGCCCGCCGCCAGCAGGGCCGCGACGTACCAGTTGCCGCCCGCCACGCCGGAGGAGCGCGACAGATCGAACAGGATCCCCGCGGCCAGGGAGCCGGCCATGTTCCCCGCACTGCGGAAGAAGTGCATCGCGCCCATGGCCTTGGCCAGTCGGTGCTCGGGAACTCTGCGGGCAATCCAGAGGTCGAACGACGGTACGAAGAGAATCTCTCCGAGCACCACCGTCAGACAGCCGACCACCACCCAGGGGGCGGTGCGACCGGCCCCGAAGGAGACGAACGCGACGGTCATTCCGGCCAGGCCGACGGCCATGACCGCCCCCGGGCTGAATCGGTTGTTGAACAGCTTGAACAGCGGGTACTGGAGCACCAGGATGCTGAGACCGGTGATCCAGAACGGCGCGGACGGGGCCCACCCCGGCACATACTCCGCCATGTGCAGCGGGATACCGACCACAAATCCCAGGGACAGGAACCAGAACGCGGCGGACAGCAGGAAATAGCGGGTGGCGCCGCTTACGTCGATTCCCTTGAACGCGGTCAGGCTGAACAGCGGAACGCGTTCGCCCGCGACGTCCGGCGCACGCTGGAAACCGTCTCGGGGAATCAGCGCCGAGGTAATCAGGCAGAATCCGACGAAGAACACGAACACCACCGAAAACAGGGTCCGCAGTTCCACATGTGCCAGTACGGCGCCCAGCAATGCGCCACCGAAAAGGCCAACCTGACCCGCCATCTGGAACGCGGAGAATGCCTTGGGGCGTTCCTCCTCGGGAAAGGAGACCAGGACATTCTTCAGCCCCGGGAAGGAAATCCCTGAGCCGAAGCCGATGAAGAACGCGAGGACGCTGTACGCGAACACGCCATCGGTGAACCCCATGAGCCCGAGCGCTACGGCTTCCAGCGCGGTACCGAGGAATACGCCCCCACGGACACCGGCGCGTGCCGCGATCCCTTCGTAGCAGAAGGTGGCAAGCAGGCGGCCGACGTACGTCATACACATGACCAGGCCGGCCCAGAACCCGCTGTCGGACCCGCCGAGGGTGGCGACGAGTACGGGGAACCAGATGTAACTCCCCGTATTGGCAAGCAGGATGCCCCCGACCACGCCGACGAGTGCGCGCTTACGGTCCTTGATCAAAACTCCTCCTTCCGGTCCGCCCCGGCGGCACGCAGCTCGGCGATGGTGCGCGCGACGGCCTGCCGGTCGATCGGCACGCCCCGGACGACCGTGCTCAGCGGGAGGGCGGACAGCGGCCGGCCCGGAGCATGCAGGTTGTAGGTGGCGGCCGCGCCGACGCTCAGCGGATGGACGCCCCGGGTGTCGCCGCTCACTTCGTCGAAGTAGCGGCGGCCCCCGATCGTCGCCTGGTGCCGCAGCCGTCCCTCCAGCGAGGCGTCGTCGCCGCGCAGCAGGTCGAGCTCGCTCAGGAACGAGTAGCCGTGGTACGCACCCGTGTTGCCCGAGTCGGTACCGATCAGCAACGTGCCCTCGTGCAGGGTGGCCAGGGCGTTGCGGCGCATGTCGGCCAGCGCTGCCGTGCGGGTCTCCTGGCAGCCGTACTCGATGCCGTACGGCTTCTCGATGCCCTGGGCGAACTCCAGGTTGCGGAGGTCCTGGGTCTCGGCGAAGCCCTCGCGCCCGTACTCAGCCCGGAATTCCTCGCCCGTCATGATCATGGTCCGCAGGCCGGCCAGGGTGGAGACGAAGCGGGCCCCTTCGAACTCCTTCCAGTCGGCCGCGTCGAGCGTCCGATCGCGCACGGTGTGGGCGAAGAGGCGGAAGCCGCACTCGTAGGCCCAGCGGGTCTCCTGGAGGGTGTTGCAGTCGATGACGGCGGTGATGCCGCGCTCGGCGGCGATCCGGGCGGTGAATTCCAGCACCCGCCGGGACAGCCGGGAGAACTTCACCGGGCTGCCCGGCTGTTCGGTGCCGTCCGTGAACATCACCTTGAGGAAGGTGCCGCCCCGTTCGACGTTGGAACGTATCGCGTGTTCCAGATCGGTCTCGGTGCCGATCATGTGCACCGGGGCCGGGAACTCGACGCCGTGGCCGGTGAGGCCGGCGGCATTCGTCGTCGCGGTGACCGCGTAACCGCAGTGCACCAGCTCCGGGTAGGGCAGCGCCGATTCCGCGCGGCCCTGCTCCCAGTCCTCCTTGACCAGCGGGAATCCGAACATGTCGACGACGTGCGTGACTCCGCTGTACAGGTACTGCAGCGCGACGATCCGGGCATCTTCCAGCGAGTCGTCGAAGTTGGCGGGCAGCCCCACGTGGGCGTGGGTCTCGACGAAGCCCGGCCACAGCTCGGGCGTCGTGAGGTCATCGGCTTTCCGCTCGGCGACCGGGCGGATACCGGAGAAGTGCCCGTCCTCGACGGTGACGTCGAAGACCGCCGTCGGGTCCAGCTCCGGAATCGCGACGCGCATCACCGGGCCACCCGCACGGAGAGGGTGAACTCGATGTCGTCCAGGGCCGCCTGGACGCGTCCGGCCGCCTCGTCCCGGTCCTTGCCGGTGAAGATGAGGTGGCCGAGCCAGTCGAAGTTGCTCTTCGACAGGCGCGACACCTGACGGCCCGGCTTGGCGTACGCGAGGGCCTCGATGAAGCCGGGAGCGTCCTTGAGCCGGTCGAAGCCGATGGAGACCAGCTCGCCCTCGACCGGGGAGCCGAACCAGTGGCCGCTGGCGATGACGTCGCCGGGGATCGGCAGCTGGGGGCGCTCGCCGAGGGCCTGGCGGATCACCTCCAGGTAGGCGTTGACGCCGCTGGTGAGCTCCATCAGCTGCGGCACGATGCCGCCCGTGAGCCGGCCGTTGACCTCGCACAGCACCGGGCCGTCCGCGGCGAGGATGTACTCGGCGTGGATGAAGCCGAAGTCGATGCCGAGGCCCTGGAGGACCTTCTCGTTCATCGCGAACAGCTCGTCCTGGAGCGGGTGGCCGCGGAAATACGTGAGGCCCATCTCGATGAAGTACGGGAAGCCGCTCAGATTGCGGTCCGTGATGCCGAGGTTGACGATCTCGCCGCCCTTGAGCACGCACGCCTCGACGGAGACCAGCTCGCCCTCGACGAACTCCTCGACCACGATGTCCGGGATGCGGGTGACCCCGCGCCCGTAGTCGCCGACCGACGCCAGCTCCGCGAGGTACGCGGCGAGCTCCTCCTCGTCGCGGAGCAGCAGCACGTGCAGGCTCGCGGTGCCGTCGGAGGGCTTGATCACGCACGGGAAGCCGATCTCACGGACCGCGGTCTCCACGGCGTCGCCGGAGGTGGTCTCGGCGACGTGCACGAACCGCGGCTGACGCACGTCGGTGTCCCGCAGGGTGAGCCGGGTGCGGTGCTTGTGGCGGGCGTTGAGGGCCCCGTCGACGCTCATGCCCGGCAGGCCGAGGGAGCGGGCCACCGACGCCGCGTGCACCGTGTGGTACTCGCTGTACGTCATGACGCCGTGCACCGGCTTCGCCGCGTGCACCTCCTTGGCGAGCCGCTCCAGCTCGTCGATGGAGAACACCTTCGCGCTCTTGATCACGTCGCACCGGGGGTGCGCGAACGCGGCCTCGGCCAGCGGCGAGGCGCCCAGGTAGAAGTCGGGGTCGGCGGACACGAAGGTCACGTCGTGCCCGAGCTCCAGGGCGTTGGCGATGCCGGCGATGCCGTTGGGGTTGCATTCGATCATGAGGATATGCATGGGAATTTCCTTGTCTTCAGGGGGTTTTCGGGGTGACTGCAGAGAGACGGGCGACGGTCAGCGGGCGAAGCTGCCCGCGGGTACCGGCTCCGAGGCGCCGGTGCGCGTCCGGGCCACCGCGGACAGCACGGCGGGCAGATCGAGGCCGAGCGCCGCCATGACCTCGTGGTGGTCGCCACCGGTCGAGGGCCATCCCTGACCGGCCCCCACCGCCGTGACTTCGCACCGGGGCAGCAGCAGCGCAAGCGCCTCGGCCACTCCGCCCTGGCTGCGGTGTTCCTCGACGACGACGAACCGGGAGTGCCGGCGCGCCAATTCCGCGGCTGCCTCGGTCAGGTGCTCGTGGTCCAGATAGACCAGGTGGGCGTGGGAGGCCCCGGTGGCGGCGCGGGCGGCCAGCGACAGGCGGGTGCCCTCCTCGCCCACCGACACCAGGCAGAGGTCATCGGAATCCGCCAGGAACTCCCAGTTGACCAGGGGCAGTTCGGTGCCGGCCAGGGGGAGTGACTCGTACGTGGCGTTCCGGCCCGTGCGGATGTAGTGCGGCCTGCCACTGCGCGCCGCGGACCGGACCACCGCACGCATCTCGGCCTCGCCGAAGGGGGCCGCGATGGTCACGCCGGGAACGCTGCGGAGTACCGCGAGGTCCTCCAGGCAGTGGTGGGTGGTGCCGAACCAGGCACCGGACACACCCGCGTACGGTGCCACGACGGTGACCCCGGCGTTCAGGTAGCCCAGCGTCAGCTTCAGGCTCTCCGCGGCCCGCAGCGCCGCGAAGGGGGCGAAGGTGCTGACGAAAGGCTTGTAACCACCGGCGGCCAGTCCCGCTGCCATGTCGACCATGGCGCCCTCGGCGATACCCACGTTGAAGAAGCGGTCGGGGTGCGCGGTCTGGAAGGGATGGTTCTTGCCGCCCAGATCCGCCTCCAGGCAGACGAGGGAGGAGTCCTCGGCGGCGAGGGTGGTCAGCTCGTCGCGGTAGGCGTCACGGCCGGAGAGAGTCATCGGATCGCTCGCTTCCACTTCGCGGCGCGCGTGGCGTCGATGGTCACGTAGTGAGAACCCGCCTTGCCTTCCACGGCCGGCACACCCTTGCCCTTGACGGTGTGGGCGACGACGGCGAGAGGGCTGCGTGCGGCCGACCGGTCCCTGGCGAACAGCTCGGTCAGCGCGGCCAGATCGTGCCCGTCGGTCTCCACGACCTCGAACCCGAAGGCGGCGAACCGCTCGGTCAGACCGGGCAGCGGCGAGATGTCCGCCACGAACCCGTCGTTCTGCCCGCCGTTGCGGTCCACGACGAGCACGAAGTTGCCGAGTTCCTGTGCCGCTGCCACCTGGCAGGTCTCCCAGACCAGCCCCTCCTGGAGCTCGCCATCACCCGCGACGGCGATGCCCAGGCCGCTCTGTCCGCCGAGCCGGCGGGCCATGGCCCAGCCCGCCGCGTACGGCACGCCGTGCCCGAGGCTCCCGGTGGGGAACCGGACACCGGGCACCTTGGGTCCCGGGTGGCCGGTGTAGGGCTGGCCGGCCTGGCCGTACAGCGGCGCCGGGTTCTCCGGCAGCATGCCGCTGACGTGCAGCGCGGCATACAAGCCCGCGGCGGCGTGCCCCTTGCTCAGCACGACCTCCGTGCCGTCCGCGGCGGAGGCGCGGTGCAGCGCGGCGATCAGGATGTCGAGCACCGACAGGCTGCCGCCCAGATGGCAGCCGCGCTCGGACGCCGCCATGTCGACGACCAGCCGCCGGGCCTGCAAGGACCGCTCGGCCAGGGCGGACGCGAGTGCCTCGGCGCTCGGGGGACTGTCGAGCACGGCAGTCATCGGAGGCTCCCTTCCGGAAGGGCGAACCAGCGGCTCACCGCGTCGGCGAGCAGCGCGCGGGCGGCGCGGTACTCCTCGCCGCCGATGCGCTCCTCGTCGGTGTGGTCGAGGGCGGAGTCGCCCGGCCCGTACGCCACCATCGGCACGTCGTGCCAGGTGGTCGCCAGGGTGTTCATGTCCGACGTCCCCTTCTTCACCACGAAGCGGGGCCTGACCCCGGCCTCGGCAAAGGCTCGGGTGAACGCCTTGGCCAATGGGCCCGAGCGGCCACCCTGGTGGCCCGGGGTGGCGCGCAGCGCCTCGACCTCGACACCGTCACCGGCGTGCTGCAGCGCGGCGGTGCGCAGCGCCTCGAGATCGGCCCCCGGCGGCACCCGGAAGTTGAGGATGCCGTGCGCCCGGTCGCGCTCCCGTCCCCGCTCGCACCGGATGTCGATGACCGCGCTGAGCGCCTCCGGCGCGTGCTCCAGCACCGACGCGCGGATCTCACCGAGCACGCGGATCAGGCGGTCCGGGGCCGACACCGCGTCCATGCCGGCCGAGTGGCCGGTGGGCACCGAGGCGGTCACCGCCAGTTTGAAGAGCCCGAAGTAGCCGAGGGTCAGCTTCCCCGACCCGCTGGGTTCGCCGATGACGACGGCGTCCGCAAGATAGTGGTCCCGTACGTGGAACGCCCCCTTCGAGGAGGAGATCTCCTCCTCGACCGCGCCGACCACGACCAGTTGACCGTCCTCGGGTACGGCCGCCTCCGCGAGCACCTCGAGGAAGGCGGCGAGACTGCCCTTGGCGTCGACGCTGCCGCGCCCCCACAGCTCACCGTCCCGCCACTCGGCAGGCCAACGGTGCGGGACCGTGTCGAGGTGGCCCAGGAGCAGCAGCCGGCGGGAACCGGTGCCTCGGGACGCGACGAGGTTGCCCGCCGCGTCGATGCGGGCCTCGATGCCCCGCCCCCGGCACCATTCGGCGAGACAGGAGGCGAGTTCCGCCTCGTCGCCGGAGACCGAGGACACCGAGACCGCGCGAGTGAGCAGGTCGAGGTCGTCGGCGGGTCCGCGGGTGCGCCAGAACCGGGTCCATCCGGACGCCTCGCTCATGGTGTGCGGACCGGTGATGGCCACGTCGGCGCTGCTGTCCTTGAGGGCGATTTCGGCCGCGCGCACCTTCTGGCGCATGCGCCCACCGGCGTACCGCGCCCCGTCGCCCGGGTAGGCGTCGCGCAGCGTCGAGTCCGGGTCAGCCGGATCGGTCAGCAGTCCCGCGGTGCCGGTGACCAGCCGGAGGTGGTCGGCGTCCAGCGCGACCGCGAGCACCGCGGCCAGTACGTCGGCGTCCACGTTCAGTGGCGCCTCACCGTTCCGGTCCGCGACCGGTGGGGACAGACAGACCACGTCGTACGCGTCAAGCAGGGCGTTCAGCGCCTCGGTGTCGGCCTCGGCGGGTACTCCCGCCCGGTGGTCGCGGATCACGACAGGGCGGTCTTCGGCCGACAGCGCCTTCAGCGGTCGATTGGCCCGGCCGACGACCAGGCCGTTGCGCGCGGCGACGGCCGTGAAGACCCTCAAGCCCTGTGCACGCAGGCCGCGTTCGACGGCGGGCAGGGTGACCCGCTCGTAGGCGTCGACGAGGTGGTCCATCTCCTCGGGAGGGCAGTACCGCACCACGTCGCCGTTGGTCAGCCGGAGCGTGGGGACCGGGCGGCCGATGGCCGCGTAGTGGCGTTCGATGCCCGAGGCCCCGCCCGCCACCAGGAGCACCCGGGCGCCGCGGGCGACCACGTCGGCGATCTCCTTGTGGATGGCCGCGCGGTCGAGCGTCGCACTGCCGACCTTGAGGACATACAGCGGACGGGTCATGGCGACACCGCCGTGATCGGCAGTCCGGCTGTCTCGTCGAAGCCGTGGATGAGGTTCATGGCCTGGATGGCCTGACCTGCCGCGCCCTTGATCAGGTTGTCGAGGGCGGCCACCGTGACGCACTGGCCGTCGCGGACGGCGACCGCCACCTCGGCGACGTTCGAGCCGGTGACGGCCTTGAGCATGGGGAAGTCCTGCGGCGCCTTGGGCGCCGGGCGGACCCGCACGAACGGCTTGCCGACGTACGCCTTGGCGTAGGCGCGCTTGACGTCGAGGGAGGTGACTCCGGGCCGCAGCTCGGAGTACGCGGTCACCATGATGCCGCGCGTCACATCCATGCTGTGCGTGGAGAACCTCAGGTCGACAGCGGCGCCCGTGAAGTCGGCGAGGGCCTGCTGGACCTCCGGCGCGTGCCGGTGGCCGTGCAGCTTGTGCACCCGGAAGTTGCCACTGCGCTCGGCCGGCTGCTCGCCGCTCCCGCGGCCGCCGCCGGTGGATCCGGTCTTGGCGTCGACCACCACCCGGTCGGCGACCAGCGGGCCGGCGCCGGCGAACAGCGGGTACAGGGCGTAGACCGTGGTCACGGCCATGCACCCGGGGAGGCTGACGAACCGGCTCTCGGGGATGCCGGGGCTCAACTCCGGTACGTAGTAGGTGAAATCCTCCAGCGGCAGGTGGGCCGCGGTCTTCGGGTAGTGCTTGCTGACCTCCTTCTCGTCGCGCAGCCGGAAGTCCCCGCCCAGGTTCAGCACGCGCTTGGCCCGGTCGGCGACCAGCGGCAGCCGCTCGGGCAGTGCACCGGTGGGCAGGCAGCCGAAGGCGACATCGACGATGTCCGTGTTCGCGAGCTCCGCCAGTGGCCGGAACGTGAGGCCGGACGCCTTGGGGTGGTTGCGCAGCCAGGGGTGGCTGCTGCCGACGGCGGTGCCCGCGGCGCGCTCCGCCGAGAGGAACGCGAGTTCCACCTGCGGGTGCTCCAGGAGCAGCCGGATCACCTCGCCGCCGGTGTAGCCGCTGGCGCCGAGGACGGCGACGCGGATCTTCTCGTGCGTGGTGTCAGCCAAGGCGGGCCGCCTTGTCGTAGGGACGACGGTAGTCACGGGTCTCGACGAGCTTGCGAATGGCGTCCGGACGACGAGCGACCTTCCGGAAGGCGTCCGCGTAGCGCAGGATCCGCTCGTACTCCACCGGGGAGCGCAGCTCGCGGCAGAGGACGAGGGTGCTGTCGAGCATGCCGAGGGTGACCGGGAAGTCCTCGGGCCGGTAGTCGCGCACGGCGCCGGGGTTGAGGGTGAACGGGTAGCCGTTCCCGAAGCCGTCCCGGTGCTGGAAGGGCAGGTGGCACGGGATCGGGGTGTTCTGCCACTCGCGGGCCGGGACGCCCTCGGCGACCAGGAGCTCGTGCACGGCCTCCTTGACCGCGAACACCGGTATGTCCTCCAGGCCGACGGCCTCGGGGTGCAGGGTGGTGCGGTACATGTTGTACGCGTGGACGTGCCCGTCGGGTACGTGCGGCGGGGTGAACAGGCCGGTCTCGCGCAGGGCTTCGCCGAGCAGCGCGGCATTGCGTGCCCGGATCTCGTCGTAGTACGGCAGCCGCTTGAGCTGGCTGGCGCCGAAGGCCGCCGCGACCCACGACATGTCGTAGTCGATGCCGTGCCGCTCCAGATAGGCCCGGGCCCGGTCGTAGCTCTCCTCGGTGGCGAAGAACGCGATGCCGCCCTCGCCGCCGAGCGGGAAGTTCTTGTCGGCCATCAGGCTCTGGCCGGCGGCATCCCCCAGGGAGCCGGCCACCTGCTCGCCGACCTTCGCGGAATGGGCGTGCGAGGCGTCCTCGACGAGGGCGATGCCGTGCCGGTCGGCGAGGGCGCGCAGGGCGGCCACATCGGCGGGCAGGCCGTGCACGTGCACCGGCATCAGCGCGCGGGTGCGGTCGGTGATCGCGGCGGCCGCGGCCTTGGGGTCCATGCAGTAGGTGGCCGGGTCGATGTCGACGAACACGGGGATCGCGTGTGCGGCGACGACGGCCTGCGCGGTCGCGATGAAGGTGAACGCCGGCACGATGACCTCGTCGCCGGGCTGCACACCGGCGCCCACGAGGGCCATGTGCAGACTGGAGGTTCCGCTGGCGGTGGGCAGCGCGTGCGCCGCACCGACGTAGGAGCGGTACGCCTCGGCGAAGTCGGCGACAACCTTCTCGGGCGCCTGCCGCTGGGCGAGCATCAGGTTGAAGACGTCTTCCTTGGTGATGACCGGGAAGAGGGTGCGACGCGCCGCCTTGGGAATCATGGCCCCGCCGCCGAGGGCGGCGAGTTCGGCGTTGAGTTCGGCGGGGTCGGGCAGGGGCAGCGGGGCTGCCGGGAAATCAGTGATCATGAGCGTGCTCCGGTGGGGGCGGCGGGACGTGCCGCCTGGGTCAGGGCCATCCGCGCGCAGGCGGCCACGAGGGGGCTGAGCCGGTAGTTGAACTGGACCCCGGGCACCAGGGAGGTGCTGGCCTCTTCCTGCGTCCACATCGTGCGCAGGTCGTAGGCACCGAAGATCTTCAGTCGCTCGGCGCGGGCCCAGACCTTGTCGTCGTCGGTGAGGACGGCGGCGGCCGGCCCGAAGCCGAGTCCGGTGAGGTCCACGACGAGGGCGGGGGCGGTGGCGGCCCGGGTCAACTCGCCCAGCTGATCGGCATTCGCGGAGTCCAGCGCCACGTGGTCGTACGCGGCCGTCCCCCGATCCTCGACACTGACGCCGAGCCAGTTGATGCCGAGCCAGTTGAGAAAGCGGCCGGTTGCCGCGTCCGGCTCGGGGACGGCGACGGTGTCTCCGTGCCCGATGCCCTGGCCGGCGAGTGCCGCGTGGATCGCGGCGGTACGGCTGTTGACGAGGACGGCACGTGCGCGTCCGGTCTGCTTGGTCAGCAGTCGTTCAAGTCCGGGCAGTTCCCGGTCGCTCTTCTCGATGCTCATGACCACGCCCGTGGTGAGGACGCGGGCGAGCACCGTTGCGGTGTCGAACAGTTCCATTGGTCTTCTCCGTGTCACACGGCTGAGGCCGTGAGGATCTCCGCGACGTAGGCGGCGAGGTGGCCGGCCACGTTCACTCCGTGCTGGGCGGAGGAGCGGGCGAATTCGGGATTGGCGTTCACTTCGAGCACGAGCAGCTCGCCGGTGGACCGGTTCTCGACCAGGTCCACCCCGTAGAAGCCGGGGCCGAGGGCGTCGACGACCTGGTCGCAGAGCTTCTCCATCCCCGCGGTGATCTCGATGCGTCGGACCTCGGCGCCCAGGTGGGTGTTGGTGCGCCAGTCGTCCGACACCCGCTGGATGGCCACCACCGGGGTCCGCCCGACGACCACCACCCTCAGATCGTGGCCGGGCTTGTCGATGTACTCCTGCACGACGACAGGGAACTGCTTGCCCGTGGCATCGGTGGACTCGCGGCCCGCGGCCCACGCCTCCACGCAGTCGGCGTGGGTCATCTTGCTGACCCCGCGTCCCCAGGAGCCGCTGACCGGCTTGACCACGGCGGGCATGCCCAGGTCGGCGACGGCCTTGCGGACCTGGTCGAAGCTGAAGGCGTGCCGGGTGTCGGGGTGCGGGATGCCGTGCCGCGCGAAGAGCAACGCCTGCAGTCCCTTGTCGTTGCACGTCTCGATCGTGGCCGTGCGGTTGAGGGTCCGGACTCCGGCGTGTTCCAGGCGGCGGGAGACGCTGATGGCATCCCGGTGGGAAAGGTTCCTGATCAGGGCGAGAGCGGGCGGGCCGGAGTGGCCCGCCACGATCTCGGCCAGATCCTCCATGAGCAGCGGTTGCGCCGTCAGACCCTGGTCACGCAGTGCGCCGAGGAGCAGCTTCTCCTCCGGGCGCAGCATCGTGACCGAGAGCAGGACCTGGTCGGAGGTTGTCACTCGCCCCAGTCCTCTTCCACCTCAGGAGCAAGGTCCAGACGTATGGCCGTGGCGGACTTCTCGACGACCTCGTGTTCCTGACCGCAGGCCCCGCACTCGGTGATCTCGCCCTTCTCCCAGTCCTCGCGCACCTCGAATTCGGTGTCGCATACGAGACAGCTGGCGACAGTGGTCGCAAGTGTCATGTCCATGACTCCTCTAATTGTGGAATGGCGTCGTAAGATTTGCCGACGCCGTTACTTGCGCAGGGATTTCGGTCCGCGCGCATTCCGGGTCCTCCGGCACCAGTGGATGCCTCGGGATGTCGGAGGGCGCCACTTTCGGTGGCTGCAAGAAGCCTGCCTGGCGGTGATACCACTCACCTACCGGTCCGGTACCGCTCGCTGCGGTAGTCGCGACCTGGTATTTTCCAGGCAGCACTAGGGGGGTGCGCATTGATGGGTGCAGAAAGAAGCGGTTTACGCTTCAACGTTCTTGGATCCCTGGAATGCCTGGTCGACGGGCATCGGATCAAGCTCGGCGGGCCGCTTCAGGAGCGCATTTTGACGTCCCTGTTGCTGGAGTCCGGGCGGACGGTGTCCATAGATCGCCTCGCCGAGACAGCTTGGGGAGAATCCGCACCCGATACCGCCAAGCAACAAGTGCGTAAAGCTATTGCCGATCTTCGACGGCGCATACCGGAGGGCCCGGGGCTGATCGTTACCGAGGACGCCGGGTACCGCGTGTCCGTGGAGCCGCTCCAGGTCGACCTGCACCTCTTCTCGCGCCATGTCCAGAAGGCCACATCCGACCGCTCCGAGGGAGAGTTCAGCGCTGCGGCCGGTGAGCTGCGGAAGGCCCTGGAGCTGTGGCGGGGGCCGGTGCTGAACGGGACGGGCGGACCGGTCCTCGGCGCGGCGTCCACCGTCCTGGAGGAACGGCGCCTGGCCGCGGCGGAGGAGCTCTTCGCGCTCAGACTCCAACTGGGCGAGGACAGCGGCATCGTCAGCGAAATACGCGAGTTCGCCGACGCCTACCCGCTGCGCGAGGGGCTGCGCGCCCAGCTGATGCTCGCTCTGTACCGTGCCGGTCGGCAGGCTGAGGCGCTCCACGAGTACGCCGCCATGCGGGACTTGCTGGCGGAAGAGCTCGGGATCAGTCCGTGTCCGGACCTGGCCGGCCTGTTCGAGAAGATTCTTCGGGCCAGCCCCGAACTGGACACGCCCGCACAAGCGCCTTCGGCCCCTTCCCCCCGACCGTCCGAGGACGGGGCACGCGCCACCGAGAACGCCCCGTGCACCCTGCCGTATGAACTACCGGACTTCACCGGCCGTCACCTGGAACTCAGATTCCTGCTCGACCGGGGACAGGCGGGCGAAGGGGCGCGCATCGTCGCCGTTGACGGGATGGGCGGCGCGGGTAAGACCACCCTCATCGTGCGTGCGGCGCACCGCCTGGCCGCCTCGTACCCGGACGGACAGCTGTACATCGACCTGCGCGGCTTCACCCCGGGGGAACACCCTCTTGCACCCGAGGAGGCGACGCGCATACTGCTGCGCTCCCTGGGGACACCCGACAGCGCGATCCCCGATGACACCGAGAACCGTCTCGCGATGTGGCAGGCCGCCTCGGCCTCGCGGAGACTGCTCCTCGTCCTCGACAACGCGGCCGAGGCCGCTCAGATACGCCCGCTCCTGCCCGTCACGTCCGCGTGCCTGGTCCTGGTGGCCAGCCGTTGCCGGCTGCTCGACCTCGACGGGGCCCACTGGATATCAGTGGGCACGCTGGCGCCGCAGGACAGTGCGGAGTTGCTCACCCGAACTCTCGGCGAGGAACGCGTCGCCGCAGACCCGGAAGCCGCGAAGTCACTGGCCACCCTCTGCGGTCATCTGCCGCTCGCACTGCGCATCGCCACGGCCAGGCTCCACAATCGCCCCCGCTGGACGCTGCAGTACTTCGTCGACCGGCTCCGCGAGGAGGATGCGCTGCTCACGGAGCTCCGCTCCACCGAACGCAGTGTCGCCACGACCATCCAGCTCTCCTACGAGGCCCTGGGGGAGGAGCACCGCCGGGCGTTCATGCTCCTCGGAGTGCACCCCGGGCCGAACTTCGACCCTCATGCGGCCGCGGCTCTCACGGGCATGACGCCCAAGGACGCGGAGCAAATGCTGGAGGACCTGCTCGACTCGCAACTACTGCAGCAGCACGAGGCGGGGCGGTACTCCTTCCACGACCTCATCCGCAGCTTTGCCCGCAGCCTCTGGGACGATTCCGTGCGGCACGAGAAGGACACAGCCGTCGGCCGGCTGCTGAATTACTACCTGGGTGCGACCAACGAGGCGTGCCGGATCCTGTTCCCCGGACTGCGCCAGTGTGCGTCCGCTCCGACAGGCAACGCGCCGGGGCTGCCTGCCTTCGGTGACGCACAGACCGCCCGCCGGTGGTACGACCAGGAGAGCAGGGGCCTGCAGGCCAGCGTCCGACTGGGACAGAAACACGACTTTCACCGCTTGGCCAGCTACCTGGCCAGAAATACGGTGCTCCACCTGCATGCGCAGGGAGCCATCCGGGACTTCCGGGAGCTGGCGGAGGTCGCGGTGGCCGCGGCACGTCGGGCGGCGGATACCCAAGCCCTGTGTCTGAGCCTGGCCAACCTGGCCTCGGCCCACCAGATACTCGGAGAGTTCCAGTTGGCGACGGAGGCCGCGGAAGAGGGCCTGCGGGTGGCCCGGTCGCACGGGGATTCCGTCAGCGAGGCAGCCTTCCTGGACCTGCTCGGCTGGGCACACATCGTGCTCGGCAGCCTTTCCGAGGGATACGACCTTCTGTTGCGGGGAATCCGGCTTCACCGCGAGTTCGGAACCCTTCGGCGGGAATCCATCGCGCTGTGCAATCTCAGCACCCTGCACCTGTGGCAGGGGCGGGTCACGGAAGCGATCGCGGCCGCCGAACGGGCCGTCATGCTCTGCCAGGAAGTCGGCGAGCAGGAGCACGAAGTAGCCGCCCTCAACGACCTGGTCATAGCGCACCTGGACGGAGGCGACGACGCATCGGCACAGAGGTACCTCGACAGGGCCCTGGCACTCGGCGAAGAATCCGTGATGCCCAGGAACCGTGCCATGTCCCTGGCTCTATGCGCCGTTCTCCACCAGCGGAACGGTCAGGGTGACGAGGTGATGACGCACATTGATCAAGCACTCGCGCTCGTCAGCCCTCTGGGTACGGTGACATGGCAGTGCGAGGTCGAGAACATCGCGGGACTGGTCCACCAGCGCGGAGGCGACCACGAGAAGGCGCTCGGCCTGCACCGAAGTGCCCATCAGAGGGCACTGAGCATCGGCTACCGCATGGGTGTGGCGCACGGACTGCACGGCATGGCGAAAGCCGAGCAGTCGCTGGGACGGCATGACGTCGCCCAACAGCACTTGCGCAGCGCCGAGGAACTGTTCGCTGCCATGAACATCCCCCGAGCCATCCTGGGCTCGCCCGGCCGTGCGCCTGTGTGCTGCACTCTTGGCTCTTTTTGCTGCAGCACACAGGCGTCGGGCGTCAGTCAGTAGCCCGGCTTACTGGTGGGTGGAACCCGGCCCCTCGTTGGTGGCCAGAATGTGCACACCCTTCCCCGCCCCGTCGGCCTCAAAGTTGTGCACCACCACGCCGGTCCCGAAGGCAACGGTCAACGCGATGATCCCGATCAGGCCGGCCAGCTTGCTACGCATGTTTCCCCCTAGATGTGCCCGTTCCTCTCGAACAGAACCGATATTGGTGCAGTCATGGTCCGTTTTTGTTCCATTTGCATACCCTTGCCTCGCCCCAGGGCCGGAGGCCGAGAAGGCATCACGCCGACCACGGTCGTGAGTGGTCAGGGGTGAGGTGCTCCGCCAGGACCTGCCGTTCCACCAGAGGCTAGGGCGCTGTGCCCGAACTCGCCCTGGCAACTGGCCAGTTGGTGGTCGCGAGGGCCCACGCTCCACCGCCCTCGTGCGGCCATGCGCTGCCCGGAGCGCTGCGGCGAGGCCGCCGCAGGCCGCGACGCCGGGGTTTCGTCTCACCGGCGCAGGCGGAGTGATCAGCACCACAGCACCGGGGCGCGCTGTCCCTGTGTGTTAGCCTCAACCGTTTGGACGGCTGTGACAGCTGTGACGGCTGGTAATTCTGCCCGTCCGGTTCCCCTTGTCCGTCGGCTGCTCCTTTCCTGCCGGGCCTTCCTCGGTACGTTCCGCATACGGAAGGCTCTTCATGAACCCCCCGGACCACCTCGGCACCTCGCACGGCGACCTCGCTCAGCCGGTGCCCCTCACCCCGGCGGTGCCCCCGGTCGGCTCCTTCGCCGACCTGGAACTGCCGCCCGCGGTGCTGCGAACGCTCACCGAGCTCGGCGTGCGCGAGCCCTTCCCGATCCAGGCAGCCACGCTGCCCAACGCCCTCGCGGGACGCGACGTCCTGGGGCGCGGGCGCACCGGATCGGGCAAAACCCTCGCCTTCGGCCTGCCGCTGCTCGTACGGACGGCCGGGCGGCGCGCGGAGCCGAAGCAGCCCCTCGCCCTGATCCTGGTGCCCACCCGGGAGCTTGCCCAGCAGGTCACCGAAGCACTCGCGCCGTACGCCGACGCGCTCCGACTGCGGATGGCCGCGGTCGTCGGCGGCATGTCGATCGGCCGGCAGGCCGCTGCGCTGCGCGACGGGGCCGAGGTCGTCGTCGCCACCCCCGGCCGCCTGCACGACCTCATCGAGCGCGGGGCCTGTCGCCTGGGACGGGTACGGATCACCGTCCTCGACGAGGCTGACCAGATGTGCGACATGGGCTTCCTGCCGCAGGTCACCGAGGTGCTCGACCAGGTGCACCGCGACGGCCAGCGGATGCTGTTCTCCGCCACCCTGGACCGCGACGTCGACCACCTCGTCCGGCGCTACCTCCATGATCCCGTCGTCCACTCGGTCGACCCGTCCGCGGGCGCGGTCACGACCATGGACCACCATGTGCTCGTCGTTCATGGCCCCGACCGGTATGCCGTCGCCACCGAGATCGCCGCCCGCGACGGCCGCGTTCTGCTGTTCCTGGACACCAAGCACGCGGTCGACCAGCTCACCCGGCACCTGCGGGCCAGCGGGGTGCATGCCGCCGCCCTGCACAGCGGGAAGTCCCAGCCGCAGCGCACCCGGACCCTCGCGCAGTTCAAGGACGGGCAGATCACCGTCCTGGTGGCGACCAATGTCGCGGCCCGTGGCCTGCACGTCGACGACCTCGATCTCGTGGTCAACGTCGACCCGCCCACCGACCCCAAGGACTATGTGCACCGCGCGGGCCGCACCGCCCGGGCCGGTGAGTCCGGCCGCGTCGTCACGCTGGTCCTCCCGGGCCAGCGCAGCGAGATGAGCCGCCTGCTGGGAGAGGCCGGCATCGCGCCGACGACCACCAAGGTGCGCTCGGGTGAGGCGGAGCTGAGCCGGATCACCGGGGCCAAGGCTCCCTCCGGCACCCCGCTCGACGGTGGGCCCGCCGCAGGCCGGGCCAAGAACACCAATGTCCCCTTCCGTGGCCTGGGCACCAGCAAGGACGCCTCCCGCAGAACCGGCGGCAAGTCCCGCAAGGCCAGCGAGGCCCGTATGCTCGCCGAGGCCCGCAAGGCAGCCCGGGTGCGCCGCGGCGGCTGAGAAGCGCGGCGGCCTTCGGCTTCGGGCAGGGCCGGTGGCTCCCGGCGTGTGTGCCATGGTGCTCGCCATGAAGTCTGAGTCGAGCCGTCCGGTGCGCCACATCGACACGGGACGATGGCTGGCGCAGTTCGCAGACCGCATTCTGGTGGTGTGCCCGTGCTGCGGGGGTCGCGCTCTCGTCGTGCCCCGGCCAGATCTTGAGGCACCTCGGTATTTCAGTGAGCTGATGTTCATGCCGCGCCGTCTCGTGTGCGCGGCGTGCGGGGCCACCCACGAATGGGAAGCCGAAGTGCAGGGCGCCGCACTCATGGGCGCGGCCATGGGCGGCACCGAGGATCCGTTCTTCCGGCAGCCGCTGTGGCTGCAGACCCGTTGCGTCGGGCGGATTCTGTGGGCGTACAACGAGAAGCACGTCGATGAGCTGGGCGCCTACGCCCGCGCCGTGCTGCGCGAACATCTCGCTTCGCCGACGACGGCGATGTTCCCGCGGCTTCCGGTGTGGATGAAACGAGCCGACAACCGGCCCGAAGTCCTGGCGGGCCTGGAGAGGTTGCGGGCTCTCGCCGCACGCTCAGCACCGAGTGACCGCTCCGATGCCGCTCATCGGCGGGACGACCGGCCGCGATTGCGCGGGAGCACGTTCTTTCGGGGCGGCCCCTACTAGGAGCTGTCCGACGGATCGGACCGCCTGAAACGATCAGTTACGCGTCCGCCGTACCCGGCCGGGCACCGCCGATCGCGCAGCAGGCGCCGGGCGCTACGCACGAGCAGCCATCGGGCAAGTAGATTCACCATGAACCGAGTTACTGCTACGGACCGGCGTTCCTTCGCCGGGAGGAGGGACGCCCCATGGGTTCCCACGCCCGCCCCAACCGCATACACCGCACCGGAGTCCGGGTCGCGATGGTCGCACTTGTCGGTGCCGCCCTGCCGATCACCGCCGGCGGCCTCGCCGAGGCTGCCACCCCGGGTGCCACACACTCCGCGGACGACAACGGCCACAAGGGTGGCGAGGCCACCACAACAGCCGACCAGAAGCAGGGCAGGCAGGGGCAGTTCCGGTCCGCCCAGGCGGCGCAGGGCACTGCCCGGGGCGAGGCAGCCGGGGCGCAGGACGCGAAGGACCAGGCCGCTCCTCAGATCAACGCCGACCACGCCTTCCTGCTGGACGCCCGCGACGGCAGCCAGGAGCGGGAGCTGTGGGGCGGGGCCAAGGCGGACGAGAGCGTGCCGATGGCCAGCACCACCAAGATCATGACCGCCCTCGTGGTGCTCAAGCACCCGGAGTGGCTGAACCGGCAGATCACGGTGAAGCAGGAGTACCGGGACTATGTGCAGAAGGTCGGCGGCAGCACCGCCGACCTCCAGACCGGCGACAGGCTGACCGTCGAGCAGATGCTGCACGCCATGCTGATCCCGTCCGGCGACGACGCCGCGATGGCCCTGGCCGACAACTTCGGCTCCGGGGGCACGCAGGACGCGCGGATCGCCGACTTCGTGAACCAGATGAACGTCGAGGCGCAACAACTGGGCATGACCGGCACGCACTTCGACAGCTTCGACGGCATCTCGCAGGGCAACAACCACAGCACCGCCCGCGACCTGGCCAAGCTCGGCCAGCGAGCAATGCTGCAGCCGGTGTTCGCCGACGTCGTGAAGAAGACGCAGTTCAAGACCGAGGCTCCGGCGGCCAACGGCCACATCCGGTACTACACCTGGGACAACACCAACAAGCTGCTGAGCAGCTACGACGGTGCCCTGGGCATCAAGACGGGCAGCGGCCCGGAGTCCGGCTACGCCCTCGTCTTCGCCGCCAAGCGGGACAACCGCACCCTGGTCGGCGCGATCCTCAGGGATGACCAGGGCCGCTTCGACGACGCCGCCAAGATGCTCGACTGGGGCTTCGCCCACTGAGCGGGCAGCGCGTTTGAGCGCGTGCCTCGTGGCCTGCGAGGTGCCGTTGCGAGCCCTCCAGCGCGGATGACGGGAGAGTGCGGCCGAATGTCGCTGCGCGGCCCAGGGCGAGCCTGAGAAGGGCGCCTGCCAGGCATCAGCCCTGGTCAGGCGCCCTTCTCTCGCGTCTGGAAGAACCCGGCGTCTTCGGCGAGTAAGACGCCAGCAAGCTCGGGGTCAGTGGCCCGTATCGCCAGCAGCCCTGTTCCAGCTCCGTGCCGGCCGGTGCGCTGTGCCGCTCACCGGCCCCCCACGGTGCGCCGCAGGCCCGTGCCTGCGGCGCACTGTCGCATCCCACTCAAAGGAAGGACTGCGCCGACGGAGCTCCACGGCTGCCTTCGCCGACGAGCGGACCTTGTCCGGGTGACGGTCGTTCACTAGGCACATCCAAGACATGTGCTATGAAACACCTGGCATTACACGGCGTGGGGGCGAAGTGATGGCTTCATTCGAAGGTTGTCTGGTGGGTCGTGCGGCTGAGATGGCGGTGCTGTCCAGGCTGGCGGACTCCACGCTTGCGGGCGAGGGGCAGGCCGCGTTCGTCGTGGGTGAGGCCGGCCTCGGGAAGACCACGGTGCTGGAGCAGGCCGCAGCGGCCGCAGAGCGCAGGGGCCTGCAGGTGCTGCAGGGGAGTGCCCAGGATCTGGAAGAGGCATGGCCGTTCGCGTTCATTTCACGATGCTTGAGGCTGGAGGAGTCGCCCTCGGATGCCCGGCGGGCCCGGGTCGCCGAGGTGCTGCGTGGCGATGCCCGCTACGGGGTGCCGGGCGCCAAGAGCGAGGCGGCCGGGGCATACGCCGCGACGATCGAGGCGATGATCGGGCTGGTCGAGGACTTGTGCGCACAGGGGCCGCTGGCGCTGTTCCTCGACGACCTCCAGTGGGCGGACTCGGCAAGCGTGGCCGTGCTGCACAAGCTGGTGCGTTCGGTGCATCAATTGCCGCTTCTGGTGGTGGGTGCTCACCGGCCCGTTTCCCGAGCCGGGGAAGTCGACCACCTGTCGCGGAGCCCGATCGCCGGAAATCGCACCCTGCTGGAGCTGGCACCCCTCGATACGGAGGCCGTGGCGGCTCTGCTGGCAGACCTGTGCGGCCGGTCGGCCGGCCCGCGACTGCGCCGTATGGCCGAGGGAGCCGCAGGAAACCCGCTGTACCTCACCGAGTTGATCGCCGCGCTGAGGCGCGAGCACGCCATCGAGACCGGTGAGACCACGGCGGACGTCGCCGCCGGCTACTCGCTGCCGCCGCTGACCGCGCTGGTGACGCACCGGCTTCGCCATCTGCGTGATGACGTGCTGCAGGTGCTGCGTGTCGCCTCCGTACTGGGCGCCAGTTGTACCACCGCCGAACTCGCAGCGGCGGTGGACCTTCCGCTACGTGACCTGCTGGCCGTCATAGGGGAGGCCGAGGCAGCCGGGGTGCTGCGGGACACCGGTCAACACCTGCGCTTCCGGCATGAACTCATCCGGCACGCCTTGTACGACGCCGTGCCGGGGTCGGTCCGGGCGATGCTGCACATGAGAGCAGCGCAGTGTCTGGCCGAGGCCGGGGCAGCTCCCGAACGCGTTGCCGAGCACCTCCTCAACGGGCTGCCGAGCCCGGACTTCCTGATCACGTGGCTGGAAGGATCCGCGGCACGGCTCACCACGCGGGCCCCGACCATGGCTCTGCGACTGCTCACCACAGCGCTGGAACTCGGCGACCCCACGGCTGCCGGGTACGCCAACCTCCGTCTCCACCACGCCCTTGCACAACTTTCCTGTGGTCTCCTCGCCGAGGCGGAGGAAAGCGCCCGCTGCGCCCTGGCCAAGGCGCCTGATCCCGGGTGGGAATGCCTGATGCGCTGGATCGTCATCCAGGCCGCGTTCGCCCGTGGCCGGCCCGACCTGGCGCTGGCGGAGGCGCGGGCCGGATGCCGGCCGGACGTACCGGAGATCGAGGCGGTCCGGCTCCAGGCGTTCAGCGCCGTATGTCTCTTCGCGCTGGGCGACCTCACCGAAGCCGGTGCGGTCGCCTCACGTGCCCGGCGCGCGGCCGACAAGGCCGGCGACAGTCAGGCCCTGGCCGGCGCCCTGCACGTACTGGCAGCCAAGCGCTTCCTCGAAACTCCTGATGCCGAGGCGGTTGAACTCGCGCGGCAGGCGTCCCGCCTCACGCCCGACACGATGCACCCGGCGCAGTGGGTGGGGCTGCAACTCGCGCTGGTGAACTACTACGTCGACCTCGATCTCGGGCACGACGCCCAGCGGACCCTCGCCGCCCTACGCATCCCGGTGGAGCGCACCGGGGGGATGTTTCTGCCCTGGTACCACCTGTCCTGCGCGCTCCTCGCGTTTCACGCGGGGCGCTGGGACGATGCGCTGGCGGAGATCGCCTCAGGTCTCGACTGCGGCGGCCAGGACGCGCTGAGCCGGGCGCTGCGGGCGGTGGCGGCACTGATCGCGGTGCACAGAGGCAGGCGGCCCCTCGCCGAGGCACATCTGACCGCTCTGCTGACCGAGGTCGACCACTCGACGGTCGCCGCCTTCTACGAGTATCTGCCGTTGTGCGCCGGTGTCCTTCTGGACGAAGCGCGGGGCGATGCCCGGCGCGCCTACTCCCGACTCGCCGAGGCGTTCGACAGCGGCGTCGGGCATCTGCCGGGCCAGCTGATCCTCGGCTTTCTGACACCTGATCTGGTCCGCCTCGCCCTGGCACACGGGGACCAAGCGAACGCACAGCGATACGCCGCCGCCGCGCAACGGCGCGCCGACCACAGCGGCGGCCTCTACCACCTCGGTGACGCCTACCGCTGTCAAGGTCTGCTGAGCGGGGACCCCGATCTGCTCATGGAAGCGGTCCGCTGCTACCGCAACGCTCCGCGGCCACTCAATGCGGCGCACGCCCTTACCGATGCGGCGGAACTGCTGGCCCGTAGGGGGCGGCTGGATGACGCCCGCGTCCTGCTCGATCAGGCGCTGGACACGTTCGCGCGGATGGGTGCGGTCCGGGACGCGGCCCAGGCGACGTCCCGGCTGCGTGCGGTCGCCGTTCGCCGGGGCTCACACCGGACCCGAACCGGTTCTCGCGACGGCTGGGAAGCACTCACCCATACCGAACGTCTGGTTGCGGAGCACGTGGCCGAAGGGTGTTCCAATCCCGAGATAGCGTCTCGGCTGTCCATCGCCCGAAGCACCGTCAGCACCCATGTGTCCAGCATCCTCAGAAAGCTGGCGATGACCTCACGGGTCGAAATCGCCGCGGAGGTGACCCGCCGGCAGAAGTCCGGGGGGCCACCTCCGCAGGACTGACCCCTTCGGGGCTCGACGCGTTGTTCCCCGGCTCCGTTCGCGGAGGCCGGGGAACCGTCCGACGGCGTGCCGTCAGATCACGCGGCGGACTGCACTCGGGTCACGGGGGAGTGCCCGGTACCGGTCAACGGTTGTTGACGCACTCCGGAGCGGGGCTGTCGCTCGTGCACAGCACCAGGTCGCTGCTGCGACTGTCGGTGCCGTCCTTCGCGGGCACGGTGGCGGTGCCGTCGCCGGACCAGGTGTCACCGAGATCATTGGTGAACGTCCACTTGCCCGTCACCGTCTTCATCAGCTGGCCTCGCATGGCCCAGCTGTAGTTGCCCGGCTTCACGGATATCTTGTTCGCGTCGCTCACGGCGTCGGTCTGGGTCCACGAGTGCTCGTAGCGTGCGGTGAGCGCCGTACTGACCTTGGCCGTGACGAATTCGACGTTGACCCCGACCTCGCTGGTGACGGTGAGGGAGGTGCCCACCGTATTGGTCTGGGACGTGGTCTGCGTCCAGGTGATGGTCCGTTCCCCGGCGTCGGTGCTGTTGTTCCACACGTTGGAGCTGACCCGCTTCAGGTCCCCCACGGAAGCCACGCTGTCGCCGGTGACCGCGTAATCGCACGACTTGACGGTGCCGGCACCGTTGCTGCACTGCTTCAGGGCGTACGCGGTGGCCAGGTCCGCGAGGGTGGGGCCCGTGTAGTCCGGGCTGGGCGTCGGGCCGACGGTCCACTCCTGATTGTTGGCACCGTTGCAGTCGTGGATACCCACGGTTGTGCCGTCGTTACTGCTTCCCCCGAACACATCCATGCACTTATCGGTGTTGACGTTCCGGATCAGGTAGTAGCCGTCACCACCGTTCGAGGGCTGCAGATACCAATTCTGCTTGCTGTTTTTCTGGTCGCAGTACGCCGGCTCGACGAGGTGGCCGTTGTCGGTGTTGAAGTCGACGCACTTCTGCGTCTTGTCGTTGCGGATCAGGAAACTCCCGTCCCCGTTGGGAAGGATGCTCCAACTCGCCATAGGTGACTTGTTGATGACCATTTCGGTCTTGTAGTCCGGTGAGTCCGCAGCCAGGTCCAATGACGGCGCAAGGCCGTCGCTCTGGGGCAGACGCGGCGACAGGGACAGGCCGGTCATGGCGGGGGTGTCCGCGTGAGCCGTTCCGGTCGTGAGCGGAGAGACTGAGGTGGCGAGGGCGACGAAGGCGACCGCGGCAAACGCGGCCGTCGTCCGCCGCGCTGGCCCGTGGGGGGTCGGCTCGGTGATCATGGTTATTCGGTTCTCCTCGGGCAGTTCTTGCCTGTGGGGGCGGGTGGGTAACCGGCCCTCTTGCCGCGGCAACGCCTTCGGACGAGGGGGGAAGCGTCCCGTCCCTGGCTGTGGCCCTGCTGCGGCGGTGCCAACGTACGGAGGTCCGCCCGGTGTTACATCCGTCAACTGACGGAGGACTTGCCTGCAAGGGCACTCGCGGCGGTGTCGCCTTCTCTGTTCGACAGGGCCACGAAGGGCGTGGCCGTGGTTCCCGCGGTATGCGTCACCATCGGCGCCCACCGACGACCGCCGGCCTCTCCATGACGGCCGGCGGTCTGAACGTCGGCTCAGCGGGGTTCGCCGAACCAGCGGTTGAGCGCCGGTTCCGGGTCGGCCGCGCCAGCCCAGCACACGTAGCCGTCCGGCCGGATGAGCATCGGTTCGGTGCGGGCGCCCTGGCCCACCCGGTCCACCCGGTCCGACCAGGGGCCGGCGACCCCGGCGAACGTGTCGCCCGGGTCCAGCAGGATGCCGTGCCCGGAGCGCAGCAGTTCGTGCACCCGGGCCGGGCCGAGATCCAGGTCCGGTGCGGGCCGGCCGACGAGCGAATGGGCTTCGGTGCCGTGCAGGGGATAGCGGATGGCCATCCCGGACATCAGGTCGGCCAGATGGCGCTGGGTGTCCGGCAGTTGGGCCATGGCGGTGAAGATCTCCCGGGCGGCCAGCACCTCCGGATCGCGGGTGCCGGCCCAGTCCATCAGCAGGCTCTGTGCCCGGACGTTGCGCAATACGGCGGCCCCGGCCGGATGCCGTTCCGCGTGATACGTGTCGAGCAGATTCTCCGGTGCCCAGCCGTGCACGGCGGCGCCGAGCTTCCAACCGAGGTTGAGCGCGTCCTGCATCCCGGTGTTCATGCCCTGTGCGCCGAGCGGAAGGTGGACATGGGCGGCATCGCCCGCAAGGAACACCCGCCCGTGGCGATACTGCTCGACCTGCCGTGACGCGTTGGTGATACGGCGGGCGTAGCGCAGTTCGAGGAGGTGCACCCGCGGTCCGAACACGGTGCTCAGGCCATGGCGGATTTCGTCTTCGGTCACCGGGATATCCCTCGGCAGTGACCGGCCCGGCCCGCCGAGGACCAGTCGGTGCAGCTGTCTGCCCTGCGGATCGGTGCCGAGCGGGAACACTGCCGCCCAGTGCCCGTCCTCGTTCCAGGTGTGCGACGTCGGCGCATCGACGCCGCCCAACCGCACGTCGGCCGCGGCGATCGTCAACGTACCCGGCTGACCGGGGAATCCGGCCCGCAGCAGCGACCGCACGGCGCTGTGAGCGCCGTCGGCGGCGACGAGGTAACGGGAACGGAGGGTGGCGCCGTTGGCGAAGGCCGCGGTGACCCCGTCGTCGTCCTGGGCGAGGGCGACCAGTTCGTGGTCCCGCCGGACGTGGAGGCCGTGCGCGGCGAGATGCTGCTCGAAGAATTCCTCGATCACCACCTGCGGCACGGACCGCCATGGCAGACGGTGCCGGTTGGCGTCGTGCGGGAGGGGGATACCGGCGAAGTGGCCAGTGATGGCGGGGTGCTCTCCGGTGGCCAGCAAAGGCTCCAGCAGCCCTCGTTGGTCGAGCGCCTCCAGCGTGCGGGACTGCACGCCGCCGGCCCTGGACAGGTCGCTGCGCTGCGACAGCTTGTCGGCCAGCACGGTCGACACCCCCGCTATCAGCAGCTCGTTGGCCAGCGTCATTCCGGTCGGGCCGGCGCCGACGATGAGCACATCGGTGTCCACGGACTCTCCTCTGCTTGCGTTGATCAGGACAAGAGCAACGCTCCGTCGGCCGAGCCGCCCAAGCCAGAAACCGGCTCCATTGCGTTGAAATCTGACACCTCCTAACTTGATCTCGGTGGAATCCGACTACGACGAGCTCGATCGGCGGCTCGTGCACGCCCTGCAGATCGACGGCCGTGCCCCGTTCAGCACCATCGCCGAGGTTCTCGGCGTGTCGGATCGCACCATCGCCCGCCGCTACGCCCGGTTGCGGTCGACCGGGGCGGTACGGGTGCTCGGCGGGGTCGCCCCAACCGCGCTGGGCCCGCACCCCGCGCGTGGAGGGCGTGACCGCGCACTCCGTGCTGCACGCCTTCTACGGCGGCCCGAACAACCTGGTCGGAAAACTCGGGTGGCTGGACGAGGAGGCGATCGAGCGACTGCGCCCGCCTCCGATGCCACATCGACGGGGACCGGTGCGGCTCGACGACGGTGACCGCAAGCTCCTCGCCCTGCTCGCGACCGACGGCCGGGCCGGGTTCGAGCAGTTGGCCGCGGCGACCGGCTGGTCGCCGACGACGGTCCGGCGCCGGATGACGGAGCTGCGCGAACACGGCCTGCTCTCTCTCGACATCGACGTCGACTGGCGCATGTTCGGCGCGCACGCCCGAACGTTGCTCTGGCTCTCGCTCGCCCACAGCACACTGCTTGTCACCAGGTCGGCGCGCTCCCTGTCACCAGCAGCGCGCGAGCACGGCGGATGTCCCCGGCTCCGGCGCTGTGAGTGCGCCGCTTGGTCCGTAACTGGCGGAAAGCGCTGGTCGGGAGCGGGCTGCCGGTGGGAGGAACGGGGAGAGGCAACCTCTACCGGCCGTCGGCCCAGGCGGGCCGCGCGAAAGGCGCCCGACCGGTAAAAGACCATGTCAGGCGCCATTCATCGGGACCTTGGAAGAACCCCAGCTTCTTCGGCGAGTAAGACACCAGCAAGTTCTTCGTCTGCTGGTGTACAGCGTTCACGGTGGTGCTGACCTGCTGAAATGGTGGTGATGACTGCCATCGGGGGAGCATTGGTCCGCATACGGTCCGGATCTTGGCGTCAGTTCCTGCCTACTGAGCCAGGTCTGTCGTCGCGCCACAGGCAGAGGCCCCGTCAGAAGTTGCCCGGTGGGGCCTCTCGTTGCTGATGCTGCCTGGTGCGACAAGCGCGGAACCGGGCAGCGTGTCCACGCTTCACGGACGTGCCGGCCCAGGAAGATCAGCAATGAAGAGACCCGCCCGATCATTGAAGCCTTGAACACTCCGCATGCAAACGCTGCGCCGTATTGAGGTCCCTTCTATAGCTCCAATCGTCCCTGGGAGAGAAGCCCAGAAGGGCACTGAAGAACTCCACGGCGCCTGACGTCAGAGCTTCCAGGACGTCCTTCTCTCGGCCTACGGCCGCCCGCTTCTCCTCTCGGTCGGTAAACTTCGCCAAGATTTCTCCGCGGCCCATCTTTTTCAGGCTGAAGGTAAACCTGCGCTCTGGAAAATTGAGCACCCCACTCCGGCCCGCCATGAAGCCCTCAACATAGGTGAGGAGCAAAGACCAGAGTGCATCGATCGTGTCGGTGTCACTGCGTCCGAGGATCAGGGAGTCACCGACATAGAGCTCGATCCCCCCTTGGATTCGCCGATCCCGGGAGAAGGTGATTCCGGCAAACTCAATGGGCGTGAATTCTCGGGAATCGGAAACCACGAAGGTTCGCAGTTTCACTGTCACTGCTTTGTCGCGCGTCATGCCGCACCTGCCGTTCGGAGTCTCACTTATGGGAGCGGAGCCGCCTGGTAGATCACTGCCTGAATCGATCCTGGGGTAGCGGCGAAGGCTCCGCCTGGTGGGTGACTGGCCAAGCTCGGCGTGCTGCCAGATGCTCGTCTTGCCTGGCTCCGGTCGCTTGGCCAGCTGGTATTCGGCGGAGAAGGGGTGGCGGGGGTCCTTGTCGTCAGAGCCCTGGTAGAGGGTGTTGGTCCGGGCATGGTCCGGATCTTGGCGTCAGCTTCCTGAATGCGGGGCAGGGCCGTCGGGCACTGGCCTGGAAGGGTCTCCCCTCAGGCCGTGGCCGCGGCCGCTGCAGTCGGCACCAGAGCGACCAGGGCGGCATAAACAGATCCGGATCGTGCGAGCCGGTCCGAGCAGTCGCTCAGCGTCTGCACGGTCACCGTCGGGTGGTGTCGATCGGGTTTCCGGCACCGACCCTCTCGTAAGAATGGTGAGTAACTCCCTCGTAAGGTCAGACGCCGGCTCGGGAACGGTCGTCCTGCGTCCAGGCAGACGTCCGTGGCAGCCCCCGATCCTGCCGGCGTTGGAGACCACGGCGCCCCGGGGCCGCCGCGGCCGAAGTGTGCGAGGCGGCTGTGCAGCGGCCCGCTAAGATCCTTGAGGTAGCGATCCAGAGCCTGCCGTGGCCGAGACCGCGCGACACGGCGAGGGCACAGTCTCGTATGGCAGCCGCGCCCGCACAGGTCGCCCGCCCGGAATCCCCCGGGGTGATCGAGCCGAGCTCTTCCACGTAGCCGAGCGCACTGTCGGCGTAGGCCGGCAGGGGCCGGCCAGAGATGGTGGCGCTGCTCGAGGCCCCATGGAGCGCAGGGCGATCCGGGCCGCCGCCTGCAGATCGTCCATTGGGTGGGCCACGTAACCTCGCACTGGCCGACGTAGGTGACGCCCCATCAGCGAGTGTGCGAAGCCGTCGTCTGTCCCGGATGCGGAGTGACGATGCAGCCGCCTGCGTACGGGAGCCGTCGCGGTCCGTGAGTGTGTAGGCCCCTGAACTCGCCGTGGGAGGAGGTCATTTGCCTCCAGCGCAGTCGTAGAGGGTGAAGCTTCCGTCCGAGATCTGACCGTAGGCGCTTGGGGAGACGCGGGTGCAGCTTTTCTTCACCCAGACCGACGCCGGAGTGGACGGTCGGCGCGTGGTGAGGAGGGCGTAGCGCAGTTGGTGGGCGGAGACCAGGTCCCTGAGCCGTGGTGCGGTCGGATAGGGGGTCAGGCCGGTGAAGCCGCCCATGACCAGGAGGGGTTGGGGGGTGGCGCGCAGCAGGGGCTCGGCGCCGTACGCGGCCTGGGTGGCGAGCAGGTACTTCTCCCCGGAACGGTGCGCGGAGAGGTAGTCCAGCAGTGCGGTGTCCCGTGCGGACGGTGTGTTCAAGGGGTTCCGGAGGACCTTGGCCCGGTGATGGTGCGTACCGTGGAAGCCGGGGCCGACGGGGCCGGCCAGGGGTTCGATCGGTGAGCCGGGGTAGCGCGGGTTCAGGCAGGAGGCGGCCCAGACGGCCGGGGCGAGGAGCACGGCCGCCAGCGACGCCGCCAGGGCGCCGTGCATGGCCGCTCGGGTGGTGCGGGGCCCGCTGGTCCACAGTCCGACGGTCCCGCACAGGCCGAGCATCAGCACCACCGGCAGCAGCCAGGGCACGAATTCGCTGTGCGGGCCGTCGATGACCGCGGCCCACAGTGCCGTGAGCCCGACAGCGACGGGCAGCGCCGCCCGGCGTCGGCCGCCGGCGCGGTACTCGGACCGGAAGAGCGCGATTCCGCCACCGGTCAGCGCGGCGAGGGCCGGGGCCAGTACGGCCGTGTAGTAGCCGTGGTTGCCGTTGGAGTTGCTGAAGACCACGAGGTGCATCACCAGCCAGCCGCCCCAGAGCAGGAACCCGGCCCGCAGCCCGTCGGTGCGCGGTCGTCCGGCGCGCCACCACACGCCCAGCGCCAAGGCCAGTACGGCGAGCGGCAGGAGCCAGGCGATCTGCGGGCCCACGTCATGGTTGACCACCATGCTCCACCCAGTGTTCCCGCTGGTGCGGCTGGCGGCGGTCCCGGCGACGGCGCCCAGCGCGTGCGGGTCGTGGCCGAAGCGGCTCAGCCCGTTGTAGCCGAAGACCAGGGTGAAGGGGTTGTTGTTGCTGGTTCCGTCGAGGTAGGGACGGTTCGCGGCGGGGGAGGCCCATACCAGCAGCAGCCAGGAGCAGGAGACGACGAGTGCGGTGAACCCGGCGAGCAGCAGCCGCCGGGCCCGGTCCCACCAGGGGCCGGGCGCTGCGAACTGGTACACCGCGGCGAAGACCGGCAGGACGAGCCATGCCTGGAGCATCTTGGCCTGGAAGGCCAGTCCCACCCATGCCCCGCAGACGAGCAGCGGCAGCAGTCTCCCGGTACGGACGGCCTTCTGCAGCGACCCCGCCGCCAGGACCAGCAGCAGGACGAGCAGGGTGTCGGGGATGTTGTGCCGGTTGAGCGCGACGGTGACCGGGGTGAGGGTGAGTGCCAGCGCGGCCAGCAGCCCTGCCAACGGCCCGGCCCAGGCACGCACGATCCGGTGCAGCGCCCAGACGGCGAGGAGGCCCTCCAGCACCTGCGGCAGTACTGCCGCCCAGTTGTACGGCCCGAGGATCCGGACGGAAAGGGCCTGCGGCCACAGCGCTCCGGGGATTTTGTCCACGCTGATCGAGCCGCTCGGGTCGAGCCCGCCGAAGACGAAGGCGTGCCAGTCCGCCGCCATCGACCGCACGGCCGCGCTGTAGTACGGGTGCACCGCGGCACGGTCGATGGCCCAGGTGTAGAGCACCGCGGCGGCTGCCAGGATCAGCAGCAGGGCGTATGACTCCCGGCTGAGGGGGGTGGGTTGCCGGAGCTTGGCGCGGACGGCGCGGATGCGGTCGTGGCGGTCGGTGGGGTCCCGGGTGACGGGGACGGTGGCCATGGCGGGGTCTCTCCTGGGGCGGCGGGCTGGGGACGTCGGCTTCACAGGCGGCGGGCCATGCGGAATCCCTGGGCGTAGAAGCCGGAGCCGTCGAGCGTCGCGCGGCCGGCCAAGTCGCCCATGGTGGGCCCGTTGGCCCGCGAGCGGCTGGAGTAGAAGCGCGGGCGCCCTTCGGTGTCTGGCCCCAGGTAGATGCCGCAGTGGTCGATGCCGTGCGGTCTGCCGATGTCGATGGCGAAGAAGACGAGGTCGCCGGGGAGCAGCTGACTGAAGTCGGCAGGCGGCCGGCCGGTGTTCGGGATCAGCACTACGCCGGGGGCCCGGGTGGCGATGGCGTAGGCCCGACGGGGCAGGCCGATCCCCGGGTTGTTGGTGGCGTGCATGGGGTAGCCCATCCGGTAGCCCCAGACCAGGCGCATGAAGCCGGAGCAGTCCACGGCCCCGTAGCGCTCCTTCTCCGGGTACTTGCGGGTGCCGTCCGGGAAGGTCCAGGGGACGCCGAGGTAGTCGTAGAAGTCGGACTTCTCGTCGCGATAGTGGAACGACGTCTCCGACTGCCCGGGAACACGCGGCCCGAAGCGGGCGTTGCCGCCGTAGCGCAGGCCCGATGCGGTGTGCAGATCGGGCGCCCCGTCGCCGTACTGGAAGGCCACGGCGAAGGCGTCCGGACTGCGGTCGGCCAGGGCCTTGGGGAACCACTCCCGGAACCATCGGGTGTGCTCCTTGCCCTGGCTCCATGCGCTGCCCATCAGCCGTATCCAGGCGTCGCTGCGCACCACCGCACTGGTGGTGCGCGGCTCGCTCCAGGTACGGGTCGGGCCGGTCAGCAGCGCGGTGCGGGCGCCGTCGGTGAAGGTGGCCAGCACGCGGTCGTCGGCGGCGCGCACCACCGTACGGGCGGGCGCGGCGCGGCGCTCGAAGCGGTAGCCGCCGGCCGGTACCGGGACGTCACTGTCCGGTGCGTCGCTGCGGAAGTGGTGCCAGGCGTATCCGGTGACCGCTCCGGCGGAGGCCAGACCGGCGGCACAGACCAGGACCTGGCGGCGACTGGGCCTGCCGGACGGGGTGGGGCGGGTGCCCATGTGACCTCCTCGACGTGCGGACGGGTACGGCGGATGCGTGCGGCTAGCCGACGGGCAGGGCCCCCAGCAGCAGCCCGGCGACCAGCACCACATACGTGCCGAGGGTCACCGCCGTGGTGGAGACCACGGTGGCCGCCAATGGCTGGCGGACCAGCTGATAGGCGATCAGGCCGGGCACGATGAAGCCCAGGGTCTGCGCGGTGTACAGGAGCGGGAACTCGTGCTGGAGGGCGAGCATCACCGTGGTCTGGAGCAGCACGGCGGACAGCACCACGGCGGCGAACAGCCGCTTTCCGTAAAGGATCACATGACGCTGGAGGAGCTTGGTCGCGGCGAGGGTGAGGGCCGTGACGCCGATCATCATCGCGGCCCGGACCACATCGGTGACCAGGGTCAGCGCCAGCCAGCCGGGGGTGATCATGCCGCCGGGGGAGAGGTTGGTGGTCAGATAGCAGATCAGCGAGAAGAGCAGTCCGAGGGCGATCCCCAGTGCGGCGGTCTGCGGAGTGACGATGACGGGGATCACAGCGGGTTCCTTGCGGTTTCGTTCCGGGCGTCGGCAGGGGCATCGGCATGGGCGGAGGAGGGGCCTTGGGCGTGTGCGCCGGACGTCGGGCCGTTCATCGACCCCACCCAGCTGTACGGCTCCGCCTCGGGCGGGTGCGCGACCGGAAGCGGCTCGTCGGCGTGGTCCGGGGGCAGCTTGCCGAGGTGGTCCAGGAGGAGTTCGCCCTGGCCGTGGATATTGCCGACGGCCACCAGCGAGGAATCCGGGGCCAGTTCGGCGAGGAGGGCGTGGGTCAGCTCCTGTGCGTCGCGCCGGTCGCCGCCCAGGTCCACCACCCGTCCCGGCGAGCCCGGCGGGATGCCGTCGCGGGCGCTCTTGGTGGGATGCCCGATGAGGAAGACCGTCTCGGGGGCCAGGTCGGGGACGATCGCTCCCATCTGCCCATTGCGTTCCACCCGGTCCGGGCGGCAGTTGATGACGAGGTTCAGCGGGCGGCGGATCGCCCCGAGTTCCTCCAGCTGACGGACGTTCATCAACGTCGACTCGGGGTCGTTCGCGGCGAAGACATTGGCGAAGCGCAGCCGCTTGCCGTCCGGTGTGCGGTAGCGCTCGACGGAGAGCACACCGGGGTCCGGCGGCGCCTCCCGCATACCGCGCAGGGCGGTGGCCCGGTCCACACCGAGCAGTTCGGCCACGGCCAGCGCGATGGCGACGTTCTCCTTGAACGTGAACCAACTGAACTCGCGCAGCTCCTCGTCGGTGACCGACTCCGGATCGACGGCGATCAGCCGGCACCGCCGCTTGTCCGCCTCCTCTTCGAGGATGTGCAGCCGCTCCTGCTCGGCGGTGACGCAGACCCCGCCGAACGGCATCGACCGGGACAGCGAGCGGGCGACATCGTCCAGCGTCGGCCCCATTTCGGCGAGGTGGTCCTCGCGCACGTTGCACAGCACGCCGATGGTGGAGCGGATCAGCTTCTCCTGGTTGACCTCCTGCAGCGCGGGCATCACCGCCATGCACTCGATCACCAGGGCGTGCGGCCGGTACGCCGCAGCGCGCCGGACGATGCCGATCTGCTCGACGACGTTCGCGATGCCGAACTTCCGGTACACCGGCTCCTCGGTGGCGTCCGGGTGGATGAACCGGGCTGCGGTGCCGGTGGTCTTGGCCACGGTGACCAGACCGCCGCCGCGCAGCGCCCCCGCGCACAGCCGGGTGATCGAGCTCTTGCCGCGAATGCCGTTGACCAGCACCCGGGTGGGAATCTGCGCCAGCGCGGCGTAGTGGCGCCGCTGCTCCAGCACGCCGGCGACCAGCAGCACGGCACAGCTCAGCAGCAGGACAACATAGAGGAAAAGCACGTCGGTCGATCCTTCACTACGGTGCGCTGCCGCACTGGAACGAGGGGGCAGGGACAGCGGCCAGATCGGCTCCCGCGCCACGGTCCCGCTCCACCAGCGCCTGCCGGAGCAGTTCCAGACTGCGGGTGACCGAACCGCACTCGTCGTGGTGGACCGGGAACAGCACGGTGCGGCGGTCGCCGGCGGCGAGCCGTTCCGCGCATCCGGTGAGCGTGCGCAGCGGTCTGACCACCACGATGTGCAGCCAGCCCAGGCAGGCGCTGCCCGCGGTCAGGGCGAGCAGCCCGGCCAGCATGGTGCGTGCCTGGACCTGATATGCCGCCAGTTTGAGCGCCGCGGCCGGCTCGGCGGAGACCACCCGCCAGCCGAGACCGGCGGCAGGCCCCTTCTGTGCCAGTGGCGCGGCGGCCGCGACCGACAGGCCCTCGCCCGGGGAGGTCCCCGCGTGCAGTACGGCCGATGCCGACTTGCCCGCGCCGCCGGGGGCCGCGTCGGTCTTCGCCACCAGACGGGTGAGGCGCCGGCTGGGAAGGGACTGGAAGGCTTCAAAGCCGACGCTCGCCGCAAGCACTCTGTGGCGCTCGTCGGTCAGCCACACGCTGCCGAGCCCGGGCCGGGAAACCAGGTCGTCCAGCGCGTCCACGCCGATCTCCGCGACGACGACAGCCGGGGCGGTGTCCTCGGCCTTCTTGGCGCCCTTGGCCTTCCCGGGCGCCGGGATCCGGGCGTAGGCGGCGATCGCCGGGATCTTGCCCGACGTGTTGACCTGGGTGATTCCCTCGCCGGTTGGCGGGACGAGGGTGCGCACCGGCTGCTTGCCCACCTGCTGCACGAGGGCACCGGTGCGGTCCAGCACATACAGCGACCGGAACGTGGGGTGGTCGGCGCGTTCGCGCCGCAGCACCTCCGCCGCCCGCTCGCGTGACGCACCGGAGAGGGCCGACGCCGCCGCCGCGAGGTCGGTGCGGCTCCCGCCGAGGGACCGCTGCACCCGGTCGGCGGCGGCCTCGGTGCGTGCCTGCTGATCGGCGACGGCGGCTGCCGGTACGGCCTTGGCCGCCGGTACCCGGTTGAGCAGGAACAGCAGCGGCACCCCCCACGCGGCGATCACGAGAGCGCAGACGAGCACCAGCGCCCGGACACCGGGACGGCGCCGCACCTCCTGCTCCGGCTCCGGCCCCGTCTCGCCGAGCAGTTGGCGGCGTATCGACTCCAGCGCCCGGCCGGCCCTGCCGGGCTCGCCGAACCCGAGAACCGGCACCGGCCGCGCCAACTCCGCACGCTCCTCCGGCACTTCGCCGACACCCCTGGCCAGCCGGGCGGCGGACAGATGCAGCCGCAGCAGCGGACGCTGCATCGTGCCCCACAGCACCAGGGTGACCAGCACGGCGATCACCACCAGCGCGCCCGCGGCCACCAGGGCGAACCACATGTGGTCGGCTCCCGCCTTCGCCGGAGGCACCTCCCGGGCCGTCAGGACGGTCAGTCCCAGGCCGGAGGCGTCGTCCTTGCCGTCCTCCGAGACGACCGAGGCCCACCCCGTGACCCTGCGCAGCCCGTGGCGACCGTCACCGAGCACGCTGCCCGAGACGTCGCCGGTGTGAACGCTGGTGTTCGCGGCGTTCGCCGCAGCGGCAGGCAGCGCGCGGTGGCCGGTAGCGGCCGTCAGGGCCGCGCCGGTGGTCGGGGCGGAAGCACACACCTTGCCGTTCCGGTCCACCAGTTGCCCGGTGCGCCCCGCTCCGTACACCGCTGGAGCAGCGACCTTTTCGGAGACGACAAACAGGAGTCCGCGTTCCTCCGCGTCCTGATCCCCTCTCAGATCCCCCGCCTGATCCTGGTTCTCGTCCTGCTTGCGGTCCGCAACGGGGACGCTCACCCGGGCGAAGAGCAACAGCCGCGGTGCGCCAGTGCCGGAAGTGACCACCCGGGGCGCGATGTTGCCGGTATCGGGCCGCGCCAGATCCTTCGCATCCACCCCGGTCAGCGGCACCTTCTCCCCACTGGCCGCCAGCGGTTTGCCGGTGCGCGGGTCGAGCAGCACACCGCCCGCCGCAGGGTGCCCGGTCGGGAGAAGGGACCGAAGAACTGTCGCCGGTTTGCTGCTGCCGGCGGGTGTGGCCGACGCCGCAGAGCGGCGCACGGCCCTGGCACTTGCGTTGATGGAGGTCCCGACCGAGTCGGCGGCATCCTGGGCGATCTGGCGTTCCGCGTCGCTCAGGGCCTGGGGCACATCCTGTTCGTGAACGGTACCGAGACCGAGAGCGGTCAACGCGGAAACTGCCAGCAGGCCGCAGAGCAGTGCGGCGATCGGTGGGCGGACGCCTCCGAGCATGGGCATGTCGGCGCGGCGTCGGGTGCGGTGCGGACGGGGTGCGCGGGCAACGGCGTGCAGGACAGCGTCCTCTCGGCATGTGGGGAATGGCCGTGCGGCAACTCAACCAGTATGAATACTGGGAACACAGGATAATCACAAGGGTGTTCGTTCTGTGCCCTCTGTGCCGTCCCATACGGCACGTGGCTCAACTCGCCCTGAGAAGCGGCCGCTTACGCGGTCTCGACATCGTCCCGGCGCGCGGAATTTCCCACGCAACAGCCGACAGGGTCGTTTGTCCCTTCGTTCCCCGTCTGCATTCGATCCCTTACGCACAGTCGCGGTTGCGCCGAAGGCAGCCACCGAAACTGCCCCTTCCCGGGGAAATGGGCAATTCCACAGGGGGCGGTCGTCCCGGTCGGCAGTTACGAACTGCCGCGTAATAAACGCGCTCAGTGAAAACGGTGAGCAAAGTCGAAGCAAACCTGGATCCGATGGCCACCATCATGCGATGGCGTGAACCAGCCACCTTTCACAGAGGCGTGCTGGCCGGGACTGACGCTCCTTCAGTCAACGCACTGAGGCAAGGAAACGGTCGTGCACGTCCGGCCTCCCCCGGCTTGGACCTTGCTGCTGCAACTGGTTGCCCGGGGATACCGAGTGGCCCGGCGCTGACAACTGCTACCGGCCGCACCAGGGGATTTCCCCTTCGTGCATCCCGCACGGACACTCCACTTGCTCAACTCGGTGGCATGCACCACCAGCGCCGACAGACAGTGCCCAGCGCAGTGGGGTCCAGCGCAAAAGGCCGGTCACGGGGGCCCGGCGACGGACGGTGTACGAAGCCGGCACCGCGCAATTCCGGACGCGTCATGAGCGCTCACCTCACCCACCGCCGTCGATAACTCCCCGCACTGTCAAGTGGGTTGGCTGGGCCATGGCAAAACTGCATATACGATGACCGCCAGCCGATCGCTGATCACGTGGCGATCACCACCATGGAGGGGGGCTGCCCATGAAGCACGCACGAAGGCGCCACAGCCGGTTGCGCACCCGGGTCGCCGGCACCACAGGACTACTGACCCTCGCCCTGGGCGCCGGGATCGCGCCGGCCACCGCCGCGGAGAAGACCGCCCATGCGCCCATGGCCGCGGCGGCGGCCTTGGACGCAGCGGCGTCCGCGGACACGGAAGCGGCCGTGGAACCGCCCCAAGCCCCGGGCCAGCTGACTCTCCCTGCTCCGACCGGTCGCCATCGCGTCGGGACGGTCGACCTCCACCTGCGCGACTCGTCCCGCATGGATCCGTGGGTGCCCGGACAGCAACGCGAGCTGATGGTCTCGCTGTGGTACCCGGCGACACACACGAGCCAGTACCCCGCCGCGCTCCTCCCCAACAGCCAGCAGGTGCTGCCGGGCGGGGTGACCCTGCCCACCACGGCCGGGCACACCGGCGCCCCGGTCGCCCGCAAGGACGGCAAGCTGCCGGTGCTGCTGTACTCGCCCGGCGGGCGTGGGAACCGTGCGACGGGCACGGCACTGGTTCAGGACCTGGCCAGCCGCGGCTACTTGGTCGTCACCATCGACCACACCCACGACACCGGCGATGTGGTCTTCCCTGGCGGGCGACATGAGGTGAGCATGCTGCCGCCGGGCACCAAATCGCGCGACTTGATCGACGTCCGGGCGGCGGACAGCCACTTCGTCATCAACCAGTTGGCCGAGATCGCCCGTGGCCACAACCCGGACGTGGAACACAAGCCGCTCCCCCACGGGCTGACCCAGGCCGTGAGCACGAAGCACATCGGGATGTTCGGCGCTTCCCTCGGCGGCGGATCAGTGGCCGCCGCCATGCACGCGGACTCCAGGATCGACGCCGGCGTGAACCTGGACGGCCAGCTCTTCGGCCGGTCGGAACACCAGCGGCTCGACCGCCCCTACATGCTGTTCAGTTCCGAGCACCACAACCGCAACACCGACCCGAGCTGGGCGCGGCTCTGGGAAAACCTGCACGGAGAGCGGCTCGACCTGAAGCTGCGCGGCTCCGGGCACAACTCCTTCGTCGACAACCAGGTCCTGTTCCCCCAGGCGCCGGCCGCATTCGGGATAACCCCGGAAGTAATGCAGCAGGCACTCGGCACGATCGACCCCAACCGCTCCATCGAGGTCCAACGCACCTACGTCGCCGCCTTCTTCGACAAGCACCTGCGCCACCAGCACAGCAGCCTGCTCGACGGCCCCTCGCGCCATTACCCGGAGGTCGACTTCATCCGCTGAACCGACCGGACGTCACCGTCGGCCACTGCCCGGCGCGACGGTATGTCCCGGCCGTACACCCGCACCGCACGCTGACCTGCTGCAGACGCTCGACGGGTGCCCCGTGGCCCAGGCAGCAACGGACCAGGCGTGTCCATGAACCTCGTCTGGGCAATGTCCGACCTCGGCCCACCTCCGCCTGCGGGAAGAGCATGTCTCGGTGTGGGGCACCTCGCGGGTGCGCGCCGTCGGATGCCGGGCACGCAGCGGCGCCTGCTGGGTGAGTCGGGGGTTTTGGTCCGTGACTGGTCCGGAAGAGCTGGTCAGGAGCGGGATACGGGTGGGAGGAACTGGGAGTTACGACGTAAACCTGGCCCTGCTCCGAGCGGACGGGGCGGAAGGCGCCTGGCAGGCAAAAGCCCAGGTCAGGCGCCTTTTCTCGGGCCCCTAGAAGAAGCCGAGCTTCTTGGCCGAGTACGAGACCAACAGATTCTTCGTCTGCTGGTAGTGGTCCAGCATCATCTTGTGGTTCTCCCGGCCGATGCCGGACTGCTTGTAGCCGCCGAAGGCCGCGTGCGCCGGGTAGGCGTGGTAGCAGTTGGTCCATACCCGGCCGGCCTGGATGGCGCGGCCCGCGCGGTAGGCGGTGGAGCCGTCGCGGGTCCAGACGCCCGCGCCCAGGCCGTAGAGGGTGTCGTTGGCGATGTCCATCGCGTCGTCGAAGTCGTTGAAGGGGGCGACCGCCACCACCGGGCCGAAGATCTCCTCCTGGAAGACCCGCATGGCGTTGTTGCCCTCGAAGATCGTCGGGCGGACGTAGTAGCCGCCCTCCAGCTCGCCGCCCAACTCGGCGCGGGAGCCGCCGGTCAGGACGCGGGCGCCCTCCTTCTGGCCGATGTCCAGGTAGGAGAGGATCTTCTCCAGCTGGTCGTTGGACGCCTGGGCGCCGATCATGGTGTCGGTGTCCAGCGGGTGTCCCTGGACGATCTTCTCCGTACGGGCCACGCCGGCCGCGAGGAAGTCGTCGTAGTGCCCGCGCTGGATCAGGGCCCGCGACGGGCAGGTGCACACCTCGCCCTGGTTGAGGGCGAACATGGTGAAGCCCTCCAGCGCCTTGTCGTGGAAGTCGTCCGCCGCGGAGGAGACGTCGTCGAAGAAGATGTTGGGGCTCTTGCCGCCCAGTTCGAGGGTCACCGGGCGCAGGTGCTCGGACGCGTACTGCATGATCAGGCGGCCGGTGGTGGTCTCGCCGGTGAAGGCGACCTTGGCGACCCGGGGGCTGGAGGCCAGCGGCTTGCCGGCCTCGACGCCGAAGCCGTTGACGATGTTCACGACGCCGGGCGGGAGCAGGTCCGCCACCAGGCTCATCCAGTAGTGCACCGAGGCGGGGGTCTGTTCGGCCGGCTTCAGGACGACCGCGTTGCCGGCGGCGAGCGCCGGGGCGAGCTTCCAGGTGGCCATCAGGATGGGGAAGTTCCAGGGGATGATCTGGGCGACGACCCCGAGCGGCTCGTGGAAGTGGTACGCGACGGTGTCCTCGTCGATCTCCGACAGGGAGCCCTCCTGGGCCCGGACGGCGCCCGCGAAGTAGCGGAAGTGGTCGATGGCGAGCGGGATGTCGGCGGCCAGCGTCTCCCGTACCGGCTTGCCGTTCTCCCAGCTCTCGGCGACCGCGAGCGCTTCGAGGTTCTGCTCCATCCGGTCGGCGATCTTGTTGAGGACGGCGGCGCGCTCGGCCGCCGGGGTGCGGGCCCAGCCGGGCGCGGCGGCGTGCGCGGCGTCCAGGGCCCGCTCGACGTCCTCGGCGGTACCGCGCGCGACCTCGCAGAACGGCTGCCCGTTGACCGGCGTCGGGTTCTCGAAGTACCGGCCCAGCGCGGGCGCGACGAACTCGCCGCCGATCCAGTGGTCGTAGCGGGGCAGGTAGCTCATGACGGCATCGGTGGAACCCGGGCTGGCGTAACGGGCCATGGGGCGGCCTCCCAATCGCTCTCGGCGCGGTGCCCGCCACTCCCGTGCGACGGGCGTCGTGCGCAGGCTATGAGCGGGGAGGTTGCGCGAACGTTGCGACGCGCGTGGTGGCCGGATTGCTCGTTGCGCCGTCGGTCAGACCGTAGGCGGCGCGCAGCCGGTCGGCGCCGGCGACGGAGGCGGTACGGGCGGGGGAGCGGGCCGGCAGGGCGTCCACCAGCGCCTCGAAGACCTCCAGATCGTCCTCGCCCCACGGCGTGCGCGACCACTCGCGCAGCAGGTCGGCGTCGCGGGTGGCCAGCAGCGTGCACCGCATCCGGTCCGCCAGCGCCTCCCGCATCCGCCGCACGCCGGGCGCCTCCGACAGCGGCAGCAGCGGGCCGCGGTACGCGCCGAGCGCGGAGCGGGGGTGCCCGGCCGCCAACTGGCCCTCGACCACGCCCAGATCGGTTTCTACGGCGCGGCTCAGGCGGTACGGGCGGGAGTGCAGCAGCGCCCCCACGAGATGGCGCAGCCGGGACAGTTCGGCCCGCAGGGTGACCGGCCGCATGTCGCGCTCCCCGTACAGCAGCAACGAGAGCTGATCACCCGTCAGGCCGTCCGGGTGCTGTGCGAGCAGCAGCATGATCTCGCTGTGCCGGCGTCCGAGGCGCAGCCGTTCCCCGTCCACGACCAGTAGCGCCTCGTCCCGGCCGAGCGCCGACAGGAACACCCCGGGCTCCGGGGACCCGGACGCCAGATGGGCCTCCGCGGCGCGGGCCGTGGCCTGCACCAGGGCCAGGCTGTGCGGGCTCGCCAGGTGGTCACCGCCGGTGATGTCCACCGCGCCCAGCAGCCGGCCGGTCCGCGGATCGTGCAGCGGGGCCGCGGCGCAGGTCCAGCGCTGCACCTGCCGGTTGTAGTGCTCGGCCGCGAAGATCTGGACGGCGTGGTCGGCGGCGAGCGCGGTACCCGGCGCGTTGGTGCCGGCGTGCCGCTCGTCCCAGCGGGCGCCGACGACGAAGTTCATCCGCTCCGCGCTGCGGCGCACCCCGCGGTGCCCCTCCACCCACAGCAGCCGCCCCTGCGGGTCGCAGACGGCCAGCAGATGCGCCCCGTCCTGCGCGAAGCTGCCCAGCAGCTCCCGGAACACCGGCATCGCGCGGGCCAGCGGGTGCGCCTCCCGGTAGGCGCACAGCGCGGCCTCGTCCAGCTCGATGGGCGCGGCCCCGTCCGAGGCGGCCCGGGCCTCGGCCGAGCGGCGCCAGGAATCGGCGACCACCCGGCGCACCGGCGCCGCCACGGTCCCGTCGGCCAGGAATTCCGCGTGCGCCCGCCGCACCGTACGGGTGCGCTCCGCCGGGTCGCCACCGGTCTCCATCGCCAGCCAGGGGTTGACCACGTGTCACCTCTTCGTCACAGCTCTGCCCTCGTACGGCCGATGGTGCTCGTACCGGGCGGTGCCGTAAACCCCGCGTGGGCCGCCGCCTCACGTGCCGGGGCCGCTCCGGGCACCCGCGCGCAGCCGCAACCCGTCCGCGGTGATCAGGTCCGAGGTGACCAGTGCCTGCTCGGCGTCGACGTCCGTCATGAAGACGAAGGGCGGGACGACCGGGGGCACCGGGAGGGTGTCCGGGGTGAAGGTGAGGCAGACCAGGCCCTCCAGGCAACCGCTGAACCGGGTGAGGTAGAGCGTCACCTCACCCCTGAGGTGCAACGTGTCGGCGCTCAGGCCGAGTTCGGGGCCACCGTCGTGGGTGGTGAGGCGGTAGTCGGTCAGCGAGGCGGCCGTCATCCTCAACACCATCGCCCTGACCGGGCCGCGGGCCGTGGGCACCTCCTCGACGCCGGCCAGGGTGAAGCCCTGAGGCGCGAACATCGTGGTGGTCACGGTCGGCGGGCGGGACGGCGCCGGGAGGCCGGCCGCCGCCCGGGCCCGCTGCGCCGGGCCGCCCACCGCGGCGAGCAGGGCCACCGGCAGCGCGACCGCGAGCACCTTGCCGCCACCACCGCGCACCGGAGCGGGGCCCGCGGCGGGCGCCGGGCCCCGCCCCGGCGTCCACCCGAAGCCCATCGCACTGCCCGCGATTCCCAGGGCCATACCGACCAGGAACCCGCCGAGGTTCGTCGCGGCGAAGGAGAGCACCGACAGGATCAGCGCGTTGATGCTCACGTAGTGGTGGGTGGCCGGCGCGCACCACAGGAAGAGCCCCGCGGCCATCAGCGCCAGCCCGATGCCCAGCGCCGCCAGCCCGCCCAGCCCCAGGCTGACCAGCACGGTCAGTGGCGAGAGCGGTACCAGCACCAGTTCCGCCCCGCCGAGGAGGAGCAGCAGCCCGGCCCAGAACGGCCGGGTCCGCCGCCAGCGGCGCAGCGCCGCCCGCCGCGCCGGCCGGCCCGGTGTCCGTCCGGCCCGGGCCCGGCGCCACGCGCTCAGAAGCACGTCGCGCCGTCCAGGCTCACGCTCACCCGCAGCCCGTTGAGGCGGAAGTTCCCGCCGGTGGCCGACCAGGCGTGCGACTTCACCCCGGCCACGGAGATGTCCCCGGCCTGCAGCCCGAACGCGCCCCGGCGGCCGTGCACGCCCGGTACGGCGTCCAGCGTGGCCGCGTCCCGGCCGATCTGCGCGGTGCCGAAGCGGGCGTCGCCCACCAGGTCCTCCCCGTCGATGACCAGGCTGTCGGCGCGCACCGGACCGGCCCGGCCGCCGGCGGTCAGCTTGAACACCACCGTCCCCACCGGCGTCCTCACCCGGGCCGACTGGCAGATGTCGGCGAGCGAGGCCCGGCCGATGCCGAGCAGCGCCACCGGATGGCCGCGGCCGTCCGCGTCGCGGTCGGTGTGCACGTACGAGGCCAGGCCGCTGCTGGTCAGCTTCCCCGACGACACCTGGAAGTGGGTGCCGGAGACGGCGAACGAGGCGGCCAGGGCGCCCTGCGCCATCACCGTGGCCAGTGCGCCCACGGCGAGTACGGCGGGCAGCGCCACCACGGCGCTCTTGCGCCAGGAGGTCCGCCCCTCGGGCGAGGTGTCCGTTGACGATCTCACTGCGTCCTCCCCGGGGCAGTGGTCGAATGCGCGGGGGAAGTGCTGGTGGCGCCGGCGGGAGGGCCCGTCGTCGTTCATGACGCCCTGTCATACTGCGGAAAACTCAAGGCAGTTGGAGACTAGGGCGGACTTTGAATAATAGTCAACAGCGCGGACGGGGTGGCTCGCAGACCGCCCGCGGATCCGTACGCTCCCAGGCCCGCCGCGCCGAACTCATCGCCACCGGGCGGAGGTTGTTCGCCGACACCTCCTACGACGCGCTGTCCATGGACGACATCGCGCGCCAGGCCGGTGTCGCCAAAGGCTTGATCTACTACTACTTCACCAACAAGCGCGGCTACTACCTGGCGATCATCGAGGACGCGGTGGCCGAGCTGGTCGAGCGGGCCGGCAGCACCCACGACCTGCCGCCCGCCGAACGCGTCCAGCGCACCGTCGACGGCTATCTGCGCTACGCCCAGCACCACCAGGCCGCCTACCGCGCCATCGTCACCGGCGGGGTCGGCTTCGACGCCGAGGTGATGGCGATCCGCGACGCGGTGCGGGCCCGGCTGCTCGGCACCATCGCCCTCGGCGCCTGGGGCCGCACCGACCTCCCGCCGGTCGCCCGCACCGCGCTGACCGGCTGGCTCTCCAGCGTCGAGGGAGTCACCCTCGACTGGATCGCGGAACAGGAACTGCCCCGGGAGACGGTGGTCGCGCTGCTGGTTCGCGGCCTGGGCGACACCCTGCGGCTGATCGAGGAGTACGAGCCCGGCTGCCCGGCGCCGCCCCGCCCGCCGGCCTGACGGCCCTGGAGGGCCGCCTGCGTCCGGACATGCGGGCGGGCGGGAGGCCGCCACCTCCCGCCCGCCCGGTCCGGTCGCCCGCGGCTACCTGATCGCCTTGATCAGCTCGCCGTTGGTGGTGTCACCGCTCAGCTCCCAGAAGAACGTGCCGCCCAGGCCCTGCGCGTCCTTGAAGGCCATCTTCGTGCCGATGGTCTCGGGGGTGTCGTAACTCCACCACTGGTCACCGCACTTGGCGTAGGCGGTGCCGCCCACCTTGCCGGTGGCCGGGCAACGGCTCTTGAGCACCTTGTAGTCGTCGATGCCGGCCTCGTACTTGCCCGGTGCCGCGCCGGTCGCCGTACCGCCCGGCGCGTCCTGGGTGACGCCCGACCAGCCGCGGCCGTAGAAGCCGATGCCCAGCAGCAGCTTGTTCGCCGGCACGCCCAGGCCCTTGAGCTTGGCGATGGTGTCGGTGGTGTTGAAGCCGGCTTTCGGGATGCCGTTGTACGACGACAGCGGGGAGTGCGGCGCCGTCGGGCCCTTGGCGTCCCAGGCGCCGAAGTAGTCGTACGTCATCGGATTGTACCAGTCGACGTACTGGGCGGCGCCCTTGTAGTCCGCGGCGTCCATCTTGCCGCCGGCCGAGGCGTCAGCGGTGATCGCCGCGGTCACCAGGTTGTTCTGGCCGAACTTCGCCCGCAGCGCCTTCATGACGTTCGTGAAGGCGTCCTTGCCGCTGGTGTCGCAGGTCAGACCGCAGGCGTTCGGGTACTCCCAGTCGATGTCGATGCCGTCGAAGACATCGGCCCAGCGCTTGTCCTCGACCAGGTCGTAGCAGGACTGCGCGAAGGCGGCCGGGTTCCGGGCGGCCTCGCCGAAGCCGCCCGACCAGGTCCAGCCGCCGAAGGACCAGATCACCTTGAGGTTCGGGTGCAGCTTCTTGAGCTTCCTGAGCTGGTTGAAGTTGCCGCGCAGCGCGCCGTTGTCCCAGGTGTCCGCCTGGCCGTCGACGCTCTGGTCGGCGGTGTACGCCTTGTCGTAGTCGGCGTAGGAGTCCCCGATGGCGCACTTGCCGCCCTGGACGTTGCCGAAGGCGTAGTTGATGTGCGTCAGCTTGGCCGCCGACCCGGACGTCTCGATGTTCTTGACGTGGTAATTGCGGTCGTAGACACCCCAGTTGGTGAAGTATCCGACGACCTTGCTGCCGGCTGCCGCCGGCTTCGCGGAGGTCGCGGCGGCCGTCGCGGGGTTCTGCTTCGCGGGGGCGCCGGCAGGGTGGGCGGAAGCCTGTCCGGCGAGCAGGGTGCCGGCCAGTGCCGCCGTACACAGCGCGGTGGCGGCGGCGATCACTCTGCGCGGTGATCGCATCCGGTGCGGTCTGAGCATGTCGTCTCCTCGGAGGGGGGCGAGGGGTGGAGCCTGACCTGCGTTCCGAATTGGCATGAACGCGTTGAACGTTGGAGGAGAAGTTAGAAGGACTAGACCAGTGAGTCAATGGTTCGGACCAATTTTGTTCACGCGGGGTAGCGGGGCACCGCCGCTTCCGGTAGGGGGCCGGATCTCCGCAGCAGATGATGATCAACCAGTGACGCGGGGCCTCCGATCGGGCATACTCCTAGCGCCACAGCCGCAGGTCATCGCCATCCGCGACCCGGAACGCGATCATCGGCCTGGCACTACGGAAACCGGCGCCGCCGCCCACCCCGCGCGTGCGTCGCCGCAGCGCCCGACAGGGAGGAGAGCGCCGCCATGACCGAGTACGGCCCCCAGCCGGTGGACCGCAGGCTGCCCACGGAGGAAGCCCGCGACCTGCTGACCCTCGTACGCGATCTCGCCGAGCGCGAGATCAGGCCCACGGCCGCGGAGGAAGAGGAGGCCGGCCGCTTCCCCCGCGAGACCTTCGCCCTGCTGTCGGAATCCGGACTTCTCTCCCTGCCCTATGACGAGGAATTCGGGGGCGGCGGCCAGCCCTACGAGGTCTACCTCCAGGTCCTGGAGGAGCTCGCGGCCGCACGGCTGACCGTCGGCCTCGGCGTCAGCGTGCACACCCTCGCCTGCCACGCCCTCGCCGGCTTCGGCACGAAGGAACAGCGCGCCGAACACCTCCCCGACATGCTGGGCGGCGGGCTGCTCGGCGCCTACTGCCTCTCCGAGCCCTCCTCCGGCTCCGACGCCGCCTCCCTGACCACCCGCGCCACCCGGCAGGGCGACGCCTGGACCCTGGACGGCACCAAAGCCTGGACCACCCACGGCGGCGTGGCCGACTTCTACACCGTCCTGGCCCGCACCGGCGGCAGCGGCGCCCACGGCATCACCGCCTTCCTGGTCCCCGGCGATGCCGAGGGCCTGAGCGCCGCGGCACCCGAGCGCAAGATGGGCATGAAGGGCTCCCCGACGGCCCAGCTGCACTTCGACGGCGTACGCGTCCCCGACTCCCGCCGCCTCGGCGACGAGGGCCAGGGCTTCGCCATCGCCCTCTCCGCCCTCGACTCCGGGCGCCTGGGCATCGCCGCCTGCGCCATCGGCGTCGCCCAGGCGGCGCTGGACGAGGCGCTCGCGTACGCCGCCGAGCGGCAGCAGTTCGGCCGGCCGATCGTCGACTTCCAGGGCCTGCGCTTCATGCTCGCCGACATGGCCACCCAGATCGAGGCCGGCCGCGCGCTGTACCTCACCGCCGCCCGGCTGCGCGACGCCGGTCTGCCGTTCTCCAAGGAGGCGGCGATGTCCAAGCTGTTCTGCACGGACGCCGCGATGCGGGTCACCACCGACGCCGTCCAGCTCCTCGGCGGCTACGGCTACACCGTCGACTTCCCCGCCGAGCGCTACATGCGCGAGGCCAAGGTCCTGCAGATCGTCGAGGGCACCAACCAGATCCAGCGCATGGTCATCGCCCGCCACCTCGCGGGCCCGGAGACGCGCTGAGCGCCGGCCGGGGCGGGGGAATCATCCCCCACCCCGGCCTCCCGGTACCGGAGAGGGTCTGGCTGTCGCACGACAGCTGACGTACCGTCAACTCCTCGCCGGGGGCGGCCTTTTGTCCGCTCCCCGGTCCGCCGCCGCGCGCCCAGGAGGAGACCGTGCCCGACCGCCCGATCGCGCTCGACGAGTACCCGATCCACCAGGTCCCGCTCTCCCTGCGGCACGTCGCCACCGGCGACCGCAACGCCTACGACCGGTGCATCTTCCACGTCATGGACCACGCGGGGCGGGCCCTGCTGATCGCGGGGCTCGGCGTCTATCCCAACACCGGCGTCATCGACGCGTACGCCACCCTCCGCCTCGGCGACCGGCTGCACGCCGTACGCGCCTCCGACGCGCTCACCGACGACCGGATGGCCCTCACCGTCGGCCCGCTCACCATCACCGTCGAGGAACCGCTCGCCCGCCTCCGGCTGAGCTGCGCCGCGGACCCGGACGATCCGGACGGCCTGGCGTGCGACGTGACGTGGAACGCGGCCTTCCCCGCCACCTGGGAGCCGCACCACACCCAGTACCGCGGCGACCGGCTGACGCTGGAGGGGCGGCGGTTCGTCCAGGCGGGCACCTGTACCGGCCGGATCCGCGCCGGGGGCGAGGAGCTGATCGTCACGGCGGGGGAGTGGACCGGCACCCGGGACCGCAGCTGGGGCGTACGGCCGATCCCCGGTGAGGACGCCGGACGGGCCGGTGCGGAGCTGCGGCCGGAGGGCTTCCACTGGGTGTGGTGCCCGGTCCGCTTCGACGACCGCTTCGTGATGGTCATCGTCCAGGAGGACGCCGACGGCCACCGCACCCTGAACGAGGCCCTGTTGGTCCGCAACGGCGCCCGCGACCTCCAGCTGGGCTGGCCGCACACCGACATCCGCTACCGCCCCGGCACCCGCCACCCCGAGACCGCGGTCATCCACCTCACCGACCCCGCCCGCCAACCCCTCGACCTCACCGCCGAGATCCTCACCTCCTCACCCCTCGCGGTGGGCGCCGGCTATCCGCCCGCCGACGACTGGCAGCACGGCACCTGGCGCGGCCGCGGCTGGACCGACCGGCGCAGCTACGACCTCTCCGACCCGGCCGCCCACCCCCTCGCCGCCTACGGGGTCACCGACCACGCCGCCCGCTTCACCCTCGACGGCCGCGTCGGCTACGGGATCTTCGAGCACGGCAGCTTCGGCCGGCACGACCCGAGCGGGTTCACCGGCTACGGCGACGTCGCGGGGGAGGCCGGACGATGAGCGCGGCGCCCCGCCCCCGTACCACCACCCGCGACCCCGCGGACCTCACCCGCCGCCTCACCGCCTGGCTCGGCACCCGCCTGCCCGGCGCCCGCGCGCTCGCCGCCGGCGTCCCCGCCTCCAACGGCATGTCCAGCGAAACCCTGCTCTTCGACATCGACCACCCGCGGCCGGCGCCCCCCGACGTCCCGGTTTCCTGCGCACTGCGCCTCGCCGCCGATCCGGCCGCGTACACCGTCTTCCCGCGCTACGACATGGCCCGGCAGTTCCGCACCATGCGCCTGGTCGCCGAGCACACCGACCTGCCGGTGCCCCGCACCCTCTGGCTGGAGGAGGACCCGGCGCACCTCGGGGCCCCGTTCTTCGTCATGGCCCGGGTCGCCGGGCGCGTCCCACCGGACGTCATGCCCTATACGTACGCGGGCAGTTGGCTCCATGACGCCACCGACGCCGAGCGCGCGCGCCTGGAGGCCGCGAGCGTGTCCGTGCTCGCCCGGCTGCACGATCAGGTCCCGCTCGCCGCGGCGGGCTTCCTGGCCACCAGCGGGCAGGGCAGCGCCCTGCACCGGCACGTCGCCTCCCAACGTGCCTACTACGCCTGGGTGGTTGACGGCCGGCCGCGCTCACCGCTCATCGAGCGCGGCTTCGCCCGGCTCGTCGAACTCTGGCCGGACGACCCCGGAGAGACCGTCCTCACCTGGGGCGACGCCCGGATCGGCAATATCGTCTACGACGGTTTCGAGCCGGCTGCGGTGCTCGACTGGGAGATGGCCGCCCTCGGTCCGCGTGAACTCGACCTGGGCTGGCTGGTGTTCCTGCACCGCTTCTTCCAGGACCTCACGGAAGCCGGCGGCGAGCGGGGGCTGCCCGGCTTCCTGCGCCGGGACGCCGTCGAGTCACGCTATGCCCGGCTCACCGGCCACACACCGCGTGACATGGAATTCCACACCCTCTACGCGGCCCTGCGGCACGCCATCGTCATGCTGCGGGTGGCCTACCGCCAGGTGCACTTCGGAGAGGTCCCCGTACCGGCCGACGCCGATGCGTTGATCCTCCACCGGGGTGCGCTGGAGGCGATGATCGAGGGCCGCTACTGGTGAGGCCGCAGCGGCCGTCGTCCGAACGAGGCGCTGCTCAGGCGCCGTGACGCATCCGCGGCACCCGGATCGGCCGGGTGCCCGGACCGCCGATGTGCGAGAACGGCTGACGGCGCCAGTCCAGGCCCTCCGGCAGCGTCAGCAGCATCGCCGCGTCCTGCTCCTGGGCGTCCAGGGTGTCCTCGGTCTCCGGCGCCTCGGACACCGCGCGGCCGGAGCCCTGGCACACCGTCAGGCCGAACGGATTCCAGGGAGTGGGGCACAGTGCGTGCTCCGGGAGCGTGTCCTCGTCGGCCAGCAGCGCGATCGGCTGGAGGCAGTCCGGGCAGGTCACGCGGTAGATCTCAAAGGTCTCGAACGCGTCGTACGCACCGTCGTCGCCGGAGAAGCCGGGACTGTCGCCCTCCTGGTCGCTGAAGTTCTCGGCAGTGGGGTCCTGCTGAAGGCGTCGCATGATGTCCATCCCCCTCGGGTGGGCCGGTCGGACCGCTGACTTCCTGTGACGGGCGGCCCCGGCCACCACCAGCAATTCCCTCCATGCCCCGCGCATAATCGCGACCGGTCCACGGACACCGGTTCACCCGTGTGGCATTGGTCACACAACCCGGCGCGGGGGTGTCCACGAGCCGGCGCGCGGTGCGCACACGCGTCCGCGCGCAGTAGGTTGAGCGGGTGGAGGAGTTGGACCGACAAATCGTGGATCTGCTCGTCAAGGACGGGCGGATGAGTTACACCGACCTGGGCAAGGCCACCGGCCTGTCCACCTCGGCGGTGCATCAGCGTGTGCGCCGCCTGGAGCAGCGCGGTGTCATCCGGGGCTATGCCGCCATCGTCGACCCCGAAGCCGTGGGCCTGCCGCTCACCGCCTTCATCTCGGTCAAACCCTTCGACCCCAGCGCGCCGGACGACATCTCCGACCGCCTCGCCGAGGTCCCCGAGCTGGAGGCGTGCCACAGCGTGGCCGGCGACGAGAACTACATCCTCAAGGTCCGCGTCTCCACCCCGCTGGAGCTGGAGCACCTGCTCACCCGCATCCGCACGCTGGCCGGCGTCTCGACCCGCACCACGGTCGTGCTGTCCACGCCGTACGAGGCCCGGCCGCCGCGGATCTGACCGGTAACGGCCCCCTGGACGCCGCCGGCCCGGGCGCAGGGGCCAAACTGTCCGGTATGAGCGAGCACATTCCCGCCCCCGCCCGGCAGCACGACCCGCACCCGGCGCAGCCCCGTACCGTCCTGCTGCGCGGCGGCGAGGTGCACAGCCCCGCGGACCCCTTCGCCACGGCCATGGTCGTGGAAGGGGACCGCATCGCCTGGGTCGGTGAGGAGGGCGCGGCCGACTCGTTCGCCGACGGCGTGGACGAGGTGGTCCAGCTCGACGGCGCGCTCGTCACCCCGGCGTTCACGGACGCACATGTGCACACCACCGCGACCGGCCTCGCGCTCACCGGTCTCGACCTGTCCGCCGCCGGCACGCTCGCCGACGCGCTGGCCCGGATCCGCGCGTACGCCGACGCCCGCCCCTCGGACCGGGTCCTGCTCGGGCACGGCTGGGACACCAGCGCCTGGCCGGAGGGCCGGGCGCCGTCCCGTACGGAGCTGGACGCGGCCACCGGCGGCCGTCCGCTGTACCTCACCCGCGTCGACGTGCACTCCGCGGTGGTCACCACGGCCCTGCTGGACCTGGTCCCCGGCATCCGCGACCGGTCCGGCTTCCACCCCGACGCCCCGCTGACCGGCGACGCCCACCACGCGGTGCGCCGGGCCGCGTACGCCACCCTCACCCCGGCCCAGCGCGCCGAGGCCCAGGCCGCCGCGCTGGCCCGCGCCGCCTCGCTCGGCATCGGCAGCCTCCACGAGTGCGCCGGACCGGAGATCTCCGGCGAGGAGGACTTCACGGCGCTGCTCGCCCTGGCGCGGGAGGGGAACGGCCCGCGGGTGGTGGGCTACTGGGCCGAGACCGTCGCATCCGCAAAGGACGCCGAGCGGATCCGTGAACTCGGCGCGATCGGCGCGGCCGGCGATCTCTTCGTCGACGGCTCGCTCGGCTCGCACACCGCCCATCTGCACGCGCCGTACGCGGATTCCCCCGGCCACACCGGCACCGCCCACCTCGACACCGACGCGGTCGCCGCCCATGTCGCCGCCTGCACCGAGGCCGGGCTCCAGGCCGGCTTCCACGCCATCGGCGACGCCGCGATCAGCAGCGTCGTCGACGGCGTCCGGGCCGCCGCCGAACGCCTCGGCACCGCCCGGATCCGCGCCGCCCGGCACCGCGTCGAGCACGCCGAGATGCTCACCGAAGCCACCCTCGCCGGCTTCGCCGACCTGGCCCTGACCGCCTCCGTCCAGCCCGCCTTCGACGCGGCCTGGGGCGGCCCGGACGGCATGTACGCCGCCCGCCTGGGCGCCGAACGGGCCGCCACCCTCAACCCGTACGCGGCCCTGCTCAAGGCCGGGGTGCCGCTCGCCCTGGGCTCCGACAGCCCGGTCACCCCGCTCGACCCCTGGGGCACCGTGCGCGCCGCGGTCTTCCACCGCACCCGCGCCCACGGCATCTCCGCCCGCGCCGCGTTCACCGCCCACACCCGCGGCGGCTGGCGGGCCATCGGCCGGGACGACGCGGGCGTCCTGGTGCCCGGCGCGCCCGCCGACTACGCGGTCTGGCGCACCGGCGAACTGGTCGTCCAGGCGCCCGACGAGCGGGTGGAGCGCTGGTCCACCGACCCCCGCTCCGGCACCCCCGGCCTGCCCGATCTCACGCCCGGCCGCGACCTCCCCGTGTGCCTGCGCACGGTCGTCGGCGGCCGGACGGTCTTCGGACGGCCGAACGAGTGACATCAGGCAGGCACGTGCTCTCGCGGCCCGCGCTTGCCGCTACTCGCCCCATCACGGGGCGTCCTCGGCTGACCTGGGGCGACGCGAAAGCGACGCAGGCCGGGCACCTGTTGACAGCAGGCGGTCGACGGCCGGTAGGTTCGGCCGAGTCCACCACAGGACGTCCGGCCGGGAGACCTCCGCGCACTCGTCGAACGCAGCTGGGCCATGGGGCGGTACGCCACACCGGCGCACCGCCACTGGGAGCCAGGTCCAGCACCAGCGGCACGGGGCGAGGGGACGTCTCGCCCGGTCGGCAGGTGCGACCCGGGTGGGGCCCGGACGCTCAGTAGACAACGGCTCTCGGTCGACCCGCAGCCAGCGGGTCCCAGGTCGGCCCGAAGGGCGCCCGGGCCCCTATCCGCACCCCGTCGCGGACCGGCCGCACCCTCCTCGCGGGGCCTTCACCTTTTGTGCACCCCGCATCCGCACGACGGGTCTTCCGATGTACGGTCAGCTCACACCTTCCGCCACGCGCGCGACGCGCCGGGAGGGTCCCCATCCGACCTGCAGGAAGGCCCGGCGACCGTGCCATCGGGTTCCGACACCACCGAAGAAGCCGTGAGCGGCACCACGCCCGACGGCCCGGTGCCGTCCGCCCGGACGGGTTCCCCGGCCTCACCCGGGCGCCCCGGTCGGGCCCGGCGGCTCCTGGCGTTCGTGCGTCGCGAGGCGCTGCGTACCGGCCTGGCCGTGGTCTTCGGCGTCGCGCTGGGCCTCGCCTTCCCGCCGTACGACCTGTGGCCGCTGTCCCTGGTGGCGGTGGCCGCGCTGTCGCTGCTGACCCGGGGCCGGACCGCGCGCCAGGGCGCCTGGACGGGCCTGGTGTTCGGGCTGCCGTTCTTCCTGATCCTGCTGAAGTGGCTGCATGTCGTCGGCTGGGACGCGGTGGTGGGCCTCTCGATCGCCGAGGCGCTCTTCGTGGCGCTGCTCGGCGCGGGGCTCGCGGTCACCTCCCGGCTGCCGGCCTGGCCGCTGTGGGCCGCCTGCCTGTGGGTCGCCGAGGAGTGGGCCCGCGACCGGCTCCCCTTCGGCGGCTTCCCGTGGGGGCGGCTGGCGTTCGCCAACACCGGCTCGCCGTTCACCCCGCTCGCCGCGCTCGGCGGCGCCCCGCTGGTGACGTTCGCCGTCGCGCTGGCCGGCACCCTGCTGGCCGCCTGTGTCGCCGCCCTGTGGGGGCTGCGCGGCAACGGCACCGTGCGCCGCGCGGTGACCGCCCTGGAGGCGTTCGGGCTGGCCGCCGCGGTGACGCTGGCCGGGCTGCTGGTCCCCGTCCCGACGAAGGCCGACGACTCCGTCGACATCGCCGTGGTCCAGGGCAACGTCCAGCAGGCCGGTATGGACTTCCTGGGCCGCCCCATGAAGATCCTCGACAACCACGCCACGGCCACCGAGAAGCTCGCCGCCGACATCAAGGCCGGCCGGGCCAAGAAGCCCGACCTGGTCATCTGGCCGGAGAACTCCTCCGACCTCGATCCGTTCCAGTACCCGCAGGCGTACGACCGGATCGACGAGGCGGTGAAGGCCATCGGCGTGCCGGTGCTCGTCGGCGCCCTCGTCGACCACCCCTCCAAGAAGGGCTACGTCTTCAACGAGGGCATCGTCTGGGACCCGAAGAAGGGCCCCGGCGCCTCGTACACCAAGCAGCACCCGGTGCCGTTCGGCGAGTACGTGCCGTTCCGGGAGCAGCTCAGCAAGATCATCACGCGCTTCCAGCGGGTGCCGCGCGACTTCTACCCCGGCGACCACACGGGCCTGCTCAACGTCGGCCCCGCCAGGCTCGGCGACGTGATCTGCTTCGAGGTCGCCTACGACGAGATCGTGCACGACACCGTGGGCGCCGGCGCCCGGGCGCTGGTGATCCAGACCAACAACGCCACCTACGGGCGCACCGGCCAGCCCGAGCAGCAGCTGGCGATGTCCAAGCTGCGCGCCGTCGAACACGGCCGGGCCGTGGTCACCGCCGCCACCAGCGGCATCAGCGCGGTGGTCGCCCCGGACGGCAGGATCACCCACCGGATCCCGGAGTTCACCCAGGGCGTGGTCTCCGCACGGATCCCGCTGCGGGACGAAACGACGCTCGCCGACCGCGTCGGTGCGGCGCCTGAGTGGGCGCTCGCTATCGTGGGTCTTCTGTCCTGTGCCGCCGCGGTGATCGTCGGCCGGCGCGGGCGTACGAAGGACGAGAAGGGGCAGCAGTGACAGACGGTCAGCGGCAATACGGTCCGCTCGGCACCACGTTGGTGATCATCCCGACGTACAACGAGGCGGAGAACATCAAGCCGGTCGTCTCGCGGGTGCGGTCCGCCGTCCCGGAGGCGCACGTCCTCGTCGCGGACGACAACAGCCCTGACGGCACCGGCAAGCTCGCCGACGAACTGGCCGCCGAGGACGAACACGTCCACGTCCTGCACCGCAAGGGCAAGGAAGGGCTGGGGGCCGCCTACCTCGCGGGCTTCCGCTGGGGCATCGACAACGGCTACGGCGTCCTGGTCGAGATGGACGCCGACGGCTCGCACCAGCCCGAGGAGCTGCCGCGGCTGCTCACCGCCCTCAAGGGCGCCGATCTGGTCCTCGGCTCGCGCTGGGTGCCCGGCGGCCGCACCGTGAACTGGCCCAAGTACCGCCAGTTCATCTCCCGCGGCGGCAGCACCTACTCCCGGCTGGTGCTGGACCTGCCGCTGCGCGACATCACCGGCGGCTTCCGCGCCTTCCGCGCCGAGACCCTGGAGGGCCTGGGCCTGGACGAGGTGTCCTCGCAGGGCTACTGCTTCCAGGTCGACCTCGCCCGCCGCGCCGTCCAGGCCGGCTATCACGTCGTCGAGGTCCCGATCACCTTCGTCGAGCGGGAGCACGGCGACAGCAAGATGAGCCGGGACATCGTGGTCGAGGCGCTGTGGCGGGTCACCGCCTGGGGCGTCGGCTCCCGGGTGGAGAAGTTCCGCGGCCGCTGAGCCCGGAGCCCCGGGTGCACCGCGTCCCGTGGTCCCCGGCAGGCGCCGCGGACCGTCCAGGCACACTTGAGGCATGACGTTCACAGGCACGCCATCGCCGAGTCCCCGTCCGCCCCAGCGCTCGCGCGCCCGCCGGTTCGTGCCGCTGGGCGTCGTCGCCTGGGTGGTGCTGGAGATCTGGCTGCTGACCCTGGTCGCCGGGGACACCAACGGTCTGACCGTCTTCCTGCTGCTGCTCGCCGGGGTGGTCGTCGGCGGCTGGGTGGTCAAGCGGGCCGGCCGCCGCGCCTGGAAGAACCTCACCGAGAGCCTTCAGCGGAGCGGGCCGGCGGACCCGGCCGAGGCCGCCCCGTCCCACAACGGCCGCTCCGGCAGCGGCAATACGCTCCCGATCGCCGGCGGCCTGCTGCTGATGGTGCCGGGCCTGCTCTCCGACGTGCTGGGGCTGCTCTGCCTTTTCCCGCCGACCGGGAAGCTGATCCAGGGCCGCGCCGAGAAGCTGCTGAACAGGCGGGCGTCGTACGCGCCCGGGTCGTTCGGCGACGCCTTCCAGCAGGCCCGGATGCACCGGCCGGACGGCAAGGTCGTGCCGGGCGAGGTGATCCGCGACGAGCCGCCGGCCTCCCGGCGCCAGGATCCGCCGCTGACCGGCTGAGCGTCCGACCGACCGACCCCGGCTGAGAAATTGCGCGCACGACAAGGGCCGGGGCCACTGCGAAGTGCAGTGGCCCCGGCCCTTGCTGCTGTCTGCAGGTCCGTCGTCAGGCGGACTTGCGGTTGGTGTCGCGCGGATGCACGGCAATGTTCATGGTGCCGGAGCGCAGGACGGCCAGCCGTTCGGCCAGCACCTCCTCGAGCTCCTCGCGGGTGCGTCGCTCCATGAGCATGTCCCAGTGCGTACGCGCGGGCTTACCCTTCTTTTCCTCAGGGCCATCGCCATCCACCAGAAGCGAGGGTGCACCACAAACCTTGCACTCCCACTCCGGCGGAATCTCGGCCTCAACCGAGAACGGCATCTCGAATCGATGTCCGTTCTGGCATGCGTACTCCACCGCCTGGCGCGGGGCCAGGTCGATGCCGCGGTCGGTCTCGTAGCTGGTCACCACGAGTCGCGTGCCGCGGAGAGCTCGCTCACTCATGAATCGTGCCTCCCGGGCTTGTCGCCCACAGGACAGGTGTCGCTGTCGTCGTCATCCGGTCAACGTCCGGTCGGCGGTGAAGATTCCCGTAATCGGGACATGTGCGTCGCCCGTCGTGCCGCCCCTTGTTGTACCCACCGACGCCCGGTTTGTCACATCTGGCAACAGATGTCACCCAGCGCCTTCCATCGTTGAGCGCGCAGTAACGGTCCGCCTGGTGAGCCAAAGGCGTACACTACCGCCCCGCACCCTCCGGGGCTAAATCCGGTCAGGCACAGGATTTCCGGCCGCGGCGATCGCCCGGCTCACAGGGACCCTCGCCAGCAGGACAAAACCGACCACAAAGAATGCCACGAGGGACACGATCGCGTCCCGGTAGCTCCCGGTCAGCTGGTAGGCCACCCCGAACACCAGCGGCCCCAGCCAGCTCACGCCCCGGTCGCTCATCTCGTACGCGGAGAAGTACTCCGCCTCCTTGCCGCGCGGCACCAGATGCGAGAACAGCGAGCGCGACAGCGCCTGACTGCCGCCCAGCACCAGGCCGATGCCGACGGCCAGGGCGAAGAACCACACGGGCGCCTTCGCGGGCAGGAAGTAGCCGGCCGCCAGCGTCAGCGTCCAGGCCACCAGCGACCCCAGGATCGTCCGCTGCGCGCCGTACCGCCGCGCGAGCCGCCCCATCAGCAGGGCGCCCGCCGCGGCCAGTACCTGGACCAGCAGGATCGCCACGATCAGCGTGCTCTGGTCCAGCCGCAGCTCCTCCGAGCCGTAGACGGACGCCTGGGTGATCACCGTTTGCACGCCGTCGTTGTAGAGGAGGTAGGCGAGGAGGAAGGAAAGGGTGAGCGGGTGCCGGCGCATGTCGCGCAGGGTCTCCCGCAGCTGCCGCCACCCCTGGGCCGGCGCGGTACCGCCCGCCTCCGTGGGCGCCGCCGCGGCGGTGCGGCGGTCACGCAGCCGCCGCAGCGGGATCAGCGAGAACGCGCCCCACCACAGTCCCGCCGACGCCAGGCAGATGCGCACCGCCGTGCCCTCGGAGACGCCGAACGAGTCGTGCGCGCCGTAGAGCGCCAGGTCGGCGACGAGCACCAGCGCCCCGGCCGCGTAGCCGAAGGCCCAGCCGCGGGAGGAGACCGCGTCGCGCTCGTCCGGCTCGGCGATCTGCGGCAGGAACGAGTTGTAGAGCATCATCGACACCACGAACGAGGCATTCGCGACGATCAGCAGCGCCCCGCCCAGCAGGTAGCGCTCGCCGGACAGGAAGAACATCCCCGTCGTCGCCCCCGCGCCCAGATACGCGCAGCCGCCCATCAGCGGCTTCTTGCGGCCGGTCCGGTCGGCCAGCGCCCCGGCGAGCGGCATCGCCAGGACGGACAGCACCAGCGAGGCCGACACCGCGTAGGCGTAGAAGGAACCGGCCCGCACCGGGATGCCCAGGGGGTGCACAAAGCCGTCCGCGTCCGCGGCGGCCTTCGCCACGGACGTCAGATACGGCCCGAGGAACACCGTCAGCACGCTCGTCGAGTAGACGCTGTTCGCCCAGTCGTACCAGTACCAGCCGCGTTGCTCGCGGCGCCGGGCGGCCGTCTCGTCGACGACCCCGGTCACGGCCTCCGTGCTCTGCACGCCCACCCCCGTCTTCCCGTGCCCGTTCCCCGCGGCGGACGCGCGACGGGGTGGGCGCCCCCGGACGTCATGCGCCCGGGACCCAGCACCCCCGCTCGGTCAGCACCGTGCGCAGCGTCTCTATGTGGTCGGTCATGATGCCATCCACACCGAGGTCCAACAGCGCGTTCATCCGATCCTGGTCGTTGACCGTCCAGACGTGGACCTGCATGCCCAGCGCGTGCGCGGCGCGCAGGAACAGCGGATCGACGACCGGTATCCCGGACTGCGCCTCGGGGACCTGGACGCACACCGCGCTGCGCCGTACCGCCGCACCCAGCAGCCGGTCCAGCGGCAGCACTCCGCGGCCGTACGAGCGCAGCCGCAGGCCGGCGACGCCGCGGGTGCCGAGCGAGCTGGCCATCCGGCCGCCGGCCAGCCGCTGCGCCCGCGCCACCCGGGCCTCCGAGAAGGAGCCCACGCACACCCGGTCCCAGGCGCCGGTGCGGCGCAGCAGGTCGAGCAGCGGGCCGAGTGCGGCGTCCGCCTTGAGGTCGACGTTCCAGCGGGCCTCTGGGAACTCCTCCATCAGGTCCTCGAACAGCGGCAGCGGCTCCCGGCCGCCGACCCGGGCCCGGCGCACCGCGCGCCAGGGGAGGTGCCCGATCGCGCCCCGGGCGTCGGTGACGCGGTCGAGCGTCGCGTCGTGGAAGGCGACGAGCCGGCCGTCCGACGTGGCGTGCACATCGGTCTCCAGATAGCGGTAGCCGAGGCCGACCGCGCGGCGGAAGGCGGCGGCGGTGTTCTCCAGGCCCTCCGCGGCCCCGCCGCGGTGGGCGAAGGGGAGCGGCGCGGGGTGGTCGAGGTAGGCATGGCGGAGGCGTATCGCGGGGGTCACTCCGGCAGTATGGCGCGCTCGGGTGAAGTGACGTGGCGGGCCACCACCCGCGACGGCTGCTCGGGCAATCCCTTGATCGCGAAGAGCCGCAGGAAGAGCTGTGCCAGCGGTCCGATGGCCAGGGCGTAGACCACCGTGCCGGCCCCGATCGAGCCGCCGAGCAGGAAGCCGACCGCGAGCACCGTGACCTCGATGCAGGTGCGCACCAGCCGCACCGGGCGGCCGGTACGCAGGTGCAGTCCGGTCATCAGCCCGTCGCGCGGCCCGGGGCCGAAGCGGGCGGAGATGTACAGGCCGGTCGCGGCGCCGTTGAGGAGGACGGCGAACGCCAGCAGCGGGATGCGGGCGCCGAGCGCGTGCAGCTCGGGCACCAGGGTGATGGTCAGGTCCATCACGAGGCCGAGCAGCACCACGTTCGAGACCGTCCCCAGGCCGGGGCGCTGGCGCAGCGGGATCCACAGCAGCAGGATCAGCGCGCCGGACACGATGGTGACGGTGCCGATCGACAGTCCCGTGTGACGGGATATGCCCTGGTTGAGTACGCTCCAGGGCTCCAGGCCCAGGCCGGCGCGGACCATCAGGCCCATGCTCACGCCGTACAGGGTCAGCCCCGTGTACAGCTGGACCAGCCGGCGCGCCAGCAGGCCCCTCCGCGGACCGGCCTCTTTCGTTATGGACACAAAAATTCCCCCTCCTGGCAGGATTGGACCGACGCGTGACACCATGTGGCGTGTCGGGGCTCGGGAAGTAGAGCCAATTCCGGGAAGGTGGACTGATCTTCATGGCTCAGTGGACTTCAGCGGTGGGGGCGCCCCAGCTGGCCCGGCTGCTCCGGTCGCAGGACCCGCGCGATGCCCAACTCGCCGTCGGCGGACGCCGGTTGCCCGCCTACCGCAGCCTCGCCGACGGCGTCCGCCTGCTCGTGCTGGAAGGCCGGATACCGGTCGCCGCCCGGCTGCCCGCCGAACGGGAGCTGGCCGCCGCCTTCGGCGTCAGCCGCACCACCGTCGCCGCCGCCTACGAAGCGCTGCGCGCCGAGGGCTTCCTGGAGTCCCGGCGCGGCTCCGGCAGCTGGACCGCCGTCCCGGCCGGCAACCCGCTGCCCACCCGCGGCCTGGAACCGCTGCCCCCGGAGGCCGCCGGTTCCATGATCGACCTCGGCTGCGCCGCCCTCCCGGCACCCGAACCCTGGCTCACCCGCGCCGTCCAGGGCGCCATGGCCGACCTCCCGCTCTACGCCCACACCCACGGCGACTACCCGGCCGGCCTGCCCGTGCTGCGCCAGGCCCTCGCCGACCGCTACACCGCCCGCGGCATCCCCACCATGCCCGAACAGATCATGGTGACCACCGGCGCGATGGGTGCCGTCGCCGCGATCTGCCGCCTCTGTACGAGCCCCGGCGAGCGGGTGGCCGTCGACTCGCCCTCGTACGCCAACATTCTCCAGCTGATGCGGGACGCCGGCGCCCGGCTGGTCCCGGTCGCCCTCGGGGAGCGGCTGGCCGGCTGGGACATCCCCGCCTGGCGCCAGGTGATGCGCGATGCCGCGCCGCGCATGGCGTACGTCGTCGCCGACTTCCACAACCCCACCGGCACGCTTGCCACCGAGGACCAGCGCCGCCGGCTCGTCGACGCCGCGCGGTCGGCCGGCACCCTGCTCGTCGTCGACGAGACCATGACCGAGCTCCAGCTCGACGAGGACACCGAACCGCCCCGTCCGGTCTGCGCGTTCGACCCCGCCGGCAGCGCGGTGATCACCGTCGGCTCGGCCAGCAAGGCGTTCTGGGCCGGGATGCGGATCGGCTGGGTGCGCGCCGCGCCCGACATCATCCGCAGCCTGGTCGCCGCCCGCGCCTACTCCGACCTGGGCTCACCGGTCCTCGAACAGCTCGCCATCGCCTCGCTGCTGGAGAGCGGCGGCTGGGAGCAGGCCGTCGGTATCCGCCGCGACCAGGCCCGCGAGAACCGCGATGCGATCGTCGAAGCCCTCCAACGGCACCTCCCCGACTGGGAGTACAGCGTGCCGCGCGGCGGGCTCACGCTCTGGGTGCGTACGGGCGGCCTCTCCGGCTCCCGGATCGCCGAGGCGGGCGAGCGGCTGGGGGTGCGGGTGCCCTCCGGCCCCCGGTTCGGCGTCGACGGTGCCTTCGAGGGCTTCGTACGGCTGCCGTTCACGGTCAGCGGGGCGGTCGCCGACGAGGCCGCCGTCCGGCTGGCCGGCGCCGCGCGGCTGGTCGCGACGGGTGCGCCGGTGGAGGCCGCCGAGCCGCGGCACAGCTTCGTCGCCTGAGGGGCACGTGGCGGGGCGGGACGTCAGGGGGCCGGCCGCCCCGCCCGTCACCGTTCCGCGCGCAGGGCCTCTCGCGAACCGCCCGTGACCGTACGGGACTCGCCGCCCTTGACGATGGACACCCGGGCGGCCGCTCCCACCGGCTCGGCCGCTGACGGCTCCGCCTCGCCCACCTCGTCGACCCCGTCCGTGCCGTCCACCCCGTCCGCCCCGTCCGCCCGGGCCGGGTGGGAGGGCGCGGAGCCGTCCTCCACGGTGGCGAGGGACTCGGTGTCGTCCGGGACCGTGCGCTCCGGCAGCAGCGCCAGGACGGCTTCCCGGTGCCCCTCGCTCGTCGCGTCGTCGAAAGGGTCGGGCGTGGCCGGCACCTGGACCCGCAGGACGGGCCCGCTGCCCAGCCGCGCATAGCCCCGCCCCGGCGGCACGCTCGCGGTCGGCGTGGTGTGCGGCGGCGCCCCGAGCACCGCCCGTACCTCCTCCGCCGTGGCGGTGCCGAGCACCACCCGCGCCTTGGTGTGCGCCCGCACCGGATCGCTCAGCAGGTCGGCGCTCTCGAACTGATCGGCCACGACCACCGTCACCTGGGCCGCCCGGCCGTGCCGCAGCGGCACCTGGAGCCACCGCTGCGGATCGTCCCGGCCCTCCGCCGCCGCGAGGTGGGACAGCGCGGTAGGGCGGTCCACGACGATCCACAGCGGCCGCCGGGTGTCGTCCGGCGCCGGCCGGCCGGACTGCCGGGCCCGGTTCGCCACGACCAGTCGCCGCTCGGTCTCCTGCGAGGCCCACTCCAGCGCCGCCAGCGCCCCCGCCAGCCCGCTCTCCACCCCCCGCACACCGCGGCGCCCGGCCAGACACCCGAACTCGCCGGTGCCGGTGCCGTCGACGACCAGCACATCGCCGTGGACCAGCGCCTGCAACGCGATCGAGCGCAGCAGCGTCGTGGTGCCGCTGCCCGACTGCCCCAGGGCGAGCAGATGCGGCTCGGTGGAGCGGGGGCCGGTACGCCAGACCACCGGCGGCGCGTCCCGGGTGCCGTCCTCGCCGTCGACCGGCAGCGTCCGCTGGACGGAATCCGGGTCGGTGAAGCCGAGCACCGTCTCGCCCGGCGAGGTGACGAAGCGCTGGGCGGCGATATCGGCGGGCAGCGCCGCCAGGACCGTCACGGTCAGCTGATTGGCCAGCTCGTCCCAGGCGAAGTGGTACTCGCGACCGCGGCCGGCCTTCGCGTAGAGGACCTGCTCGATGCGGCCCCGGGACCGGTCCTCACCGTCGGTGAAGTACGCCGGGTACTTGAGCTGCAGCCGCTCCAGCCGCCCGCTGTCGTCGAAGGCGTACTCGCCGAAGACCCGTTCCCAGTCGCCGCCGTGCGCGTACAGCGGGGCGGGGTCGCCCTCGGCGGAGAGGTACGGCACCAGCGCCTCGTACAGCGCCCGCAGCCGCTCCGTCTCCGCCTCGCTGGGACCGGTGACCACCGGGGTGCGCTCCCGGCCCGCCCAGGCCCCTGCCGCCATCGCGGCGATCAGGGCGAGCAGCGGCCCGTACGGCACCAGGGCCACCACCAGCACGCAGGCGCCGATGAAGAACAGCAGCGGACCGCGGCTCTCCTTGGGCGTGGCGTCCCACCGCCCCCGGGCCGCCACCGCCATCCGGCGCAGGCCCCGGCCGATGGTGATCAGGGGGTGGAACACGTCGGAGGCGCTGTCGGCGGCGGTGCGCGCGAACTCGCGACTGCGCGCCAGCGACGCGAAGTTGGCCATCCGGGCCAGCGGTGCGCTGTCGGTCAGGATGCGGGGCAGAGGGCGCCGGGCCACAACTTCTCCTGTTGCTCGTGCGGTGGGGCTTGCGGGCTCGGTGTGGGCGCCGAGCCGGGACGGGCGGCACACGGAGCCGCCCGGACGGGACCTGGGGCGGCCCGTGCGGGCGGGACCCGTGCGGGTGCGCCGGAGGAGGGCGTGGGAGCCACCCCTAGAGCTTGATGCCGCCGAGGAGGCTCGCCAGGCTCGCCCCGCCGGCCTTGATGCTCGGCGCGATGGCGGAACTGGCGAGATAGAACCCGAAGAGCGCGGAGATCAGCGCGTGGGACAACTTGAGGCCGTCTTTCCGGAAGAAGAGGAAGACGATGACACCGAGCAGGACGACGCCGGAAATGGACAGAATCATGGGGGGCTCTCTCCTGGAGGGTGGGGACGGTCACCATGAGTTCTTCCAGCCTCACGGCCCGGATCAAGCCACAAAAAGCCGCAAACGGGTGATTTGTCGTTGAAATTCCCTATATGGGCGCAGCTCCATGACGTGTCCCTCCGGCGTGTCGCTCCGGCGCGGCACCGGCGTGTCGCGACCGCCTCCCGCGGACCGGCACAATCGTCGGGTGTCGAAGCCGAAGAAGAAGCCGCTCACGAGTCCGTCGGACGGGCCCCGCCGCCCCGCCGCCCTCGCCCCCGCCGCGCCCTGCCCCTGCGGGCGTCCGGAGACCTACCGCGACTGCTGTGCCGCCTTCCACGAGGGCCGCGCCACCGCCCCGACCGCGGAGCGGCTGATGCGCTCGCGCTACAGCGCCTTCGCCGTCGGCGACGCCGCGTACCTCCGGCGCACCTGGCACCCGACGACCCGCCCCGCCGCCCTCGACCTCGAACCGGCGCAGCGCTGGACCGGCCTGGACATCCTCGGCACGACCGGCGGCACCGCCTTCCACACCGAGGGCACCGTGGAATTCCGCGCGCACTACAGCCTGCACGGCGTCGCCGGCAGCCAGTACGAGCACAGCCGCTTCGTCCGCGAGAGCGGCGAGTGGGTCTATCTGGACGCGCTGCCCGACGCCTGAGCCGGTCCGCTCACCGGCCGGCGCTCACCGCTGCCGCAGCTGGTCGATCTCGCGCCGGTCGCGCTTGGTGGGCCGCCCGGTGCCGCGGTCGCGGTGGGCGATCAGCGGCTGCTCCTCGCGCGGCGGGGCCGGCGGGGAGTTGTCGACGAAGCACTCGGCGGCGACGGCCGCGCCGACCCGCTTGCGCACCAGCCGCGAGACCACCACGATCCGCTCCCGCCCGGCGTGCCGCAGCCGCACCTCGTCGCCGTTGCGCACGGCGTGGGCCGGCTTCACCCGCTCCCCGTTGACCCGTACGTGCCCGGCGCGACAGGCCGCCGCGGCCAGCGAACGGGTCTTGGTGAGCCGTACGGACCAGATCCAGCTGTCGATGCGGGTGGTCCCCTCGTCTGAAGCCATACCCAGACTCTAGAACGGGCGGGGGAGGCGGTGGTGGACGGTCAGCCGGACTTCTTCGCCCGCGGCTTCCCGGCCGCGGTCTTCTTGGCCGCGGCTTTCCCGGCGGTGCTCTTCCCGGTGGCCTTCCGCGCGGCCTTTTCCGTGGTCCCGCCCGTGCTCTTCTGTGCGGTCCGCGCGGTGGATTTCTTCGCGCCGCCCTTTGCCGCGGTCTTCTCGGCCGGAGCGTCGGCCGTGCTCTTCCCGGCCGCGGGCTTCTTCTCCGCGGCCTTCTTCGTCGTCCGCCCCCGGATGGGCGTCACCGACGCCGACTCCGCGCCCTCCCCGCGGCCCGACCGGGCCGCCCGCACGCTCTTCTCCAGGGCCGCGGTCAGATCGATGACCTGGGCGTCGGACGCACTCGGCGCGGGGGCGACCGGCTCCTCGCCCTCCAGCTTGGCGGCCGCCAGCTCCTCGACGGCCTCCCGGTAGTCGTCGTGGAGTTCTGCCGGGTCCAGCTCACCCAGGGAGTCCATCAGCGTCTCGGCCAGCGCCATCTCGTTCTCGCGCAGCTTGACCTCCTCGTGCACGACGTCGGGGGCGGGGCGGACCTGGTCCGGCCACAGCAGCTGGTGCATCACGATCGCCCCGTCGTGCGCCCGCAGCATCGCCAGCGACTCCCGGCCGCGCATCGCCACCTTGCCGAGCGCCACCTTCCGGTGGTGCTCCAGCGCCTCCCGCAGCAGCGCGTACGGCTTGGCGGCGGACGCCCCGTTGGGTCCCAGGTAGTACGCCTTGTCCATCTGGAGCGGGTCGATCTCCGAGGGGTCGACGAACGACAGAATCGTCAGCGCCTTGCCGGTGGGCGCCGGCAGCCGTGACAACTCGTCGTCGGTGACCGGCACGACGGTGTCGTCGCCCGGCGGCTGATAGCCCTTGCCGACCTCCTCGTTCGGCACCTCCTTGCCGTCCAGCTCGCACACCTTCCGGTACTGGATCGGCGCGCCGTCCTTCTCGTGGATGCGCAGGAAGGAGACCGACGAGGTCCGCTCGGTGGCGCTGTAGGTCTTCACGGGGATGGTGACCAGGCCGAAGGAGATCGACCCATTCCATATAGAACGCATATTTCACCCCTTGTGTGGGATTCTCATCGTATGTCGCCGATCACCGTCGTGGAGGGGCGGCGCCTCCCGCTGACCAACCTCGACAAGGTCCTGTATCCCGAGACCGGCACCACCAAGGGTGAGGTCGTCCACTACTGCACCACCACCGCTGAGCCGCTGCTCGCGCACCTCCACGACCGGCCGCTGTCCTTCCTGCGCTACCCCGACGGGCCCGACGGCCAGCGCTTCTTCACCAAGAACGTGCCGCCCGGCACGCCCTCCTGGGTGAAGACCTGCGAGGTCCCCCATTCGACGTCCGGGCCCACCCGGCAGGCCCTGCTGCAGGACCTGCCCTCACTCGTCTGGGCCGCGAACCTCGTCGTCGAACTGCACACCCCGCAGTGGACCTGCCGCGCGCCGGGCACCGCAGACCGCCTCGTCCTGGATCTGGACCCCGGCGACCCCGCCACCGTCGTCGAGTGCTGTACCGCGGCGCAGTGGCTGCACGAGCGGCTGGCCGCCGACGGCCTGGAGGTCTTCGCCAAGACCAGCGGCTCCAAGGGCCTGCATCTGGTCGTGCCGATCGAGCCCACCCCGTCGGAGCGGGCCACCGCCTACGCCAGGACCCTCGCCGTCGAGGCGGCCAGGGCCCTGCCGGACCTCGTCGTGCACAAGATGACCAAGGCGCTGCGGCCCGGCAAGGTCTTCATCGACTTCTCCCAGAACGCCGCCGCCAAGACCACCGCCGTCGCCTACACCCTGCGCGCCCGCGCCACTCCCACCGTCTCCGCCCCGGTCACCTGGGACGAGATCGCCGACTGCCGCGACCCGGAGCAACTCAGCTTCCTCTTCGATGAGATCGGTCCCCGCATCGAGCACTACGGCGATCTGCACGCACCGCTCCTCGACCCCGATCGGGCCCGACCGCTGCCCTGAGCGGCATAGTTGTCCCCATGACCGACGGGATACCGGATGACACGTTGCCGCTGCGCGCCCCGAGCCGGCAGACCACCGGCGGGGGCGACGCCACGGGGAAGGAGGCCGCCGCCAAGGGCGGGGTGGCGCGTTCCTCGCTCCTGATGGCCGTGGGGACCGTGGTGTCCCGTGCCACCGGGCTGTTCCGCAATGTGCTCCAGGCCGCCGCCCTCGGCACCGGCCTGCTCGCCTCCACGTACAACACCGCCAACGTCGTCCCGATGAGCCTCTACACCCTGCTGATCGGCGGCGCGCTGAACTCGGTGCTGGTACCCCAGCTGGTGCGCGCCCGAGCCGAGCACGCGGACGGCGGCCGCGCCTTCGAACAGCGGCTGGTCACCCTCGTCCTGAGCGTGCTGGCGGTCGGCACACTGCTCTCGGTGTGGGCCGCGCCGCACCTCGTCGCCGTCTACACCACCGACACCCCGGCGACCCACGCCGCCTTCGAACTCACCGTCGTCTTCGCGCGCTTCCTGCTCCCGCAGATCTTCTTCTACGGACTCTTCTTCATCCTCGGCCAAGTCCTCAACGCCCGGAGCAAGTTCGGCGCGATGATGTGGACCCCGGTCCTCAACAACCTCGTCCTGATCGCGATGTTCGGCGTCTACCTCGGCCTGCTGGCCGGGCCCGACCGCATCGAGGACATCACCCGGAGCCAGATCGACCTGCTGGGCCTCGCCACCACCGGCGGCATCGCCCTCCAGGGCCTGGCGCTGATCCCGTTCGTGCGCGCCGCCGGCTTCCGCTTCCGGCCGCGCTTCGACTGGCGCGGCAGCGGCCTCGGCAAGAGCATCGCGGCCGCCCGCTGGACGCTGCTGTTCGTCCTCGCCAACCTGGCCGCGATGACCGTCGTCACGCACTACGCCAACGCCGCCGACCAGCAGCTCCCCACCGCCGGCGTGGGGTACACCGCCTACAGCTACGCCCAGACCGTCTGGATGCTGCCGCAGTCGATCGTCACCGTCTCGCTCGTGACGGCGCTGCTGCCCCGGATGAGCCGCGCGGTCGCCGAACACCGCCTGGACGATCTGCGCGGCGACCTCTCCCGCGCCTTGCGCGCCAGTGGCGTCCTCATCGTGCCGGCCGCGTTCTTCTTCCTCGCCTTCGGCCCGCAGACCGCCCAACTGCTCTTCGCACACGGCTCGGTGGACGCCGCCTCGGCCGCGCCCGCCGGTCACATGCTGCAGGCGTTCGGCCTCGGCCTGATCCCGTTCTCCGCGCAGTACCTGCTGCTGCGCGGCTTCTACGCCTTCGAGGACACCCGTACGCCGTTCTGGATGGCCTTCTGGATCAGCGCGGTCAACGTCGCCCTGGCCACCGCCTGCCATCTGCTGCTGCCCGCGCGCTGGTCGGTCACCGGTATGGCCGCCGCCTATGCCGTCGCCTACGGCGTCGGTCTGCTGGTCACCGCGCTGCTGCTGCGCCGGCGCATCGCCGGCCGCCTCGACGGCCGGCGGCTGTGCCGTACCTACGGCAGGCTGGCCGTGGCCGCCGCCCTGGCCGGTGCGGCCGGCCGGCTCGCGGCGTGGGCCTGCACCGGTGCGTCCGTTCCGGCGGGCTGGGCCCCCGCCCTGGCGCTGACCGCCGGCGGACTCACCATGGCGCTGCTCTTCCTGGGGCTGGCCCGCGTCCTGCGGATCGACGAGCTGCGCCGGCTGCCGGGGCTGCGCTGAGCGGTCCGGCAGGCCCGTTCACACCGCCTGCGGCCGTTGCCAGGATGCCCGCGCGGCGGCCTCGAGCCAGCCGACGACGGCCCGGACCGTGGCGTCGCCGAGCCCGGCCAGCTCCGCGAGGGCGGCCTGATCACCCTCGGACGGCGCGACCCCGGCCGCGGCGAGGGCGGCCCGGAGGTCCGGCCGCTGCCGGTCGGGCAGCGCCACCGGACCCTGTAGGCGCTCCTCGGGGCCCGGGGGTAGGAGCGGCAGATCCTCGGCGCGCGCGTCGAGCGGCAGCCGGTCCTCGGGGCGGGGCGGCGGAAGCAGGAAATCGGCCGGGAAGGCCAGGGTGCTGAGCCGGTCCTCGGCGCGCGGGGGAGCGAGCACCGGGACCGGTGTCGCGCCGTACGGCGGGGGAGTCGGGCAGTGCGGCGTCATCGGGGCCTCCAGATCGCGGTCCGAGGAGCGGAGGGGGTCGACGAAGCAGTCGTCAGCTCTTCGGAGGCCCTGGTACGCCCCCACGGTTCCGGAACGGGCCCTGTTTCACCCGATCGGGGCAGCTCACGCCGGGTGCCCGGCTACCGTTGCCGGATGCCGCCCACCGACGGACCGATGTCCCCGCGCCCGTACTGGAACCACAACGTGCACTACCACCGGCTCGTACGGGACGCGGTCCCGGACGGCTGCGCGCGGGCACTGGACATCGGCTGCGGCGACGGCCTCCTGGTCGCCGAACTGGCCGGGCTGGTCGGTGAGGTGACCGGAGTGGACCGCTCCGCCGCGATGGTGCGGCTGGCCCGGGTGCGCGGTGCCGGGCTCCCCAACGCCGCGTTCGTCGAGGCCGACGTCATGACGGCGGAGGAGATCCGGCCGGGTGCGTACGACTTCGTCACCGCCGTGGCCGTCGTCCACCACATCGGCTTCGAGGCCGCGGCCCGGCGGATGGCCGAGCTGCTGGCGCCCGGCGGACGTCTCGTCATCATCGGTCTGGCGAACAACCGGACGCTGCTGGACCGGTGCGTCAGCGGCGCGGGACTGCCCGCCGCTCGCCTCCTCGCCCGGCGCCACGGGGGCAAGAACGGGCCGCCGGGGATGCCGGTCGAGGACTCGGACATGGCCTGGGGTGGGGTCCGGCGGGCGGCCCGGGACTGCCTGCCGGGCAGTCGTGTGCGTCGCCATCTGCTGTGGCGCTATTCGGTGGTGTGGGACAAACCCCTGATCTGAGCACGGAGTTCGTCACCGCCCGGCGGCCGGGCCGGGCCGGGCGTCGGCTCGTCGAAGTTTTGGAATAGCCGATCCAAAATGATGTTAGAGTCCCGGGCATGTATTGGAACGATCGGTTCAGAAATGGGGTTCCGGGCATGTCGCGCGCCGTGTACGTCCTGGCCGTGGGCATCTTCGCCATGGTGACCAGCGAGTTCGCGGTGGCCGGGCTGATGCCGCAGATGGCGGACGGGCTGGGGGTGGGCATCCCGCAGATCGGCTATCTCATCACCGCCTTCGCGGTGGCCATGTCGGCCGGCGGGCCGTTCCTCACCGTTGCCGTGCTGCGGCTGCGTCAGAAGCACGCGCTGATGGTGCTGTTCGGGATATTCCTGACGGGCAACGTGCTGGCCGCCCTCGCGCCGGACTACGGGGTGATGCTGGCGGCGCGGATCGTCACCGGCGTCGCCTCCCAGGCGTTCTTCGGGGTGGCGATCTCCCTCTGCGTCCAGGTCACCCGCCCGGAGGTCCGCGGTCGGGCCATCGCGCTGGCGATGAACGGGCTGATGCTCGGCACGCTGCTCGGGCTGCCGCTCTCGACGGTGATCGGTGAACACCTGGGCTGGCGGGCGGCGTTCTGGGTCATTTCGGGGATCGCGGTACTCGCCGCACTCGCCACGCTCGTCGGAGTTCCGCCGCAGGGGCGTGCCGGAGGCGGCGGCGTCCGGGAGGAACTGGCCGCGTTCAGGAATCCCCGGCTGTGGCTGGTGCTCTCGACCAGCACCCTGATCATCGGCGCGACCTTCTCGGCGTTCAGCTATCTCCACCCCATTCTGACCGAGGTCACCGGATTTGATTCCGGAACCGTGCCGCTGCTTCTCATCGGATACGGTGCCGCCACGGTCATCGGCAATGCCGTCGTCGGACGACTCGCGGACCGGCACACCGTGGCGGTCCAACTCGTCGGGCTGGCGCTGAATTTCCTGTTCCTCGCCGGATTCGCCGTCCTCGCCCGGCTCGCCGTTCCGGCGGTATTGCTCACGACGGGAATCGGGCTGGTCGGAGTGACCATGAACCCGGCCATGGTCACTCGTGTCCAACGCATAGCCAATTCCGGTCCGTTGGTGAATACCGTGCATTCGTCCTTCATCACCCTCGGGGTCATCGTGGGGTCCTCGGGCGGCGGTCTGGCGATCAACTCCTTCGGCCTGCGTGCGCCGTTGTGGCTCGGCGCCGGGCTTGCCGTCCTCGGCGTTCTGACCCTGCTGCCCGACCTACGGCGGCGCTCCGGGGCGGTGCCGGCAGTCGCCCCCGAGCAGCGCGACTCGGAGCCGTACGCCCTCCGTGCGGATGCGGCGGGAGAGCCGGAAGGGGCCTGTCTGGCGCGGCCATGACAGACCGTTGACCGGCCCTGACGGACCGTCTATCAGCGGTGTGGCGTGTGCGGGGGGAATGCGGTGGTTGCCACGGAGCGGACACACAACTCCCCCCTGGTGTTCACACCGTGGTGATTACCGCGGTGGAAAGCTGCCTGCGGCCGTATAACCGACGGCCGGTGCCGGACGTGCCCCCACAGCTTTCACGCCCGGTACCACAATTCGGGGAGAGGACACCCTTCGTGGACAAGACCCACAAAACCCATCGCGGCCGCGCGCTGGCCCTCGCCACCGTCACCGTCGTGGTGGCGGTGGCCGCGCAGATCCCGGCCAGTGCGACCGCCGGGCCGGCACACCACGGATCCGGCAGCGCGACGGCCGCGCACCGCGCGTCCATATCCGTCGGCACGTATGACGACACCTACTACAAGGACGCCGTCGGAAAGACCGGAAAGGCGCTCAAGGACGCGCTGCACCGGATCATCAGCAGCACCCAGACCGGGAAACTGACCTATTCCCAGGTCTGGGACGCCCTCAAGAACACCGACCAGGACCCGGCGAACAGCGCGAACGTGATTCTGCTGTATTCCGGGAAGTCCCAGAGCAAGAACTCCAACGGCGGGGATCCGGATGACTGGAACCGCGAGCACGTCTGGGCGAAGTCGCACGGCGACTTCGGTACCGCCACCGGCCCCGGGACCGACCTGCACCACCTGCGCCCGGCGGACGTCTCCGTCAACAGCACCCGGGGCAACAAGGACTTCGACAACGGCGGCACGGAGGTCGGCGAGGCGCCGGGCAACTACACCGACGGCGACTCCTTCGAGCCCCGCGACGCGGACAAGGGCGATGTCGCCCGCATGATCCTCTACATGGCCGTCCGTTACGACGGCGGCGACGGCTTCCCCGACCTGGAGCCCAACGACACGGTCGGCAACGGCAGCCACCCGAACATCGGCCGGATCTCCGTCCTCAAGCAGTGGAGCCAGCAGGACCCGCCCTCGGCCTTCGAGAAGCGGCGCAACCAGGTGATCTTCGACAAGTACCAGCACAACCGCAACCCGTTCGTCGACCACCCCGAGTGGGTCAACCAGATCTGGTAGCGGACGGCCGGCCGCCCCGGCGGGCGCATCCACCGGGGCGGCCGGACATCGGATGGAGTACGTCAACCGGCGGGCGGCCGCGGTCGTTCTTAGCGTGGGCCTCATGTCGAGCGTGAGTTGGGCCCCCGTCAGAGCCGTTACCGCGGCCACCGTTTGCGCCGCGAGCCTGCTGGCCGCCGCCGGACCGGCGCTCGCCGACGGCCCGCACGGCGTCGACGATCTGCGGCCCGGCACGCACCTGGCCGAGCCGGGCGACGCCGGGAACCGGCTGGACCGGCACGGTGTGCAGTTCCAGCCCCGGGACGGCGTACCCGAGCCGCCGGACGTCACCGCACTGTCGTGGATGGTCACGGACCTGGACAGCGGCAAGATCCTGGCCGCCAAGGACGTCCACCGGCCGCTGCCGCCCGCCAGCACGCTCAAGACCCTCTTCGCGGTGACCGTGCTGCCGAAGTTCTCCCAGCGGCAGGTGCACACCGTCTCCCTGGAGGACCTGGCCGGCATCGAGTCGGGGAGTTCGATGGCCGGGCTCAAGGAGGAGGTGCCGTACCACGTCGCCGACCTGTGGCACGGCGTGTTCCTGAGCTCGGGCAGCGACGCCGTGCACACCCTGGCCAGCATGAACGGCGGCTGGAACAAGACCATCGACGACATGCAGGAGACCGCGCGGCGCCTCGGCGCCCGCGACACCAGGGTCGAGTCCGCGGACGGCTTCGACACACCGGGGCAGTTCTCCTCCGCCTACGACCTCACGCTCTTCGGGCAGGCCGGGCTGACCAACCCGGACTTCGCCCGGTTCGCCTCGACGAAGCGGGCGGAGCTGCCGCAGGAGGGCGGGCCGGACGCGTTCGGCATCCAGAACACCAACCGGCTGCTGGTCGGCTCGCACGGCGTCCGCCCGTACGACGGCCTGATCGGGGTGAAGAACGGCTACACCAGCCACGCCGGCAACACCCTCGTCGCCGCCGCCCGGCGCGCCGGCCGCACCCTGCTGGTCACCGTCATGAACCCGCAGTCCGGCGGCCGGAACGCCGTCTACGAGGAGACCCGCGCCCTGTTGGACTGGGGGTTCGCCGCGGCACCCCGGGCCGTGGCCGTCGGCATGCTTCCCACCCTGGCGCCCGGTGACAGGCTGGCGGACCTCCAGCGCGTCGCCCACCGGCCGGACGGGCAGACCGCGCTGCACAAGGCCCCCGTCGCGGCACAGACCGATGCCGGCGCGCGCCAGCGGTGGCTGCTCTCGGCGGCCGCGGCCGTCGGGGTCATCGCGGTCGCCGGGCTCGGCACCGGCCTGTGGCGGCGCCGGCGCAAGCCCCGCGAGGCAGCGGCCGAGGAGTCCGACTGAACTCACCCGGCCGCACCCACCGGCGGTCGTACGGGTGTCCGATCGGTCAGGGATACGGAGGACATCCGATGGCCTTGCCCGGTGAAGGGCGACGCGTCAGCCACGGTTGTGCGGCCCGCCGGGCGCTCTGCGGTGTAGCGTCCTGCTCAGCTGTCGTGGTTCCGAAGTACCGGGCGCCCGTGTCGCATTCACGGGCGTTCTTGCTGTGCGGTGCGTGTCCGGGCCAGGCGATCACCTCCGGGTTCCGCAGCACGCGGAAGCCGATTCGAGCCCATTGAACAAAGGAGACGTACATGGCTTCCGGCACGGTGAAGTGGTTCAACTCGGAAAAGGGCTTCGGCTTCATCGCCCAGGACGGTGGCGGTGCCGATGTCTTCGCGCACTACTCCAACATCGACGCGACCGGCTTCCGCGAGCTCCAGGAGGGGCAGAAGGTGACCTTCGAGGTCACCCAGGGCCACAAGGGGCCGCAGGCGGAGAAGATCCGCCCGGCGTAGTCCGTCCCACCCGCGTCGGCGCCCGTTCCCTGTCGGGGGAGCGGGCGTCGACGCATGGGGCACCGCCCCACCCGTCCGGCCGTCACGGCCGGCGGTCGTTGAGGATCTTCTGGAAGAGACGGTGGTCGCGCCAGGCACCGTTGATGTGGAGGTAGCGCTCGGCGGTGCCGAAGAGGGTGAAACCGCACTTGGTCAGCACCCGTTGCGAGGCGACGTTGTGCAGCAGGGTGCCGGCCTGTAGCCGGTGCAGGCCCAGCTCGGTGTCGGAGAGGGCGCACACCGCGCGTACCGCGGCGGAGGCCAGCCCGCGGCCCACCTGCCCGGCGTCGATCCAATAGCCGAGAGAAGCACTGCACATCGGCCCGCGGGTGATCCCGCTGAGGGTGACCGCACCGACGACGTCGGGCTCCGCCGCGTCCTGATCGGGCTGCCGGACCAGGACCCACGGCACGGCCCGCCCGGCGCTCCACTCCGCGAGCAGACCCTGAAGCCGCTCCGTCTGCCCGGCGGGCGTGAAGAAGGACTCGTGCCGGTCCGGCTCCCAGGGGCGGAGGTGGTCACGGCTGCGCTGATAGGCCCGGGCGAGGGGCGCGGCGTCCTCCAGCACCGGGAGACGCATCAGGACGTCGGGCGTCAACCGGGCGGACGGTGCGGGCGTCATCCGAACAGCGTACGCGCGGTGCGCCGGACGGGGGAGCGGCGGCCGAGCACCGCCGCTCGGGCCGCCGGCTCAGGGCTGCGGGGGCCGGTCCTCGCCGCGGCCGCCGCCGAACTGGTCCCGGAGCTTGTCCTGACCGGTGTCGACCTGACCCTTGTATTTGCCCTGGGTCCGCTCGTCGATCATGTCGCCGGCCTTGTCGATGCCCTTGTCGGTCTGGGATTCGTGACCCTTCAGCATGTGCTTGAGCTTGTCCATCATGGACATGGGCGGTCCTCCTCACCACGGTCCCCCACGCCTCCAGCATCGCCCCCCACCTGGCGATCTGCATCTGCGGGGCGGGGACGACGCCGGCGCGGCGCGGGGGAGCGGTTCAGGAGCCGCTCGCCACCGGGCCCTTCAGCTGGTCGCTGATGAACTTCATCGAGCCGGCGGCCATGCCCTTCTGGTAGTCCCAGGCGTTGTGCCGACCGCCCGGTATCAGCTGGAGGGCGGTGTGGATCGGGCCCTTGCCGTACGCGGTGCGGAATTTCTGTATCGCGGTGGTGACGGCGGGGGATTCCCTGGTTCCGGCCTGGAACGCGAGGTACACGTCCGGGCCGCCCTTGCGCAACAGGCCGCCGGCGAGCTTCCCGGGGTCGTTGGCGTCCTTCTCCGCCCGGTGGCCGGCCCACAGCGGGGAGTCCGGCGCGAGGTCGGGCCCGCTGGCTATCGCGGCCTTGAACTTGTCCGGGTGCTTGAGGACGGACTTCAGGCCGGCGAAGCCGCCCGAGGACGAGCCCATGAAGGCCCAGCCGTCCCGGGAGGCGAACGTACGGAAGTTGGCCTTCGTCAGGTTCACCACGTCCTCGGTCAACCAGGTGCCCATCTTCTGCTGACCGGGGATGTCGCTGCCGTCGTGGTACCGGGTGTCCGGATTCAGCATCGGCATCACCACGATGAACGGCAGGCTCTTGCCCTCCGCCGTCCACTTCGTGAGGTTCTCCTGGAGCTCGATGTCGCCGCCGACCCAGTAGTTGGTGACGCCGCCCGGCTCCTTGGGGCTGCCCAGCCCGCCGGGCAGTGCTATCAGCACCGGGAACCCGCTCTTGGCGTACTTCGCCTCCTGGTACTCCTTCGGCGCCCACACCCACACGCTTCCGGTGACACCGGACTTCGCGCCCTTCAACGTCGTGCGCGCTATATGGGTGCCGTCGTCCAGGGTCCGGGTGATGCGGAAGTCGCTCCGCGGGCCGGTCGGCATGCGGGTGTCGCCGTCGACGGGTTCGGTCCGCGTGGTGCCGTCGCTCTTCGCGCCGGCGTTGAAGTCGACCGCTTTTCCGGCGTCGGAGCAGCCGGTGAGCAGCGCGCAGAGGGTGACGAGGGTGGCCGCGAGCGCGACGGTACAGGGACGTTTCAACGGTGACTCCGCGACGATGGACCAGGGGCAAGTGCCCATAAAGAGGGAAAACGGGCCGCGGTGGTTCCCCTGGTCTCCTCGGCCCGTGCCGGCGGGCGGGCTCTGTCCGTGATCCTAGGGCCAGCGATCCGGCTCACCCGCCCGGCGCAACGGGCGCCGTCGTGTTCCCGCCGGAACCCAATGGCCCGCTCGACGGGCACGGTGCGACGGTCCGGCCGAGAATGCAGCGGTGACCGATGAACACCGCAGTGCCGATGCCACCGCGCCCCGCGCCGCGCCGTGTGACGAGGAACGACGGCTCGCCAGGAAGGCGCTGGCCGGCCGTGCGCGGGACGCCGATGATCTGACGTTGCTGATGGACATGCTCGGCCTGGACCCGAGCCGTGACCCCGGCCGGGAAGCGGGGTGCGGCCCCGCCCGGGGCCGGGTGCCGGACACCGGCCGCGACCGGCGGGCCGGCCGCGGCGGCGGGCGTGAGCGGCGCCGCGACACCTGCCCCGACGCCCGCTTCCGGCCGGGCCGCCCCAGAGACTAGGGGCGCCTCCCCTCCAGGGTCTGCCGGCCTCCGTCCGGCCCCGGACGCCGGCGCTCGCCCGCCCGGCTCAGTCGCAGCGTCACGATCTGGAACGGACGCAGCCGCATCCGGACCGTGTCGCCGTCGCGTTCGAGCGCCGGCCCGTCGTCCGTCGGCCGCTCCAGCAGATCGGTGGTGACCACGTCCGCCACCTCGAACCCGGCGGTCACCGCGGTGACCGCCCGCCCGCCGAGCGCCTCGTGCAGACGGACGACCACATCGCCGCTCGTGTCGTCGGCCAGCTTGACCGCGGTGACCACCGTCGCGTCATTGCCGACCGTGACCAGCGGAGGCACCGCCCGGGCGCCGGCGATCCGGCGCTCGGGCAGGTTGATGCGATGGCCCTCGCGGACCGCGTCCCCGAGGTCCGCGCCGGGCACCAGCGCGTACCGGAAGACGTGCCGGCCCTGGTCGGTCTCCGGGTCGGGGAAGCGCGGGGCCCGCAGCAGGGAGAGCCGTACGGTCGTGGTGGTGCCCCGGTCGCCGTCGTCCCGCACCGTACGCGTGACGTCATGGCCGTACGTGGCGTCATTGACCAGCGCGACGCCCCAGCCCGGCTCCGCGACGTGCACAAAGCGGTGCGCGCACGCCTCGAACTTGGCCGCCTCCCAGCTGGTGTTGGTGTGCGTGGGCCGGTACAGGTGCCCGAACTGGGTCTCCGCGGCGTACCGCTCGGCGTGCACGTCCAGCGGGAACGCCGCCTTGAGGAACTTCTCCGTCTCGTGCCAGTCGACCTCGGTGTCGATGTCCAGGCGCCGCTGCCCGCGGGCCAGCGTCAGCGACTGCACCACACGGGAGTCACCGAAGCTGCGGACCACCCGCACCGTCGCCGACTCGCCGGTCACCTCGCCGAGCGCGACCTCGTCGGCGTCCGTCAGATCGGTGACGACGTTGCGGTAGAAGGAATCCACGTCCCAGGCGTCCCACATGTTCGGGAAGTCCGGGTGGATCTGCAGCAGGTTCGCCGCCCCGCCGGGCGCCACCACCTCCCGGCCGGCGGCGCAGTCGTACGCGGAGACCACCAGGCCGCGGGCGTCGATCCGGATCCGCAGCAGCCCGTTGGCCAGCGTGAACCCGCCGTCCTCGCAGGGCGCCGCGGACACCTCGGGACCGTCGGCCACCGGCGGCGCCACCGCCCCCGCCGCGACCCCGCCGCGCCGGTGCGGCGCCGAGTTCACCGCCAGCTCCTCGCTCCCGCCGCCGGCCAGCGCCGCCAGGGCGCCCGCGATGATCCCCTCCAGCTCGGCGGCGACCGCCGCATAGGTCCGCTCCGCCTCATGGTGCACCCACGCGATGGACGAGCCGGGCAGGATGTCATGGAACTGATGGAGCAGCACGGTCTTCCAGAGCCGGTCCAACTCCGCGTACGGATAAGGGCGGCCGGCTGCCACGGCCGCCGTCGCCGACCACAGTTCGGCCTCCCGCAGCAGCTGCTCGCTGCGCCGGTTGCCCCGCTTGGTCCGCGCCTGGCTGGTCAGCGTCGCCCGGTGCAGCTCCAGATACAGCTCACCCACCCACACCGGCGCGTTCGGGTACTCCGCCTCCGCCTTCGCGAAGAAGTCCGCGGGCCGCTCCCACCGCACCGTCGCCGAGCCGTCCAGATCGCGCAGCCGGCGGGCCTTGGCGATCATCTCGCGGGTGGTGCCCCCGCCGCCGTCGCCCCAGCCGGTCGGTGCCAGCGAGTGGCTGGCCACGCCCTTGTCCTTGAAGTTCCGTGCCGCATGGGCGATCTCGCGCCCCGCCATCTGGCAGTTGTAGGTGTCCACCGGCGGGAAGTGGGTGAAGATCCGGGTGCCGTCGATGCCCTCCCAGCGGAAGGTGTGGTGCGGAAAGGCGTTGATCTGGCTCCAGGAGATCTTCTGCGTCAGCAGCCACTTCGAGCCCGCCGCCCGGATGATCTGCGGCAGCCCGGCGGCGAAACCGAAGGTGTCCGGCAGCCACGCCTCGTCGTTCTCGACGCCGAACTCCTCCAGGAAGAACCGCTTGCCGTGCACGAACTGCCGGGCCATCGCCTCCGATCCGGGCATATTGGTGTCCGCCTCCACCCACATCCCGCCCGCCGGCACGAACCGCCCCTCCGCGACCGCCTTCTTGACCTTGGCGTAGACCTCGGGCCGGTGCTCCTTGATCCAGGCGTACTGCTGCGCCTGCGACATGGCGTAGACGAACTCCGGCTCGTCCTCCAGCAGCGCCGTCATGTTGGACGTCGTACGCGCCACCTTCCGCACGGTCTCCCGCAGCGGCCACAGCCATGCCGAGTCGATGTGCGCGTGCCCCACCGCGCTGATCCGGTGCGCGGACGCCCCCGCGGGCGCCGCCAGCACCGCCCGCAGCTCCGCCCGTGCCGCCCGCGCCGTCGCGTTGACGTCCTGCAGGTCCACCGCGTCCAGCGCCCGGCCCACGGCCCGCAGCACCTCCCAGCGCCGCGGGCTGTCCACCGGCAGCTCCACCATCAGCTCGCCCAGCACCTCCAGGTCCAGGATCAGCTCCCACACCTCGGTGTCGAACACCGCCAGATCCATCCGCGCCAGCCGGTACTGCGGTTCACTGCCCGCCGTCTCCGGGTCGCCCAGCAGGGTCGGCTGGAACGGATGGACGTCGAGGAGGACGGGGTTGGACGCGGCCTCCAGATGCCACTCGACCCGCTCGCCACCGCGCACCGGCGCCCCCACCCGCACCCACTGGTTGCGCGGATTGATCGCCTTCACCGGAGTGCCGTCGGGCAGATGCACCAGCGCCTCGCACTGGAAGCCCGGCATCCGCTCGTCGAAGCCCAGGTCCAGCACCGCCTCGACGGTGCGCCCCGCCCACTCCGCCGGCACCTCGCCACTCACCTTGAACCAGGTCGTGCCCCAGGGCGCGCCCCAGGCGTCCCCCACCGCGACCGGGGTGTGCGCGGCGGCCAGCCCCTCGGCCACCGGCACCGTTCCGCCCGGTGCGACCCAGGCCGCGACCTCCAGGGGAACCGATTCCGGATACAGCGCGGGCCGGATGCGCTCGTCCAGGACCCGCTTGAGGCGGGCTTCGATCAGTGCGCGGTCGTCGTGCATGACAGGGGCTCCGTATCGTCGCGGGTGGTACGGGTAGTGGTGGGGGCGGGCAACGTCCTTGACTACCAGGGAAGTTGGACGCGAGCCGGTTCCGAGGTGGTGAACAGTTCGTGGACGGCGCGTACCTCGATCTCGGCGGCCGGCTCGGTCCCGGCGCGCCGCAGCCCCGGTACGTACAGGGCCGTGCCGCAGGTGCCGCCGAGGAAGCGCCGGCTGCCGTCCGGGAGCCGGCGGTGGAGCTCGTAGTGGCGCACCGGGCCGTTCGCGCGGCGCCAGGCCAGCCGCACCGAGACGGCACCGTCGACGGCGGCGGTGTCGGTGACCCTCAGCCCACCGGGAGCGGCCGGCGACGCCGGGCCGTCGTGGACCGCGAGCGCCCCCAGTCGCCAGGCCACCGCCGCCCCGCCGCTCCCGGTCAGCCGTACGCCCAGTGCGTGCAGCGTGCCGGAGCCGAGCGGGCCGAGCCGTACGGTGTCGGTGCGCCAGCCGTCGCCCGGCTGGAGCGTCCCGGCCGGCAGGTGGACGTACGGCGCGGGCCGGCCCGGCGCCGGGGCCGGCCGGGTCGCGACCGCCACCTCGACGGTCACCGGGCCGGAGGCCGGATCGAGCCGGTGGGTGAGGTCGAGGACCGTGGCGGCACCGGCCGGCAGCCGGGCGGGGAACAGCTCCACCGTGGCCGGTGCGTCCAGGGCGCCGCGCACCAGCAGACTGCTGCCGCCCCGCCAGGCGTCGTCGAAGTCCCAGGAAATATCCGGGTGTTGCCCCTCGGTGTGTACCACCCAGCGCCGCGGCGGCAGCCGGTCCTGCAGGCCGAGATGGCTCCAGGGGGCCTCGGAGGTGACCTTGCCGGCCTCGTACCAGCGCAGGCCGTGGCCGGTGTTGAAGCCGGTGGCGAACGGCAGCGCGGTGAGCGTCGACCGGTCGGCGACCGCGGTGGCCGGCGCCCGCCAGCCCCCCGCCCCGCCGGGCCGGGCAGCGGCCGCTCCCTCTCCCGCCCAGAACCGGTCGTCCGCGGCGTGGAACTGGCCCGGCGTACGCCCCGCCGGCAGGTGCTGAAGGGTCCACTCGGGCCGGTAGAAACCGAACGAGACGACCTGGTCCCGCCCCTCGGGGAGGATCGCGTCCCAGTCGGTGCCGGTGTCCCAGCCCGCCGACTCCACATCGACGCCGGCCCACAACTCGTAGCGGCTGCGTCCCAGCTGCTCCGCCAGCCGCCCGGAGTCCGCGAGCGACCGGGCGCTCCAGCGGAAGTCCACGAACAGGCTGTCGGCGACCGGCCCGGAAGCGTCCTGGAAGAACGACCGGTTGAGGTCGTCGAGCGCGCCCTGCCAGCCGACCTGCCCGGTCCGGTTCATCGCGTCGTACCAGGTGATCCGCACGCCCTGCCCGGCGCCCGCGGCACGCAGCGCCCGCAGGAACGCCTGCATCTCCGCGGCCAGCGCGGCGTCCCCGCCGCCGGTCTCCGCGTTGATGAACCAGCCGTCGAAGCCGTACACCGTCGCGACCTGCACCAGCTTCGCGGCCAGCGGGAAACGCCCCGCCGCGTCCCTGCGCACCAGGTCACGCGTCCAGCGCAGCTGCCCGCCGTAGGCGACCGGCGGCAGGAAGACGGTGCCCAGTACGGGTACGCCGTTGCGGTGCGCGGCGTCGACCAACGGGGCGTTCGGCGCCAGGATCAGCCCCTCGCCGGCGGAACCGCCCCAGAAGACCAGCTCGTCGAGCAGCGCCCAGTGGGTCGGCGCGTAGGTGTCCGCGGTCGCCGAGCCCTGCGACGGGTTGCCCGCGGTGTGGTCGAAGGCCGCCAGCGCGCTGATCCGGGCCTGTCCGGCGCGGGCGGTGGTGTGCGCCGGGACGGGCGTGAAGCGCCGGGCGAGCGGCACCGTCGACCGGTTGAAGGCCAGGTCCCGGTCGGTACCCGGCTGCCAGGCCGCGAGGCTGCGCCAGGTGATGCCGTCACCGGGCGTGCCCGGCGGCAGCGAATCGGGGAACCAGTACGAGGCGTACGGCTGCAGCGAGTCCGCGGCGCGCGGCCGGTGCCGGCCGGCGGCCCGTGCGGGGGACGCCCCGAGGGACGGGCCGGCCAGCGCGGCCGCGGCACCCGCCCCGGCCAGCAGCACACGACGGCGGGGGACGGGTGACGGTTGCCGGTTCATGAGGTACTCCTCCGAGGGGAGACGGACGGTGACGACGGGCGCCGGCTCGCGGGGGCGGACGGCCGGTGGTGCCGCGCGGCGCCCCCGACCTCCTCGGGCGTCAGGACCGCGGTGATGCCACGGGACGCCAAGTGGGCGCTGTCGGCGGCGCGTTCGGCCAGTACGAGGGCCGGCCGGACGCCCTCGGCGGCGAGCTCGGCCCAGGACTCGAAGACCGGGCCGCCGGGCGCGCACACCGACCGCCGCGGCGCGGCCCCGGCCTCGCCGGCGTCGACGACCAGCGCGGTGCTGCGGACCGCCGGCCGGTGCTGCCGGCCGCGCCACTGCTCGGCCAGCGCCGCGAGCGCCCGCCCCGCCGGTTTGACCGTGCGGTCGTTGCCGAGCAGCCCCAGCCCGTATTCCAGCTCCGGGAAGTCGGCGAGCGAGCGCGAGACGTCGTGCGAACACCACCAGGTCACGCCCCACACGTCCGGGCAGTCCAGGGCGTGGGTCACGGTGGCCTCGGTGAAGCCCGCCGCCCGCTCCTCGGGAATGTGCGGCGCGGGGGCGCCGACCTCCTGGAGCCACACCGGGCGGTGCGGGTCCTCCGCCCACGCCTTCGACAGTTCGATGAGATAGGCGGCGTGCTGCTCGGTGGCGGTGCCCGTCGGGCCGTGGCGCTGCGCGGTGCCGTTGAACACCCAGGAGTGCACGGCGGTGACCGCGCCCAGCCGGGCCGCCTGGGCGGGGGTGAAGGGGTGGCCGTCGCGGTACCAGGCGGCGTCGTAGGCGGCGTGCAGATGCGTCCGGCCCGGGGCGCCCCGCTCGCAGGCCGCCAGCATCCGTTCCAGCCAGGCGGTGGCCTGCGCGGCGGTGATGCGGTCGGGGTCCGGGTGCGGGCCGTCGGAGAACTGGTTGATCTCGTTGCCGAGCGTCATCCCGAGGAAGTTGGGCCGGTCGGCGAGCGCGGCCGCCAGCGTCCGCAGATACTCCTCCTGCCCGGCCAGTACGTCCGGGTCGGTGAAGAGGTTGCGGCGGTGCCAGGTCGCGGTCCACGCGGGGAGGAAGTCGAAGCTCGACAGATGGCCCTGCAGCCCGTCGACGTTGACGTCCAGCCCGCGTTCGGCCGCCGCGTCCGCCAGTTCCACCAGCTGTTCCACGGCGCGCGGCCGGATCAGCGTCCGGTTGGGCTGGAAGAGCGGCCAGAGCGGGAAGACCCGGATGTGGTCCAGGCCGAGACCGGCTATGGAATCGAGGTCGGCACGTACGGAATCCGCGTCGAAGTCCAGCCAGTGGTGGAACCAGCCCTGAGTGGGGGTGTAGTTGACGCCGAATCGCATGGGGCTCCTGTGGGTCGGGGCGGGTGCGGGCGCGTACGGGCGGGCTCAGCCCTTGACGGCGCCCTCACCGACGCCGCGGAAGAAGTAGCGCTGCAGACAGGCGAACAGCACGATCAGCGGGAGGACGGCGATGACGGTGCCGGCCGCGACCAGCCGCTGGTTGTCCGCGAAGGTGCCGTGCAGGAAGTTCAGGCCGATGGTCAGGGTGAACTTCGACTGGTCGCTCAGCACGATCAGCGGCCACAGGAAGTCGTCCCAGGCCCCCATGAAGGCGAAGATCGCGACGACCGCGAGAGTGCCCTTGACCGACGGCAGCGCGATCCGGACGAACCGCTGCCAGGCGTTGGCGCCGTCGACGAACGCCGCCTCCTCGACCTCGTACGGCAGGCCGGCGAAGGCGTTCCGCATCAGCAGCACGTTCATCGCCCCGATGCAGCCGGGCAGCACCACACCGAGCAGGGTGTTGTTGAGCTGCAGCTCCCGCATCGTCACGAACTGGGCGATCATGATGGACTCGACCGGCACCAGCATCGCCATGACGAACACGACCAGCGCGGCCCGGCGGCCCCGGAAGCGCATCCGGGCCAGCGCGTAGCCGGCCAGCGCCGCCCCCGCGCAGTTGGTGACCACATTGGCGGCGGCCACCTTCAGCGAGTTCAGCGCGAAGTCCCACACCGGGATGATCCGGGCCACGCCGCCGTAGTTGGCGAGGGTCGCCCGGTGCGGCACCAGACTCGGCGGATAGCGGTAGATGTCCTCGCCGGGGCCCTTGAGCGAGGTGGACAGCTGCCAGAGGAACGGTCCTACGGTCAGTGCCAGCACCGCGAGCAGCAGCAGGTAGCGCAGCAGCAGCTGCCACCGCGGCAGCCGCCGCCCGGCCCGTCGCCCCCGTGGCACGGCGGCCGGCTTGCCGTCCTCCCGCTGCGCCCCGCCCCGCGCCCGCGAGGGGCGTGCCATGACGCGCTCGCTCATGCGTCCTCCCTGCGGTTCGCGCGGAGCACCAGCAGCATCAGCCCGAGCGTGATCACGAACACCACGACGGAGAGCGCGGAGGCGTAGCCGACCCGGCCGCTGAGGCCGGTGCCGACCTGCTGGACGAGCATCACCAGGGTGGTGTCCTCCCCGCCGGGGCCGCCGGTCGGACCGGCCATCAGATAGACCTCGGAGAACACCTTGAAGGCGTTGACCGCGGAGAGCGCGGCCACCAGCACCATCGTCGAGCGCACCGCGGGCACCGTGACGGTCAGGAAGCGGCGCACCGCTCCGGCGCCGTCGACCGCGCATGCCTCGTGCAGCTCCCGGGGGACGTTCGCCAGCGCCGCCAGATAAATGATCATGTAGTAGCCGAGGCCCTTCCAGACCGTGACCGCCATCGCGCTGAACAGCAGCAGCCACGGATCGCTGAGGAAGCCGACCTTGCCGAAGCCCAGCCCGTCGAGCAGCGCGTTGATCAGACCCCGGTCGTCCAGCAGCCACACCCAGATCAGCCCCACCACGACGACGGAGGCGACCACCGGGGTGTAGAACGCGGCACGGAAGAAGGTGATCCCGGGGATCTGCCGCTGCACCAGCATCGCCAGCAGCAGCGGCAGGACCACCAGCAGCGGGACGACCCCGAGGACGTAGAGCGCGCTGTTGCGCAGCCCGGTCCAGAACATCGCGTCCTGGATCAGCTCCCGGTAATTGGCGCTGCCGATGAACCGCCCCTCGGTCAGGGTGCGGGCATCGGTGAACGAGTGCGCCACGGTGCTGAGGAAGGGATAGAGACTGAAGGCGGCGACCACCAGAAGGCCGGGGCCCAGGAAAAGCCACGGGCTGGCGGAACGGTGCGTTTTCACGGTTGCCCCGGCCTCAGCCGGTCTTCAGCAGACGGTTGCACTCGGCGACCGCGCCGTCCAGCGCCGCCCGGGGCGACTCCTTGCCCTGTACGGCCTTCGCCACCGCATTGCGCAGCACGGTCTTCATCTGGTCGCTGAGCAGCACCGGCGTGTAATTGACCGCGGTCTTCAGCGACTTGGCGGACGCCACCCGCACGCGGGTCGTGTCGGTACCGTCCTCCTTGGTGAAGTACGGATCGTCCAGCGAGCCCTTGGTGCTCGGGAAGATCGTGACCTTCTTGGCGAAGGCCATCTGGTTCTCCTTGTCGGTGACGAAGTGCGCGAACGCCACCGCGGCCGCCTTCACCTTGCTCTGCGCATTCACCATCAGGCCCTGGACGTACATATTGGCCTTACCGGTGTTGTTGACCGCGTCCGTGATGCCGATGTGCCGGTAGAGGCTCGGTGCCTCCTTCTTGAAGTTCTCCAGGTCGAGAGCGCTGCCCGGATTCATGGCCACCGACTCCTGCTGGAACTTCCGCCCCGATGACTCGGCCTGCGCGGTGAGCGCCTGGGAGTCCAGCGCCCCGGCCGCGTACAGCTCCTTGTAGTGCCGCAGCAGCTCGACGCCCTTGGGCTCGTTGAACGTGAACTCCGTGCCCTGGGCGTTCATCAGCCGCACGCCGTACCGCCCGAAGTCCTCGATCGACGGAGTGCTGGCGAGCATCGCCGTCTTCCGGTCGCTGTGCCGCGCCATCGACACCGCGTCCCGGAACAGCTGGTCGTAGGTCGTCGGCGGCTTCTCCGGATCGAGTCCGGCCTTCCGGAAGAGCTCTTTGTTGTAGAACATCGGGCCGGTGTTCAGATACCAGGGGAACGCGTAAACGCCCGGCAGTCCCGGCATCTCATGGCTCTGCCACGCCCCGGGCAGATACTCGCCGCGGTACTTCCCCGCCGCCTTGTCCAGGTCGAGTGCGAGTCCCGCCTTCGCCAGCGGATAGGCGAGATCGGGTGACACATTCACCACATCAGGCAGCGTGCCGCCCGCCGCGTCCGCACTCAGTTTCTCCGGATATCCTTCGGCCGGCTGATCCACCCACTTCACCTTGGTGTGCGGATATTTATGCTCGAAGTCCGAGATCACGCCCTCGAAGTAATCCTTGAAATTCGCCTTGAGGTTCCAGGTCTGGAAGGTGACCTGCCCCTCGACCTTCCCCGAGGCGCTGTCCGCCCCGTCGGATCCTCCCGAGGCCCCGCACGCGGTCAGGGCGAGTGCCGAGGTGACCACGACGGCGGTCGCGGCGGCGGCTCGACGGGAAATACGCATGACTGGCGGCTCCTCTGCTCGGACCAGACATCGGTGAATGCGCGCCGCGGAAGACCGAAAACGCCCCTTGCTTTATGGCATCAAAAAAGGAATATCTGGCGTTCACAGCTGCTCGGCCGAACGTTCTCCGAGCCCTCGGGCGACGATGCGGCAGACGCTACTAATGCGTTTTAGTAGGTGTCAATACCCGCGACTGGAACGGCTTTTCAGTGCTAGTGACCGGCCACCGCACCGACCGCCGCACCGGGCCTTTGCGCGGCGTTTGACAGCTCATCCCCGGCTGATCAGACTGAGCGCACTAATGCGGTTAAGTCCGAGGAGAGCCCGCCATGACAGCGCCCGGTGAGGCCGCCCGCCCCAAGCCGGCGCGCCGCCCGACCATCAAGGACATCGCCCGCCGGGCCGGGGTCTCGGAGAGCGCCGTCTCCTTCGCGCTCAACGACCGCCCGGGCGTCTCCCAGGACACCCGCGCCCGGGTCCGCCGCGTCGCCGAGGAACTGGGCTGGCAGGCCAACAGCGCCGCCCGCGCCCTGTCCGGCGAACGGGCCGGCGCCCTCGGCCTGGTGCTCGCCCGGCCCGCGCAGACCCTGGGCGTGGAGTCCTTCTTCCTGCAACTGGTCTCCGGCATCCAGGAAGTGCTCTCCGCCCGGAAGATCGCCCTGCTCTTCCAGGTCGTCGAGGACCTCGGCACCGAGTGCGCGCTCTACCGCCGCTGGTGGGCCGAGCGCCGGGTGGACGGCGTCCTCGTCGTCGATCCGCGCACCGAGGACCCCCGCCCGCAGCTGCTCACCGCGCTCGGCCTGCCCGCGGTCGTCATCGGCGGCCCGGCCGCCCCCGCCGCGGTGGCTCCGCACCCGGACGCCGCCGCCCCGGCAGCCCCGCCACCGGACGCCGCCGCGCAGCCGCCCCTCGCCACCGTCTGGGCCGACGACGCGAAGGCCATGGCCCGGATCCTCGACCACCTCTACGGCCTCGGCCACCGCCGCATCGTGCACGTCGCGGGCCTGCCCGGGCTGGCCCACACCGAACGCCGCATCCGCTCGCTGCGCACCGAGGCGGCGCTGCGCGGCCTCGACGCACGCCACGTCCGCTCCGTGACCACCGACTACTCCGACGCCGAAGGGGCCGAGGCGACCCGCCGCCTCCTCGACGCCGCACGGCCGCCCACCGCGATCATCTACGACAACGACGTGATGGCCGTGGCCGGCACCGCGGTGGCCGCCGGGCGTGGCATCCCCGTACCGGCCGCGCTGTCCATCGTGGCCTGGGACGACTCGGCGCTGTGCCGGGTCACCCACCCGCGCCTGACCGCGCTCGTCCGGGACACGCCCGGCTTCGGTCGGCTCGCCGCCCAGGAACTCCTCGCCGTCCTCGACGGCGGCCCGCACCGCACCGTGCAGGGCGAACTCCCGCACCTGGAGGCCCGCGAGAGCACCGGCCCCTGCCCCCACGACTGACCGGCGCGACCGCCAACGGCCGTACGCCGCCGCGCCGTTGCCGGCCGCGGACCGTTTCGCCCAGGCCGTGGAAGAGCGCCGCGCCGTGAACGCCCTGCTGCCCGCCTGACCCGACCGTCGCGCACCCGGGCCCCAGCCGGGCCCGCCCGCACGGTTCCCGTGCCGCCCCGGCCCCCGGGCCGTGATGCCCCGCCGGCGAACCGGTGACAGACTGGCGGGCAGGCCGGCCGTACCGCGCCCGCCGGCCGGAGGAGGCCGTCCGCATGGTCGACGTAGCCGGCTCGCCGGCGCCGCGCGCCCTGGTCACCGGCGCCACCGGATACATCGGCGGCCGTCTGATCCCCGAGCTGCTCGCGGCCGGATACACGGTGCGCGCGCTGGCCAGGAGCCCGGAGAAGCTACGCGACCACCCCTGGGCCGCGCGGACGGAGGTGCTGCGCGGCGACCTCACCGACGCCGACTCGGTCCGTCCCGCGATGGCCGGCGTCGACGTCGCGTACTACCTGGTGCACGCCCTGGGCAGCGGGCAGGGGTTCGAGGAGACCGACCGCCTGGCCGCCCGGACCTTCGCCCGTGCGGCCCGCGCCGCCGGCGTCCGCCGGATCGTCTACCTCGGCGGACTCACCCCGCAGGGCATCCCCGAACGGGACCTCTCGCCGCACCTGCGCTCCCGCGCCGAGGTCGGGCGGATCCTGCTGGACTCCGGAGTGCCCACCGCGGTGCTGCGCGCCGCCGTCATCATCGGCTCCGGTTCGGCCTCGTTCGAGATGCTCCGCTACCTCACCGAACGCCTCCCGGTCATGGTCACCCCCAGCTGGGTCCGCACCCGCATCCAGCCGATCGCTGTTCGCGACGTGCTGCGCTACCTGGTGGGCTGTGCCCGCCTCCCCGACGACGTCAGCCGGACCTTCGACATCGGGGGGCCCGAGGTCCTCACCTACCGCGACATGATGCAGCGCTACGCGCGCGTCGCCGGCCTGCACGAACGGCTCATCCTGCCGGTGCCGGTACTCACCCCCGGCCTGTCCAGCCTCTGGATCGGACTCGTCACCCCCGTACCGCCAAGCATCGCCCGTCCGCTCGCCGAGTCACTGCGCCACGAGGTCGTCTGCCACGAGCACGACATCGCACGCTACGTCCCCGCCCCGGACCCGCCGGGCCACCCGCTCGCCTTCGACGACGCCCTGGCCCTCGCCCTGCGCCGGGTACGGGACGCCGACGTCTCCACCCGCTGGTCCAACGCCGCCGCCCCCGGCGCCCCCAGCGACCCGCTGCCCACCGACCCCGACTGGGCGGGCGGCAGCCTCTACACCGACTGCCGGGAACAGACCGTGGACGCGCCCCCCGAGGCGCTGTGGCGGGTGGTGGAGAGCATCGGCGGCGAGAACGGCTGGTACTCCTTCCCGCTCGCCTGGGCGGTGCGCGGCTGGCTGGACCGGCTGGTCGGCGGGGTCGGACTGCGCCGCGGCCGACGCGACGCCCGCCGGCTGCGGGTCGGTGACTCGCTCGACTTCTGGCGCGTCGAGGAGGTCGTGCCGGGACGCCTGCTGCGGCTGCGCGCCGAGATGCGGCTGCCCGGCCTGGCCTGGCTGGAGATGACCGTCGGCCGCGACGACCGGGGCCGTACGCGCTACGGCCAGCGGGCCCTGTTCCACCCGCACGGGCTGGCCGGCCACGCGTACTGGTGGGCGGTCTCGCCCTTCCACGCCGCGGTGTTCGGCGGCATGGCCCGCAACATCGCCGCCGCGGCCGGACGGCTCACCGCCCGGGACGTGCCCGAGCACCTGCCCGCTGCCGGGGCCCCCGACCGGCGCTGACCTCAACTCCCGTTTCCCGCCGGGACGTTCTGGGCCGGCAGCGACGGCCGGTCCGTCTCCGCCTCCTCCGCCTCCGTCTGGAACTGGCTGCGCTGGAGCTCGTACAGGGCGCGGAAACCGCCCGGCGCGGACGGGGACATCAGCTCGCGGAAGGTGCCGCGCTCGACGGTCCGCCCGTGCTCCATGAGGTAGATGAGGTCGGCGTGCCGGACGGAATGCAGCCGGTGGGTGATCAGCACGATCGTCTGCCCGTCGGCGGCGAGATTCCGGATCTTGGCGAAGACCTCCTGCTCGGCCGCCGCGTCCAGCGCCGCGGTCGGCTCGTCGACGACCAGGATCTCCCCGTCGCGGTAGCGCGCCCGGGCGATGGCCAGCTTCTGCCACTGGCCGCCGGAAAGATTGTGACCGCCCTTGTAACCGCGGGCGAGCAGGGTGTCCAGCCCCCGCGGCATCTCCCGGACCACCTCCTCGGCGTCCGCGTACCGCACCGCGCCGGCCAGCCGGTGGTCCGTCAGCGGCGCGTCCGCCCGGCCGATCGCGATGTTCGCCCGCGCGGTGAACGGCCAGCGGAAGTAGTCCTGGCCGACCGTGGAGACCCGGGAGAACAGGGCGTGCCGGTCGACGGCGTCGGTGGGCACCCCTCCCACCAGGACCTGTCCCTCGTCCGGCGTGTACAGCCCCGACAGCAGCTTCACCGCCGTCGTCTTGCCCGACCCGTTGCTGCCGACCAGCGCGACGATCTTCCCGGCAGGTACGACCAGGTCCAGCTCGCGCAGTGCCGGCACGTCGGTGCCCGGGTAGCTGAAGGTGACCTTCTCGAAGCGGATCTCGTCGAGCCGCTCCGGCAGCGCCCGCCCCCGGTCCGGGATCGCCCGGACCCCGGCCTCGGCCTGGACGTGCTCCAGATCGCCGACGAACAGGGCCTCCTCGTGCAGGTAGTTGATCTGGCGTACGAGGCTGTCGAGCGCCCCGGAGCCGGTACGGAGCGCGATCACCGCCGTGCCACCCACCGACAGCGCCATCGCGCCGCTCCACAGCAGCCACCCGAGCACCCCGAACGCGGCCAGCGTCGCCGCGCCCGTCCCCAGCGCCGCAGCCAGCCCCGTACGGGCGGCCAGTCGGGCCAGCCGGGTCTGCTCCAGCTCCGAGTCCTCGGCCATCAACCGGAAGTGCCGCAGCAGGAATCCGCCGATGCCGTGGACCCGGATCTCCGCCGCGGCCTGCGCGGAGGTCAGCAGATCGCTCAACAGCCTTCCCGCGCGGGCGTGTTGCATCCACGCCAGGTGCGAGAGGTAGTTCCGGCGGGCGACCGACAGCGCTGCCCAGGCGCTGGGCAGCGTCATCAGCACGATCAACGGCAGCAGCGCCGGATGCAACGCCGTCAGCACCCCGACCGCCGCGGTCAGCGACAGCAGGGCGTTGATCACCGAGGTGCCGTACTGGATCATCCGCCGCGCCGCCCCCGCCCCGAACCGCGCGCTCTCCAGCCGCTTGTGGAACTCGGCGTCCTCCACCGCCGCCATTTCCACCCGCTGCGCGGCCCGCAGGTACAGCTCGGTCGCCACCCGCTCGACCTTCGGCTCCAGCCGTCCGGTACCCATCGTCGACACGGACTTCAACACCGCACCGGCCACCGCGACGAGACCCACGGTGAGCAACGCGGGCAGGGCGCCGCGCAGCCGTTCCGTGGTCGCCCCGCCGCCCAGCAGCGCCGCCAGCACCCCGTTGAGGTTCACCATGGCGATGGCCTGCGCCACACCCCGGCCGGTCTCGGCGCCGACCACCGTCCGCAGCGCCCGGGCGTCGGCCCGGTGCGCCAGCCGGGCGGTGAGCGCCAGCAGGTGCGGCAGCCGCAGCACCATCGCCCGCAACCCGAGTTCGGTGAACGCACCGTCGTGCCGCGACCAGGCGTGATCGTCGCGCAGCCGGCCGCCGAAGAGTAACCGCTCCGACTCCGAGGCCGGCCGGTCCTCGCCCCCGGCTTCGGTTCCGGTACCTGCTGTGGAGCGACGGAATGCCATGCTGCCTCCTGGTCGGGTGGCCGGCGCCCGCCGTGTCGCGGGTGTCCGGAGAACGATGCCCATGAGGGGCGTCACGGCCGCTCCTCGCCGGCGGTTTCCGTACGCCTTGGCATGCTGGAGGCATGACGGAACGAGCCGGGGGCGCACGCGAGGCGGCAGTGGTGGTGGGCGCCGGACCGAACGGCCTGGCAGCGGCGGTCACGCTGGCGCTCGCCGGGCTGCGGGTGACGGTGCTGGAGGCGGCCGACGAGATCGGCGGCGGGCTCCGCAGCGGCGAGCTGTCGGTGCCCGGCGTGCTGTTCGACCACTGCTCCTCGACGCATGTGATGGGCGCCGGCTCCCCGTTCCTGCGGACCCTGGACCTCGCGGCGTACGGGCTGGAGTGGCGCCGCGCCGAGATCGACCTGGCCCACCCGGTGGACTCCGGCACCGCCGGGGCGCTGTACCGCTCGGTCGCGCGGACGGCCGACGGGCTCGGCGCCGACGGGCCCGCCTGGGAACGGCTCTTCGGGCCGACGGCGGCCGACGCCGAGGTTCTCCTGGACGAGGTGATGCGGCCGCTCGTCAAGATTCCCCGGCACCCCGTGCGGCTCGCCCGCTTCGGGCTGCACGCGCTGCAGCCCGCCACCCTGATCGCCCGCCGGTTCCGCACGGAGGCCGCCCGGGGACTCTTCGGCGGGGCCGCGGCCCACCTCTTCGGTCCGCTGACCCAGCCGCTGGCCGCGTCCATCGGACTCATGATCATCGCAGCTGGACACCGCTACGGCTGGCCGGTGGCCAAGGGCGGTTCGGCCGCCCTCGCCCGTGCGCTGGCCGCACTGCTCGAAGACGCGGGCGGCCGGATCGAGACCGGCGTACGCATCCACTCGCTCGACCAACTCCCGCCCGCCGCGACGGTGTTGCTCGACCTCGCGCCGGCCGCCGCGGCGGCGGTGATCGGCGACCGGCTGCCGCCCCGGGTGCGGCGCGCCTACACCCGCCACCGGCACGGCCCCGCCGCGTTCAAGCTCGATCTGGCGGTCGAGGGCGGGGTGCCCTGGCGCGCCGAGCCCTGCCGCCGCGCCGGCACCATACATCTGGGCGGCAGCTTCGAGCAGATCGCCCACGCGGAGCGTGCGGTGTTCCGCGGACGGATGCCCGAGCGCCCGTTCCTCCTGGTCTCCCAGCAGTACCTCGCCGACCCCGGCCGCTCCGCCGGCACGGTGCACCCCGTCTCCGCCTACGCGCACGTGCCGCACGGCTACCGCGGCGACGCCACCGCCGCGATGCTCGCGCAGTTCGAACGCTTCGCGCCGGGCACGCGGGAGCGCGTCGTGGCGGCCACGGCCACCTCGACGGCCGACCTCGAACGCGGCAACCCCAACCTCGTCGGCGGTGACATCATCGGCGGGGCCAACACCCCGCTGCGGCTCGCCATGCGCCCGCGGGTCGCCCTCGACCCGTACCGCACCGGCGTCCCCGGCGTCTTCCTCTGCTCGGCCGCGACCTGGCCCGGCGCCGGCGCGCACGGCATGTGCGGGCACAACGCGGCGCGCTCCGCACTGCGGGCACTGGGCCGGGAGTGGCCTCTCAACGCGCGGGCACAACACGGGAGTTGACCACGCGAGTGGCGCCCGGGCCGGGTTCCCGGGCGGGCGCTGCCCGGGAACCCGCCGCCGGGCGCCGCTCGGTGCGTCGTCAGCGGTGCCGTGGAGCGGGGGGCTCAGTGGTGCGTCACGACACCGGCGGCCAGCCGGCCGCAGTTGGAGCCGGAAACGCTGACGCTGACCGACCCGATCGCGCCGCCCCAGTCCACACAGATGCCCTTGCCGGGCAGATAGACCGGGCCGGCGTACGAGGTGTACTGACCGCTGTCGTAAACGTAGTCGGAACTGCCGTCGGTCGCGGTGAGATAGGTGTACATGTACACCGGCGCACCGGGGCTGTTCCGCACGGTGACGACACAGTTCTTTCCGGTCGTCGCGCTGTACGTCAGGTACACGGTCCCCTTGCCGGTGACCGGTACGGAATTCACCACCTTGTAGCCGCTGCCGCAGGCGCTGTTGTAGGCGGCGGCGGTGGGCGCGGCGGCTGCGCCGGTGGCGGTCGCCATTGTGGCGAGACCCGCCACGGCGAGTGCGGCGGCTGATCCTGCGATGGCACGGGAACGCTTCATGGGAATACCCCCGTCGGGTGCTGTGCTTCGCGTGGTCATTTCGCAGTGTTGGACCACGCAAGGCCACCGATGGTTGTACCGCGAGAAGAATTCCCTATTGTTCGAACGGGGTTGTCACGAACGGAGTTGTCGCGAACGGCAGGGCGAATCGCGACGGCCGGTCTCCGGTGCCCGGAAGGGCGGCGGAGACCGGCCGTCGCGGTGGGGAAGCGGAGCGCCGGGTCAGTCGTCGTCGCCGCCGTTCGCGAGGACCTTGAGGCGGCTGTAGCTCCCGTTGAAGCGGTTGCGGTCGCCGATCGGGTGGCCCGAGGAGGTGTGCTGCCAGATGCTGTGGAACCGCCAGCCGGCCGGAAGTGAGCCGACGGAGGAGCCGTAGCGCGGGATCCACAGCGGGTTCGACCGGCCGAACCGGCCGGAATTGCCCGTGCACCGCTTCCACCAGTTGGTCGAGGTGTAGATCACCGCGTCCCGGCCGGTCTCGTCCCGGTAAGTCTCCACGAAGTCGTCGATCCAGTTGACCATCGCCTTGGCGCTCTTGCCGTAACAGGTCGCACCGTAGGGGTTGTACTCCATGTCGAGCGCGCCGGGCAGCGTCCTGCCGTCCCTGGACCAGTCGCCGCCGTGCTCGGCGAAGTACCGCGCCTGCGTGCTGCCGCTGGAGTGGTCCGGCAGCGCGAAGTGATACGCGCCGTGGATCATGCCGGATTCGTACGAGCCCCGGTATTGCTGCGTGAAGTACGGGTTCGTGTAAGCGGTTCCCTCGGTGGCCTTGACGTATGCGAAACGCACCCCTGACCTGCGCAGCGACTTCCAGCCGACGTGCTTGTTGTGGCTGGAGACGTCGACGCCGGACACGGCCCGGCTGTGCGACGCCCGCGGCTCGATCCCGCCGGCCCGGTCACCGCCCTCGTGGGCGATGATCGTGGACCCCATCCAGTCCTGCTCGGGGTGGGCCGGCACCAGCCCGGTGTCCGACGCCGTGGCGTGGCCGGGCAGCGCGAGGGGCAGAGCGAGCACGGAGAGAAGAGAAAAGAGCTTTCCGGCCGCAAGGGGGACTGTACGGCGGGCCGGACCGGATCTGCGCAAGGGCATCGCATGCCTCCGAGGCCATCGGTTGAGTCAAGTTCGGCAGCTTTTGAGCAGAATTCTGCCGATAAGAGACTTATACGCAGAACCGCCTGGCCGTATGACCCAACAGGCCGTCAGTCCGCCGTCCGGCCCTTCATCTCACCCGGATGGCGGGTGGAACCCCCGTCCGGCGCGCGGTCCGGCGCGCGGTCCGGCGCGCGGTCCGGCGCCGGACGGTCCCGGACAGCGCGAAGCGGGCCCCGGCTGTGCCGTGGCCCGCTGTCCCGCGCAGCGGCGAACGCGCCATTCCGCCGCTTCGCAAGCTGCCCGCGCATGATGTTGCGGTGCAGGCCCTCGTAGGAGCCGGGGATGCCCTTGGCCTTCATGATGTCCAGCGACTGACGGATCCAGCCGTCCAGGTTGTTCGGGTAGCTCTTGACGGCCGGGCGGTCCGCGGAGCGGCTCGCGGCCTGCTGCGCCTTGTGCTGCTTGGCGACGGCGGTGACCTTGATGTGGTCGGCGACCGAGGCGGTCACCGGGCGGCCGGTCTTGGCGTCGTCGGCCTTCGCGGGCTGACCGTTCGCGTGGACGGGCTTGACCGCGACCGAGGAGTGCTCAGAAGCAGCCTGTGCGGTGTCCGGGGCCGAGGTGAGGGAAAGGCCCGAGGTGACGCCCGCGGCGGCCAGGACGGCCACGGCGACCTTGTGGGTGCGGGTGATGCGGGTGTTCCGGACAGCGCGGGGCAGGGTGAAGCTGGGCATGCAGGGTGACCTCTTCCAGGTACGGGTACGGGGAGGCGGCCTTATTTGGCGGCGCGTGGCGCACCGGAGTTCTTCGCTGCGTTCGCCTTCGTGGCGTGAGCCGCAAGCTCGCTCTCGGTGCGTCTGAATCCATGTTTAGCGACCGTCCCGAATTGAGGCAATGGTGCTCTGTACTAATCGCCTTCGTGAGATAAACCCTGATCTTTGAAGTGATGAGCGTATCTAGCCGCGTTGAGCGGGAAAGGGCGGATGAGAAACTCACTAGGCACGGTCGTAAGTGACGTACGTCGCGTGCCCCGAGTCACCTGGAAGCGGCCGTAAAAGCCGCTTGAGTGGGGTCTATAAGTTGCCTGGCTCACAGCGGAATTACCGCTCCCCGGCACCACTTCATGCGCGCCTGGAAGGCAATTCATCCGCCCGGCTGTCCGGCGCCGGGCCGGGAAGTGTGTCAAATGTGGTGAGGGGCACTGGTGCTGAGGCCAAAAGGGCGGCAATTGTGCCCTGATTCACTTGCCGGCCGGCGGCGGGCCGGCGCGGGTCCCTCGCCGGGACCGGCCGCCGCCGGCTGGGCCGTTGGGGAACCGTCCGGTACGGCGATACGGCGGTGCTGCTGGTCCGTTCGCAGCAGCGACCGGGCTGTCGCGTGACGACGGGCCGTCCGCTCCCCGACAGTGACACCGCACACAGCTGTCACTCACCGTAGGGAAGTGCGCCATGTTCCGTCGTATCGCCGTTGTCGTCAGCGGCCTTCTGGTCACCGGCTTCCTCGCCACCGGCTCCGCCGTCGCGGCCCCCGTGGACGACCACCGCCAGCTCACCGCCAGGGACCAGGAGGGACTTCGGGTCGCCGGTGAGGTGATTCACGCCCTCCTCGGGGGCGGCAACCTGGCCCGCGACTTCCGCTACTGACGCGGACGCGACCGGCAACGGCAATGGCCCCACCCGCGCGATGCGGGCAGGGCCACTGCCGTTGCCGTGTCCGGGTGCCGTACCGCGGCACCCGGTGCGGTCCGACCGGACCGCTGCTGGGCTGCTACACCCGGCTCAGTAGGCCGAGTTGACGTTGTCGATGGAGCCGTAGCGGTGCGCCGCGTAGTTGGCGGCGGCGGTGATGTTGGCGACCGGGTCGGTGAGCTTGT